>CBDFGC010000039.1:0-7591 GCA_965246935.1 Chitinophagaceae bacterium | reverse complement strand
TAATCATTATTACTACCAAAAGAGGCAACAGGGGCGGTGCAAAAATTTCGTACGATGGCTATGTGGGTGTAGTAAATCCCTATCATTTGCCACCGGTAATGGACGGGCCAACCTTTGTAGCGTACGCAAGAGATTATTTTAATGCCCAGGCCGGCTATCCTGCTACCCCAATTACAGACGATAAAATATTTTCGGCCACGGAATTAAATAATATTAAGAATGGCACCTACACCAACTGGATTGATTTGATTAAAAGAAACGGTATATCGTCCAATCATAATATTTCAGTTTCCGGCGGCGATGAAAAAACAACCTATTTCATTTCAGCAGGTTACCAGTTGTACCAGGGAACCATGCAGGTAGAAAATACCAAAAAATATACCCTGAAAGCCGGCCTCGACAAAACCATCAATGCTTTTAAAATCGGCGGTTCCCTTTATGCCACTTTTGCGGATATTCATCCCTCCAGCGGCGAGGCATTCCGCAGTGCTTACCGCCTGCGCCCCACCGGCAGCCCGTACAATGCCGACGGTACGGAACGGTTTTTTGTGTATGAAAGCGAAGCCCAGATTACCAACCCGTTATTCGATTTCCGGAATGAAATAAGACAGCAGCAATATGTGCACGTTTTACCAAATGTGTATGGCGAAGTGGGCATTATCAAAGGGCTCCGGTTCCGCAGTTCCTTTAGCCCCGACCTTACTTTTCAGCGCCAGGGACAGTTCAATGATACCTATACCAAACAACAGTTAGGCACCCGCCCCAGCAGCGCAGCCAGCAGCAGTAATCAGTGGATTAATTATACCTGGGATAATTTACTAAGCTATAACAACCAGTTTGGCAAGCATAAGATTGATGTAATTGTGGGCAATACTTACGAATATCATCAACAGGATTTCAGCTCGAACAATGTGGTTGGTTTGCCTTTTCGTTCGCTTTGGTACAACCTGCAATCTGCCACTACCATTAACGGGGTTGCACCGGTAATTACCGTTGCCAGCGGATATACCAAGCAAACATTTGAAGCCATTCTTGCCAGAGCGAATTATACCTTCAACAACCGGTATTTATTTACAGCTACATTTCGTTCCGATGAAAATTCTGTATTTGCTCCCGGCCATAAAAGAGGCTATTTCCCTTCCGGTGCTTTTGCGTGGATAGCCAGCGAAGAAAGTTTTCTTAAAAACAGCAACACCATCAGCCTTGCCAAATTGAGACTCAGCTATGGTAAATCGGGCAATGCCTCTTCTACCCTTCCGTATAATACGCAATCTTCCGTAGGTCAAACATTATACGATTTTAATGGCGCCGGCGCCAACGGATTTGCACCCAATTTTGGCAACCAGAACCTGACCTGGGAAAAAACAGACGAATACAACGCCGGCCTGGATCTGGGCTTGCTCAAGAACCGCATCAACCTTCAGGTAGACCTGTATAAGAAAACATCCAAAGGCTCTATTTTAGCACAGCAAATACCGGCCGCTAACGGGTACTCTTCTACGGTTACTAATTTGGGCTCCGTACGCAATCAGGGTATTGAAGTAGGATTGAATACCATTAATATCCGCTCCCGTACATTTAACTGGACTACCAATTTCAACTTTGCCGTTAATAAAAATAAGATCCTGGAATTGTATGGTGATGGAAAAGATGATATTGGAAATGCCCGTTTTATCGGACAAAAAACGAGGGTTATTTTTAATTATAAAATAAATGGTGTGTGGCAAACCAGCGAAGCTGCCGATGCGGCTGTGTACGGACAGAAACCGGGCCAGTACAAAATACAGGACATTAATAATGATAAAAAGATTGATGCCACCGACCGGGTAATATTAGGAAGCGATATGCCAAAATGGTTTGGTGGCCTCACCAGCAATATGAGTTTTGCTAATTTTGATTTTAGCATTACCCTGTACACCCGCCAGGGCACTTTGGAAAACAGCGTATTTCTGGAGCAACTGTTAAACGGCGATCAAAACCGGGCACGGTTCGGTGCTTTCGACCGCCCTTACTGGACGCCAACAAATCCTAATAACCAATGGTCGAACAGTGCTCTTGAATTCCCGACCGGAAAAGCAGGACTGGCACAATTGCAAAATTCGTCTTATACCAAAATCAGCAATATGACACTGGGATATACGTTCCCGAAAAGTATACGGCAAAAAATAAAATTGCAAAACCTGCGGGTATATGCCAACGCATTCAACCCTGTTATCTTCAGCAAATTCATTGGCTGGGATCCTGAAAACCCAAGCGGAAGCTCGTTCTTAAACCAGGATTTCCGGACCAGAACCATCATGCTGGGATTGAACATCACACTTTAATATAATTTTTATCACGTTTTTAACCACATAGGCACACAGGTACAAATAAGAATCACATAAGTGTACACCAGGTAATTATGTTTTGTAATTAACTACTTAACTTTCTAATATGAAGATCTATAAAAAATATTTATCCGTTTGCTTCATTGCATCTTTAATGATACATACCGGGTGCAAAAAATTTACGGATGAGAGTAACCCTGCCAACAGAACAGCAGAAACTTACTATAATACGGCATCAGGTTTTGAAGACCTGGTAAAAGCTAATTACGCAACCTTGCGGGGCATCACCGGTTTTTACCAATTGTTTAATGTGGGTACCGATGTGTACAGCAGTTTGGGAATTACCGATAACAATGGCCTGAATTTGTACAACAACAATCTCAATTCTTTTACCGGCGATGTAGATAATTTTTACAGGCAATTGTATACTGCTATCAATATTGCCAATAATACATTGTACTGGGCCACACAGGTAGGTGATGGCAATGCAGTAAACATTGGTGTGCGGGTGGCAGAAGCAAAAGCACTACGGGCTTATTATTATTACCTGCTGGTTGAAACTTTTGGCGATGTGCCGCTGGTGCTTACCCGTACCACCGGCGTAACCCTTGCTTATACCCGTACTCCGGAGAAAGATGTGTACACGCAAATCATTCAGGATTTAAATGATGCCATCAGCACCTTACCCGCCACCACTACCGATTTTGGCCGGGTAACCAAAGGGTTCGCACAGCATTTATTGGGTAAAGTTTATTTAACAAGAGGCTATAAACCATACGGCGGTGCTGCAGCCGATTTTCAGGCAGCCGCCACTTTATTTGAAGCGCTGATCACCGGCACAACGTATTCTCTAAAACCGGTATATAGCGATTTGTTTAATCCTTCCATTGCCAATTTCCAGGTAAATCCCGAAGTTATTTTTTCAGTACAGTACAGCACTTCTGCTACTACCAACGGCGGCGGCAGCAGTCTCTATCAGCTTTTCCTGTGGGACAATCAGAATACAGGCCTGGTAGGCCGTAGCTTATTATACGGCAGAACCAATTTTGCGGCAGCACCCGATCCTTATTTTTTTAGCCTGTTTGATAAAACCCGTGACAGCCGCTATGGTGCTATTGTGTACGAAGCCATCTTAGCACAAAGCGCCGGCTCCTTCAATGGTAAAAATTATGCAGTAGGCGATACGCTGATTTATTACCCGCCGGTAGCATTTACACCGGCGCAAAAAGCAGCAAAAAATTATATTGTGATTAATCCGGATGAGTACCGCAACTCCCCTTTTATTTCAGGTGCCCGCAGCTATCCGCAATTCAAAAAATTCCGGGATCCGTTTGTTAGTGCTTATGCTGATGGCGGCGGCGCAAGGGACAGCTATATTTTTCGCCTGGGAGAAACCTATTTGCTGGCATCAGAAGCTTATTTAAAATTAAACAATACGGCTAAGGCACTACAGTACTATAACGCCATCCGCACAAGGGCAGCAAAGCCTGGCAACAATCCTGCAACCGGTGTTTCGTATGCAACGGAACTACAGGCTACCAGCGTAACCATTGATAACCTGTTAGACGAAAGAGCCAGAGAATTAGCAGGTGAAGAATTCCGCTGGTACGAACTGAAACGTACCGGGAAATTAGTAGAAAGAGTATTGCTGTATAATGATGAAGCCAAAGCAGCCAATACCATTAAACCCTACCATGTATTAAGGCCTATACCGCAAAGCCAGATTGATTTAAACAGGGGTCCATTTCCGCAAAATACAGGCTATTGATCACCTCCTTTTTTTCTCATAGCTAGTTTTTTCATACCTCCTTGTTTTCTAACCGGGAGGTTTTTAATTTGATGGGTTGTTTGAACTTCAAAAGCATTGCTGAAATATGAAAAACAATCATGTACCTGTATTACATCCGCCTGCCGGATCTAAAATTCTATTTCACACTCAAAGTGCCATAGGAACAATCCATTTTGTAACAACGGTTTCAATCCGGTGTATTGATTTTATAGTCAAAGGCTTCAACCCGTTGTATGTTTGATTGCATTTATTAAATCTTGCAGCCATGATGAACATCCTATTTAAATTTCAGTCAGTAATGAAAACATCATTGTTCATTTTCCTTGTACTCTTTACCACCAAAGTTTCATTTTCGCAGGATCAACACATTACAAATTTACGATGCGAATACCTTATCAATCCGTCAGGCGTTCAATCTATGCACCCTAAACTAAGCTGGCAAATAGTTTCCGGTCACAGAAATGTAATGCAATCCGCTTACCGGATGATTGTGGCCGACAATAAAGCAGCGATTCAAAAAGGCATTGGCAATATCTGGGACACAAAAAAAGTAACATCGGATCAATCAATCCAGGTGCTGTATGATGGGCCAACCCTACAATCTGCCAAAACTTATTACTGGAAACTAATGTTGTGGGATAATCAACAGGCACCCATACCGTGGAGCCGTGTGGCTACCTGGCAAATGGGACTATTGAACAGAGCGGATTGGGCAGCAGCACAATGGATAGCGTACGATGCCATGCCTGATTCTATGAGACTACGGCCTGCTACTTCCGAAAGCAAACGGGCACCTATCAAAGACATTCTTCCACTTATCAGGAAAAATTTTACTATCAAAAATGCACTGAAAAAAGCTACGGTTTTTATAGCAGGCTTAGGCCATTTTGATCTGAGCATTAACGGCAAAAAAGCGGGCGATCATTTCCTGGATGCCGGCTGGGTAAACTATGATAAAGAAGCTTTATACGTAACTTTTGACATCACGGATCAGTTGAAGATGGGCCGCAATGCCATCGGCGTCATGCTGGGAAACGGCTTTTATTTTATACCCGGCGACCGCTACCGTAAACTACAGTTAGCGTATGGATTTCCGAAAATGATTTGCCGGGTATTACTGGAATACACCAATGGAGAATCAGAAAATATTATTAGTGATGATAGCTGGAAAACAGTACATGGCCCGATCACTTTTTCCAGCATTTACGGCGGCGAAGATTACAATGCAACGATGGAGCAGCCCGGCTGGAACACGGCAGCATTCAATGATGCTTCCTGGAAGAATGTTGTAACAACAGATGGGCCACCGGTGCTAAGCTCTCAGACAGCCACGCCAATTAAAATATTCGATAATTTTAATTCCATTAATGTTACACAGCCAAAGCCCGGTATTTGGGTGTACGATCTGGGGCAAAATGCATCGGGCATTCCACACATTACTGTAACCGGCAAACGAGGTGCTACCATACGGTTAAAGCCTGCCGAACTGTTGGATAAGAACGGAATGGTCACTACACAACCTATTGGTACACCTGTTTATTTTGATTACACATTAAAAGGTAAAGGAACCGAAACCTGGCAGCCACAATTTATGTATTATGGCTTCCGGTATGTACAGGTGGAAGGCGGCGTACCAGCCGGTGAAACAAATATACTAAAATTACCAACCATTGTTACCGTAAAAAGCCTGCATACCCGTAATGCCGCAGAACGGGTAGGTGAATTTTCCTGTTCCAAAGACCTGTTTAATAAAACAGATGTACTGATTGACTGGGCCATTAAAAGTAATATGAGCAGTGTGCTTACCGACTGCCCGCACCGGGAGAAATTAGGCTGGCTGGAAGAAGCACACCTCGTAGGGCCATCCATTAGGTATAATTATGATGTAGCCCCCCTGTGTCGCAAAGTAGTACACGATATGATGGCTGCACAAACAGCTGATGGACTGGTACCCGATATTGCACCCGAATATGCGGTATTTGGCGGCCCGTTCAGGGATTCGCCGGAGTGGGGCAGCAACAGTATTATTATGCCCTGGTACATGTATGAATGGTATGGCGATAAACAATTGCTGGAGGAAGCCTATCCCATGATGCAGCATTATATCAACTATCTTCAAAGTAAATCTAAAAATAATATACTTACGCACGGCCTCGGCGACTGGTATGATATTGGCCCCAAGGAACCCGGCCCCTCGCAGCTTACACCGCATGGCATTACGCCCACCGCTATGTTCTACTACGACCTGAACATTATAAGCAAAGTGGCCATGCTGTTGGGCAAACCATCCGATGCGGCGGGTTATGATCAACTGGCAACAGCAGTACAAACAGCATATAACAGATCTTTTTTTAATGAGACAACAAAGCAATATGGGCGGGGAAGCCAAACGGCCAATGCCATTTCAGTGTACATGAACCTGGTGGAGCCGCAATACAAAGACTCAGTAGTAGCTAATATTGTAAAAGAATTACGAAGCCGCAACAATAGCCTGAGTGCCGGTGATATTGGCTACCGGTATTTGCTGCGGGTGCTGGATGATAACAACCACAGTGATGTAATTTACGACATGAACAATAATTCCGAAGTGCCGGGCTATGGCTACCAGCTAAAACGTGGTGCTACGGCGTTAACCGAAAGCTGGCAGGCGTATGAAAATGCTTCCAACAACCACATGATGCTCGGCCATTTAAAAGAATGGTTTTTTAGCGGACTTGCTGGTATTCGCCCGTCGAAGAATGCTGTAGCTTGTAAAGAAATAGATATACGTCCACAACCCGCTGGTGATGTTAGTTCTGCAAAAGCAAACTACAACTCACCTTATGGAATGATACGAAGTGAATGGAAAAAAAGCAATGGACTATTTGAATTAAATGTGGAGATACCGGCGAATACAACAGCTACTATTTATCTACCGGCAATGGAAAAAGCGGGAATAACAGAAAGCGGAAAGGCAATTACAAATAAAATTAATAGTAAAGCAATTAAGTATGAAAATGGACAGGCGGTAATAAAGATTGGTTCAGGTAAATACAATTTCCGGGTAGAGTAATAGGCATTGTGACCGCATCTTCCTGTCATTGCGAGGAAGGTTCTTGCCTGACGAAGCAATCTCCGGGTGTTGATTCGGGATTGTGAAAAGAAAATCAGCTTCCCTGAAATACCTGGAGATTGCCACGGGCACGAACCCTTGCAATGACGGAATAGATGGGCATTAAATTAACTTATAATCGTACTCAATGCACTGTAATTAAAGTTTGTTTGGAAGTTGCCCTGGCTTGTGTCTTCATCCCGGCTTGCCGGTAGAATTTAGAAGTTCAAATTATTTAATTATCGGTGTACTCACTTTTATTGAGCAGTAAACTAATTAAATTATGAAAAAATATTTTTTAGTCATTTTCCTATTCTTATCTGCTATGATAACGAATGCCCAACCCCCTGCTGATTCACTAAAAAAAATGGCCTGGTGGAAAGA
>CBDFGC010000038.1:0-389539 GCA_965246935.1 Chitinophagaceae bacterium | reverse complement strand
TTTGAGATGGGGGGAAGTGTAAAGGGCCTGTTTTATACCCAGCCTCTTGCAAAATGGAGGCCAGCATATGCGAGCTGCTGCCCTTGCCATTGGTGCCGGCAACGTGGATGCTCTTGAATTTTGATGCGGATTGCCCAGGCGCTCCAAGAGCGTTAGCGTATTCTCGAGCCCGGGCTTTAAGGCAGCGGCACCGATTCGATGGAAGGCAGGCAGTGCCTCATAGAGGGCAGCCAACGCCTCCTCGTACGTCATGGTTTACTTCGAGCGAATGATGATCGTGATGCGGCCCGTTGAGATGGGAGCCGGAGAGGCATTGTCGCGTGTCTTGGAGAAAGTCAGGTTCTCTACCTGGTTTTGGTAAAACTGCACGACGGCAGGCGAAACCGTCTTCTCAATGGCCCGTACACCGGCAATGTTGCCCTCCTCATCCACTTTGATCTCGAAAACGATCTTGCCGCTCTCGTCGGAAGGGTCTTTCTTGTCGGGCTTGTCGTCCCAATTCCAACCGGCCAGATCCAGGTTCGCGCCGGTGCCATTGCCGGGATTGCCGTAGAGTGCCTTGCCATCCACGGTGCCGCGCCGGTCGCCCTGGTCGCCTACTTTGCCGGGTCGGTCGCCGTTGTTGTTCCCAGCCTGGCCTGCGCCGGAGCCTGTGCCACCACCACCTGCTTTGGTAGCTGCCGTATATGCGGGGGGCGCAGGTATGGATGGCTTCGGCTCCGGCTTGGGGGCAGGCTTTGGCTCCTCCTTAACAGGCTCTTTTACTGGCTCCTGCTTTTTGACGACAGGCGGCGTTGCTTCCACCGGGCTCTCATCCTGTGTGTTCTCAGATGAGATATCCTCCGGCTCGTCGGTTTTGGTTACGGGTGGGGTTACCTGCGGCTCCGGCTTGGGCTCATTCATTTCCCGGAGGGCCGGCGCTGGCATCTTTATTAGCGCTCTCGTTAGCCGGAGCCAACGTTTGCAGGTCACCAAATCCCTCTTCATCCACCCCGAAGTTCAGCTGTACCCCATAGTCGGGCAGGGGAGGATCAGGCGGGCTCCAGCGCACGAAGAAGAAGCAAAAAGCCAGTACCGCCGCATGGGCAACAGCTGATGTGATCAGGCCCTTACGCTGCCGGGCGGGTTCCTGGAGGTCGATCAGGCTCTGCATATCTGAATGGCGGAAATCCGCTTTGAGGGATAAAAAACTGCTTGCTGAGAAAGGCTATGCGAATAACGCATGGATAGCCCAAAAATGTAAGCGGCCCCGCGAAAATCGCGGGGCCGCCAGTTTGTCTATGGAAAGAAGAGCTAGTCCTCCAATATCTCGATCTCCACGCGCTTGTTCTTGTGGGCAAGCGGCACATCCCGCTCATAAATCATCTTCTTGCCTCCCCAGCCCTTAATCTGAAGGCGTGTATCTTTCACGCCGTTGTAGCCCAAGTAGTACTTGATGCTCTCTGCCCGGCGCTTGGATAGCATCTGGGCCGTACCGAAACTCTCTTTGTTTTTGGCCGTCAGGCGGAAGAAATCATGGTCGCCTTGCTCCAGGCTGATGATCTTGCCCATCGAGTTGGAGTTGGTATGGCCGTGGATTTTAATCTCTACTTTCGGATTCTCTTTCAGCATCTCCAGCAGGCTCTCCAGCTCGAACTTAGACTTGGGCAGCATCACTGAGGCATCGTCGTAAAAGAAGATGTTGTATGCGGCGAAGATGTCATTCTTCTTGTAGCGCTCCAGCTCGAAGTTCAGAACTACTGTATCGTTCACCAACGCGAGTTGGTTGGCCGAGGAGTCGTTACGCAGGTTGTCCAGGTCCAGCTCAAAACTCTCTTTGCGGAAAGAGAAGGCATCGATCACAAAAATCTTCCGGCGGTTGCCCTCGGCATAGATGGGTACATAGGTAAGCTGGTTGCTTGGCACGCGATCAATACGTTTGGTATTCTTGCCGTCAATGACCTGCACGATCGTATTGACCCGGGTTGTTGTTCTTGGCATTTACCACGTTCACGTAAACCCACAGCTTTTGTGTAGCCTCGGGCACGGCGTTCTTGGCTTCTACGCTACCGGCCGGGGCAGGGCCACCGCTGGAAGTTGGCTTGAAATTCTTGGTAGCCAGAGGCGCAGACTCATCTTCTTTCTCTTCAACTTTAGCAGGCTCTGCCGGCTTGGTGGGCACAGGATTTACCGCCACCTCCGGCTCAGTGGTTTTGGTGCCCTTTTTTCTTTACGATCAGCTTCTGGCCGATGAAGATGGAATTGTTGGTGAGGCGGTTGCGGCGCAACAGCTGGATCACCTTCATGTCGTGCGAGTTGGAGATGGAATACACCGTATTGCGCCCTTGCACGACGATATATTCCTCATCAGGGCCCAGGGGAGGCAGGTCTTTGTTGATGATGGGAACGTTGGCCGGGCGGGGCAACGCTTCGGGAGCCGCTTGCTCAGGAAGGGTTGGAGGGGGTGGAATGACGACTGTGGTTACCTGAGGCGTTTCCGTCAACGCCGGCCCGGAGCTAGAATCCTGCAGTTCCACATACGGCTCAGGCTCTCCACTGCCTGCGCCGCAATAGAACAGGCGTATGGCATAGCCCGCGCCGCCAACGTGGGCGTGGTTCACGCCAGATATAGTAGGTGCTATCCTTATCCACATCCAGTGGCTTGGAGTAGGGAGATTGGCCTTCCGGCCCTTCGAAGTCTGATTGGCCCTCGCAGCTCAAGCCCGTGCTGTCGTAACCGGGTGTGCCGCTCATCAGGTTACTGCGCAAGGGCAGGATATGCTTGTAGACTACATCCTGGGCAAAGTCAGTGCCTGTTTTCTTGTAAATGATCCAGTTGTAATCTTTATGGATTCCATCGGCTTGATTACGAAACCCAGCCGTCCCCGTTTCCAGAGGCCTTGAAGTAGTACCACTCCGAGTTCTCCTCTTTGGAGAAATACATCTGATCGGATGGATTGTCGGATTTGATCTCTAACACTTTGCCATAGCCGGCATTGGCTTGGGGCACTCTGGTCTCTGGGAAGGTCAGCTCGACGGCGTTGACGATGTCCTGGTTCGCAACGTCGCCTTCCTGGCTTTTCTGGTCAGAGGTGCAGGAAGATGCCAGAATAGCCGCTACTGCCACTGCCCAGAACGTATTTAGCCTAAATTTCATCATGAAGGATGGGATTACCGATTGCAATAATAACAATGGTTCAGCCTCTTAGAAACATTATGGGGTCAATAATTGCAGAAAGAGGGATTTAAAACGCCTTTGCAGAAAGTACCCGGACGTTTTGACTGTTATGGGTAACTGATAGGCATACAACTCCATATATTGGTAGTTGCATCCCATTGAAAAGGCGTACGGCCATTGTCCCTGGCGCCAATTTTTTGTGCTGCAATAAAACGCTTCAGATCTCCGCCGGCAGCTTTTAATTTATTGTATTCTGTGAGGCTTTCAATGTCCCGGTAATCTTCTATTTTATCGAACTTAATGTTGTTCATGCCCAGTTCGTCGCCGTTGAAATAATAAGGCGTACCCCGCATACTGAGCAGGAAGGTGGTCAGCAGTTTGGAAGAAAAATTCCGGAATTGCGGCGAGTCGTTTCCCCAGCGGGTAAGCATCCGGGGCTGGTCGTGGTTGCCAAGATACACGGTGCCCCAGCCTTTTTGTGCAAATACACTGTCCCAACTGCTGTATATATTTTTGAACTCCACCAGGTTATATCCTTTGGGATCCATTTCCTTAAAAAAGCCGGTATTATATCCCAGGCTTACGCCTTCAAAGTGATACATCATGTTCAGTTCTTTGCGGTCGGGATCTACAAAATCCAGCCCGTCCGCTTTGCCTGCACCGGCAGCTTCGGCCAGTGCCATTACATCGTATTTGCTTAATACTTCCTGGTTCATTTGCTGCAGATACTCATGCAGGTGTGGCCCATGGCCGTAATAAGCACTCCAGTCGCCCCGCCATTTTTCATCTATTTCTTTTTGCATAATTACCGGGAACGAAGTGTCTTTTGAAATAAACGGAATGACATCCATCCGAAAACCATCCACGCCTTTATCGAACCACCAGCGCATCATGCTGAAAATCTCCTCCCGCAGTTTTGGGTTTTCCCAATTCAGGTCGGGCTGCTTGTAACTAAAGTAATGTAAATAATAGGCTTTGGTAGCCGAATCATACCGCCAGGCATCGCCTTTCACGTCGAAGAAACTAACCCTTTTGGGTGGCGTTCCCTTTTCTTCATTCCACCAGTGGTAGTAATTGCGGTAGGGGCTGGTGCGGCTACTACGGCTTTGTTTAAACCATTCGTGCTCATCACTGCTATGGTTTACTACCAGGTCCATTACCAGTTTAATGTTGCGTACGTGCATACCTTTTAGCAGGGCATCGAAGTCCTGCATGGTGCCCATCTCCTTCATAATATCCTGGTAGTTGCTGATGTCGTAGCCATTATCAGCATTGGGCGAACTGTAAACCGGGTTGAGCCATACCACGTCCACACCAAGGCTTTTGATATAATCCAGTTTGGAGATGATGCCCTTGATATCGCCTACGCCATCGCCATCACTATCTTTAAAACTACGGGGATAAATCTGGTACACAACGGCTTCCTTCCACCATTTACGATTGGCTACGCCTGCGGAATCAGCCATCGGCTTTTGGGTTGTGTCTGGGTTGTTGCAGGAAAGTAAGATGGAAGAAATAAAAAACAGTATAACTGTTCTTTTCATAAGCTGTAACCGTTTAAGGCTACAATGTAAAGAAAGATAGAATGAGTTTGTGTTTTGCCTTTGCAGAATTGGTTTTCAAACGTTTGCGGGTAAAAAGAAATTCTTATATAAAAATGGAGTTTCTATTGGAATGAATTTAAATACTTATAGCCATTTTTTAAGCTTATTCATCTATAAGTATATCTCACACAACAGGTATAATCATTAGTGCGTAATGGTGAAAACAGCTTTATATTGATCCGGTGTTGGAGCCGGTCCCAAAACCTTTGGATGAGGCAATACATCCGTTAATTTGATTTGATAACCACTGATAGACGTGTCACTTACAGCTCCAAATTGATTATAATGCTGGCTGTTTCCAGCCAGGCAAAGCATCTTAAAACGATGCAGATTTCCATTTTCGCTAAAACTAACTTTGATCATTACATATCCTGCATAACCGCAAACTGCACCCTCCGGGCAGCGGCTGTCGTTGGTTAATGAATCATAGCAGATGCGGATACCGGAGTTCGTTTTTACATCTGTGCAATTATTCAGTGGTACGCTGACCTCCTTTTTTGTAATCGTTTCCTTGTTTTTACTACATGCAGTAATTAGCAGGGCCAACACAAGCAGTAGCGTAGTAACCGATAATAGCTTTTTCATTTTTTATCACTAATGTTGTTGTCTAAGTTCAGAATAAATTGATGACAGATTAAATATCGAATTCATTGCACAGGAAATGCCTTTTAAATTAATTTTTGAGTTGTTTGTAGAATCATAAAATGAGAAGCTCCTGTTTAGATGTAACCGTTCATTCATTTGCTACATTATACCAATGAGCTAAATTTACACAATGGGAGTTTTTAAGCAAAATGTTCTGGTAACAAACGGCAACGACCTTGCCGTACTACGGGCAGGCTTTATGAAAGAAGCGGATGTGCGGAAAATGGAAGTGCCATTCCTGATTGATAGTGGTGCATATATGATGTGTATTAACGAAAACATCCAGCACCAACTTGGCCTGCCGGTTGTAAGCAAGCATGAGGTTCTGTTGGCAGATGGAAGCACTAAACTGCTGAATATGGTGCGGGGACTTGAAGTGCAGATTTTTAACAGAAGTACGATTGCAGATGCGCTGGTTCTACCTGGCAATGCCGAACCGCTATTTGGTAGCATACCGCTTGAAGCACTTGACTTACTAATAGACCCATTTGCCGGCACACTAAGAGTTCCGCCGGATAGACCATATATAGCACAAACGCTTTTAAAATAAATGAAAATTTGTGTTTTATGGAATAGTCCATTGTTTAAAGATCATTAGCCACTATTTTATGACAAACAAAGCGACACTTGCATTTTATGTTGATGACTTCAAAAAATGGCGACGAGAAAATTATACAGACGAACAGATTGCAAAAAATGCAGTTGATGAACCTTCCTATCCAAAATGGAATAATTTAGGAAATTTCTTCGGCCAATTAATAGACACAAACCAAATTTCTTTGCTTGACAAAGAAGATAAAATAAACCTTTTGTATTTGATTGCCAGAGATTGGGACACTGCTTACTTACTATCTGACCTATCAGAGAATAAACCTATTTCCTCAAGAGGCAACTTAACAGATGAAGACTTTATTGACCTTGCAAAAGTTGCAGTTACATTAACTGACATGGAGTATGAAGACGCCAAGTCACAAATCGCTCTGTGCTTTAGAAAGTTGACTACTTAACCTCTGAAATTGAAGGCATTCTGTTACAGCTATATGAAGATGATGATGAGTACACAAAAAGACAAGCTCTTTTATCATTAGTAAAACTGGGTTATAAAGACACAATTGCTTTAATAGAAAAATCGTGGACAATAGATAACGAATGGCACAAAATCGGTTGTTTAATTGCGCTAGACAAATATGTAAATGATAAAGCTTTATTAGCCAAGTATTTAAAAGAGGCAAATAATGACAGCAGGCAGGATTTATCGGAATGTGTAACACAACTCAAGAAAGAATACAATTGCTAACATCGTACTATAGTTAGGGAGGCAAACTTTCTTAACGAGCCGCTTAACGCCAATACCGAACTGTAGGTGTCAATCCTTTCACTTTATTTCAACTTCGATCTGCTTCAATGAAGGTTGCCAACTTTCTAAAAGTTGGCAACCTTAGCATAGGTGCTCCTGCATTTATTTCTCCCATTTCAATTTCTGTAAAATGAACTCCCCAACCCTTATACCCTGGCGGGTGCCGTTATCTACATCCATCGGGTAGTGTATACCTCCAAACAAGCGGGAAGCCGATGCTTCCAGCGCCGCTTTTCTAAATGATGGGAAATTACGGTCGGCAATGCCAAACTCTGCTTCCGAACTATCCCGGTAAGAAAAATTATCACCATAAAATTTCGTCATTACCTCGGCAGCGGCAGCGCTGATAACCGAGTGGCCGCTCGGATAGGAAGGGAAAGGCGGCGTTTGAATATACGGCTGCCAATCCGGGGAGATGTATTTATTAATCACGGTTTCGGGACGTACATAGTTGCTGCGGTATTTTTCGTCCCAGCAGCTAATAAAACCATCGAATAAGGCAATAGAAGTAAGGGCATAAGCAGCTACCGTTTTCTCAAAATTAGCGCCTGATTTTTGTGCCGCAATACCCACAATATTCATCCAGTGGCCGGCCGGCGAAAACTTTTTGGTAGCAAACATAATATGGCCGGTTACATTCAGCTTAAAGGGGTTATCGTCCCAAAAATTGGCCATGTGTTTTTCCTCATCGTTTAGCGAATCACCCTGGTCTTTTACCGTCATTAACTGCTTGTAATAAGCGCTGTTTTTATCTTTTATATTGTACGGTACCGGGCGGGGCGGCATAAACTGACCGCAGGAATCTATTGCCATTACACGTATCTCCCGCCAGTGGGGTTCCAAAGCCTGGGCATAAGCCGGCGGGGTAAGTACCCAACGGCCTTCTTCTTCCGTAATAGTATATTTTTCGGCACTGCGGGTTTTCAGGTAAAAATCCTGTTTGCTCCACCGCATAATATGTGCTACTACCGAATCGGAAAAACGAACAGATTGTGCTACCCGTTCTTCCGGCATGCCGGTGCTATCGGCCATGTGTTTTATATCATCATACACTGCCATCATGCTGCCTTCCGGAAAGGTAACAGCATTACCCACTTTTATAAAAGCAAGAATGGCTGCCAAATGAAAATCAACATTCGCGGTATCTAATACCGGTAAGGGTTTCAGGCCGTTTAACTGCCCGCCCAGTGAGCGGTATTTGCGGCTGCCGGCGGCCATTACTTCATAAGCGGCAATGTTGGCGTAGGCATAATTGCGGGCGGCAATCATAGGTGCGAAATTGTTTTCCAGCACGACGTTGTTCAGCTTTTTTACCGTTTTACAATAAAGGATAGGGTCGGATAGAATAGTTTGATAGGCTTCATCATGCGGCTTGCAACAAATCAGCAATACACTACAGATACAGGCAATGAGCAATTGTTTCATACAGGCTACAGAATGGAAAATTTCGGGCAGACGAAATTAATTGAATTTTGCGACGGGCTTTGCAGGTTAACATTTGTGTATGTTTTCCGTTTCACGGATACTGCCTTACAGCACCTTTTTTACATTTATCATTGCATTATGGTTAAGAAACTATTGCTTGTTGCCGCTGCTGCGTTTTTATTGTTTTGGGTAGGTACCCTTATCTTAATACCTAATCCGTTAGCCATCTCTGCAATTACCAAAATACAATCCCCAATTAGTACGGTAGACAATTTTGCAACGAATGCTACCAACTGGCATCGCTGGTGGCCGGGCACGTATCAGAATAATATTTACACCTATCATTCTAAACAATATCGGGTTGGCTACACAAAAGCCTTTGGCGCACGGGTATTGGTTTGGGAAGCCACCGACAGTTTTATAACCGAGTTGAATGTATTACCTGCTGCAGATACCAGCATAGGGGTAGTATGGACCACCAGCCTGCAGGCCAGCCTGAATCCGTTTACCCGGATACAACAATACAATCGGGCAGTAGCAATAAAAAAGGATTTACAAACGCTGCTGGATAGTCTGGCCGCTTTTGGAGGCAGTCTGCAACGCTTTTATGGTATTGATATACAGGCTGTCCGGTTTACTAATCCTTATATGATTACTACAATAGATGCATTTACCCATTATCCTACAGTAGATGAGATGTATAAAACAGTACAGGTATTAAGAGACTATGCCCGTGAGAAGCTAACACCGGTAGCAGATTCACCCATGATTAATATTGAACGAACTGTAAAAAATGGTTTCTGGCTACGGGCAGCTTTGCCCGTAACGTCGGAATTACCGGAACATGCCAGTATAAGGTTTACTAAAATGGTATTGGGAAATACGTTGGTGGCTACGGTTACAGGAGGAAGGTTTCGGGTAGAAGAGGCAATGGCACAAATGCAACAATATATTAGTGATAAACAGCTGACCGTTCCGGCAATACCTTTTCAATTATTGATTACCAACCGGCAGCAGCAACCCGATACCAGCAAATGGACGACGAAATTGTATTACCCGGTGTATTAGTAGAGATGCACCGCCATGCATCTAACCGAACAAATATTGCCGATGATAGGAAGCTGAAAAAGGTCCGCCTAACTATTTGCAATACACTCGTTATGTTATGTTTTATCGCAGTTTTAGTTCGCTTTCTAAGAAATGTTTTGCGTTCGTCACACCAGTTTCTATTGATTGCTTTTCCCACGGTAATTCAAATAGTTTTTGGTCACCGTTTTTGCTATAACTTAATGTAATTGCATTTTCCTTAATTCTTGCTGATGCCCAGTCAAATGTATAACTGTCTTTTGTCTCTGTATCTTTAAGTAACTCCGATACAAATCTCTCAACTTGTCTATTGTTGTCTTCCCAACTATAATCGTTTCTGGTCTCTGTTATAGCCTTTTCATAGTCTGCTTTTTGAAATTCAAGATTAAGTCCATTATTATCGGTCCAACCAATGTGGTCGTTGTCAACATTAACTGTAACAGGATAGTCTGAACAACCCTCACATCCACAAGTGCATCTACCAATCATTAAAGTACCGGTCTTAAAAAAATTGTTCTGGTTAAAAAAAACAGGTGGGTCAAGTCCTAAATAGTCATCCCCTAACAAGTCATTGCCGTCAATAAGAATTCTAACCTCATGGTCATAAGATTCAACCGCCGGTAATATTTTAAATGCAATGCTATTCATTTTGTCGCTTATATCTGTCGAATAAAAAGGGCTTATAACTCACGGGTTGGTTTTAAATAAACATACATTCAGACGCACAACCGTCGTCTCTACGGTCGAAATCCAATTACCATCGTACTGTCATTATTCCTTGCCAATACATAAGCCTGCCGGTTGTCCAGCATCAGGGGCCGGATGTGCCTCACTTCACCTTTTACCTGTAAGCCATTTAGATTTTCGCAGGCAAATTTGCCTTTGCCTTTATTAATCAGCAGGGTTCCAAAATCAGCATCGTAGCGGCCCATCTGAATATTATTGCCATAATAATTACCGGCTAATAAAATATCGGGAAGTTTGTCCCCATTTGCATTTACCACCACGGCATCCCGATAGCAGCTTAGTTGTGCCTCCCAGGGCAAAGCCGTGGTAGTAAAGTTCATGTGGCCATCATTAATGAGTACGGCATTGCTAAAATAATCAGCTGTAAACAACTGGCTCTCCTGTAGCTTTTCCGCCGAAAAAATATCCTCAATGGTTGCATTGGCAAAGTCGCCGGCATATAAAAACTTTTTTTTGATAACCGGCATCTGCCGCTGCAATTCATCCTTATTAGCAAAAGGCAATTCCCGGCCATTTACAAAATAAGTAAGCACCTGCTCTTTCTTCCCATTGTCGTCAAAATCGTTGTAATACATTTTTACCGGCTGCGCTGCCGATGCTTTCAACCGGCTGTTCAATCCCAGGTTGCCTGCAATTAAGTCTATATCGCCATCCCCATCTACATCAACCGGTAATACTGAACACCACCAACCGTTCTTATCTGTCGCTGTTTTTTTAGTGAAGCTACCTTTATTATTAACAAAAATGCTAATGCCTCCCCACTCACAGCTTACAATTAAATCCTTATCGCCATCTTTATCTATGTCGTTCCAAACACCGCTGGTAACCATACCAATTTCCACCAGATCTTTTGCATAGGTATCTGTTACATCTGTAAATTTTCCGGTGCCATCATTTTGCAATAAGTGAGAATGGGGAATCTTTCCATATTCCCAGGGCACGGCTCTTCCGCCAATGAATAAATCAATAAAGCCATCGCCGTTAAAATCGTAAGGCGCTACACAGGAATAGGTTTCATATAGATTGGTAAATGCATTTGTTGATTTTTTAAAATGTGCCTGTCCATCGTTGAGATATACCCGTGGCAGCAGGTGCCAGTCGTTACCATAATACTCATTGCCGCCGGTAGCAACAATTAAATCGGGATACGTATCATTGTTTACATCGGCCCATACTGCATCTACATCTTCGCACATACTATCCAACACCATATCGGGCTGAGGAGCAGCTATAAATTTGCCATTGGGCTGTTGTAAAAAAACACCTTTCTGAAAGGTTTTGGCAGATCCCACAAATACGTCTTCCAAACCATCGTGGTTAATATCGGCAACAGCCAGTGCCGGCCCCTCGGTAGATACCATGTGTGGAATTAATAATTCCCGGTTGAACTCCACAAAAGGGTTTTCCTGATGGCGGTAATGAAGACCACTTGATGCTGTTAGATTTTCTACCGGTTTTGTGTGCGAAGGATTAAAAGAGGTAATTTTTGTATAATCAAACTTTGGCAGATCCTGCTGGTAAGAAATGGTGTCCCGCTTGTTCAGTTGTAGGGTCAACGGCTGAAATCGGTTATCAGGCCACACAATAAAAGCAGAATCTATTTTTGTGTTGTACAGCCCAATGTGGATGGGCAGCGACATGCTGGACTGGAAACCTTTTGCCGGATTATTTTCGTACGTGCGGATACCACCATTGGCAAACAAAATAATTTTGGCACCAATGGCATGTATATTTTTTTCAGGGCCTTTCAGGGTAATGGAAGTAAACGGTTTCTTTTTTGCATCATTGCTTTTATTTTCGTATATCTGTACCGGGTCGCTGATATTATTTACCACTACGTCCAGGTCACCATCATTATCCAGGTCGGCATATACAGCGCCGTTGCTATAGTTGGGTGCGTTATTTTCAATGCCGGCAGCCATATCCTCAAACTGGAGCCCACCGGTATTTCTATAAAACTTATTCGGAATTTTTATTTCCGGAAATCTATTCACCAGGCCCATGCTTTTATCATTCACCTTATTATTCCGGAATTGCTGCTGAACCTCATCGTTTGAAATAAAGTTCACATAATCCATATCGTTCATCCGTTTGGGAATGCCGTTGGAGATAAATAGATCTTTTTGACCGTCGTTATCAAAATCCATCCAAAGCGGCGCCCAGCTCCAGTCGGTTGCCGATATACCCGAAAAAAGAGCCGACTCGCTGAACATAGAATTGCGCCGGTTATATTGCAAATTATTGCGGGTATACTGGTACGTATATCCTACCGAAATTTTGTGATAAAAAATATCGTACTCGTCTTCACCCAGCGACCGTTTTAAAATATACGGATCGGAGGGCAGCATATCCATAGATATAATTTCGGGGTAGCCATCATTGCTTACATCGGCTACGTCAACACCCATGGTAAACTGGCTGGTATGCATCAGGCAGGCTTCGTTATCATCTGCAAACGTGCCGTCTTTTTTATTAATGTACAGGTAATCATTTTCATGAAAGTCGTTGCCCACATACAAGTCGGGCCATCCGTCCAGATTAATGTCGGCAACGGCAACACCTAATCCATAGCTGATAGCAGAACTGTTGATGCCACTGGCTTTGGTAACATCGGTGAAGCCCCCGCCCCCCTTCCGTCCCCCCTCACGGGGGGAAACCAACGGTCCGTCGTTGCGGTACATACGATCGCCGCTCAATGGATGATAAGTGCCGAGAAATTGTTTCCGGGGTGCAAAAGTGCCGTTCTGGTGTACGGAATGGTTCAGTAAAAACATATCCAGATCACCATCCATATCATAGTCGAAAAAAACTGCCTGCGTACTAAAGCCGGAAAAATCAAGTTTGTATTCAGCAGCTTCATCCCGGTAGTGCGGAATGCCAGCCTTATCAATACCGGTACAAACCAATAACTGATTTTTACCATGCAACACTTCATAATTACCTACTTTGCAAACGTATATATCCAGCAGGCCATCGTTGTTGATGTCCACCACTGATACACCAGTACTCCAACTACTATCCTTCGGAATTTGTGCAGCATTGGTAACATCATCAAAGTGCAACTGCCCTTTATTCAGAAATAATTTGTTCTGGCCCTGGTTGGCTGCAAAAAATAAATCGATCAGGCCGTCATTATTAAAATCGCCTGCGCCCGTGCCGGCGCCATTGTAGAAGTACATGTAGTTGAACATGTTGAACTGCGATGTGGGTGTAAGCTTGTTTGTAAAATGCAGGCCGGTACGGTTATCATCCAGCAAAGTAAAGATGGACGGTACTTTGGGACTTTTGGTATGGTGGCAGTTTGTACCTAACAGTGCCACCATTGCTAAAAGTACAATGCTGTGTGTAAATATTTTTTTATTTGAAATGTACATTCGTTTTTGTTCTCCTATCGTTTGTTTAGCAGTTAGTCAGGCATATCTATTCTTGTCATTGCGAGGGTTCTTGCCCGTGGAAATCCCCTGCACTCCGGGGAGATTGCCACGTCGGGCAAGAACCCGATCTCGCAATGACCATGGTTTGTCATTGCCGGGCTCTTGCATTTGTCATTGCGAGGGTTCGTGCCCGTGGCAATCCCCTGCATTTACAGCATGTTTCCGAAATATCAGAAAGTTTGCTTCGCCAAGCATACGCTGCGAATACAATGACAGTGATGCTACCATTGACTGACTATCTCCCATAAATTGCTCCAATATGGATTCATTTCGTTTATTAGTTTTTCTTTGTTTTCACGGCTCCCTGCCTTTACCTGTTTTTCACGTTCTATCGCATCAGCTATATTCGGGTACTCATCATACCAAACTAATTTCACACAATTATATTTTTCTGTAAAACTTTTTGGAAACTCTTTATTAATGTGCTGCCATATCCTTATTTTCAGATCAGAAGTTACGCCCGTATATAATACGGTATGGTGCGGGTTTGCTACTATATAAACATACCCACCTGTTTTCATAATCAATCATTTTTTATTTTATGTTAGTCATTCAATCCGGCAATTACGAAGGTTCCAGCCCGTGGCAATTTCCAACAAAATCTGGGGGATTGCTTCGTCGGGCAAGAACCCGATCTCGCAATGACGTGGAGTATTTTATTAACTGGTTCGCTCATATTACTTTTTCTCATTCAGTTTATACAACACCGGGTACATATTATTTTGTAAAAACAAATAGCTTTTATTTTTTTGTAATTCAATAATATCTTTTACCTGCCCCCTCAGCGTAATGCCTGACGACTTTGCAGCCACCCGGTTAAAAGCTCCTTTCCCGTCATTGATAAGCACATCGCCCATACCGGCATCCAGCCGTTCCAGTTGCGGTAGAAAATTAAAGTTGTTACCGCCTAAGAGCAGGTCTGTAAATCCGTCTTTATTCAAATCGGTGGCACGAATAGCGTTTACACAGGAAAGCTGCACCATTGCCGGCAATTTCTGAATGGCAAACTGCCCGTTCCCTTTATTAATGGCAATACAGGAAGCGGAGTAATTCAATTGTTTTACAATGGCTTTGCCCAGGGCATCAGGTGGAATTAGTTCCTGCACTGTTTTTTGTGCATACGCTTCATGACGTAGATTTTGCTTTTTTAAAAAGGGCATGGATTCTTCGAGGTCATGCTTTAAAAACACCGGCTTATCTTTTCCTTCCACGGAATATGTCAATATTTTATCGTTCGTGCCGTTCTGGTCAAAATCGCCCACCCACAATTTTACCGGATTGACCGAATCAGGATGCAGGCAAAAGTTTTCGCCCATATTGCCCAGCAGCAAGTCCTGCTTGCCATCGCCGTTTACATCGGCCACGGCTACTGTTTGCCACCATCCATACAAATTATCAATATTGGTTTTTACTTCTATAAAATGGTTTTTCTGAAAACTGAATATTCTTGGCGCCATCCACTCCCCTACAATCACCAGTTCTTTTTTTGCATCGCCCCATACATCAGCCCACACGGCGCCGGTCACCATCCCAATGTTACTGATATCGGAATTCCAGCTTTTCGCCATATCAGTAAAATGACCGCGACCATCATTTACAAATAAACAACTGGCAGGTGTAATGCCATAATCCCGTACCATGCTCCTGCCGCCCACAAATAAATCCAGGTCGCCATCGCCATCAAAATCGTAGGCACAGGCTACACTAATGTTGGCATTGTTTACCGGAAAAGCACTGCCATTAATAGTGAAATTGCCCTTACCATCATTTATAAACATACGCAATTGCAGTTGCCGGCTACCGGGCGGCATATTGTTGCCACCGGGGCAAATGAGCAAATCCAGATCGCCGTCATTATCACTATCAAATAACAGCACTGCTACGTCTTCAAAATCTGAAAAGGCGTGAAAGGCTGGTTCTTCTTTCAATATATATTTTCCATCACTTTTTTGCAGATACAATTGCCCCTGCCTGCTGGTAGTGCCACCAATATAAATATCCGGCAATCCATCCCCGTTTACGTCGCCGGTGGCCGCTTTCGGGCCTTCACAGGAAACCATTACCGGTACGTTGCGTTCATAAAAAAAGTCGACGTAATCATCTTCCGTATGTTTTTCGAAAGCAGTTGGTACCTGCGTAAATAAAGCAGGTGCTTCTGTTTTTTCAGTAGATTCAGGTCGCCTTTTTTGAGCCTGCTCTTCCTTTATCGTATAGGTACTATTTAGCTTTGGATGAATGTAAGCCGACGAGGAGCGGTCGGGCCAAAGTACGACCATAGAATCTACCTGTGCCCTTTTTCCCAGGCCAATTACTATTTTGTAATCCACAGACGACTGAAAGCCCCGGCTGGGCATTACTTCCCGTGTAAGCACCTGCCCACCCTGGTAAATTTTAATGGTGCTGCCAATGGCAAAACGGTTGTGGCTACTGCCCTGTAGCGTAACGCTTATATAGTTTTGCTGATGATACTGCTGTGCATTATTCCGATAGATGTACGCCGGCTGGTTTACATTGTTTACAATCAGATCCAGATCGCCGTCGTTATCCAGGTCGCCATAAGCGGCCCCGTTGGAAAAGGAAGGCTGTGTAAATCCCCATCCTTCGCCGGCATCGGTAAACGATAAGTCTCCGTTATTCTTATATGCTTTATTCAATACATGAATGGAGGGCATTTTATCAATAACTGCATGCAGGTCTTCCTTTTTGCCGGTGGCCACCATATTCTGCATAATCTCATTAGCTGTGAAATCAAGGAAATCCTGGTTAATTAAATCATGGTAAATGCCATTGCATACATACAGGTCGGTGTAACCATCATTATCAGCATCAAACATAATTCCGCCCCAGCTCCAGTCGGTGGCGGGTACGCCAGCATAATTCGCTATGTCGGCAAACTTTCCATTGCCATTATTCAGTTGCAAAGTGTTCTGGAAAAACTGGTGGTAAAAACCATTTTTCTGCTTAAGCCGGTACATGTTTATGTCTTCAAAAGCCAATGTTGTTTTTTTGCGGAAGTCTTCACCAGGCAACATATCCGTTGTAAAAATATCGGGGTAGCCATCGTTGTTAATGTCTCCAAAATCGGCGCCCATGCTGGCCAGGCTGGTATGCTGCAGCCAATCCTCCGCTTCATCCTTGAAGGTTCCGTTTTTTTGGTTAATGTACAGGTAATCCCGTTCAAAATAATCGTTGGACACATATACATCGGGGTAGCCGTCGCCATTTACATCACCTACTGTTACGCCCAGCCCAAAAGAAATGATGCTGCCATGAATACCTGCCTGTTTGGATACTTCGGTAAAGCCCCCCTTCCGTCCCTCCAACGGGGAGGAAACCAAAGGCCCATCATTGCGGTATAGATGGTCGCCGCCGCCCCGCCATTGCGTTGACAGGTGCAGGCTATCATCCGGTATATCCCGGTAGTTTGCCAGGTTCAGACTGTTGGGCGAAATAGGACTATTGTTTACCATAAAGCAATCCAAATCGCCATCCAGGTCATAATCAAAAAAAGATACCTGCGTAGTGTAGCCTGCATTATCCAGCCCGTAGGCAGCGGCCGAGTCGGTAAACGTAAGGTTGTGGTGGTTGATGAATAACTGGTTTCGGCGTAGTGATGAATCGGTCATGCTGCCTGCGTTACTTACATAAATATCCAGCCAGCCATCATTATTGACATCGGCCAGTACTACGCCGGTACTCCATTGTTTTTTATCGCCAAAACCTGCCTTGGCTGAAATATCTTCAAACTTAAAATTGCCCTTATTCAGATAGAGTTTATTAGCACCCTGGTTAGCTGTAAAAAAAATATCAGGCAGTCCGTCATTATTTAGATCGCCAATGGCAGCACCACCACCGTTGTAAAAATTACGATAATTTAAAATATTAAGATCCGTGGTATCGTGCACTGTATTTACAAATTGAACGCCGGTACTGTCCATTAAAGTGAACAGCGTTTTAGCTTTTACAACAGGCTTTGTTTTGCAAGCGTAGCATAGCAAGCTGATGCCGATAAGAATAAATGCAATTGTTTTGGTGACCACGTAATTGTTTGTGAATCTGATTTTAAAGTAGTCAGAGACTACGAAGAACATAAGGCTGCGAAGTCAGAGACTTCGCAGAGCGGGCAGGATTTATAGGCGCAGGACTCTGTCCTGTGTCTATTCGTCACTTATATCCGAAAATTGCAAAATTCGAAGATTAGTAACGGGCCAGCACCGGACGGAGGCCGGCGCTTAGGTGTGCGGAGTTGTCAGGATTATATGAGAAATTGATTAATGTATTGTAGCGGATGGTACACCGGGATAGAGGATTCGTAGAAATCGAAATAGTTTTTTGTAATAATGACTTCAGCTTTAGCATCTAACGCAGAATAGTACTGCAGCGCATCTTCCAAATCAGTAAAAGAAGATTGCATAACACTTTGCATTATTGAAGAATCCTCTTTACTAAAAGTGAAAGGAGCAAACAAACGCTTTGCTTTGTTATTCAATATTGTATTGTTCTTTACCTTTTTACTTAGAAAATAGTAAGTAATTGCAAAGGTTACCGGTGAGCAAAGGAGTACTTCTTTGAGACTTAGCAATTCGTCAAACATCCAGGTAGTATTGGCATGTGACTTATTTTCTGCACTTATCAGATCTATCATGATGTTTGCATCAATAAATATTCTTTTTGCCATTTACAAATCTTCAAAAATTGTTTCCATAGTTTCCTCCCTTCCCGTATTTATCATACCCCCAAATTCTTTTACCCAAGGATGCAATTCCCTCTTCTTTAGGTCGTTGTTAATTTTTTGTAACAATTCATTATACTCCTCCTCTGTCTTAAAACCAGCTAAAAGCCAATCCGGAACCTGGCTTTTAACTTCTCCCACATCATCTTTTTTCTCTAAAATTTCTATTTCCTTTTCCATAACCTGCTTTTTGTTTTGTAAATATACTAAATCCCTATATCAGCGTTCGCCACTCTTAGCTTTCTCCGTCAACTCATACAATACCGGCACATCCGCATTTTGTAAAAACAAAAAGTAATTTTTGCCCTTCCCTTTTATTGTAACAATATCCCGCATTTCACCACGTAACTTCAGGCCGGTTGCTGCTGCATCCTGCCATACAAACCGGCCTTTGCCATTGTTAATTAATACATCACCCAGGCTGGCATCCAGCCGCTCAAACTGTGGTAAAAAGCCAAACTGGTTTCCGCCTGTTACCAGGTCTGTAATGCCATCCCCATTTACATCGGTGCAGCTTACCACATTGATGCAGGAAAGCTGTGCCATCGGCGGCAGGTTTTGCACCGTAAACTGGCCGTTGCCTTTATTGAAAGCCACGCAGGAACTTGTATAATTTACTTTTTTTACGACTGCATCTTTCAGTGCATCACCCGGAAATAATTCCTCAATGGATTTGCCTGCATACACTTCATTTTTCAGATTCCCTTTTTTAATAGCAGGCATTTGTTCTTCCATGTCTTTTTTCAAAAACATAGGCATGTTTTTCCCATCAATGGTATAGGTCATTATTTTATCGGGGTCGCCATTCTGGTCGAAGTCTTTTACCCACAACGTTACCGGCCTGGTACTATCCGGGTTTGCATAAAAATTTTCACCCATATTTCCTAATACCAAATCGGGTTTGCCATCGCCGTTCAGGTCGGCCGCTGTTACGGTTTGCCACCAGCCATACAGGTTATTTAAATTAGATGGAACTTCCGTGAACTTATTTCCGGCGTATGCAAAGATTCGGGGGGCCATCCATTCGCCTGCTATCACTAATTCCTTTTTTGCATCGCCGGTTACATCCACCCATACAGCACTGCAAACCATTCCAATGTTGGCAATATCAGGCGCCACCGTTTTGGTAACATCCGTAAAGTAGCCATGGCCATTGTTCTGAAATAAATAACTAAACGGTGTAATGCCATAAACACCCGGAAAGCTCCGTCCGCCGATAAACACATCTGTAAAGCCGTCGCCGTTAAAATCATAAGCCGCAGCTACCGACACATTCATACCTACGTTGGGAAATGCTTTATCGTCCAACGTAAAATTGCCCTTGCCATCATTCTTAAATAACCTCAATTGTAATTCCCGGCTGTTAGGCATAGTAGTATTGCCACCAGGGCACACCAGCAGGTCGGCATCCCCATCTCCGTCATCATCAAAAAACAGTACGGCTACATCTTCAAAAGCGGTAAAAGGGGCAAAGGCAGGTTGTTCCTTTTTCTGAAATTTTCCACCGGCTATTTGTACATATAACTGCCCTGCATGGGCTGGCGTTCCACCAATATACACATCGTCCAGGCCATCCCCGTTTACGTCGGCTACGGCTGCTTTCGGCCCTTCCCTGGAAAGCAGGCGGGGCACATTTCTTTCTGCATAAAAATCAACAGCATTGTTTTCTTCGTGTTTATCGAAGTTGCTGCTGACTTTGGTGAAAAATGTGTTGGCGCCGGATATAGCAGTTGGCTGATTAACCGGTTTGCCATCGGGCCATTGCAGCGAAAGCGTGGTATTTATTTTTGGCCGTTGATATTTTGAAACAGAACGGTCGGGCCAGGTTACAATCATGGAATCGATTCCTGGTGTTTTACCCAGGCCAATAATTAGTTTATAATCTACCGATGATTGGAAACCTCTGACAGGGATCAGTTCCTTGGTGAATATTTCCCCGCCTGCATACACGGCTATTTTACTACCTACGGCAAATGGATTTTTTCCTTTTCCTTTTAATGAAAGGCTCACATAATTATTGTGATTGATTTGCCGGGAGTTGTTTTTGTAAACGAATGCCGGTCCGTTTTCATTGCTAATTACAATATCCAGGTCACCATCATTATCCAGATCGCCATAAGCTGCGCCATTACTCCAGGAAGGTTGGGCCATACCCCAGCTTTCGCCCATGTCCGTAAATTTCAGGTTATGGTTGTTCCGGTAAATCTTATTCGGGACCGGGTTCCGGGGTATCTGTTTCAGCAATTGATCAATCTCCTGTTTTTTGCCGCTCAGCACCATCTTGTGATACACTTCATCGGCAAAAAAATTCATAAAGTCAAGGTTGGTTACGTCCCGGTTTACGCCATTGCATACCAGGATGTCGTTCCAGCCATCGTTGTCCATATCCATCATCAGGGCGCCCCAACTCCAGTCGGTAGCAACCACACCACTGTAATTGGCTATTTCCTTAAACATGCCATTCTTATCGTTCAGTTGCAGGCAGTTTTGGGTATACTGGTAATAGAACCCGGCTTTCAATTTCGCATTAAACAAATCAATATTATCAAATGCGCCGGTTGTTTTTAGCCGCAGGTCGTTGAGTGGCAACATATCGGTTGTAAACAAATCAGGATAGCCGTCATTATTGATATCGGCAATATCCGCCCCCATGGAAGAAAAGCTGAGGTGCTGCATGCAATCTTCCGTCATGTCTTTAAAAGTACCGTTCTTCTGATTGATGTACAGGTAATCCCGTTCGTAGGAATCGTTGGAAACAAACACGTCCGGGTAATTGTCGCCGTTAATGTCGCCTACGGATACGCCAAGCCCAAAAGAGATAAGGCTGCCATGAATGCCTGCCTGTTTGGTTACTTCGGTAAAATGCCCGTTATCATTGCGGTACAGGTGATCGCCACCACCTTTTAAAAACGCTCCTACCGGCCATTCCTTTTCGGGCAAATCCCGCCGGTTACTGAAATTAAGCTGGTTTACAGGAATCGGGCTGTTATTGATCATGAAACAATCCAGGTCACCATCCATATCATAATCAAAAAAAGACACCTGCGTGGTATAGGCCGAAATGCCCAGCCCGTAAGCATCTGCCGCTTCCGTAAAGTGTAAATTATGATCGTTGATGTAGAGTTTGTTTTTCCGGTTGCCGGTACCCATGTGGCCGCTGGAGCAGACATATATATCTAACCAGCCGTCGGCATTTACATCAGCAAAAGCAACACCCGTATTCCACTTATCATCAGCAGTAATTCCTGCTTTTTTACTAATGTCCTCGAATTGCCAGTTTCCTTTATTCAGGTATAGTTTATTGGCACCGGCATTAGATGTAAAAAAAATATCAGGTAAGCCATCATTGTTAATATCACCGATACCTACACCACCACCGTTATAAAAATTACGAAACAGAAAACTATTTTCCAGGCTTCCGTCTTCAACCGTATTCTGAAACTGAATCCCGGTGTGCTCCATCAGTTCAAAAAGCGGGGTACCTGGTTTCTGCTGCTGCCTGCACGAAAGCAGTAGAAAGCAGGCAATAAGACAAACAACTGTTTTTACAAATCCTGAGTTCATGATCACTACTGCAACTTACTCTTTTTATTAAATGAAAGAAAGGTCATTTTTGTTAAAAATGACCTTTCGGGTTGTATCTGAAAATGATGAAATTAATTAGTATCCTGCATTCTGCTTTAGATTTGGATTAACCGACAGCGCCTGATTAGGCACAGGGAACACCAGGTTTTTGGCATCATTAACCGTCTTATACTGCCAGGGTTTTAAGAACACACCAAAGCGGATGAGGTCGGTTCTCCTAACAACTTCCCAATATAATTCACGGCCTCTTTCGGCTAATAATGTTTTTGGATCTTCTACATTATTTGGGTTCACCAAGGTCATCGTACTAAGAGCCGGCGCACCACGGGAAGCCCGTAATGCATTTACCATTGTTAAAGCACCTGCATTATCACCGTTTCTCGCTTTTGCTTCTGCCACCATCAGCACCACATCCGGATAGCGGAAAATCATCAGATCATTGCCGGCAGGGCCGCCGTAGTTGGCATAATCAGGTGGATACTTTACTACCCGAATACCAGTAACTTCCAGGTTGCTGCCTGTTTCTTTCATATCTGTAGCAATAGCCGGAGTAAATGCAAGCGGGGCACCTTTTCTGTCTTTTATTGCTACACCTGCTTCATTGAACTGCTGGCCTACCAGAAAACCGGGCCGTAAGCCGGAAATATTGGTAGTACCCTGGTAATAACGGCCACCAATACGTGGATCCAATAATGTATCAGCCGGGCCAAAAGCAGTGGTGCCTGCGCCTGTATTAAACGCATTGTAGAAATCGCTAATGGTTGTAAATCCATTCCATCCGGCATTAGGATTAGCAGGCGTATATTGGTTGTAATGCAGCGTCATATTCCAGCGGGCTGCAATTCCTGAATTGTTGGCAGCAGTACCACTTTCGTTTGGATAGGTAAATATTGCTTCCCGAAGATTAGCTGAGTTATTCGGATTAAAGTTATCAAAGTAATTGGTTGAGTAGCTATACTTATTACTATTAATTATGGCATTGCCCAAAGTAATCACCTGATTCATATCAGCTGCATCAAATGTGGGTGCAGCACGGTTAATAAATGCTCCCTTTTGCAGGTAACATTTCATCAGCAAGGTGCGGCAGGCATCCGGAGTGGCACGGGTAGGTGGGTTTGTTGCTGGTAAATTAGGAAGCGCCGCATTTAATTCAGCAATGATGAAATTAATCGCATCTGCACCGGAACGCACCAATGGCGGGTTTCTTACATCCTCGCCAGGCTCCCGTATGGGATACTGGCCGTATAAGTCCAGCTGATAATACAATACCAATGCCCTGATGAATTTTGCTTCAGCCGCCTGTGCTGCGGAAGGGTTAAATGATAACACATTGGTAGCATCATAACTCGCTTTATTCAAAGCATTAAAAACATTCAGAATATAGGCATGGTCGGCATTCCACGTATGTGCGTGTAGTACCCGCCAAACACCATTGTCATCCCAGTCGCCACCACGGGTTGGTACCAGGGCTTCATCAGAGGTATTTTCCTCAAGTGAAAATAAGAGGTCTTGCCCGGTTAACGGGCCACCCAAATCGGCATAGGCAGCATTTAGCAGCAATCCCGTGCCGGCACTACCCAGTGTTGCAGTAACCTCGGCCCTGGTAAGTGTGCCATTTAAATTTTCCTTCAGTTTTGTACATCCCGATGCAATAGCTACCAAGCCTATTACCAGCAGGTAGTTAAATGAAACTTTTATATTTTTCATATGACGCGTTTTTAATAATTTATTATAAAGAGAAATTCAGGCCAAAAGTAACAACACGGGGTGTTGGGTAAGGTACGTATTCAATTGAACGGGAAGGATAATTATTACTGGTTTTATCAATGTTTACTTCAGGATCAAAACCGGTGAATTTTGTAATAACAAAAAGGTTGGTACCGCTTACATAAGCGCTTACATTTTTGAGATATTTTCCTCTGTTGCCCAATGTGTAACGGATTGTTGCATTTCTCAACTTTACGTAGTCACCTTTTTCCAGGAAACGGGTGGAGGCCCCTACGCCGCTGGATAGCCTTTCAGGAGAATTGTAAGCCGCTAAATCAATATTTCTACCATTTGCTATCCCTGCAATATTTGTAATAGCAGTTGCGCTATTATTATAAATCAGAAAATCAAATGAACCACCAAAATTAAGATTCAGGTTAAATTTATTATAACGCAATGAAGTGCTTAAACCACCCAGCCATTTAGGATTTGGATCGCCGGCAAAATGTGGAAGTGGGTCTTTAACCCCAATCTGCTGATTGCCATTTGCATCAAACCCTTCGAAATTCTTTAAGTAATACACATTAAGCGGCTGGTTGTTCGTGATTACCTGTGCCAGCGTTCCGGAAACACCCTGACCGCTAATGGTAGCCGTTTGAATAAGAATGTCCAGGCCGGTAAGTTTATCCTTGAAGTTCTTTAATTCGTTTTTATTATACGATACATTCATACTCGCTTCCAGGCCAAAGTTTTTGCGATCGGCAAACGTATAACCAACTACTGCTTCGAAACCGGAATTAATCAGGTTACCGCTTGGCAGGTTTCTAAACTGTGCGGCACTGGAGGCAGGAGCAATGGCTATCCCTTGAAAAAGTAAATCTTTTGTATTTTTATAGTAATAATCGATAGAACTGAACAGCTTACCACGTAAAAAAGAAAAATCTGCACCTATATTGAACGACCGGGTGCTTTCCCATTTAAGATCAGGATTACCATTTGTTGATTGACCATAGGTGCTAAAAGTACTGTAAGCAAATTGTTCCTGCCCTGCACCTGCCGGAAACTCCTGGTTACCGGTAATACCAAATGACCCACGAATTGCCAGATTAGAAAACAACTTCTGATCCTTCATGAATGAAGCATTGCTCGTTATCCACCGGGCACCTACAGCAGGAAATATACCATACCTGTTATTGGATCCAAACTTACTGGAACCATCTGCCCGAAGGCTTCCGGTTACAATCAGGTTATCCATATAGTTAAAGGTAGCTCTGCCAAAAAAAGATTGTATTTCTGTAGTTGGGTTAGAGAAGCTGGAAGAAGTAACCGTATTAGCATTTTGAAGAATATCTGTATACAATATTCCGGTTCTTGCATTTTCGGTTAAATTGATAGCAAACCCTTTGTAAAAGTTACTACCACCTGAAAAGTCAGATTTAAAATATTCATATCCAGCTACTGCATCCAGGCTAAGATCTTTTGTAATAGGTGTTTTATAACTTAATGTATGTGTAAAATCCATGGAAGTCAGGTCAGCATCAGCCTTACCGGCTACCCCGGCACCCGACACAGCCGCAACACCTTTTATCCAGCCATCCAGGCTTGCCTTGCGGATACCAGAGCTGTGGTTAACACCATATAAAAATTTATATTCCAGATTTTTGGCAATTTTATAGCTGGCAGAAATGCTACCTAATATAGAATTAACACTGCTTCTGTCGTTAAAAGCATCGTTATAAGCCAGGGGATTACCGGAACCATTACCCGGATAAACATACAAACCTTTTGAATCCCGTATGGGAAGTGTTGGGTTAAAGCTTAAAGCAGAACTGATGATATTACCTTCAGAACCTGCATTATTAGATACACTGGTTAATTGCTCTCCATAGTTGCCCGCAATCAGGCTAAAATCAAGCGTTAGTTTGTTATCAATGAATTTATAATTACCGCCGAGTGTAGCCAGGTATTTGTCCAAAGATGACTTTTTAATTAACCCTTCCGTACGGGAGGCTAAGAATCCTGCCCTGAAACGGCCCACCTCGTTACCACCTCCAAAAGCTACGGAATAATTTTGCGTAAATCCTGCCTGAGAAATCTCTTTTAAAGCATCTGTATTTGCTTTGCCATCCAAAGAAGTAGACAGCGTATCCAATCTGTATTTTTTAATTGCAGTTCTAAATTGGTCGACATTCAATACTTCAAACCGCTTCATAAAACCGGCATTGAAACCCATACTCACACCTACATCTACCCGCATAGGGCCTGTGCTTGCTTTTTTAGTGGTAACCACAATAACACCGTTGGCACCTCTTGAACCATAGATAGCTGCAGAAGAAGCGTCTTTTAATACATCAATCTGAGCAATACTATATGGGTCGATAAACAATAACGGGTTAGAATTTGGATTACTACCGCCTAAAGCAATACCTAAGTTGGGACGTGCTGATGCACCATCCAATGGCACCCCATCTACCACGTACAGAGGATTGTTACCCGAACGAATAGAAGAGTTGCCACGAATTTGTATAGTGGTAGCTGCGCCAGGTTGTCCACTGGTATTGGTAACTTCCAAACCCGCAACCTTGCTTTGTAATAATTGATCGGGAGCAGCAATGACGCCCTGGTTGAAATCTTTTGCTTTTAGGGAAGCAATAGCACCGGTTACCGTTTTGCGGGAAGCAGTACCATACCCAATTACTACTACTTCGTTCAGCGCACCGCCTGTTTCCGTAAGGGTAGCCGTCAAACTATTCGACCCATCCAACGTTACATCCTTGCTGCCAAAACCTACTGAACTAAGCGTTAGAGTAGTAACCGATTGGGGTACTGATAATGTAAATGTTCCATCAGCGCCGGTTTGCGTAGCGTTTCTGGTTCCTTTCGCAGTAATTGATACGCCGGCTAATGCAGCACCGGTAACTTCGTTGGTTACTTTTCCGGTAATGGTTTTCTGCTGGGCCAGCAGTAGCAAAGGAGAAATTAAAATGACACATAGGCTGAGAAGCCTGGTTGCAAGCAATCTGATTTTCATAAGTACAGTTTTGTTATAAGACTTAGGAAAAGTAAGCAGATATTGCATTGGAAAAATCCTGTTAATTTTAATAAAAATACGCAAACGTTTGCGGTAAAGTTTGCAGTGGACAATTTTAGATGTTTAGCCATTATGAATGTTACACTTAAGAAAATTTCAGAGGTACTAAACCTTAGCATTTCTACTGTTTCCCGTGCCCTGAAAGACCATCCCGACATTTCAAGTACCACCAAACAAAAAGTAGTGGAGCTGGCAGCACTTCTGGATTATGAACCGAATGCTAATGCTATTAACCTGCGCAGGCAAAATACGATGGTATTTGGCTTGATGGTTCCCTCTGTATCTAATTCGTTTTATGATTCGTTTATGTCGGCAGTAGAGGAGAAGTGCCGCCCCAGCGGTTACTCGCTTATTATTATGCAGTCAGCCGATAATCCGTGGATAGAACAAAATATTTTAAAACTTTACCGGCAAAATCGGGTATCAGGTTGTTTTGCCTGCCTTTCACCAGGCAATACCGATCTCAGTAATTTTAAAAAGCTCGATGACCTGTCTATACCGGTTGTGTTTTTTGATAAAGTGCCGGATGAGGCGTTGTATAACCAGGTTTGCATTGATAACCAAACCGCTGCAACACAGGTTGCTAATGCGTTGATCCAAAAAGGCAAAAAAAATATTCTTTCCATTTTTGGCAGTGAAAATTTTGCCCTTTCCAGAATACGCCGCCAGGCTTTTATTGAATCTTTTAAAAACAGACCGGACATCAAATTACTAAATGCAAATGCATCCAGTTCAGCGGATGCGGCGGTCATTGCACAACGCTATTTTTTGTCGGACGAAAAGCCGGACGCCATTTTTTGCATGAGCGATGAAATCCTGATTGGCGTTATGAAAATGGTACAGCAGTTAAAAATAGCTTACCCGCAGGATGTCGGCATTATTAGTATGAGCGACGGGTATTACCCCAAAATGTATTACCCCGAAATAACGTATATCGAAACAAGCGGCTATAAGTTAGGCACTTTAGCTTATGAGGTAATGATGCAATCCATGGATGACCCTCATACCAGCCATCAGTTAACCGTAGCACCGGTATTAGTTGCAGGCGGATCGTTGTAAGCAAACCGGCAAACGGTACTAAGCAGATTCCATTATGTTTTTGTATCAGCGTATACTGTTTTATATCTGTACATCCCCGGTTGCCCTCTATTCACTGAGGCAGGATTATTCTTCTATAAAATCTTCACTTTATAATACCCTTATTAAAGATTGGTATGGTATTGTGAAGTGCGGAGGCAAATACAATCAACATGAAAAATCAAAAAATTATTATCAGTTTATTGCTGGCAGCAAGCATAGCAGGGCAGGGATGTGCAACATGGAAAAAAAGCAGTAAGCAGGATAAAGGTGTGGTAATTGGCGCCGGAGGTGGTGCTGTACTGGGTGGTGTTATTGGTAAAATTACCGGTAATACCGGCCTGGGTGCTATCATCGGGGGTACTATCGGTGGGGTTGCAGGTGGCATCATTGGCCATAAAATGGATAAACAGGCAGAGGAAATTAAGAAAACAGTGCCTGATGCCAAAGTAGAACGGGTTGGAGAAGGTATTGTAGTCGAATTCAATGATGCGGTGCTGTTTGGATACGATCAATCCGCATTAAACACGTCGGCTTACAACTCTTTAGATAAGCTGACAACTATTTTAAATAGCTATTCGCAAACAAATATTGAGGTGGATGGTCATACGGATAACACCGGTGCAGACAAGTACAACCAGTCATTATCTGAAAAGCGGGCCAATGCTGTTGCCAGCTATTTAAAATCAAAGGGTATTTCCGGCAGCCGCATTTCCACCATTGGCAAAGGTGAGAATTACCCTAAATACAGCAACGACTCCGAGAGTGGACGGGCCAATAACCGCCGGGTAGAATTTCAAATAACGGCCAATGAGCAAATGAAACGGGAAGCAGAAAAAGAAGCGAAAGGATAAAATGTATAAACGGAATCAAAGCCCTGAACATCTGATAAAAAACGGATATTCAGGGCTTTTGCATGGATTACCAAAACTGCTGTTACAACTATTTAGTGTTTGTCGGAAAACAATAGAACCCAATGCAGTAAAAGGTTCTAAGCTATAAGTGTTGCCGAATATTATGCACAGTATGTGAACAGGGTTGAGTTTGGGATAATACTTGCGGCATTATTGGTTAATAAATCAGTGAAAAATGCGGTATCATTTTGAACAGCAAACCACCCTGGGCATCACCCCCATCAGCGAAGTGAAATTTCCGTTGCGCAGCCGGGATGAACTGCCACCCGTATTAAAGGCACTACAGCACATTTTTGTTAGCCCTGGCTTAAACGAAAAAGTGTTTGCCTTACTTGAGAAAAAAGTAGTAGCAGGTAAAAAGAAAACGGGGCGCAAGGGTATGGATTTATGGCACATACTTGTATTGGCAGTCATACGCCATACCCTGGATACGAACTGGGACAGGCTGGAAGATATGGCAAATTATCATAAACTGCTAAGGCAAATTTTAGGCGTGCACGTAGAGAAGTTCGGTATAGAGGAATTAGTGTTTGCCTACCAGACAATAGTGGACAACGTATCGCTGATAGATGAGGAACTGCTGCAACAGATTAATTTGATGGTGGTAGAAGAAGGGCACAACCTGCTTAAAAAAAAAGAAGAAGAAAGAAGCCTTCAGCTTAAAACCGACAGCTATGTTTTAGAAACCAATGTGCATTTCCCTACCGATCTTAATTTGCTGTGGGATAGTTTGCGCAAGGGGCTTGACATGGTTGAAAAGCTGATGAAAATAAGCCCTGCTGATGCGAGCCTGAAAGGCTGGCGGAAACTAAAGCAGCTTCACAGCACCACCAAGAGCCTTTTTCGCCAGGCATCCCAACAGGTCTTCCGTAGCAACGGTAAAAACGAAGTGCAAAAGACAAGGGCGGTTAAAACTTATTTGCAGCAATCCAACATGTTGCAGGAGCGTTTTGGTGAACTGATAGCTGCTCCACCTGTTAGCGGGGATGTGAAACGTATATTACTGTGTATAGTAGCCTTAAAGACGTATACGGATTATGCAAAGAAGTTTACTGATCAGATAGAGCGCAGGTTATTAAAAAAGGAAACCATCCCTGCCTCGGAGAAGGTATTTTCCATATTTGAGGAACATACAGAGTGGATAACAAAAGGCAAGCTGAATAAAAAAGTAGAACTGGGCCATTTGCTGCTCATTACCACCGACCAATACCAGTTGATCGTAGATTACAAAATAATGCAGGGAGAAAAAGATGCAGCCCAGGTAGCCCCGCTTACAAAAAGGATACAACACAACTATGGCGGCAAGAACATAAGTTCCCACAGTTTTGATAAGAGCTTTTACAGCCAGGCCAACCTGGATAGCTTGCAACAGGATTATACTTCGCAGGCCGTGCTGCCCAAAAGCGGCAGGCACAGCAAAGAAGTCAGGGAAAGAGAAAGCACAAAACCCTTTAAGCGATTGCGCCGGGCCCATTCGGCAGTGGAAAGCAACATCAATATGCTGGAACATCACGGGCTAAACCGTTGTGTGGACAAAGGGTTAGGAGGTTATAAAAGAAGTGTTGGGCTGAGTGTTTTAGCATACAACCTTCATATTATAGGCAACCATTTAATAGAAGAGCAAAAACGCAAAGAAGCAAAAAGCGTAGCGGATAAGCTACGCTATCTGAACAAAAAGCAGGCAGCCTAAAAAGAACACAGAAAACAGCCGCAAGGATAAACTTGCAGGACGAAGTGCGCCCGATGGCAACGGAAAACAAAGAAAAAGTACTTTTTGAGAGTAACGGCAGACGGTGGAGACAATCAATTACAAAAAACAACTATCAGCAAGCCGTAACCCAGCAACCTGATAGCCACTTTTTAGGCGTTTCCGGACATACACTATTTACTACTATTATTCAACAAGGCAGTTTAACATATTAAAGAGCAATTTAAGGTATTGAAAAGCCATGATCGCCAAAATTGGCAATTATAAAACTGACGTTTAATTATTCAACAGACCTGATACACGAAGTGATTGCCTTTTTATCTGAAAAAGGGAGAAAAATTTTGCAGGCAGAACCGTTGCCTGCCGGTCCTGTTGTAGTAACAGGGAATTAAAGCACCCCTATCCAATGATAAAGTCACTGAGCATTTATTGCATCCCATTCAACATTTCACCCAATTCCTTATCTGCCAATCCGCTTTTACCGTACTCCACAATGCGGCCTTGTTCCTTACCATCTTTCATAACAATCAGGGTAGGCACATTGGTAATATGAAAAGGGGTTTGCAAATTACCGATGGTTGTTTTGGCCCGGTCAACAATTACCAGCGTTACTTTATCCTGCGGAAACCCGGCTGCATCCAATACCGAAAAATATTTCGGTAAAATGTTTTGCGTATCATGGCACCAGGTACCGCCAAATATCACCAGGCTTATTTTGTCCTTATTCTTTTTTAATGCATCTACCGTAGTAGCATCCGGCGTGTAAAATTTCAGGTTATCAGTGTACCAATGGAAAGCCGTATCCTGCGTAATCTGTTCTTTGGTTACAATGCCCCGCAGCATTTTTCCGCCATCCCGGTCTTTTAGTTCTTCGTATGTTTTCAGTGGTTCTGCCACCATTGCTTTTTTCGATCCGCCACAGGAGATAATTGTTCCGGCTATTGTAAGAGCCAGTAAACTGTTTTTTATAAAACGCATATTGAGAGTTTGTATTTTTGAAATAATAGAAGGTAATAAAATCAATAAAATTATACAAGCCTGTTAATTTCAACTTTTTCAATCAGGATATCAATTAGTTTTCCTTCGTGGTTTTTGTATTCGTATAACTTTCAAGCTTAGCTGTTATTTCATTGGTGAATCTTGTTTCTATACGTTTTCTTTCTGCGGAGTTTGTCTTATCCTCTGTTATCCATGCAGGCGTTCCGATACTTACTGCTCTTATTGATATTCCCGTTTCATTTGGATTTGCCTGAATTGAATCATTAGCATCTCCAATAAAAGTAACATAATACATTTCTTCAGGGATTTGTTTAAAATAAAAAATTCTGCTATCTAAAAAATCAAATCCCCGTGATTTCCAATCGTCATATTTTGTCCATTTATCCGGAACAATATATTCGGGATGTTCTGTAAAAAGTGTATCAATCGCCTGAACTACAACTTGCTTCGAGGCAGGAAATTTCCAAAGTGCAAAACCACCCAGTGTGCCACATCCGCTAAAAGCAAAAGAGAATAAAATTAATGTAAGATTTCTCATGCATATCAATCTAAAATATCAACATTTCAACTTCATGTATTCATCTTGATCTCTACAGCAATTTCTTCAGCTGATTTACTTGATTCCCATGCACCAAAAGAATTATAAAACCGGTCATCTTTTGCTTTGTCACTTATTTTCAACGATTTTGCAAGGCTTTCAATTAGTTCAATTTTGTGTGACGCACTAAGCCCTCCAAATAAGTGTGAATAGGTTTCAACAATATGGTTGTCAGTTAGTGTCATTACATTAATTTTCTAATGTAAGTTAATCAGGATTGAGTTAATCGGCACCATTCAAATTCCATAACCTTTAAACCCGATTTTCCGAAGGATGCTGTGCATAAATCCTGAACTTCATTCAGTTCCTCAAATTCGCTTTCATCTCCACTAAAAATGCCTTTAATTTTTCCAGCGATTGAATAGCCTGAAACGTAGCGGTTGCCCGGCCGCTATGCCGCTTCAGGTATTCTTTGGCACCTTCGATAGTAAAACGCCGCTGCCGCAGCAAATGGTGTATCAGCACTAAATTTTTAACATCCTGCGGCCGGAAATAGCGGTCACCCTTTTTATTTTTTTTGGGCTGCAGAATATCAAACTCATTCTCCCAAAACCGGATCTGGCTTTGGTTGGCGCCAAACATATCGGCTACTTCCCGCATGCTGTAATACTGGCGTTTAAATAATTCATCGTCAGCCGGCACATTTACAATACCGGTGGTTTCATCTTCCTCCGGTATTACTTTGCGGCTGCGGCCACCCGTTGACGAAACACCGGGATGAATTATGTGCACTTTATCTGTTGAATGGGTTGCCTGTAAATCAGCATCATCTGATTCATGGGCCGCATCTGTTTGAAGTTCCAAAGGCGCTTCCGGTTTCTTTTCTGATTCAATCTCCTGCTTTACTTTTTCTGGCGGCTTCGGCGTCATATCTCTACATTCAGTTTAAAGTTCAAAGTTTAAGATTAAAAGTTCTGTTGTTTAATGTTCTGTTATCCGTCAGTCATTATCCCAATCATCACCGGCGAGCCAGACACCAGCATAGCGTTTCTACACCTAATTGTATTTATCCCATTCCTATCCCAGATATCCCATCTTATCCCATTTTAAGACAATATCCTAGTCAAAACTCTGGCTCCGGGTAGCTGCTAATTGCAACAGCCGGTCGTATTGTTCCGGTGTAATATCGTTGTAAAAATAGTACACCGGGTCAACAGGTGCTCCGTTTTTATGAACTTCATAATGGCAGTGCGGGCCGGTACTTTTCCCGGTGCTACCTACCCAGCCGATTACTTCACCTCGTTTTATTTTTTGACCAGATCGCACTTTTATCCGCACCATGTGACCGTACAGGGTTTCATAGCCGTAGCCGTGGTCTATCACCACATGGTTGCCAAAACCGCCGGCATTAAATTCAGCTTTTGTCACCTGGCCATCGGCCGTAGCATAAATGGGTGTTCCGCTCGGTGCCGTAAAATCGAGGCCGGCGTGCATTTTGGGAACTTTATAAATGGGATCGATGCGGCTGCCAAAGCCGGAGGCAATGCGTTCCAGGTCTTTATTGCTTACAGGTTGTATAGCCGGGATAGAAGCCAGCAAATCTGCTTTACTGGCAACCATTTTTTCTATTTCGTTAAACGATTTGTTTTGTGCATCTACCCGGTTATACAGCGTTTGCAGGGAGGTGGTGATACTGCTCACCAATTGGCTTTGGTTCATATTACCCACCTTTTGCAACTCGGCAATCTGTACTATCCTTTTAGTGCGGGCACTATCCGGCAGCGGGGCGGCTTCAAAAATGTTCCGGTACACCTGGTTGTCACGATGCTCCACGGCATTTACACGCTGAGCCACTTCGGCTACCTGCGTGTTCAACACTTTCAACTGGTATTGCAGTTGCTCGTTTTCCGATTGCAACAGTTGCTCATTGGCGCTGGGGAAAAACTTTTGAATAACCAGCAGTAGTAAGGCCGATGTAACAGCTACCGCTGCAAAAAAGCCGAAAACTTTGAGCAACCTTACCCGAAAGGGAGTAGCCAGCTTTTCGTAGCGGAGCGTATGGGGATTATAAAAATATTTTACTTTTTTCAAAACAGATTTGTTGCTGCTGGAACACACCTTATGACGTGTTCTGATAATTTTGAAAATTGCTATCAGGCGTGCTGCTATATCAGGAGACGCCAGCATGGCGTCTCTACACGCCAAATCTTTACATTTGCAACCCTTTTTACAACAACGATAGCGACAAATATAACAGGCCTTTCTCCCAAATTCAAATACATGACCACGAACAATAGCTTTACCACCCGTGAACAAACCATGACTGCCGCTGAGATACGCCAGGCTTTTATGGACTTCTTTCAATCGAAAGGCCACCAGATTGTGCCCAGTGCACCGGTAGTAATAAAAAACGACCCTACGCTATTGTTCACCAATGCCGGCATGAACCAGTTTAAGGATTACTTTTTGGGTAATAAACCTGCCCCCAATCCCCGGGTTGCCGATACACAAAAGTGCCTTCGGGTAAGCGGCAAGCACAACGACCTGGAGGAAGTGGGCGTAGATACCTACCACCACACCCTGTTTGAAATGCTGGGCAACTGGAGCTTTGGTGATTACTTTAAAAAGGACGCTATTGCTTGGAGTTGGGAACTGCTAACGGAAGTATACGGCATCGATAAAGAACGGGTTTATGTAACGGTGTTTGAGGGGGATGAAAAAGAAGCCTTGCCAAAGGATGAGGAAGCCTTTACCGAATGGAAAAACTGGATTAGCGAAGACCGCATTTTAATGGGCAACAAAAAGGATAACTTCTGGGAAATGGGCGACACGGGACCCTGTGGCCCCTGCACTGAAATTCATGTAGATTGCCGCAGCAATGAAGAACGCCAGCAGGTAGAGGGCAAAACGCTGGTCAACAACGATCATCCACAGGTAATTGAAATATGGAATAATGTGTTTATGCAGTTCAACCGGGTTTGGGCTGATAAAAAAGCTTTTGACGAATGGGTTATTACTAATCCTAATGCTGCTAAAGAAGAAAAAGCACAAAAGGTTGTTGAATTTACAAAGTTGATTGAGCTGCCTGCAAAGCATGTAGATACCGGTATGGGCCTGGAAAGATTAGTGCGGGTGCTGCAGGGCAAAACCAGTAATTACGATACCGATTTATTTACCGGTACCATTACAGAAATAGAAAAACTAACCGGTAAAAAATACGATTATAGCGACAGTAAAGAAGCAATTGCATTCCGGGTTTTATCGGATCATATCCGGGCTATTTGTTTTACGATTGCTGATGGGCAACTGCCCTCGAACACAGGTGCTGGTTATGTGATTCGCCGGATTCTCCGCCGGGCCGTTCGTTACTATTATTCTTACTTAGATAGGAAAGAACCGCTGCTGCATTTGCTGGTGCCAGTATTGGCCCAGCAATTTGAAAATGTGTTTCCCGAATTGCAACAGCAGCTTGATTTTGTGAGCAAAGTGGTGCTGGAGGAAGAGAATACATTTTTGCAGACTTTGGCAAAAGGAATAAGGAGATTTGAGAACATACTAGTTATTATGGTAATTAGTAGAGAAAAGAGACTAGAGAAAGCCATAACAGATAAACTAAGTCATGCTGAAATAAGAGAAATCTTTGAAGAGCCTTTAATATTTAGCGGTGAATCTGCCTTTGAACTACATGACACTTACGGTTTTCCACTTGATCTTACTCAACTTTTAGTAAACGAATGGAACCCTAAAATATCTATCAGCCCTGACTACATCATTGGAGAGCCTTTTATAAAACAGCCAGTTCTTTTTATCAATGTAAAAGGCTTTGAAGAAGAACTTCAACAGCAAAAAAACCGTAGCCGTGCAGCCACTGCGATTGATGCCGGCGACTGGGTTGTACTGGAAGATGAACCGGTAAAATTTGTAGGTTATGATAACCTGCAGGCATCCACCAATTTGCTGAAATATCGAAAAGTAGCTGCTAAGGGTAGAGAAGTGTACCAGTTGGTATTAGCTACTACGCCTTTTTATGCCGAAAGCGGTGGGCAGGTAGGTGATACCGGTCAATTGATGTCTGATGACCTGCTTCCATCCGCCTTGTCGCCTTCGATATACAGCGATGGCCGGGGCGAAACCATTACCATTACCGATACCAAAAAAGAAGGCGATCTGATCATTCAGTTTGCAGATGCACTGCCGGAAAACGTAACTGGAAATTTTACAGCTGTTGTAGATAAAACCAAGCGGCAGCATACCTCCGTACACCATAGCGCTACCCACTTACTACACGCAGCGCTACGCTTTGTATTGGGTACGCATGTAGCCCAAAAAGGCAGCTTGGTAAATGACGGTTACCTGCGTTTCGATTTCAGCCATTTTGCTAAAATGACTGATGAAGAAATACAGCAGGTAGAAACAATGGTGAACGAAAAAATACGGCAGAACATCCCGGTTGTCATCAAACAATTACCAAAAGAAGAAGCCCTGAAACTCGGTGCCATGGCCCTGTTTGGCGAAAAGTATGGCGATGTGGTCCGGGTAGTAATCATGGATGAACATTATAGCGTTGAGCTTTGCGGTGGTACACACGTAGACCATACCGGCGAATTAGGATTCTTTAAAATCAGGCAGGAAACCGCTGTTGCTGCCGGTGTGCGCCGCATAGAAGCCGTTGCCGGTTTAGCCGCTGAAGTATTGATCAATACGCAACTGCATGAACTGCATGAAGCAAAATTATTACTCAAAAACCCAAAGGAGTTTGCCAAAGCTATTGAGCAACTCCAACAGGAAAATACAGAATTAAAAAAGAGTGCGGAAAAACTGGAAGCAAAGGCACTGACTGCCATTACACAGGAACTATTGTATCAGCGTCAAAACGTAGCCGAAACCGCTTTCATTGGTAGTATTATAGAAGTAAGCAATGCCGATTCATTAAAGAAAATATGCCTGCAATTACAACCCCGGTTAACAGCACCCTACGCCGTAGTGTTGGCAGCTAATATTGGCGGGAAAGCAGCCGTAGCTGTTATGTATGCCGAGGCTTTGGTACATGTTAAAAAATTAGACGCTGTAAAAACCATCAAGGAACAAATTACACCCATTATCAAAGGTGGTGGAGGTGGCAAAAATACCTTAGCCACAGCCGGCGGTCAGGATGTAAGCAACCTGCCCGCAGTAATTGAAGCCGTGAAAAGCCTGTTATAGCTCATAACGCTTGATGGGTTTCCAAATCCCTTCAAGCGTTTTTTAATTTTTTAAGTGTTTACATCCGGTGTTGGTTGCCCCCAAACTCCCTAAAGGGGAATTTGAATTTGAAATGTGATTTGAGGTGCGAATACCGTGCTACTCGTTTTTACAATTATTTGGTCTGTTTAAACCCAGGTTCCCCTTTAGGGCAATGTCATTAAGATAAGCCCCATCGGGGCTTTCTGTTTGTAGAAAACAAAGCGAAAAAGGGGATCATTGCCACGTAGTGGCTACCCCTGTTCTCTGATCAGGTAGCCACTACGTGGCATGCAAACATCAAGGATGTCTGTTTGCTACAAACAGGTTGCACCTACGGCGCATAACTGATACTACAATCCTTCACTTAATGACATTGACCTTTAGGGGTTTGGGGGCAACTATGGCCGGATAGCAACGATCTTTTATGTTTCAACTATTTGCAGTCAGCGTCCGGCGTCAGTTAAAGGCAGTAGCTATCATGTAAGCAACCTGCCTGTAGTGATTAAAGCAGTGAAAAGCTTGTTGTAATTATCAATTCTATTATTCCCAAATACTTTCAGGAATTTACTTATCAAAAGCTACCCTACGCTACTAACGCTTGAAGGGATTTGAGAACCCTTCAAGCGTCCAGTTGCCACATCCTAAAAATTTTCTTAAAACATCTACGAAAGATTTCGCATTTACAGAATATTGCCTTTATATTTGTGGCAAGCAAAAACAAATACCTCTTATGAAAAAGTACTTATTCAGCCTCTCCTTTGCTATACTATTGGGTGGCGGCTTACTGGCACAAAAAAATGAAGGGAAAAAAGAAATCATTATTGAGAAAAAACAAAACGGCGGTAAGCCCGAAAAAACCGTGATTGTTATCGATGGCGATAAGGTAACTGTGAACGGAGAGGAAGTAAAAGACTGGAAAGGCAAACTGGATATGCTCGGAAACGACAATTTTAATTTTCAGGATTTTGGTAAAGCTTTTGGCGACAACAAATTTAATTTCAAAAACTTTAGTGACAGCTTCGGGCAGTCCAATAAGGCGTTCCGCTATTTTAAAGATGCAGCCCGCAGCAATAAAGCAATGCTGGGCGTAAATGTAGATAAAGATGAAAAAGGTGCTAAGGTTACAGAAGTAACAGCAGAAAGCGGCGCTGCCAATGCCGGCCTCCAAAAAGATGATATTATTACTTCGATTAATGGAGATAAAATTGCCGATGGCGACCAACTGGTAAAAGCAATTGGAAAGTACAAACCCGAAGATGTAGTAGATATAACGGCGTTGCGTAGCGGTAAAGAAAAAAAGTTCAAAGCAACGCTGGGTAAAAACGCCTCCGCTTTTTCCGGCAGCCAGAGCTGGAATATGAATGAAGATGCCATGCCGCCGTTACCTCCGATGGCGCACATGCCCAATAGTGATCTTTTTAAGTTCGACGACAATGGCATGCATGGATTTTCTATCAACAGCGACCGTCCGAAATTCGGTTTTGGGATTAAGGATAATGAAAATGGTGATGGCGCCGTTGTAACCAACATCAAAGAAGAAGGTGCAGCAGCCAAAGCTGGCCTGAAAGAAACTGATATCATAACAGAAGTAGCCGGTACTGCCATAAAAACTACAGACGATCTGAAGCGGCTATTGGCCGATAACCGGGAAAAAACGGAAATTACCCTAAAAGTGCTTCGCAATGGCAGTGCTCAAACCCTTACGCTGAAAGTGCCAAAGAAGATTAAAACAGCAGAGTTATAAGAACAAAATATAACAGTATACCTAAAACGCCTTGCAACGCTGTTGTAAGGCGTTTTTACATGTATAAATGTGTTATCCTGCTGCATCCTGGCGAACATACGTTACGGATAACTGTTTTTATAATACATGCAATTGTAAAGATAGGATGGCTGCTGCCTGATTGCAGTACCTACATTTGCACCGCATTTCAAACGCATACATGAACAAAAGTGCTTTAGGAGGGCTTAGCATTGCGCTCGTACTACCGGTCATTTGCTATTTTATTATAAAAACCCTGAGTGACCGGAACGTAACGATGCCCCGCCGTTATTACTACGATAATGTAATAAACTCAGAAAAAGATGGCAAGATGCGTACGGATACGCAATGGCACCGGGTACGCAACTTTACGCTCACCGATCAGTTAGGCAGTCCCTTTTCCCTGGATCAATTAAAGGGCAAAATTGTAGTGGTAAATACTTTTTTTACCCGCTGCCCCAATATTTGCCCGGGCCTTACCCGCAACATCCGGAAACTGCAAAAAAGCTATGAGGAACGCAGTAACAAAAAAGTAACGGATACTTCAGTCGTTAATTTCCTGTCGTTAAGTGTTGATCCCGAACGTGATTCCGTAGCTGCTTTAAAACGGTTTGCCGACCGCTTTGCAGTAAACAGTGATAACTGGGCCATGCTTACCGGACCTAAAAAAGAAATCTACGATCTGATGTTACATGAATTAAAAATACCGGCACAGGATGGCGAAGAGATAGATACTAATTTTATTCATTCGGAACGGATTGTACTGCTCGATAAAAACCACGTGGTACGTGGCTACTACAATGGGCTCGACAGCATTTCTATGAGCTTTCTGGCAAATGATATTGGCAAGCTTACCCTGGAACGTGACCGCAATAAACCTTCTATTTTCAGGGAATACATCCCCATCATACCGCTGCTGGCGTTAGCGCCTATCATTGTATTGGTTGGGCTTTGGTTTATCCGCCGCCGGAGCAAGTTTGAAGAATTGGGGGTTTGAAACAATGTGCAAATGTGACAATCAGCAAATATGCAAATGGTAAACAGCGCAAGTCTCAAGTAATTATTCAGCGGGTTCGTTGCTCCGACTGTACTATAATGGCAGAGAATGATGAAAGTATGCAGTTGAAAATTTATTCTCATTTCTTAAAAAAGATGCTGTAACAAGCAGTTATATGAATGCAAAACTCAGCATGTGCATATTTGCTAATTGTCGCATTTGCTAATTCGTATTTATGGTTCTCCAAAAAAATGACCGGCTGGCCCGGACGCTAATCCTGACCGTTTCTTTCGTGGTGTTTGCCGTGGTGGTAATTCTTACCAAATTCAAGTTGCAGGTGAACTTAGGATTTGATATACACTTATTTGCCAAAACCAACGCCATTATCAACGCTATTGTTGCGGTGCTGCTGTTGGCAGCGCTTATTGCCATTAAGTTACGCAATGTGCACCTGCACAAGCGGCTGATGCTGACCGCCATTTTTTTCTCCGTCTTATTTTTAATTACGTACATCGCCCACCACCTGCTGGCCGGCGAAACCAAGTTTGGCGATGCCAATCTGGATGGCATACTAAGCGATGCAGAAAGAACGGCCGTAGGTAGCATGCGGCTGGTATATATTATTATTTTATTAACGCATATTTTCCTGGCGGCAGTTATCCTTCCTTTTATTTTATTTACGGCCTACCGGGCACTCATCGGTGAGTTTGACCGGCATAAAAAAATAGCCCGCATTACCTGGCCCATCTGGTTTTATGTGGCGGTAACGGGGCCTATCGTTTACTTAATGATTAGCCCTTACTATAGCCATTAGCGAATAGTACAATCTATTTTCCTAATTTTAAGGCAAATAAAGCAGCAGTGTATGGAAGCAGCAGTAATAAAGAAAAGAACCCGTAAAATACCGGAAGCCCTTATTTACGATGAAATTGATGGCAAGCCCTATTACCGTAAAGGATACAAATCTGTTTTAAATAAAACACAAACACAGGAAAGTATTATGGGATGCAGCAGCCTACAAAGCCTGATTGTTCATTTTTTTTTGAAGAACCTGTTTCTGAATGCAGAAGAAAAATATTTTTTCTTTACAAACGAACCTGGCCTGCACTTAGAAAAAGGCAATAATCTTTCCGGTGATATTCTGATTTATGAAAAATCCAGGCTACCATCTTCTGTATTTACAAAGCATTATTTTGAAATACCACCGTTTGTACAGATTGAAGTGGATGTAATTGCTGATCTGGACCACGAAACGGAAGTTACTTACATCCATAAAAAAGTATCTAAATTATTATCTTTTGGCGTTAGTAAAGTGATCTGGGTTTTTACAGCTGCCGAAAGCATTCTTATAGCTACGCCTGACGGGCCCTGGCAATGGATAAACTGGAATAGTGATGTTGAACTGTTAGCGGGCCTTACTGTAAATGTTGGCCGGTTCATGGCATCCATAAACGATTAAAAGCCGTTTCATTCCTGTATATCTTTTGCTAAACCCTGCAATGAAAGCAGGGTTTTGTTTTTGGGGTATTTTCGGGTAATTTCAACCATCTGATTATCTCAAAAAATATTTCTACCAGGCAACCTTATTTTCCACACCCTCGTATTCATTTAACGAAACCAGACCACGCTATCAACATTGAATAATCTTCCTGCCATAGTTGAAGGATGTATGAGTAATGACTACAAGTGTCAGAAAGTGCTGTATGAGCATTATTATGGTTATGCACTGAAGATTGTATTCCGTTACATTTTCCGGTACGAAAAGGCAGTAGACGTAGTTAATGATGGCTTTGTAAAATTATTTAAAAATATAAGCCGCTTTGAATGTAACAAGCATGAAGAAATGGAGATGATGCTAATGGGTTGGATGCGGCGTATTTTCGTAAACACGGCTATTGATGAATTGCGTAAAGGCCACATGTCGCCGGAAGTTGGCTATGTACCCGAACATGTATGGGAACCAGCTGATCCGTCGCAGAAAAGCGATAACAGCCTTTTATATAAAGAATTAATTCAACAGGTACGCAAGTTGCCGCCTGCCTACCGTACCGTATTCAATATGTATGTAATCGACGGATTTGCTCATCAGGAAATTGCCGACCATCTCGGCATCAGTGTAGGCACCAGTAAATCTAATTTATCCAAAGCCAAAGAACATTTAAAAAAAACAATTCATAAAGAGGTGCCAATGGCAAATGTATGCAACCTGTAAATGACGATATGGACAATATGGACAATTTGTTCCGCCAGGCGGCTAATAATTATCCGCTCAATACCAGCGGCGCCAACTTTGATAATGTGCGCCTGCAGGAAGATGTGGAAACAAGTATGCCTAAGGAAAAAGAACCCAAACGCAGGTATTTGTGGCTGTTGCTTTTACTGCTGGTGCCGTTCCCTTTTTTGCTCAGGCATTACCAGATTAATCCGATACCTCAATACGGCCAAAATAATCAGCAACATCAGGCAGCGCCGCAGAATAATAAGAACCATTTATCGGTTAAAACAACAATAGATACGAACACTACCGGAAAACAAGCATTTGCAACCAGAGAAAGTAAGAAGAACGAAGGGGTAAACAATACTGATTCACTAACAACACAGCATCCTGCAACGGTTGATGTAAAAACGCAGCCCGGTAATCGTATAGTAGCAAACCACTCCACTAACAGTAACATAAAGCAGCAATTTAATAAAGTAAAAAGCCAGGTTAGCACTAACCGGATGGAACGTCAATTATCTGCCGTGATTAGCAAAAAAACAAAAAGACAACGTTCCACCAATGCATCTGTTTTCCTGCAATCCGGCACTAAAAACAGCAATCGTTATCCGCTTTCATCCGGCCACAAGATTATACCTGAAAAAGTAATAAGCAGATTAGACACAAGTACCATCAAACAAACAGTCATCCGCACCGGGAGCGCTGTTACCGATAGCACAAAACAAACAATTGCATCAAAACAATCAACAGACACATCAACATCTTCCAAAAAGAGCAAGGCAAACGACAATACGAATACAGCAGCCGTAAAAAAGCCCGTTATAAACAATAAGAACCAAAGCAAACCCGGGGTTTATATCGGGCTAATCACCGGACCTGATTTTAGCGCCGTAAAATCAAACAGGGTTGATGGCGCCGGATATAATATTGGCTTTCTGGCAGGCTATTATACAGGCAGGCATCTGACATTTGAAACAGGCCTAATATGGAACTACAAAAGATACTATTCTAAAGGAACGCATGTATCAACCGAAAATCTTGGACTTCCGATGCATACCGAGATACTGGATTTAAACGGATCGTGTAACCTGGTAGAGATACCAATGACTATTCAGTATCATTTTAACAGCCACACCAATGGCAATTTGTACCTGGGGGCAGGCGTATCTTCTTATATTATGAAAAAAGAAGATTACAGCTATGAATCTAAACGGTATAATATGCAATATTATGGTTATAAAAATTACACCAATTCATCAAAAAACTGGTTATCGGTATTGCAGCTACATGTCGGCTACCAAATAAGTCTTAAACATGCCGGCAGCCTGCGTATTGAACCGTATGCAAAACTTCCGTTGCAGGGAATAGGCATTGGTAAATTACCGCTTTCAAGTGCCGGTGTAAATTTTGGTTTTACACTGCCCATTCACTAAATTTTAATTGATGTGTTATGCGAAAAAAGATTCTCATTACCATAGGTATGCTCGTGTGCATCGGTTTGGCAATTGGTATTTACCTGTATAAAAAGCCACGTACTACCGCTGCCAGCCAACAAACAGATTTTGCGCTTTCAGCTGATGAGTTATACAAACAATTTGAAACCAATGAAACGGCAGCTAATCAAAAATATACCGGTAAAATTCTGGAGGTAAGCGGTACAATAGGTGAGGTACAAAAAACAGATTCCACCCTTTCGGTTTTGCTGACTGCTAAAGATGCAATGGGTGGCGTAAACTGTAGTATGGCTACTGTTGAATCAACCAACGTACAGCAGCATAAAACAATTACCATCAAAGGAAAATGTGCCGGTTTTCTGATGGATGTAAATGTGCTGGATGCCGTAATTGTTTCTAATAAATGAATGTTAATAAATAGCTGATATAAATTATGAAAAAACATATCTTACCATTTGTGATAATTCTTTTTTGCGGGATGATGGTAGCTTGCTCAAAAGAGAATGAACAGCATTTAACAGGCCCTGTCGTTATCACTCCCACCTGCGATACGGTGAATATGAAACTGGCCGCTAATGTAGCCCCAATATTCAGCGCAAACTGTTATAGCTGCCACGGCAATGGAAGTAGCCAGGGCGGTGTAAGACTTGACTCGTACAACAACCTGAAAATATGGGCAATGGCTGGCAATTTGCTGGGCGCCATTACCCATTCCGCCGGTTTTTCGCCAATGCCTCAGGGCGGGGCAAAACTTTCTGATTGCGATATTAATAAGATTAAGGACTGGATCGAACGCGGCGCTCTTAACAATTAATAAGTAACAATTGATAATGCATCCTGAATGATTCCCTCCGGGGCCGGTTTTCCTAACCTTTTATTTACACATAAAATTATACTTATATGAAAAAACTAATTTTTTTGCTGGCTGTAACAGCTATCGGCTATACTGCTACTGCACAGAAATACATGACCCGGAATGGAGTAATTAGCTTTTATTCCAAAACGCCATTGGAGGATATTAAAGCTACTAATAACCAGGTGTATGCGGTAATAGACGGAGGCAGTAAAAACCTTGCTTTCACGCTGCTGCTAAAAGGGTTTTTATTTTCAAGGGAACTGATGCAGCAACATTTTAATGAAAAATATGTAGAAAGCGATAAGTATCCGAAAGCCAGTTTTACCGGCAGCTATACCGGTGATGTAAACCTGGCAACCGAGGGCACTTACAACACAACAATAAAAGGCCAGCTTACACTGCATGGCGTAACCAAACCTGTAGAAGCGCCAGCTACGATGCAGGTAGAAGGAGGCAAACTAATTGGTAAGTGTGATTTTAAAATTAACCCGGCTGATTATAACATTAATATTCCATCATTGGTAAAGGATAAAATAGCCAAAGAAATGGACGTATCCGTAATGGTGGATTGCAGTGCGGCAGGAAAATCGTGAATCGTCAATGAGTTGATGCGTGTTGACTTTCCTGCTTTTCTTCCGGACTTTCTAACTTTCCAACTTCCGGACTTTTACGCTTGTCCGTGGTCCATTGTTAATTAAAATTAATCTTACTATGAACTATTTTTTTAAACTTATTGTATTACTTCTTTTTTCCACTGCTACTCAGGCACAAGATAGTTCGCTGCTGAAAATGCTGGACGATTCCATGACCGTAAATGCGGCACCCGACAGGACCATAGCCACTTTTAAAGCCACTCAAATTATCAATACGCCTACCGTAGAATCGCCGGGACAAAAAGTATTACAGTTTATTATTATGCACCGGTTTGGCCGGCTGAATGAGGGCGCCTATGCCTTGTTTGGATTAGACAATGCCACCATCCGTTTCGGGCTGGATTATGGCATTACCAGCAGGCTGTCCGCAGGCATCGGCCGCAGTTCCCTCGACAAAACTTTCGACGGTTCATTAAAATGGAAAGCACTGCGGCAAACCACCGGCGCTATGCCAGTCTCTGTAAGCTTATATGGGTTAATTGCCAACAGTACGTTACGCGACCCCGGCAAACCTTTTTTAAATGCCCGTTATCGTACTTCTTACATATCGCAGTTGTTAATAGCCCGTAAAATGAACAGCCGGCTGTCAGTACAATTTTCACCTGCCTGGATTCATTATAATCTGGTGCCTACCCCTGAAGATGACAATAATGTAGTAGCGCTGAATATCGGGGGCCGCTGGAAGCTAACCCGAAGTATGAGTGTAAATGCGGAGTATAATTATTTAGCCGGCCACCCGATGGTTAGTAACAACATTTATAATTCTTTAGGGATGGGGATTGACCTGGAAACCGGCGGCCACGTTTTCCAATTGGTATTTACGAATTCAGATGGCATGATTGCACCATATTATTTGGGTAAAACAGCCGGTAGCTGGCGCAAAGGAGATATTTATTTTGGTTTCAATATTTCCCGTGTGTTTAATTTTAAAAAAGATTGATAGCACCCCTTTAAACATTACGAAGAAATATAATCGGCCGAACCTTTTCAGGTTCGGCCCTTTGTTTTATAGGGATATTGTCCTAAAATGGGATGAGTGGGATAATACATGGGATAATTTATACTTTTGGCATTTAGCACTCATTACCGGGAGAATGTTTCAATTTTATTTCATTAAACCATCTGTTGTATTTCATCTATATTGTAGAAAGCTATAATTCATTGTAAGAAACTAATTTATTAGGAAAGCCTCGCAAAATTTCAGCAACATTTGACATTGTGGCAATTGTTAATCATAATTTCGGACGACTTGATTTTGATGATGAAGCATGTAAAACTGATTCCTAAAATATAGACGCTGCAGTAGTTACTTTCTCTTAAATGTATACCAATACCTAAAATATCGACCCTAAACTTCTTTTATGACCGAAGCCATTGAAACCTGGCATATTCACAACAGCATGAATCTATACCTGCTGAATGCCCTGGATGAAACACATCTTCCAGATATGAATGCTACCAAAGGCCGCAACGTAGGTGAACAGTTTGCACATATTCACAATGTGCGGCTGATGTGGCTAAAGGCTGCTGCACCGGATTTATTGACCGGGTTACAGAAGATAGAAAAGGAGGCTGGCATTACCAAAGCATTGTTGCAAACATCGTTAACACAAAGTAATGTGGCCATTGCAGCCTTGCTGGAAAAGGGCTTTTCCGAAGGCCGTATTAAGAATTTCAAGCCTCACCCCTTTGCATTTATAGGCTACCTCATCAGCCACGAAAGCAACCACCGCGGCCAGATAATGTTGTGCCTGAAAAGCAATGGCCATTTACCCGATAAAAAAATACAGTTCGGGTTATGGGAATGGGGAAAAGCAAAGTAAATTAGCAAATCTGACAATTACGCAATAGCTCAATGAATACAACTGTGCGACTGCCGTACCGCAGGCTGACGAGCAACAGATTGAATTCGTTGAGATAAATACAACGTATTAAAATCCGTTGCTACAAAATGGATCGCCTCTACTTTCCCAGGGTTAAAACCCTGCGCTAAAAAATGGGCCGCCTCTACGAGGCTATGGGTGTGAAATAGAGTACGGGTGTGAAGCCTAAACTTGTAGTGCCAGCCTGTCCAGTTGTTCGGGATAGGCACGATCCATATTGTAGCCAGAGATTTCAATCCCTGGAAATGTAGACCCCATCCATTTTGTAGCGTTGTGGTTACCACCCGGTGTATCATTATTTGCGGGCGATTTTTTTGCGGATACCCACATTACCAACCTTTGTGTTCACTACATTCTCTACAATGAGGCTTACATTATAGCTGTTGGCTCGTTTTTCCATCCCCACCATCACATGGATACTCGAATTACTATCCAGCCCCAACATAGGTAAATTATACAGGCTGGCCGTTTCCAGCATGGCGGGCCGGTCGGGCGGTAGCATACTGGCCGGCAGTGGTTCAAAGTCAATGTCGATGCTATCATTCAGTGGAAACTGGCAGCCTGCAATCTGCTGGTTCAGGTAAGCATACATCCCCGAAGCGATAATAGCATCCGGTATGCGGGTGTATTCAGCAATGTACTGCCAGGTATCACTGCGGCCGGTATCGGTTTTATCATTGTAGTTTTCCAGGTAAGTGCGGTTGGCGCCGGGCCATTGCATGGTACTGCCATAACGGGTGGTGGCAAACTCCCAGGCACCATTGGGCTGGTAACCACGGGTGCTGCCAATTTCTCTATCCAATATGGATGCAAAATGATCTTGCCGGCCAATGGATATCAACTCCCGGATGAGCGAGCACTGGCGGGTTACCCGGTTACTATCAGGTGGCAATTGAGATTGGCGTTGCGCATGTACCGGTATCATTTGCCAAAGCAAAACCGCTATTATCAGTGTTAATAACTGCTTGGAAAGTTCACTTTTCATGTACACATTTCTTTACCTCCTAAAAATACAAAGATTTAGGAATTGCGAATTATGATTTGTGAAATGGACAACAGACTGAAGACCACAGATGACAGACCACAGACCATGAACGACCGATAAATCTTGAAAATTCTAACCAAAGCAACCATTCACGATTCATGACTGACGATTCACGATTGCTTCCTGAATCCCCAATTCACCAAAAAAATACCGGCTAGGGTTATCAGCACACCAATGCCGAGAGACAGGCTGAGTGGTTCATTTAAAATATAGTAACCCAATATCATCGCTACAATGGGGTTAATGTAACCATACATCGAAGCCAGCGTAGTAGGTAAATGTTTGATGGAATAAATAAAAGCACCGAACGCAACCACGCTACCAATGACAATCATGTAGGTTAAGCAGGCCCAGACCTTGGCGCTCAGGTGAAAAAACGAAACATCATACCCTTTTACCGCTGCAATGCTGTACATGATGATACCGGATAATACCATCTGCCATCCTAAACTATAAAAGCGGTCTAATGGTACCTTACTACGGGTAGTGATAACCGTACCAACTGCCCAGGATAAAGAGGCAAACAAGGATAGCAAAATACCGGTACGAAAACTGCTTTGCAAAAAATCAGACAGGTGCGGGTAGAAAATCACGGCCACGCCACCAAAGCCTACCAGCAGGCCGCATACAGAAATAACATGAGGTAGGTCTTTATCGCCGATGATCCAGTCGATAATGGCTACAAAAAATGGGAAAATGGCACTGAGGATGGCACCCATACCACTGTTGATGTACACCATGCTCCAGGTAGTAAGGCCATTGCTCAGCACAAACATAATAATAGCCATCATCAATAAATAACCCCATTCTTTTAGCGTAGGAAGGCGGGCTTTACCACTCAATAAAAAATAGAGCAGGAAAATAATGCCTGCGCCGAACTGCCGGACGGAACTGAAAAACAACGGATGTACATGTAAAATACCTACTCCTATTTTGGCCCCAATCCAGGTAGTGCCCCATACAATAGAAGTAATGGTTAGTGCGAAGTAGGCTTTGGCAGGAATAGGGTTCAATCTGGAAAATGAATCAATGGTTTGTCATTGGGGACAGTAAATAACGTATCGGATAGTGGCATGGATACAATTCGGGTGGCAGTATGCGTTGTTTTTGTTTTGCCAATATTTTCTTCGGTAAAATATAAAGCAATAAAAGGAAACCGGTTACTGAAATAATGAACAAAGGGATCGGGGCTATTTCTAAAATTTGAATAGTCAAAAGGAAGTGTATTTGCGAAGTAGTAAGTCATGATAATGGTTGAAGGCTTTTGTGCTGCTATTGTATAGGAACCCTGAAATCCTGCACAACTGATACCTAACACTGTTTTTGTGAAATTAGAGCCAGTAATCCGGCAGTCTTTTCTCACCTCTTCCTCTTGTTGTTTAAAATAATTATTGGGCGAATGTCCAATCATATATACAAAACGATTATTGGTAGCCTGGTATAAAATTTTTGCAGTTGAAACATTGTTTGAGTCAAAATATTCCCTCAGGTAGTTACCGTTCTTGCAATAGCGCCGCATGAATTTGCTTACCTGCTTTACATATTGGTATGCCTCCCTGCTTGTATCTAAAGCCACAGTTTCCACTTTATAATCCACATACCCTTCAAAGTACTTCGGTTTCTCCGGCTCCTTTTTATAAGCCAGTAACAGTAGCATTAATGCAAACGCGGTTACAATTTTCATAATAATAGTTAATGCCGGAAATGCCTTCTGCCAGTTATTACCAATGCTAAATTATTTTCCTTACAATAGGCGATTGAATCCTTATCCCGTATGCTGCCACCAGGCTGAATAAATGCCCGGATACCTGCTGCATGAGCCATTTTCACGCAATCATCAAACGGAAAAAATGCGTCGCTGGCCAGCACAGCACCTGTTACATCAAAATGGAACTGAGCGGCTTTGTCAATAGCCTGCCGCAGCGCATCAATACGGCTGGTTTGCCCGCAGCCCTTTCCAATCAACTGTCCATTCTTTACCAGGGCAATGGCATTGCTTTTTAAATGTTTGCACACCATATTGGCGAATGCAAGATCCGTTTTTTCTACCGCTGTACAATCCCTGCCGCCGGCTTCTTCCCAGCGGTCGTAGCTGCCATGGTCGGCATCCTGCACTAATACGCCGTTCAGTAATTTTTTAAAGCTTTTTTCCTGCTTTGGTAATTGCGTAAGTTGTAGTAAAATGCGGTTCTTTTTCGCTTTTAAAATTTCCAGTGCCGCATCCTCAAAAGAAGGGGCTACCAGCACTTCAAAAAATATTTCGCTGATGGCGGTAGCCGTTTCTGCATCAATCGTTCCGTTGCAAATCAATACACCGCCAAATGCACTTTCAGGATCGCCGGCCAGCGCTGCTTCCCAGGCTTCCCTTACGGTTGGCCGTTGTGCAATGCCGCACACATTGGTGTGTTTGATGATAGCAAAAACGAACGGCCCAGCCCCCGGCCCCCTCCCAACCTCCCCCAACGGGGGAGGAGTAGAACCGTGGGTTTTTAAGGTTTGCTCATTTATATCCTGTAGATCCTTGCTCCGATCCTCTAGGTTTCCTCCCCCGTTGGGGGAGATAGAGGGGGCCTCCCGTATCAATTCAATAGCGGCATCCACATCCACCAGGTTGTTATAGCTTAATTCTTTGCCATTCAACTGGCTGAAAATGTCGGATTGTTTACCATAAAAAACGGCATGCTGGTGCGGGTTTTCGCCGTAGCGCAACGGGGCAGGGTGAGCAGCAGATGCAAAAAACTCAGTTCCTTGCGCCGGGCTGAAATACTGGCTGATGGCTACATCATAATGCGCTACTATCTGAAAGGCTCTTGCAGCCAACGCCCGGCGTTGCTCTATAGTCGTGGTTGGTTCTGATTGCTGTAAAATCGTTTCCAGTTGCCCGTAATCATCCTTACTGGCAATGACCGTTACATGGCTGAAATTTTTGGCGGCTGCCCGTATCATCGAAGGCCCGCCAATATCAATTTTTTCGATTATTTGTTTTTCTTCGCTGGTAGCAGCAGCGGTTTCTTCAAACGGGTACAGATCTACAATTACCAGGTCAATGGGCGGTATATTGTATTGCTGCATTTCCTGTATATCCTGCTCGTTTTCTCTGCGCCCTAAAATACCACCAAACACCGATGGATGCAGGGTTTTTACACGGCCGCCCAAAATGGATGGATAAGTAGTAAGCGACTCTACCGGCACACAGGGAATACCGAGATTTTCGATAAATGCCTGGGTGCCACCGGTAGAATAAATAGTGATATTGTGTTGATGCAATAGCCGGATAATAGCATCCAGCCCATTTTTATAAAACACAGAAATTAAAGCAGAACGGATAAGCATAAGTCAATTAATAATAATAATTAAAATGAATGGTAAATGTTGAATAGTTAATATTATGAATCATCAGTCGTCAATCATGAATTATTAGTGCGTGTTGATTTAGTTGACCGGACAATAGTGATGCTGAATAGAATTCATATTGTACAAGAGTGCGATACCGATGCATCGGTACAGGCTGCCAATGCAGTTTAATGCTTGTACTACAGCTAAGTTCATACAATCAATTTTACACCGGGCTACCCGTGATGATTAGTGAGCAAAGTCAGAATCGCAACCATCATTCACCATTCACCATTGACCATTCACAACAATCACCACTTCATTACAAAAGCACCTTGCTCCGCTACCGGGTGAAAGCGCAAATGTAAGCGGCCAGCCTCTTGCTGCCACTGATTGATTCTATAGAATTTGTTGGTGCCATCGGCCACAATTATTTTGGGGTGAAAAACGCTGTTTACTTCCTCTAATCTGATAGTTGGATTGCCGGTAATAATTAATACATCGGGGTGTATAAATGATGTAGCAGACAGGAGCATTTTACTATTAACGAAAACCACTTTTGTATTTCCCAACTGCATGGCATTGGATGCTATATTTACATTTAGCAGTGTATGCGTTAACTGCACCTGGTGCAGCACCCGTGAAGGTTTTAAATGAAAATTTTGCAGAAAACCATCTTCCAGCAATACTGTATCGCCTATAAACAGGTATTGTTTTCCGGCCACCACGTCTACAGCAGCATGTTGCGGAACATTGTATATAATCAGTTCGTGCTGCCGCACCTCGGTGATGTGTTTCCAGGTATACAAAACGGCAAAGGCGGATAGTGCTGCCAATGCGGCTACAAACCCTTTGGCCGACCTTTGCAATAGCCACCAACTTGCTGCTGCAATCGCTACGAACAACAATATTACCAGCGGTATGGTGAACGAAATACCATCAATTAACGAGTAAGGAATAGCCGCTATCCGGCTTACAAATTCATTCATCAGCTGAATACTCCATTGAATGATTTTTCCAACAAACAAGCCTCCGGCATGCCACCAGGATACCGCTAATAAACCAATCAGCGCAAATATTAATCCGCTGCTAAGTGGTACGGCAATGATGTTTGTAATTAAAAATAAGGTAGGGAACTGATGAAAATGATAAGCTACCAGCGGATAGGTAAGAATTTGTGCGGCGGTAGTAACGCAAACCAATTGCCAAAGCCCGTTCAATATTTTGTAGTTGAAATAAAACAGGCCGGTAAGCGGTTTTGCAAAAATGGCAATGCTAAGCACGGCAGCATAGCTAAGCTGAAAACCAACGTCCCACAACGAAAAAGGATCAGTTAATAAAATAAGAAAAGCCGAGATAGCCAGGTTGTTGTAAACGGAACTGCGGCGCTGGCTTATTTTACCCAGCGCAATAAAGGTGAACATAACCGCACTTCGCAAAATAGAAGGGGATGCACCGGTAAGCAGGCTGAACAGCCACAGCACGGCTACCACCAGTAAAGCCTGTGCCAGCAGCGTATACCGGTTTTTACGTACCGGTCGGAACAACTGAATGACCATCCAGTAAATCAACCCTAAGTGCATACCACTAATAGCAATAATATGCACCACACCGGTGTTGCTGTATAGCTGTACCAGGTCCCGGTCCAGATCGTTGCGGTAACCAATGAGCAACGCCTCCGCCATGCCCGATTCAATGCTCCCCGGTATATACTTTTTGAAAGTTTGCAGTACATACTGCTGCATCGTAAAGAGATGCTGCCGGAAAGGATTGATTACTCTTTGCGGCTGAACGGAATAATCCTTTTGTGATAGAAAAACCTGGTAATACAGATTGTGAAAACCACTATACCGTTCATAATCGAACCCGCCGGGGTTGCCTGCATTTTGAATGGGTTGTAATGGCCGGCTGAACATAATCTGGCTGCCATAATCCAGCGTTGGTTTGCCATTGAAGCTGTCCTTTTTAAAGTACAAAATAATCCTGCCGGCTGTTGATTGCAGTTGCCCTTTTTGTAAAATCATCACGGTAGCCTCTGCCTTATACGATCTTTCTTTTTCCACCAGCGGCTCCTGCAGTGTTGCCAGTAGCACGGCACTGTCCGTATATACTTTGCCAACAAATTGCGGCTGGTGCCGGGTATCATTTAGCCAAACCAATATAGCACCTAATGCTACCAGCAGTAATTGTAAGGCAGCACTAAAAAGGAAACGTTTTTTTTGCAACCGGTAAAAAAATCCGGTCAGGATTAGGGAAATAATAGCGGTAAAGAGGATTACCCAAAACGAAACCGGCAGATACCATTGCAGCAAAATGCCACCCATTAGCGGCACCAGCAGGCGCAACATGGGCGCCTCCGTCCACACGGGAATAAAGCGGTGAAGCAAACGTTGGTGTGCCATGCCGTGTGAAAAGTTTTTTAGAATAATGAAGAAAGCGATTACTTTCCACTTTATTAAAAACGGAGATGAAATATTTACTGCCTTTGTCGATTGCGCTGTTTCTGTATGCCTGTAGCACCACCAACATCTACCTGGTTCGCCATGCCGAAAAGGCAACCACCGGTGATGATCCCGGCCTTACAACGGTGGGTGAGCAGCGTGCCCAGGCACTTAGCAATACGCTACACGCCAAAAAACTAAAGGCAGCTTTTGCTACGCAGTTCCAGCGTACGTTAGAGACAGCACAGCCCACGGCTACTGATCAGCAAGTAACCATCCGCCGCTACAATGCCAATACCGGCAACGCCCTCCTGGATTCGCTTAGTCATCTGAAAAAGAAGAATTATCTGGTAGTGGGTCATAGTAATACGGTACCGGTAATGATAAAATCCATTGGCCTGCACCCAAGTATGGAACTCATCCCCGATAATGATTATGATAATATTTTTACCGTAACGATAAAATGGTTTTTGGGCAGGCATGTACATTTAAAACAGGATACGTATGGGGCAGTATCACCGTAATGAACAGGTCGGCATCGCTGATTTACCATTTCAACATTATACGTTCGCTGGGCGATGCCGTCCTTTATCATGAAAGTCACAAAAACACATCGCCAACAAATACATTAACCTCAACAATTTCAAAGACCGGCATCGCACCGCCAAAACGAAGGACGGCATCGCTCTTAGTTTGCTTAATTGCAAATCCCGTACATAAGCGATGCCGTCCTTTGCAGCCATTACAAAAATTTAATTATGCTTTTGACTAATATACCCGAAACCGTACAGTTTACCCGCCAGTTTCTGCAACAGCCACAGGTGCCGGATGAAGCCGCTTTAACCAATTTAAAAAATATCCTGCGCTTTCATGAATACCGCTATTATTCCTTAAACGATCCGCTGATTTCCGATACGGAATACGATACGCTGTACAAACTATTGCAGGTAACCGAAGCCCAGCACCCGCAATGGATAACACCTGACAGTCCCACGCAACGGGTAGGCAGCAGCCTGAATACGGCATTTGCCAAAGTGCAGCATTTAGTGCCCATGTTAAGCCTGGAAAACAGTTACAATCCGGAGGATTTGCGGGATTGGGACCGCAAAGCCCGGGAGTTAACCGGCCTGCCCGAAGTGGAATATTGTATTGAGCCAAAATTCGATGGCGCCAGTATTTCAGTAATTTATGAAAATGACCACCTGCAACGCTGTGCTACCCGTGGCGATGGCACAGTCGGCGAAGAAATTACAACCAACGGCAGGCAGATCCGAACCATTCCACTATCAGCCAATTTTAGCAGTCATGATATACAATTAATTGAAATACGGGGCGAAGTATTGATGACCAAAAAAGCCTTTAAAAATTTTAATGACCAGTTGGCTGCGCAAAACCTGCCGCCGCTGGCCAACCCCCGCAACGCCGCATCGGGCAGTTTGCGCATGAAGGACCCCAAAGAAGTAGGCCGTCGTGCCCTGGAGGCCATTCTATACCATGTTTCCTACGTAATCGATAAGGAGAATTTAAGAACAGCAGCGCCGCCTGATACCCATTACAAAATGCTGGAAATGCTGACGCAGTGTGGCTTTAAGAGCCCGGTAAAAGATATGCACGTGTGCAAAGGCATTGACGGCGTAATTGATTACTGCCTGCAATACGAAGCACGGCGGGATGACCTGCCCTATGAAATTGATGGTATGGTAGTAAAGGTAAATAACCTGGAGTTGCAGGAACAAATGGGCCAAACGACCCATCATCCCCGCTGGGCCATTGCCTATAAGTTTAAAGCCCGGCAGGCAACCAGTATTTTAAAAACGGTGGAGTTTAATGTGGGCCGCACCGGGTCGGTAACGCCGGTTGCCAAAATTGACCCGGTGTTTATTGGTGGGGTTACCGTTAGCTCTATCGCCTTATTCAACGAAGATGTAATCCGTGAAAAAGATATTCGTATTGGCGACCATGTGTTGGTGGAAAGGGCCGGTGATGTGATTCCCTATATCGTAAAATCGTTGGCAGATGTACGCACCGGTAGTGAGCAGCCCATTATTTATCCCCGCCAGTGCCCGGTGTGCAACAGCGAATTATTTAAGGAAGAAGCAGAGGCGGTTTGGCGCTGCATTAATATTGAATGCCCGGCACAAACGGTGGAGCGGCTGATACACTATGTAAGCAAGGACGCCATGGATATTAAATCCTTTGGCGAACAGCAGGTAAAAAACTTTTATACGGAGGGCTTACTCAAAGACATTCCGGGCATTTACACCCTGGATTTTGAAGCCATTGGTAAGAAAGAAGGCTATAAACAAAAATCCATTGATAATTTGAAATCGGCCATCGAAAGTTCAAAAACCCAACCGCTGCACCGGCTCATTTTTGCATTGGGTATTCGCTATGTGGGCGAAAGCACGGCTAAAACATTGGCCAATGCCGTGCATCATCTCACCGATTTAAAAACTTTTACAGAGGAACAGTTGCTGGAATTAGAAGATGTAGGCAAAAAAGTGGCCGGCAGTATTCTGCACTGGTTTCTGAATGAGCAGAACCTGCAGATGCTGGCGGATCTGGAAGCCTTGGGCATACACATGACCAATACAAAACGGGACACGGTACAACAGGGCGGCCTCAGCGGAAAGACCTTTTTATTTACCGGTACTTTAAACAAATTAAAACGCACCGAAGCCGAAGAGAAGGTAGAGCAACTCGGTGGAAAAATAGTAGGCAGTGTAAGCAGCAAACTGAATTACCTGGTGGTAGGCGAAGAAGCAGGCAGCAAATTAGAAAAAGCAAAAAAAATTAATACGATACGGGTAATTAGCGAAGATGATTTTTTGCGGTTAGTAGAGGAAAGTGAAGTAAACAATAGCTGATTGGTAATAAAAATTTATTAAAGTGATATCGTATGCCTCAATCCTTATCCCAAATTTACATTCATATCATTTTTAGCACAAAGCATCGTGAACCTGTTTTACATAGTGTTTGTCGGAAAACAATAGAACCCAATGCAGTAAAAGGTTCTAAGCTATAAGTGTTGCCGAATATTATGCACAGTATGTGAACAGGGTTGAGTTTGGGATAATACTTGCGGCATTATTGGTTAATAAATCAGTGAAAAATGCGGTATCATTTTGAACAGCAAACCACCCTGGGCATCACCCCCATCAGCGAAGTGAAATTTCCGTTGCGCAGCCGGGATGAACTGCCACCCGTATTAAAGGCACTACAGCACATTTTTGTTAGCCCTGGCTTAAACGAAAAAGTGTTTGCCTTACTTGAGAAAAAAGTAGTAGCAGGTAAAAAGAAAACGGGGCGCAAGGGTATGGATTTATGGCACATACTTGTATTGGCAGTCATACGCCATACCCTGGATACGAACTGGGACAGGCTGGAAGATATGGCAAATTATCATAAACTGCTAAGGCAAATTTTAGGCGTGCACGTAGAGAAGTTCGGTATAGAGGAATTAGTGTTTGCCTACCAGACAATAGTGGACAACGTATCGCTGATAGATGAGGAACTGCTGCAACAGATTAATTTGATGGTGGTAGAAGAAGGGCACAACCTGCTTAAAAAAAAAGAAGAAGAAAGAAGCCTTCAGCTTAAAACCGACAGCTATGTTTTAGAAACCAATGTGCATTTCCCTACCGATCTTAATTTGCTGTGGGATAGTTTGCGCAAGGGGCTTGACATGGTTGAAAAGCTGATGAAAATAAGCCCTGCTGATGCGAGCCTGAAAGGCTGGCGGAAACTAAAGCAGCTTCACAGCACCACCAAGAGCCTTTTTCGCCAGGCATCCCAACAGGTCTTCCGTAGCAACGGTAAAAACGAAGTGCAAAAGACAAGGGCGGTTAAAACTTATTTGCAGCAATCCAACATGTTGCAGGAGCGTTTTGGTGAACTGATAGCTGCTCCACCTGTTAGCGGGGATGTGAAACGTATATTACTGTGTATAGTAGCCTTAAAGACGTATACGGATTATGCAAAGAAGTTTACTGATCAGATAGAGCGCAGGTTATTAAAAAAGGAAACCATCCCTGCCTCGGAGAAGGTATTTTCCATATTTGAGGAACATACAGAGTGGATAACAAAAGGCAAGCTGAATAAAAAAGTAGAACTGGGCCATTTGCTGCTCATTACCACCGACCAATACCAGTTGATCGTAGATTACAAAATAATGCAGGGAGAAAAAGATGCAGCCCAGGTAGCCCCGCTTACAAAAAGGATACAACACAACTATGGCGGCAAGAACATAAGTTCCCACAGTTTTGATAAGAGCTTTTACAGCCAGGCCAACCTGGATAGCTTGCAACAGGATTATACTTCGCAGGCCGTGCTGCCCAAAAGCGGCAGGCACAGCAAAGAAGTCAGGGAAAGAGAAAGCACAAAACCCTTTAAGCGATTGCGCCGGGCCCATTCGGCAGTGGAAAGCAACATCAATATGCTGGAACATCACGGGCTAAACCGTTGTGTGGACAAAGGGTTAGGAGGTTATAAAAGAAGTGTTGGGCTGAGTGTTTTAGCATACAACCTTCATATTATAGGCAACCATTTAATAGAAGAGCAAAAACGCAAAGAAGCAAAAAGCGTAGCGGATAAGCTACGCTATCTGAACAAAAAGCAGGCAGCCTAAAAAGAACACAGAAAACAGCCGCAAGGATAAACTTGCAGGACGAAGTGCGCCCGATGGCAACGGAAAACAAAGAAAAAGTACTTTTTGAGAGTAACGGCAGACGGTGGAGACAATCAATTACAAAAAACAACTATCAGCAAGCCGTAACCCAGCAACCTGATAGCCACTTTTTAGGCGTTTCCGGACATACACTACATAAAGGTATTCAGCCTCAGTTGTATCGCTGTATTGGAGGATTATGCAATGCCTTTGATAGTACGCCTGTTAAGGTTGGCGGTTACTACGACCATGTCCATATCCTTTGCAGATTGTCCAGAAAAATTGCAGTAATGAAATTATTGGAAGAAGTCAAAAAAGGATCATCGAAATGGATGAAAACAACAGGCAGTGAATACAATAATTTTCACTGGCAGGATGGCTATGGTGCATTTTCGGTAAATCCTACCGAAATAGATGTAGTAGTTGATTATATTGAAAATCAGGATGTTCATCATTCTCATAAAACATTTCAGGAAGAATTTCAGGCTTTTCTAAAAAAATATACTGTTGATTATGATGAACGCTACGTTTGGGATTGATTATAGGGCGTTGCCCTATGCTATGATGTTGCCGCCCTTTCAGGGCTATAAATTACGTTAATCTTTTGTCGCCCTGAAAGGGCAACTATATACCAGCATAGGGCAACGCCCTATGGAATATTAACCTATTTGCTTACCAACGCATACGAATCATCAATAAATTCCTTCAATTGTTTTAGTGGAATACTGCCATCTGCCAACACCGTGTTCCAGTGTTTTTTGTTCATGTGGTAGCCGGGCAAAACGGTATCCGGATACTCTTCCCGCAGCTGCAATGCTTTTTCAGGATTGCATTTCACATTGAACTGCAATGGATCGGCATCCAGCGAAAGCAATAAAAATATTTTGTTGTTTGTTTTAAATACTAACGTGCTTTCGCCAAAAGGGAAGCTTTCTTCCGCACCCGCCTTGGATAAGGCATGTTCCCGGATGATATCTGCATTCATACAATTAATACGTGTTTGGAGGTCGGCATCGCTCATGCTGATGATGGCATATAATGCAACTAACAGTGATGCCGTCCTTTACAACGAATATAAAGGTTGCTTTAAGAATTGGCTTCAAAATCTACGTAACGGTAACATTGCTGATTGTAAGGTCGGCATCGCTGTACGTTTGCTGATCATTTGACTTTCTGAACAAGCGATGCCGACCTTTCATGCCCGCAAATTTTGGACTGTATTTTGAACAGATGAACGTACAAATTATGAAAGAAATCAGTGACATTATCGGTGCATACAAATTAGCGCAGGAACAAGGCCTGCAAACGGCATTGGCTACCGTCGTGCAGGTAGCGGGTTCCTCGTACCGGCGGGAAGGTGCCCGGATGCTCATCACCGAAACCGGCCAGCTTACCGGGGCTATCAGCGGCGGTTGCCTGGAAGGCGATGCCCTTCGGAAAGCCTTATCCGCCATGGCACAGCAACAGCCCATGTTGGTAACCTATGATACCAATGATGAGGACGATGCAAAGCTGGGATTAGGGTTGGGTTGCAATGGCGTCATCCACATTTTAATTGAGCCGCTGAATGCTGCCGAAACGGACAATCCGGTAACCATGCTGGAAAGCGTTTTAAGTAAAAGGCAGGTAGCCATAACGGTTACCCTGTTCTCCCTGCAAAACAGAAAAGGCAAACAACCGGGTAGTTGCCTGCTACTGCACAACGATGAAGTAATTTTCAGAAATCTGGATGATAAAGTATTACTGGAGACACTTATAAATGAAGCCAAATCAGCGTTGAGAAAAGGTAAATCAGCTATCGCTTCGCATGGGGATTATACCGCATTTATTGAGGTGCTGAAACCACCGGTGCAGTTAATTATTGCGGGGGCCGGAAATGATGTGATGCCGTTGGTACAAATGGCTAAAATACTTGGATGGCCTGTTGTTGTAGCCGATGGCCGTAGCAATTATGCAACCACAGAACGGTTTCCTGCGGCAGGTTGCACCCTGATGGCGAAGCCGGATGCACTGATGCAGCAAATACATCCCGACCAGCAAACAGCCGTTCTGCTAATGACGCATAATTACAATTATGACCTGGCGATGCTGCGATATCTGTTACCTATGCCTGTTCCCTATATTGGTATGTTAGGGCCAAAGAAAAAACTGCAACGGATGCTGGATGAACTGAGGGAGGAAGGACTCACCATTGCGGAAGACAGGTTGCAACATATTTACGGACCTACCGGCCTCGATATTGGCGCCGAAACCGCCGAAGAAATTGCCGTGTCTATTATTGCAGAAATAAAAACAGTATTTGCCGGAAAAAACGGTGTGATGCTGAGAGCGAAAACAGAAGGGATACATCATTGATTTACAAATGGGCAAACAGCGCAATGGCTCAATAAATACAAATGGGCAATAGACAATAAACAAATAAGTAAATAAAATACAACTAAGCAACAGGCAATAAAAAGTTAGCTTTTAAAGCTCCACTGAAAACGTCAACTGAATCTGTATTCATCCCATGTACTATCCTATTCATCCCAATCATCCCAGTATATGACCGGAATTATTATCCTTGCCGCAGGTGCTTCTACCCGTATGGGGCAGCCAAAACAATTGCTTCCTTACGAGGGTGGTAATTTGTTGCAACATACAATTGATACAGCTGTAGGCACTGGTTTTCATCCGGTAATCGTAGTGCTGGGTGCAAAGGCAAATGAAATGTTACCGGCAATAGAAAATAATAATATCATCATAGCCGAGAATAAACAATGGGCAAAAGGATTAGGATCTTCTGTACGTGCAGGTATCAGTACTTTAATGAAGCATTTACCCGCTGCAGATAGTGTCGTATTGATGCTTTGCGATCAACCCTTTATAACGGCTGCTTTACTGAATCAACTTATTGAAACCAAAGCTGCCACGAATAAATATATTATTGCAACCATGTACCGGGATACTGTTGGTGTACCTGTGCTTTTTGATAAATCATTTTTTCGGGAATTGCTACAATTGCAGGGGCAGAATGGTGCAAAAAAACTGCTATTGCAATATCCTAATGAAGTAGCTACCGTTCCTTTCCCCGAAGCTGCTGTTGATATTGATACACCAGAAGATTACGAACAGCTTTTTACCACATAAGGCACATAAGGAACACATAGGTTCACATAGAAAATACAGAAGGTAGAGAACAGGATACAGATAGTTATGAAACGATTTCCTAATTTTAAACAACGAGGTGTATTATTTCTGAAACGGCTTGTTTTAATTGTATTTCTCTGTTTTCTTATTGCTCTCTGTTTTCTGTTCTCTGCCTTCTAACATTGTATTTCTATGTGATCCGCCGCGGCGGAGTCCTATGTTTTTATGTGGTGAAAACTAACTCACCCCACTCACTACTGCTTCTTTAAAAATTTTTTGCACCAAACCCTGTAATACTTTACCGGGGCCACATTCTGTAAACTGCGTTGCGCCATCGGCTACCATCGCCTGCACACTTTGTGTCCAGCGAACAGGGCCGGTTAACTGGTCTATTAAATTTTGCCTGATGATGGTAGGATCTGTTATTGCTTTGCCGGTAAAATTCTGATACACCGGGCATGCAGGTTCAGCAAAATGCGTGGTTTCAATGGCGGCTGCTAATTCTTCTTTGGCATAATTCATAAGGGGGCTATGAAAGGCGCCCCCTACCGGTAATACCAACGCCCGTTTGGCGCCGGCTTCTTTCATTCTGATACAGGCGATCTCTATTCCTTTTAATGATCCGCTGATGACCAACTGACCAGGGCAGTTATAATTGGCCGGCACTACTACTTCACCGGTTTCTTCCTGCACCTGCCGGCAAACGTCTTCTACTTTTTCATCGGCCAATGCCAATACCGCTGCCATGGTTGATGGCTCTATTTCGCAGGCTTTTTGCATCGCTTCTGCCCTGATTTTTACCAGCCTGAGTGCATTTTCAAAATGCAGGGTACGGTTTGCTACCAGCGCCGAAAATTCGCCTAAGGAATGGCCGGCTACCATATCGGGTTTGGCATCTGCTAACGTAGTAAATGCAATCACAGAATGAATAAAAACAGCAGGTTGCGTAACAGCCGTTTGCGTAAGCTGTTCTATGGTTCCATCGAACATAATGTCGGAAATGCGAAAGCCTAAAATGTAGTTAGCCTGCTCAAAAAGCGATTGGGTTTCCGGCGTACTGTGGTACAAACTTTTACCCATACCGCTAAACTGCGATCCCTGGCCGGGAAAGATGTAGGCGTGCTTTGCCATATAGCAAGTTATTTGGGCGAATGTAGGAAAACCAATGTGCAAATTTAAAAAGGGCCCAAATAGCTCAATTTGCCACTGTACAATAGTTTAAACATCGTTGTAAATGATAAAGACGAAAAAGAGCCATTTTAAAAATCATCTTATCTTTATGCTATGCAATCCTTACATGCTGATTTTTCGTTTGCCCTTCCCCGTTATAGTTACGAAGATTATAAAACCTGGAGCGACGAATGGGAATTGATAGAAGGTTATCCTTATTCTCTGATGCCTTCTGCAAAACGAAAGCATCATGATTTTGCTTCCAATTTTTTATGGATTACTAAAAATGTTATTTTCGGAAAAGGCTGTAAATGTAAAGTGTACACTGAGTTTGACTGGATTGTAAGCGACGAAACCATTGTACGACCCAACTGCATGATTGTATGTGGAGATTTTAATGAAGATTATGTAATGACTGCACCGGCACTAATTGTAGAAATTGGTTCTGTTTCTACTTATATGAGAGATAAAAATATTAAGTATAAACTGTATGAAGTAAACGGCGTGAAATATTATTTAATGGCCGATACTGAAAAAGAAAAAGTAATAGTTTATGAATTAATCGAAGGAGTTTATCAACTCAAATACGATAGTACCTTCCAGCTTTCGGCAGACTGTGAAATAACCATTGATTTCGATACGATGTGGAATCAGTAACAGAATGGACATTGCTGCTGTTTTTTGCATAATTATAAATGGTGAAATTTAGGATTGCAAATTAATAACCAGCACCGGAATTTTCACCACATGTCGCACCACGTTAATGGTTTCGCCGTGCCAGTAATCTTTTAACCCGCTATGGCCGTGGCTGCCTACTACTAATAATTCGGCGCCGCTTTCTTTTACCAGCCGCACAATTTCTGCATTGCGGTTGCGAAAGCCCAATTGTGCCGATGCCTGTATGCCCCGCTCCTGCAACTGCCGTACGTAATTATCCAGCCTGGCTGCATCATCCTGCGTTTCCATATCGGCAGTGTAGCCACCCAATAATTTGGCCGCAGCACTTTCCACAATATGTATCAATATGTAATGGGTGTCCGGCTGTCCCTGGTTCAGTGCATAGGCTATTATTTTTTCATCTTTGGCAGTAAAGTCCAGCGCTATGGCAATATGCTTAAATGCCGGTATTACTAAGTTGGTAAGTTGGGCAGGTACCCGGTGCAGATGAGCCGATTTGGTAAGTTTTCGGATGATGGGGAATAGGGTAACATATAACAGTAACCCAACCAGGCTAATACCGCCGCCCAGCATGAGTAATTTCGGGATCCAGCTACCCGATGTTTTGAAATAAGCAACGCCTTGTTCGAACAATAAATTCAGGTTTAGGTACACCAATACAGACGCAATTGCCCAGGCTGCTATTTTTGCCGGCAGCTTAATGGCAAATTTTCCCATCCGCCGTTTATCGCTTACAAAATGGATGAGCGGAATAACTGCAAATCCTAATTGCATACTTAAAATTACCTGGCTTAGTATCAGCAGGGTATCTAACTGATCATCCCCATAAATAAGAATAACCACTACCGCCGGAATAATGGCAATGATGCGGGTAAGCAGCCGCCGTGCCCAGGGATTAATACGCAGGCGCAGGTAGCCTTCCATTACAATCTGCCCGGCCAGCGTGCCGGTAATGGTGCTGCTTTGGCCGGCAGCAATAAGTGCAATGGCAAATAGTTTGGGTGCCCACCGGCTGTTGAGCATACCGCCTAATAGTTGATGGGCTTCCTCAATTTTGCCTACATCGGTACGGCCGCTTTTGAAAAAAACGGTAGCGGCTAATACCAGGATGGCAGCATTTACAAAAAAGGCCAGGTTCAATGCAATGGTACTGTCGATGGTATTGTTCCGGATGGCTTTTCGGATACTTTTATCGTCCCGTCCAATGCGGCGGGTTTGCACCAGGGCACTATGCAGGTACAGGTTGTGCGGCATTACGGTAGCGCCGATAATACTAATAGCCAGGTATAATGCTGTTTCCGTTGGCAGCGGCGATTTGATTCCTTTTGCAGCATACAAATTTTTTGCATCCGGTAAATAGGGAATCAATCCTTTTGCCACTTCTCCCAAAGCAGGGTGAGCCAGCAAAATATTAATTAAAAAGGAAATGCCAATGATGGCTACCAGGCTGATAATGAACATTTCCATTTTACGCATGCCCAGCCGTTGCAAAACGAGTAGCAAAAAAGTATCTAAAATAGTAACGAGTACACCCCACAAAATAGGCATCCCAAATAGTAAATGCAGGCCAATAGCCATGCCCAGCACTTCGGCCAGGTCACAGGCAGCAATAGCAATTTCGGCCAGCAGATACAAAACAAAATTTACCTTTTTAGGATAACTTTCCCGGTTGGCCTGTGCCAGATCACGGCGGCTGACAATGCCCAGTCTTGCACTCAGGCTTTGTAATAATAGTGCCATGCCGTTGCTCATCAGCAATACCCAAAGCAGGGCATAACCATATTTACTGCCACCGGCCAGGTCGGTAGCCCAGTTACCAGGGTCCATATAGCCTACGCTTACCAGGTAAGCCGGGCCAATGAATGAAAAAAAACGCTTCCACTTGCTGCCGGTGATGGTATTAACGCTTTCGTGCACTTCCTGTAAGCTACGGGTACCGTGATTAGAAACGGATTTTACCGTTGCTGCTTTATCTTTCATTGATTTCGATTCTAATTCATTTTTTAACCACATAGGCATATAGGGCACATAGAATACAGTAAATACATTAATAAGAAGGACTATATCAATGTTGCCAGTATTTTTTCTTGAAAGTGTCAATTAATTATGGTCATAAAATATCTGTTGTATTCTATGTGCCTACCGTGTCCGCCTGGGCGGATGTGCCTATTTGTTAGAATTGTATTTGTATTACTTTGCTTTTACAAATAATTGCCGGGCTACCTGTTCGCTGATGTTAAATGCAGGATCGTCACCGGTTTGTATTTCCAGCGATTGGTCAAATACATAATGTTGTTTTACTTCCACCTTCGCACCAATATGCAGGTTCTTTTGCTTCAGCATTTCCAGTAGTTCCGCCGATTGTGAACCAACGGCACATAATTCGGCAGGTTGATGAAGCTTGAGCTGTAACAAATTAATTTGAGCCTGTGTCGCTATTTTTCCTTTTTCATCCGGTATCGGATCGCCATGCGGATCGAACGGAGGGTGCCCTAAAAAAGCATCTAATTTATCAGCAAGCAACTGGCTTTGCACATGTTCCAGTTGTTCAGCTATCTCATGCACTTCGTCCCAGCCAAATTGTAAGTGGTTCACTAAAAAATGCTCCCACAACCGGTGCCGCCGGATAATGATAAGTGCCAGCTTTTTGCCACTGGCGGTAAGGCTTACCCCATAATATTTCTGATAGGTGAGCAACGCTTTCGCTTCCAGCTTTTTAAGCATATCCGTTACTGATGCAGGCCGGGTTTGCATAGCCGCCGCCAGTGAATTTGTCAGCACGTTTTCACCCGATTGCTGCAGGTGGTAAATGGCTTTGATGTAGTTTTCTTCGGCAATGGTGTACATAAAAAATGTGCAAATATGACAATTAGCAAATATGCAAATGAATACAAACGGACAATGAGCAACAGACAACAGGTAATGAATACAAATGAATATACACAGGAAATTGTATTAAGCCCTGAAAGGGCGGCAATACATCAGCATAGGGCAACGCCCTATGAACAATGGGCAACGCCCTATGAACATAATAACCAATTGTATTTATCCCATGTATTATCCCAATCATCCCATTCCTATCCCTGTTTAAAACAATATACCTGTAAATTATTTAGGCGAAACTAAAATTTTATTTCGGATAGTCAAAACTTATTTAAAAAGAACAGTTACTGATTGCAGGGAAATAGGAATCTTGCAGTTGGCCTTATTTTAATACAACTGTCTGGTCAGGACATTGACTTAGAAAAACAACCCATGATGATTACATCAGCAGAGCTACAACCGTAGCGATCATTCATCCGCCACGGCGGAACGATTCACGATTGACGAAAATCTCTTTCGGCATGATGATTGCCCGACGCCACAGGTCGAAAAAATCATTTATCCGCTATTGCCTATATTCGGCCCCCAAACAAAGCACCCTTATCAATGGATTTTAAAAAATTTGAAGTACCCTACGAGGTTAACAAGAAATACACAACTAAGGCAGCCTATTTCAGCATGGAGTTCGCCGTGCACCAGCCTTTAAAAATATACAGTGGCGGCCTTGGCTTTTTATCCGGCAGTCATCTCCGCAGCGCCTACGAGCTTAAACAAAACATGATTGGCATTGGCATTTTGTGGAAATACGGTTACTACGACCAGGCCCGTAACCAGGATCAGACTTTGCAGGTACAATGGAATGAGAAGATTTATAATTTTCTGGAAGACCATAATATTAAGTTTCAGATACCGATACACGAAACACCGGTTTGGGTAAAGGCCTGGTACCTGCCACCTACCACGTTTAATACCGTTCCGTTGTTTTTGCTGAGCACCGATATGCCGGAAAACGACTATATATCGCAAACCATTACGCACCGGCTATACGATGCCAACGTGGCTACCAAACTGGCACAATTTATCTTACTGGGTGTTGGCGGCGCTAAACTGGTAGATGAAATAGGTTTTAATCCTGATGTATATCACCTGAACGAAGCACACGGGGCCAGCAGTATTTTTTACCTGTACGATAAGTTTAAAAAGAAGAAGGAAGAAGTCACCAAACGGCTGGTATTTACCACGCATACGCCGGAAGAAGCCGGCAACGAAAAGCATGAAATGGGACTGTGCGAAAAAATGGGTTATTTCTATGGTATCGGAATGGAGGAAGTACAACAAATTACCGGTATCTACGATGGTTTATTTAATCACTCACTGGTAGCATTACGTTTTGCCCGTTTGGCCAATGGTGTAAGCCAGCTACACGGCGAAGTGAGCCGTAAAATGTGGAGCCATTACGATGGCGTTTGCGAGATTAAGGCCATTACCAACGCCCAGAACTGGACCTATTGGGCCGACAAAAAATTATACCGCCATAAAGAATCCGGGGATCATGCGGCTTTTGACGACCGCAAAAAAGTAGTGAAGAAAAGAGGGCTCGAAATTATAGCCGACCAAACCGGTAAAGTGCTGGATACCGATGTGCTGACGATTGTATGGGCACGTCGCTTTGCGGGCTACAAGCGTGCCGGATTGCTTGCTGCCGATACACAACGTTTTGAGGCATTGCTAAACAGTACGAAGCACCCCATTCAGGTAGTATGGGCCGGTAAGCCCTACCCGGTTGACTACCCGGCTATTAACGATTTTAATTACCTGGTAAACCTGAGCAAGAAATACCGCAACGTAAGCGTATGCACCGGTTACGAGCTTACGCTTAGCAAAACACTAAAAGAAACGTCTGATATCTGGTTGAATAATCCCCGTGTGCCCCGTGAAGCCAGCGGCACCAGTGGCATGACGGCAGCGATGAACGGCTCTGTAAACTTTAGTACCGATGACGGCTGGATTTGCGAATTCAGCAAGCATGGTGTTAACAGCTTCCTGATTCCCAATCCCGGTTACGACCAGATGAATACACAGGAGCAGGATAAGTACGACCTGAACAAGATGTACGATATACTGGAAAATGAAATACTGCCGCTATACTACGAAAACAAGGATGGCTGGCGCAAAGTAGTACAGCAGGGTATGGACGATGTACGTATTCAGTTTGACAGTAACCGCATGGCAGATGAGTACTATCACATTATGTACAACGACAATTATAATATTGAAGACAGTTATTAAGCAAGTGATTATTTTTTAAACAGAATCCCCGGCCACACAGCCGGGGATTTTTTTGTAGCGGAGCGGTAGCAGCATAGCCAGGCTGTTGTCCCGCTTTCCGCTGCTACTCCACAGCCTGCCCTTTGGGACGGGGTATCCGCTACAATCGGGGCTAAATTCTGAACTATTAAAATAGAGTCAGGTTTTTATAGACAGAATAATAATTTATCACCGTCAAAAAAGTTATTAAACACCAATAAAAATTTCGTTCCATAAGTATATAAACCCTTTATCACCGAACAAATTTTCTGTAGGAACACGCCTAATGGCGTGTTCTGAAATGGCGGAAAGGCGGATATTCTGTCACGTCCTAAAATAGGTTTACAGTAAAAGCTGTAAAAATGACGATAAAACAAGAAATCATCAACGAGTATTTACAAGGCGGTATCACTTTCCCGGAATTATCGAAAAAGAGTGGTTTCGGTGTGCGTACAATTTGCCGCTGGATGGCCACTTATCATCGCCCTGCTGTTGCAGTGGTTGGTTCTCAGATGGCCGTAAATTTGCCTTGTATGAATCAAGCAGAACAGGCTGTTGAACAGCCAGGTGAATTAGAAGAACTCCAGCAACAATTAGCCGAGGAGCGGCTGCGGGTAAAGTTGCTCACTGCTATGATAGAAATAGCCGAGGAGGAGCTTAAAATACCGATCAGAAAAAAGTATGGCACCAAGCAGTAGAAAGAGTAAGGCATAATGAAAGTGCAGCAAGCTTGTCATCATTATGTACACTGCTTGGTTACAGCCGACAGGCATATTATGGTAAAAACAACCATCACTTACAGCAAGTGTATGAGGCTGAACTCGTCTTGCAGCAAGTGCTTAAACATCGGCAGCAGCAGCCTAAGATTGGCACCCGAAAACTTATTGTGCTGATGCAGGATTTTGCTGCACAACATCAGTTTAGTATAGGCCGGGATGGCCTTTTTGATCTGCTTAGAGCGCATGGTTTATTGATCAGGAAACGTAGGCGCAATGTGCAGACCACCTTCTCAAGACACCGGTTCCATAAGTATAAAAACCTCATCCGGGGCTTTGAGCCATTAGCTGCAAACCTATTGTGGGTAAGCGATATAACCTATATCGTAGTAGCAGATGGGCATGGCTATCTTAGTTTAGTAACAGATGCTTACAGCCGCAAGATCGTAGGATACTACCTCTCAGAAACACTTGCGGCCAGCGGTTCAGTAAAGGCATTGCAAATGGCACTGGCAGGTTGTGAGGATGTTAGCAAGTTGATCCATCACTCTGACCGGGGCGTACAGTATTGCTGTAATGAGTACGTAAACCTGCTGACAGCAGAAAGCATAAATATCTCTATGACAGAGAATGGCGACCCTTTGGAGAATGCCATTGCCGAACGGGTCAACGGTATACTGAAGTGTGAATTGCTGCAAGAAAAATACAGCAGCTTTGAACAGGCAGAGAATGCTATTGCAAAGGCAGGTGCGATTTACAATACACTCCGGCCGCACAGCAGTTGTGATATGCTCACACCTATGGAAGCACACAAAAAAAGCGGGGTATTGAAAAGGCGTTGGAAAAACTATTATAAAAAAAAGGAGGTAGAAATGGCCAGTCCGTGAAAAGGTTTTTTTCAGGCATGAAGACCTCAAAAGTAATTACAAAAATGCCCGGCTATTAACCAGGCAACATAATGAATTACTTCATCGGTCACAGGCTTATTCCTGGTGGGTTGCTCCTCAGCAGAGCCCGCTTCCGCTTCAGCCTGATAAGTGTAAATGTAAAGCTATTTTAGTACTAAGTTTGACTGTACATCTATAACAGGATTATCTAACAAAATGTAAACTTTTTTTAGGACGAGTCACAAGAATAATAAAATTGATTTGGCCTGCTGCCGTAGGAACGTGCCGCAAGGCACGTTCCTACAGAAAACCGTAATGAAATCAGGCTTTTCAACAGGTTTTGAATACTTATGGAATTCTATTCTATACATTGCATAAAAAAATTGCCAGTCCATGTCTTTCTTAACAGTTGATTTTACGTCAGAAGAATCAATCTTAAATGGCTTCGACCGGATTGCAGAAAAATTTGCAAGAGATATTCAATTGAAGATAAACAATGCGTTGTACAGAATTGTGGACTTTGAATTTTACACATTCTCAAAAAACCTCCAGGATCCTCATACTTATAAGCACCCGTTGCAACTGCAAACCGGCAAACTCTATTTACATGCTTCAGGTATAGATATAACCTTTGGAAATGACAATAATTATGGAGGAATTTTGTTAAGAAGCGTTGTAAAAGTTCATGATAAAACTGATAGTCATAAAAACTTCAGGAAACTACAAATCACAGGCCCGCAAAATGTGGCAACTGAACTGTTTTCCAATCTCCAAATACTGAACAGTGATATTTCGAATGAAATTGCCTTGATTGATGTGGCAAACTGCAATGAGGTGAGGACAACTTCTACTGCAAAACCATTTTTAAAAACAAAGCGGATAGGACTTACCTACAAAAAAGATGATCCAACCAACAAATACAGACAAGTGGGCTACCGTTATGTGATTTTAGTTCCGGCAGACAGTTCATTTAAACAAAAGATCCCAGGGCTTGAGAATATTGTAAAAGACATGCTGGCAGCAAATGAAATAATGCATGAAGAAACAAAATTAATTTTAAGTTACACATTGAAAATTAAATCTACATAACATGTATCCGCTTCTCATTATTCCAGCCATTGTTCTTTTGCTGATTTTCATGGGCCTGTGCATTGCACAGGAGTACGAACGGGCTATTATTTTCAGGCTTGGGCGGTTCCAGGGCATCAAAGGGCCTGGCCTCTACTGGATCATCCCTTTTATTGACAGGAGAAGGACCATTGACATGCGAACAAAGACGGTTGATTTAGAACAGCAGGAAACGATCACAAAGGATAGCGTAACCATCAAAGTAAATGCTGTATTGTGGTTCCGGGTAATTGACCCGGCCAGTGCCATTATTAAAGTGGCAGATTATAATAAAGCGGTGTACCAGTTTTCGGTAACCGCACTTCGGAATATTATTGGCCAGCATTTACTGGATGAAGTGTTGAAAGAGCGGGAGCAAATTAACGCTACCCTACAAAAAATTGTGGATTCATCCACGGAGCCGTGGGGAATAAAGATTGAAATGGTAGAAATGAAGGATGTGGAAATACCGGAGGCCATGCAACGTGCCATGGCCAGGGAAGCAGAAGCGATCAGGGAAAAGCGGGCAAGGATTATTAAGGCAGAAGCGGAACTGGAAGCTTCTATTAAACTAACGCAAGGCGCCAAGCAAATGGAAGGCAGCCCGATTGCGCTTGAATTACGAAGAATGCAAATGCTTTCGGAAATAGGTATTGATAATAATACAACAACCGTAGTGCTGATACCATCTGAATTTACAAATGCAGCCAGAAGCTTTACAGAATTAGTCAGTAAGCAAAAGCCAGCTAACATAAGTCAGGAGTAATAAAAGCTTGCTAATAAGGTCAATAACAATCTATGCCTGCTGCTTCTAAACCGAAAGTCCTTGCCATTTGTGGCAGTACGCGTCAACAATCTACTAATCTACAAATCATTAAAGCTATTGCTCAATTAGCGGCAGATAAGTTTGATATAGACATTTATCAGCATTTGGCAGAATTACCACATTTTAATCCGGACATGGATATTGACAAAGTGCCGGAACCTGTGCAGGCATTCCGCAACCAGATAGCCGCTGCCGATGGTGTATTGATTTGTACACCCGAATACGTGTTCAGCCTGCCGGGCAGTCTTAAGAATGCAATTGAGTGGACGGTATCTACCATATTATTTGACGGAAGCCAACGGCCATTATTACGGCATCAGGGTTAGGACAGAAAGCCCATGAATCCCTGCAACTAATTATGAAAACGGTTAGTGCAAAAATGACGGATGCGACGCAATTATTGATTGAAGGCGCCAGGGCAAAACTGAATGGCACCGGAGAAATTACGGAGGTGGCAATCTTGGAAAAAGTAAAAGCACTAATTACCTCCTTTGATGCTATTATGAATAATGAAACGAAAGTGTAACCTTTCTTATTGCCACAGTTATTGTATGCTGAAATCTATATTTGCCTTACGAATTAAAGCCGCCATTTTCTGATATCCCAATATCACACTTTACGAGAGATATATTAATGGAGAAACGAAACAAGTTTACCAAGACATTGATGCTTTGGGACAAGAGGCATTTTTCATCTTCCAGCTTTCCAGGTATTGAAAAAGTGTTGACAGAAACTTTTGAACGGGTTGCATATAATCTTGACATTATTTATGCTGAACTCAAGAACATCAACTACTTATTTCCAACCAAATTTGAATATGGAAAGTTATCAAAATAACCTGAACATTTCTTCAATCTGGCCTGGTTGCCCCCAAACCCTCCTGACCTATCGGTACGGGACAGGCTCTAAAGGGGGCTTTTGGACACCATCAAACTGTATAGGAACTTCAAAATACTCATAGTTGCCACTAATTTTTCAGGTAAAAACGAGTTCCCCTTTAGAGCAATGTCATTAAGTTAAACCCTATCGGGGCTTTCTGTTTGTAGCAAACAAAGAGGCAAAGGGAATCATTGCCACGTAGTGGCTACCCCTCTTCTCTGATCAGGTAGCCACTACGTGGCATGCACCAACATCAAGGATGTCTGTTTTCTACAAACAGGTTGCACCTACGGCGCATAACTGATACTACAATCCTTAACTTAATCACATTGCCCTTTAGGGGGTAGGGGCTACCAACGCCGGGTAATATCCCGCTTCTATTGTACAAGTTATTTTGACCACTTTACTATAACTTCCAGCGTCCATTAATTAAACCTTTACCTGATACAGAACAATTATTGGCAAAGTTGGAAAAAAAGTTAGACCATTTGGGTTTGTACCCTTGTCTTTAAAAGTGTTTTATAGAATTACAGGAGCATGCAATCCTATCCATTTTCGTAACAAGTGTGAGGATGTAACTATCATCAATAAAAAAAGAATAATTTTACTATATGACGATGACCGGGAAATGCTGAACGTAAATGGAAAAACCCGGCAGCCTAATCAGGCGGCTTACAGTATTGTTGATTTTACACGCTGATAGTTTATCCGCCGCGGCGGATCTAACCCACACCTGATAATGCTTGTTATGTGTCCTAAAAAAAGTTTGAATCAGTACACAAGAGTGTGCGTCACTCCTTTTTATACAGTACCCAAATATCATTGATGGTGTTTATCTTCTTCGATTGTAAAAAGCGGTTGATTTGCCAAAGCAGGGCAGATGAATAAAATACCGGTTTAAAACCCAGGCTATCCAGCATTGGAAAATTATCTTTTACCTGGTTGTAAGTAGTTGCTACAAAAGCATTTTTTAAATAACGGACAGAATCATTGCTATCTATTTTTATCAGGTTGATGCTGACATTACTCCTTCTGTAAAAAGTAAGTGGCAGCCCGCTTTCCGTTTCAAACGGGGTACGGGACAGGCAGTAAACAGTAGCCGTTTTATCCACTAATTCTTTGGTGAGTTTCCGTGAAAATTCAACCGTTTGCGAGTAAGGATTTATTATCAGCAAGATCAGTACAAGCAGGTTGAGCACCATACTGAATCCGATGATTATTCTTAAAAAAATGCGGATTCCCCTTTTTGCAATCTGATAATATTTTATGAAAAAAGGTAGCCCCCACCCGGCTATTACCGGCAATATATTCAGCACCGGGAAAAGAAACCGTTCCTCTTTATGCCCTACCAAACAGTGCCCGATAATAAAGAAAACCGTTGCCCAAACAAGTGGTTGCTGATACTGCTTCACACAGCCCTTTACGCTATAATAAAACAGGAAAATACTAAGTGGCGGAATACCGATAACCAGTACCAGCATAATGATATACCGTACAAAACTGGAAGTACCAAAATCCGCCGCTTTACCCTGAATAATATTCGCATCATAATAGCGGTAAGGTGTAAAAACAAACTGGTGGTAGAATTGATAATCCAATAGTAGATTGATGGTGATACCTGCTGCAAACCCGGCTGCAAGTGGTAACAGCTTTTTATATTTTCTTTTAAATAGCAGCATCCAAACACCAAAGCCGGCAATGCCAAATGCCATTTGAAAACGCAGGTAAAATGCAATACTAAGCAGCAGACCGGTTAGCAACAGATAGCCATTGCCTTTGCTGTTTTTTTTGCATCATACCAAACAACGGCGCCAAAAAAAACAATGGCCGAAGCTATTTCCGAACTATAGAGGGTACGGGTATAGGGAAATGTCCACGACAGGTTGACAAGCAGTAAAACCAACCATAAAACTTTTTTATTATCTCTGAAATAATGGATAGCAACCCGGTTGAATACGCCCCAGACAAGCAGCCCAAAAATGAGCCGCAATACGGTTAACTGCATATATGGATTATCGATATGTACCAGCCGGCAACCCTTTACAAATGCGGAAAAAAGATATACCTGCAGGGTTGGCCGTATTTGAGCTGCGAGTTCCCAAACGCTGGTGGCACTATTATGTTCGCCTAACTGATACGACGAAAATTCAATGATCTGGAAATGCTGGTCGGGATGATAGAAACCTACGGCAGTAATGCAATATAAAATCTGCACAATGAACCCGGCAAAAAGAATCCATTTACATTTCGCATCCATGTATTTCACACCCTGTGTATTTAGTCTTAGAAGGATCTAACTTACACCCTCCAGGTTGAATATTTAAAATTATATTCTATAACCGGCCGCCGGAAATAGCTTAATAGCAGTACTACTTTTCAACGGTGCCAACGCCACTGCTGTCCTTCTCTTATTCAATTGTTTGGCCCATAAATATCTGTTAGAACCCGGTAACCCGTGATGATTAATATAACAAAGCCAGATTATCGGAATTCATAACTCATCTCCTATATCTCATATCTCTTTTGTGTGGGTCAGATCCGCCGCGGCGGGTAAACTACTTGGGTATGTTATTCATGTAATCCAGCGCCAAATTACACAATGCTTTTACGCCCAGTTTAAAGCCGCTTTCGTCAATAAAAAAATCGGGCGTATGGTGCGATGGCGCTGTTTTAGGATCCTGGCCTTTGGGCATACCGCCCAGTGTGATATATAAGGCCGGCGCCTTTTGGCCGTAAAATGAAAAGTCTTCTGCACCGGTCGTGGCTTCCTTCACAAACACATTGGAAGCGCCTGCCGAGTTTCGCAGGCTGGGCAGCATTTTTTCAGTTAAGGCAGAATCATTATACGTTACCGGGTAATGCACACTAAACGGAATTTTTACCTGTGCCGTAGCGCCGTTACTTTGGGCCGTGTACATGGCTATTTCCTTTACCCGGCGGATCATCATATTTTCATCAGCCGTATCCAGTGCCCGTATGGTGCCCATCATTTCTGCTGTTTCAGGAATAATATTGCTTCGGTTACCGGCATGGATGGAACCAATAGATACCACGCCTGCATTGTCTGTAATTTTTAAGTTGCGGCTTACAATGGTTTGCAGGTTATTGACGATTTGTGCAGCCGTTACAATCGGATCAATGCTCATCCAGGGCGAGGAGCCGCCATGTGCCGAGCGGCCTTTGACGATGATCTGCATATCGTTTACGCTGGCATAAAATCCTCCCGGTTTGTAGCCGATTTTACCAACTTCCGTTAGCGAGTTAATGTGCAGGCCAAACGTAACATCTACCTTCGGGTTTTCCATTACGCCTTCCTTTACCATCAGTTCTGCACCACCTTCTTCACCAAATGGCGGGCCTTCTTCTGCTGGTTGAAAAATAAATTTTACCGTTCCCCGCAAATCGCTTTTCATGCCTGCTAATATTTCTGCTACACCCATTAGGATAGCGGTATGGCTATCGTGGCCGCAGGCATGCATTACGCCCACTTCATTTCCATTAAAGGTGGTTTTTACTTTTGACGCAAAAGGGACCGCTACCCGCTCTATCACCGGCAGTGCATCCATATCGGCCCGCAGTGCTACCACCGGGCCGGGCTTGCCGCCTTTTAATACGCCTACCACACCGGTTATAGCCACACCTGTTTTTACCTCAATGCCCAATGATCGTAAATGTTTGGCTACAATCTCCGCTGTGCGAAATTCATGATTACCCAATTCCGGGTGTTCATGAAAATCCCGCCGCCAGGCAATAACCTTTTGTTCTATTTTATCGGCGGCAACAGCTACCTTTTGGTTCCATGAGTTATTTTGTGAAAAAGAAGAAAAGCGAAATAGCGAAAGAATAATTAAAAAGGAAAATTTCATGATTCAAATGAGTATTTGAAGTGGGAATATAGGGAGTAATTGGGTTGTCTAATGTTATTGTCTGAATCACGGATTGAACGGATGGAAGGATTCCGCAGATGCTTGCATTCATCCGTGTAATGAATGCAATCCGTTTAATCCGTGATTCAGACAGCGATAACGGATGTTTGTATTCATCTGCGTTATCAGCGTAATCAATTTAATCTGTGATTCAGAATTCAATCCGTGATTCAGACAGCGATCACAATTTAAAATTCCACGTTACCGTAGGAATAATCGGGAAAATGGAAACCTTTTTGGCACTTACCTCCAGTGTACCCTGGTAGGGGCTTCCCGTTTGGGAGAAATAAATAAAATAAGGATTCGCCCGACTGTACACATTATAAATACTAAATATCCAACTGCTTTTCAGCTTTCGTTGCGGGTGCTTGTTGGGCGTGTAGGTAGCTGCCAGATCCATGCGGTGGTAGGCTGGCAACCGGTAGCTGTTGATGGTTCCGTATTGCTGAATCAGGTTGCCTTCAATAATGTAAAAACGTTCCGGGTACGTAGTCGCATTGCCGGTAGCGTACACAAAAATGCCGCCGAATTTCCACTTCTTATTCAGGTCGTAATTGGCTACCACGCTCAGGTCGTGGCGGCGGTCATACTTGGCGGGGTAGCGTAGGCCGCCATTCAGTTCGGGGAATTTACGCCAGGTCCAGCTAAGGGTGTAGCCAACCCAGCCGGTAAGCCTGCCCTTTAATTTATTGGCAAAAAATTCAGCACCGTAGCTCCAGCCTTTGCCAAAGGTGAAGCTCTCTTCAGGGTCACGCAGGTTCTGCACATTTGCGCCTTCCTTGTACTCAATCTGGTTTTGCATGTTTTTATAATATACTTCCACGCTGGTTTCCCACTGGTTATCATTCCAGTTGCGGAAGTAGCCGGCTGCATACTGCCAACCTGTTTGCGGAGCTACCCGGTAAGTGCTGGGTACCCACAAATCGGTAGGCAACGTGCTACCACTATTGGTAGCCAGGTGAATGTATTGATTGTTGCGGGTAACGGCCAGCTTAATGGAGGAAGAGTCGTTTAATGCGTATCGCACCGTAAACCGCGGTTCCCACCCGTTGAATGCTTTTACCGTAGCGCCACGGCTAAAATACTGGCTGTCCAAATGATTTCCGGCAGCGTCATTATTGTACAATGTATGCGGGCCGATCTGGTTAAACTGGCTGAACCGCAAGCCTGCGTTTACTTTTATTTTGGAACTTAGTTCCCAGTCGTCCTGCACATACAGGCCGGCCTCATTAGCAAATTTATTCAGCGTATTGTTCGGCTTAAATACAACACTACCCTGCCTGCCGCTCAACTGGTTGGGCCTAAAGCGGTGGTAGGTAAACAGGCCGCCGAACTTTATTTTATGCTCCGGCGATGGAAAAAAATCGAAATCGATTTTGCCCGATACGTCTTTAATGCCAGAGGATAGAATGACCTGAAAATCATTTTGAAGGGCCTGAAATTTAAATGCATAATCGTTGTACAGCAGGGTTGTATTTGCAAACAGTTTCCGGTTGAAGATATGGTTCCAACGCAGGGTAGCAGTACTGTTGCCCCAGGGAATATTGGTATTAAAGGCCCGTTCCTTGCTTTTAAAATCGAATACATCCCGGCCCACATACCCGCTGAAAAATAGCCGATCCTGCTTACCCAGCCTAAAGTTGGCCTTGGCATTGACATCGTAAAAATAATAGCCGCTGCCACTGAAGTTACCTCCTTTCAATAAAGGTTTTACCAGCGCATCAATGTAAGTGCGGCGGGCCGAAACGATAAAAGACGATTCGCTTTTTTTTATTGGGCCTTGTACTGAAATGCGGCTGGCAATCAATCCTACACCACCCTCTACCTGTAATTTCTGGTTATTACCATCCTTCATCGTTACATCTACCACGCTGCTCAGGCGGCCACCATACTGGGCAGGCATTCCGCCCTTTATCAGTGTTACATTTTTAATGGCATCGCTGTTAAAAATGGAAAAAAAACCAAACAGGTGTCCGGGATTGTATACCACGGCATCATCTAAAATCAGGAGATTCTGATCGGGGCCACCGCCTCGTACATAGAAACCGGCATTGCCTTCGCCGCTGTTGCGTACACCGGGTAGTAATTGTATGGTTTTTAAAATATCAACTTCGCCTAAAAAAGCAGGCACCTGCTTAATGCGTTCTATGGAAAGGTCCACCTTTCCCATTTCCGTATTTTTTACATTGGCATCCCGGCGGCGGGCTACAACGGTTACAGCAGCCGTATCAGTTGCAAGTGGCGCCAACGGAATATTGAAAGACAGGCTGGAGTCCAATGAAATACGGTACACCGCAGTTTGATAGCCGATAAATGAACCGGTCAGTGTGTAGTTTCCACGAGGTAGCGTAATGCTGAAAAAGCCATATGCATTGGTACTTACACCCCGGTTACTACCACTAACGTTCAAGCTGGCGCCAATCAGGGTTTCGCCGGTCAGGGAATCTTTTACGTAACCGTTCAGCGTAAATTTTTGCTGGGCAGTGGCGGAAGAAAATGTAATCAGTGATACAATAATTAATAAGAATAAGCGGCAATGGTTGCGGTACCAAGGTAAATTAAAATCAATCATAAAGGATACTCAAACAAATCAGTTCTGGTAAAAGTTGCAGGAAGTTTATAGTGATCAGCGGCTTACAACTATTTTCCCATCGCTGAAATATTCCCTTAATTGCTTTTGGTAAACAGGTAATCACAGTCATCTACATAGCTATTGTTGAATAACAGCTCATTTCCACAAAACAGCATCCTCCCAAATAAATAAGTACTGGATTGGCTCAGGTCAAGACCGTACAGCGTTCCGTCTTCCGGTTTTATTTTCCAGGTGCCCTGTGTTACCATTGAGGTATTTTCATTTATCGTAAAAGTACCATTAGTACTGAATGTAAGCTTTACTGTTTTATCTGCAGGGTGTACCTTGCCATTATCACCACAGGCATACGTTTTCCAGATCCAGGAGCCGGATAATTTGTTGATGATAGCCATAGAGTCAATTTGTTGTAATTGACTGCATTGCCAATAGCTGGTAATGCTGAGTGAATCTTTTTTGCAGCTATAAATGAGGACGATGAGCAGTACGAAAAAAAGATGTTTCATGATTGCACTTTTGCTGCTGACGAATATTCTGAGCGGAACGTTGCATCAGCAGCACTATTGACCCGGAGCAGCTTGCAGGTCGGCATCGCTTCATACGAAATTCTAAAATACAGGGGCTTGCAGCGATGCCGTCCTTGTATCAGGCTGCCTGTATGTTTAAATAATCAGGTTAGTAAAAGTAACTATAGCACTTACCCCCAAACCGGTTAGTTGTATTCTTCTGATTGTACTGTTTTTGGATTGAAATATTTCATGAAAATATCTTCTAGTTCATATAGGTATTACATTTTCAAATTCCTCTACTAATTCACCAGGTTCATGACCGCTTATATTTTCTGTTTCTACCGCTACATAAAATTTATTGTCCTTCTGTCGCCACGTAGAAAAATATAGCAGGTATTTAAAGGAATCAGAAAGCCCGATGGCAAAAAGGTCTGCGTCCCAATAGTCTTTTATTCGAAATGACTGCTTACCAAACTTCATTTCAAAGTGTTTTACTACCTGTAAAATCATATCATCTTTAACTAATTTCTCATTATTCATGTAGACATTTTGATGGGTATTTTACAGCCTTATTAAAGATTGGTAGTGCTGCAATTTCAAAAAGAAATATGACTACGTAAGCATTCAGTTGAAATTCTGAAGCAACACCAAAGGACGGCATCGCTGTAACATGCATCAAATTTTTGGATTTTAACAAGTGATGCTATCCTTTATTAACTACCCGGAGACGCCAGCATGGCGTCTCTACAAACCCAAACTATCTACCACGCTGCCACAGGTAAGCATTTTACTGCCATAATACGGGTTATTGACTACCGGCACATTGTTCAGCCAGTTAGCCCCGGTATCAAATGCCATCGGGCAATGCAACTGGTAAACGATTGCCCCTTTATAAGGCGCCGCCTGCATGAAACTGTATAAACCATCCGAAATTATTTGAAACTGCCTGCGCTTCTGTTGCATATCTCTTTCTTTTATCAGAGCATCTACGGCATTCATAATTGTTTTTTTATAGCCGGTAATGGTGCCATTCAGTGCTGTATCCAGGCTTAGCTTTTTAGTATCCAGCGAATCAATACTGATACGGAGTTGAGAGGCGGTCATATCAGCAGAAGTACCATCTGCAGCTACAAATGCATCTTTCAACTGGTAGTAAAAATTGAGGGTCCCGCTAAAGGGGCCCGGGCTTAGCCGGGGCGGTAGTCGTTGCTCCTGCCATAACTGCTTTATTAGTGGCTTGCTGTTCCTGTGTAGCACAGGAGGTTAGTAAGCATGTAATAAGTACAACTGCCGGTGCAGCAATAAAAGACCTGTTTTTCACTTCGTATATTTTGGTAAAAATAAGTTGTACCATCATTAGCCATCATGAATGAATAGCGAATAAGGAATAATTTATCATTAGGGAGATGGAACGCTGATAAGGTTGGCCTAATTCTGGCAAACCGGGTAACGCAGTATCCCATTTTTTATTGGCAGGTAGCTTGCCTAAAAACAATTTATTATGAGCCATTCAACAGACCCGAAAGAAAAAAACGAAGAAAAAGTAGATGAACAAAACCAGCCCAAAACCAGGGACCAACAACAAAAAAGCGATCCGCAGTTGACAGAACTAAAGGGTTTTACCGACCCCAAGGAAGACCTGGAGCCAAAAGGAACAGACAACCCGTTGTGAGCAGCTGCAATAATGGCACCGGCTTACCTACAGTTTACCATGGCAGGTAAGCCGGTTTTGCATGGAGAATATCATGTACACATTCACCCGGCAGCAACCGGATTACCGGAAAAGAAACAGCATGTTCTTGGCAGCATTTGACAATACAATCATTAATTTCCTGTGCTGTGTAGCGACTTGAAAAATGGCCTAATACCAGTAGTTGAATATTGATTTGCGAAGCGGCCTGTAGTACATCTTCCAGCAAGCTGTGTTTGCTATTCCGGGGATCATCTTCGGTAAAAACATTATTGCTTAAAAAAGTGGCTTCATGAATCAGCACGGGCGTGTTGTTCCAGGTATCAAAATTTTCTACAGGTGTATCGCCGGAGTAGGCCAACATGTTTTCGCTTACCTCCATGGTTATATTTTCTTCACCCAAATGGTTACGTAACTCAATAATTTCCGATGGTGATAAACTAAGGTATTCAGGCTTTAATTTCCGTTTGCGTTGCTGCACCAGGTAACCAAAACTTTTTGCCAGTTTTCCGGCAGTTATTACGTGGTTGTTCTTTACGGGTTTTACCCATATCCCTTTTTTAATTTCTATGTTTGAGTGTTCATCAACCGGAATCCATTCCGTTGCCTGCACCTGCCGGTCAAAGCGTTTGGAAAATTCACCCAGCGCTGCAATGGACAGGGAATCTTTGGGATAATATATTTTGGGGAAACCCGGTCTTGCATTTAACTGGTTTAGTTGCAACAGCCCGGTAATATGATCCCTGTCGGCATGCGATAAAAAGATGTGCTTAATTTTTCCCGACTTTTGTAATAGATGCGAAACGGCACCATCACCGGCATCCAGCAGCAAGCCTAATTCTTCTACAAAATACCAGGTAGAGAAGAGTGCCGTAGAATAGCCGGAAATAGTAAGGTTCATTTGAGTTTTATATGCCTCACTCAAAAATGATTCCGGTAAATGATACTGTAGTGAAGACTACGAATAGTATTTCTACATCGTGGAGATGAAGTCAGAACCAATAGGTGTTCGAAACATGTAAAATAGAATGTGTGTCTGCTATTAAGCTTGTAAATTAAAGGGCCACCCGCTTGTTGTGTATACTTCACCAACCAGGCTCTCACCCTATCAATTTCAGCGTTACTACATGCAAGATCAGGAGTTTGTAAAAACCCAATGTCTGAAGTTTTTTTTTAAATTGTATTAAATTTTAAACCCATCTTTGAATCTTTACCAGTCGCACAGTAAAATCTTTCTGTATTCACATTACCAAAACTTATATTGTTCACTAAACCAACAAGTATATGTTCCGCATTTTTTGCACAATTCTATTCCTGCACTTATTAATTATTTCCACCGCAGCAGCACAGGATTTTAATACCATGGTTCCTAAAGAAATTGTTATCCTGCATAGTACAAAAGATTATGCTGCTGCATTAAAAACGGCAAAGGAAGCAGCAGTGCATTTGGGTAAAAAACTTGATCTCGAAAGCAATCATCCCAATAAACAATTAGGCCTGAGCATGACGAAATCTGATTGTGAAGCCAACGCTTATGAATACCCATGTTACACAGCCCGTGGCGATGGCAGTGCAGAAAACAGTGATTTTGTATCTATTGAGTACTCAGACGCTTACGAAGGTTTTGCCAAAGGGTATTATATTGTTGTTGCTGCTATCGGAAAACCCCGTTCTGTAATTATTAAAAACGCAATAGCTGCTGCAAAAAAGTGGTATAAAGATGCTTATGCCAAGCGTACAAGTGTATGGCTGGGTTGTATGCACTAATATTATGAAAAGGATCTTGTATTTTATCAGGTACGTAATTCTGTTAAAAATGAATGGCTCATATACACTTGCCGGGCGGTTCTGCGTTTCTAAGTTTTGGCTCGAATCACTTATTAAAAAACATGATGATGCTTAAAACCATCCTTTTATTTTTTGCATTGATAAACGGTATAGCGTTGCAGGCGCAAAAATATTTCACTGCGGCAGGTATCAGGCTGGGTAGTGGTATCGGCGTTAGCGTGCAACAGGCTGTTGGTGGAAATAATACGGTGGAAGGAATTATTCAAAAAGGCTTCTTCAATAATTATACGCAGGTTTCTGCGCTGTTTCAGCAGCACCACGGTGTGTTATCCAGGGGTACGAATTTTTACCTGGGGGCAGGGCCGCAAATCGGCATCTATGGCAATAGCGGTAAAACGGCAGCTATCAAAAATGCTTTCGGGGCTTCGTTCATCGGCGGTCTGGAAATAAAACTGGGTAAAACCGTACTTTCTTTTGATTATAAGCCTTCCATTAATCTAAGCGGTGGCACCAGCTTTTTAGATAGCCAGGCAGGATTTTCCCTGAGGTATGTGTTGGTAAAAGCGGCCAAAAAAGAACACAAGTGGATGTTCTGGAAGAAAAAGAAAAACGCGAAAGCGGAGGAGGATTAATATCAAATCAAAATAGGCAATGGACAACAGGCAATTGGCAAATGAACTTTGGACGGCTAAAACAAAGTTTATAACCAAACTTAGATTGGTACAAGACCCTTCCCGGTGTTCTCCTTAAATCGGGTTTTGGATTTCATTTCAGATGTCCAAAACTAATTTGCTTATTGCCGATTGCTTATTGCCTGTTTGAAACTGGTATTAAAACTGTAAATAGATCGGCATTACCTGCTCGGCCGTTTTGGTTTGTACAAACAGCCACATCATACAGGCAAAAATGAAGAAGTAGCCCCAGGCAGGTACCGGCTCCAGCTTTTTAACTACTGCATTACTCCAGCGGGCGGGCATAAAATGCAGCACAAATGCAAACACCAGCATTCCGATTACGGATTCGTAACCCCTGAATAATTCCCCGGCTAACTCCGGGTGAAAATTAGCGCCTATCTGTTTAATGATGAGCACCGCATCAGGCAACGTTCTGGCCTTAAAAAATATCCAGGCAAAGCATACAAAATGAAAAGTGATAAATATCCCTAATATATATCGCCACAAGGGTTGTTTCCGTTCAGGCGTTCCTTTTACTTTGGGTTTGGTAAAGGCTTTATCAATTGCCAGGGCAATGCCATGCAAAGCACCCCAGATAATAAAATTCCAACTGGCTCCATGCCAGAAGCCGCCCAGTAACATAGTAATAAACTGGTTAATGTATTGCCGGGCTTTCCCCAGGCGGTTACCGCCCAACGGTATATATAAATAATCCCGCAACCAGCTACTTAGTGATATATGCCAGCGCCGCCAGAACTCCGTAATATTCCGGCTTTGGTAAGGCGAATCAAAATTGAGCGGTATTTCAAAACCAAACCAGCGGGCCAGGCCAATGGCCATATCGCTATAGCCGCTAAAATCGCAGTAAATAACCATGGCATAGCAGTACACGCCCAGCAGGCATTCGATACCGGTAAGGCGGCTCAGGCTGTCCGGGTCTTCAAATACCCGGTACACATAGTTGGTCTGTAAAAAATCGGAGATAACGATCTTCTTAAACAAACCGGTAAATATGAGATAGAAGCCACGGGCAAACTGCCGGTTGTTGAGTTCATACGGTTTTTCTATCTGCGGTATAAAATCAGCAGCCCTTACAATAGGCCCCATTACCAGCTTTGGAAAAAACGACAGGAAAAACAGGTAATTGCCAAAGCGTTTCACCGGCGTAAAAATGCCTTTGTACACGTCAATGGTATAGCTTAAATTTTCAAACGTGTAAAAGGAAATACCAATTGGCAATACCAGTGAAAGCGGATTTAAGTGCCCGGCGCCAGCGTCATTAATAATACTGATGAAAAAATTAGTGTATTTAAAATAAAACAGTAATCCCAGGTTCAGCACAATGCTTATGATCAGCAAAGTCTTACGTTTTCCTTTATTATGGTTTATATCATAGCGTTCTGTAACTGCTTCCTCATTTTCTCCGACTACCGGCACTTTTCCTAAGCGATAAATGGCATTGGAAATAACAAAATCAACTACCGCACTTACTAATATCAACCCTACAAACCTGCCACAGGCCTTGTAAAAAAAATACAGTGAGAAGAGGGTGAATACGCCGACCCTTGCCCGGGTATTGTTGCGTACCAGCAGGAAAGCGAACAGGAAAGTAAAAAAGAAATAAACAAAAAAGCCACTGTTGAACAGCAGCGGATTGTCCTTGTCGTATAGCAGTTGTTTTAAAACAGCATTAAAATCAATCATTGGGTTAAGGCATCTTGCCTTATCTGGCAAGGGCGCTGCAAATAAACGGAAACAAGCTGTGTTTGGTACATGGTTTTTAAATCTTTAACCACATAGGCACATAGAAAGGCGTTAAATAAGGCAGCAATGCTTTGACCTGGGCTTTGCGCTGTGGCCTGAGTTTAGGAAAAATTTGGTTCTTCGGTAAACTTAGTGGAAATGGTACATTAGGATATTAAACCTTAGTAGCAAGTATTTAGTAAAACATGTCTGAACCTTATTACCTTATTAAAGCCTCGCCTCTTTTAATAAGTTTATATGGGGAGTGAGTAGTATCTTTTTCTACTAAGGTTTAACAGCCACTTGTAGCGCACTATTTATTCTGAATTCCACTAACTATGCCGAAGAACCAAAAATTTGAATTAAAACGACCGGCTATAGCGCAACATCTCATATTAAGCGCCGTGTATCGAAGCACGCTCTACGCATATCAATGTCGCTTAAATACGGAGAATAGTATCCCAATTGCACAAAGCAGGCCGATCAAACCAAGCACGAAGTATGTCCGAACAGGATGTCGGAAGCGATACTTAATCTCGTCATACGTCGGTATTAACTGCGAGTCGAATGCAACTCCGTAACGTTTGTTTCCACATTCTTGACAAATAAGGTTTGCAACTTTGTCAAACGGGAATATAGGCACCCAGTAAATGTGAAAGTATTGGCTTTCAACCATTAAATCTGACCAAGTATCCTTTTCGCAAACATTACACCTGCAAAATACCTGTTCGACACCTATGGGCATTTTACAATATCCATATATCAATAATCCCATATAGCTGTAATCTCACACTTTAAGACTGAATGCGTATAGCGCTTAACTCTTTGATCCATGAATTTTTTGTTTTCTTATGTTTCCTATGTGCTTATGTGGTAAAAACTCATGGCACTAATTTCTTATAATATCCAAAAATAGATTCTGCCAGCAGGCGGCCAAAAACAGTATAGCCGTTTCCGGTATAGTGCACATTGTCGGTTGCAGCAAAACCCCAGCGCTGCCAGGTCCGCATACTGTTAAATCCACCCATAATATAGTACAAATTCCAGTAAGGAATACTATTGGTGATACAGTTTTGAATAATGGTATTCCGCACCTGCTCCAGCCGGCTGCCACCGTCTGTAGCGGAGATTGGTTTTAGCTCATCCGGCGGCGTGGTAAACAACAATACACTATTGGGTGAAGCTTTTTTAACCAGGCTAATCAGTTCCTGCATTTGTGTATTCATCACATTAATAGATACACCGCTATAGGCATCATTCGTTCCCAGGGAAATAATCAGCAAATCAGGCTGGTTAGCAGCAAGGTATTGCTGAAAAGGTACCGAGTTGTAATAATTTTGAAACCGGGTGCCAATAAAGGCATATTCCTGCAAATTGAAAAAATACGTTTTGCGGGCCACGGTGCTATCGTTCACTTTATACACATGCTCTGTTTGGTTGAACATATTATTCAGCGCTGCCTCCAAACTACGGGAATAATATTTAGATTTCACATGGGAATCGCCCAGGTGCAGCACCGAAATCATACAGCTTTGCTGGTTACAGTTTAATAATTTCTGGAATAGTGGCTGTAGTTTTTCTTTATTGCCTACTTCATTAAAAAACCGGTTAATGTTCAGCATTTCCTCATTTGGAATAGGCTGCGCTTTTGCCGTAAAGCGGCACAACAATAAAAAAGGCAGCAGGCAAAAAGCAATAATCCTATTTATAACCTTTATAAGCATTCATTAAAGTATTGAAAAGCAGGCCGGCAATTTTTTTACCGCCCCTGAAATTTACGTGTGTATAATCCCGGTTGGCAAAAGCAGTATCGCCCTCCACCCATTTAATCATGCTGCCTTCACCACCCATATTCAGGTAAAAGTTCCAGAAGTTAACGTGGGCCTGTGCAGCAATTTGTTGTTGCGTTTGTAGTAGCGGAATTACCCCTTTTGCAGTTGCATACTGCCCATTGTACCGGAATGCTTTATCACCCGTACTCAGCATCAGAATATCAGCCTGCGGAAATGCATCCCTGAATTGCGAAACCGCTTTTACCATCGGCTTCAGGTAAAAATCGAAATTATCGAGGTTGGGTTTAAATAACAGGTTAGGCCCATATTGAAAGATGATCAGGTCGTAGGGATGCATGGCATTAATTTGTGAAAGCAGGGATGGATTGATGTACTGCATCTCCATACCACTGATACCCCGGAACGAAAAATTATCTACCAGGATCCCGGTATCGGCCTCAAAGCTGAAGCCATATAAGGTATTATCGGATGCAGGAAAACTAGCGATTACTTTTTGTACATTTTGTGCTACGAGTGCTTTGCCCATTTGCGGCGCAGCAGGCAATTCGGTAGAAGCATCATTAATGGTAGCAGTAAAAGGTTCGTTGCTTTTATACAGCAAGTACACCTTATTAAAATGATTCAGATGCGGCCGGTTGGGTGCTGTATATTCCACCCAACTACCATTGCTGTTATAATTGTGGCCGCTGATAAATACATTGCTGCGGTCGCCATCACTCCTAAAATTAAAGTCAGTCCAGTCTTTTGAAAAGGAATGCGTAATGGTTTGGCGGAAGCCTGCTGTTATGGAAGTGATGGGAACAAACCCGGCTCCGCTGCCGCCAAACTGGCTTTGCATCAGTTCCCGCAGGTCCATAGTTATCAGGTCACCTTCTATGAACGAATCACCCAGGTAAGCAATGCGTATTTTATTTCGTTTGCCTGCCTTGTAATCCCGCAAAGCCTGCACAAATTTTTCAACCGGTTGCTTACTACTACGGCTATAATTGATGATGTCTTTAAAAGACAAATAATCAGCTTTTGTGGTATCAACAACTACCGTTTTACCTGGCACACCCTTTTTACCGGTAATAGCTTTGCCGCCAACTTCCGCTGAATCCCGTTTTACATCGGCTACAAAATCAACTTTCCGAAAATCATAGATTCCAATATGAAATGTAGTAGGAACAAAAGAAATAATAAGAATACCAGCCAATGCCAAAGCCCCAAACCAGGCTAATTTCTTTTGAGCGTTATTCATCAATCAGAAGCATTCACTTGTTTACTGGTTCACACATTCACCTGTTTAATAAAAGGTGCTCAAAAATGAAAACCGATATGAAAATAGATGATGTTAGTAATTGCCTGCGCTTGTTTAACAAACCAAAAACAAACCCTTTCATTAAAATAACCTTAATGAAAATTCGAATTTTCAACTCAAACATGTGAACGAGTGAACATGTAAACGAGTGAACGATCAAACTTACATCCTGTCGTAAGCCGCCAGGTTGTACTGCTTAATGGTCTTGAAAATTTTGCCCGACCAAACAGAAGGCGCTTCGCTGTAACCTGTTTTAGCGATGGCCGTTACCCAGTGGTGTACATCGGTAACAAAAATGGAAGACAAATAAAATTTCTTCCCGGTAATCACCCGGATGAAATCGTTAAACGAGGCTTCATCACTGGCATACTCTTTAAAAGAAGAATTGATTTTGCCGCTATTGCGGCCCCGCATACCAAAGTGATTATTTAAAAACCGGCAAACCCGGCTATTGCCATTGGCCGATTCCATCATCGCAATGGCCAGTATAACACTTGCGGGAATTTTGGTCTGATGCATGGCATCAATAGCCAGATCCTTAAAATTTTCGATGTATTCCAGTGCCGCATCCTTTGCATGCACCACAGCCATTAGGGCGGAATTAACCAGCATACATACAATCAGAAATAGCTTTTTCATGAGCTTTACTTGGTTGATTATGTGGGTGATAAAATAGTGATTCCGTATTCCGGCTATTGCCAAAAGAGCGGCGAAGGTGCCACATTCCGGCCAAACGGGCAAGGTTTAACCGTTAAAATTGTACAGGGATGTTCACAAAACCGGGACAAGAATGGAATGAATACGATAGATACGCCATGCTGGCGCTTCTATCGTATCTGTCTTGAACTGGGATAAGATGGGATGGTTGGGATAGCAATGGGATGAATACAAATAGGCAATAAGCAACTGAAAACCGATAACTAAATGCTGGTGACTGATAACTTACTTACTGTTCTCAATCACGATTGATGGCATTCACCATTAACAATTCACAAAAAGGTTTGGGCCAGATGCTTTCAGCATTAACTGTAGAGTGTGGCCACTCACGATACTCATTGGTAGCTATATACCAGCTTACCCTCCTGCTGGCGGTCTTTATTAAACACTACTTCGCCTGTCTTTAAACCACGTGCATCGTACGTATAGCGCCAGGTACGGTATTGGTTGGTACCGTTAATAAAGGTAACCATGCCGGCCAGGCGGCCTCCGGCATCATATTCAAATGTATAATCAGGTAAAATGCGGCGGGCCGTTTTACTAAAATGAGCAATGTCTGTTAAGCGGCCCCCTGCATCATAATAATAGTAGTAGGTTTCAATAGTTTTGCCCTTTTGTGTCCATCGCTCCTCACCCACCCAGCCGTGTTCCTCGGCAATAAAAGCAACCTGCAGTGTATCCTTTTTGTTTTTAATGCGAACCATGCCCACAGGCCGGGGCCCATTATTGGTATACATTCTTGTTTCAATATATTGATTTGTTTTTTCTCCCGGGAAACCGGTAGCAGAAGCAATAGACAAAAGCTGGTGCGAAGCATCCGGGAGATAAGCATACTGCGTTCTTGAAACCGATCCTTCCGTGCTATCGCTGGTAGCACCGGGCCATCCGTCTGCCGAGAAATTGGATGTTAAAACGGATGGATTGCTGTAAGCACTTTGCGAGGTTGTCTGGATGGTGTTACTGCGGGTATCCATTTCCTGCTTTACCGAAAAGCCTTCTGTTGGCTCTCCGCTGGGGTCGAAGCTGGAAACGGTTACCGCCTTAATGCCGGCTTTTTTCAACAGCAGGAAGTTTTCACGGGCAGTACGGTTACCTAAAATATCGTTGTAATAATACTGTGCCCGGGCGGTAGTTAGTAACAGCATTGCAGCCGGAAAAAGCCATTTGTGCATGAAGTCCATTTTGAATCAAAAATAAGATATACACAAGACGGCGCAGCAACTGTGTTTTGTATGCAGGCAAGCGCTTTTCTTTGTAGTTTAACAAAAGCTATACTGCCGGTGTCGCATTTTAAAGAACGAAAAGAAACCAACTGCCTTAACTGCAATGCCGAGGTATTGGGTAAATACTGCTATATATGCGGCCAGGAAAATACACCACCCAGGCAAAGCGTTGGCCACCTGATCAATCATTTCCTGAACGATATAACGCACTTCGATGGTAAATTTTTTGCAACGCTAGGCACACTCATCCGGCGGCCCGGCCTGCTTACATTGGAATATGTAAGGGGCCGGCGGGTCAGCTACCTGGATCCTATAAGAATGTACATTTTTACATCAGCTGTGTTTTTTATCGTTTTTTTTAACTCCTTTAAACCTGAGGATAGCTTTAAAATAGATACACCTGCATCACGGATGGAAAAAGTAGCGGCCATGAATGATTCCGGTTTGCGTCGTTATAGCTGGCAGAAATTTGAGGACTCAACGATGAAGCGACAGGAAGTTTTGAGGCGGTTGGCAGCCGATACACTGAAAGGGGAAGATGCGACAGTTGTTCAATTGCTGCAAACGCCTTTTAGAACCAGTGCTGCATACGATAGTGCCCAGCATCTGCTGTCCAAGAAACAGCAGGACGGCTGGCTATGGCGCACTCTGCTGCACCGCCAGTTTTTAATAAACGAAAAATTCAGGAAAAATCCGGAGAACTTTGCAACTGCTGTATCAGAAAATATTCTGCATTCATTGCCCAAATTGCTTTTTGTATCATTGCCATTATTTGCCCTGGTGCTAAAGCTGCTATACCGGCGGCAAAAGAATTTTTTTTACACCGATCATGGCATTTTTTCTATTCACCTTTATATCCTTACTTTCCTGTGCCTGCTTACACTAGGCGGCATTGGCAAATTAAATAAGCTGTACCACCTGGCTATTTACAAGTGGCTGGCGTTGTTCCTGGCTCTTTGGATTTTTATTTACCTGTACAAAGCTATGCGGCATTTTTACGGGCAACGCCGTGGCAAAACTATCCTGAAATTTGTGCTCCTGAATGGGATTGCTTTCTTCATGATCCTGGTATTGTTTCTCATCTTCCTTATCATTAGCGCTGCTTTAGTGGTATAGTGATGCCTTTATTTGTACTGATCAAATTTCTGTAGACAAAACGTATGAAAGAAACACTTATACAATTTGAGCGCCTCCTGACCATTATGGGTGAACTAAGGCAGCAATGCCCCTGGGATAAAAAACAAACCATTGATACCCTGCGCCCCATGACGATTGAGGAGTTGTACGAACTAACGGATGCCATCACGGAAAAAAACTGGAAAGGAATAAAAGAAGAATTAGGCGACCTGCTGCTGCATATTGCTTTTTATACCACTATTGGAGAAGAAGAAAATCAATTTACGATGAAGGATGTGCTGAAAGGGATTTGCGATAAACTCGTAGCCCGGCATCCGCATATTTATGGCGATGTAACCGTGAATGGTGAGGAAGATGTAAAACGTAATTGGGAAAAGCTAAAACGAAAGGAAGGAAAAACATCAGCATTGGAAGGCGTACCGAAAACCCTGCCGGCAATGGTAAAAGCTGCCCGCATACAGGAAAAGGCCGCCAAAACCGGTTTCGACTGGCCGGCGCCGGAACCCGTTTGGGAAAAAGTACAGGAGGAAATGGCCGAATTACAGGAAGCTGTAGCCGAAGGCTCACCCCAAAAAACCGGCGATGAATTAGGTGATGTATTTTTTAGCCTGGTAAATTATGCCCGGTTTCTGAACCAGGATGCAGAGGGGGTACTGGAACAAACCAACCGCAAGTTTATCCGGCGCTTTCAATATATAGAGGAGGCAGCTGCTACACAGCAAATGGAGTTAACTGCCTTATCGTTGGAGCAAATGGAAGACCTTTGGAAAATGGCGAAAGCAGCGGAGCGCATAGAGACAGTCTAAAATTATTTTAATAAATAATCTGTGCCGCTTTCCGGTTCCTCCTCATGTGGGATTGGATGTTGAGCCGTTTGTAAGGTATGGCTATTCAAGACGTCCGGGATTTCACTCAAAAATCGACTACGTATTAAAGTATTAAATAAATTTAGATAGCCTCTTATGAAAAAATGCATTGCTGCAAATAAATGGTGGCTGCTGACGGCCGCATGGATATGCACGCTTTCATTTATTTTTAATCATTACTGGTCAAAATCTTCCTCATATGATTCGATTGCGAAGTCGTTTTCCCAACGGATAGACAGGCAGGTTAACCATTTTAAGGCGTTTTGCAGCGATACACAAACCATCCGCAGGCTGGCAGCGTTTGAAACTGATAGTGCCAGCCGTTTCTCCGATTGGGAGGATGTTTACTATTATATTTTTTCCGATACCCCCGATGGCATGTTGCTCAACTACTGGAGCAATGCCGCTATTGTTCCGAAGCCGGATGATGTACCCTACCACGATACTGTAAAGTTGGTTAACTATGACAATGGCATTTATGTATTGGCGTCACACCGGCTGCCTAATAGCCTGTTAACCGCCGTACAACTTACATTGGTGAAGCAGGAGTATTATGTACAGACGAACAGCCTCAAAACGGAGTACCCTGGTTTCCCCGGTGTAGAAAAGCACATTGCGATCAGCCACATAAGTACGCCCTATCCCGTAGCAACCGGTAACAGGCAACTGTTATTTTATCTGAAACCCATTGGCAGTACAGGGATGGTTGTGTTTAACTGGGTATCGCTTTCCCTGCAGTTGATTGCAACTGTTCTGCTCATGATTTTTTTTTACCGGGTAGGGCTAGGCATGACTCAAACCGGCCTTAAATTGCCTGCGGTTGCCTGGATGATTGGTGGAGCGATACTCATCCGGCTAAGTATTGCCTACTTCGATTTTCCGGTCAACCTGAGCCATTTTAAACTGTTTAACCCGGTAGTAAAAAATGATGATCTGTTTTATCCGTCGCCGGGTGGCCTTCTACTGAACCTGACTGGCCTGTTGTGGCTGATTTTCTTTTTTATCAGTACCCGTTCTGCTTTGTTTCCCACGCTGGGAAAGTTATCTCCGGCAGTAAAGAAAGGGGTTGCGGTATTAGCCATTCTAAGCATGTTGCCTGTTACTTTTTTCATTGGCAGGCAAATTATCCGGATTGTACTGCAGCCGGATATTTCGTTTGATGTGGCGAATTTTTTTAGCCTGGGATGGAATACCATCTGTGCCATTATATGTATTTATTTTATCTGTGTGTTGCACTACCGGCTCATGCACCTCACCAACCGGCTGTTTTCGAGATTGTGGCCTGCCAGCGCCTCTTTTAAATACCTGATTGTTACGGCAGCCGGGCTTTTATTGCTTACTTTTTTTATACAAATTGTGCAAGCCAGAGTATTGGTACTGGTACTGCTTTGGCTGCTGATTTCCCTGCTGCTGGAAGATAATCTGCGCCGTTGGTTTTTCCGTAGCATGGAGCGAACGGTCCGCTTCGTTTTCTGGCTTATCTGGTATGCTTTTGCCGGAACGCTGCTGGTACAAAGCCAACATGGTAACAAAGAGCAAAACCGTAAACTGCAAATGGCCCGCAGTATGGCTGCCCATTCCGATACGGAAGCAGAAAGCCTCATCTACCAGGCCATTAACAGCACCGCAGTACAAGCGATAAAAGACAGTCCGCTGCTGGCCAGAGATTCGGGTTACGGCAATTCCCTGAAACAAAACATCATCCGCACATTTACCGGTAGTATGCCCGGCTACATCACAACACCCTACTATTTCGATTCTACCAAAAAAGCTTTTTATAATACCGATTCTTCCACTTTTGAAACGCTTAACACCATTGTAGAAGAACAGGGAAAAGCTACCCGGTTCGATGACATTTATTTTTACGAAAAAGACTTTGATAAGTTTATCTATATCGTACGCCAGCCACTACGCCAGGATTCGCTGAACGGGGGTTATCTTTTCATTACCTGCACACCGGCCATCTATAATGGCGAGGCTTTAGCTCCAGAGTTATTCAAACCTCTCCAGGAAAATGCAGAAAACGAAACCCTGTATCCTTATGCCATATACGACCATGGCAGCCTGCTGTCCAGTTCCCAGAATTTTCCGTTTACAACTGTGCTTCCGTCTAATAAAAAGCTACATTCGGAATATGAGATCAGCAGTATATATGGTAAAGAAGCCTTATGGTATAATGCGGGTAACCAGCGCCTGATCGTTATTGTAAAAGCAACCGGATTCTTAAGTGAATTGATTACGTTGTTCGCTTATATTTTTGGCTGTTTCCTGATCGTATATCTGTGCGAATTGGTGCTGGCCCGGCTGCTAACCGGCTCTTATCAGTCAGGCCCCTGGTGGCGATTGCCGCAATTATCTATCCGCAGCAAAATACGCAGTACGGTTACCCTTATCAGCCTGCTTTCATTTGTATTAATTGGAGTAGTTACAGTATATTTTTTCATCAACCGGTATAAATCGGCCAATAACAAACGGCTTATTGAATTAATATATCAGGTAGAGAACGACCTTCAGACATTAACGGATATTAAAGCATTGTTTAAACAGTCGGACCTGCCCGACCACAAAAATGATTATGCTGCCAATTCATCCACCGTTAGCCTGGTTGCTGAACTCCTGAATACCGGTATCAACCTATTCAACCTCCAGGGCGACCTTACGGCTACTTCCAAATCTATTATCTACGACAGGGGCATTGTTGCACCCAAAATGAACCCGGTTGCTTACTATAAAATGGTGGTACAGCACCAGGTACAATACCTGCAAACGGAAAGCATTGGCAACCTGGATTACTTAGGAATTTATTTGCCCGTACGCACAGCCAATGGCGCCACAATTGGTTTTATAAACATCCCTTATTTCGCATCACAGGTAGAGCTTAACCAGGAGATATCAAATTTTTTGGTTACCCTCATTAACCTGATTGCTTTTATTTTCATTATTTCCGGCATCGTTGCATTTTTCATTACCAACAGCCTTACATTCTCTTTTTTTATTATTGGTGAAAAGATGAAAGACATTAGCCTGGGAAAGACAAACGAACCGATTGCCTGGCACCGGAATGATGAGATTGGCGTACTGGTGCAGCAATACAATAAGATGCTGGAGCAGTTAGATGATAGTGCCAGAAAACTGGCTACCAGCGAACGGGAAAGTGCCTGGCGGGAAATGGCAAAGCAGGTGGCTCACGAAATAAAAAACCCGCTTACACCCATGAAGCTGAATCTGCAATATCTGCAGCGGCAAATTGACAACAATTCGCCGAATATTAAGGACATGGCGAAGACGATGGCAGCTAACCTGGTAACCCAAATTGATCACCTGAGCCAGATTGCTTCCGACTTTTCACAGTTTGCCCGTATTAATATTTCGCATACCGAGAAGTTTGATTTGCATGAGGTATTAAAGCAAATTATTATGCTTTACAATATGGACAGCCATGTGTACATTACCTGGAATAAAACAGCAGGGCCGGTATGCATAGAAGCCGACCGTACGCATATTAACCGGCTGTTTACTAATCTTATCAAGAATGCTTCTGAAGCCATGACCGATGGGGAAGCCCTTATCACCATTACCGAACAGCCCGAGCCATCTGCCATCCTGATTACGGTATCCGACAATGGACCGGGCGTATCCGAAGCAATGAAAGACCAGTTATTCAAACCAAACTTTACAACAAAAAACAGTGGTACCGGGCTGGGCCTGGCTATTTGTAAGGACATTGTAGAACGTGCCGGCGGCGGCATCTGGTATGGCCCGGGAAACGAAGGCGCTACTACTTTTTTTGTGAGGCTGCCGGTAGTGGAAGCGTAAGGCTAAATCAAAATAGGCAATGGACAACAGGCAACAGGCAAATCAGATGCCGACTGCTACAATGAAGTCCACAACCAAATGGAAGCTGGTATAAAGCATTTTTATTTAAAAACTGAAGACAGTGAATGGATAAATAAGCTAATCACATTATTTTCCGCTGCCGGTAGGTCCCTATAAAAATTGGTTTGAAAAATAATAAGAGCTTCAAAGGTCGGCATCGCTTATCAGTAATCTTTTAATTTTTTGATATGTAGAGCGATGCCGTCCTTTATCAACCTATCAAAAGAAGGCATCGCTAACTAATCTTTGTTTGAGCAACGTGACAAAGGACGGCATCACTGTTAGTTTGCTCCTTACGGAATTTCTTTGTGATGCTGTACCTTTCTAAAAACTCAATTGCGCTTCCATCTTTTTCATTTGCTGCAACTGCTTTTGGGCCGACAGTAAAAAACGTATCCCTTTCAGTAAAGGCCATACCGGTGCTCCACGCCGGGCATTGTAACGGCTGATGTGGTACAATGCTTTCCAATGTTTCATTATTTCCTGATAGGCCTGCCCCAGTGTATAACCGCTATCGTAAATATGGTTGGGTTCGGCGCCACAACCGTTGTATTCTAAAATGCAAAAATTCCGGTTGTTTTTTAAGCCCTCAATACTTTGGCACATAATATCGTAACGGCCGTAATACCAACCCTGCACTTCGCTACTCAGTTTATCGAAAACGGTGTGCAGGTTATCATCAATTTCCTTGTGCAGGTTGTAAAACCGGGCGCCCCGCCGGTGGTTAGCTGCATGGCTGAATATATACTTCTCTCCGGGTGGTACCATCACATCCATATTGGCCGCATGTACTCTTTCTATTTCTGCCAGGTAAGCCATTGCTTTCGGATGCCGGTCAATCAGTTGCCGCAACGTAGATTTCCCATCTCCTACCACATGCATCGGTACCTTATGTAAAAATCCTGTAATGGTTCCTTTAGCCTCATTCGGCATCCGGTAGTAAAAAACACTTACTTCTACCGGGTAGTGTATCATTGCCTGCACCATGTATTCTACGGTTACCAGGCTATGGTATTCCTGTAGCTGCTGCAGGTTGTCAATTTTACGGAAAAGGATACCTGCCTCTCCCATTTCGGGCTTTACTACAAACGGCAAATTTATTTTCAGTTCCCGGATTTTTTCTACAATCCCTTCGTAGCTTTCCGCAGGCCGTACTGTAAAAGTGGGGGAATACAATAAAAGCGGTAACTGCCCATACATTTCCTTTTTAGTTTCGCCACTAAGGCCGCCAAATGTAATAGAGGGATTGCTGGGTGTAAAAAACCAAACTGCCCTGGCTCGTATAATATAGTAAATCCATACAAATAGCAGCGGAAAGTACACCAGTTTAAAAGGCCACTTTTCCCAGTTGAATATGTCAGGTGTTTTTGTATCCATTTTTAAAAGGGGCGCAAAAATAGTTTGTTCTTTTCCGCAGGCTGCTATATTCGCAGCCCGTTTGCACGTATAAAGGCTATTTATTTTCTAATAAGTATCTGAGCAGAATTAGTTTAGATTAATACTCCAGTCATTGCGAGATCGGGTTCCTGCCCGACAGCCTGTCCCGTTCGTCCGGGAAAGCAATCTCCCTGGATGTGCTGGAGATTGCCACGGGCATCCGCCTAGACGGACGCAATGACCAAAAGATTAATCTAATGTAATTCTGTTTAACTACTTAGATAAGGCGTTAGCGCTGTAATGATCACACAACAAACGATTGCGTTTGATGCAACTTATTATCATTACAGAAACGGGCTTAACTTGTTGAGAATTAGGAAAATACAATGGCATTATCCGGTGCTATGTACAATTACTTTTGTTGATTTCGGCTAATGGTTTCCGCTATTGATAGCCGGTATCACAAATTGGGCAACTTTATTAAAACAAAATAACCCGGGTTCTGTCTACATATTAACATCTAATTATTACCACCAATGGCAGTTCAAACGATGGCGCAACTGATGGCAGAAGGCCGGGAACCGGAAATCCTGTTTTGGGTAGGTTGTGCAGGCAGTTTTGACCAACGTGCCCAAAAAATAACCCGTGCTTTTGCCACCATATTAGAAGCTGCCGGAATAAACTTTGCCGTGCTGGGCGCCGAGGAGGCCTGCACCGGCGACCCGGCCCGCCGTGCAGGCAATGAGTTTTTGTTTCAGATGATGGCTTACAACAACATACAGGTACTGAACAATTACAACATTAAAAAAATTGTAACCGCTTGCCCGCATTGTTTCAATACCATTAAGAACGAATACCCTGATCTGGGCGGTAATTACGAAGTAATACACCACACAACATTATTACAACAACTGATTAACGATGGCAGAATTAAATTAAAAGAAGGCGGCAGTTTTAAAGGCAGGCGTATTACCTATCATGATAGCTGCTACCTGGGCCGGGCTAATGGTATTTACGAAGCACCCCGGCAGGTGTTGGAAGCACTGGATGCAGACCTGGTGGAAATGAAGCGCTGCCGCAGCAATGGCTTTTGCTGTGGGGCCGGGGGTGCCCAAATGTTTAAAGAAGAGGAAAAAGGCACTACCCGTGTAAACTGGAACCGGACAGCCGAAGCAATCGGAACCGGGGCAACTATAATTGCAGCAGCCTGCCCTTTTTGCAATACGATGCTTACAGATGGCGTTAAGGTAAATGATAAAGAAGGAGATGTAACGGTATTAGATGTGGCAGAAATAGTGGCGGCAAGTATTTAAAAAGTCCGGAAGACCGGAAGTCGGAAAGACCGGAAGTCGGAAAGACCGGAAGTCGGAAAGACCGGAAGTCGGAAAGACCGGAAGTCGGAAAGACCGGAAGTCGGAAAGACCGGAAGTCGGAAAGACCGGAAGTCGGAAAGACCGGAAGTCGGAAAGACCGGAAGCTTGGGAGATGGAAAGGCTGATAGTTTAAAAGTCAGAAAGACCGGAAGAAAAGCTATTAATTAGAAAGATAGAAGCAGTAAAATGCAGGATGCCGGAAGTTTTACCTAAAGCCTGCAACAAAATAGGTAACTGAAAATAACAAAACGAATATGAAAAATTAAAAGTAATAAACAATTGTTGTCCTTTCGATTAACCCACACGTATTACTGACCAATCACCTTATTAACCCTAAAAACATTAAATCTGTTTCCGAACGTATTCCGAAAGAATTTTGATAACCTAATATATGGTTTTTCTACTTACGGACTTACGGACTTACAGACTTACCGACTAATTAATGGCAGTAAAAAAGATTTTAGTTATTGACGACGAGCGTTCCATCCGCAGTACGCTTACCGATATCTTAAGCAACGAAGGCTACAAAGTAACCGTAGCCGAAAACGGCGAAGACGGCTTACGGAAATTTCAGGATGGCTTTGACGTGGTTATGTGCGATGTAAAAATGCCTAAAATGGATGGCAACGAATTTCTGGAGAAAGCCAGAGCCATTAACCCCGATACACCCATTATTATCATCAGCGGGCACGGCAATATTGAGCTGGCAGTGGAAGCGGTGAAGCGGGGTGCTTTCGATTATTTGCCCAAACCGCCCGATCTGAACCGCCTGCTGATTACCCTGCGGAATGCCACCGATAAAACCACGCTGGTGGCCGAAACCAAAACCCTTAAAAAGAAAATAGGAAAGGTGCAGGAGATGATCGGCGACAGCCCTGCTATCCGGCGTATAAAAGAGACCATTGCCAAGGTAGCCCCTACGGATGCACGGGTATTGGTAACCGGCGAAAACGGCAGCGGCAAAGAATTAGTTGCCCGCTGGCTGCACGAATCCAGTAACCGCACCAACAACCAGTTGGTGGAAGTGAACTGCGCCGCCATCCCCGGGGAACTGATTGAGAGTGAATTGTTTGGCCATGAAAAGGGTTCGTTTACGTCGGCTATCAAACAACGCATCGGCAAGTTTGAGCAGGCCCATGGCGGCACCCTTTTCCTGGATGAGATTGGCGATATGAGCATGGAGGCCCAGGCTAAAGTACTGCGGGCTTTGCAGGAAGGACTGGTGACCCGTGTAGGCGGCGATAAGGAAATAAGTGTGGATGTACGGGTAATTGCCGCTACGAATAAAGACTTATTGAAAGAGATCGAACAACGGAAATTCCGCCTGGATCTGTATCACCGGCTTAGCGTAATCGTTATACATGTACCCTCCCTTAATGAACGTAAGGACGATATTCCGGCACTGGTAGATAAGTTTCTGGAAGACATTTGCGCCGAATATGGCATCGCCAAAAAAGACATTACACCCGGAGCCGTGCAATTGCTGCAACACCATCACTGGACGGGCAATATCCGGGAGTTGCATAACGTGGTCGAAAGGCTGGTCATCCTTTCCGGCAAAACCATTGTTGAAAAAGACGTGCAGGAAAATGTGCCGGCCTCTTCTTATAGAGGAACATAATCACACCCTTGTAGTTTATGCTGTAAGCAACTGCCTCACACCCGTTAACACGATATGGTGTAAGCCAAAATCTATATTTGCTATGAGTTAACTTGTTTGTTTATGGTGACGCTTTAAAGTGTGTAGGTCAGATGCTTACAGCATAAACCACAGGCGTGTGATTGATTCACGTTTAACAAATCACATTTCACCAATCCCTATCTGAAACCCTATTTTTGCCGCTACCTCTAAATTTTACGCATGGGTTGGATTCTACTTATTATCGGCATTTTAGGCTGGCATATTGGTATGTATGGCATGTTTCAAAAGGCTGGCATTGCTCCCTGGAAAGCACTCATTCCTTTTTACAATACCTGGTGCATTGTTGAGAAATGCGGTATTAAAAAATTATGGTTCTGGCTCCAGTTCATACCTATTGCCGGGCAGTTCATTACCATCTGGATCACTATCATTTTTGTGATGCACTTTGGCCGGTTCAATGTGCTGCATCATACACTTACTACCTTCCTTCCGTTTATCTATTTCCCGTATCTCGGCTTTTCGAAAGGCGAACGCTGGGGCGGAAAAAAAATATTTGACTCCTACCACAAGCCTGCCAGCCGGGAGTGGATTGATGCCGGTGCTTTTGCTATTGTAGCAGCTACCATCATCCGAACCTTTGTATTTGAGGCATACGTTATTCCAACAGGCTCTATGGAAAAAACCCTGTTGATCAACGATTTTCTGTTTGTAAATAAGATAAGCTACGGGCAGCGGATGCCTAATACGCCGCTTAGTATTCCATTTGTACACAACCTGATACCACGTACCCAAATACCATCCTACATTAAAAGTGTTCAGATACCTTATTATCGGCTGCCAGGATTTACCGAAGTAAAAAGAAATGATGTGGTGGTTTTTAATTTTCCGGCGGGAGATACGATAGTGAATCTGCCTGAATATGGAAGTTTGGTAACTTATTATCAATTAGTGAGATCAAACGGAAGAGATGCAGTTTGGGCTCAGTTTGGAAAAGATATATTGGTTCATCCGGTTGATAAAACAGATAATTATATTAAGCGGTGCATAGCTGTAGGCGGAGATACTTTACAAGTAAAAGAAGGGGTCGTTTATATTAATAATCAGCGGGCACCAGTTCCTCAGTACTCCCAGCGCTATTATACTGTAAAAACGAATGGAACTCCTCTTGACTGGGATCAACTTAAAGATGAATACAACATTGAAGTAAGAGGCGGAGACGAAAATGTACAGGAACATCATGATGAACTGGATGCGACATTCCAGTCTGTAGGTGGGTACCAGATGTTTTTAACAGAAACCGATGCAGCTACTTTACGAAAGTTTAATAACGTTACTTCTGTTGAACCTATTATCAACCCAAGAGATGAAAGCAGCGATAATTTTTTCCCTTTTGATTCCTTGCACAAGTTTAAGCTAGACAATTATGGTCCCCTCTATATTCCAAAGAAAGGTGCAAGCGTAACACTTACGCCAAATAACATAGCAGAATACCGGCGTTTAATTACCAATTACGAACACCACACACTGGAAGAACCCGGCAATGGTCGCTACATCATTGATGGCAAGCCCGCAACCACTTATACATTTAAGTATAATTATTACTGGATGATGGGCGACAGCCGGCACAACAGCCAGGACAGCCGATACTGGGGATTTGTACCCGAAACCCATATTGTGGGCAAAGCGTCTTTTATCTGGTTTAGCTGGCAAAGTGGTCCCAGGTGGAAACGTATATTTAAGTCAATACAATAAAGTCGTGAATGGTGAATGGTTCGAAACAATTTATCTTTCCCGACTATTTTTTGCCGACTGCCGACTGCCGACTAAAAGCCTTATGACAAAAACACTCCAAACCGAATACGAATTATTCGATAATGCATCGGAACTTGAACCGGAAGATGCAGCGTTATTAGAAGAAGCCCGTACCCATACCCATTTATCGTATGCTCCCTACTCTCATTTTAATGTAGCTGCCGCAGCCCGCCTGCAGGATGGAAGCATTGTATATGGCGCTAACCAGGAAAATGCCAGTTACCCGGTGGGCATTTGCGCCGAGCGTACCTTGCTTTCTACCATCTCATCCCAATTTCCGAAAGAAAAAGCGGAAACAATCGCTATTACTTATAGCAGCGAACTTGCCGCAAGCAACCACCCGGTTGGGCCATGTGGGCTATGCCGTCAAACATTATTAGAATACGAAATGCGTTGGGGCAATCCCATTCGCTTAATACTGGCCGGCATGCAGGGCAAAGTTTTGATCATTAATAGTGCTGCCGATATTTTGCCATTCAATTTTACGGCAGGCGATATGTCTTAATGGATAATTGATAACGCAGGTAGCATCGCACTTCATTAACCTAAAATCTGCCTCTTGAAAATAGTAAACAGCAAGCCAGATGATATTAATGATATTTTCAGATTATATGAAATGGCTGTTGCTTACCAAAAAACGAGGTTTTCTGTACACTGGCCGGCGTTTGACCAGAGGCTGATTGAAACAGAAATTAAGGAAAGCAGGCAATGGAAAATGATAACTGAAGATTCAATTGCCTGTATTTGGGCTACCACTTTCAACGATCCGCAAATTTGGGAAGAACGTAATAAAGAACCTTCGGTTTACATACATCGCATCGCCACCAATCCTGATTTCAGGGGCAAAAATCTGGTACACGAAATTGTGAACTGGGCAAAAAATTATGCATTACTGCACGGCAAACAATATGTGCGGTTGGATACGGTAGGCAACAACGAAAAGCTGATTGCCCACTACACGAATTCCGGATTTACTTTCCTGGGAATGGTTAATCTGAAAGATACGAGCGGACTTCCGGCCCATTACCGCCAGGATGGTACCTGCTTATTCGAATTGGCCGCAACCGGTTAGTTCTAAGTAGTGAGACACAATTACATTAGATTAATGATAACAGCACGTCATTGCGAGGTTCTTGCCGAAGCAACCTCATTATCAGCCAGATTCCGTGGACAAGTTTGCTTCGTCAGGCAAGAACCTTCCTCGCAATGACGGCTACATTTATCTAAACTATTTCAGTCCGTATACTTATCAATTATGAAATAGCCGATCTATCAAACGATTGAATAAACCGCAACACGATCTGTTTTAATTTTTCTTCTTCGCCAAATTTTATCTGGTGATGTACGGGTAATACATACAGCGGAAAATCAGCTAATTCCTTTTCAAATTTCAGCAACCGCACCGCATCTTTTTCAGTGGTGATAATGATGTTTTGCGCTCCCTGCAATTGCTTAAAACGTTCCTTTATTTCCTGTAGGTCGTCAATGGTAAAAACGTGATGGTCGCTATAATTTTTTTCCAGGTAAGATTTTACCCGTAGCTCAATATAATGCTTGATCGCTTTTGGATTGGCAATACCGGTTACCAGCAGTACTTCGCAATCGGGCTGCAGTGAATGAGGCTGATGGCTGATAATATGATAGGGAACATCATACACAATGCAGCTAAAAAATACCGTCTGAGCCGGGGTAGGTTTCAGTTCGGCCAAAATTTTTCCCCGCTCTTTTTCCGATAAATCAGGCGGGCATTTGGTTACAATAATTATGTGGGCACGGCGGGCACTGCTTTTATTATCCCGCAGGTCGCCGGCAGGCAGGTACCAGTCATCCATATAGCGGTTGTTATAATCGGTCAGTAAAATATTCAGCCCGGCTTTGATAGCCCGGTGTTGGAAAGCATCGTCCAGTAAAATCACTTCTGTTTCGGGGTGGTCATGCAGTAGTTGCGGAATGGCCTCCAGCCGCTGCTCGCCTACTGCCACCGGTATTTCCGGAAATTTTAAGTGAAACTGCATAGGCTCATCTCCAATTTCCAAAGCTGTAGTTGCCGGTCCGGCTAATGCATAGCCCTTGGTTTTGCGTTTGTAGCCGCGGCTTAGCGTAGCCAGTTTGTAGTGCAGGTGCAGCATCCTCACTAAGTATTCTACCATGGGGCTTTTGCCGGTGCCGCCTACCGAAATATTACCAACACAAATGAGTGGCAGGTTAAAAGAAACAGATGTCAGATAATTTTTATCGTACAGCCGGTTGCGTATTTTTATATACATCCATGCCAGCAGCGAAAACGGAAAAAGTAAGATGCGGAACGATTTCAGCAGATAGAAAGTTGTATTCATAAAATGTAAGATTACAATTTATGCACAGCAATTACGAATCCTCAATTTTGATAGTCCAACAGCCTGATTTTTCAGGTTGCTCAAATGACGTAAGTTATAATCCGCATTCAAACAGAAGGTCGGTATTGCCTGAAATGTTTTTGAAATAGTGACCAAAATAAGCGATGCCGGCCTATTCAGCCATTTGCTAATTTGCCTTTGCAATATGATAAAATTTATACTCTTCATCAGCCTCATCTTTCCGGTGTGCCTGCAGGCCCAACCGGCTACCGATACCATAGTGTGGTCGGAACAGCAATTGGCATGGTACAATTTTAAGGGTGATTACGATACCGCCGTTTACAACCGCCAATACGGTGCAACTACCTTCTGGAGGGTTCGATATTCCTACCGGCCGGCCATTTTACAAAACAAAATTACTTTTTCCGTTTATGCCTGGTTTGATGCCCGAAACTCATGGGTACGTCCAAGCGACATCAACAACAAAAGCTTGCTGCTACATGAGCAGGGTCATTTTGATTTGGCTGAAATACTGGCCAGGCAATACCGGCAACAGCTTTCGGAAACTACATTTAGCAGGGCTGGTTATACCGATTCCATTAAAATAATATTTGCTAAGCTATTATCCGGTGCGTATGCAACACAGGAAAAATATGATGCGGAAACCAGCCATGGAATGAATAGTAAGCGGCAGGCATACTGGCAAACATTCATTACATCGGAATTAAAAAAGCTGGAAGGTTTTACTGATAAAAATGTAACATCAGAGTTTGTGAGATGATACCGTTTCAAAACAGGTTTCGGACTTTGCTTTAACTGACCAAAACTGATTTGCCTATTGCTTATTGTCCATTGCCCGTTTTAATCTGGTATGACAGGTATTTCAGAAATGGTACAGCCTTTCCGGCGTTACACAAAATGTGAGCGGTACATCATACTTGTCAATATCCTCAATTTTATCTACTGGTTCAAAAAAACTAAGACCAATGGTTATTGTATCGGCCCGGCAGCGGGGAATAAAGCGATCATAAAAGCCCTTACCATACCCTACCCGGTAGCCTTGTTTATCAAAGCAAAGCAACGGCACCAGTATCAGATCAATAAGTTGCGGGGCTATGATCTTGCCATCTTCCGGTTCAGCAATACCCCATTTATTTATACTCAATTGATGGCCTTTGGTAAATTCAATAGCCTCCATACTACGATTGGCCGCATTAATTTTTGGATAGCAAAAACAACAGTAGGGATATGAATATTGAATAGCTGTTTCAAAAGGCGCAGCAGCGATTTCACTCTTTGCTGTAAGGGCAAAATAGCTCATTGCAAATTTCAATTGAGGAAGGGGTATGTTGGCAAACTGCATCACCATATTTGCAACTTGCTGTTGCTGTTTATCCTTGTCCAAAAGCATTCTTTTTGCCATATATGCTGAACGCAAAAAGTGTTTCGTCATCATAGCTTTATTCAGGTAGTTTTATCATCCGGCTGTTCGAAAAAAGAAAATACCGTAGTACCATAATTGCGCTGTTTTACAAACCCCGGATAGCCATCGTATTTATTACGGGGTGTGTGTTCCAGTACAAAAATGCCTTCGGCAAAAAGCAACTTTTTTTCAATTATTATTTTTGGCAACTCGTCTATGGTTTGCAATGCGTACGGCGGGCCGGCAAAAATAAAATCGTATTGCGCTGTACAGTTTTCCAGAAATTTAAACACTTCGCTTTGTACCAGTCTGCAATTGTCAAATCCTAATGCCGCAATATTTTTCTGGATGAAGGCAATCATTTGTTTATCCTTTTCCACAATGGTAAGGCGGGCAGCACCACGGCTTGCCAGTTCGTAACTGATGGCGCCGGTGCCGCCAAATAAATCCAGCGTGGTGATACCCTCAAAATCAATCTGGTTCTGTAATATATTGAACAAACCTTCCCGTGCAATATCAGTGGTAGGCCGGGTATAAGGCATGTTGGCAGGCGGATGAATTTTACGGCCACCATGTTTACCGGAGATGATCCTCATAATACAGGGATATTATCCTAAATGGGATGGGATAAGATGGGATGATTGGGATAGGAATGGGATGATACAATTTGATATTATTTTCATAGGGCGTTGCCCTTTGCTGGAATATTGCCGCCCTCCCGTACGAACGGGACTTCGCTTCAGGGCTTTACTGTTACGGATTGTATTTCATTTGTATTCATTTGCAGATTTGCTAATTGTCACATTTGCTCATTGCCTATTTGCTAACTGCCAGCCAGGTGTGTGTAGTAATGAGCCGGTAAATTATTAAATGCTTCATCGCGGAGTTGTGCGCCATCAGTAATTAACGCTACATGTGTAAAATATTGCTGTAACAGTGTGTAAATTTCGTGCTGTTCATCTAACTGACCTTGTGCTTTTATAAACACTTCGGCCGGGCTTATACTTAGTTGCCGGCAGGTATTGCCTACATGATACAACAGATTTTCCGGTGTATAAAATTGAAAACACCTTGCCACTAAAAGTTTGTCACTTTTCATCAAAACAATCTCTGCCAGGCTATTACTCAGGGTAATAAATAATTGTGGCAGCATCGTTTTTCCTTGTAACTGTTGTGCCTGTTTAATCAGCAGTGCCAACGTACTGTTCCAGGTGGCCTGCGGAAATATATGCCTGAATGCAGTAATTTGTGCTGCCGGAACAATCAACGAAACATTCAACGTATTGTCTACTTCATCCGTGTGTATTTCGTTCGGGGCCTGCAGCCCAAACTGCGTTTGCATAAAAAGTTTGGCACCGGCCCGCAGGCCTGCCGGTATTGGCATAGCGGCAGTTGTACGATAGTATAATTGCGTATCCGGAACTTTCAGGTTTGCCAGCGAACTCTGTTGTTTTATTTCCTGCAACGCTACCGCCATGTTATCCCATCCATCGTTTGTCAGCGCAAAATTTTCCAGTGCATTCCACTCACCGGTTGGCTTATCCACCAGTAATATTAGCAGGTTGTCGTTTTCCAGGCACAGGATTTAACCGCTTGCTTTCTGTTGAAAAAGCAGCCATTGAGGCTGTAATAGTTAATAGTGCCGTTGTATCATATGGTGGGAAGAGGTGCAAAATAAGCAACACGGCGACAATTCCGCTTATTTTCGCCCGGTTATGGCAAACACACCAATACCCGGCGGCCTGCAGGTACAGATCACCAACCGGCAAATTATTACGTATGGCACTGCCTATAGCAGCAGCTGTGCTGGTGCCGCAAATAAATTTTGTAACCAATAATATTTTCCTGGAGTCATTTGCCTAATCAGGGCCGGGATACGTTGGCAGTAGCCGGTATTACCGGTGTATTCTATCTCATTTTTGCCGTCATTGGTCTGGGGCTTAATAATGGGTTGCAAGCTTTAATCAGCCGCCGTGCCGGCGAAAACAGGACCGGAAGAAATCGGTAAACTTTTTGCCAATGCGGTGCGGCTATCCCTGCTGTTTGCCGTGGTCGGAATTATCGTTACTTACCTGGTAGCGCCTTTCATTTTACAACGGGTAATACAACCCCGGAATTATGAGCGGGCAATGCGTTTTCTGCGCATCCGCATTTGGGGACTGCCTTTTTTATTTGTGTACCAGATGCGCAATGGCTTTACTGGTTGGCACTAACAACAGCCGGTTTCTGTTAATAGGTACGCTGGCGGAAACGCTGACCAATATTTTACTGGATTATCTTTTAATATTCGGGCACTGGGGGCTGCCACAAATGGGTTTTAATGGTGCCGCCGTTGCCAGTATAGCCGCGGGAAGCTACCGGTATGCTGGTGCTGATTGTAGTTGTACATTTTAATGGCATCAGCCACAGGTTGCAATTATATAAACACTGGAAATTTAATAAAGCAATTACGAAACTGATCCTTAACCAAAGTGCCCCGCTGATCCTTCAGTTTGGATGCAGCATTATCACCTGGGAACTTTTTTTATATATTAGTTGAGCGGCATGGAGCCAGAATACAGGATAGCAATATGGGCTTGGCCATCAGCAATACCATGCGGAATGTGTTTGGTATTTTTGGTTGCGTAAGCTGGGCATTTGCTGCTACTGCCAACAGTATGGTAAGCAATATCATTGGCCAGGGTTTGGAAAAACGGGTAATTGAACTCATTAAAAAGATTACGTTACTAAGTGTAAGCTACGCTTTTGTGGTATTGCTGATCCTGAACCTGTTTCCCCGGATGTTTTTATCGGTGTACGGGCAGGGAGATGCCTTTATTGAACAGGCTATTCCGGTGGCACGGGTAACCTCACTGGCCCTGCTGTTCATGTCGTTCGGAACCGTATGGCTTAATTCCATCACCGGCACCGGCAATACCCGTATCAATTTAGGAATAGAAGCCATTACACTGATCATGTATATTTTTTATGTATGGTATGTGTTTGAATATAAAGATTGGCCGGTAACGGTTGGCTGGATGAGCGAATGGCTATACTGGCTGAGTATGTTCAGCTTTTCGTTTGCGTACATGCTAAGCGGTCGCTGGAAGGGGAAGAAGATATGAAATGGTTTTATATCTGTATGAGCATCATAAGATGGTTCCCAAATTTCGCAAAAAAATTTAGTTTTCGTCTGAGATGCATAATGGCAAAGGATTGTAGCAAATTTCACTTTCCCCCAGCTGGGTGAAAATACTTTTTGCCTGAAATGCTTATCCGGTAAGTATTTCGGCTGATTTGCCCGATAGATTTGGGAAGATGGTTAACAATCATTAGTATTTACTTACCCTTATCTTATCATTTCATTTTTCACATCATTCAACTGTTGCTATAGCTTTTCAATTTCGGCTCTTGTCAAACCTGTTGTATCTATAATAAAATCTATATCCATTCCTTTGCTCCTTAAAATTTTTGCCATGCCAAATTTCTCTTCCATCCTTGTTTCTTTTTTGGCCTTTTCTGTTGCTATCCTCACCGCAAGTTCAAGCCGGCCTATTTCATCCCTTTCTTTAATAGATGCCCTTTCGTAATCTTCCAGTTCCAGTTTAGTCCAGTTTTGCTTGTCGGCCTCAGTGTAGGCTTCTTTTAGGCCTTCATCTATTACATTTTCCGGAATAACGGTTAAGTTCTCAGCGTTTTTGATGAAGTATGTCCATTGGTCAATGTTGGTCTGCAGCTGCTCTAATGACTTTGTAAATTTCGGCAGCTCAATAAAATTAAACTCCACATCCTGAATTACCTGTTCATTCGTTTCTACATCCAGAACTTTGTGGCGGCTGAAGTAGTTGAAGTTATTTCCGATTTCAAATTCTAATATTCCAATGAAATACACAGGCATCAATTTGCTGTAACTAGTCCCCTGATCTATCTGGCCCGCATAGCTTTGCGAAGTGTAATACAAAATACGTTTGTGAAAAAAATCAAATTCAGCGATTTGCATCTCTACAATAAAAATGTTCCCTCGTTCGTCCCTTGCTTTTACATCTACAATAGTTGATTTGCCACCGCTCAGCTTCGAAAGTTGGTAAGGGTTAGTAATTTCAACATCGGCAATACGATCGTTTTCGGGTAAGTCAATAACAGCGTTTAAGAAAGAAATCAACGACTTTTTCTTACTCTCGTTGCCGAAGATTTTACGGAAAGCAATGTCATTGGTTACATCTACAAATTTCATTCGGCAAATCTACAAAAGAGCGGCTCTTTTTGCAGTTTGTTTAAACCTTAAAATTTCTTTAGCCGCATTATGCCTCCAATATTAGCTATTACCTGCTTACTGCCACTTAACCAGCAAATCTTTCGCTTCTTTTTTCAATTCCACATCATCTGAACTGCGTGTAGGTGCTTTAATACATTGCTGCAAGGTAGCCAGTGCTTTCTCGAATTGCTTGCTGTAATTATATGCTTTTGCCAGGTCGAGATAATTGCGACAATAATAAGGTTCCAGCGTTTTGCATTTTTCAAAAGCAGTTACACAACTATCGATATTGGATTTTGGTAATCCGCCGTATAACAATTTTACCGCTGCTTTTTTAATAGCATTCAGGTTTAGCATTTCAAAATGCCACTTGCCCAGTACATTCCAGGCTTTGCCATAGTTAGGATTAATACTCAATGTTTTATCGGCATATACCCTGATATTCCGCACATCGTTCACTACCGCGTCATTCTTTTTTTCTACTTCGGTCAGTTTACCATACACTACGGCATTAATGTAATTGGCATCCGCACTTGCCGAGTCAAGTTGCAATGCAGTAGCAGCATAATTTTTTGCTTCGGTATATCGGCTTGTTTTCAGTTCGTCGTTTGGTTGCCTGGCGCCAATGGCACAATTTAGTTCGGCACACTTCACTGCTGCTAATACATTCTTTGGCTGTATTTGTAAAGCAGAAGTGTATTTAGCCAGTGCATCCTCATCTTTAAACTGTTGTTCCAGTTTACGTCCTTCATCCATTAAAGTAGCCGCATCCTGGCTGTAGCTGATAAAGACAACAGCTATAAAAGCAAACAAAAGAATCGCTTTTTTCATCCTGTTTTGATTAGTAATTATTTATTGTAAAATACGTAAAGGAAGGTGATTCGGGACTGTTAAAAAACAATGGTGAACGGACTGAAGTTTGTTGCGATTGATTAGCACAACGGATTAAAATCCGTTGCTACAATATGGATCGTACCTACGGCACTTCAAGTTGCATTTTCACACTCAAAGTGCCGTAGGCACGACCCATTTTGTAGCGCAGGGTTTTAACCCTGGGAAAGTAAGCACGATCCATATTGTAGCAACGGATTTCAATCCGTTGTCTTGCCGACCTTCTTGCCTATTTTTGCTGCCCGCATGAATCATTTTAAACCGCTCCGCAAATATTTCTGGAAATACAGGTTCCGGCTGGCAGGCGGTATTTTTTTTATTATTATCTCTAATTACTTTAGTGCACTGCCGCCACAGGTTACCAGCTTTGTGGTGAACAAGGTGCAGAACATTATTGACGGCCACGCATCGGCACCTGTAAAATATGAGACCGATGTAGTAGTGAACACGTTTATCAGTTGGGTGAACAGCCTTATCACCTGGAGCAGCAGCGGTATTGTGGCGTTGTGCGGTCTGCTTATTTTAGTGATGGCATTATTGCGGGGCATTTTCATGTTTTTAATGCGGCAAACCATTATCGTAATGAGCCGCCACATTGAGTATGACCAGAAAAATGAAGTGTATCACCATTATCAAAAGCTGGATACCCAGTTTTATAAAACCCATAGTACCGGCGACCTGATGAACCGGGTTGCGGAAGATGTGAGCCGGGTACGCATGTACACCGGGCCTGCCATCATGTACCTCATTAACCTGCTGACGACCCTGTTTTTTTGTATCGGCAATATGCTGGCCACGGATGTAAAGCTTACCTTATATGTGTTAGCGCCGCTGCCATTTCTGGCCTTAACAATTTACCTGGCCAATACCATTATTCACCGCAAAAGCGAAAAGATACAATCCCTGCTGAGCGACCTGACCACCAATGCCCAGCAATCGTATAGCGGCATCCGGGTCATCAAAAGTTATGTGCAGGAAAAAGCGATGAACGGGTTTTTCAACAGCAATAGCGAAGCCTACAAAAAAAATGCAGTGTCGCTGGCAAAAGTCGAAGCCGTTTACTTTCCGGCGATGACGCTGATGATTGGCCTGAGCACGTTACTTACCATTATGATTGGTGGCATTGCTTACCATGGTACTGATAAAGTGGGTGTCATTGTAAAATTTGTGCTGTATATCAATATGCTCACCTTTCCGGTAAGTGCCATTGGCTGGGTAGCCAGTATGACGCAGCGGGCATCAGCCTCTCAAAAACGCATCAACGAGTTTTTACATATGCAGCCTGCCATCCGTTCGGCAGTGGCTGGGGAAAGTGCCCTGCTGAAGGGGCATATCCGGTTTAGCCATGTTTTCTTTACCTATCCGCATACCGGCATAAAGGCGCTACAAAATTTTACGCTGGATATTCCTGCCGGTGCACGGGTGGCTATTATTGGCAAAACCGGCAGTGGCAAAAGCACAGTAGCACAACTGCTGCTGCGGATGTATGATGCTGATACCGGTACCATTACGATTGATGAAAAGCCACTGGCTACTTTTAATCTGCAGCACCTGCGCCGCCAGATTAGCTATGTGCCGCAGGACGTATTCCTTTTCAGCGATACGGTTGCCAATAATATTAAGTTTGGTAATGCAGCCGCCACGCAGGAGGCAGTGGTGCAAAGTGCCCGTATGGCCAGCGTGGAAGGGGAAATACGCAGCTTTGAAAACAGTTATGAAACGGTAATTGGTGAACGCGGCGTAACGCTCAGTGGCGGGCAAAAACAGCGCTTATCGATTGCCAGGGCGTTGCTGAAGGAAAGCCCGGTTATTATTTTTGACGATTGCCTGAGTGCCGTAGATGCCCGTACAGAAAAAGAAGTACTCAAAAATCTGGATGAACAGTTACTGGGGAAAACGGCCATTATTATTACACACCGCATATTTACCCTGCTGCAATTCGATACGATTGTAGTAATGGACGAAGGCCGCATCATTGAACAGGGAACGCATGATTATTTATTGAATTTGAATGGTGCTTACACCGAGTTATATCAGCTACAGCAGGAGAAAGAGGTAGAAGCCAATTAGCAACAGGCAATAAGCAAAGGGCAATTTAAAACCGTACTGCTTTTTTGATGATTGATCGTTTGTCAAACGCTATGCTTCGTATTTGCCTGTTGCTCACTCGCAAATGTTCTATGTATTATCTGCCTTATGCTAATTGCTTATTTGCCCACTACGTTTTTGTATTCCTTACCCATTGCATGTTGCCCATTGCCTATTTGCCCATTTCATTTCTCCGGTTCAAAAATCCTTCTATATTTGTACAGTACATTCTTTTGTAACCTTCACAAAACCAACCTACTGCAATGAACGAGCAATTCGACCGGAAACCGGATAGCGTTTATAGCAAAAGATTAAAAGCAGGCAAACGCCGCACTTATTTTTTTGATGTTCGTGCCACCCGTGGGAACGACTACTTTCTTACGATTACCGAAAGCCGCAAGCGCCTGAATGATGACGGATACGACCGGCATAAAATATTTTTATACAAAGAAGATTTTCATAAATTTATTAAAGGATTACAGGATGCGGTAAGTTTTGTAAAAACAGAACTAATGCCGGATTTTGATTTTGATTCTTTTAACCACGATAGTGAGGAAGGGGAAAACGGAATGGATGATGCTTCTACAAAGAAACCCATGATTGCTCCTGAACTACTTATGGTAACTGCTTTAGATGGCACCACTGATAAAAAGGATGATGCTACCGTTGCCCAACTTGATATTATTGATGGCACAGAACGGCCAGGCTTTACTCATGAAAATGAAACAAAGCCAGCCATTGAAGGCAAAGCAATTGGGTTGCCCAACAGCGTACCTGAAGAAGTAGATAAATGGTAATTTTATAAACTATTGAGATACAAAATGTTCTGCACTACAGCGGAACATTTTCATTTTACAAATACTGTAAGCAATCGTAGCAGGCATTTACGGCATCATTTTTAATTTACACGGTAAAAAAAATGTATGAAAAAGAGGTTGTTTGGATTTTGCTGCCTGCTGGTGGGCCTGTCAGCCTGCGATGATAATAACAACGACAATCCTGCTTCCGCAAAACTGGAATCCGTGTTTATGGACAGCACTTACCAGTTTACAGGTATTGCCAAAGCAACCGGTGGCCCGTTGTATATCACATATCCCCGATGGTCGTTTGTATATCGTTATGCAGCTATTGTTGCGCAAGGCATGGCTGGCGTTACGCCTTACCCCGACAGTGCTACGAATAAATGGATGCCAGGAGAGCCCGGCCTAAATAAATGGGTATGCGTACAAACCATGTATGTGGATGATGCCGGCGATGTATGGGTGCTCGACCCATCGGCGCCCATGCTGAAAAATATTCAGGGTAACGGCGCCAAGCTGGTAAAAATGAATAAAACCACCAATACCCCGGCAAGAGTTTACCCGTTAGGCAGCGCCATCACCGATACCAGCTATGCCAATGATGTACGTATAGATACGAAGCATCAGTATGCGTACATAACCGATTCAAAACCGGGCGGTATTATTACGGTGAACCTTACTTCAGGGAAAGTACGGGAAGTGCTGCGGGCACATCCCTCTACCATTTCAGACCCCGCATTTAAATTTATAATTGATGGCCGTGAACTGATGAAAGATGGCAAGCCTGCCAAGTTTAATTCAGATGGCATTGCATTAACGCCGGATGCTGACTGGCTTTATTATAAACCGCTTTCAGATGATAAGTTATACCGTATTAAAACAGAATACCTGCGGGATACAACGATGACTGACGCTACGTTGGGCACTAAGGTGGAAGACCTGGGTCATTTCAACACTACCGACGGAATGATATTTGACGATGCGGGTAATTTATATATGGGCGACCTGCAGAATTATGCCATTGTAAAACTGGATAAGGATTTAAAGAAAACTATACTGGTGCAGGACAAGCAACTGATATGGCCCGATACGTATTCTATTGCTGATGGTTATTTATATATTACCTGTTCGCAGATAAACAAACAGCCGGAATATAATAACGACGTAAACAAAAGGACAACGCCTTATATGGTATACCGATTGAAATTGTAGATATAGTAATTCAAAGGCTATTATAGAATTTATAAGAAAAAGGGCAGCATCATTAAAATGACGTTGTCCTTTTTGTATGTCAGGTATAATACACATCCTGCATGATGGTTAGTAATTATCAACTTTCATATGCAGAAAATAATCGCCACGTATTTACTATTTCATATTGCCGGAAGTAGCAAAAACATAATACTACTAAATATTTATTCGTCTTCCATAGAAGCCAAAATTTTAAATTCTACTGTTTCATCTTTTTTAAATTTGAATTCGTAGATAGCTTTTCCCAGAATATGTCCGTCGCTATAATTAGCTATCAGCCATTTATTGCTCAAAAGCTGAATACTGTCGAATTGCATTGTTCCTCCAAGTACCCCTTTCATAGGTAACAGTTGGGGATTTGCCCGCAGTGCACTATCAACAAAAAAGGCCGGATTATTTATTCCTTTGTCAGCAAAAACATCACCGGTATATTCGGGGTCAAACCAATAGTTTGTGTTTAATTCTTTTACAATTTTGGTTAAAGAGTCATTTTGAATACGTAAGATCTGCAGCTTTGCCTTTATTGAATCTGGTACAATTTCCTTACGTTGAACCTTTGTTTTTTCCTTACAAGCCAAACAAAAAAACAAAATCAAAACATAAATTTTATTCATATCCAATTCTGAAGCTTGTATTTATTTTATCGCAATAAAATTACCGAACCGGTGTAGTTGCGGCTATTAGCTTCAATGATATAATAATAAGAATCAACCGGTAAAGATTTCCCGTTATAGTTGCCATCCCATGGTTTATTATACCCGGTAGCGTTGTAAACGATTTGCCCCCAGCGGTTGAAAATACGCACCTTGCAGTTAGATATATTTTGTAACCCGTAAATTACCCATGTATCATTAATACCATCATTGTTAGGGCTAAAGGCATTGGGTATTCGTAAGACGCTGTCAGCTACAACTATTATCGGCTCCATTGTCAGTGTATCTGCACATCCTACGTTATAAGCATACAGGCTTACTGCATAATTGCCGGCAGATGTAAAATGGTAAGACGGATTTTTAGTAGTTGTACTATCGCCATTTGTAAACCGCCAAACATACCGGGTCGCATTTTGCGAAGTATTGGTAAACCGGAACGTGGCCTGGCTAAGTTGCACAGGTGTATTAATACCTGGCAGTACACTAAACATAGCAACCGGCCCATCTACTACCCGTATTATTGTTGGCACGGATGTATTGCCGCACTGCCCGTTGGTTACCGTAAGCGAAGCAGTGTAAATGCCGGTTGTGTATTGATGAACCGGCGGTACTGCTATACCGGATGAGGCGCCATCACCAAAATTCCATTGCCAGCCGGTAACATTTTGAGAAGTATTGGTAAATAAAACGGCTAACTGATTGCAGCCAGTGGAATCGCTGACAGCAAAGGTTGCTTTCGGACTTTGATTGACTGTAATGTTTTGAGGATTTGCGGTTACTGAACACCTGCCACTGGTAACTGTAAGTGTAATAGTACCGCTTGCGGAATAGACCACTTTGTAAGGGCCGCTGTTACTGCCGCTTATCACCCTGCCTCCGCCCCAGTTCCATAAGTAATTTGCTATTGGTGCAGCACTGCCCGTAAAATTGACGGCAATTGTATCTCCTGAACATATTGTTGCGGGTGTTGCTGTAAACGAAACTACAGGCGGCGTACTAACGATGATCGTTTTACTTACGCAGTTACCTGGCGTAGCACATCCACCCTCACCACGCACAAAATAAGTGGTTGTTACCATTGGATAAACAGAAATACTGGTACCGGCGCCAACCATTGCGCCATTGCAACTATCCTTCCGCCATTGCCATTGGGTAGCACTGTTTAGTTTACCGGCTGTAATACTAATTGTTGATAACATATTGCCACAAGTAGTATCGGGCGTTGCATAAATAGTTGGTGTAGAAGCGGCAATACATAATGTTTCATCAGTTATTTTCACCAAAAATGCATCTATACCTCCACCATATGTATTTTGAAATCCATTTACCGCTATTCCGGAAACAGAGGTAGTAACGCCGGCCATATAAATATCTCCGTTATTGTCTGTAATTACAGGTATATCATCGTAATTACTTTCATCACCATTTCCTCCGTAATAAGTAGCCCATAACCGGTTGCCACTACTGCTGAATTTTACCAAAAAAGCGTCTGCATAGCCTCCGGCAAAAGTATTCTGAAATCCACCGGAAGCAATCCCGGTAACTGAGGTAGTAAAACCCGCCAAATACACGTTTCCACTAATATCCGCATTGCAGGATATACTATTCTCATTTCCGTTATCACCGTAATAAGTAGCCCATAAACGATTCCCGGCACTGCTGAATTTTACGAGAAAAGCGTCATAGGAACTCGATGTGCTTGCACTGTTAAGGTTATTTTGAAATCCGTTAAAAGCGATACCGGTATTAGATAATGTTACCCCGGTTAAATAAACATTATCATTATTGTCGGTAGCACAATTGAATCCATAATCAGTACTGCTGCCACCATAATAAGTTCCCCAAATCCGGTTACCATTCGTATCAAATTTTACTAAAAAAGCATCATATTGGCCGGCATTGGTATTCATAAATCCACCCGCTGCCATATTGGTACTTACTGTTGTACTACCGGCTATATAAACATTATTATTACCATCAACCGCACATGAATAACCCAGGTCATTGCCTGTGCCACCATAATAAGTTCCCCACATCCGGTTACCACTACTATTAAATTTAACCACATAAGCATCATTACCTCCAAAATTGACGGGTTGAAAACTTCCCATTGAAGCGATACCGGTAGTAGAAGTTGTAAATCCTGTTAGGTAAACATTATTATTATTGTCTACGGCCACAAGCCAGCTATAATCACCTTCGGTACCACCATAGTAAGTACTCCAAAGCCTGCTACCGCTACTATTAAATTTGGTAAGGAAGGCATCAAAGGTACCCCCAAATACATTTTGAAAACCCCCTGACGCTATTGCAGATGTTGAATAAGTAACCCCTGTCAGGTACACGTCTCCATTACCATCAACTGCACAAAAAAATCCATAGTCAATATCATTACCACCATAATAGGTCGACCACAAACGATTCCCGTTATTGTCAAATTTTGCTAAAAAAGCATCTGCATAAGTGCCGCCGCCAAAATTGGTTTGGAAACCTCCCGATGCAATACCTGCTGCAGATGTAGTGGTACCTGCTAAATATACCTGGTGGCTGGCATCCACTGCACAGGAAAACCCTCTTTCTTCACCACTTCCCCCATAGTAAGTGCTCCAGGCAATGGAAGGATCAATTCTCAACTCTTTTCCCGGCTGCGGTTGCACGTCAAATCCAATGGTACCATCTCCTGACTGTTTAAAAAGTGATGCTATTAGTCTTCCATCTGCATAACTCACTGGCGCCTTTTGCCTCACTTCGCCTAAACTTGTCTTCATCACCAACTCTCCTGCCTTGTTAATACTTACACTTTCGGCATCTTTTACTTTTAGCTTTATCTGCTGAGCATCACCACCCGGATGCACCAAAAAATCGTACTCCATAAAGCCACCTTTGCTATAAATCACCCAGTCAATGTTCGGATATACATTTTTATAAGTAATCCTTTCATATCCATGCACACCGGTAATACCATTCGGACATTGAGCCAAATAATAATTTTCAAAATAAATGCTTTGCTTTTCTGTTGAAACAGTAGGATGTTGATTGGCACCTTGCAACTCCAGTGTAAAATGGTGGGTGCTGTGCTTAATTTGCTTTTGCAATCCGGTGTCTTTTAGCGGGTCTGTGCCAAGGCCTTTTTTTTGCGGATCGTAGCCCTCGGGATATTCCGTTTTGGTAAACTGGTAGTGAATACTATTGGCAGTTAAATAGACTTTAGCTCCGGCGCTGTTGGCGGTAAATAATATATCCGGCTGCAGGTTACCTTTTTCATCTGTTACCTGCCCCCGGTTTTCCATGAATAAAAGAACGGACGATTGCAGCTTTTGATTGTAGGTAGCAAGTTGAGGTTGAACAGTTTGGGCAAATGAGTAACAACTAAAAATAATAGCCGTTAATAACACGATTATTTTAAAGTTGCAATTTTTATTCATTGTACGATTGGGTCAGTTGAATTTCAAATCAAAAATACGTTATTGCCTTATGGCCTATTGGTCCATTTTTGTCAAAGAAGTATTATAACCGGCTACATACGCTATTTGCTATTTAAAAGTTGGTACATGTCCGCAACTTTGTACAATGACATTTAAAATAAAGATTGTGGGTTACCTGCTGTTAATTGCTTCTAATCTTTCAGCTCAATCCAAACCGAACATCATTTTTATTTTGGCCGATGATTTAGGGTATGGTGATATTGGCTGTTACGGTCAGCAAAAAATGAACACGCCCAATATCGACCGGCTGGTAAAAGAGGGTATCCGGTTCAGGCATGGACGATAAATGTAACAATTTCGACTTAAGTACGTGGACACAATTACATTAGAATAATACTGCGTTCATTGTGTCCGCCAAGGCGGATGCCCAACGAAGCAATCTCCCCGATTTGCTTGGGATTGCCATAGGCAGGAACTCTTACAATGACAAAATAATTAATCTAAACTATTTTCGTCCTTTGACTTATTTTATGAAATCTGATATTATCTGATTATCAGCAACCGTTTTTATATGGCTCCCCTATCGTAAATAGGTAAATCTGAATAATGGTATTAGTAACACGAATTCGCATTATCAGCATTTTTGAATTTCTCTCAGCGTAACAACATTACTAATCCGGTATAGCTGCGGTTATTAGCTGTAATGACATAGTAGTAAGAATCTACAGGCAATGGTTCTTCTTTATAGGAACCATCCCATGGTCTGTTATACCCCGTGCTGCTAAAAACACTTTGACCCCAGCGGTTGAAAATACTAACCTTACAGTCAGTAATGCCTTGCAGTCCATAAATGACCCATGTATCATTAATTCCGTCGTTGTTGGGGCTGAAGGCATTGGGAATATGGAAAGTGCTGTCTGCCACTACTAATAACGGCTTTAGTTCAAACGTATCGGCACAGCCCGTATTATTGTATGCGTATAGACTTATTGCATAATTGCCTGCAGATGTGAACTGATAGGAAGGATTTTTCGCACTTGTACTATCGGCATTTGTAAACCTCCATATATAATGGGTGGCATTTTGCGAAGTATTTGTGAAATTGAAAGTTGCCCTGCTAAGTTGTACAGGTGTATTGATGCCAGGTGCAACGGTAAATGCAGCAACCGGCGATGCTACAACCCTTACAGTTCGGGTAAATGCACTCGGGCATGGGCCGTTAAATTCGGTAAGCGTAACCTTGTAAACACCGTTTGTATAATTATGTGGTTGTGGCGCAATATCTATTGTAGTGTTACCGTCCCCAAAATCCCACCGATACCCTGCTCCCAATACGGGTGGGGAAATATTTATGAAACGAACAGTAAGCGTATCGCACCCGGTTGAATCAGTTACTGCAAAAGATGTAAACGGGGCAGGATTAACGGTGATCATCTGAGGCATTGCTATTGTTGTACAACTACCACTGATAGCTGTAAGATTAATTAAACTGCTAACAACATAAACAACTTTGTACGGGCCGGCGTTACTGCCACTTATTACAATACCTCCACCCCAGTTCCAATTGTAAATTGAGGATGCAAAAGCATTATTTCCTACGACTGTTACTGTATCACCGGAACAAATAGACGCAGGTGTTACAACTATTGAAATAGCCGGGGCAGTATTCACGTTTACTGTTATAGCTGCACAATTGCCAGACGTTGTGCAGCAACCCTCTCCACGAACATAATAGGTAGTTGTAATTACCGGAGACACATTGATGCTGATACCTGTATCTAAAGGTAGGCCACCACAACTATCTTTATACCAATACCATTGTGCAGAGCTGTTTAAATTACCTGAAACAATTGTAAGGGAAGCAGATGACCCGTAACAAATAGTTTTTGCAGTATCGGCTAATATCGGCATAGTTGCGGGTATGCAGCCAGCACCTATTTTAACTAAAAAAGCATCATTGGCTCCGTTTAAAGTATTCTGAAAACCATTTATTGCAATTCCGGAAGCAGAATTCGTAAATCCCGACACAAATACATTCCCAAAGTTATCAGCAGCACAAGCATTTGCAAGGTCATTACCGGGTCCACCATAATACGATCCCCAAACCCTGCTTCCAGTGCTATTTACTTTTACGATAAAAACATTCTGGCCGCCCTGGTAAGTGTTTTGAAAACCACAGGATGCTATATTGGTAACAGATTGCGTGTACCCGGTAATAAATATATCTCCGGCTCCGTCAACACTACAACCTTTTACAAGTTCTCCATTTGCCCCTCCGCAATAAGTACCCCAAATTCTGTTGCCACTACTATTGAATTTAACCAAGAACCCATCAATCCCGCCCTGATATGTATTTTGAAAACCATTAAAAGCAATAACATCTGTGGACTGCGTTAATCCGGCTACAAATACATTTCCTGCCGCATCTGTAACACAAGTCAGGCCTTCATCGCTGCCATTTCCTCCATAGTAGGTAGCCCACAAGCGATTCCCGCTACCATCAAATTTTACAAGAAAAGCATCACTTCCCAAAAAACCATTAGCGGCATTATTTTGAAAGCCGCCGAACGCTATACCTGTTGGGGAATTGGTTCGGCCACACAAATAAATATTTCCTGCCGGATCGGCGGCGCAGCTATTTCCAAATTCAAAGTATTCGCCACCGTAATAGGTTGCCCAAAGTCTGTTACCGCTGCTATTAAACTTAACCAGAAAAGCATCATATTTTAAATTATCAAGGGTGGCATTTATATTTTGAAAGCCACCTGATGCAATGCCTGAAAGCGAACTTGTTGTGCCGGATAAATAAATATTATTACTGTTATCTATGCAACAAGTAATATCCTGCTCTCTATCAGAGCCCCCATAGTATGTACCCCAAATCCTAACACCACTGGTTGTAAATTTTACAAGGAATGCATCTGAAACCCCACTAAATGAGTTTTGAAAACCAAGAGATGATATTGTATTGGTAGACGAAGTTAAGCCTGCCAGATAAATGTTGCCATTACCGTCAACAATACTGGAAGTGCCATAATCAAATCCATTACCACCATAATAAGTAGCCCAGATACGGTTTCCGCTACTATCAAATTTTACAAGAAAGGCATCATTTGATCCGCCACCAAAGATATTTTGGAATCCTCCTCCTGAGGATATATCACTATTTGAATAGGTAACACCTGTCAGGTACACATTACCATTGACATCCGTACTACAGAAGGCATCTAAATCATTACTATTTCCTCCATAATATGTAGCCCAAATAATGGAAGGATCAATCCTTAACTCCTTTTCCGGCTGCACCTGCACGTCAAATCCAATGGTACCATCTCCTGACTGTTTAAAAAACGATTCTATTGGTCTTCCATCTGCATAACTCACAGGCGCTTTTTGCCTCACTTCTCCTAAACTTGTTTTCATCACCAACTCCCCCGCATCATTAATACTTATAGCATCCGCATCTTTTATTTTTAATTTGATAGCAGTAGCATCACCACCCGGATGCACTAAAAAATCATACTCCATAAAGCCGCCTTTGCTGTAAATAATCCAGTCAATATTGGGATATACATTATTGTAAGTAATTTTTTCATAGCCATGAACACCCGTAATTCCATTGGGACATTGGGCTAAATAATAGTTTTCGGTGTAGGCACTTTGTTTTTCTGTGGTAACGGCAGGATGAAGATTAGCACTCTGTAATTCCAAACTGAACCGGTAAGTGCTTTGCTTGATTTGCTTTTGTAATTCAACTTCTTTCTCTGGATCTTTAACAGGTTCTTTTTTATACGGATCGTAGCCTTTGGGATATTCCGTTTTAGTAAACTGGTAATGAATGCTGTTGGCTGATAAATAGATTTTTGCCCCGGCACTGTTAGCGGTAAATAAAATGTCGGGCCGCAGGTTGCCTTTATCATCAGCTATCTGGCCTTTATTTTCCATAAATAAAAGAGAGGATGACTGTAGCTTTTGATTGTAGGCGGCCGGTTGAGGTGGTGTGGTTTGTGCAAATAAGAAACAAACAAAAATGATTGCCGGTAATAATACTATTATTTTAAGGCTAAAATTTCTATTCATGTTACGGTACGATTGCATCGGTTGCGTTTCAAATCAAAAATACGTTATTGCTTTATGGCCATCTTGGTCCATTTTTGTCGAAGAAGTATTTATAACCGGCTACATACGCTATCTGCTATTTAAAAGTTAGTACATGTCCGCAACTTTGTACAATGACATTTAAAATAATGATTGCGGGTTGCCTGCTGTTAATTGCCTCTAATCTTTCAGCTCAACCCAAACCCAACATCATCTTCATATTAGCCGATGATTTAGGGTATGGTGATATTGGCTGCTATGGCCAGCAAAAAATTAAAACACCCAATATCGACAGGCTGGCGAAAGAGGGTATCCGGTTCAGCCAGTTTTATTCCGGCTCTACGGTTTGCGCACCTGCCCGTACCACGTTTATGACCGGCATGCACACGGGCCATACGCCCATCCGCGGCAACAAAACATTGAAGCCCGAAGGACAAGTGCCTTTACCGGATAGTACTGTTACCATTGCAACGCAGTTACAAAAACAAGGTTACCACACTGCAGCTTTTGGTAAATGGTCGCTTGGTTTTATTACCGGCTCCGGCGATCCGCAGAAAAAAGGGTTCGATCATTTTTTTGGTTACAACTGCCAGACGCTGGCCCATGATTATTACCCGGATCACTTATGGGAAGATCACGAACGTATTGATTTTAAAAACAATCCAACAGAACGCATTGTCTATTCAGCCGATCTCATACATCAAAAAGCAATGGCATATATCCGGCAGCAAGATAGCAAAAAGCCATTTTTTTTGTACCTGCCTTATACCCTGCCCCATGCCGATCTGGATGTGCCGCATGATAGTACGTATGACTATTACGTAAAAGCATTTGATGACCAACCGGATGCACCGCCTAAATCAGAAAAGCCAAATACTTTTTACGAGCCGTACCGCCATGCTGCATTGGCTGCTATGGTTAGCCGGCTGGACAAATTTGTAGGAGAAATAGTAGCATTGATTGATAAAAAAGGCCTGGCAAAAAATACACTGATCATTTTTACCAGCGACAATGGCCCCCACCGGGAGGATGGCAACGAACCTGAATTTTTCAACAGCAGCGGTGGCTTGCGGGGCATTAAACGGGACCTGTACGAAGGTGGCATCCGCGAACCATTTGTGGCCCGCTGGCGGGGAACCATTAAGCCCGGCACCCAAACGGAAATGTCCGCTGCCCTGTACGACCTATACCCCACTTTTTTACAACTGGCAAAAGGCACTGTGCCGAAAGGCTTAGATGGTATTTCGCTGGCCAACGCACTTACCGGCAAGCCGCAGAAACAACATGAATACCTTTATTGGGAGTTGCATGAAAGCGGTGGCAAGCAGGCCATCCGTATGGGTAAATGGAAAGGCGTAAAACCGGATGTTTCTACCAAAGAAAACGCTCCGTTGGAATTATACGATATCAATACGGATCCGCAGGAAAAAAATAATATAGCCGCACAACATCCGGACGTGACAAAACAACTGGAAAAGATTTTTCAAAAAGCACATGTACCCAATAAAGACTGGAAATTATTAAAAACAGAAATGTAATGAGTGCAGAATGGCTGGTTAAAGAACAGGAGACCAGCGGCGAACTGTATTAATGCTGGTAATCCTTTCAACAAAGCCTGTAGTGCAGCGCTGAATTTGTTGCCTGAGTGAATTGAATTAATCCTGATCATCCTTTCATCCGATTAATCTGTGATTCAGACAGTATTCCCTATCCCTACCTTCTCATGTACATAACGGTTATCGGTTAGTTCCTTTACCATAAACAGGGCAAGGTCGCCGGCATTTATTTGGTAGCTATTCGTTGGATATTGGGCCTTTGTCGTAAATAATCCGGTGGCAGGTTTTGGTAAAATATCCGGCGGGCACACAAAGGTCCAGCGGGTATTGGACGATTTTAAGTATTGAAAAGCCTGTAAGTGTTCTTTGGCAACGGCCAGGTATTGCTGTGGGTAATCCGGTGTATCCATCAGTAGAGGGCCTTCTTCATCGGCCTGCAGCAGGCCCATACCGCCAATGGCAACAATACGGCTAACACCGGTTTTGGTCATCCCTTTTACAATATTTTTCATACCCAGGCTGCGGGTGCGGTCGGTACCTTCTACCGCACCGCCTAAAGCACTGAGCACCGCATTTGCACCTTTTATGGCTTTCAGCACATCGCCTTCATCAAACACATAGCCTTTTATGGTTTCAAAGTTTTCATCCCGCAGGTCTTCGTCTATCAGCGATTCCACATTGCGGCCAAAAGCACGGATATGATACCCCTGTGCTTTGCAATGCCGTATTAATTCCGTACCTACCATGCCGGTAGCGCCAAAGATGGTGACAATCATAATCGTGAATGGTGAATGAGAACCGTAACCAATTTAGATACTCATACAAATCAGTTAATCCACAAACGTTGGTTTTACTTGCCCGTTGCCTATTGCAAATTGTATTCATTGAGCCATTTGCAGATTTGCTAATTTGCACATTTGGCTTATTTCTGCAACTGCTGTTCTACCTGTTCGCCAATCTCCCGCATGCTAATACCCATATGGCTTTCATCATACACACATTCGCCATTACTAATGAGCAGTACCTGTGGCGATTCATGATATACGTTAAATGTCCGGGCTACAGCATCAGATAGCTTCCGATGGGCAATCAGGTCTAAAAAATAAAAATCAATATTGGCAGGCGGCGAGCCTTTTTCCAGGCGACTTTTGGCAACACTACTAATGCTACAGCGGGTGCTATGTTTAAAAATAACCTGCGGTGCTTGTTTCGATCTTTCTTCGATTTCAGCAAGCTGATCTTCTTTAATTAATTGAATCCAATTCATCATTTAAATAATGGGTATACAGCTAAGGAACCGGCTGCTGTTAATAGTTGTATAAAAAGTTGATTTGCGAATGGTGTCAGCTTTCTATGAAGCGTTGGCATCAGAAATACATTATTTCGAAGTTCGTGCTGTAGGTATGGGTAGAACTACACCGTTATTTTACCCACGGTATTTATATCCATCCCAACTGTTAGGACAGCCCGAACCGCGGCGGCTGGCGCCACATGATGTACTCACAATTGCCAGTGCCACCAGGCATACCGCAACAAATATTTTTTTCATATCATCATTTTTAACGTAAACGGTTGTAAAGATAGTTTGTTGCAGGTTACAAACATCCTGCCTATGTCCATAAACCTATATCCATAAAGCCTTTAACAACTGTTTGCAGTTTCGGCTTATTTTGCCGTTTCATTTTTACGGTACATGAAGGTTCATTTTATTTCGATCGGTGGCAGTGTTATGCATCAACTGGCAATAGCCCTGAAGCGTAAAGGGTATGTGGTAACCGGTAGCGATGATGATATTTTTGAACCCAGCCGCACCATACTGGAAAGCGAGGGTTTGTTGCCTGCATCATTAGGCTGGAACGAAGGTAACATACATGCAGCGTTAGATGCAGTAATACTGGGTATGCATGCCCGTGCCGATAACCCGGAATTGCTGAAAGCGCAAACCCTTCACCTGCCCATCTATTCTTTTCCGGAATATATTTACGAAGAAAGCAAACGTAAAATCCGGATTGTAGTAGGTGGTAGCCACGGCAAAACCACTACTACGGCTATGATTATGCACGTGCTGAAGGAAGCTGGCCACGACTTTGACTACCTGGTAGGTGCCAGGCTACCAGGTTTTGACCAAAGCGTACAAATAACAGATGCCCCCGTAATTATATGCGAAGGCGATGAATACCCTGCCAGTGCCTTAAATAAACTGCCCAAATTTCATTTCCTGTTTCCCAATATTGCCATCCTTACCGGTATTGCCTGGGATCATGTAAATGTGTTTCCCACGCTGGAAAATTACATCGATCAGTTCCGGATTTTTATTGAAAAGATTGAGAAAGGCGGGGTATTGATTTATAATGAAACAGACGTTGCACTAAAGAAACTGGTAGAGCAGTACCCGGCGGAGCGATCTTAGTTATCAGCCGTATAAATTGCCATCCTTTTACCGTTAACAGCACAGGGCACACAACACTGGAAATAGAAGGCAATATTGGTGTGCTAAAAGTATTTGGAAATCATAACCTCCTAAATATTCAGGCCGCCTACCTGGCCTGCCTGCAACTGGCCGTGCGGCCAGGCGAATTTGTAAAAGCCATTACCAGCTTTACGGGTGCTGCCCGGCGGCTGGAGGTATTGGCTGCTACTACAGCTGCTACTATTTTCCGTGATTTTGCACATGCTCCCAGCAAGGTAAAAGCAACAGTAGAAGCGGTAAAACAGCAATTTCCTAACCGTAAATTAATTGCCGTACTGGAGTTGCATACCTACAGCAGCCTGAATGCCGCCTTTATGCCGGAATATAAAGCCGCACTTGATAAAGCAGATGAAGCATGCGTATTTTACAGCCGGCAGGCTATGGAAATAAAGAAGCTGCCTGAACTGGATGCAGATGTAGTAAAGCAAGGCTTTGCAAAAGAAAATTTAGTAGTTGCACATACAAAAGAAGAACTGGAAGCCTGGTTACTGCTACAACCGCTGGAAGATTCGAATTTAGTGTTGATGAGCAGTGGCAGTTATGACGGTCTGGATGTAACGGCACTTGCACAAAGGCTAAATGGGTAATAGGCAAATATGACAATTAGCAAATATGCAAATTACTCAATGGCTCAATGAATACAAATAAGCAATCGGCAACAATTAAGTCTGCCGTTGCAGAGTGATATTAAATAGTATAGCAACGCCTTATGAAAACCAAATAATGAGAATACAATTGCCAATCATCCAGACGCCAGCATAGTGTCTCTACATAAATCTGTATTCATCCCATTCCTATCCCAAAAATCCCAGTTCAAGACAATATCCCTGTATGAATATCAAACTTTCCCGCCCTTTGGCATTTATTGACCTGGAAACGACCGGTGTGAACCTGGGCAGCGACCGCATTGTAGAAATAGCCATTGTGAAGATTATGCCGGATGGCAGCCGCATCGTAAAGCGGAAACTCATTAATCCACAAATGCCCATTCCGCAGGAAACCATAGATATACATGGCATTACGGATGAAATGGTAAAAGATGCACCCACTTTTAAGCAGGTGGCCAATGAAATAAAACAATTTCTGGATAATTGCGATTTGGGCGGCTACAATAGCAACCGCTTTGATGTACCATTGCTGGTAGAGGAGTTTTTACGGGCCGGTATGGACTTTCAGTTTGAAAAACGGAAATTACTGGATGCCCAGAAAATTTACCACCTGATGGAACCGCGGAACTTAGGTGCGGCTTACCAGTTTTATTGTGGTAAAGAGTTAGTAAATGCCCATACCGCCGAAGCCGATGCTACGGCCAGTTGGGAAGTACTGGATGCACAACTGGCCCGCTACCCGCAGTTAGGCAATACCATTGACAGTGTATTAAAAGTAGCGGGTGAAGAAGAGATTGTAGACCTGGCCCGGCGTATGGTAAAAGTGAACGGCACTGTTGTATTTAATTTTGGCAAATACAAAGGCAAAGCAGTGGAAGAAGTTTTTAAAACCGAGCGCAGCTATTACGACTGGATGATGAACGGCGACTTTCCGCAACATACCAAACTGAAACTAACAGAGATACTTACAAAGATGATGTTGAAGAAGTAGACGACGGACAACGGACGACAGACCACGGGTCGAATATTGGCTTTCAAAATAAACAGTTGAAATCACTGTTTCCGAATGCTGTTATGTCTTGTATCTAAAAGCTTGTAAAATGATGGAAATTTTATTTTCCCGGCTGAATTTCAATCATCTGTTGTCTGTCGTCCGTGGTCTGTTGTCTGTTTTCACAAATACTTATATCCATATACTTTTCTTTGTTCGCTTAAATTGTATTTTCGTATTTCACAGCAACAAGATTGGACAGAATTGTAATCATACCTACCTACAACGAAAAGGAAAACGTTGAAGCCATTATACGTGCTGTAATGGAACTGCCTCAACCGCTGCATGTGCTCATTATTGACGATGGCTCGCCGGATGGCACGGCTGACATAGTAAAAGACTTACAACAGGAATTTACCGGCCAGCTATTTTTGGAAGAAAGACGTGGAAAACTGGGCTTGGGCACCGCTTATATTCATGGGTTTAAGTGGTGCCTGGAAAGGGGTTACCGGTTTATTTGCGAAATGGATGCCGATTTTAGCCACAACCCCGCCGATCTATTACGCCTGTGCGATACCTGTGACAGCGGCGGTGCCGATGTAGCAATAGGCAGCCGGTATGTAAAGGGAGGCAAAATTGAGAACTGGCCCTGGGACCGTATTTTTCTGTCGAAAAGTGGTGCATTATACACCCGCATGATTACGCTGATACCGGTGAAAGATTCCACTGCCGGCTTTGTATGCTACCGCCGGGAAGTGCTGGAAGCCATTAATTTCGATGCGATCAATTTTGTAGGCTATGCGTTTCAGATAGAAATGAAATTTGCTGCCTGGAAACTGGGTTTTAAAATTACAGAAGTACCCATCACTTTTATTGACCGCCGGTTGGGCAATAGTAAAATGAACAAAGGCATTATTAAAGAAGGGATTGTAGGCGTACTGAAACTGAAGTGGCAGTCTATGTTTAAAAATTATTCCAATAAGGTGAAAAATGTAGCTGACACGCCCAATTCAGTTTATCCCGAAAGAATCTGATACAAGTCTTTGTTCTGCCATTCGTAAAATAGTAGCCTTTGAAGGGATTTGAGAACCCTTCAAGGGTTGAAACAATACGTTTTACAAAAGAATTAATTTCAACCAAAATGTACTGCCATGAAAAAGATACAGGTGATATTGCTATTTATTATATGTAGCCGATACGTGCAGGCGCAATCTGATTTTGACATGCAAATCGATCCCAAAAAACTTCATGAGTACTTACAGCAAAACAAACCGGTGCAACAAAAAACTACACCGTTAGCGCTATTGCAGGTGCCTGATGATACGGCCCGGTACAGTCATACAATTATTCAGGGTGATATATATACTTTACCACAAGACCATATGCCCTGCCTGGTGCCTGATAAAAATGCGTATGGTTACAATGAACCGCAGGTTCTTCGCAATCAGGTGCAATCGTTTATTCTGAAAAATGTTCCGCTGTTTATAAACCCTAAATCAGGCAATACCATGCCGAATGGGTACCGGGGAAAGCCGTTGATTTGGGAGAAGAAAAAAGAATAAATCCTGTTTATTTTATACGAATTATCCATTATGAAGCACTTGCTGATGGGATTACTTATTATTGGGTGCAGTAATGTGTCTACTGATAATGATGTACAATCAAAAATCGCAATCCCAACAGAATCGTATGGTATTTTGGATTCGGCAAAAGTGAAATCATATCATGTAACGGTAAAGCCAGGGATTTTTGAAACAGGATTTTTTGATGGCACTAAAGCCAAAATGGATACTTTTCACATTGGTTTTTATGCGGTTGGTATTGGAAAGATAAAGATTGAAACTGGTAAAATTATTGCCTGCGATCCAATTGTAATGAAAGATGCCAAACCCTTCTCACAAACATTTCCTATCGGACAGTTTCCGGTTCAACTCGCAATTGCAAAAACGTATAACGACGAACGTGTTGCATTCAGCCGGATATTATTTTCAGATAACGTTGTAGTAAAATGGGAGTATGCTTTACAGGCAGGACAAAAACAAATACCGATTAACGATAAAACGTTATATGGTTATGGTGTAGATGCAGGAATGGGTCTTTTTATAGATGAGAAAGCAAACAAAGTTTTTACGCAAGTTTATAAAGAAAATGAGGATATGTGGGATCAGGTATTCATAAAAGAGATGGATAAAAATTATCGCAACACCTGGAATTATATGCTATATGTTTTCAACGGACATAATTTTGCTGCATTCTCGACAGGCTATGGTGACGGCAGCTACGGAACGTATGTTGGCTATGACAGCAAAGGAAATGTATGCAGATTACTGACTGACTTTGGCCTGGTTGAATGGTGGAAAAAATAAATATCCATTTATCAGTTTGTTGGTTATATGGCTGCTCTACGAAATTTAAAACCGGACGAAAATCAACTAAACTTTTTATTACTTCCTCGCCCCAAACAGCAAACTTCCCACCCGAATCATATTACTACCTTCTTCAATAGCCGTTTCATAATCGCCACTCATACCCATAGAAAGAATGGATGATTGAGGAACTACAGATGAAGAAATAATGTAATGCTCATACAACTGCTTTAGCTTTAGGAATTCATTTTTTACAACATCCTGATTTTCCGTAAACGAAGCCATGCCCATCAGGCCCGAAACAGCAATATGTGGAAACTCATTTTTTTCTAACTTGTTCATGACGTTAGCTAATTCTGTCTCATCCATCCCGAATTTAGTTTCTTCCTGTGCTATGTGCATTTGCAGCAGGCAGCTAACCACACGATTTATTTTACCGGCCTGCTTATCTATTTCATGTAGCAGCTTTTCACTATCTACACTTTGAATAAGGTGTACAAATGGCACCAGTTGTTTTACTTTATTGGTTTGCAAATGGCCCATAAAATGCCAACGGATATCTTTGGGCAGCACTATTTGCTTTTCCACTAATTCCTGCACATAATTTTCGCCGAAATCACGGTGGCCCAATTGGTATAATAGGAGAATATGGTCAGCAGGTTTGGTTTTGGAAACCGCCACCAGCGTTACCTTTTTTTCATCACATTCTGTCTTTAGTTGTTGATATGCTGCTACGTTAATCATCTATGCAGATTTTTTAGGATATTTTTTTGTAGGAACGTGCCTTACGGCATGTTCTGAAATGGCAGGGAGGCAAATTTTGTAATCAAATCTGCCTCCCTGCTGAACACGCCGCAAGGCGTGTTCCTACACTATCTTATTTTAAAATCCCCCGGCTGATGACAATGCGCTGCACTTCGCTGGTGCCTTCGTAGATCTGGGTTATTTTCGCATCCCGCATTAATCTTTCCACATGGTATTCTTTTACATAGCCATAGCCGCCATGTATTTGCACCGCTTCAGTTGTTGTCCACATGGCCGTTTCGCTGGCATATACTTTTGCCATGGATGAACTTAAAGCGTAATCTATATTGTTGTCTTTTTCCCAGGCTGCTTTCAGGCACAGCAGGCGGGCAGCATCAATACGGGTGGCCATATCGGCCAGCTTAAACTGGATAATCTGGTGCTGGCTTATTTCTTTGCCAAATGCTTTGCGCTGCTTGCTGTAGGAGAGTGATAATTCATAAGCCCCACTGGCAATGCCCAACGCCTGAGATGCAATGCCGATGCGGCCACCAGCCAATGTTTTCATGGCAAATGTGAAACCAAATCCAACCTCGCCAATCCTGTTTTCCTTCGGTACTTTTACATCATTCAATAAAATACTATGTGTATCGCTGCCGCGGATACCCAGTTTGTTTTCCTTACCCCCCACCGTAACACCGGGCCAGCCTTTTTCTACAATAAACGCACTGATTCCTTTAGATCCTTTTGAAATATCGGTTTGTGCAATTACCAGGTAAACGGAAGCACTGTTGCCATTGGTAATCCAGTTTTTTACGCCGTTCAGCAGGTAATGGTCGCCCTTGTCTTCGGCGGTAGTGCGTTGGCTGGTGGCATCGCTGCCAGCTTCGGGCTCGCTCAATAAAAATGCGCCGATATACAGTTCACCATCTTTACGCCCCTGTGCCAGTGGGGTCAGGTATTTTTGTTTTTGGGCTTCGGTACCAAAAGCCTGCAAGCCATAGCATACCAGGCTATTGTTTACACTTACACACACGCTTACCGAGGCATCAATTTTACTAAGTTCTTCCATCGCTAATACATAGCTCACTGTATCCATGCCACTGCCGCCATATTCAGGCGCTATCATCATACCCATAAAACCCAGGTCGGCCAGTTTCTCAATCTGGTCTTTCGGAAATTTCTGTTGTTCATCACGTTCTATTACGCCGGGCAGGCATTCCTGTTGCGCAAAATCCCGGGCGGCCTGCCGTACAGAAAGTTGCTCTTCATTAAACTGAAAATCCATATAGCTGCTAAAATTTGTAGCGAAGGTAAAGCTTAGTCAACAGTCGGCAGGAAATACAAGTAGTCAACAGTCAAATACAGTAGTCGGCAGTCAGCAGTCGAATACCGTAGTCAACAGAGAATACAATGATCTATAGTTAAATACAAAAAATCCGGGAGTAGAAATGAGGTACCCGGTTAACCGCGTAAAATGTTTCAAAATGGTTGTTGCATGAAGGGTCCGTGATTAGTTATTTTCCGGCAACAGACAACTTGCTGACTACGGTATTCGACTGTTGACTGCCAACTAATTTCTATTGTATTCCCTGCCGACTACTGTATTTGACTGTTGACTCCCATATTTATGTGCGGAATATTAACAAGGATTAATAGGATGTAAAGCCAGCATTTGCGTACATGTGTTGTCATAATTTAGATGAATGGTTATATTGCCCTGTAAATAAACCCTTTTAAAACAACTCCCTTATAACAGCCTCCTTTCAGCATGAACACTTACCCCAAACCCTTTTTACTCATTTTCTCTGTTTTCAGTTTCCTTTTCTTTTCCTGCGGAAATAAAGTAAAAAATCCGGTAACAAAAGCAACGGCAGACAAAACCAAACCCGAAGTACAGGTAATTAAGAAACCCAAAGAACCGGTTCGGCGTGACCGTAGCATCACCATCGAAAACAGTTTTAATAATATGTTTTTAGATTCGGTTGCCATCACCCGTTTTCTGAATAAACGGACATTGACAGCCGAAGAAAAGCAGCAGGTGCTGGATTTTTACACCATTCGCAATTACGAGTATGCCTGGTTCGATAGTACGGGTATGAACGAACAGGCATTGAATTTTATGAGTGCCAACCGCAGCTATATTTCCCTACTGAACCGGAAAGAGCTGCAAAATGATTCACTGGTAAATAACTTTAACCAGGTGCTGGAGGATAGTGCAAAGTATGATGCAAAGAAACCCATTGTATTTACTACCGAGCTACAACTGACTGCCCAGTTTTTCAGCTATGCAAAACAGGCTTACCATACAGATGCAAATGAAGTTGTGGACCTGAACTGGTTTGTGCCCCGCAAAAAAATTGATATCCCCGCTTATATTGAACAATTGAATACCGGCAAAAAAACAGATGCTTTTGAACCTGCTACGCCGCAGTATCACCAATTGAAAGAAACGCTTCTTAAATATGCTGCTATCGAAAAAAGTGGCGGCTGGGATACAACGTTGCGGCCCGGCGCCAAAGCCTATCGTATGGGGCAAAAAAGTACTACCATCGCAGCTATTAAAAAAAGATTGCATCTTTCCGGCGACCTGCCACAGGCAGATACCACAACACTGTTCGATGCGGCACTGGTAACTGCCGTTAACAGGTTTGCACACCGGATGGGCTTCAGCGAGGACAGTGCCGTAGGCCCCAATTTACTCACCGAACTAAACCGCCCGGTAAGCTGGCGCATACAGCAGATTATTATTAACATGGAACGGCTGCGCTGGGCGCCTGCACACCTGCCCGAACATTACATTTCAGTAAATATTCCTGATTACAAATTGCAGGTATATGAAAACAGCAAGCCTGCCTGGAATATGGATATTGTGGTAGGCAATGCCCAGCATGGCACTATTGTTTTCAGTAGTAATTTAAAATACGTCGTATTCAGCCCTTACTGGAATGTGCCGTATAGCATTGTAAAAAATGAGATGGGAAAAACAGCCCGCTATTTCAGCCGCCGCAATATGGAAGTTGTAGGCCACTACAGCAATGGCCTGCCCATGGTGCGGCAAAAACCTGGTGGCGCAAATGCGTTAGGCGGGGTAAAATTTTTATTCCCAAACGAGTACGATATTTATTTCCATGATTCGCCTGCCAAAAGTTTATTCAGCCGGGATAAGCGGGCCTTTAGCCATGGCTGCATCCGCTTGGCCGAGCCGGCTAAAATGGCTGCTTACCTACTACGCCATGATACTGCCTGGAGCGCTGATAGCATACATGCAGCCATGCACCTGAAAAAGGAATTGAAAGTAACACTACCGGAAACCATACCGGTATTTATCAGCTACTACACTGCCTGGGTAGATGATGCCGGGCTTCCAAATTTCCGCCCGGATATTTACCGGCACGACCGGGAAATGGCGGGGAGGTTGTTTGCGAAAAACAAGTAAGTTCGTGGATATAATCCTGAACCATGCCCTTTAATAGAGATGATCTCAAAAGTTTTGGTGGCTTTTTATTAAGCGGAACGATGAGTTGTCTTTCTGCTTCACCGGCTGTTGCCGCAGCTATAGGAATAACTGCAGGTGGGGTACCATCTTTATTGCTTGGTTTGGCCGGATCCATTACAGGCAGCTTTGCAGGCGAGCACCTCAACCAACTCGTTAGTTTTAGTAAGCTAAAAGAAAGGCTGAAAGATCATGATCCGAACAACGTAAACCATGACCTGGAAAGGCTTTTTAAAGAGGCTGCTGTTATTTCCATTATTTACATTAAAAAGCTCTTTTTGGCCGAGTTGAAGAATGACCCGGAAATACTATTTGGCATAAGCGAAAAGGAAAGGAAACAAATAATTAATTCAGCCGAAAAATTCTTGGATCAGAATATACGCAACATCAAAGAATTTATCGGATCAGAACCGGTTGATCAGTTACAAATTAAAGAGCCTCGGGAATTTCTGACTTCTATTGCCGGTTATCTGATTGGAATAACAGAGGTAGCTATAAGAGACGACATAAAACAAAAGTTAAGCGATTTTTATGCTGCAAGGCTACCTTATTGCTTTGAGTTGGCCTTTAAAGAATCGCTGAAAAATGATGATCATGGATTTAAAGCATTCCAGATGTGGATGCTGGAAAGTTCGCAGAACCTGAAAAGGCAGATAGCAGGTGATTTAAAAAAAGTACAGGAGCAACTGACTACTTTACCAACGCAACCGTTAGAAACAATTGCAGCAATACGGACAGCAGAAATCTATCAGCAATTTGAAACGGAGTTCAACGGAATTATAGTAACACTTCAGGAATTATCCATCGAAATAGGAAATAAATTTGAAGAGCAGTATTCTTTGCTGACTGAGGTAAATGAGCGTACAAAAAGAATAGAAAGCACTACCGACAAGATAGATACCAGGACTTCAGAAATACAACAAAATGTAAAAGACACCAAAGATGATGTAGCCATTGTAAAAGATCACACACAGCAAATACTGGACAAAGTTGCCCCCGCTTATGTAATACCTCATCATCTTACGCCGCTGCCCTTTGTTCCCGAAGTTTTTTGGGAAGAAAGGAAGAATTGAAAGAGATAAAAGAAAAGCTTTTTGCCGGAGATAACTTTCTGCTGTTGGTGAACGGCCACGGAGGCGTAGGCAAAACCTCACTGGCTGCCAGATATTACCATGACTATTGCAATGATTATAAACATGCGGCTTGGGTACTTAGCGAAAAAAGCATTGCCAACGCCATACTGTTGCTATCTACTCCTTTGCGGGTAACGTTTGAGGAAACAATGCCTACAGAACAACGGTTACAGCAACTGGTGGCAGCTATTGTGGAATTAGGTAAACCATGCCTGCTGGTAATTGATAATGTGGATGAGCCGGAAGATTTGGGAAAATATTATCTTTTACTTCGGCAGTGTTCTAATTTTCATTTACTGCTCACATCCCGCATTACTTGGTTTGAGCAGGCCGAAACTTACGAAGTTGCAGGCTTACCCGAACCCGAAGCACTGGCACTTTTTAAGAAATATTATCCAAAACATACGGAAAGCGAAGACAATCTTTTTAAACAAATACGACTGGCAGCAGATTGCAATACATTGGTGATAGAACTGCTGGCCAAAAACCTGTATATCCAAAACCGGCTCAAAGCAAATTACACCCTGGAAAACCTATTAACCGATCTGCAGCAGAAAGGCGTATTAGGATTAAGCAAAAGCACAGCCGTTGGCGGCATTGGATACCATGCAAAAGAAGGCATATTTAGAAAAGAAGACCCTAAAGATGTAATTGCTGCCATGTATGATTTAGGTGAGTTGAGCCATCCGGAAAATGTTCTGCTTTCTGTATTTGCCGTGCTACCAGCCGAAAATTTATCTTATGAAATATTAGAGGCCCTTCTACCCGAAACTGAATTGCTGGAAGAAAATTTATTAGCACTTTCTCAAAAAGGATGGCTTGATTACAATGAGCCAACCGCTTCTTTTAAAATAAGCCCGGTAGTACAGGAAATTACCAGAAATAAAAATCAGCAATTACTACAAGATAATGATAAGCTTATCAACAGCTTATTGGATCAATTAGATTACCAGTCTGGAACAGGACATTTTATTAATTGTAATTATATAGATGCAGCTACTTATACACGGTATGCTGAAAGTTTGCATCAAGTAAATGGTAATTCTGCTATTCTTTATGATCGAATAGGCAATTACTACGAAACAACAGGCGATCTTAGCCAGGCACTTGCTAACTATGAGAAGTACAACCAACTGGAAGCACAACTTTATGAAGCCTATCCGGATAACATCGGCTTCAAGAACGGCTTGGCAATATCCTACCAAAACCTAGGCAATATCCAATCTTCACTTGGCAATCTTGATAAGGCACTGGCTTACTACGGGCAATACAATGAACTGAAAGCACAACTTTATGAAGCCTACCCGGATAATGTGGAGTTCAAGAATGGCCTGGCTATCTCTTATTCCAAGTTAGGCCGGCTATATCAAAATGGTTTTCAGGATAAAGAAAAAGCTACCATTTATTTTCAAAGTGCTAAAAAGATATGGACAGAACTAGCAAATTCATTTCCTGATTATGTTGAATTCAGAAATAATTTGGATTGGGCAGAAAAGACACTTACAGCGCTATGATTTAGATAACACCTCACGTTCAGCGTATTGCTGCAGGTAGGGCAATAGTCCACCGCTACGGATCAGCCAGTACCGAAGCTAAATTAGTATTTTGTTGCTGATGTTTATTAACCAATACTCACTTGCATTCCCCTAATTTATCGGGGCAGGCTTTCATAATGGACTCAGGCTGAACAGCGAACCTATTGTTGGTATTACGACATGTCAGCTGCGGTGTTTATTGGGAGGAAGTTTAGCTGTCTTCAGCATTTTGTTTGCCTTTTCAAGTTTTTCAGGAAACATAATGATGTCCCGATATTTATCAAGAGAAGGGTCAATAGTTACGATTGGCACTTTGCGTTTATTAAGCCTTTCAACTGTTTTCATAACATGCAATTTAATTAAAATTTTCTTTGTGCTAAAAACCCATCATATTCTTTACCAATTTCAAAATCCGGATAAGCATCTCCAACTTCTCCATATAAATAAAAGTCATTCTTTATTTCTTCATAAAATTTTGTAATGCCCATTCTGTATAATCTTGTTCTGGCTTTTGTGCTTCCTGTTGCGTAAACATAAGCTGTTGGATAATTATCAAAAAACACGTACAAAGCTGCAACTACTGTTGCTAATACTTTTTCTGTGTCGCCATTATTGCTAACGGCTAAATCATTTATATCACCTGTTAACGGGTCTTTGTCACCAAATGCAAGATTGTAAACTTCTGATTCTGACGTAGCCTGAAATTCTATGAGCTTACGAATTGCGCCTTTATTTCCTTCGCTAATAAATTCAAATCTTGTAAACTTACTTTCAGCCTTCAAATGGTATTTTGGTAGTTTCATGCTTTAATATCGGCATGAAGATAATAGTTTAGGGTCTGTTCTTTACCTTTTACGCTGTCAAAATGCATCGCAGCTAACTTACGTTAAAATGTCATCCTATCTAATTATGCCACCGCTTCCTTCCTATACTTATCCCGATAATCCACTGGTGTCATGCCCGTTGTTTTTTTAAATATTTCCCGGAAAGCTTTGGTATCACTATAGCCCACATCGTACATCACTTCTGCTACATTTTTCCGGCCCCCTTCCAGGCTTTTTTTGGCAGCTTCTACCTTTACCCGCTGTATATATTCCACTACGGTATTGGAGGTGGCTTTCTTAAACCGGCGCTCCAGGTTGCGGCGGCCCAGCAATAACAAAGAAGCCAGTTGATCTACCGTAATACGCTCCTGGAAATTCTTCTCGATAAAATCCTGTGCTTTAATGATCTGTTCATCTTCATGTTCCTTTTGCCCCTGAAAAATAATAAAAGGAGACTGGCTGTCCCGTTGTATTTCGATGGCAAATACTTTGGCGCAAAGGATGGCCATATCCCGGCCTGCATATTTCTCAATCAGGTACAGCACCAGGTTCAGGTAGGAGTAAGCACCACCGCTGGAATAAATGCCGCCTTCATCGGTTACTACCTTATCCGGTATCAGGTTTACGTCGGGGAACATCTTTCTAAATTCATTGGCCGCCATCCAGTGGGTAGCACATTTTTTTCCGTTCAGCAGGCCGGTAGCGGCCAGTAAAAAAGCCCCCATGCAAAGGCTGGCTACTTCCGATCCCTTTTTGTATTGTTGTTGTATCCAGGGAATAAAATCCTTGTTTACTTCCAATGCCTTTTTCATCTCCCCGTCAATAGCAGGAATAATGACCAGGTCCGTTTTACGAACATTGGGTAATAATACATCTGCATTGATGGTAACCAACCCGCCACATAATGACGTTTCCTTGGTAAGGCCCACCAACTGTATTTTGAATAAGGGAGGTTCACCCTTATCCGTAAAAAAGTGATTCACCTGTGTAAACAATTGCCTCGGTCCTTCTATACTGCTTAAAAGACCGCCAACGGGAACCAGGATAGATATGTGTTTCATGAGTCAAATCTAATGCAAAGTTGTGTCGTAATCAGCCCCTGTAATTGTTGCATTTGCACCCCATTTATTTCAGCAAAATGGATAGGTTTGAAGTATGAATACCAGGTACTGAAATTATCCGGTTTCATAAAATGGCGAACGTATGCCAATCACTAAAAATTAATACCCATATGGAAACAACAGCACCTAAAAAACCGCAAACAGGCGTATTGCTTAGCTTGTACGACTTTCATTCAAAATTGTATCATAATGTACTGGCCGATATTTCGGATGAAGATGCCAGCAACCGCATGGGTACAAAAGCCAACCATGTGGCCTGGCTTGCCGGGAGCCTTGTAAATGAACGGTTCACATTAGCCAATATGCTTGGCATTAATGCAAAACAAACGTCCAACGAACTTTTTGAAAATCACAAAGGCATTCAGGATCATGCTACTTACCCGCCGTTAGCTGAATATAAAAGTGATTGGGATAAGATTACACCACTACTAAAGGAAGTCATGGAAAATCTAACAGAAGAACAATTAAACGGCCCTGATCCGTTTGAAATGCCGGGCGGGAATTACACGCTGTTTGATTCGCTAACTTTTTGCACCGACCGGGAATCGTATGTAATAGGCCAGATAGCTTTGTACCGAAGGCTGCTTGGTTATGAAGCCATGAAATACGAATAATAAATACGGATTCGCTATTGAATGTAAAACAATACACAATAGTGATAGCAGATAACAAATTATTAATGCCAAGCTCTCATTTTTCTTCTGGAACAAAAGGAAAATGAGGGCTTGATCTTTATCCGGATATAGCCGGAGGCTACAAATAGTAATTTAATTGACTTTATATAAGTGCAAAGTTTGGAACTCATAGGTGTTCGAAACCCTTTGAGAGGCCCGATTTTATTACGGTTTTTGTAGGAACGTGCCTTGCGGCACGTTCAGCAGGGAAGCAGGTTTCATTATAAAATCCATCTATCAGCCATTTCAGAACACGCCGTAAGGCGTGTTCCTACAGTAAAATCAATCACTATCAAGGTTTCAAACACAGATGGATTCTATTCTTCGCATTGCTACAAATTTTTATATTAATTTATTTTGTTTTGACCACTATTATTACCTTTCGGGTTTGATCAGCATACATAATTTGTACAAAATACGTTCCGGTCATCAGCCTTTCACCAAACTGAAACCGCTGACCTTTTGCTTGTGTACCTGTCACATAACTCGTACGCCCGGTAACATCAACTATGCGTATTCCTGTTACGTTTTTATCAGCTATAAAAGTAAAGCTGCCACTGCTGATCGTTGGATAAATGATACCAGTTCGGGATTGGGCATTATTAATTTTGTCCGGCATTACCGCAATACTTTCTTCACCAGTTACGGCCACCCGGGCAGCGGAACAAAGCGTTATATTTTTTGAAAACTGTTTGTACCAGGGTGCTACGGAATAATTAACGCCTGCCCATAATTGCCCACCTGTAAAGTAAGGTCCGAAATTAACGGTTACTGTTCCATTAGCCCCCGGTGTGATGCTTTGCGTAGACCCATTTACCCACCACGAATAACCGGTTGCATTTGCCCGGTCGGCAGCAGCCAGTTGAAATAATTTTACATCATTTGCTGTCACACAATCAGGCCCGGTGATTCCGGAACCGGATGGTGGTGGCGTGGCTGTGTTAACCACTATTAACACACTGCCGGAAGTGGTTGCGGCATTCTTGTTATCGGTAGCTTTTGCTGTAAGTGTATAGTTGCCCGCAGCTACATTTTGCCAGGTATAATTGTAAGGAGCAGCAGTAGCTTCCCCTAATTTGGAACCGCCGTTATAAAATTCTACTTTGGCTACACTTCCGTCCGCATCGCTGGCACTTGCCGTTATAGTAATGGAAGCCGGGGCGGTGTAACTGGCATTATTAGTTGGTGCAGTAAGTGATATGGTAGGTGGCTGGTTGCTTACCGGGGCTGTTACCGAAATGTTGACACTGCCGGATGAAGTTGCCGCTCCTATATTATCGTATGCTTTTGCAAGGAGTGTATAATTGCCGGCGCTGACATTCGTCCAGGTAAAGCTGTATGGAGCAGTGGTGGCTTCTCCGATTTTATTGCCACTATTATAAAATTCTACTTTGGCAATACTACCATCGGCATCTGATGCGGTAGCTGTAAGCGTAACTGTTGCCGGTGCTGTGTAAGCGGCATTGTTAGCAGGCGCTGTAAGATTTATAACTGGTGGCTGGTTAGCCGGTGTACCACTACAAACCGAAACTGTTTTGCAGAATTGTTTGTACCAGGGGTCAGCCGGATAATTGATGCCCACGCAAACCTGCCCGCCGGTAAAGCCTGGGCCAAAATTGATGGTTACTTTTCCCGGGTGCCCGGTTACTGGTGTCATGCTTTGGGTGGAGCCTGTACACCACCACGAAAAACTGGTTGCATTCACCAGGTCAGCGCTATTTACTTCGTACACTTTTACGTCGTTGGGCAGCACACAATCAGGACCGGCGGGGGTAGTAGCGGAGGATCCTTGTGGATACACCTGTATGGTAGTTGTCGCAGATGTGCCGGTTGCACCAAGATTGTCAATTGCTTTTGCTGATATAGTGTACGTGCCCGCTGCTACATTCGCCCAGCTATACTCATAAGGTGCCGTTGCATCTTCACCCAACTTATTTGTACCGTTATAAAATTCCACTTTAGCTACGCTGCCATCAGCATCGCTGGCCGTAGCCGTAAGGCTAATGGTAGCTGGTGCTGTGAAAGTTGTACTGTTTGCCGGAGAAGTCAGGGTAGCAACCGGCAACTGGTTTTGGGCAGGTGCGGCTGTAATGGCTACTGCCGGTGAGGTAATGATACTGTTAGCTAAAACAGCTTTTGCAATAAACGAATAATTTCCTGCTGTGATAGCAGTAATAGTGTATGCGTAGGGAGCCGTTGCATCTTCGCCCAACAAATTGCTTCCATTATAAAATTGCACCTTGGTAGCAGTAGCATTGCTTACGCTGGCGTTGATCGTTACATTACTGCCAATAGTTACAGTTGAGTTGTTAGCCGGGCTGGTAATTACAACGGAAGGGGTGGCCGGGCCAAAATTATCCGCCGGGTTTAATATATGATCTTTTACCCAGGTACCAGAAGTGCTAGTACTGTTCCAGGCACTGCCATTGCAGGCACCCGGTGTAAGGGCCGAAGATGTTTCATTTTTATCGGCGAAATTCCAGTTGCACCAGCTTATTTTGATGCCCGCATTGTTACTCCCGGCCAGAAAATCCATCCAGGTTTGGGCGCTGGCATAATCGTCGCCGCCATTACCGCTGTAATTACTGGTGCCCCATTCCGATACAAACAATGGTACCTGCGCCAATACGTTTTCCATGTTGTTACGTACGCCCGACAGGTAATGGGAGCCGGCATAAAAATGATAGGTATACATCACATTGTACGCATTAGAGCCGGTGAGCGGATTGCTCAGCACATCCCAGGGAGTACCACTATAATTTGGCGTTCCTACTAATATGATGGCCTCACTGTCATACTGCCGGATTACCGGAATTACCTGTTCAGCATAGCTTTTTATGGAACTCCAGTTTACACCGTTGGGTTCGTTGCAAATTTCATAGATTACATTTTTCTTGCCTGCAAACTGCTGCGCCATGATTCTGAAAAAATCTTTCGCTTCGGTGGTATGTACATTCGGATCGCCGGGGTTTAGGATGTGCCAGTCAACCACGCAATACATCCCATACTGCTCGCTCCAGTTAACTATTTGTGTAACCTTGCTACGCAGTCCTGCCGGATCATTTGTATAGCCGCCTTCATCTACATACATGGCAGCCCGAAAAACATCGGCACCCCAGTTGGTAGCAAGCGCCTGCAACGAACCAGCCGTATAACATTGGGGAAACCAGTGCAACCCGTGCGAACTCATGCCCCGTAGCTGTATGGCGGTACCAGATTCATTACACAGTTGGCGGTTAATAATTTTAAGTCTGCCATTAACGGACAATGGAGTGGTTTGGGCAAACACGCCACTGCTGTATACCAGTACAAGGCAGGCAGCTTTTAACAGTGTAAAAATGGCCTTCATATAAAATGCATTTTATTTTGAATAAAAGACAGATGACAGCATTTAGTACCTGTCTGCTTATTGCTACACAGTTGATACTACTAAAAAATTACCAAATAAGGGTGGGGAAGCTTATAGGATGCAAATACCAATCCTAATTGCCAACATAAAGCCGGTAAGTAATTAAAACGATTGGATTATTTGGTTGAATGCAAACCAATCAAGGGCAAATGCATTTGAATCTTTGGCTCGACAGTATAAATAGCAGAATAGATCTGCGTTTGTTGAATCGTAGCAGGAACCATAATTATCTACATTTCTTACCTTATTAAGCTATCTAACCCGATAAGTAATAGCATTAAAAGCCTGGCGCTACCCTTCATCCCCTTTTACAATTTCAACAAGCTTTCCGAAGGCCGGAATTTATTCTTTCCCTGACACTGCTTTGAAAACTTATATTTAAATGATTGGCGGCTGGGTCTTGCAATAGGTTGCCGTTTATATTTGTTCTATGCAATTAATCGCTGTAACCGACGCTACCACTGCTAAAGAATTTTTACAGGTAAACGTACGCATCAACGGGAACGACCCTAATTATATACAACCTTTAGATAAGGATGTAAATGAGGTATTTGATGAGAAAAAGAACAAAGCTTTCCGCTTTGGAACGGCCAAACGTTGGATACTGAAAGAAGATAGCGGTAAACTGGCAGGTCGTATTGCCGCTTTTACCAATACGAAATACAAAAATAAGGAGGATGAACAGCCAACAGGCGGCATTGGTTTTTTCGATTGCATTGATAACCAGGAGGCAGCAGACATTTTATTTAACAGTGCTAAACAGTGGCTGATAGATAATGGGATGGAAGCCATGGACGGCCCTATCAATTTTGGTGAACGGGACCGATGGTGGGGCCTGGTAATTGATGGTTTTAAACCGCCTTTATATGGTATGAATTATAACCCGCCTTATTATAAAAACCTGTTTGAGACGTATGGTTTTCAGATTTTTTACAACCAGTTTTGTATGGGCCGTCCTATACATGGCGGCCTGCCCGAACGGTTTTACCAGGCACATGAACGCCTCGAAAAAAAGGGTGGCTTTTCGGCCCGGCGCATTGAGGCAGACAAGCTTGATAAATATGCTGCTGATTTTGTAACGGTTTACAATAAAGCCTGGGCTATCCATGAAGGAAACAAAGAAATGACGGTTGATGGGGCTCAAAAACTTTTCCGCAGCATGAAGCCAATATTAGATCCCGACCTGGTATGGTTTACTTATTATAAAGACGAGCCGATTGCCTTTTTCATTAACATCCCGGACGTAAATAAGATTTTCAAAAACTTTCACGGCAAATTTGGCCTGTGGCAGAAGCTTCAGTTTTTGTGGTACAAAAAGCGTAAAAAGCTGGATAGCTATACCGGCATTATTTTCGGCGTGGCGCCACGGTTTCAGTCTATGGGTGTTGACTATTATATGGTAGCGGAAGCTGCCAAAATCCTGCAAACACAGCAACAATATTTTTACACCGAACTACAATGGCAGGGCGACTTTAATCCTAAAATTGTTAATATCTCCAGGAACCTGTTATTCGATGTTACCCGTACGCTGGCCACCTATCGCTACCTGTTCGATCGTACCAAAGAATTTAAACGGCACCCGATCCTGAATTAATACCGCACCCGGTGTACTTTATGCTGAAAGCATCTGACCCACACCTTGAGAAGATATGAGATATAAGAGATGAGTCATGAGATGCTATAATGCTGGCATTGCTTAGTAAAAGTGTCAAAATAAAACCCTGAATTAAGGGTAAATTCTGTAATTGAGTTCAGGTATCTGGGGATGATGGGTAATTCGTTTTTGATCTATCAATTTTTTGTCAACTTTTATTGCTGTTTGGTATTCTTTAAGATTAAGTCTGACTACGACTGTCAATCCTGTTTTAGTAGCTGTCTGCTCTATGCATCTTTGAACGGTTTGGTAATCGCAAAACACTACTCCTTCCATGGCTTTGTGTACCTGCGAGAACAAGCGGTGTTCAATTGGATTCCACTTGGAACAATAGGGCGGATAATGGCACACAATAACCGACAGTCCCGTTTCTTTGGCAAATTGCAGCAACCGGTGTTTGAATATAAAATGCCGGTAACTGTTAGCCCCACCCGCATCACACAACAGCATTATATTTTTTGCATCCGGATAATGATGTATGCCATATTCATACCACCACCATAGTAGGTTATCTATTACAAAATCGGCTGTCTCACTACTACTGCCAATAGAAATGTACCCTTTGTTGGCTTGCACATCATAGATGCCATGGGGTATCACTTTGCCTTGCGAAAGATGTTCATAATCATGATCGTATACTTTCAGTGCTTCTGTGCAAAAGCACCTGCCGTTACGGTATAAATTGCCCAGGCGTTCTTTCTTTTTACAATCTATGCTAAGTACAGGGCTTTGACAACTCATTACTAATATCAAAGAACAAATAATGCGGAACTGTTCGTCCCGCTTGCCATAACTACCGGTAGCTAACTGTTTGTGCTGCTTGCGGTAAGCATAGCCCCATGCCTTTAACTGACGTTTGATGAACTGGTGGCTCAGCCTGATTTGATGCTTCTCATAAAACAAAGCAGCAATGGCACAGGGTTTCAGGCTTATCCAATACACCTCGGCTGCTGTTGGGCTGCCAGCTTTATACGTCTCTATCAGGGCAAGTAACTGGCTGGTAATATCAGGATATTTGTCCATCTTTTTTTTTCCTGCCACCGCCCTTGCGACGCTGCCTGCCCACTTCAACAGGCTGCTGTTCCAATAGCTCCTTTCGTCCCTGCCAAAGCGTTTTTTTATCAATCAGCAGTATTTCACTGATATAGTCCACACCACCACGACCCAATTTAAGCGATTCCAGGGCAGCGTAATGCCGGCGATCCTTTTCTGATAAACGGCTGTAATGCAACTGCATCAATTGTACTATCTCATCGGAAAATGGTTTCAATTTCATATCCCTTTTTTGCTCAACAAGATTACAACACTTTTCGGGAACTTATTTTGATAACTTTCCTTAGTTTGTCATCACGGGTTACCGGGTTCAATAATTTTTTTTATGGCCAGGCAATGATACAAGCATGAAACAGCAGTGGCGTTGGCACCATTCGAATAAGAATATCTATTGAGCACCCATAATTTTGAAGCCTCTAATAAATTTTATAATAGAAATTTTGTAGAGGTCCTTTCTGCTACATGTGTAACTGCAACAGGTATTATTAAACCTGTAATTATTTATACTGTAGTAAATACTTCCTCCCCACTTATATCCTTTGAATATCATATTATATTAAAACAGGCTGCGGAAATTGTTTTAGATAGTGTATTCATTTGTTTGCTGCTAATTGCCTGTTCTATCATTTAATTTAATCTGGTATAAACGATCTGTTCCTCTCATAAATTTTCATTGCACGCTTAACCGGATTCCATTTTTTTACAGCCATTTATATGTTCGCAATCGCCGGATATATAGTGTGCTTTTTATAGTATGAAATACATTTTACGTTTGTACTGTCATCAAATATTATTTAAAAAATTCCTAATTTCTCAAACAAAAAAATCATGAAAAAAAAGTTCTTTTCCTTTTTAATCGTATCTGTATGTATGGCAGGTTTAATTTCCTGCGGCAGCAGTGCCAGCAAAACGGGTTCATCTGATAAAAGCACCGAAAACAAAACTGCTGAACCCGATCCGGGAGTCGGCAAAATGGATGATTTTTTTAAAATGCTGGATGGAACAACGGCTGGTTCGGCAAAGGCCTATAATACTTATGCTACAAAAGGATTTAAAGATTATAACGCCAATGAATGTATGCCGGACTTCTGCGATTACGAATTGAAGAATCCAAAAGTAATTTCACAGCAAGGAATTTGTAGTACCATTGAAACAACTGCAGGTATTACAACCCGCACTTACAACATTTGCTGGAAGAACGATAGCATTAGTGCCATTGAGTTCAAAGGAATGAAGTAACTATTGCGCACATCATTGTAAATGCGTTTACAGGTTCAGCGGAACAGGTAATTTATTTTAATAAAAGCAGCCCCGGTTTTGCCTGGGTTGCTTTTTATTTACCCGGTATTTACAATAACCCGGCAAAACCCCTCACCTTGAACCTGTTTGGTGTATTAATGATGAACCACAACTTGTCCTTTTTCCTGCAATATTGCCTGACTCATAAAAATTAATTCGGGATCGGGTTAGACCGTAATGAATTAATCATGAAAGCCAAACAAAACAACTCATATCTTATCTCTTATAACTTATAACTTTTTTGTGTGAGTCTGATCCGCCGCGGCGGATAAAATACAGGGGTGTGAAATACTTAGCTGTGTACTATCTTGCAAGCTGATTATGGATAAATTTATTGTTTCGGCACGTAAGTACCGCCCCCAGAATTTTAATACGGTCGTAGGCCAGCAGCACATTACCACTACGCTTAAAAATGCCATTACGCACAACCAGTTGGCCCACGCATTCCTGTTTTGCGGCCCCCGCGGTGTAGGCAAAACCACCTGTGCCCGTATCCTGGCAAAAACCATTAACTGCTTAAATCAAACTTCCGAAGGCGAGGCTTGTAATGTATGCCAGTCCTGCGTTTCGTTCGATACCGGCGGCTCGCTGAACATACACGAACTGGATGCGGCCAGCAATAATTCGGTGGACGATATCCGCAGCCTGGTGGAGCAGGTACGGTTTGCGCCGCAGGCAGGTAAGTACAAAGTGTATATTGTGGATGAGGTACACATGCTGAGTGCTGCTGCCTTCAATGCCTTCTTAAAAACGTTGGAGGAGCCTCCTTCCTATGCCATTTTTATACTGGCTACTACAGAGAAGCATAAGATATTACCTACCATCCTGAGCCGCTGCCAGATTTTTGATTTTAAACGCATTACGAATAGTGATACGGTAGAACATCTACAGGAAATTGTAGATAAGGAAGGGATCAAAACTGACAAAGCTTCCCTTCAGGTTATTGCTCAAAAAAGCGAAGGCTGTATGCGGGATGCACTCAGCATTCTCGATAAACTGGTAAGCTTTACCAATGGAGAAGTTACTTACCAGAATACGCTGGAAAACCTGAATATACTGGACGAAGATTATTTTTTCCGGTTGCTGCAGGCACTGGAAGGACAGGATTTAGCAACCGCCTTATTGCTGTTTGATGAAATAAACCGAAAGGGTTTTGAAGGCGATACGTTCCTGAACGGCTTTGCCGAATGCCTGCGAAACCTGATGGTATGCAAAGATGCCAAAGCCGCCGCCCTGCTGGATGTAGTAGAAGGCCTGCAAACCCGGTATATGGAAACAGCTGCTTCTGTAAGCCTGTCTTATTTAATCAGTGCCCTGAATATTTTAAACGAAGCGGAAATTCAGTTCCGTATGGCCCGCAACCGCCGCCTGCATGTAGAGTTATGCCTCATTAAATTGTGCTACCTGCAGCAGGCGCTGGAGTTAACGGTATCGCCGGAGGGCAGCCTGGTAAAAAATAAGCTGGCTGGTAGGCCGGTTGCCTATCGTACAAAAGCGATACCTACACCGACGACTACCCGCAAAAAAGAACCAAAGCAACAGGAAGCTGCGTTAAGTGAACAGGTAGTACGGGAAAAATCAAAGGCTTATGAACCACCATCAACTATTGCTCAGCCATTAATTACTCCATTACAAACACCTGCTGCATCTGTACAACCAACAGCTACCGCAAAGCCGGTACAGCCCCCCTTGCCTGCTGCAACAGCGACTAATGGGGCCGGGCAAAAAAAGAGCTTACTACAAAGCATTAAAGAAAAGCACCATGCCGCTGGCGCCCAGCAGGAACAACAGGCCATCCCAATTACCATTGATACATTTAAAGCCGCCTGGCAAACTTTTACCGACCAGCGCAAAGCAGAAGAACTGCATCATATTGCCACCAGCTTTCAGGTGGCCGATCTGAAAGTGCTGGATGAGACCACGGTGGAAGTTACCTCACCATCCATCCTAAACCAAAAACTGATCGAACAGCACAAGGTAGATTTGCTACAGCACCTACAAAAGGTGTTTCAAAACAAGCATCTGCAACTGGTATATACCTGTGCAGCCCCGGCCAATGGTGACCAAAGCGTTGATATCAAACACCTGAACAGCCAGGATCGCTTTCTGTTGATTGCGGAACAATACCCAATGGTAAAAGAGCTGAAAGAGAAGTTGCGATTGGAGATTGGATATTGATTGAAATGTAACAGATTGTTTTCATTAGCCTGTGCCGTTAATGCGCAGGCATTTTTTATGTAAATAATTTTGGATTAGCTTAAAAAATTATTTGTAGGAATGCTGAATAATTTCCTATAATTATGCCGCCAAACTACTGTTGATTGCCCTGCTTAAGCTAATGAAGTTTGTAGAGTGCAGCAAAAAAATCCAGGCTACCTATTCTTCCCATTCCGGTTTTATCGCATATCCTGTTTCCGTTCTTATCCTAAACTAAACCGTATGAAAAGTATTTCTACTACACTCACCTGTTTATCATTCCTTCTTTCATCTGTTTCATCCAATGCCCAAATTACCACTTCATCCCAATGGACGTGGATGAAGGGGGATAGTACAAAAAACGCTCTTAGTGTTTACGGAACACAAGGTGTAGCCGCAGCGGGTAATAAGCAGGGAGGCAGATTGGGAGATGTTTCCTGGACAGATGCCGCCGGTAATCTCTGGCTCTTTGGTGGTAATGATCCTAACTATAACTTTTTAAATGACCTTTGGAAATATGATCCTGCTACTAACCGGTGGACATGGGTAAAGGGAGACAGTACAGTAAACCAGCGAGGCGTATATGGGATACAAGGAACACCTGCTGTAACCAATAAGCCGGGTGGCAGAGCTTACAGCATGGCATGGACAGATGCCAACGGTAATTTCTGGCTTTTCGGCGGCACTGGTTACGCTGCCAGTGGTAATAGCATGCGGCTAAATGACCTTTGGAAATATACACCTGCTACCAATCAGTGGACATGGGTAAAAGGGGATAGTATCGCCTATCAGCAAGGTGTGTACGGAATACAGGGTACGCCTGCTGCGGCCAATAAGCCGGGTGCAAGAGATGGAGGTACGGCATGGAATGATACTAATGGTAATTTATGGCTCTTTGGCGGCTCCGGTGTTGCGAGTATCAGTAGCGGCGGCTATTTAAATGACCTTTGGAAATATAATATTGCTACCAATCAATGGACGTGGGTAAACGGTGCAAACGCAGCAAGCCAGCCGGGAACTTATGGCACACAGGGAACTCCTGCTGTAGCCAACAAGCCGGGTGCAAGACAGGCAAGTGCTGCCTGGACGGATGTAGCCGGTAATTTGTGGCTGTTTGGGGGCATAAATTATAGTGGTATTAATTCCAGCAATACTTTGAATGACCTTTGGAAATACACACCCTCTGTAAATCAATGGACATGGGTAAAGGGAGATAGTACCGTAAATCAGCCAGGTATGTATGGTACACTGGGAATAGCAGCTACAGCCAATAAGCCGGGTGCCAGATACTATAGCACTACATGGGTTGATAATACCGGTAATTTATGGCTCTTTGGCGGCTACGTCAACAGCAGCACTCTCGGCAGCTATTTTAATGACCTTTGGGAATACAGGCCTTCTACCAATCAATGGAGATGGGTAAAAGGAGATAATATAGCAGACCAGGCGGGCATCTATGGCATACAAGGAACACCTGCTGCGGCCAATAAGCCGACTGCAAGAGCTTACCATATTGCATGGGCGGATACCTCCGGTAATTTCTGGCTATTTGGTGGTTATGGTTTTGCGGCCAATGGCAGAGGTAGTTTAAATGACCTTTGGAAATTAAGCAAAAGCGGACCCACATCCCAGCCACTCCTTGCTATTGATGATGTAAGCCTTAATGAGGGCAATAGTGGTATTACTACTTTCAGTTTTACCGTTAGCCTTTCTGAACCTGCGCCTGCCGGTGGTGTTACTTTCGATATAGCTACCGCTAACGGTACGGCAACCGCCGGAAGCGATTATGTTGCCAGAACCCTCACAGCGCAAACAATAGCTGCAGACAGCTCAACGTATACATTTGATGTACAGGTAAATGGTGATGTCATCGCTGAACCGGATGAAATTTTCTTTGTAAATGTGACCAATGTTACCAATGCAAGTATTATAGACGGACAAGGCCGTGGTATAATTATAGATGACGAGTTGATTAATAATTCCATTACTACCTCTTCCAAATGGACCTGGATGAAAGGAAGTAATATAACAGGTGCAACTGGTACATATGGAACCAAAGGAGTTGCGGCGGCGGCTAATACACCAGGTACAAGATATGGAAGCACTACCTGGACAGATGCCGGCGGAAATTTCTGGCTGTTTGGGGGAAGAGTCCTTATAGCCGGTGATTATGCCGCATTGAATGACCTGTGGAAATATACACCTGCTACCAACCAATGGACCTGGATAAACGGGGACAGTACTGGGAACCAGCCGGGTGTATATGGCACACCGGGAACGGCGGCGGCAACCAATAAGCCGGGCGCAAGATTCTATGGCGCTACCTGGACAGATGCCACCGGTAACCTCTGGCTCTTCGGGGGTACATCCTCCAATAATATTACAAAATTAAGTGACCTGTGGAAATACAATATAGTTACCAACCAATGGACATGGGTAAACGGCGCCAATACAATGGAGCAGGCAGGGGTATATGGCACACTGGGAGTGGCTGCGGCGGCTAACAGGCCGGGAGCAAGATATGGAAGCGCTGCCTGGACAGATGCTGCCGGCAACTTCTGGCTATTTGGCGGAACAGGGTATACAACTGCTTTCTCCAGCGGCCTCTTAAACGACCTTTGGAAATACAATCCTGTAACGAATGTATGGACCTGGATAAATGGTTCAAATACCAATACGCAGACGAGTATATATGGAACAATGGGAGTACCCGCTGCAGGAAATGTGCCCGGTGTAAGACTTTATCCGGTTTCCTGGACAGACGCTTCCAACAACCTCTGGCTGTTTGGCGGACTCAGTTATAACAATGGCTACTTTAATGACCTCTGGAAATATGACCCTGCTATTAACCAATGGACCTGGATGAAAGGTGACAGTACGGTAAACCAGCAAGGGGTATATGGTACACCGGGAACGGCAGCAACAGATAATAAGCCAGGTGCAAGATATGGAAGCGCTACCTGGACAGATTTATCCGGTAAAATCTGGTTTTGGGGTGGTTATGGTTACGCTGCCACCAGTACTACTGGCTGGTTGAACGACCTTTGGAAATACAGTCCCGGTACCAACCAATGGACCTGGATTAATGGTGCTAATACCATCAATCAGGCAGGCATATTTGGCACACAGGGAGTGCCTGCTGCGGCTAACAGACCGGGGGCAAGAGCTTATAATAATAGCTGGAAAGATACATCCGGTAACTTCTGGATTTTTAGTGGCAATGGATCCGGAGTTAGCAGTGACCTTTGGAGATTGGGTAATATAACGCTGCCCAATCTTACCATTAACGATGTAAGCCATAGTGAGGGCAATAGCGGCACTACCAGCTACACTTTTACCATTAGCCTTTCTGCCCCGGCACCAACGGGTGGCGTCACTTTCGATATAGCTACCGCCAATGGTTCGGCAGCCGCCGGAAGCGATTATGTTGCCAGGTCACTGACAGCTCAAACGATTGCTGCCGGTAGTTCAACCTATACGTTTGATGTGCTGGTAAATGGTGATTCTGCATTAGAGCTTAATGAAACTTTTTTGGTAAACGTAAGTAACGCAACCAATGCAATTATCACAGACGGGCAAGGCCTTGGCACAATTGTAAATGACGACTTTTTGAATGATTCCATTACAACCGCTTCCCAATGGACCTGGATAAAAGGGAGCAATACATTTAACCCACCTGGGGTATATGGAACCCTGGGTGTTGCGGCAGCGGCTAATACACCGGGTAAAAGGTTAGGAAGCGCTACCTGGATAGATGCCACCGGTAATTTATGGCTGTTTGGGGGAAGGATATTTATAACGGGTGGCGATGCCATGCTGAATGACCTGTGGAAGTATAATCCTGCAACTAATCAATGGACCTGGGTAAACGGGGACAGTACCGGAAACCAGCCTGGTATATACGGAACAGTAGGAATAGCTGCATCAACCAATAAGCCAGGTGCAAGGAACTCAGGTGTTGCATGGACTGACGCTGAAGGTAATTTCTGGCTCTTTGGTGGGGCTGGTTCTTCTACTGCCAATATACAGTTTAATGATCTTTGGAAATATAATCCTAATACGAATCAGTGGACATGGGTAAACGGAGCAAATACACCCAACCAGCAGGGAGTGTACGGTACAAAAGGAGTACCTGCTGCAGCCAATGGACCCGGTGCAAGAACTTCTTGTGTTTCCTGGACGGGTGCTACAGGTGATTTCTGGCTCTTTGGTAGCCAGTCTTATAATGATCTCTGGAAATACAATCCTGCTACGAATCAATGGACGTGGATGAATGGAAATTATGCCTTCGGTCAGCCGGGGGTTGGTCTGCCAGGCGTGTATGGGGTGTTGGGAGTGCCTGCTGCATCTAATACGCCGGGTACAAGAACATCCAGCTTTACCTGGACTGACGCTGCCGGTAAACTCTGGCTCTTTGGAGGCACTCAGCCTACCGGCAATATTTTTAATGACCTTTGGAAATATGATCCTGATACAAATCAATGGACCTGGATAAAGGGTGACAGTACATTAAACCAGCAAGGGATATATGGCACACCGGGAACGGCAGCAACGGGTAATAAGCCAGGGGCAAGATCTACTGGTGTCAAATGGACGGATGATGCCGGTAAGCTCTGGCTTTGGGGTGGTTACGGTTACGCTACCGGCAGTAATAGTGGTTGGTTAAGTGACCTTTGGAAATACGATCCTGCTACCAGTCAATGGATCTGGATAAATGGATCCGGTACCACCAACCAGATAGGCGTATTTGGTACACAGGGAATACCTGCAGCAGCAAACACGCCGGGTGCAAGGGCCTATAGTGTTTCCTGGACCGGTGCCACCGGTGATTTCTGGCTCTTTAGTGGCAATGCAGGTTCAAGCAGTAATGACCTTTGGAGATTAGGTAATACGGGTGTTTCCTTTGTATCTGCAAATGATGGTAACTGGGATAACCCTTCCACTTGGGTGGGTGGTATTGTTCCTGCTGCTGGTTCTGTTGTGGTAGTACGAAACAATGTTACCGTTCAGGCAAATGCCAGTTGTTACTCATTAAGGCTAGAAGGCCCTAACGGAAATGTTATCGTAAAAACCGGTGTTCAGTTTATTGTTCTGCATTAGGTATTTCGTTATATCTCAACTGCTCCTTCATCTCTTACATACCGGTGATAAGTTAACGGCGAAAAAGGCAGTGATATAAGACACCTAAATAGCCAGGATCGGTTTTTCCTGATTGCAGAACAACACCCGATGGTGAAGTAGCTAAGAGGGAAGCTAAGGTTAGAACTTGGGTATTAATTGAAATATAATGGAGTGCTGTTAATTAGCCGTATTATCAACATAAAAATATGGCTGTTAAAAGATTTTTCATTTATTTAAAAAATTAGTAAAGCAAGCCAGAATAATTCCATATTATTATGCAGCCTATTACAGTTAATTGTTATAATTAAGTAAATGAAAATAAATAAGTTGAACAAAAAGCAGTATAAATTTGGGATAAAAACCAGAGATGATAAGCCCCTATAATCATCAAATAGAAGAGCTAATGCGTCTTCATTATAATCGGCTGTCAGAAAGGGAAAAGCGTTGGTATGCGGCTGTTGAAGCATCTAAATTAGGCTGGGGCGGTACGACTTACATCAGCCACCTGTTACAACTCAGCCGTACTACAGTCACGGTTGCCAAAAAGGAAATGCAGGCTGGCTTACTACAACCCCAAGTGCCAACAGCAGGCAGGCAGCGAAAAACAGGCGGCGGGCGAAAAAAAAAGTACAGAAAAGCTGGCTGATGCCACCTTACAGTTGATCATTTTACTTCAAAGCCTCAAAGCCGGTAGCCCCACCGATGCAACTGTTTACTGGATAAGCCTCAGGCCCCGGCAAGTAGCACAACTCTTTGAAGCACAGCATCAGTTTAAAATAAGCCATAGTTTTGTAAAGCGGGTACTCAAAGAACAGGGGTATGGCTATCGAAAACAGTCCAAACAATTAGCCACTGGCAGCTACAGCCGTCGCAATGAGCAGTTTGAAATCATTTGTGCGATGGTATTGGTAATGAGCCTGCAAAGCCCTGTGCTCAGCATGGATTGCAAGAAAAAAGAGCGGTTAGGTAATTTATACAGAGGGGGCAAATGCTACAGCACCAAAGCTATGAAAGTATATGACCACGATTATGAGCATTTATCAGAAGGCAAAGTCATTCCTCATGGAATTTATGATATGCAGGCCAATAAAGGCTATATCTCTATCGGGGGCAGCAGCGAAACAGCAGATTTTGTAATAGACAACCTGCTATGGTGGTGGTGGGAACATGGTATTCATCGCTACCCGGATGCAAAGAACATCCTGTTGTTCTGCGATGCAGGAGGTGCCAATAGCTATCGCCATCATGCCTTTAAGTACCAGCTACAGCTCTTTGCCAAGGAAACAGGCTTATCTGTTATTGTATGTCACTATCCGCCTTACTGTTCTAAATGGAACCCGATAGAACATCGCCTGTTCTGTCAGGTGCATAAAGCGATGGAAGGTGTTGTTTTTACCGATTATCAAACTGTTCAACAATGTATCGGGCAGACCGCTACTCAAACAGGCTTAACAGTGGCGGTAAGGCTCAACCTTCAGCAATACACAACAGGCAGGAAGATAGATAAAGAACTTATTGATCAAAACCGAATAACCTTTCATCCCCTCATTCCGGAACTCAACTATAGAATCTATCCATGATTTGTTCAACTTATTTATTTCGCTTTACTAAGCTTTTAAAAGTTGAAAGGTTTAGCCAAAACAATACGGCTCACTACTCATCCCAATTTCTGCAAATCCTACGTCCACTCTTAATAGTCCTAAACTAAACTGTATGAAAAGTATTTCTACAACGCTCACCTGTTTATTATTTCTTTTTTCATCCGTTTCATCAACTGCTCAAATTACCACCTCATCCCAATGGACATGGATGAAGGGTGACAATACCGTTAGTGCATCAGGCGTTTACGGAACGCAGGGTGTTGCAGCAGCGGCTAATAAACCAGGTGCAAGGGACGGTAGCGTTACTTGGACTGATGCCGCTGGTAATTTCTGGCTCTTTGGAGGCGATAACAATGGTCTTTTTAATGACCTTTGGAAATACAATCCTTCCACCAACCAATGGACCTGGATAAATGGATCCAACACTACAGGCCAGTTGGGAACTTATGGCACAATAGGAACACCTGCTGCAGCCAATAAGCCAGGGGGAAGGAGGGATGCTGTTTCCTGGACAGACGCAGCTGGCAATTTCTGGCTCTTTGGTGGATATGGTAATACTACCAGTAATACTAGAGGCCTGTTAAATGACCTTTGGAAATACAATCCTTCCACGAATCAATGGACATGGGTAAACGGGTCAAATATCCCAAACAGGTCACCTGTATACGGCACGTTGGGAATACCTGCTGCAAGCAATCAGCCGGGTGCAAGGTTTTTTAGTGTAGTATGGGCAGATGCTTCCGGCAACTTATGGCTTTTTGGTGGAGGGGGCATCGACAATAGTCATGAATATTATGACTATTTCCCTTTAAATGACTTGTGGAAGTACAATCCGGCTACTAACCAATGGACATGGATCAACGGAGACAATACGCCAAGCCAGTCAGGAAATTATGGTACAATGGGAACACCTGCTGCAGCCAACAAACCGGGTGCAAGGCAAAACAGCACTACCGGGACAGATGCCGCTGGTAATTTCTGGCTTTTTGGAGGCTATGGTTACGCTGCCAGTAGTAATATTGGTGAGTTAAGTGACCTTTGGAAATACAATCCTACTAATAATCAATGGACCTGGATCGATGGCGCAAATACAACAGACCAGTTGGGAACTTATGGCACATTGGGAACACCTGCTGCAAGCAATCAGCCGGGTGCAAGGCAAAACAGCACTACCGGAACAGATGCTGCCGGTAATTTGTTTCTTTTTGGAGGCTACGGTTATGCAACCAGCAGCGTTGGTTTTTTAAATGACCTTTGGAAATACAATCCTTCCACCAACCAATGGACCTGGATTAACGGAAACAATACCCCAGACCAGTTGGGAACTTATGGCACATTGGGAACACCTGCTGTAGCCAGTAAGCCAGGGGGAAGGCAGAAATCTGCTTCCTGGACTGATGCTACCGGTAATTTCTGGCTCTTTGGCGGTAGTGGTTATGCCAGTAGTGGTAGTAGTGGTTCTTTAAACGACCTCTGGAAATTTGGCACAACGCTGGTTCTGCCTAATCTCACCATTAATGATGTAAGCTATAATGAAGGAAACAGCGGCAGTACCACTTACAGTTTTACTGTTAGCCTTTCAACCCCGGCACCTGCCGGCGGTGTAACTTTTGATATAGCTACTGCCAATAATACTGCAGTAGCAGGAAGTGATTATGTTGCTAAATCACTGACAACTCAAACAATTGCTGCCGGTAGTTCAACCTACACATTTAATGTGTCGGTAAATGGTGATGCAATAGTTGAACCCGACGAAACCTTTTCTGTAAACGTAACCAATGCCACCAATGCAATTATTACTGACGGGGAAGGGCTTGGCACTATTGTAAATGACGACTTTTCAAATGATTTGATTACCACTGCTTCCGTGTGGACGTGGATGAAGGGCGATAATACAGCTAATGCACCAAGTATTTATGGAACGCAAGGGGCTGCATCAGCAGCAAATAAACCGGGAGGCAGATTGGGAAGTGTTTCCTGGAGAGATGCCTCCGATAATGTATGGGTTTTTGGTGGTAATAATTCTAATTCCGAACGTTTGAATGACCTTTGGAAATACACATCTTCTACAAACGAATGGACATGGGTAAAGGGAGACAATACAGTAAACCAGCGAGGCATATATGGAACACAAGGTGTAGCCGCAGCGGCTAATAAGCCGGGTGCAAGAGCTTACAGCATTGCATGGACAGATGAATCAGGTAATTTCTGGCTGTTTGGCGGCAACGGTTATGCTGTCAATACCAGTAATTGGCAGCTAAATGACCTTTGGAAATATACGCCTTCTATTAACCAGTGGACATGGGTAAAAGGGGATAGTACAGTACTGCAACCAGGCGTATATGGTACACTGGGAACGGCAGCCGCCGCTAATAAGCCGGGTGCAAGAGAGGGAAGCACAGCATGGAATGATAATAACGGTAATTTATGGCTGCACGGTGGCTATGGTGTAGCCAGTATTAGTAGTACCGGCTATTTAAATGATCTTTGGAAATACAATATTGCAACCAATCAGTGGACATGGATAAATGGGGCAAATACAGCAAACCAGCCAGGAACTTATGGCACACAGGGAATTCCTGCTTCGGCCAACAGGCCAGGTGCAAGACAGGGAAGCGTTTCCTGGACAGATGCCGGCGGAAATTTATGGCTTTTCGGAGGCACATATAGCGCTGGTAGTAGTTCTTATAGCAATTTCAGTGACCTCTGGAAATACACGCCTTCTACAAATCAATGGACATGGGTGAAAGGCGATAATACAGTGAACCAGCCAGGTATCTATGGAATACAAGGAATGCCTGACGCAGCCAATAAACCGGGTGTAAGATACAAAAGCACTACATGGGTTGATAATACCGGTAATTTATGGCTGTTTGGTGGAATGTACTTTATTTACAATAATCCCGTCGTTTCTTACTTAAATGACCTTTGGAAATACAACCCTGCAACCAATCAATGGACATGGGTAAAGGGCGACAGTACAGTGAATCAGCAGGGCGTATATGGAATACAAGGAGCGCTTGCCGCAGCCTATAAGCCAGGTGCAAGAGCCTCCAATGTTGCATGGGCAGACACCTCCGGTAATTTCTGGTTGTTTGGTGGCTATGGTTACCCGGCCAATGGTTTAGGTCTGTTAAACGACATTTGGAAGCTATCACTACCCCAACCCAATCTTACTGCTAACGACGTAAGCCACAATGAGGGAAACGGCGGCAATATCACCTACAGTTTTACGGTTAGCCTCTCAACCCCGGCACCTGCCGGCGGCGTCACTTTCGATATAGCTACTGCTGATGGCACAGCAACCGCCGGAAGCGACTATGTTTCCCGATCCCTCACGGGTCAAACAATAGCTGCAGGCAATTCAACTTATACGTTTGATGTACAGGTAAATGGTGATGTTATCCTTGAGCCGGATGAAACTTTCTTTGTAAATGTAACCAATGTTACCGGTGCAGTTATTACTGATGGCCAGGGCCGTGGTACAATTGTAAATGACGAAGCTGTAACTGACTCAATTACTACCACTTCCCAATGGACCTGGATGAAAGGAAGTAATGTAGTAAATGCACCAGGTGTTTACGGATCCAAAGGGGTTGCATCATCGGCCAACACGCCAGGCACACGATACGGAAGCATTTCCTGGACAGATGCCGGAGGCAATTTTTGGCTGTTTGGAGGAAGAACCTTTATAGGTAGTAATAATCCCACATTGAATGATCTATGGAAATATATGCCTTCTACCAACCAATGGACATGGATAAACGGAGACAGTACCGGAAACCAGGCGGGTGTATATGGTGTACAAGGAACACCAGCGGCAACCAATAAGCCGGGGGCAAGATATTTTGGTGTTTCCTGGACAGATGCCGCCGGTAACCTTTGGTTATTTGGGGGGCTTACAAGTAATAGTAGCTATTTAAATGATCTTTGGAAATACAATATAGCTACGGACCAATGGATATGGGTGAACGGAACAAGTACGACAAATCAAACAGGGGTATATGGCACATCGGGAGTAGCTGCGGCTACTAACAGGCCGGGAGCAAGATATAATAGCACTACCTGGACAGATGCTTCCGGTAACTTTTGGCTCTTTGGTGGATATGGTTCTGCATCCAATAGCAACAGCGGCTCACTAAACGACCTCTGGAAATACAGTCCTGCAACAAATCAATGGACATGGATGCATGGTGCCAACTCAACAGGCCAGCCGGGTATATCGGGAATATATGGTACTATAGGATCTCCTGCTCCGGCAAATGTTCCAGGCGCAAGATTTTATGCTGTTTCCTGGATAGATGCCGCTGATAACCTTTGGCTCTTTGGCGGACTTACAAGTAATAGCAGCTTTCTGAATGACCTTTGGAAATACGACCCTAATACGAACCAATGGGCGTGGATGAAGGGTGACAGCGCGGTGAATCAGAAAGGAATATATGGCACATTGGGAATGGCAGCAACAGGTAATAAACCAGGTGCAAGATACTCTGGTATTACCTGGACTGATATAACTGGCAATTTCTGGCTCTTAGGTGGATTCGGTTATGACTACACATCTGCCGGTTCTAACTATTTAAACGATCTTTGGAAATACAGTCCTGCAACTAATCAGTGGGCATGGATAAACGGATCAAATAGCGGCGGCCAGCCAGGAGTGTTTGGTACACAAGGAGTGCCTGCTACAGTTAACAGGCCGGGTGCAAGAGCATACAGCAATAGCTGGAAAGATACATCCGGTAACTTTTGGATTTTTAGCGGCAGTGGATTATCAGTTAGTAGTGACCTTTGGAGATTAGGTAATACGGGTGTTTCTTTTATCTCTGCAAATGATGGTAACTGGGATAACCCTTCCACCTGGGTGGGTGGTATTGTTCCTGCTGCTGGTTCTGTTGTGGTAGTACGAAACAATGTTACCGTTCAGGCAAATGCCAGTTGTTACTCATTAAGGATAGAAGGCCCTAACGGAAATGTAATTGTAAAAACCGGCGTTCAGTTTACTGTCCTGCATTAATTTTTCATGTTTAACCTGTACACGCTATTTTTTTAAAAGATTCCCAACATGTGGAACACCTAATCGTTTGAGTAATTATTGAAACTGATTAAGAATAATCTGCCGAAAACAAATACGAAACAGCCTTTTGCAGCGGCACTTATTTTGCCTTAATTTCACGCCCCGAACATTTACTATTAATTAAGAAACCAAAGAATATGGCGGAAGCGATACTGATGCCCCGGCTGAGTGATACCATGACGGAAGGCGTAATAGCCGGCTGGCACAAAAAAGTAGGTGATCCCGTAAAGAAAGGCGATGTACTGGCCGATATTGAAACCGATAAAGCCACCATGGAACTGGAAAGTTACCAGGATGGTGTGGTACTGCATATTGGTGCGGAAGATGGTGGCAAACTACAGGTAAACGATCTGCTGCTGATCATCGGCAAACAGGGCGAAGACATTCAGCCTCTATTAAAAAATAATGGCAGCCCAACCAACGGCCAGGAAGGTAAACCGGCAGCTAATAGTAATAATACTGACACCCGCCAACCGGAACAAAACGGTCTGCAGGATCAGGAGCAGGATAAAAATGTACACGGTAACGGCCAGCCGCAGGATAGCAAGCCTGCACCCGCTGGCGGTGGTACAAAAAGCCTCGATCTTGGAAGTATGGAAGAAGTAGTACTGATGCCCCGCTTAAGCGATACGATGACAGAAGGTGTAATTGCCGGATGGCAAAAAAATGTGGGCGATACCGTAAAAAAAGGCGATGTGCTAGCTGATATTGAAACCGACAAAGCAACCATGGAACTTGAAAGTTACAAGGATGGACTACTGCTGTACCAGGGCGCTAAGGCCGGCGAAAAAATTCAGGTAAACGACCTGCTTTGCATTATTGGCACCGCAGGTTTTGATATTAATCCCATTATACAGGCCGCAAAAGGTGGTGCTGCCAACAATGTTGCAGTTGCTACAGATACCGCAAAGAAAGATGCTGAACCAGCAGTTAGTTCCAGGGAACAGCCACCGGCTCCAACGCAGGCTGATGAACAGAAAATTATCAACGAAGGCCGCATTTTCGCTTCCCCATTAGCTAAAAAACTGGCTGAAGAAAAAGGTATTGACCTGAAGTATGTAAAAGGCAGCGGCGATAACGGCCGTATTACCAAAAGCGATATTGACGGCTATAAAGCACCTGCTGCCCAACCCGCAACAACACCGGCTGCTACACCAGAACAAAAAAAGCCGGCAACATCACCCGCTAAAACAGCACCCGCCGCACCCGCAGGCCAGGAAAGTTTCGAAGAAGTGCCGGTATCGCAAATGCGCAAAACTATTGCCCGCCGCCTCAGCGAAAGCTTGTTTACAGCGCCGCATTTCTACATCACCATGAGCATTGACATGGATGCGGCTGTAGCTGCACGTGTTAAGCTCAATGAAACCAGCCCTGTAAAAATCAGCTTTAACGATCTGGTACTAAAAGCGGTAGCTGTAGCCCTAAAGCAACACCCTAAAGTAAACAGCAGTTGGCTGGGCGATAAAATCCGTACCAACTATCATGTGAATATCGGCGTGGCCGTAGCCGTTGATGAAGGCTTACTGGTACCTGTTGTTCGCTTTGCGGATACAAAAAGCCTGAGCCAGATTTCAACCGAAGTAAAAGATTTTGCCAAGAAAGGCAAAGGATAAAAAACTACAACCCTCAGACTGGGAAGGCAGCACTTTTACCATTAGTAACTTAGGTATGTTTGGCGTAGATGAATTTACAGCCATCATTAACCCGCCGGATGCCTGCATACTGGCAGTAAGCGGCATTGCACAGGTGCCGGTGGTAAAAGGCGGGCAGATAGTGCCGGGCAACGTAATGAAAGTAACGCTTAGTTGTGATCACCGGGTGGTTGATGGCGCTACCGGCGCCGCTTTCCTGCAAACGGTAAAAAGCTTGCTGGAAGAGCCATTGCGAATGATGATATGATGATATAAAAACAAAAACGCCGGGTTTTTCGCCCGGCGTTTTTGTTTAATGTTTCTAGGTTCCAAGGTTGAAACCCTGCGCTACAAAATGAATTGTGCCTACGTTTCCAAAGATTAAAATTTCTGGCTACAAAATGGATCGTGTCTACGGTCCCAGGGTTGAAACCCTGCGCTACAATATGGATCGTGCCTACGGCACTACACGTAAACACACAACTAAAAGTGCCGTAGGGACGACTTATTTTGTAGCAACGGACTTCAGTCCGTTGCATGATTAACCTGTTATATTACCCCTTGATTACTTTACCACTACCATGAGATTGTGCATTTACTACGGTAGCGGTGCCTTTGTAATACACATTACCGCTGCCACTTGAAACGGCTTCCAGGGTTTCGCTGGCGGTAACTTTTACATTACCGCTTCCACTTACTCTTGCTTTTACGGTCTTACTTTCTATTGCATAGGCGCCAATATTGCCACTGCCGCTAACAGCTGCGTCAATAGTGTTTGTTTTACCATTCGTTAGCTCCATATTTCCGCTGCCATTTACGGAGGCTTCAATAGCTGAAAAGGAGGCAAAACCAAGTTTTAGGTTACCACTGCCACTCACAGATAATTTGGTGGTATTGTCGTTAGAAAATTGTCCGCTGCCAAAGATGTTTCCGCTGCCGCTGAGCGATACGCCGGTTACTTTGGTCATGCTTATGTGTACCATCAGCTTTTCTTTTGAGGAGATGCCCACCTTATCTGTTGTGATAACCAGCTTATCACCTTCTACTTTGGTGACGATATAAGGCAACAGGTTTTCATCTGCCTCGACCAATACGGTAGTGCTTTCGCCATACTTAATATCAACATTTAGGGAGCCACGGCTGTCAACTGCGGTGAAGTTGCTTACCGTACGGCTATCTGTTTTTATATTGCCGTTTCCCTTAACCGTTTCCCATTTTTGGGCAGCGGCTGCCAGTGTGGTTATTGCAAATAATACTACAAGTAATTTTTTCATGATAGGTTTTTTAAAATGATACGTCTTCTACGAAACGCATCGTTCAAAGGTTACAGCATAATAGAAAATATTACCGTGGCCTGTCCCAAAGGAATGATTTGAAGGTTTCAAAATTTGCTCCCATTGGTATACTTTGCTTCTGCTGCTTCATTAATTGCCCGATGGCAGGCGGCTGGTCAATTTTCTTTCCGATAATGTCTTCAACCTCGTCCCCAAACTTGATCGGATGGGCTGTTTCTAAAAAAATCCCTTTTTGCCCGGGTAATTTTTTCAACTGTTTTTTTAATGCGGCATAGCCAACCGCCCCATGCGGATCGGCCAGGTAGCCATGTTCCTCATATAATTCAAGGATCATTTCCTTTGTTTGGGCATCCGAAATACGATAGCCGCTAATATGTTCCTGAATTAGTGCTGTCTGATGATTGAACAACTCTTTTACCCGTACAAAATTGCTGGGGTCGCCTACATCCATGGCGTTGGAAATAGTAGCCACAGCATGTTGTGGCTGGTAAATGCCCGATTCCAGGAATTGTGGCACGGCATCGTTGGCGTTGCAGGCAGCTACAAAATGCTGTACCGGTAAGCCGCTCCGCTGAGCAAGCAGCCCGGCGCAAATATTCCCGAAGTTGCCACTGGGCACACTAAATACAGGCGGCCATTCATCTTTCCACTGCTGCAAAGCAAAAAAGTAATAGAGTTGCTGCGGCAGCCAGCGAGCTACATTAATGGAATTGGCAGAGGTAAGAAAGAATGTAGCGTTCAGGTCGGCATCGGCAAAGGCTTGTTTTACCAGCCGCTGACAATCGTCAAAATTGCCGGCCACTTCCAACGCAGTGATATTGCCGCCCAATGAAGTAAGCTGCAGTTCCTGTACATCGCTTACTTTTCCGGAAGGGTACAGGATAATCACTTCCACTCCATCTACGTTGTAAAACCCATTGGCTACCGCACCGCCGGTATCGCCGGAAGTAGCAACCAATACGGTTACTTTTTTACCGGCGCCCTGCATAAAATAACCCAGGCAGCGGCTCATAAACCGGGCTCCTACATCTTTAAAAGCCAGTGTAGGTCCGTGGTATAATTCCAGCGAAAAAATGTCTTCTGTAACCTGTACCAATGGAAATGGAAAGTCTACAGTTTCCGAAATAATGCGTTGTAAAACATTTGTTGGTATGCAGTCTCCGATATAAGGCTGCATTACCTGCAAGCCGATTTCCGCTTTGCCAAGTTGCCGTATATTTTTTAAAAAGGCTTCCGGTAGCACCGGTACTTCTTTTGGAAAATAAAGGCCGCCATCCGGCGCCAGTCCTTTTATAGCTGCCTCCTGAAAATTTGCCTGTGGCGAGTTACGGTTGGTGGAGTAGAAGCCCCCTCTATCTCCCCCAATGGGGGAGGAAACCGAGAGGATCGGGGATAAAGACTGCATGATAATTAAGGGAATTTTGAGATGTTACGGTTTTCAAGTCTCCCCTGTTGGGGGAGATTTAGAGGGGGCTTTTACGGTTTTGTTCCTCTCCCGTTGGGGAGGTTAGGCGGGGGCTACCCCCTCTGTATTCACTTTGGTTACATATGTGTGGTGCTCAATACCAAGCCGGTTATAAATAGCTGCCATAATACCTGCTACAGTAGCAGCGGTATGTGCATGTTTACACAACATAAAAATGGATGGACCGCTACCGGAAATACCACCGCCTAATGCACCGGCTTCCATACAGCTTCTTTTTACTTCGGCAAAGCCGGGAATGAGGATGCTGCGGATAGGTTCAATAATTACATCTTCCAGCGAACGACTGATGAGCTCATAATCATGCTGAAATAAACCGGCTACCAGCCCGGCAATATTGCCCCATTGTTTAATAGCATCTTTTAGCAATACCTCTTTGCGAAGTATTTGCCGGGCATCGGCTGTTTTCACTTCTATTTGCGGATGCACCAGTGCCACATGCAATGGTGGTGATGGCAGTGCAATAATATCCAGCGGAAAAATAGAACGGATAAGCGTGACGCCTCCATAAATGCCGGGTGCAATGTTGTCGGCGTGTTTTACACCACAGGCTACTTTTTCGCCAAACATGGCATAACTAACCATTTCTTCTTTGCTAAACGGATGGCCAAGTAAATGATTAGCTGCCACTACTGCACCTGCTGCACTGGCCGCACTACTGCCTATGCCACTGCCGGGTTTAATGTGTTTGTGTATGGTAATTTCAAAACCAAAATCCTGTTTCGATTCCTGCATGATTTCCAGCAGTGGTGCGCCAGCCGTATTTTTTGCAGGATCACTTGGCAATGGGTAGCCATCGGCAGAATGGATGATGATTTTTTTTTCGGACAGCAGCGTTACCTCCATTTCATCATACGGCTCCTGCAGGCAAAGGCCCAGCACATCAAAACCGCACACCAGATTAGCTATGGTACCGGGACATCGTACTGTGATGCTCTTCATACAGGGATGGTTGTCTTAAAATGGGAGAAGATGGGATGATTGGGATAAGAATGGGATAAATACAGATTTGATTTATGGAGAATCTTTTGAACTAAACTTTGGAAAGTTCGAGTTTCCAGAAGTTGCGACAAGGCAACTGTATTGCCATAACTCCCAAGGCTATTGTTTTTCGTCAACTTCCCAATTACCCCAAATAATAACATTGAACTCATTTTTTAAATATGTCGCATTTGCCATTTTGTTAAAGGTCAGTTCTATTTCATTTTGCTTGCGATTTAATTTTACAATCCAGGGAAAACAAAGACGATCTGTTTTTTCTAAACTTTCAAAAATGGAATTTTTTGGATCTTCAAATTCTATGACAAATTCAAGTTTGTATGAGTTTTCAAATTTTTCGTATTTCCTAATAACAAAGTTGGTTTCTATTCTTATTGTATTACAGATAATTTTGGCAAGCCTCTCCGCTTTTTGTGTAGTATTCTGATTTTCTGTTATAATTGATAGTCTGGCAAATTTCATTTTGTAGGGTGCTAAAAAATTATGTTTCAAAATATCCTTTTTTGGAAAAAGAATACTACTCCTGCCGCACCGCCCGGATAATATCTGCAAAAACGCCGGAAGCCGTGACATCGGCGCCGGCGCCGGCGCCTTTAATGACCAGCGGTTGCTCGGGGTAGCGGCGGGTATAAAACAATACCACATTATCCTTTCCATACAGATGGAAAAAATCGCTGTTGGGGCCAATATGCTGCAGGCCCACCGCCGCTTTACCGCCTTCGTATTTCGCTACAAATTTCAACTTGCTGGCATTTTCAAAAGCCGCATCATACAGTTGCCGGAAATGGTCTTCCTGCTTTTGCATTTCCTCATAAAAATTTTCAATGCTACCGGTCATGCAGCTTTCCGGCATAAATGGCATGTTCTCAATGTCTTCCATTTCCAGCCTGGCGCCACTTTCACGGGCTAGTATCATAATTTTTCGCATGACATCGGTACCACTTAAATCCAGCCGCGGATCAGGTTCGGTGTAGCCCTCATCCTGTGCCTGCTTCACCACTTCGGCAAAGCTTTTCTGGCCGGTGTAATTATTAAATACAAAGTTGAGTGTACCACTAAGTACGGCTTCAATTTTAATAATTTCATCGCCGCTGCGTAGTAAATCGTTCAGCGTACCAATTACGGGTAGGCCTGCGCCCACATTGGTTTCGAACAAAAACTCGGCGTTGTATTCCCTGGAGTCCTGCTTCAATCCGCGGTAATATTCATATGGTGAAGAGCAGGCAATTTTGTTACAGGCTACCACCGAAATGCTTTTCTGCAAAATACGGTTGTACACCCCGGCAATGCTTTCGTTGGCAGTGATATCGGCAAATACGCTGTTGCGCAGGTTTTTTTCCAGCATCCTGTCCACAAAGCGGTCCCGGTTCATGGGCTCGGCTTTTTGCAATAATTCCTGCCAGTTTTCCAGATTTATACCATCATCATTAAACAGCATTTTTTTGCTATTGGCAATGCCTGCCACCCGTACCTGCAGCCGCATATGCTCCAGCAGATAATCCTTTTGGCGATGCAACTGGGCCAGTAATTTACCTCCTACATTCCCTACTCCGATCACAAATAAGTTAAGTTGCTTATAGGTAGTTTCAAAAAAAGCTTCGTGCAACACATTCAGGGCTTTTTTGGTATCAGGTGTTGCAATCACCGCAGAAATATTTCTTTCGGAAGATCCTTGTGCGATGGCCCGCACATTTACACCATTTTTACCCAATGCCCCAAACATACGGCCACTGATGCCGGTATGGCTTTTCATGCCATCTCCTACTACTGCAATTACCGAAAGGCCCGTTTCTACCCGTACTGGATTTACTTTCCCCTGCATAATTTCTGTTTCAAAATCTTTATCGGCTACTGTTTTTGCCGTAGCGGCCAGCGCCTCCTGAATGCCTACGGTAATGGAGTGTTCGCTGGAACTTTGGGTGATGAATACCACGCTGATGCCGGCTGCAGCCAATGCCTCAAAAAACCGGTTGGAATAGCCAGGTATGCCTACCATGCCACTGCCCTCCAGGCTGATTAATGCAATGGTATTAATGCTGGAAATACCCGTAATGCTGCCTTCGTTTTTACTGTTTGCTGGTTTGGGATCATTCTCAATAACAGTACCTTCATCCTGCGGGGAAAAAGTATTTTTTACCCATACCGGAATATGAAGTCCCATAACAGGCTGTATGGTAGGCGGGTAAATAACTTTAGCACCAAAATGTGACAATTCCATGGCTTCCAGATAAGAGATTCTTGAAATAGGCCGGTGATTGTTTACCAGCCGTGGGTCGGCCGTCATCATGCCGCTTACATCGGTCCAGATTTCCAAAACAGTGGCATGGGTAGCAGCGGCAAAAATAGCAGCGGTAAAATCACTGCCGCCACGGCCCAGGGTAGTAACGGTATTATTAATGGTTGCGGCTACAAAACCTGGCACAATAAACAGCGATGCCGGGTCGGCTTTCAGAAAAGCAGCGATGCGGGTGTTGGTGGCTTCATAATCAACGTTGGCATGGGTAAAACTGTCATCGGTAACAATCAGTTGCCGGCTGTCGGCCAATTGGCAGGGCAAGCTACTGTAGTTGAAAGCCGCTGCGATAATATGCGACGAAAACAGCTCGCCATAGCCTGCCAGCTTATCCTGCGTACGCGGTGAAAATTCGCCCAACGTATATATGCCTTTGCAAATGTCATCCACCTCATTACAAAAAGTTTTTACCAGGCTCAGGATGCTGCTTTGATGCATTATGGGTATCAATTCCCTTACAGTACTGAGGTGGCGTTGTTCCAGATCAGAAAGCAGTCCGGTAAACTGCTCGTCGCCCTCTTCGGCCAGCCGGCCGCAGCGGAGTAATATATCCGTAACACCACCTAGTGCAGAAACCACTACAATGGTTCTGTCTTTTTGCGCTGCCTTGCGTACAATATCCATTACCTGCCTGATTACATCGGCGCCGGCTACAGAACTGCCGCCAAATTTGAGTACCTGCATGAAGAAGAGTTAATCGTAAATGGTGAATCGTGTATGAATGTTATAGATGAACGTCTTTCCGGGCCGCGAAGTTGAAATGAAAAATAATTGCCTTCAAAAGCGTTGATGCTTTTAGCAGCCGTTATGGCCCATGGGATGGTATGAAAATAGTACAACCCTTAGCGGGTTGTAATAATGGTAGTGCAGCAGCATGTAATATGCGCTGAAAAAGAAATGAAAGGATTGCTACCAATTGTCATGAAGGGCCGAAGTACGTACATTGTTATTAAAACAGCAAAACAATCTCTTAAACAAGCCCAGGGTTAAAACCCTGCGCTACAATATGGATCGTGCCTACGGCACTACAAGTTGTATTTCCACACTCAAAATTTGTATTCCACACCCATAGCCTCGTAGAGTCGGCCCATTTTGTAGCGCAGGGTTTTAACCCTGGGAAAGTAGAGGCGGCCCATTTTGTAACAACGGATTTTAATCCGTTGTATTAGTTTCAATTTCTTCCTGCACTTTTTTCAATTCCTCTTCCACCATCTTTGTTTCTGTGCGTTCTTTTTTTATGACAATCCGCAAACGGGCATGGATGCCCATGTACAAATTAGCGATCCAAACCAAGGAGAAGCCCGCTATCAGGTATCCCCGCCAGTCGGTAAACAGCAGTTTGTAACGTGTAATAATCAGTATGGCGAGGGTAACGTAATGACTAAAGCAATACTCGCAGGTAAACAGGTAAAAAAACTTGCGCTGTATCAATGATTTGCTTTCGCGGCATTTGCCTTCACAAAATTTTTTTACTTCGATGAATATTTCCTCATGCGTTACCGTCCAGGCGATACATGCAATAGGTATGGCCAGCAAAAAAAGCCAGGCAACCTGTATGTGTAATGCAGAACTTGTCATTTTATCTATAGCTTGATTAACATCAAAAATGCCTGCTGCGCACAGCAAAGCACCAGTCGTTTAAAAAATAATACCAGCTTGCAAAACCCGGGCTATGCAGTCTTAAAAAAATGCTTCCATTTATTTACCCCAAGTAATTGCATCAATACATTTACCGGTTCCAACTGTTTTTGTTCACCAGCTATGCCACATCTGTAGCAAAAAAATACATTGCACCTGCACTATTTTTTATTTCAGCATTTATATTCTGCTTATTTCCAGTAGCCTTGTTTTTCAATAAATGCAATCAGATCAGCCGCCATTACTTCATGATCCTTTATAACCGGATGGCCCGGTGTGCCTTTGTATGGAAAGAAATGTGTAACTATTTTATTGTCACCTAACTGGGCTGCAGCACTATCAATGTATCCCGGCCATTTAGAACCTTCCCGGGTAGCATCCATATTACCTAATGCACAAATAATATGTGCATCCGGGTATTTGCTGCGGAGCGATTGAATAAAGTTTTTATACGCCGTAATGATAAAACCTTCAGTTGGTTTCACGGCGCCAAAACGGGCTTTAAACTGTTGGTGTTCCGGCATATTTACCAGCCAGCTATCGTTCTGAAATAAATTAACCACTACAATATCCGGTATATATTTTCTGAAATCCCATACACTGGTTGAATCTTCCGGGTTGAGGCGGTCATAAATATCGGGCATTACTTCACTAAACCAACTAATGGCAATACCAATTCCGCTTTTACTTGTACAATGATATTGTGCCCCGAAATGCCTGGCCGTAATGGCACCGTAAGCCCGGTAATTATTAAAGAATTCAGGGGCACCGGAATCATGGCTGTCATTCTCCGCACCGTGGCCACAGGTAATGGAATTTCCAAAAAACTCAATTTTGCGTTTCGGTTTTTTATCAGGTTTCAAAATGGAAGCTGTTTTATCTATTTCAAAACCAAATAGCCGGGCTGTAATAAAATCAGTATTGGTTACTTTAAATAATTCAATGGTATGCATTGTTTTACTTAACCCGGATGCCAGCGTATAGGATTGCCTGGCCTGATTAATTTTAATTTTCGTTGCATGGCTGCCATCACCGTCAATAATCACATAGTAATAATCATTATCCTTTTCATCATCCATTATTACTTTTACTGTTACGGTGTTTTTTACTTTAATGGTTGCGCTGGTGCCCGTCCAATATATCTCTGTGCAGGAATCTGTAATATCAACCCGGCCCATATAGCTAATCCGTTTGCTGTTGGACGGGATGAACTTATTTTCGGTTTGCTGCGCATTTACAGCGATAGCTGTAAAGCATACAATCAACAATACAGGTGTTATTTTTTTCATTATGTAGGTAGCCGGTTTTTTTGCTTTGTAGTGTATAAACGATCCAATGAGTTCGTTCCATCTTCGTTTTTAAATACCCTTATCCGAGCCAGTATAGCAGGAAGAAAGTAATTTTTCAGCTTAGTAAATGTGGCTTCTCATCCGCTATTTTAATAATAAATTCACCAAATAAAGTATTGGCCCATGCAAACCATTTACGGGTGAATGTAGCCGCATCATCTTTATAAAACGATTCGTGCATAAAGCCTGTACCTGCATGGGTAGCTTTTAGTACCTGTAAACTGGTGGCAATATCAGCATCGTTGTCAGAGGTCATTGCCCGCATAATAATTCCCATTGGCCAGATGTTATCCCGGCCGGCATGTGGTCCCGAAATCCCTTCGGCCACTTTACCTTTTACGTAATACGGATTATCACCATAAGACAGCAGGAACTTTCGGGTATGCTCGTATAGTTTTTGATCGTCTTTACCAATAGCACCGATGTATGGCAGCGAAAGCAGGCTGGGAACATTGGAATCATCAGCTAAATAATGGGCGCCGTATCCATCTGTTTCGTAAGCCAGTATTTTTCCAAACGTTTTGTGGTTCACAATGGCATCCTGTTTCAAAGCTTCATGTACTTCATCGGCTAAAGCAGTACATGCTGTTGCAAAGTCTGTTTGGTGGTAAATGGCTTCTGCCATTTCGGCTAATTGCTGTAAGGATACTACCGCAAAATAATTCGACGGAATTAAGTATGGAAATATGGTTGCATCATCCGACGGCCGGAATACGGAACAGATCAATCCGTTAGGCTTTGCCAGGTTGCCATAACCCGAAGAGGCCGCAGTATCTGTTGGGCGGTTAGTAGTGCGCCGGAACCGGTAGGGACCCACACTGGTTTTTCGTTGCTGCTCTTTAAAAGTTTGTACAATTATTCTCATGGCGGTTAACCAGGCCGCATCAAAAGGGGCAATGTTTCCACCGGCTTTCCAATAGCCATGAGCCAGCCGGATGACATAACAAAGTGAATCTACTTCCCATTTGCGTTCGTGTACCCCCGGCTTCATATTCGTTTCATCACTTTTCCATTCCGATTTTTGCGTTGCATCTTTATAAAAAGCATTTGCATACGGATCAATCATTACGCAGCGGGCATGGCGGTTAATGACGCCTTCTATTAATTTTTCGAGTGCCGGATCTTTTTTCATAAATGCCAGGTACGGCCATACCTGTGCGGACGAATCCCGAAGCCACATGGCATCAATATCACCGGTAATCACGTAGGTATCCGGCTTGCCACCTATCTCGCCAACGGTAACGGTCGTATCCAATGTATTGGGAAAACAATTCTCGAACATCCAGGCCAGTTCTTTATCTTTCAGCAATGCCTTTATTTCTGTAATTTTTTCTTCAACTGCGCTACTGGTAAAATGCCGGTCTTTCAACAGTGGCCGGTTTGAAGTAAACAGATCCACTCCTTTAAAAAAATCAGCTTTTGCTTTGGAAGGGGCAAAGGCCATACCAGCCGCTACAATGGAAGCATTTTTTAGAAACTGCCTGCGTTTTATCATAATTTTTTATAGATAGGTCAAATTTGAAAAGCATATAAACGGCGTGATGGAATACATGCTTACCTGATTATTTTTTTACATTCGAAAACATCCATGCAAATAAACCGGGTTCCTGAAATACATTGTCCCAGCTATTATGTTTGGCTTCAGGATATAAGGTGAACTGTACCGGGATATATAATTCCTTCATTGCCGCAACCATATTTTTTGAGTACTCCGGCAATACGGCATTGTCTTTTGCACCATGAAACACCCACCAGCGTACATGCTTTAGCTTAGGTGCGATGGCCACATTTGCCCCGCCGCAAATAGGGAAAGCAGCAGCAAACAATTTCGGGTTTCTGGCTACTATTTCAAAAGTGCCCATACCGCCTAACGAAAGCCCGCCAATATACACCTGCTTTTTATTAACCGGATAATGCTGCAAAATCGTTTTCACCAAACGTTGCACCATTTGCATATCCTTTGTTGGCTCACCGCCAGCCAGGAATATCCGCTGATAATTTCCGGAAGCATCTTTCCCGTCTTTTGCATTTGCCCAGGTGCCATTGGCCGAACACTGGGGAAACACAACAAAAGCAGGATAATTCTTTCTTAAGCTATCTACCAGGAAAAAATCGCCGCCGTGTATCAATTGTGCCTCATTGTTATTGCCCCTTTCGCCGCTTCCATGTAGAAAAAAAATAACCGGGTATTTTGTTGATGGGTTATAATTTTCGGGCAGCAATAACCGGTACGGCATGGTATCCGTTTTATATACAAATATTTTTTTTTCGTACCGGCTAAAATCCTGTGCAGATAGATGGCAGGCAATTATTATAAGTGTCCAGGCAAACAATACTTTCTTTGTCATATTCTTATCATTTTGGTTAGCTGATTTTTAGAACTTTATGAAGCGGACTCTTCTTTCAAATCCTATCCCTTCCATTCGGCACTTTTTGACTACAGTCTTGTCCCCGAAAATTTGACTTGTATCTAAAAACAGATAGACAGGTGCAGAACCGGTACAGTTATCATCCTTATCACTGCTGCATAATTCTTATTATTTTATAAAGCTTTCATACTGTAGCCATTTCCGGCCAGCCACTGCAACACTTTTGGCAGTGCATACGCCATCCGGGGCATAGCTTTAGTACTATCGTGGAAAACAATGATGCTGCCCGGTTTTGTATTTTTAATTACGTTTTGGTAACATTGCTCTCCATCAATCCGGGTATCGAAGTCTGCTGATAGTACGCTCCACATAATAATCCGGTTAATGGTAAATGTTGCCTGGTTATTTTTTATTTTTTGTATTTGCGAATTCCGTATCCGGCCATATGGTGGCCGTAGCATCTCACTATTAATCAAAGGGTCTGCTGCTGCAATTTCTTCCAGGTATTCGTCGTCACTTACCTGCCAGCCATTTACGTGGTGCATGGTATGGTTACCTGTTGTGTGCCCTTCATTCAACACTTGCCGGTAAATAGTTGAATGCTTCGCTACATTTTTGCCAATACAAAAAAAACTGGCTTTAGCGCTGTACTGTTGTAATTGCTGTAGTACGAAAGGGGTAGCCACCGGGTGAGGGCCATCGTCGAAAGTAAGGTAAACAGTTTTATCCGTTGCCGGCATTTGCCAGATGCAGCCCGGATACGACAGCCGCAGCCACCAGGGCGTAGTAATCAGGTACATGTATGGAAGTAATAACGAAGAAGTAATAACGAGTAACAGATGGCAGGGATGCGAAAACCTTGCATGGAAAATAAAATTATATTTTATAAGGTTTACATAAACCGGTAAATAATAAAATGTTGCAGCATAGCTATTCCTCAACCTGAACACCTTTTACTTTTAAATAATTTCCAATATTAAAGTTTATACTATCCAGCAATTCTATATAATTGTCCCAGTTATATATTTGCCAGGGCTGGCCTGATATTGCTACCATTACCTGTTGCACAGCTGTCATAATCCAGATTATTTTTTCTGTACCAAAGGCCTGCAGTTTATCCACCTTCCGTTTTATATATTGATAATCCTTTTGATTTTCCAGTTCAATCATAATATCTACTTCAATCACTACTTTAGGTGGTACATCGGCGTACCGCTTATTAATTTTATCGGCAGTTAATACCGTAGGATCGTAGATCAGTATATCCCCGGCCAGGTTATTATTCTTGTTTAGATGAAGGCCTGCTTCGCTAATCAACACTTCATAACGTTTTTTTAGCTTGCCTTCAATTATTATTTCCATCACATAAGAAATTAAAAGAGCCTGCAGTGAACCGGATCCCATAATATCTTCAACGTTTTTCTTTTTTTTCAAAACTTCTTTATAGCCCTTATAATACAACGGCTGCCCGTCCATAATTTCGCATATCAGGTAATCCGGTACTTTTTGAGACCGTTTTGCAGAAGTCTCCTTTACTGCTGTTTTTTCTGCTACCATAGTACTGATTATTGTACTAAGGTAAGCCCGTTTTGCATTTGTGCAGCCGCTTATCTTTGCCCGCATGAGCCAACCTACTGTAAGAGTACGCTTTGCCCCGTCGCCTACCGGCGGCCTGCATTTAGGCGGCGTTCGCACTGTTTTATACAACTACCTGTTTGCCCGCCAACACGGCGGCAGCTTTATTCTCCGGATTGAGGATACCGACCAAAGCCGGTTTGTACCCGGTGCAGAACAATACATTTTCGACTGCCTTGCCTGGTGCGGCCTGATGCCCGATGAAAGCCCGGCTACGGGTGGTGAATATGGCCCGTACCGCCAAAGCGAACGCAAAGAAAAATACGCTGAATATGCGATGCAGTTAGTACAAAACGGCCATGCCTATTATGCTTTTGATACGCCGCAGGAATTGGAAGAAATGCGTTCAAAGTTTAAGACAGCGGATAATCCCTCCCCACAATACAACCTGGATACCCGGCAGCACATGCGCAATTCGCTCCACCTTTCGCAGGAGGAAGTAAACAACTTGCTGGAGGCAAACACCCCATATGTGGTCCGTATTAAAATGCCGCATGATGAAGTAATTGGCTTTACGGATTTAATACGTGGCCCCGTAAATTTTAATACTTCCCTGATGGATGATAAAGTGCTGCTGAAAGCTGACGGCATGCCTACTTATCACCTGGCAGTTGTGGTAGATGATTACCTGATGAAAATAACGCATGCTTTCCGGGGAGAGGAATGGTTGCCAAGTGCACCGGTACACCTACTGCTGTGGAAATTTTTCGGATGGGAAGACGAGATGCCGCAATGGGCACATCTGCCGCTCCTATTAGGCCCTGATGGCGCCAAGCTGAGCAAGCGGCATGGCAATAAATACGGCTTCCCCATTTTTGCCATGAGCTGGACCGACAAGGATAAGAACGAATTGACCGAAGGTTTTAAAGAACGTGGTTTTTTGCCGGAAGCATTTATTAACCTGTTGGCTGCGTTGGGATGGAATGATGGTACAGACCAGGAGGTGTATACATTAGATGAACTTATTAAAAATTTTTCGATTGAAAAAGTACACCAGGCCGGGGCACAATTTGATTTTGAAAAAGCCAGATGGTTCAACCACCAATGGATACAGAAACTGCCCGCAGAAAAATTACTGCTACAGGTGAAAGCTGAATTTGAAAAAGCAGGAATAGAAACAGGTGAGCAACTGACAGCCGTGATTGAAATGGTGAAAGAACGCTGTTTTTTATTGCCCGACTTTGTAAAAGAGGCCGGTTACTTTTTTGTGGCGCCACAACAAATTGATACGCTGTCCGATTTTACGCCCGAAAATGCAGAAGCCATTTTCAAAAATGTAGCTGCTGAAAAAGAAATGAAACCCGGTGACGTGTTGGCTTCCATTAAGCCTAAATGGATTACTAACAAAGCAGCTTTTTTTGACATATTTTGTGAAGAGCTGGTAACGTTGTCAGATTATACGCCTGAAAATATAGAAACCATTTTATCTTGAATGCCCGCCGTTACTGGGCTGGCTGGGCGCTATTTCTTCCTGGTTGGGTGGTAGTTTTTTTTGGATAAAATTCTAGCTGCTGAAAAAGAAATGAAACCCGGTGACGTGTTGGAAATCTGCCATTTCGCATCATGCTCAAAGTGGGTGGAAAATTTGGGCCGTTAATTGCAGGTATGTACTTTCCATATTGCAAACCGTGCTGGGCAAAGAAGAAGTAATAGCTACAGGAAACACAGCTTCAATATATCAATAAGGGAGATTTTAAACATGCCGGCAGCATTAACGGATTATTGGCTGTTGTTTCATAAAAAATTCCTAAATCCTCATTAACGGGGGTAGACTTCAAAACCGTAACAGCATGATCTTACTATCATCATCCTGCTTCGAATTCTGCTGTTGCCCAGCCTTTCAGCGATTGGTTTATTAAAATGGGAAGACCAGCAAAACCATGCCCTGCAACAGGATTTTGCCGATATGGCTGGATGGAAAGAACTATCTCTGAAAGCAGTTACGATTCACTGACACGAAAAGGGTATAAAAACATTATTATTTATTGCCGTAGTTATACAGAAGATTACAAGCGAAAAATGATAACGGTAATTCCAAAACCCCTACAGTTCGAATTCAACAAAAACGAAAAGTTACGGTTCTGTCAAGCCTTTGGCCCCGGTTGGGGCAACGGTACGTTAGGAACGAAGTTTCCGGCTGCAGGGATTTTTACTTCATAGAATGTTTATTGTTTTCAATGGTATTCTGTGAGGTGCTTCGCAGTTCGCCGTAGGGTGCCGGCTATGGCTGCAAAATCCGCCTTGTTTCGCTCAAAAATTGTCTTCCTGTTAAAACATCAAATAAATGTAGACAGCCTCTCCGTTATATTTGATACTCATTGCTTTTGCTTTTTTATGAACGATACCCAACGGCCCATCCGTGTGTTGATAGCCAAAGTAGGCCTGGACGGCCACGACCGCGGCGCTAAAATTATTGCTACTACCCTGCGGGATGCCGGCATGGAAGTAATTTACACCGGCCTGCGGCAAACAGCAGATATGGTTGTAAATGCCGCCCTGCAGGAAGATGTGGACGCCATTGGCATTAGTATTTTAAGCGGGGCACACATGACTGTTTTTCCTAAAATAATAGCTTTAATGAAGGAAAAGGAAATGGACGATGTGCTGCTGACCGGTGGCGGCATTATACCGAACGAGGATATGCAGGAACTGAACAAAATGGGCGTAGGCAAATTGTTTCCACCCGGTACACCCACTGCTGAAATTACGGGGTATATTAAAGATTGGGTAAAAGAGCACCGGGATTTTTAAGCATTCATTTTTACAATGCAGTATTTTTACTAAAACGTGAGTATATGAGTGTTGAAGCTGGTACAAAATTCATAAGTGAGGAAGCATATCTGGCAGCGGAGGAAGTTGCGCTGGAAAGGCACGAATATTTAAAGGGGGAAGTATGGCTGTTAGGAGAGCCTAAAAACAATTTTCATATGAGTGCAGTAACTGTTACAAAATTTATTACAGAAGAAGAGTATTTAGCCGCAGAAGAAACTTCATTGGAGCGGCATGAGTATTATAAAGGTGAAGTTTTCGCTATGTCGGGTGGCAGCATTAACCATGAAGCGATTGTAAGTGATTCTCTTATTGCTATTGGAGTACATCTGAAAAAAAGTCTCGCAGGGTTTTTCCAAGCAATCTTAAAATCCAGTCAGAAGCTACTACGCTATTTACCTATCCGGACCTTTCTATTTTTTGCGAAAAACTTAAAACTTATAAGAACCGGACAGATGTAGCTACGAATCCAACTGTCATTATTGAAGTACTATCACCGTCTACTCAAAATTACGACCGGGGCGATAAGTTTATGCTGTGCCGTGATCTGCTTTCTTTAAAAGAGTATATTCTTATTTCTTCCACCAAAATCCTGGTTGAACATTATATCAGGCAGGCAGATGACAAATGGCAACTTTCTGTATATAAAAGAAAAGAAGATTTATTTACCATTCAATCCATTGACTTTACCACAGAGATCGGCGTATTTTATGAGAAAGCAAATTTTGACGAGGCGTAAAAAATGCCCTCATTAAAATATGTACGAAACTGGTTTTGATACAGGACTATTTCAACTGCTTTAAGTATGCTCCATAGCCACTTTTTGCCAAAGTATCGCCTTGCTTATGGAGTTCTTCGGTGGTAATAAAGCCCATCCGCCAGGCTACTTCCTCAATGCAGCCAATTTTTAATCCCTGCCGCTTTTCTATTACCCGCACAAATTCGGTTGCATCGCTCAGGCTGTCAAACGTACCGGTATCCAGCCAGGCAGTGCCACGGTCCATTACGCCAACCTGTAGCTTTCCCATTTCCAGGTACACATTATTAACCGTTGTAATTTCATATTCACCGCGGTGCGATGGCTCAATGCTTTTGGCTATATCCACTACCTCATTATCGTAAAAATACAGGCCAGGTACGGCATAGTGTGATTTGGGTTCAACCGGTTTCTCTTCAATACTAATAGCCTTAAAATCTTTGTTGAATTCCACCACGCCATACCGTTCCGGGTCGCTTACCTCGTAAGCAAATACGGCGGCACCATTTACATTATTGAAGGACTGTACCAACTGGCTGAAACCGCTGCCATGAAAGATATTGTCTCCTAAAATAAGGCTGGCTTTATCGTTGCCAATAAATGACTCGCCAATTACAAATGCCTGTGCCAATCCATTTGGTATATACTGAACCGCATATTGAAAATTACAACCCACATTACTGCCATCGCCCAGTAGCCGCTGAAATTGCGACTGGTCTTCGGGTGTGGTAATTATTAAAATATCCCGTATGCCCGCCAGCATCAGCACGCTGAGCGGATAATAAATCATCGGCTTATCGTACACAGGCATCAACTGCTTGCTGATGCCTTTTGTAATAGGGTATAAACGGGTACCGGAGCCGCCGGCGAGAATAATTCCTTTCATATATATTGAAAATTTAAAACGAAGGATTTAACCGATAATCTGAAAACGTAGGATTTGTTTTGTCTTTTTCAGACAGGATCATACTGTCCTGTGGTATTTGCCAATCAATCTGCAAATCTGCATCATTGTACATAATTCCGCCTTCCGATGCCTTGTTGTAGAGATTATCGCATTTATAAAAGAAGCTTGCTGTTTGGCTCAGTACCACAAAGCCATGTGCAAACCCCCGTGGTACATAAAACTGGCGTTTGTTATCATCGCTTAGTTCTACTGATACATGTTGCCCAAAGGTGGGGCTATCCTTCCGGATATCTACGGCTACATCCAGTACTTTGCCGTGCAGTACCCGTACCAGTTTGGCCTGGGCATAATCACCGGTTTGGTAGTGCAGGCCACGCAATACGCCAAAGCCGCTGTACGATTGATTGTCCTGTACAAAAGGGGTAGCAATGCCGGTAGCCTCTGTAAAGGTTTTCTGGTTAAAACTTTCAAAAAAATACCCCCTTTCATCTCCAAAGATTTTGTTTTCGATAATAAAGCAGCCGGGCAGTATTGTTGGCAGGATGGTCATGTTGGTAAAAGCAGCCTCCCCAACCTATCCTCCCCAACCCCTCCAACGGGGGAGCTCAGACCTTGCTAAGCAGCTTCGCTATGCGGAATGGATGTCTTAGAAGTTGGTAAAATGGCTAATTAGATCGAAACTGCTCATTATTCGGTTTGTGTCTTCGCATAAAGGAGCCCCTCGTTGGGAGGAGGCTGGGTGGGGGCTATACTGCTGATGATAATATTGCAGGTAAGCACCGCTGGTTACGTGGGCGAGCCATTCACTGTTTTGCAGATACCAGTCAATGGTTTTAGCCAAGCCTTCCTCAAAGGTTACGCTGGGGCTCCAGCCTAATTCCTTATTAATTTTAGAAGCGTCAATGGCATAGCGCAGGTCGTGGCCGGGACGGTCTTTTACATAGGCAATCAGCTTTTCACTTTCACCGGCAGGGCGTCCTAATTTTTCATCCATTAGCTGGCAGAGCAGTTTCACCAGGTTTATATTCTGCCACTCGTTAAAGCCACCAATGTTATAAGTATCATGCAATTTTCCTTTATGAAACACCATATCGATAGCAATGGCATGGTCAATTACGTATAGCCAGTCACGGGTATATTTTCCATCGCCATACACCGGTAGCGGCTTGCCATTAATAATGTTATTGATAAACAGCGGGATCAGTTTTTCCGGAAAATGATTTGGCCCATAATTGTTACTGCAGTTGGAAATAATGGTAGGCATCCCATAGGTTTCGCCGTATGCCCGAACGAAATGATCGCTGGCTGCCTTGCTGGCACTATAAGGGGAATTGGGATCATAAGGCGTGGTCTCGGTAAACAGTCCTTCGGCTCCTAATGCACCATACACTTCATCGGTAGAGATATGATAAAATCGTTTTCCTTCATAATTGCTACCCCAGCTTTTTTTAGCAGCATTCAGCAGATTTACGGTTCCTACCACATTGGTATATACAAAATCAAGTGGTGCGGAAATAGACCGGTCGACATGGCTCTCAGCAGCTAAATGAATAACGCCATCAATACCGTATTGCTCAAAAACATTGTCCAGTACGGCTACATCCAGCAGGTTAGCCTGTACAAAATGATAGTTAGGAGCGTCTTCAATATCACTCAGGTTCTCCAGGTTGCCGGCATAGGTAAGGGCATCCAGGTTAATGATTTTATACCGGGGATACTGCAATACAAACCGGCGTACAACGTGGCTGCCAATAAAGCCTGCCCCTCCGGTAATCAGAATGTTCATTGGATTTAGTTTATGAAGTTTAAGGTTCAAGGTTTAAAGTTCAAAGTTCTGTAATTTTATTTTTCTTGATTGTCTTCATAATCCAAATGGCGTTGCCATATGTTATTAGGTGCCGCTCTGTCGTGGCGGACTTAATTGTTGCCGATTGTATTTCATTTGCTGATTTGCTAATTGTCTAATTTGCACATTGCCTGTTGCCTATTCACCTATTTGGTTCTTATACCAGTCGAAGGTAATTTTAAGTCCGTCTTTTACACTGAAAGCAGGTTGGTAACCGAGCAGGTTTTTAGCTTTTGATATGTCGGCCAGGCTATGGCGCACATCTCCGTTTCTTTCAGGGCCATAAATGGGTTTCAGGCTGCTACCCGCTACTTCTTTAATATGATTGAAAACTTCACTTAGCGTGGTTTGAATGCCATACGCAATATTGTAAACCTGGTTAATGGCCATCGGGTTAGCAGTAAATAAAGCCTTCACGTTGGCCTGAACGACATTATCTATAAACGTAAAATCACGGCTATGCTCCCCATTGCCGTTAATAGTTGGCGGCTCATTTTCCAGAACGGCTTTCATAAAAAGAGGAATTACTGCTGCATAAGCACCTTGTGGACTTTGCCGGGGCCCAAATACGTTAAAGTATCGTAGCCCGATCATTTCTAATTCATATACCTGTGCATATACCTGTGCATATAGCTCATTTACTAATTTAGTAACCGCATACGGCGAAAGCGGGTTGCCAATCTTATCTTCTACTTTAGGCAAACCGGGATGGTCGCCGTAGGTACTGGAACTGGCGGCATACACGACTCTTTTAACGTTTCGTTCTTTTGCAGCAGTAAAGATGTTGAGCGTACCGGTAATATTTACATCGTTGGTTGTGAGCGGATCATGAATAGAACGGGGTACGGAACCCAATGCGGCCTGGTGAGATACGCTGTCTATCCCTTCGGTGACTTGCAGGCAGGTTTCATAATTGCGGATGTCGCCTTCAATAAACTCAAATTTTTTATCGTTCCTGCATGCTGACAGGTTTTGTTTTGATCCGGTGGAAAAATTATCCAGTACACGCACCAGGGTAACATCGTGTAAGGTAAGAAGGTGCTGAACCAGATGGGAACCAATAAAACCGGCACCACCGGTAACAAGTACACGCATGTAAGTTAGTTTGCTGAAATGCGTGCAAACGTAAGCTGCTTTTACCACATAGTAACATAGGCACCCGTAGGTTCATACAGCAAGGCAGTAATAGACAATAGAGATAGAAAGCCGAAGGCAGAAAACAAGAAAAAGAAGTTAAATCATGCTATAAAAACAGGTTACTTCATTTCTGAAATAACCTGTGTATAATTGTATTTTTCTACCCTCTGTTCTTTGCCTTCTACATTGTATTTCTATGTGAACCTATGTGTATCTTATGTGCCTGTGTGGTAAAACCCCTAATGCAGATTGCTGCCAATTAATCTTAAAAATTCGCCACGGGTAGGTTCTTTCATAAACTGGCCACTAAAAGCAGAAGTAGTGGTTACGCTGTTTTGCTTTTGTACGCCCCGCATCATCATACATAAATGCTTGGCTTCAATTACCACAGCTACCCCCTGCGGTTCCAATGCGGTTTCAAAAGCATCCAGAATTTGTTGGGTAAGTCGCTCCTGCACCTGCAGCCGGCGGGCAAATACATCTACCACACGGGCCGCTTTGCTAAGGCCCGTTATATAGCCATTAGGAATATAAGCTACATGGGCTTTGCCAATAAATGGCAACATGTGGTGTTCGCACATGCTATACAATTCAATATCTTTTATTACCACCATCTCATTTACCTCTTCCTTAAACCTGGCACTTTTCAGGATGGCCACGGCATCAAGCTGGTAGCCCTGGGTAAGAAACTGCATGGCTTTAGCCATACGTTCCGGTGTTTTTTCAAGCCCTTCCCGGTTTGGGTCTTCACCTAATAATTCTAACGCGTTTTTATAGGTGCCCATGAGGCCCTGGGTAACGTGAGTATCGTATTCTTCTGTTTTGCGGTAAGCCATAGTTCGAATGTGGTAATTTGATAATGTGCTAATCTGCCAATTCCGCACGAACGGAACAAGTTGTGCAAATGTTGCTCATTTTAAGTTTGTAAATTTGTTATGAATGACAACTGTAACGGATGTTTGGTTCTAAGCCTGCCCTTAAGTATTGTCTTATCAGCACATTATCTCATCAGCACATCAGCTTCCATAATAATCCACAAAAATGCGGGGCGTTTCGTACAGGCGTAACTGGTGAAGTTGCCCGCCATTAATATGTGGTTCCAGTTGCTTCCAGATTTCTATCACAAAATTTTCGGTACTGCACATTTTACCCTGCATAAAGGCTACATCCACATTCAGATTACGATGATCAACTTTATCCAGCACATGCTCTTTTATAAGCCGGCTCAGGTGCTTGGCATCTATAATAAAACCGGTGTCGGAATCCGGCTCGCCTTTTATGGTTACCAGCAACTCATAATTATGGCCATGCCAGTTTTCGTTGGCACAAGGGCCAAAAACAGCTTCGTTCTTTTCACGGCTCCAGGCGGGGTTGTACAGTTTATGGGCTGCATTAAAATGTTCTACCCGTGTAAGATATACCATGCGGTAAAGATAAGAATAGTCATTAGTCAGGAAGACAGAAAGACCGGAAGACAGAAAGACCGAAAGACCGAAAGATGAGTAGCCCGTAATGCGCTGTCGTCTGTGTCTTCCTCCGGTTAAAACTTTTACCGCCGCCTGCTTGTCTTTTACCTTTGCCACATTAAGTAGCCTAATTATGAGAGTAGCCGTTTTTAGAAAAGAACATTTTAATGCCGCTCACCGCCTGCACAACCCTGCCTGGAGTGAAGAGCAGAATGATGCCGTATTTGGCAAATGCAACTTACCCAATTACCATGGTCATAACTACGAGCTGATCGTACAGATAACCGGTGAAGTGGATCCGGCTACCGGCTACGTAATAGACATGAAAGTGCTGGGCGATCTGGTAAAAAAGGAAGTACATGCCCGGTTCGACCATAAAAACCTGAATCTGGATACGGAAGCATTTAAGAATTTGAACCCAACCGCCGAGCATATCGCTTTTGTAATTTTCAACCTGTTGCGGCCACACATAGCCGCTGATAAAGAACTAAAAATAAGACTATACGAAACAGAACGGAATTTTGTAGAGTACCCCATCTGAATCACGGATTAAACGGATGAATGGATTCCACGGATTAAATACTGCTGATTGCTTTTCATCTGTGAAATTTGCGTAATCCGCTTCATACGTGATTCAGAAATAAACGGATGAATGGATTCCACGGATTAAATACTGCTGATTGCTTTTCATCTGTGAAATCAGTGAAATCTGATTAATCCGTGATTCAGACTTCATCCGTGATTCAGACATTATCTTGCGCTCATGAAGGTTTTTACCCGGTACACACTACCTTTTCTCAGCGGGTTACTGTTGTTTGCCGCATGGCCAATGAGCCCGTTTACGATTCTTATTTTTGTTGCCTTTATACCGTTGCTTTACCTGGAACAAAAAACCCGGCACAACGGCCATTTTTTCGGCCTGCTGTACCTCAACTTTTTTACCTGGAACGTTGCCACTACCTGGTGGATATGGAATGCAAGTCCCGGCGGTGCAGTACTTGCCATTGTAGCCAACAGCCTGCTGATGACCATTCCCTGGATGCTGTTCCGGTTTACAAAAAAAAAGCTGGGAAGTAGGGTTGGATATATTTCGCTTATTTTTTACTGGCTTACATTTGAATACATTCATCATAACTGGGATTTGAGTTGGCCCTGGCTTACATTGGGCAATGTGTTTGCCACATCGCCTAACTGGATCCAATGGTACCAATATACCGGTACTACCGGCGGAAGTCTTTGGGTATTGCTGGTGAACATAGTTCTGTTCACTTGTTTACCGGTTCACTTGTTCACTCGTTCAGAAGAAAGGCAGTTTAAAGTTCAGCCAATTAAACGTTCATCTTTGGTTACAGCAGTCCTGCTTATGTTAATCCCGGTAGGGTTGTCCTTTCTGATTGGGGTACATAAAAGGATGACCTTTGCTAATAGTAATAATGTTGTGGTTATTCAGCCCAATATTGATCCATACAATGAAAAATTTTCCGGCAATACAACCGAACAAATTGCGAAACTGATTCGCCTGAGCGAAAGCCAAATTGATTCCAGTACACGGCTGGTAGTATGGCCCGAAACAGCCATTGCAGCGCAGGTTTGGGAAGACCGCCTGTTGAATAATCCGTATTATCAACCCGTTATTCAGTTTGTGCAGCGGCATCCAAAAATACTACTGGTTACCGGTGCTGATAGTTATTTCAATTTTGGCAATACGGACAACGGCAGCTACAGTATGCGGCATGATGAAAATAGCGGCACCTGGTACGAATCTTACAATACAGCCGTAGGCCTGGATGCAACGCTGCAACCAATGCTATACCATAAAAGCAAGCTGGTGCCCGGCCCGGAAACCCTGCCTTCCTGGCTCAGTTTCTTGGGCAAAATATTTGAAAGCCTGGGTGGCCTCAGCGGCACACTGGGCCGCAGCGATTCGGCCATTGTTTTTAAAGCCCCCAGAAATCCATATCGTCCCGCCCCGGTTATCTGTTATGAAAGTATTTACAGCGATTATCTCACTACTTATATGCGGCGTGGGGCAAACATCATTACCATTATTACCAATGATGGCTGGTGGAGCGAAACCCCAGGTTACAAACAACACATGGCATATGCCCGGCTGCGGGCCATCGAAACCCGCTGCTGGATTGCCCGTAGTGCCAACACTGGTATCAGTTGTTTCATCAGCCCTTATGGTGAAGTGTACCAGCCACAGCCCTGGAATACGGAGGCAGCGATTAAAATGAATGTTCCGGCAGCTACCACCGCTACTTTTTATACCCGCCATGGCGATTATATCAGTCGCATTGCCTGGGTAGTAGCACTAATACTATTGATTATTACAATCGTAAAATGGTTTGGGAAAAATCGTTACAAATCCTACGGTTCCGGGGATTGAAATCCCTGGCTACAATATGAATCGTGCCTACAGTCCCCAGGGTTGAAACCCTGCGCTACAATATGGATCGTACCTACGGCACTACACGCAATTCCACACCCTCAAAGTGCCGTAGGCACGATCCATATTGTAGCAACGGACTTCAGTCCGTTGTGTTAATCATTGGCATCGGATTTTAATCCGTTATATCTGGTTTTACCCCGTTTTCTTAATTTTATGGCCCCGTAAATTCCATGCATAGACAAAATTTTTTATACAACGGCTGTTCAATTTCTTATTCCGATACCGGCCAAGGCAAAATAGTGGTGCTGTTGCACGGCTTTGCCGAAACAGGCGAAGTATGGGAAAAGCAAAGTCCTTTTCTACAAAACCATTACCGGGTAATTGTACCGGAAATACCTGGTATTAATTGGCAGCACTCCCAAAATAGTGGAGATGAGCCGGAAAAAGGCTGTCTGAATGCAGCCACTTCCATTGATGCGATGGGGGATGCAGTAGCTGCATTGATACAAAGTATAACGGCAGATCCGGTGATTGTGTTAGGCCATAGTATGGGTGGTTATATTATGCTTGCCCTTGCGGAAAACCATCCCCATTTACTAAAAGTGGTTGGCCTTATTCATTCTACTGCCTTTGCCGATACGGAAGAAAAGCGGGAAACACGGAGAAAAGGCATTGCCTTTATACAAAAACATGGTGCAGAAGCGTTCTTACAAACATCGGCACCCGGCCTGTTCAGTGAACAAAGCCGGCAGCAACACCCGGAATGGATAGCGAATGCTATACAAATGGGCAGCCCGTTTGCGCCGGAAGTGTTAGTAGCAAATTATGAAGCCATGATAGCCCGGCCGGACAGAACAGGTGTATTGCGAGGCAGCAAATTGCCGGTTTTGTTTATCATAGGGATGGAAGATAAAGCTGCCCCGCCGGTGGACTTATTGAAACAGGTGTATCTGCCGGAGGTTTCTTATTTTCACCTGCTGCAACATGTGGGGCACATGGGTATGTGGGAAGCAGCGGACGACGTTAATACATTCATACAAAAATTTATAGAAGATTGTGGTTAAGAAGCTGGTATCCGTTTTACTGACGATCCTTTTTTTACAACAGGCATTTGCAACGCATATTTCCGGTGGGGAGGTAACTTATACTTATATAGGGCCTGGTGCTTCGGCAGGCACAAGTCAGTATCGTATCACGCTGAAATTGTACAGATTATGTGGCGTTGCTAATGGAGCTCAACTAAATGGAGAAACAGTAATTATCGGGATATATAATTCAAACAACCTTTCTTTAAATAAATCTATAACCCTTATTCAGCAATTTACCGGTAATCCACCCACCTTTAATAATAATCCAAATGCTAATCCCTGTTTGTCACCCCCGGTAGATATTTGTTATGAAATTGGAACCTTCGCTGCAGTTACCGATCTTCCTAATTCTGCTGCTGGCTATACGCTTATTTGGGAGCGATGGACACGAACAAGTCTTTTGAATACAACGCCCCCCGACAACCTCGGCGCTACTTTTCTTACAAAAATCCCCGGCACTAACGCTTTGCCCACAGGCACCAATAATGCACCCATCTTTGTTGTAAAAGATACAACTGTTGTTTGTAAATCAACCAGCTTTAATCTCGACTTCAGTGCAGTGGATAGTGATGGTGATTCGCTGGCTTATAAGTTTGTACCTGCGTATAATGGTTTTAGTGGCAGTATGAGTAATCCGAATCCGTTTACAGCCAGCGTACCGGCTACCTATCTGTTAATTCCGATTAATTACCTGTCGCCCTATACTGGTGCAAGCCCATTAGGCCCTGCCGTAACGATTAATGTAAATACAGGCCTGATAAGCGGAGTAGCACCGGCTACCCCCGGCAAATACGTTATCTGTGTAATGGCCGAAGAATGGCGGAACGGCGTTTTAATTAATACGCACCGCAAAGATTTTATTCTGAATGTTGCCAATTGCGGATTAAATGGCGCCCAGCTTGGACCGGAAGTATGGAGCTGCGATGGCTTTACCTGGACGTTTGAAAACCAAAGCACCAGCAGCAATATCAATTCCTACTTATGGACATTCGGCGACGGGCAAACATCTACCGACCCACGACCATCTCATACTTACGCTGACACCGGCGTGTACCAGGTAAAACTAAAAGTCACTTCAACCGGTGGCTGCCAGGATTCCGCCATTCAGAAAATGAATGTATTCCCCGGCTTTTTTCCTGGTTTCGTTGCTGCGGGTTCCTGCAAAGGCGTTCCTTTTCAGTTTACCGATACAACGCTTACCAGGTACGGCAGCGTAAATTATAACCGATGGAACTTTGGTGACCCGGCTACACTTGCCGATACTGCCGCCGGAACACCCCTTCGGGTTACCTCGTACACCTATCAGGCTGTAGGTACTTACAATGTACAAATGATTGTTACGAATAGTAAAGGATGCCGGGATACCGCTACTGTGGATGTGGTAGTGAATGATAAACCGCAACTGACACTTCCGTTTAAAGATACCCTTATCTGTAGCATCGATACGCTACAGCTTCATGCCGTTAGTGGTACCGGGCAGGGCAGTTTTGCCTGGGCGCCCAATTACCGCATTAGCAGTCTTACCGATCCGAACCCTTTTGTGAATCCGCTGGTAACTACCACATATACCGTTACCCTAAATGACCGTGGTTGCATAGCTTCGGATAATATAAAAGTAAATGTGCTGGATTTTATTAGTGTCGATGCCGGGCCTGATACCACCATTTGCCTTACCGATTCCGTTACACTGCGACCGGTAAGCCAGGCACTCAGCTACCGCTGGACACCTACAGCTACTCTTACCAATCCTAATACTAAATTTCCGGTGGCAAAGCCAGTTGCTACATCCACTATGTATGTGGTGCAGGCTAATTTAGGTAAATGCCAGGCGGCTGATTCCCTCATTGTAAAAACATCGCCCTACCCCAAATCCAATGCTGGCGCCGACACGGCTATTTGTTTTGGAGAAAAAGCATTTCTAAACGGTTCTATTAATGGATTAAGTTCCATTTGGCAGCCATCGCAACTGGTGCAAAACCCAACCAGCCTTTCCACCCTGGCCTTTCCCCGTATTACTACCACCTTTATACTGGTAGTAACAGATACATTAGGCTGTCCCAAGCCTGCCCGTGATTCTGTATTGGTAACGGTGAGAACACAGCCGATTGTATTTGCAGGCAATGATACCACTATCATCATCGGGCAGCCGCTGGTGTTTAATTCTTCGGCTTCTTCTTTCTTAACGCACTATCAATGGACGCCGGCCACCGGCATAAATAACGCTACACTGCTTCGGCCAACGGTCATTATTACATCAGCGCTTTACCCCGCCGGTACCGACCAGATTAAATATACGCTTACTGCCACCAGTGACGAAGGCTGCACCGGCAGTGATGACATAGTGGTGAAAATATTTAAAACAGGCCCGACTATTTTTGTTCCGAATGCCTTTACACCTAACGGCGATGGGAACAACGATATTTATAAACCCATACTGGCAGGCATGCAACGGTTGGATTACTTCAGAATTTACAACCGTTACGGCCAGTTGGTGTACCAGACCAGTGCAATTGGTCAGGGCTGGGATGGCCGTATAAACGGGAACCTGCAGGGTAATGCCGGCTATGTATATAGCGTACAGGCTGTGGATTACAATGGAATTGTAATTAAGCAATCCGGTAGCTTTTTACTGGTGCGGTAAATAGATTATGGCCGGTGTTATATATTTTATAGGGCATTGCCGGTATATTCATAGGGTGATGCCCATTATTGTTCATAGGGCGTTGCCCTATGCTAGTGTAGAGCTGCCCTTTCAGGGCGAAACAGCCAATACCATTGGGTGATTAAATTTATTCAAAAGGCAAAACACCTATAAACGGCTGCTATTTCCAATTATATCAATCCGGAAATTTTTTAATACTTAATTCGCCCTGAAAGGGCAGCCCTATTCCAGCATAGGGCAACGCCCTATGAAACATGCGGGTAATACCCTATGAAACATGCGGGTAATGCCTTATAAATGCGGCATAATTCCCGGAAATGCACATCCCGTTAAAGATCAATTTTAGCTTTCATTCACTTTCCTGCTGTTTCACTCGTATATTTAAAAGTCGATCCTACTTTCATTTCTATTATAAAAAGGTTGCCGGCTTGATTCGAAAACTCCCTACCCTGTTTATCTGCGTATGCCTGTTGGCCAACTATGCACACGCCAAGCATATAAAGGGTGGCTATATGTATTACGTTTGTACCGGCCCCAGCGTTTCCGATCCCTCCAAACTACATTACCAACTCTATTTAAAAATATACCGGGATTGTGTACAGGCTTCCAGTGGCCAGAATCCTACCAGTGTAAATTTTACTATTTTCGAAACAGCTACTAACCAGCGGGTAACAAGTGTATCCGGCCCGCAAACCGGTGAATATTATCTTCAAAAAGGCAGTTTTAATGAGTGCATCAGCCCGGCGCCTACTATCTGTTATGTAGTACTGGAGTATGCCGGCTCGGTTGATCTGACGCCGATAGCGGGTGGTTATACCCTTTCCTTTCAGCGTTGCTGCCGCATTGATGGTATTGTAAACATACAGGCGCCTTCCAACGCAGAGGGCATTACTTACACCATTACCATTCCCGGTACGGCAAATGGCATTAATAACCCCAATAACAGTAGCCCTTTGTTTGCACAAAAAGATACCGCTGTTACCTGTTACCATTCCAATTTTGTGCTGGATTATTCGGCTACCGACCCCGATGGCGACTCCCTGGTGTACGCATTTACAGCAGCATTAAGAGGAGGAAACAGCAACAATCCCAGCCCCACTGATGCTACAGCGCCGCCCTATGCATCGGTTCCATATTCCGGAGGGTATAGTGCCAATAATCCCTTTGGAACCAACATTAATATCAATTCATCTACAGGTATCATCACCGGGATAACCCCGGGTACGGCAGGAGAATATGTACTGGCTGTAAGTATTAAGGAGTACCGTAATGGACAATATATTGCAGAAACCCGGAAGGAATTGCATGTAGTGGTGGCCGGTTGTACCATTGTAGAGGCAGTGCTTCCGCCAAAAATTATTTCCTGCGACGACTTCTCCGTAACGTTTGAAAACGGATCCCAATCACCGAATATCCGTACGTATCACTGGGATTTTGGGGTACCTGGTATTTCCAGTGATACATCTACGGTTGCTAATCCAACCTATATTTACCCGGATACCGGAACCTTTACCGCAAAGCTGATCGTAAACAAGTTCGAAAACTGCAGCGATTCGGCAACGACGAAAGTAATTGTGTATCCGGGATTTAAGCCCGGCTTTACGGTGTTTGGCTCCTGTGTTACCAATCCTTTTCAGTTTCGGGATACTACCCGCAGCCGCTATGGCACCGTAAATAAATGGCTATGGGATTTTGGGGAGCCATCAGTTAGTGATGATGTTTCCGGGCTTCAAAATGCTTCCTATCTGTACCCGGCCATTGGCTCTAAAACCGTAACGCTTACTGTTAGCGATAGCAAAGGTTGTGAAGCCAAAGTAGAAAAAATATTAGAAGTGTTAGTAAAGCCATTACTCAACCTGGCTTTTAAGGATACCCTTATTTGCAGCATCGATACGCTACAGTTACAGGCTGGTGGCAGCGGTAGTTTTGTATGGACTCCCAATTTCAGAATTATCAACCGCAACACAGCAACGCCGCTGGTATATCCGCAGGATACTATTACGTATTATGTAACGGTTACGGATAATGGCTGTGTAAATACGGATAGCGTACATATCAACGTGCTGGATTCGATAACAGTAGATGCCGGGCCTGATCTAACCATTTGCCGTACGGATGGGGTAACACTTTCAGCCATCAGCCATGGGCTGCAATACCAGTGGGCACCGGCAGCCACGTTGGACAATCCGCAGAAAAAGTTTCCGGTGGCAACTCCTTTGGCGCCGCAGACAAGATATACTGTAACAGCTATTTTAGGTGGCTGCACCGCTCAGGATAACGTTACGGTAAAAACAATTCCATACCCGGTAGCAAATGCCGGCCCCGATACCACCTTGTGTTTTAATACTACCGGCACTTTACATGGCAGCATCGTAGCGTCCTCTTTTAACTGGAGCCCCCGTAACCTGGTAACACACCCCAATAGCCTGACAACAGGTGTAAAGCCCCAATTTTCTACCAACTTTGTGCTAACGGTGTTTGATACCCTTGGCTGTCCTAAACCATCCAGGGATACGGTGCTGGTACGAGTGTTGCCAAAGCTGAATGTATTTGCCGGTAACGATACTGCTGTTATTGTTGGGCAGCCCCTGTTATTTGGCCTGCCCGAAGTACCTCCTGCTATCAGGTACCACTGGAGCCCGGTAATTGGTATCAGCAATGCCGACTCACTGAATCCTGTTTTCTTATTTACCAACACCACATCCGTACCCGAAGGAGACAGCATCCGCTACCGGCTTACGGCTACTACGGCTATCGGCTGTACCGGAAGCGATGAGGTACTGGTAAAAGTATTTAAGACCGGTCCTTCCATTTTTATACCAAGCGGTTTTACGCCCAATGGCGATGGCAACAATGATATACTTAAACCCATTTTAGTAGGTATGAAAAAATTAAATTATTTCCGCATCTATAACCGGTCGGGTCAGCTTGTGTTTTCCACCACCTCTCAAAACAATGGCTGGGACGGAAGCATCAACGGAAACCTGCAGGGTAGTGCTGCTTATGTGTATCATGCACAGGCGGTTGATTACACCGGTAAAATAATCAACCAGTCCGGAACGGTTTTGCTGATTCGATAGCAGGCAAAATAAAAAGGCAAAAGTAAAAAGCAAAAAACTTCAGTTTTTTTCGCTACTTTGTTCAATCCGTAACAACTTTTTACTTTGAAAACGATACTTATCACCGGAGCAACTTCCGGATTTGGAAAAGCCTGTGCCGAATTATTTGCACAGCACAACTATCGCCTCATTATTACCGGCCGCCGGGCCGATAAATTAGAAGCACTGGCAAAAGCATTAACCAGTCAGACGGTTGAAGTGCTGCCATTAATTTTTGATGTGCAGGATAAAGAAGCATGTTTTAGTGCTATTGAAAACCTGCCGGAAAAATGGCGGAAAATAGATGTGTTGCTAAACAATGCAGGGCTTGCTTTGGGCCGGGATACATTTGACGAAGCCGATTTAAATGATTGGGAAACGATGCTGGATACGAATGTAAAAGGCCTGCTATATATGAGCCGGGCCGTATTGCCGCTCATGAAAAAAACAGGTGGCGGACACATCATCAACATGGGCTCTATTGCCGGTAAGGAAGTGTACGAAAAAGGGAATGTGTATTGTGCCAGTAAGTTTGCCGTAACTGCCATCAGCAAATCCATGCGGATTGATTTATTACCACATAAAATAAAAGTAACATTGGTATGCCCCGGTGCCGCCGAAACGGAGTTTGGCAACGTACGTTTTAAGGGGGATGCTGAAAAAGCAGCATCTGTGTACGCTGGCTACAAACCATTATCAGCCAACGATGTGGCCGGGATCATTTACTATGTTACCACTTTGCCACCCCATGTATGCATCAACGATCTGGATATAACACCGCTGGCACAGGGCAGTGCGTTTTATACTTTTAGGGAGTGAGCGTTGAAGGAAAAGGAATGGTTATACTTCTAATGGTTACAGGCAAGTTGTTCTAGTTCGTATAACTTTACTCAAAATTCCACCGTCCATGCCACAGGCTAAAACACTGATAGACGCTATTGGAAATCTTAAAAATGAAACCTTACACAAAGATGAGTTCGCTGAGTTTTTTGTAGATACAACCGAAGATCGTGGTGGCGATGAAGCATTTCCGCAATTAAAGCGAAACCTGCTAAATGACAGATTGGGCACAAAGCACTATCTGTTTGCCGGTGCAAGAGGCTGTGGCAAATCAACAGAATTATTGCGCCTACAGATAAAATTGGAAGAACACAATTTTCTAGTGCTTAACTTTTCCGTTAAAGATGAGTTGGAGCCGAACAACATTACACATATTGACCTGCTGATTGCTACCATGAAAAAGCTGTTTGAGGCAGCGAATGAAAGTAACCTATCTATTGATGAAGCCTATCTGAAACCAATTGAAGACTGGGTTAAAAAAGTAACGATTGAAGATAAAACGGTAAAAGGCATTGGCGCTGATATAAAAGCCGGTGGTGGCGTAAAAGCCGGTTTTTTAAAGTTGTTTGAAGTGTTCGCTACGTTTACCGCCAGAGCAAAGTATGACCGGGATTTCACCAAAACGATCCATAGCGAAGAAGAACATCTTATTTCGGAACTAATTGGTGCAGGAAATATTTTGATAACAGAAATAAAAAGTAAACTTCAGGCACTGAACAAAGGGTTACTCGTTATTATAGAAGACTTGGATAAATTGGACTTAAAAAAGGGGGAAGAGCTATTCTTTAATTATGTTTCCCGGTTGGTGGCTTTCAATATCAATACGATTTACACCTTCCCAATAGCTTTATACTACAATTCACAGTTTAATACGGCAAACAGTGCAGTAGATGAGGTTCTGGTGTTACCCATGCTTAAAACGCATAACATAGATAGTTCGCCAAAACTGGAAGGTGGTCAATATAAACTGAAAGAACTGCTGGAAAAGAGAATGGATTTAAATTTATTTGAATCAGACGAGTTAGCTATGAATTTTATCCGGTATTGCGGCGGTGCCATTTTTGATTTGTTTAGGATAATAAGAGGTGCAGCCAACTTTGCCTTGAACCGTGAACGTGAAAAGATAATTGAAGCAGATTGGAAAAAAGCATTTAGCCGCTCAATTGACGACTACCGTGCTATGATTAGTGCCCGTGTTGAAAATGACAAAGAAGTTGTGTCGGCTGCGCAATATTTTACCGCATTGCAACGGGTTGCAAAAGATAATACCAAACAACCGGATAATACAATGGTAGAACTACAGTTACGGCAAAACCTTTGCATTCTTAGTTACAACGATAAAGGCTGGATTGATGTGCATCCGCTGGTAAAAGAAATACTCATCGAAAAACAATTACTGGATGAACAATTTCGAATCAGGTAAGCAGGCTGAATACCTTGACCATGTGCTTACCATTAAGCAGTTTTTCAATCGGCATCGTAACGGTGGGTATATTTTTGCTGTTTCCTATTCTTATACTCTCAAAAAAGAAATCAACAAAGAAATAATTGATTATTGTAAAAACCTGAATCTTACAGTAGGTGAAACAAAAATTGAATTCGATATAAATAAAAACTGCCTGGAACAACTCAGAGAAGCAAAAAAGCAATTCCAAAATGGATTAATACTCAGCAATATTGATGAGTTGATGCTGCTTACGCATGATGAATTTGCTTACCAGTTAAATCAAATGCGGGAAGCTTTGTTTTCATTGCATATTCCCATTCTGATTTGGCTTACCCCTGAAAACCACAGCACCTTTACACACAAAGCAATAGACTTATACACCCGGCGTGACCTGAATACTTTGTTCTTTCCTGAAATAGAAGTAAAAGCCGGTAGCCAGTTATTTGAGCGAAGTGAAATGCAACTTGGCCAGGAAGAAGATGCAGAAACTTTGCGTACCCGTATTTACCTGCTTGAAAAACAATTAGCGGCTGCACGGAATGATGATATATCCCTTTCCAGAATTGCGAAGGAAATTGCTTTCCCTTTAATAAAAGCATACCGCCAGTTGCTTTTGTTAGGGCAAGCAGTGGAGTTGATGAATGAGTTTAAGGAGTACTTTAGAAATGATGACAGGGAAGTGTTGATTGAATTAGGAGAATTGTATTATCAATCAGGCAATTTGGATATAGCAGTTGAATCTTTTGAAAAAGTGTTGCAGTATGATCTCAAAAACTTCGGAGAAGTATCAAAAGAAGTTGCTTTTGATAATAATGAACTTGGGCTTATTTACCACGATAAAGGAAATTTTGATAAATCCATACAATATCATGAAAAGGCTCTGGCACTTCGGATAAAACTATTTGGCGAAGAAAATATAAGCGTTGCTGCCTCTTACAACAATCTGGGAAGTGTATATAAAGATAAAGGTGAATTACTTAAAACTTTTGATTATTATGAAAAGGCATTAGCCATACTCTTAAAACAAACAGGTGAATCAAATTCAAAGGTAGCTGCTACTTACAATAATCTCGGAACCGCATGGATGATGGCATCAAACTTAGATCAGGCAATTCATTATTTTAATAAGTCAATAGCCATCCGGGTACATCTTTTTGGTGAACGAAACCCGGGTGTTGCTGAATCTTATAATAATTTAGGAAGTGCCTGGCTCATGAAACAGGATTCAATTAGGGCTTTAAACTATCATAAAAAAGCGTTAGCGATAAATCTATCTCTTTTTGGCGAAAGCCACCCGAGTTTAATTTTTAGTTACAATAACTTAGGAAATGATTTTTATATCATAGGGGATTTGCAGCAAGCCAAATCCTACTTTCACAAGTCTTATAATATTATTAAACAAACCTATGGGTTGAAACATCCATACATCAAAGACCTAAAAGGCAAAATTGAAACTATTGAAAAGCAGGAAAGCAGTAATACGGAAGCAATTGTTTCCTAAATCTTATTTTAAGTATTCTCCTCTCAAAAACGTCCAATATCTCAGGCTTTCAAAAACTCCTTCCGCATATTCCGAAAATTCATTCCCGTTCCCAAGACTTGCATGTACAATAGTCCATGTAGCAATTGTGTATCACTATCTAAACTGAATCTTCTGTAAAACTCAGTATGAGAATGCGTGTAAAAACGATATATGAAGGAAAAGAAATGGATCTTTTTTAGGGTGATGGTGTATTTGGGGCTGGCAGTTGCCTTACTGGCACTGCTACTACTTACTTATTATTTATTGAAGGACCATCGCAATTTCCGTTCTGTTGAAACACTGACTTTGATATGTATTATTTCGCTATCCATTCAGATTGCTTTCAATATGCTCAACATCCGGCTGATCCATCATTACCTTTTTAATAAACTCCCGACGCTATCAACATTCAGTGTCTGGCATACGGTGTTGCTGGCACTGAACAGTTGTGTTGCCATTGCCCTGATCTGCCTTTTTTTATATGGTTCTATGGAAACGTTCAAAACAAACCCTTACCATAAAAGCCCACATGCGGAAGATGTAGTGGCATTGGTACTAATCAGTACTTACACATTTATTACCATTTGCACCATTACCGGTGCTTTCCTGTTAAAGCGATATATTAAATATTATATAACCCGCCAGGACGAAGAATGGCTGGATCAGATCGGTTCTTCACAAATAAATGAGTAAAAAATAAGTGTTCCAGAAATAATAAATAATGCTTTCGTTTTAATACGTTTGTGACAAACCAAAACGAAACTCCGATGAAGCATTTAGTACTCTTTCTGATGTTCGTTCTTTTGACAGCTTCTGGTTTTAGCCAATGGAACAGCAATACTTCCACGAATCTGGAAATAGCCGGGCTGAATGCAAGTACCATACAAACTGCTGCTACCTCCGAGGGGAAAACGTTTATTGCATTTTATTCTTCGGTGGGCGGAAACTTCAATATGCGGGTACAGCTATTGGATAAAGATGGCAATAAACTATTTGGCCCGGATGGAATTGTTGCTAATAATTTTCCTACCGGCTCATCTACATCTGTTTACAATGTTTGCCTGGGTCCTGAAAATACATTTATTATCGCCTGCCAGGATCAGCGCAACACCTCCAACGGAGCCGTATTGATAAAGGTAAATCAGGATGGTACATTACCTTGGGGCATGGGTGGTATTTACCTGGGAGAAGGGCTTTCTCCCTATGCTGTATTATTAAGCTCCGGCGATATTTTAGTGGCCTGGAACAATACAAACAAAAAAGTAATTTATCAAAAGGTATCGCCTGCCGGCGTACTGGCCTGGCCTGTACCAAAATTGGTGCAGTTTGTCGTAGGCGGTACTGTATATAACAGCACGGCAGCAGTGCCTGTAGCCCTTCCCTCCGGTGGATTTACCATGCTACTGCAACGCTATAGCAGTGGAATCTCAAGTACGTTATATGCACAACGCTATAATAACAACGGTGATTCACTTTGGACAAATTATCTGCAGCTATCTAACCAGGCCACTGCCACCATTCGCACCTATTCCGTTGCAACGGAGGCCGACACTATTTATTATGGTTATTATAGCAGCGTAGGCAGCCGGTTCAATTCTTTTGTACAGCGCATTAATCCTGATGGCATGCTTCCCTGGGGTATCAACGGGGCGCCTTTTTCAACTTATAGCGGCACACAACCGTATAACCAAACCACCAATATTGCCCATGCACCTGGTTCGCCGTACATCTGGTCGGTATGTTCCTATAGTAACTCTGGCCAGTCGCAATGGGGTATTTATGTGCAAAAGTTTGATGCAGTTACCGGCGCCCGGTTATTTAATGTGGATGGCAAGGAAGTGTACCCCATCAGCGCTGCATCGGATCGTCAGGAAGGCAATCTGGCACTCATCAATGATGCACCGCTGTTTATGAGCTACGATGTAAATTATAAAATGTACGCAACCCGGCTGGACGCAAATGGCAACTTTGTATGGATCGGCAACCGGGTTGAATTGAGCAGCACCACTGCCGGTGGCAGCACAGCCAAAGGCCGTTTTAATTTTACAACAGCCGTAAACAACCAGGCCGTAGCCGTTTGGTATGAAAACCGGGGTACCGAATACCGGGGATATGCACAAAACATTACCGGTGCAGGCACCACCGGCCCGCTGCCGGTAAGGCTGTCCGGCTTATCTGCGGTACGAAAAGGCACGCAGATAGATGTTTCCTGGAAAACAGTTACCGAAGCCAATAACAGTGGCTTTTATGTGCAACGAAGCAATGATGGTATCAACTTTACCGATCTGAATTTTGTGAGAAGTAAAGCGATTAACGGCTATAGTAACGAACCACTGCAATACACACTTATCGATTTTGCACCCGAAAAAGGCAATAATTATTACCGGCTGCGGCAAACAGATAAAGATGGCAAAGCCACTTATAGCCTGGTAGTACTGGTAAAAGAAACAGCGGAAGCTGGTTTGTTTATCACCGGCATTTATCCAAATCCGGTAAAATCGATCCTGAATTTTTCGGTAAATACAATTACCACCGGACTAACATTTTTGCAAATTACCGACCTGAAAGGCCACATATTGAAACAACAGCAACTACAACTGCAGACTGGCAGTACCGCTTTACAGATGGACGTTGATCATTTACCCGCCGGCAGCTATTTTCTCCGTATGGTAACCGGCAGTCAAACCGTTATTAAAAAATGGATGAAACAATAAACTGCTTTTTCAAAGCCTAAGGCTATTTAGTATTTTAACAAGTAGAAGCTGTTAGCAGCTATAATGAATTATACAGGCATATCAGTAAATAGGGATACAAAATACATTTTTGAACCACATAGGCACATCCGCCCAGGCGGACACGGTAGGCACATAAGAATACAGGAATACAAATTGTAAGAATAAGTGTTCAAAACCAATGCTTCCGTTACCTCATGTATGCTTTAAATTCCACACCTGTATTCTTATATGCCCTATGTGCCTATGTGGTTACATTGTATTCCCAAACCTGTATTCTACGACGGCGGCAATCTGGAAAACATTGTGCCAATCCCGGACGAACGGGGCAAGTTGTCTGTGATTGTTAAAATACTTACTAAACAGGCCTCTGTCATTCTTGTGATACAGCATCTTTGATCAGAAGAAGTAAATAGGATGGTAAAAACAAAAAGCATTGTGTATCAATCGCTAATGGAACAAAAAATACAAATAATCGGAGCTGCAATTTCTTTCAAGCAGGATTATTGTATCACACGAAATACAAAAATGCTTTCATTCAGTACTGCCGGACATCCACAGTCTGAAATTAAACCAGGCATATAAACAAGTACATGAAAAAGCAATACCCTTTTTACATAAAGAGCACCGTAATTCTTTTTGGGCTGGTGCTTCTCAGTTATTCGTTGCTTACACTGAGGGACATATTGGCACCTATTGCTTTTTCACTCATTATTGCCATCCTCCTGAATCCCATCGTCAATAAGCTTCAGAAAAAAAGGGTTGGAAAAGTGGTAGCTATTGCTATTGCACTTGCCATTGCATTGATTTTTGTAGCAGGTCTATTGTATTTTTTTTCCTCTCAGATCATGAAATTTGGTAATAACCTGCCGCAGTTAAAAGCAAAGTTTAACGAGCATTTTTTGCAGATACAGAACTGGATAGCAGCCAAGTTCAATATGCCGGTTGCCAGCCAGCAAAAAAAAATTGATGAGGCACTCCATAGCAGCCAGGCATTATTAGGGAAAACCCTGGGGGGTGCATTTGGTATAATTGGTTTTTTTGTATTGATTCCTATTTATGTTTTTCTGCTCTTGTTCTATAAAACGCTGATCATTAATTTTCTGCACGAATCATTTGCCGAAGAAAACAGCACTAAAGTATCAGAAGTATTAGGAGAAACAAAGGTTGCTATTCAAAGTTATATGGTGGGATTGCTGCTGGAAGCGCTGGTAGTAGCGGTACTTAATTCTGTCGCTCTGCTAATTATTGGTGTACCCTATGCCATATTGTTGGGGGTACTGGGGGCCTTACTAAATATGCTGCCGTATATCGGGGGTATCATCGCCATTCTTTTACCGGTATTAATGGCAGCCGTTACCCTGGATGGCTTTACGGCGCCAATTGCCATCGTAGGGGCATATGCCTTTATTCAGTTTGTTGACAACAATTTTCTCGTACCGTTCCTGGTATCCTCAAGGGTACAAATCAATGCTTTCTTTTCGATTGTGGTAGTGCTGCTCGGAGGTGCGTTATGGGGAGTATCCGGTATGTTTCTCTCTATTCCATTCGTGGCCATTCTGAAAATAATATTCGACAGGCTGCCGGAAACAAAACCCTGGGGTAAACTGCTGGGCAGTACAATACCTACCTTCCATAAAGGGGAAATATGGAAGCGGCGGTTGCAATGGAAAAAATCTGTTTCAGAAAAAGTGGTAGAAAAATCGCAGCAATAAAATGGAAGAATTAGTTCGGAAATGGAAGAATAAAAAGCAGATTATTACTGACCGATTCAGATAGCTTCGTTTAAGATTCCTGTTCTTTTTCCGGAACGCAACATAGTATATCTTTTAGTATGTGTAGGATATACCTTTATTTACAAAAAAATTTCCTCGTTTCATACCCACCCTTATCTTTAAGCACCTTAATCAAGTAGCTTATGGATGCAATACACTGGAGCGAAACGTATGACTTGCCTGCTGCTGCCTACGATGAAATGCGGAACACCGAAAGTTTCCGGCCGCCGTATGCATTACTCAAAAACTATTTACAGCGGTTTTCCGCATCTTCTTTCCGGGAAAAGGAAACCCTGGCCAACGATCTTTTCCTTAGCCAGGGCATCACTTTTACGGTATACAAGGACGATAAAGGCATTGAACGCATATTTCCATTCGACATTTTGCCACGTATTATTACAGCCATCGAGTGGAAACACATTGAAGCCGGCATTAAACAGCGGCTCACGGCGCTGAACCGGTTTTTAAATGATGTATACCACGAGCAACAAATCATTAAGGATGGAAAAATACCCGCTTCGCTGGTTGCCTCTTGTCCGCATTATAACCGGGAGGTATTTGGCATTAAAGTACCACATGAAATTTATGTACACATCAGCGGCATTGATTTAATCCGTGGCGCCGATGGCGTATTTTATGTACTGGAAGACAACCTGCGGACACCAAGTGGCGTAAGCTATATGCTGGAAAACCGGGAAGTTACCAAGCGTATTTTCCCCGAATTGCTTAGTAGCAACAAGGTAAAAAGCGTTACTGATTACCCCATTATTTTACACAAAATATTGTTGAGCCTGGCCCCCCGCCAAATCAGCAACCCTACAGTTGTACTGCTCACGCCGGGCATTTACAACAGTGCCTATTACGAGCATACGTTTTTAGCCCGCTACATGGGTGTTGAGCTGGTGGAAGGCCGTGACCTGGTGGTCGATAATCACCGGGTGTATATGAAAACAACCAAAGGGTTGCGGCAGGTAGATGTGATTTACCGCCGCGTGGATGATGATTACCTGGACCCGCTGGTATTTAATCCCGATAGTCAACTGGGAGTAGCCGGGCTGATGAGTGCGTACCGAAAAGGCAATGTGGCTATTGTAAATGCCATTGGCAACGGCGTAGCTGATGATAAAGCCATTTACACCTACGTGCCGGATATGATCCGCTATTACCTGAACGAGGAACCATTGCTAAAAAATATTCCTACCTATCGCATGGAAAATAAGGACGAACTGGAACATACCGTACAGAACATCCGCAGTATGGTGGTGAAAAAAACGAACGAGAGTGGCGGCTACGGGTTGGTAATGGGCAACAAAGCCAGCGACGAGGAACTGGCCGGTTGTATAAAAGCCATGCACGAAGATCCGCGGTCGTTTATATCGCAACCCATTATCCAGTTATCAACAGCACCTTGTTTTATTAATGATAAGCTACAGCCCCGCCATGTTGACCTGCGGCCATATGCCCTATGCGGTCCCGATGGTATTGAAATTGTACCTGGTGGCCTTACCAGGGTAGCGTTACGGGAAGGTAGCCTGGTAGTAAACTCGTCACAGGGCGGTGGCAGTAAGGATACCTGGGTATTGGAGGAATGATGATCGTGAATGGTGAATCGTCAATCGTGAATATCGATGCTGTTCTTGATTTGTCGGTTTTCACATCACGGGTTGCATTGTTAATTTGTTTTTATAATCCAGGCAATTGTACAAGAGATGAACTGAGGTGGCGTTGGCACCATTCAAATGATTACTACTATTAAGCACCCATTGTTTTGAGATGAAAAACTAAATTTATTTTGATGAAGATATTGTCGGAGCACTCTTTGAAATACACAACTTTAAACTTTGAACCTTAAACTTTAAACCGTATTTGAACGTGTGAACAAGTGAACGAGTGAACATTTAAACTGTAGAATTATGCTTTCAAGAATAGCGGATAGCCTTTTTTGGATGAACCGGTATATGGAACGGGCAGACGGGTTGCTGCGTACTTTGCGATATGGTTATATTGGCTCTTTTGATACCAGCAAGGAAGGTTCTTACAACTGGCAGGAGGCACTGGATATTTTTTCCGGCCTGGAGGAAGACAAGCGGCTTATGATAAAACCGCAAACCACGTCTGTGCTACAACACATGCTATACAGTACCGAAGAGACAAATTCGCTGAAGGTAATGGTGACCCGTGCCCGTGAAAATGCCCGCGGCGCACAGGATCATATTACCAAAGAAGTATGGGAGGCTATTAACCAGATTTACCACCGCATCAATAGTAAAGACACGGAAATGGCGATAGCGGAAGGTGCCCAGGTACCCATGCTGGATCTGCTGATTGAAGATAGCCTGATGTACTACGGTGTTACCGATATAACCATGCCCCGCAGCATGGGTTGGCACTTTATGAACCTGGGTCGCTATTCCGAACGGTGCCTGCAAACACTGGATATTGTAGATGCCCGCTTTAGCCGGATGGACTACGACATAGCAAGTGCACAACACATCTTGTATTGGCGCAATATGTTGCTTAGCCTAAGTGGATATGAATTATTTTTAAAAACCTACCGCACCGGTAACCATACAGAGAATATTATTGACATGATATTCTTTAATATCCAGTTTCCAAGAAGCGTTTTTTATTCGGTAAAACGCATTGGGCACTACCTGCAAAAAATACTGGACGATAACAAACACGAGAACACGGCTGCTTTGGAACGGATGCTGGGCAAGCTGTACAGCAGTGTGGCGTATGCCAGCCGGGAAGATATACAGGAGCAGGGGCTTGCTGAATACATCCATTCCATTAAAGAACAGATTTATGAATTGCAGCATGTGGTAGGCCAGACTTTTTTTTCTTATTATTAAGAAAAAGTCGGGAAGACCGAGAGTCCGAAAGACAGGAATTAAAATTGCACAGTTATTCATCCGCCGCGGCGGAACGATTCACCATTCACGATTTAAAAATGCCTGTATATAAAATTCAGCACATCACCCGCTACGAGTACGATGCACCCGTGATAGACAGCACCAATCAGATTAAGATTTATCCCTATGCAACTCCGCAGCAGCAGGTATTGCAGCAGGATATTTCGATTAGCGGCGAACCAGCCATCAGCACTTTTTACGATTATTGGAACAACCGTACCGGCATATTTACCCTAACCGAACCGCACCAGCAGCTAACGATTGACAGCCGCCTGGTGATCCGGATTGATGAGGTAATGGACAACAATACTGTAACCATTAGCCCGCTGATGTTACTGGAGTACAACCGGCCCGAAGCAATAGCGGCTGCCAGCGATATCCGGGAAATTTTAAACAATGCGCCACCTGCAGAAGATGTGTATGCATTCAGCGAGTGGTGCAGCCGGTACGTATATGAACAATTTACCTATGAGAAAGGCATTACCACGGTAGAAACAACGGTTGACGAAATTCTGAAGCATCGCAAAGGCGTTTGCCAGGACTTTGCACATATCCTGCTTCAGTTGCTACGCACAGCAGGCATTGCTGCCCGGTATGTAAGCGGCTACATTTGCCCTAACAAGGACGGCTTGCGTGGCGAAGGTGCCACCCATGCCTGGGTGGAAGTATGGATACCCGGCCGGGGCTGGGCAGGTATTGATCCTACCAATAATATATGGGTAAAAACGCAACACATTTTACTGGCAGTAGGCCGCAGCTTTGTGGATTGTACACCTGCCAAAGGAACGTTTAAGGGCATGGCCAATCAAAAGCTGCATGTATATGTAAGCGTTGGCTATGAAGACGGCCACATCTTCGAAGAGCATACACAGGTAAAAATGAATGAAGAACGTATTATTATTCCTGCCATTATTCCCCGGCATTTCTTTTCCCAACAGCAGTAATAGAAAGGGAAAGTGCTGAACAAATTGACTACTCTCAAAAAATTTAAAAGCACTATACAGGTTGCAAATCTTTTTGCAGAATGGACCTTATCATATCCAAATGTTCTTCCGTAAGTCCTATGGAGGGGCTAGTCTGTATCAAATTTTTCTTTAGATAACCTGGAAGGTCATTTAAGGATTTATCATCATCAATAATAAAAAAAAACTCATCAACATTATTGATACCAAACCAATTGACAATCTCATCCTTACGACTAAGATTTGTAAAGTTATCGGGAAGAGATTTTAATCTTTCAATAGTAACTCCTCGATTTTTGAAAATACTTTTCCACTCTTCGATGCTAAAATTTGATTTGTGAGAGGTTGTAAGTATAACAGTGACGTCTTCAAAAATTAAACACTGAAGTGTATGAGCCGCCTTACTGCTAAAAGCAGGAAATCCATCATTCAGTATTTCAGGCTTTTTCCAGCCTTTGGCAGGAACCATAACACCGTCTATATCCAGAAATAATAACATTGAACTATAAAATTAGAATTTATTCCAGCAATTCAATGAGTTTTTGAATTGGAATATTGTTATAATCTGCATCTTGCTCATTCAGAATCCTGATTTTAGCAGGAGTGTCCCAATCCTCGTCGTCAAAAATAACCGATTTCCAATCAATTACTTTAGTTGCAGATGTGCGGATATAAGGAACAATACTTAATGTATAGTTAGCTAATAAAGCAGCTAAATACCTGTGATGTCCATCACAAATAATTCTATCATACACTTTAATTTCGGCAAACTTAATACCTACGAGCATTTTTCGATAAATCCTGTCAATGACCGGTACACATAATCTTGTGTGAGTGCAACTAAATGCTATATGGTTTCCGGCAATAAAATGTGAAATAAATTCCTGAGTTATTTTTTTCAATACGATTTTTTAATCCCGTTAAAAAATTATGTAAAATCTAAAAAATATTACACTCAAATTATTATAAACAGGGCTGAACAATCCAATTTCGCTATATATTATAATCTGCAACGGTTTGCCTCAAAAAGTAAAGCCAGGCAAAAGTTATTAATTTCATCAACAGAGCAAAGTCAAATTACAGTTCCGGGATCATAGTTATAAAATCTTCCGACGCTGTATACTTTCTACTTGAACAAAAATGTAAAAGGCCACATCTCATGATGAAGATGTGGCCTTTTATAGTAAGCTGCTAAACAATGGGCTTCAGAAACGGGAAGCAATCATTGTAGCTATTTTTCATTTCTGATACTGCTTGATAATTCCTTTTGCCAGTTCTACCATTTTGGAAATACCATCTTCCGGTAAAGCGCCTTTTTTAAACTCAGCTAAAATCTCGGGGTGTTTGTTTTCCATTTCCAGTAAAAACTGTTCTTCAAATTCTTTCACCTTCCGTACCGGCACATCCCGCAGCAAACCTTGCGTACCCAGGTAAATAATGGCTACCTGTTTTTCTACGCTGTAGGGAGAATACTGTGCCTGCTTCAGGATTTCTACGTTGCGGGCGCCCTTGTCAATTACCGATTTGGTAGCCGCATCCAGGTCGCCGCCAAACTTGGAAAAGGCTTCCAATTCCCGGTACAAAGCCTGGTCAAGCTTTAATGTACCAGCCACTTTTTTCATGGATTTGATCTGTGCATTACCTCCTACCCGGCTTACCGAAATACCCACGTTAATGGCCGGCCGGATACCAGCGTTGAACAGGTTTCCTTCCAGGAATATCTGGCCATCTGTAATAGAAATAACGTTGGTTGGAATATAAGCCGATACGTCGCCCGCCTGTGTTTCAATAATGGGCAATGCGGTTAAGCTGCCGCCACCCTTTGCCAGGTGCCGGATTGATTCCGGCAGGTCATTCATCTTTTTGGCAATCTCATCCTTGGCTATAATCTTAGCAGCCCGTTCCAGCAGGCGGCTATGCAGGTAAAATACATCACCAGGGTATGCCTCACGGCCCGGTGGGCGGCGCAGCAACAACGATACTTCCCGGTAGGCTACAGCTTGTTTTGAAAGATCGTCGTAAATAATCAGTGCCGGACGACCGGTATCCCGGAAAAATTCGCCGATAGCGGCACCGGCAAATGGTGCATAGAATTGCTGTGGAGCCGGGTCACTGGCGCTGGCAGCTACGATCACGGTGTATTCCATGGCGCCATTTTCTTCCAGCGTTTTCATAATGCCGGCAATAGTGCTGGCCTTTTGGCCAATAGCTACATAAATGCAATAAACCGGCTTTCCGGCTTTAAAAAATTCTTTTTGGTTAATGATCGTATCAATGCAGATCGCACTTTTACCGGTTTGCCGGTCGCCAATCACCAGTTCCCGCTGGCCGCGGCCAATCGGTATCATGGCATCAATGGCTTTAATACCGGTTTGCAGGGGTTCCTTCACCGGTTCCCGGAAAATAACACCCGGTGCTTTGCGTTCCAGCGGCATTTCGTACAGTTCGCCGGCTAACGGGCCTTTGCCATCAATAGGTTCGCCCAGCATGTTAATTACGCGGCCAACCATGCCTTCACCCACTTTAATAGAGGCAATTTTACCGGTGCGTTTTACTTTGTCACCTTCTTTAATTCCGGCGGTTTCGCCCATCAATACCACACCTACATTATCTTCTTCCAGGTTCAGGGCTATGGCTCTTGTGCCATTCTGAAACTCCACCAGTTCGCCGCTGCGTACCTGGTTTAGGCCATAAATACGGCCAATACCATCTCCTACCTGTAATACGGTTCCTATTTCCTCCAAGCTAGCGCCTGCATCAAAATTGCTGAGCTGCTGGCGTAAAATGGCCGAAATCTCATCGGGCTTAATGTCTGCCATGTGTTTTTCTATGTTTATGTATTGTAAAAGAAAAGTTCTGAAACCGCCTGCTGCCTTCTCTTTACACTGAAATGTTGAAAGCCTTTCGTATAAAAACAGCTAGACACATTTCGGGCAAATGCAAGCATGAAGTACGGCCCTTATTTTGGCGGCAAAAGTAAGGCTGCCGCATGGAGGAATCAAATAAAATAAGCTGCTGTATATGGAATAAACGGGTTGCTGAATCGTTCATGCTTCAACCTTCCTTTTTACCATCATGAAAATTGTTACCTGTTGCTTTTCACTACTGTTTCTGGCATCCTGCCATAATAATGATAACAGCAATCAACCGGTTGAACAAGCAATTCCGGATCGCAAAAATCCGTTAGCTATACAGGCTGTATTTAAACCAGTTGCCGGCGTGGATGGCCCGTTGACAACAGATAGTACTATCCTAAAGAAAAAAATAAATGCACTATACAAGCGGGCAGTATCTGAACATTTTTCCACCCAGTACGCCATCCTTGCGGATTTGGGATTGCATAGCGGCAGCAAGCGGATCTACCTGGTGCAGTTATCAACTAAAAAAATTCTGGAAAAAGCATTGGTTGCCCACGGCAGCAGCACGTCGTACTTACCAGTGGGGCAGCGTCAATATAGCAATGTGGAAGGCAGCCTTTGTTCAGCTTTAGGCGTGTATAAAATTGGATCAGCTTATCAGGGCAGCTTTGGCCTTGCTTATAAATTATACGGACTTGATACGGAAAACAGCAATGCCTACGCAAGGGCAATTGTGCTGCACAGCCATAGCAGCGTACCCAGTAAAGAAACGGCTGACCCAATTTGCCAAAGCTGGGGTTGCCCGATGGTATGCCCGGCTTTTTTGCAAACGCTTACCGGCTATATTGATGCCTCTCCCAGGCCAATGCTGCTGTATATTTTTGACAGTACTAAAAAGTAAATTGTCTCCGGTAAAACCTTCCTGACAGCTTATGATGCTCGTATCGTACACTCCCTGCTGTTTTTAAATATTGCTTTCAAATCAGAATACCGTACAGTGGGTATTGCAAAAAGCTTTTAGACGGTATACATTTACATGCTAAACCCCTTTGAACCCATTTTCAATGAAAGTGAAATTAATGGCAGTACTGCTTGCCTGTTTTTGCTGTGCAGGTATATATAAAGCTGACGCTCAATCTTTATACGAAATAAAATTTACAGATGCTGCAAAAACAGAATACCTGGGCCTGCTGGTATATTTTAATGAGCAAAACAGTTATATGCGTATTGCTTACACCGTTAATGGTGTTTACAATGTGGTGCATGTAGATTATAAATCCATTACGGGTGTTAATGTGCAGAATGAAAATTTCTTTTACCTGAAGAGTACAACTGCGCCTACATTTATCACTGCTTCAAAATTAATGTACAGTCCCGATTATTTTATCTGGTATGGCACCGGGAAAAACCAGCGTGGCCCCTACCAGACGGACAGCGACAAATTTTTGAACCAGCAGAAAGTAAAATCGTACATTCAGCTAACACCGGCACAACTAACGGATACGTACATACGCCAGTTTTTTAGCAGCACCGAAACCAAGTATTTTGCCATGCGTAAAATATGCGGGCTGGATAAAAACGTACTGGCTTCCCTGCAACTGAATTTACCTTCCAAGATGCACTTTATCATGGCAGCCAATACCCGTGAAAGCTCGATTGGTATTAGTTGTACGATTGACGAACGGGCACTGGAAAACGAATTCCGGGACATTGCCAAAACATTGAATATTGATTTTGTGAAACACATCATCATGGACGACACCTATTCCAAAGAAAACCTGAATGCAGAAATAGATAAGTTGCAGCCAGGCAAGAATGATATTGTGGTGTTTGCCTACAGTGGCCACGGTTTTCGGTGGAATGACCAGACCGACCAATACCCAAATATGGATTTGCGCAGCAGTGAATATATGAAAGTCTCAGAAGCCAATTCCTTAAGCGCAGCTGATGTGTACAATGCTATCACTAAAAAAGGAGCCCGGCTGAATATTATTTTAACCGATTGCTGCAATAGTAAGATTGGGCGTAACCAGATAACCACTTCGGGATTTTTGAATACGAAAAGTGATGTAAATCCTAACCTGGTTAGGCTGCAGCGGCTTTTTATGACGGCCAAAGGAAACATCATGGCGGCAGCTGCCCAGCCAGGGGAATTTGCTACCGGCAACAATGCCGATGGTGGTATTTTTACGCATAGTTTTATTCAGGCACTGCGGGAAGAAATTAGTTTCTTTAAAACGGAATCTTCCTCCTCCTGGGATAATATTGTTTTGCGGACACTGGAGCTGGCCAAAAGCAAAACTTCGCCGGGCATGTGCAATTCCTGTACCGTACAAAGTGGCCTCCGCTATACACAGGTAGCTTATTGATTGTGTCAATCTCCCGGGCTTATCTCTGATAGCCCGGCTACTTCACCTGAAACGGGCAGGCACTTTTTCAGCCTGCCTCTCATCTGCCTGCCCATAATTAATAAAAATGAAATATTTCCTGATCGCAATAACGGCGTTGTTTAGTGTAAATAGTCTGGCTGCCCGGCATAAGATATTTCAGCGCTATGTCGGAATTGTAAAGCGGGCAGCCAGCATAGCCGTTTTTTCCATTGATACAAACCCGGTTGAAGAAGAAGTACAGGACAGCACAAAAAAATACGTAGCGGGTTATCCTGTTATGAATGCTGTTACCCTCACACATACGAAAACTGCTAACCTTAAAAAAGCAGTGTTGCAACAGGAAAACTATCTGTCGGACGCAACAAAGCGTTGCCCTTTTGAAGGGCGATACGCAGTTGTTTTTACGAAAGGGAAAAAGAAAGTGACAATCATCACCAGTTCATCAGCCTGCCGTAAAGTAAAGGTCTACCTTCCCGGAACGTCTTTAGCAGCGCAATCTTACGATTTGCCCGACAGCAACAGCATTGAAAAAGCGCTGGCGGAGTAAATTATTTTAAAGGTTTTCCACCATTGGTCTTTGAAACGTTGAAAAGTGTTGCGATTCAACGTTGGTTGCCCCTAACCCCTAAAGGGAAATCCGAACTTGACCAACATTTTTATATGCGAATTTCTTGAAACCCAATGTCACTATTGCTTTGAATGGCAGATCAAAGCCCCCTTCAGGGCAATGTCATTAAGTTAAGGATTGATGTAGCAATTATGCGCCGTAGGTGCAACCTGTTTGTAGCAAACAGACATCAATGATGTTAGTGCATGCCACGTAGTGGCTACCTAATCAGAGAAGAGGGGTAGCCACTACGTGGCAATGATCCCCTTTTTCGCTTTGTTTTCTACAAACAGAAAGCCCCGATGGGGCTTATCTTAATGACATTGCCCTTCAGGGGGTTTGGGGGCAACCAACAGCGATCTAAATATAGCAGGACTACGCACGGAATAAATTAAATTTCATGTTTCGAACACTACTGGGTTTTCCACTTTAGCTGATCAATTATCAACTGATAATTTTGAATTGAGCACTTCCCTTACCTTCGCACATGGCATCAATAAATCCCTCCCCCACTTCTTATTCCAACAAATTTTTTGGCGAAGGTCTCACCTTCGATGATGTGCTGCTGATGCCGGCTTATAGCCAGGTATTGCCACGGGAAGCCAATATTACAACGCAGCTTACCAAATCCATTACGCTGAATATTCCGCTACTGAGCGCCGCCATGGACACAGTAACGGAATGGCAATTGGCAGTGGCACTGGCACAGCAGGGTGGTATAGGTATACTGCATAAAAACATGCGTATTGAGCAGCAGGTAGAACAGGTACGTAAGGTAAAACGCAGTGAAAGCGGGCTGATTCTGGATCCCATTACACTTCATGTAGAAGCAACCATTGGCGATGCACTTAACCTGATGAAGGAAAACAAAATCGGCGGTATTCCGATTACAGATAATACCGGCAGGCTTGTTGGCATTCTCACCAACCGGGATCTCAGGTTTGAAGAGGACAGGCACCGGCCTATCAGCGAAGTAATGACCAGTGAAAACCTGATTGTGGCACCCGAAGGTACCGACCTTACCACAGCAGCTATTATTTTACGCCAGCACAAAGTAGAAAAACTACCGGTAGTAAAAAACGATGGTACACTGGTAGGCCTGATCACCTACCGGGACATTCAAAAAGTACAAAATCACCCCAACGCAGTAAAAGATGATTACGGCAGGCTGCGGGTGGGTGCTGCACTTGGCATTACCGCCGATATGCTGGAACGTGCCGAAGCGCTGATGAAAATAGGTGTAGATGTAGTGTGCCTGGATAGTGCCCACGGCCACAGTCATGGTGTTATTTCTTCCATCAAAAAACTAAGAAGCAGCTTTAAAGAACTACAGATAATTGCCGGCAATGTGGGCACGGCTGCCGGTGCTGCTGCATTAGCGGAAGCCGGGGCCGATTGCGTGAAAGTAGGTATCGGGCCGGGTAGTATTTGCACTACCCGTATTGTAGCCGGTGCAGGCGTACCACAAATAACAGCTGTGATGGAAGCAGCTACTGCTTTAAAAGAAAAAGGGATACCCATTATTGCAGATGGTGGCATCCGCTACACCGGCGATCTGGTAAAGGCGTTGGCAGCCGGTGCCAGCACGGTAATGATGGGTAGTGTATTTGCCGGTACGGATGAAAGCCCCGGTGAAATGATTATTTACGAAGGGCGTAAGTTTAAGCAATACCGCGGTATGGGCAGCATTGGCGCTATGCAATTGGGCAGCGGCGACCGCTATTTTCAGGATGTGGAAGACGGTATTAAAAAACTGGTGCCGGAAGGAATTGAAGGCAGGGTAGCTTTCAAAGGAAAACTGAGTGAAATTGTACACCAGTACACCGGCGGCCTGCGGGCGGGCATGGGGTATTGTGGTGCTGCCGATATTGCGGCATTACAAAATGATTCTCAGTTTATCCGTATTACCAATGCCGGCATGAAAGAAAGCCATGCACATGATATTGAGATTACGAAGGAAGCACCGAATTATAGCAGGATATAAGGGTGAATGGTGAATGAAATTCGTCAAATATTTTAAAACATCTGTGTGTTTCTAAGATTAGTATTGATAACACTTGTGCTTTTTCAATTCCAATTAAAAGCGCAAACGCCCAACTATCTTGGCAAATCTATTCTTGATGCGTTCTTGAAAAATAAAAAAAGCTTATGGTCTAATCTTAAAGATTCTAATGCACTTGCCTTAAAAGCTGATTTTATAGAAACAGTAAAAGAATTAACTTATGATGATTCAGCAAAAAGTAAATTGCTTTCGGATATAAACAAATCCGACTTAAAAAGTTTTCAAAAAAGATACAAAGAGATTATTGATGGATTCTGGATAAATATTTTAAAAGAAAAATATAGTTGCGGGCTTGTTGCCACTAATAAGCTTCTTGTAAAAAAGGAAGTAAGTAATAATTTGTTGCAATCAGAAAGTGAGGGTGAAACTTATTTACTTCTTTTCAATGAATCACAATTTGCTATAAGGTTTTACATAGTCCTTATAAAGGAGAAAAGCTATCTGAAAAAACTTGGTGATCGCATATATTACCCTGATGATAAAGGAAACTTCACTTGTACTTCAACTTGTAAAAATGGAAAGAATACCGGACAAGCATGTATTAAAATTGCAGAGGATTAATAATTTTTAAATTAAATTTTATTAATATGGAATCTACCTTCATTATACAACCGTCTGAACTGAGCAATGATTTTTTAGAGTCATTGAAAAGACTATTTAAACATTTACAACAGCTTCAAATAACGGTTACTCCCTCTGAAGATTTTGGTCTATTAAAACCCGAAACACCTGCAGAATGCCTTGCCCGCCTGGAAAAGAACCTGGTAGAAATGAAAACCGGAAAAATACAGTTACTTACACCGAAGCTAAATTAGACGACCTGATTTTTCAAAAGCTATAACCCGGCAATTATGAGAAAATACAGGTTTAAAATCAAGTAACGTGAATGTAAAATACAGTGTCTATAAAGAATAATTTGTTGGAATGGCTGATTACATTTTCATCATGAATATCTTCTAAAATTAATCCAAGTTCCTCGTTATAGTAGTCGTTGCGGCGGGTATTTTTAAACCCGTTATAAATCAATAACTCTCTGACATCTTCTAAGTTTACCGGTTGGTCTGAAATAATAAAAGGTTGTTTTACAATTGCATGTAAATCGCCATTGCTTTCCTTAAAACCCAACATTTCGTAAGCAGTATCAGTGAACAATAAATTGTGTATTAGCACACTATTTAAGTAATCCAACCATGTATTGTAATAGATAGCGTCGTTTAATTTTACTACACTCCTGTTATCACTATCAAAGTATATCTTAGCTTCGCCGCCTTCCGACAGATACCTATTTTCGTTCGGAAGGTTTGGAAACCACAAACCTTTTTGTTGAGCAAAAGTTTTTAGGATTTCAGCCTGCTCTTTTTTGATTTTTGATTGATGTTCGAAGTTTCTTTCAACTTTCGCACTTGTGCCAAAGCTTGCGCATAAGTAATTTCTGGTTGCTGTAAGATAATCGCTTTTCCTTTCAAGGAGAGTTCCTCTAACGATATTTTCAAGTTCTCTTTTGATATCATCTGAGTACATTTTATACAAATTTATGAAAGCACATCAATTTGCGTATAATATTGTTGCTATGACAGAAATGAAATTGTTTACAGAAATCAATTTTACTTTATGAAAATCCTGCTCCTCTCCGCTACTCAGTTTGAAATTCAACCCTATTTACTAACTGTTCCGAAAGCGGATATAATTATTGGTGGCGTAGGAATAGCTGCTGCCACCTACCATCTCACCAAACAATTAAGCCATCATCATTACGATTTGGTGGTACAGGCAGGTGTAGCCGGCACCTTTGATGAAACATTGAAATTAGGTGAAATAGTTACAGTAACGCATGATGCCTTTGGCGACCTGGGCGTAATGGACAACCAATTCCAAAGCATTCAGGATATGGAATTAAGCAGTGAACCTGAATGGCTGCCAAACAAAAACAGCCTGCTGCAAAAGCTGCCTTATCAACAAGTAAAGGCAATTACTGTTACTACACTACATACAGATGAAAAAATGATCAATGCATTACAAAAAAAGTGGAACGCAGCTATTGAAACCATGGAAGGTGCTGTACTGCACTACGTTTGCCATCAGCAGCAAATACCTTTTCTACAAATCCGCAGCATCAGCAACCGGGTAGGCATAAGAGATAAAGCACAATGGCGGATGAAAGAAGCAATCCAAAGTCTGAACGAAGCTTTAACACAAACGTTCAGAATATTGAATTAAAAGCTAACCACACCCACCATATAACAAAAAGATCATGAACACAAATAATCAGGAACCCGCTGATACCAACAATTCACAAAGTCCAAATAGAGGCACCCCCTCTCCACCTGTGGAGAGGGGCCCGGGGGGTGAGGTAACCTTTGGCTTCTCCCCCTGCCCCAACGATACCTTTATTTTTGATGCCCTGGTGAATCATAAAATTAATACGGAAGGATGGTCGTTTGACGTGCACCTGGAAGATGTGCAAACGCTGAACCAATGGGCACTGGAAGGCAAACTGGACATCAGCAAAATCAGTTATGGTGTACTGCCTTTAATTACAGCAAATTATGCTGTACTGAATAGCGGTGGTGCTTTGGGAAAAGGCGTTGGTCCCTTACTCATTAGCAATAACCAACCGCCGCAGAATGAGGAAGCCATTCAGCAAATGGTAAATGATTCGTTGATTGCATTGCCGGGGGAAAATACTACGGCCCATTTTTTATTTGCCAAAGCATTTCCGAATGCAAAAAATAAAATCTTTATCAGATTCAATGAAATCGAAAATGCAGTACTGGCCTCCCCTACCAATGGACAAAATGTTGTAGGCGTTATTATTCATGAAAACCGTTTTACGTACTACGACAGAGGCTTGTTTAAAATACGGGACTTAGGTAATTACTGGGAAGAAACGACAGGAAACCCTATTCCGTTAGGCGGCATTGTTGTTAAGAAAACGTTCGATACGCAATTGCAACATCAGCTCGACAGGCTGATCCGTAAAAGTCTGGAATATGCATTTGCCCATTATCCGCAATTAAGTGATTATGTGAAGCAGCATTCGCAGGAAATGCAGGAAACCGTGATGCGGCAACACATTGATTTATATGTAAATAATTATTCATTGCAATTAGGCACTGACGGCAGGCAGGCTGTACTGCAACTGATGGACATTTATAAAACAGTAAACGGAGGAAAGGAGATAAGGGAGAATGAAATTTTTCTGGATAAGGCTGATATATAATAACCTTCCGGTGGCCGTGTGAACTTGCCATAAGTCTATAATCTTCACCGTGTATTAATGAGAGGTTTACTTTCTTTTATTCCCTTGCAATTTTGGGGAGTATATCTGCAATTTTATCCCTGAGCTAAATTTATTATATATTTCATTTGCAGATTGCGCTATTGTCACATTTTCACATTGATTCTACTCTATCCACCTTCAACATTTTCTTCACTGCATCCACCAGTTCAATCTTCGTAATCGGGATTCCCATGATTTTATGATATCCCTTTGCATCCACTAAATATTCATCCCGGATAATTTTAATTAATTGCCCGTTGTTGATTTCAGGAATCAATATATGATGAAAGTTTTTTAAAATACTACCGAGGTTGCGGGGAAAAGGCCGAAGGTGCCGCAGGTGTGCATGGCTTACTGAAAAACCTTGTTCCCGCAAATCAATAGCCGCACTCTTAATGGCGCCGTAGGTACTGCCCCAGCCCAGCATTAACACATCGCCGGTTGCGGGACCGCTATCCAGACTTTGCTCCGGTATATAATCCGCAATCAGATCCACTTTAGCCTGCCGGGTGCGTACCATGTGCTGGTGGTTATCGGGATCGTAACTAATATTACCAGTAATATCCTGCTTTTCCAGGCCGCCTACGCGGTGCTCCAGGCCTTTGGTGCCAGGGATAGCCCATTTGCGTACCAACTGGTCGTTGCGTTTATAAGGCTGAAACTTGCCTTTTTCGTCCAGGTCTTCGGCAAAGTTTCCGGAAGCAAATTCCACTTTAATCGGTTCCAGTTCTTCGCTTTTTGGAAACTTCCAGGGCTCGGCCCCGTTGGCAATATAGCCATCGCTCAAAAAGATCACCGGTGTCATGTGCTGCAGGGAAATACGTACCGCCTCGTACACGGCACTAAAGCAATCACTGGGTGTAGCAGCTGCTACTACCGGCATGGGGCATTCGCCGTTGCGGCCATAATAAGCCTGTAGCAAATCACTCTGTTCTGTTTTGGTGGGAAGGCCGGTACTGGGGCCGCCGCGTTGCACATTAATAATCAGCAATGGTATTTCCAGCATTACTGCCAGGCCCATCGCTTCTCCTTTTAAAGCCATGCCCGGCCCACTGGTGGTTGTTACACCCAGGCTGCCACCATAGCTGGCGCCAATGGCCGAGGTAATAGCTGCGATCTCATCTTCGGCCTGAAAGGTTTTTATACCAAAGTTCTTATACTTACTTAATTCATGCAAGATGTCGGAGGCCGGCGTAATTGGGTAAGTACCCAAATACAATTGCAACCCGCTTTTTTGGGCAGCCGCAATCAGTCCGTATGCCAGTGCCTGGTTGCCCATAATACTGCGGTAGGTACCGGGGCTCATTTTAGCCTTAGCTACCGTAAACCGTTCCCCGATCGATTCCGTGGTTTCGCCAAAAAAGTACCCGGCCTGCAGCACTTTGATATTGCTCTGGAGAATGTCATCCTTCTTACCGAATTTTTCCCGTAAAAAGGTGAGCGTATTTTCCATCTGCCGGTTGTACATCCAATATAAAAAACCCAGCACAAACATGTTTTTAGCCCGGTCCTTTTCCTTATTGCCCAGCGTAAAATCTTTCAGGGCTTCCCGGGTCAGTTTGGTGATGTCAATTTTGATAAGGTCGTAACTATCCAGGCTACCGTTTTCGATCGGGTTCACACCATCGGCATAGGCTGCCAGGCGTAGGTTTTTCCCATCGAAGCCATCAGTATCCACAATAATGCGGCCCCCGGGTTTCAGGCTTTTAAGGTTCACTTTCAGGGCAGCAGCATTCATAGCCACCAGCACATCGCATATATCGCCGGGGGTATAAATATTATTGCTGCTAAACCGAAGCTGAAAGCCGCTCACACCTGGCACGGTGCCTTGCGGCGCCCTTATTTCGGCAGGGAAATCGGGAAAAGTAGAAAGGTCTAACCCCAGCAACGCACTATTGTTGGTAAACTGTGTACCGGTAAGCTGCATACCATCGCCGCTATCGCCGGCAAACTTGATGACTACGTCCTGCAGTTCGGTCGTTAAATGGTTCATCTGTAATAATTAGCCGGTAAAAATACGGCCCGTTTGGGCAAATGTGCAAATGACTCAATAGCTCAATACCTCAATGAAAATACAATTGAATACAAATGGTTCCTACAAAGTAGAAAGCAATAAACAATCAATAATATTCATGTATAGATGTATAGGGTGGCATCGCAAAATCCGAGAGGCCGGCATCGCTTGTTTTAAAAATTAAAATGGAACAAGCTTACCGGCGATGCCGGCCTTTGAAGTTGGTCAGCCTGGCCGTATGTTGAAACATTTATTTGCTGGTGATGATTGTTTTCGATGTTGGTGGATAAAGGACGGCATCGCTACATGAACGTTCAGTTTTTGGCAACGTGATAAGCGATGCCGTCCTCCAAAGTTATAAACTCAACTTCTCGAAATCACCTTTCCAATACATATACCCTACAATACAGCCGCCGGCAAGTAGCAGTATCAGTGCCGTTAGCAAAAATTCCTTTGCCAGTTTTTTGGCCGGTGTCAACAGTAATACCAATCCGGAAATTAAATCAAAACCGCCAATCACCAGGGCGGCAAAAGCAGTCCAGGCAATGAAGTCCTTGCGACTGGGCTGGTGTGCCTGTAATGCGTAACCAATACCCGTAGCTGTCAAAAGGCTGATAAAAGGAATGAAAAAGCGTCGGGCCATTTTGGAGGTTCAAAGTTTAGAAGTTCAAAGTTCTGTAGTTTCATTTCATGACTACTTATAATCTTTCAATATGATTATTTATTGTTCACTTTTGTATCGCTCCTTTAATAGCAAAACCTTATGCCGGACTCATTGATAGACTTTTTACAACGACATAGGCTTCAGTTTTATCCAATAATACAGTTGGCGCCAGGTGATCAATTACTGCCATTAGATCTATCTGAAAACAATCCCCGGCTTACTCCGGAATTAATAAAGAATACGGAAACATTTTCCCTGTTCATTAACCGAACCTTGGATAATGCCGGTTGCAAATACGGCATCGGTGGTTATAACGAGCTGCGGAACCTATACGAAAGAAGCGATGTTTTTAATGGCGACGAACCCCGCCGCCTGCACCTGGGGGTTGATATTTGGGGGCCGGTGGATACGCCGGTATGTGCACCGCTACCCGGCTATATACACAGTTTTGCCTACAATGGAAGTTTTGGTGATTATGGCGCTACCCTTATTCTGAAACACGAACCGGAAGGGTGTATTTTTTATACTTTATACGGCCACCTGTCTCTTCATTCTATCAATCATAAAAGCGCTGGCCAGCCGGTTGCGGTCGGCGAAGCCATTGCCAGCTTTGGCCTGCCGGCAGAAAACGGCAACTGGCCACCGCATCTGCATTTTCAGCTGATAATAGATATGGAAGGTCTGGTTGGTGACTACCCCGGTGTATGCCGGTTTTCAGAAAGGGAAAAATACCTGAACAACTGCCCCGATGCCAATATGCTGCTGAACCTATAGCTTTTGCCAGCGTTATATAAATCATATTATCCTTAAAGCTCTTTGCAGCCCGGGAAGCATTTAACGGCTGTCATACATTTTGAGCAACTTCCTTCATTCCGGATACAACCATGCGGGTTGCATTAACTTTTTTGGGTGCACCATTCACCATTGAAATGAAGACACCGTTTGAACGGGCCTCCAGGCAGGAGGATTTATTTTCAAAAATATAATCCGCCAGATAAAGCTGCAAGCACATTTATTTCAGCTTTTTGAAAGGCAGCAGACCTAAAAAATTCCGGCATTATTCCTGAATAAGCATTCCGGAAAGGAGGGGATGCATTTTTAATACATCTCAGGCTTTGCAGGCACTAAAAATCTACCATCGAAAATCTTTATTATTGCAACAAAATAGAAACATTATGGAGCAGCATGTTTACGATACCCCTGATCGCAAAAAGCCCGGCTACCTGCCGGTGATTTTAATAACAGCCTTACTGGCACTTTTAGCTTGGATACTGTTGCACAATTATAGTAGTGGTACCGGCAATGGTGGGTATATCTGGAAAGAGCATGGTTTGCAACCTGTAAACAGTGATGCGGAAAGCAGTAATGGCAGGGAGACCCACGGCGGCCCGGCCTCTGTGCAGGAGTCTCCGAGTGGCGAACTGATACCTGGCAGTGCAGCTACCGGCAGGCTGGATTCCTTAACAGGTAATTTTATTTATGAAACCGGTGCTATTGAAACCATAAATGTGGTGGATACGGTTACAGTTAGTGCAGGTGCAAACAGTAGCGAAGCAAAGTTAGTCCGGTTTTTAAAAAGCAGTGCTGCCATAGATACGGTTGATAAAACGCAGGGCTGGATCAGTCTAGACCGTTTTTATTTTGAAACTGGTAAGAATACTATTAGTCGTGAATCGCAGGCGCAATTAAAAAATATTGCGTTAATTCTGAAAGAATTTACGAATGCCCGTTTAAAAATTGGCGGTTACACCGATAACAGTGGCAATGCACAGGCTAACCTGGCCCTGAGCAACAGCCGGGCTACTGCCGCAAAAAATGCCCTGGTTGCTTTAGGCGTAGTAGCCAATCGCCTGGAAGCAGAAGGTTACGGGCAGGAACACCCGATAGCAGATAACAACACAGCCGAGGGCAAGGCCCGCAACCGCCGGGTAGATGTGCGGGTGGTGCAGAAATAGAAATAAAGGTTGAATTTTACTGTATGCAGGTTTGCTTATATTGTTCAACCTGATTGTATTTACAGGTATTAAATATTTAATATTATAAAAGGGGCGGCACCCACAGGAGCCAGCCCCTTTTTGTTGCCCAAAGGCGAAGCAGAATTACCTGTTTCTGTGTGACATTTTACGAAGTTGTTAGTCAGCGGTTAATTATATACTCATTTCCTTTACAAACAATCATTTATATTAATTCAACACCCTTACATCTTTCATGCAATTCGTATTACGCTTTTTTATGACGGTCGTCGCTTTAGTTTGGATTAGCGAAGCAAAAGCACAGGAAAAACTTCCGGTTAAACAATTGAAGAATGGCGAGTATCCGCCCCTGTTCTTTTCCTTATTTGGAAATGATATTAACAAAGCAATTCCAAGTATTGGTTCATTTGCTGTATGGCGTCACAATGCTTTGATTTATGAACGATACTTTCATGGTGCAACAGATAGTACCTTGTTCAATGTTAAATCCATTACGAAAAGCGTGGTTTCAGCCATTGGAGGAATTGCAAAAGATAAGGGCTTATTACCAGGTCTGCAAACACCGGTTCTACACATTTTGCCGGAATATGTACCACCAACAGCTTACCCGGCTAACCTTTGGTTTATATCCACAAAAAAAGAGAATGATTCCATTAGAGGAACACTAACACTACAAGATCTGTTAACCATGCAAACGGGATTTCAATGGAATGATTTTGACAATTTAGCTGCTGCTTATGTTTCTTCGTCCGACCCGGTTAAACTAATGCTGGAGCTTCCTTTTGCTGATTATCCAGGCCAAACCTTTAATTACTGTTCCGGTGCTGCTTCCATTTTCGGAGCGGTATTATCAAAACTTATTCAATCCGACCTGAAGGAATTCGCAAACACTTATTTATTTAATCCCATTGGCACTAATGTAAGAAGTTGGGATACGGATCCTTCCGACAGGTATGTTGGCGCATCGGAAATGTATTTAACCAATCCCGATTTAATCCGTTTCGGATTACTTTATTTACACAAGGGCCAGGTGGGTAACAAGCAGATAATTGCTGAATCATGGATAAACGAATCGCTGGCTGAGCATGCAACACTTAACAAATGGCCGGTTTTACCAAATGCAAACGGCTATGGATATTTTTGGTGGCGTAGAATAACCAACGGGTATCAGGCATATGTGGCAAGTGGGGCCTGCGGGCAGCTTATTTGTATTATTCCAAAGCTTGATATGGTAATTGCAGCTACCTGCTTTATTAATTCGAAAAACAGAGGACGGAGTGAAATAAAGTTATTACACTCATTTATTGATAAAGTAGTGGCGGCAACGAAAGCGCAGTATTAACTGTTTAACAGGGCTAATGGCAGACGATCCAAATTGTAATTAAAAGACAACCCTCACTAGTCTTATTTTACACTCATATTTATTGAATAATAAGTAGTCTTGCACCATTACATTAGATCAAATTTGCTGTCATTGCGAGATTGGGTTCGTACCCAACGAAGCAATCTCCCCGGTTTGCCTGGAGATTGCCACGGGCATCCGCCGGGGCGGACGCAATGACCCTTGATTAACCTCATCTAATTTTACTCGAATACTTAATACATAATTACATTAGAATAATACTGCTGTCATTGCGAGTTCCGGATGTTCGGAATTGCCTGATGAAGCAAACTTATCAGGCAATCTCGTTGATAATGAGGTTGCTTCGGCAAGAACCTCGCAATGACGGCGATTTTAATTAACAGCACTTAACTGTGTTCACATACTTACTTCCACAATACAGTAGCCACATAATCTTTCTTATCAACAAAACCGATATACCTGGAATCCTGTGCATTGTGCCGGTTATCGCCGAGCACAAAATATTTGTCAGCCGGAACTTTGATCGGGCCAAAATTATCTTCATTCCAGGGTTTTGAAAACCGGGCAGTTATAAATTCATTTTCCCGCGTAGCAGGAACTACTTCACGTATTGCTTTTATTTTATGTTTTATAATAAAATCCTTTTCAAAAGGAAGCGAAACTGAATCAGTGATATCATCGGGTATCATCCATTCATCAATAGTTATACTGTCTTTGATTCTTTCATATTCGTCAGTGGGCAAACGATACATATTTTCAATCCTGATTTTTTTATCAACAGACTCATTATTTACGAATAAATCGCCTTTTCTTATTTCGACAATATCTCCCGTAATCCCACACAACCGGTGTACCCAAATCTCTTTCACCGGATCGGAAGCTTCTTCATTCAAATTCTGATTGATTGCATAAAAACAGATATGATCAAAGCGTTTAGGTTTTATCAGGTTAGAGGCAAAAAACCTGCTTCCTTTTTTAATAGTTGGTTCATTGGAAGATGTAGGTGTATGGAAATATTGAAATGTATTGGTCATTCTTCCAACTGTCCAAAGTATCAGGATGAATCCTAAGAAGTAAAAAAATACTTTCAGGTATTTATTCATGCAAAAGGATTTAATGTTGATGATATCACAAAGTATGCAATTAATTAAAGTGCTACAATTTTTACTATCGTAGTCAACTTATTTCCAAATCACAGTTAATCTCTGTACGGTCAATGTTAGCGCCCATCTTTTGGTAAAAAGCAATAGCTTCATCATTCCAGCCCGATACCTGCCAGCGCAGCTTTTTACAATTCTCCTTTTTGGCAAGATCAATGACGGCTTCTAATAATCCGGTGCCTGTATTGTTCGCTCTATACGCTTCTTGTACGTACAAATCATCTATGTACAAAGCCTTGCCGGACCAGGAATAATAAGCAAAAAAATAAGAAGCAAAGCCGATAATTTTATTTACATCTGTTTGAGCCACGAAGCATTGAAACAAGTGCTGATCGGCAAGCATTTGTTCAAGGCTGGTCAATAGTTTTTCCGGTGTTTTCTGGAAAACTGCAAATTCCTGAATAAGCAAAAAAATGGCAGGGAAATCTTCAGGCTTTCCCTGCCGGATAATAATATTCATGGGTGCGTAGCTGAATGGCATTATTTATTTATCCACCATAAAAGTAATCCTGCTTATACTTTTTCCCGGTGCTCAATGCGATCATAAAAGCCGCCGAATACATTTTTCTTTACCGCATCTTCCCTAAAAAATTCTGTCGGGAATCCCTGGTCAATTTTGCTGATATCATCCAGGCGTTTCAGGTGTTCCGGCGAAAGGATCAAATCAATCACTTTCAGGTTTTCTTTCAGTTGTGCTAATTTGGTAGCACCCACAATGGGAATGCTTTCAAAGCCCTGCTGGCGGGTCCATTGCAGGGCCACGTTTGCAGGTGCTACCTGTAGCTCATCGGCAATGGCCATCACCTCACGGGTTATCTTTTCCGCATTTTCGTTCAGGCGTTTGCTGCCTTCTTTAATGCGGCCCCGTTCGCCTTTCAGGTATTTGCCCGTAAGTGCACCACCGGCAATGGGCGCCCAGGGTGTTACAGTCATGCCATAGTGCTTTGCCATGGGAATCAGTTCCCGTTCGGTAGCCCGTTGCAGCAGGCTGTATTCTATTTGCAAAGCAATCAGCGGACTCCAGCCCATCAACGGCGCCAGTGTGTTGGCAGATGAAACAATCCAGGCAGGTGTATCACTAATGGCAGCATAGTTTATTTTACCACTCCGAACCAGGTCGTCCAGGCCACGCATTACTTCCTCTACCGGCGTCAGATGGTCCCAGATGTGCAGGTACAATACATCCATAAATTCCGTATGTAATCTTTTCAGGCTGGCCTCCACGCTGCGCATCATATTCTTCCGGTTGTTACCGCTGGCGTTGGGATTTTCCTGGTTGTCGAACAGTGCATATTTAGTAGCAATTACAAAAAAATCACGGTCCCGCTGGTTAATAAACTCACCGATTATTTTTTCGCTGGTACCGTTCTGGTATTTATTGGCGGTATCTAAAAAATTGCCGCCGGCATTGGCAAATGCGTCCATTATTCCAAAGCTGGCTTCCTTTTCTGCACCCCAGCCATTATCGGTGCCAAAGCCCATAGTGCCCAGGCATAGTTCACTTACTTTAAGGCCGCTTCGGCCCAGTAGTTTGTATTTCATAAAAAGCCTCCCCAAACCCCTCCAAAGGAGGGGCTTCTTATTATTGATTATTTAAATAAACATTAATTTTTAAAAAAAATTTCTTTTAATATTGATAATCTTAATACGAAGAATGGACTTAGTGAATAAGCTCAAAATAAAAGTCACTTTAAACGTTTTACTACAGTAGGTATTGACAAATTTAATTCTGCTGATTGAACCTTTAGGAAGCCTCTCCTTTGGAGAGGCTGTCCCGTTCGTCCGGAAGGTTTGGGGAGGTTTTCAATAATTTAAAAGCATGCGTCCACTCATTACGGATGAAACCGGGGATACACCATAAAATAGATAGCGGCTCGATGGCACGGGCACCTTCTGCCTTGCCCATGTCGGCAGTTTCATAGCCAAAATTTTCTAATATGGTGGTTACGGTTGCTTTTGCCTCATCACTGTTACCGGCAATAAACATAGTAGGTTTCCCTTCTTTGAAAGATGGCTTGTACATGACTGCATTACCTACGCTGTTAAAGGCTTTTACAAAGTTGGCTTCCGTTGCTAGCACCTGCAATTTTTCCATCAGCGAATGGTTGATGTCTGTAAAAAAACGCAATACACCATTTTCAGGTTTTGCTTTTGTGTCTATGGGATTGGTTGCATCAATGATTATTTTACTACTTAGATTTTGCAATCCGGCCTGCTGTAGCGCTTCTTCGGCTACTGCGCCGCTTACGGCCAGCACAAGTATTTCACCAAAGGCTGCCGTTTCCTCAAATGTGCCGGTGTTGCCTTGTGGGTTATCTTTTTTCCATTGTACCACTTCGGGTTTACCGGTATGCCGGGTGCCCAGCATAACCTGATTGCCTTCAGTTATAAAAGCTTTGGCTAATACCTGTCCTACAGCACCGCTGCCGATAATGCCTATTTTAGTTTGTGAGGTATACATACGTTTTCCTGATTTAGAAATTAGCTTTTATGATACGCTGCTGCAAAGGTTTGTGCAAAATCGGCCAGTTTTACTTTGCCCAGTGTTTCCGGTTTGTGTAGCAGATAGTCTTCACTCATTTTACCGCTACGTATTGCGGCGCCCAACTCCACATAATTTTTAGCCACTTCCTCCGGTAAGCCAGCCTGTAAAGCGCCTTGCAGCATTTGCTCATCACTAAAAGCCACCCAGGGTAATTGGGGCTTTCCAATGGCATTTCCTAATGTTGATGCAATCTGATCCGTCGTTACTTCGTCGCTTACTACATATCGTATTTTTCGAACTGCATTTTCATGCGTTTCACCTAACTCTTCCGCCGCCGCAGCAGCAATATCAGTGGGGTCAACCTGCGGAATGGTAAAACCTTCGCCACCATAATTGGCGCCTATGATATTCATGTGTTTAATCATATCCACATTAGCCATTAAATTGTAATAAAAAGAGCAAGGCCGCAGGTGTACAACAGACACCCCTTCATCTAATGTATTTAGTGCCTGTTCTACCCGATACAAGCCACTTACAGGGCCGGCGCCATCGGGTAAATGTGCCCCAAAGCTACTTAGGTTTACTACATGCTTTACTTCGGCAGCTTTCAGTGCCGCAGCGTAGTTTTCGCCGATCTGTCCAATCCAGCCCTTCCAGTCGGTGGCAGTCATACTAGGCGGAACCATCGTATAAACGGCATCGGCGCCGGTAAAGACTTTGGTTAAAAACGCTATATCTTCTATTGAGCCAACTGAAGCCATGGCACCGGCGTCCGTTAATTCTTTCAGATTTTCGGCGCTACGGCCAATAACAATTACAGCATGGCCTTCCTGCAGTAGCTGAAGTGCCAGGGGTTTGGTGATATGGCCTGCGCCACCGGTAAGTACAATGTACATAGGTTATGATTTTAGGTTTTGTAAACGTAGGGGTTTCGCCATATAGACACATAAGTATTCACATAGGTTCACATAGGAATACAAGGAAATACAAAGTCGGCAGTCAGCAGTGAAATACAGAGTCAGCAGCCGATAGGAATAACCGAGCGGAATTAGCAGGAAGGCACAACGAAAAATCGGAAATCCGGAAATTATTTTATGGGGAATATTTTGAAGGCTACTATTTCTATCTCTGCTAACAGATACTTACATCCTGTCTTTTTGCTCGTTGCTTTCCCGTATTCCCTGCCAATGTCAAATCTGTACTTCCCGCCGTTTCCTGCCTCACTGCCGACTTTGTGTTCCCTTGTACTCCCTGCTGAGTGCTGACTTTGTATTCCCTGCCGGCTTTGTTTTTTCCTATGTGAATCTTATGTGAACCTATTGTATCTATGTAGTGAAAAAACAGCATAAAATTGTATATTTATGGATTAGTAAACCATTGATTTTTTCAGCAAGTAATAACATGAGTAACCCTGTTTTAAGCACAGATAAAAGCGGCCAGAGTGCGGTCGAAAAGGAGTTTGAGAATAACATCCGTCCGCAGCAGATGGACGACTTCAGCGGCCAGCCGGCCATTATTGAAAACTTAGGCATTTTTATAAAAGCAGCCCGCCTGCGGGGCGAGGCCTTGGACCACGTGCTCTTCCATGGTCCGCCGGGCTTGGGCAAAACCACCCTTAGCCGCATTGTGGCCAATGAACTGGGTGTGAATATTAAAGAAACCAGCGGTCCCGTTATCGAAAAGCCCGGCGACCTGGCCGGCCTGCTGACGGGACTGGAAAAAAACGACGTGTTGTTTATTGATGAAATACATCGGCTGAGTACCGTAGTAGAGGAATACCTGTATAGTGCTATGGAAGATTACCGCATTGATATTATGATAGACAGCGGCCCTAATGCCCGCAGCATCCAGATAAACCTGAACCCCTTTACGCTGATTGGCGCTACCACCCGCAGTGGTTTATTGACGGCGCCGTTGCTTAGTCGCTTTGCCATCCGCAACCGGCTGGAGTATTATAATGCGGCCACATTGCATAAAATCATTTTACGTGCAGCAGGCATTTTAAATGTTGCTATTACCGACGAATCGGCTGCTGAAATTGCCGGCCGTAGCCGGGGTACGCCGCGTATAGCCAATGGACTGCTGCGCCGGGTCCGGGATTTTGCCCAGGTGCTGAACGACAGCCAGATTGATATTGGTATTACCAAACATGCACTAAAAGCGCTGAACGTAGATGAATACGGCTTGGATGATATGGACAACCGCATTTTGCTGGCCATTATCGAAAAATTTAAAGGCGGGCCGGTAGGCATTACCACCATTGCCACGGCTGTAGGCGAAGAAGGGGGTACACTGGAAGAAGTATATGAGCCATTTTTAATTCAACAAGGCTTTTTGCAACGCACGGCCCGTGGCCGGGAAGTGACTGCCAAAGCATATGATCATCTCGGTAAGAAAAAGCCAGGTCTGGCAGCCAGCGGAATGTTGTTCGAGTAGAGACGCAGAGCCGTGCGTTTCCATCTGCACTAATTCCAACGCAAGGTATTGTCCATTACGAATACGGTAATAAATATGTATTTATTATAAATAAAGTAATACCACTGCACCACTAATTCAATACAACCAATAAATGAATTTACTGAATTAGCTATTAAAAAAGCAGTACAAGTATTATAGTATCAGATGAACGAAGTGCCGGCAGTAGGGCATAAAGGAAAACTACTGGAATTGTATTTACTAATTATCTCCTAAAGACGCTATATATGGCGTCTTTTTTTATTTTAAAAATTTGTTGATAGTGGTTTGCAATCACTAGTATTAGCTATTGTGAAGGGATCTTTTAAAGGACATTTTTGCCTTATCAAAAAAAGGAAAATTTATCTGCCATGAAGTCCCTTACTATTATCACCGTTTTCATAATTATTTCAACTATTGTATCTGCGCAACAAAATACGGGTACTGATAATAACGCAACTACCAGGTTAGCGCCAACAGAACTGGCTATCCCTACTTCGCCCTTATTTGATTTGTTAGGTGTGGCGCCAAACCAGGTAGCACGCACATCGGACATTAAAAATTTTAAGGTAGACTGGAGCTTTAAAAGCTGGCGGATTAACCCTAACCTTTCTATTCAGGCTCAACCTGTATGGGAATTATTTTACAACCGTAAAAAACTGACGAAGTATCAGCAGGCTAGTGGGTTTAGCCGTATGCTTGCATCCATTGACCTTTCCATAGGCACCGTGCAAACTGAAAATACCGACAGAAGAATAGGCAGCACTGTAAAAATGAACTTGTACAAACAGAAAGACCCGCTGCTACAAACAGAAATGTATAATGAAGTGGAGAAAACATTTGCAACAGAATTAATTGAGTTAAAGGAAAAGGAAAAGAGATTATTGATAGCATTAGACACTACGTTCAAACCGTCAGAATTGTCAAGACTAAAACTGGCTTTAAGAGACAATGATGTTCAGTTAACCACTTATTACAACCGCCGCAATGCCGCCATACAGGCGCAGGCAGCACAATTCATTGGCGATAACTGGAATGCAGCTTTCATAGATGTTGCTTTTGGAAAAGTTTACACTTACGGAACCGATAGTACTGGCAGCCTCCGGAAGTTAAAGTTAAACCGCAATACGGCTAACGGCGGCTGGATAAATTTCGGATTGGGGATTGGTAAGCGGGGTCTTGTTTCCGGGCTTGTCCGCTCCTCTTTTTACCAGGAAGAAGTTACGTTCAGGCTGAAAGATTCGCAAACCAGTAACGAAACTGCTGAAACCGCTATAGCAGATAATAAATTAATTACCCTGGGAATAAATTTCCGGTATGGTGGTCCTATTTATAACTTTTTCGCCGAATTCATTTACGAAGGCAAAACATTTAAAACACCGTTGCAGGCGCTGAACGATGCCTTTACTGCGCCTGTCGGAAAAGCAATTATCACAAGCACTGTCAACTGGGACATTGTACATCCTTACACCATCAACTTTGGTGGCGACTGGCGCATTGGCCGTAATGTAGTCTTGAATTATGGCCTGCGCTGCCTGATGGATACCCGTTTCAAAACCATTGCCTTTACACCTATCGCTAATATTAGCTGCATGATGCGGTAATATCAAATAACTATTTTCTTCCATAAATTTTCTTTAATCAATCATTTCAAAATTTTAAAAAACAAAAAATGAAAACAACCCGTAATTTTCTAACAGCGGCTTTACTACTTGTTACGTTAACACATGCCAAAGCGCAACTTATAGTAGTTAACAATAACAATATACCCAATGTAGCGAATATCGTACAGGCAAACCGAATTAATCCTGCTAATGAGACTAACTGTTTTGCCAATTTTGAGTTTAACAATAGCGGCAATAGTAAAATAAATGCTTACCTGCTAAGCCTGCTCATGCATTATAATTATCCAACTGTAGTCATGAACAATAATGATGAGATGGCGCCGGAGGTTTTGGAATTATATCAGGACGAACAAAAGTTTCTTGGTAAGTACAGGCAAAAGGTGGGGCATTATTTCAATAACGCTACCATTACCCGTGTTGGTGCTAATAATTATTCAGGCTACGATCCGGAGGCAATGGTTATATCCACTAACGATTACATTATTATTTCTTTTAGGGGTACCGATAGAATTGCTATGAAGCCAGGCGTTCACATGGGTATGGACGCAATCTTCCAGCTATCAAATTATCATGCAGGAGAATGGGTTTCCACGGATATGGATGCAGTAAAAATGAGTCCGCCATATGGACTTCAGGGCAAAGTGCACCGTGGTTTTAATAATAGCCTGCAAACAATGATGCCGATGCTGGTTGATACCTTGAACCATTACAACGCCCGTAATAAAAAGGTTTGGGTAATTGGCCATAGCCTTGGCAGTGCCCATGCCACTCTTTGCGCTACGTATCTTAAAAAAGCATATAATATTCCGGTGTTTGCTGTATATGTCTATGCCTCCCCGCATGTAGGCGATGGTAATTTTATCAGCGAAATTGACCGCCTTTTTCCAGGCACTTCTTTTCAGCGGTTCGACTTTATGGACGACCCCGCGACCATGGTTCCTACGTATGCAATGGGCTATGCCAGGGCAGGCACCCGAAATTATTACAAGAAAGAAAAAGGCGACAATAACTATGTATTTAACGGAACTGAAGTTGACAACGACTTAGGAAATATATCCTTATCCTTTTGTATGCACAACACGCATTGGTATGCAAGAGCAGCCTATTTTGAACTAACGGAAAACAATCCTTCCATGATTGCAAAAGTGCCTGCATCCCCCGCCCGGCCTACGCTTGCATGCAATGCTTTAGATAATAGACGGGCGGACGATGGTACCCTTATACAATCTCTGGAAAATGATTTCAGGGATTTGGCCGCCGATATATTAAACAATATCAGGATCGTGGCTGGCACGCTTGCCGGAAATATATCTGGCGCTGTGCTGGCCCAGGGTGAAGGTACCTATAAAATAACCTGCCTGCAAGGCGGTAAAACATTGAATATACCTGGTCGTTGCGATAACCAAAACGGATGCAAGGCTATTTTATATACAGATGATGGCGGTAATAATGCCCGCTTCGAAATCCGCCGTTCTACCCTAGGTTTTGTGTTAAAAGTAAAATCCGGCGGCAAAGCTTTGGATGTGCCGGACAGGTCTGCTGCCAATGGCGCAAGACTACAGGTGTGGGACGAAAACGGGGTACCGGTTTTACAAAATAATCAACTCTGGCTATTGCATAACCTGGGCGGAAACAGGTACGTTTTGCAGAACGTGCACAGCGGTAAAGTGATGGATGCCGACAGCCCCCGCACCAGCGAAAACGGATGCGAAATCATGCAATGGGATTACCGGAGAAATGCCCGCAACCAGGTATGGGTATTAGAAAAAACGGGCAATTAAGAAGCGGCATACCAGCCTCGCTTGTACCTCTCTATCAAACGTAAAATTTATTATCTATTTAATTTTTTTATTATGAAAAGCAGGTTTGTATTAATCGTTGCCGTTATTGTGGCGGCACATGGCGTCAGTGCTCAAAACTTTGTAAAGTTCAAACGGATTGCAGCGAAAAATATGGTGCTGACGGCTCAAAACGTGAACACAGTAGTGGCATTGAAATCCACACCGGGATTTATTTCTGCTGACCCTATGCAAAAAAGTTTTTTGATTGCCGGTGTCAAAAAATCCGCCATCATCAAACCATCTGCCAATACAGGAGCTGTCAACCTCAGCATTTCGAGCCCGCATGGCAAAACCACCAAATCCATTAAAAAAGTATTGCCGGTTGTAATTGTACCGGAAACGCCAATTTCCGGTACGGAGTCAAAACCGGCTGTGGTAAATGCGGACGGATCAAAAACTGTATGCACCACCCGGAAAGTACGCATGGAGGCTGGCTACTCCGACAATAATTTGCTATCGCCCATGGAAGAAGTAATGTGGCTGGGAAATATCATGGACGGCAACAGTATTCTGAACGGCGGCTACCGTAGCAAGGAACTTACCAGTGCGGACAGAAATTCTTACCCTATCTCCATTGACCTGAATGCAACGGGTGCCCAATCCATCAGCACTACGGTGGGAGCCGATGGCGCTTTTAACCGGGGTGCTTTCAATAATGCAGTAAATACTATCAAGAACCAAGGCATAACGATGGAACAAAGCGGCGATAATGGTTTTACCTATTCCGAAGTATATTCATCCAACCAGGTATATGCAAACCTTTCCGCCGGCCTTTCCATTACGCCCGTTAGCCTTACTTCCAAACTTAGTCTCGCTGCCGCTACCAGCAGCACTAAAACAAGCTATCTGGTGCAGTTTTACGAAATCTGGTACACTGCCACGCTGGATATGCAAACCTGGCAATTGGTAAAAGACATTAATAAAGTAAGCGATCAGGATTTAGTAATTACCAGTATTAAATATGGCCGTATGGGTACCTTTCTTTTTGAATCAACAACCGATCTCGACAGCCTGGAAGCTTATCTGGACGTAGCTTTCAACGTAAATCCCAGTGTGGCCGTAAGCACGGTGAACCGGGCCGGGTTTCGGAACGTGCATGCCAATACATCTATCAAGTCCTATGCAAGCGGGGCCAACGGGGCGCTTACCAGTTTAGAAGATTTTTTGAATTTTGTAAAGAAAAGAACCTGGAATGCCAATTCGACCGGGCAGCCGATTGGCTACACCTTGCGCTTTGTGAAAGACGGGCAAATAGCAAATGTGTTGACCACTACGGAATTTAATTTACGCAGTTGCGACATTATACCCCCTCCCGGAAAAACCAATGTTCGTTTCAGCGTCTCCAAAATTGAAGCGGTGAGAGATATTGAAGCCTGGGGTGAGGATATATGTGGTAAAATTGAGCTGAAGTCCTTTTATATAAACAGCCGAGGCGCTGAAGTGTCAATTGGCAGTAAAACTATCTGGAACGTTGGTTGTTCGCCTGGTACCTGGATGGCTGGTGTAGATGCAGAAAACCCGGTGGACATTAATAAAAACTGCGATTTCGTGTTGGAAGGCGACCAGGTAAAAAACGGTTTTATACGCATATCGCTGGACATACGGGATGGGCTGGAGGGCAAAGACCAAATGGGAATTAATGAATGGAACGGCATATCGCAGGCTAACAGAGACAGGGGCTATGTGCAATACCAGAAATGGTCGGAAGATATTGCAATCAATAACCTGAAACCGGATGATGCCATTGTACTGCCTGCGTACAGTTTTCTACAAACAGAAAGCCCCGATGGGGCTTATCTTAATGACATTGGGCTTTAGCTAAAAGACTTAAAAAGGCAAATAAATGTATTGGCTTTAGTCCCATAAAAAATTATGGGACTAAAGCCAATACATAAAAACACACACCCTTATGGAAATGGATAACTTGAATTAAACATTTACTTTATTAATAAAACAAACAACCTGGCTTCATGGTGGTGTGCTTACCAAAACCTGGGTTTAAAGTCAAACAGGAAGTACAAGGTTTAGCAGGACATCCATCTCAAACCTTGCACCTTTAAAACAAACTTATTGCTGAAGCATAATCCGGATAACGGTTCTTTATTTTTGAGTCGGCCCTAAGTAAGGCGTTCCCAAATAAAAGATGAAAGACACGGCACTCACCGTTTTTTGTAGATAAATTTAAATACCGGAAATAATGAATAAAGCCCAAGTATGTTTGGATGCCATGCCTTCCTTTATTCTTTTATAATATGTTTCTTTGTCATTCTAAAGTTGGCTCCTGTAAAAGCAACAGTATTCTATGTTTATTTTGCCGCTCATAAATAACACCGTACATATACAGGTGCACTTATTTTTTGGTTCATGCGTTTCAACAAGCTGCTGCTTTTTATGAATACTGGCGCTGTACCAGCAACACGGGCAGCAATACCCTGTTGCTGAATACTGTAAAAAAACAGTGGTGGGCTGTGGAGGGAAAGGAGGCTGTTATTATAGCAATTAAAGATACTATTGATTTAGCAGGACAGCTTACCGGTATTGTAAAAATTCAAAAGTATGCTTGATCACATAACCTGCGGTACAACAATTATCTGTAACACAAAGCATATTGCATTAAAAGGTTCTTCGTTATAGTTAGTGGAATTGCGAATACTCAGTTCACCGGTTTACTTGTTCACCCGTTCAGCACTTTAAAGCATAAAGCACTATTTTTTTGAAATAACTACTATGTAGGCAAAAGCCAATTCCGCTAAGTTTACCGAAGAACCCGTTAAAACCCTTATTTTGGTGAATGCAACAAACGAACTGGCTGCATTTATTATTAATTGGCACCATGCTGTACCAGGCTTTTTTTATGATGGTGCAATGGTATATTCACCGGCGGAAAGAGTACGTTTATTACGTTGCCTATATTGTTTCCTGCTCGCTGTTCCTCATTTTCCGGCTCGATAAAACGTTTCAGTTTTTACCCTTTCATGCTATTGGTATGATAGATGAATTGCTGGATCGTCCGCTTATCATTTTTGCATTTTGGATGTATATCCGTTTTGGCCAGTTTTTTCTTCAGTTAAAAGAGTTGCAGCCAAAAGTATACGGGTATGCCGTTAAACTGGAATGGGTATTTGCAAGCTTTATAATGCTTACCACTATTATGGTTCCGTTGCAGTTGCCACCACTACCGGCAGCCATTTTCTATTTGTTTGTGGTACTAACACTGGCGGTATTAGGCGGGGTGGTAATTGTACGTTTGCTACGGCAAAAAAACCTGTTGAACAATTACCTGGTGTTAGGCAGTTTGTGCATTATGCTTGGCGGTATGGCCGGGCCGGTTATAGCACTGTTTTTGCCCGATAGAGGCGCCGGCAACCTGATTGTGTATATTGGCCTGGAAACAGGCATACTGGTAGAACTGCTGCTACTGAATACCGGCCTGATTATTAAAAGTAAAATGGTACAGGAGCAGGTGATCAATACACAGCAGCAATTGATCGTACAGTTGCAACAAACAAACCTGCTGCGCAGTAATCTGGGCCATTTACAACAAAAAATAAGCAGTGATCTGCATGATGATATTGGTGCATCACTCAGTAGTATTCAGTTGTATGCAGAAGTGATAGAAAAGGTGATGGATAAAGACCCCACAAAAGCAAAAATATTATTGGCACAGGTAAAAACAAATTCACGGGAAATCATTGCCAATATGGGCGATATTGTTTGGGCACTCAACAGTAATAAAGCTATTAATGCCAGTTTCGAAGAACGGCTGAAAAATCATTGTTACGATTTGCTTGCCCCCAAAGACATTAGTTGTTTTGTGGAAATTCCGGATTGGTTCAATACCACTGTAACGAATATTACCATACTGCGCAACCTGATGATGGTAACAAAAGAATGCCTGAACAATGTGGCCAAATACAGCCAGGCAAGCCATTGTGAGGTTGCTGCCTTACTAACAGAAACGCAATTGCTGTTGCGGATAAACGATGATGGCATTGGCTTTGACAAAGCAAAAGCAGCCGGGAATGGCCTTGGAAATATGCGGCAACGAATTGAATCGCTGGGAGGGCAAATCATCATTGAAACCGGTGCAGGTAAAGGCACAATGGTTGGGATTGTAATGCCAAGGAATAAATTGTAGATCCGGTTAGTGCAGGGGTGCTCCTTGCGGGTACCCAAACAGTTATCCGTTAAGCAGTAAAAGAGATAAGTGATAAGATACTAAAATTATTGGTTGTTATCCCTTGCTAATTTGCATAATTGCCTGCCGACTATTGACTATTTACTACTCCCTACAATTAGGGATTGCCATATCAAGATAATTTTTAATTTTACAGTATGATACGATTGGTGATATATGACGACAACGAGCAGCGCCGCAAAAGCCTGGAAGCTGTGATGATGCTGAGCGATGACATCGAATGTGTAGGCAGCTTTGAAGACTGCAGCAACGTACTGTTCGAAACGGAACACTACAATCCGGACATTGTGCTGATGGATATTGAAATGCCAAACGTAAATGGTATACAAGGTGTTGCCATCATCAAAAAAAAGTTTCCGGCTGTCCGCATTATCATGCAAACCGTATTTGAAGATGAAGAGAAAATATTTGCTGCCCTGCAAGCCGGCGCCGAAGGCTATATACTTAAAACAGCAGGTGCAGATAAAATTACCCAAAGCATTACAGAAGTGTACAACGGAGGGGCTTACATGACGCCCAGCGTAGCGTTGCGGGTAATGAAGTTTTTCAAACAAACCATTCCCGCTACCAACTATAAACTTACCCATAAAGAACAGGAAGTGCTGGTGCTTTTATCAGAAGGGAATAGTTATAAAATGGTAGCAGATAAGTTGGGAATGGCCTATTTTACGGTAAACAGCCACGTAAAAAAGATTTATGAAAAACTACAGGTGCACTCCGTTACAGAAGCTGTAGCGCTTGCATTTAAAAACAAACTTGTGTAATCTTTATCTTAATTCCTAACCAAATAAATCTTCTGTGAAAATTCATTGACTCAGTTATTATTCATAGAAAGCTTTGTTCTTGGTTCATCACTCATTGCTGCCATCTATCATTTTGTGCTGTTCGTGCAGCAAAAAGACAGGTTCCTTCTTTTTTACAACAGCTATCTTTTTGCAGCATCTGCATACCTCATTTTCAAATTGTGAAGCCGTAATTACAACCCGTTTTTGCCAACAAGCAATATAGCACACTATGCAATGGAAGAAGTTTTACAGGTAGTTATGTACAGCAGTTATGCCACGTTTGCAGCAGTTACATTGGAATGTACCCATAAGCCGTTGATTACAAAATGGTGCTGGATCGGATTCCTGATTTTTTCAGGAATTATCATTATTGTGCATATTTCAAAAGCTATTATTATTGGCCCAGATATTACTACCCGCACAGGCTTCGCCATCTCCAGGTTCGCTACCATTGGTATTGCAGGCTTCGCTTTGTTTTTAGCACGGCGCATACGCCGTTCTGTATTTCAAAAAACAATTATCATCGGCTCTTATATATATGCCTTCTTTGCCATGCTATCCGTATTCTCATTCGTTTTCGGGCAAACGTATTGTGGCTTCAGCGGTGTGGAACCTTACCTCAATCGTTAATTGTCTACATACAAACCACAAAAAATAGTACGTCGTAAGATCTTGAGGATAAAATGAGAATTCAAAAATAGGTTGCAAGTACATTTAAACAGACAACTTTTCGCCATAATAAAATAGCCATTCAGCATTTAATTTCTACAGCCTTGATGGAAACAGGAATAAAAAATTTATAAAAAAAATATTCTGCGATTTCATATTCGTCCAGTTATCAACTTAAATCATGACTTTTCAAAGCCGACCGCCACAAAATCAACGGCAGCATTACCAGCGGCACTATCTACAACTTCTAATTATGATTAAGATTTAATAAATTTTTAATACATAATATTTATTACCACAGTCAAGAGACGACAGGGACCAGTTTGTAAGAATCGTCGAAAGCAATGTAGACCGGAGCGAGCCAGACAAGCTACCCAATTTTGAGAAGCATTGGTTTTTTCCAGAATGATCGGGCATTATGATTTCAATTCAATTATGCATTACAAGTTCAACGACTTTGGCATTGTAGTCGGTGGGGTAAGGCAAACAACCAACGAGCACATGGTTGAGCCTTCCAACACATCATTTGGAAATACTAGTTTGAGTAGTGGTGATATCCGTGCTATCAATGTAATATATCCCAACCGGCCCAATAGCAGGCTCATGCTGCCCTTGCTTACAGACATTTTTAAAAACAATGAAAATTGGACAACCGAATCCTATTCCGGTACCAGCGGGACCTTTTTTGCTGACGTAACCGGCGATGGTAAAGCAGATACCATACTTGTGCAGGAAACAGGTGTACAAGTTTACCGCTCAAATGGAACCGGTTTTTCTGCTGCAGAAATTTGGACTACCAACGAATATTTTGGAAGTGTGGGAACTTATTTTGTCGATGTAACTGGTAATGACAAGGCTGATGCAATCGTCGTTAATGACTGGGGGTTTACCGTCCGGCGATCTACCGGAACTGCATTTTCTCCCAATGAAACATGGACTTCAAACCCATACCTGGGCTCAAAAGGTAGTTTTTTGCCGATGTAACCGGCGATGGAAGAGCCGATGCTATTGTGGTAAATGATTGGGAAATAACCTTCCGCCGTTCTTCCGGTTCTATTTTTTTGGGAGATGAGACAGATACTTCTACTCCTTACCTGGCAGATAAAGGCATATTTTTTTCTGATATAAAATGTACCGGTAAATGTGCTGCCATTGTGGTCAATAACAGTAACGTTGTGGTAAGGCCTTCTAAATAATATTTAAGGTTCATACGCCATTCTTTTTCTGCTGAATCCAAGCATGGAATCAATAACATGATACCATTTTTAGCTACAACGTATACCTGCCCTATCCAAAAAACAGACAACATCAAAAGTTTTCCTCCTTTGTTTCGCTTTAGTGCAGCAAATATTTACCCGATGCAGTACCAGTCAAGCAAAAAGGAAGCTGCCAGAAACTGGCAAATTAGTAGCTCCTTAGACGGGTACATCGTTCAATAAGTACAACCGCTGTCCCATCCTTACAAGCTGTTTCTGCCTTTTGCAGAAACGGCTTTTTAATTTGCTGTATTAAAATCTTATCTATTTGTTAATGCGTAATTAACAGGCTACTTATATTCACTCCCTGTTTTTTTTGCGTCCCCGGTATTGCTGCTATCTATATCATTCAGTATTCGCTGGTATTCCAGGCTGGTTATTTTCTTTCATTTTTAAATCAACATCTGCGTATGCGTATAAGAATGCTACACAAAAAAGCATGTATTGCTTTGTTAGGTCTTTGCTTCTCCCTTGTTTCACTTGCCCAGGAAAACTACCGCAACCTGAAAGGCGATGCAGCGGTAAAACAATATTTTGCAAAGCATAAAACACAGTATCAAGCCACCGATGCCGATCTGCAGCAGGTAAAAGTTACCAGTGATTACACAGATGTGTCTATTGGCATCCGGCATATTTATGTGCAGCAACAACTCAATGGGCTGGACGTGGTAAATGCTGTGGCAGCGCTGCATCTTAAAACCGATGGCACCGGTTGCACATGCCGTTTATCAGTTTGCCAACGTATCTGGTAATTCCGGTTTATCTACTGTTGTACCTATTGACCAGGCCCTGCGCCAGGCAATGCAGGAAGCAGGCATTCCACAGCCGCAACCGGTAGCTATCAAAACAGCCGGCACTGTGGTACCGAGCAAAAAACAGTATTTAACAAGGCTAATACTACCTGGGATATCCCGGTACGGAAAGCGTATTTATTAAATCAAAAAACCAACAGCGTTTTATTGGTATGGGAGGTACAGCTATACCTGCGGGACAAGCAGCAATACTGGATTATGTATGTAGATGCTACCTCCGGTAAAATCGTTGCTAAACAGGATATGGTCGTGAAATGCGATTTTGGCCACCCTGCATTAGAAACCGACGAACACCTGAATGTATCTGGTTACTGCTCCTGCGTTGAAAGCCGACTGCTATAACAGTGACGGCTAATGGTAATCCTGTAAATAGTACAAAGTGTATAACGCAGGCCTTCCGATCAATACAAATATCAAAATAACAGAAGACGACCAGCCAAACAGCGGCAACCGTACAGGTGGCATTACCAACAGCTACCGGGTGTTCGATAAACCGTATGAAGCACCCAACCAGGCCGGGGCTACTCATGCACTTATTGCCACCGGCGGCGATGCACTGGCTTCGCCTGATGGCTGGCACAAAGTAAATAACGCTGTTGCTTTTCAGTACACCCGTGGCAATAATGTATGGGCTTTTCAGGACCCCAGCCCCGGCCCGTTGGCCGGTTTGCCAAGTACCGACCCTACCCACACGGCGTATAACAACGGTGGCACTTTAGGAACACCTGTAGCTACCGAACCCTTCAAGTTCGACTATGCCATTAATTTCAACAATGACCCTACTACGTATCAAAATGCAGCCATTGTAAACCTGTTTTACTGGAACAACCTGATGCACGATGTTTTTTATCATTTTGGATTTACTGAAGCCAGCCGCAATTTTGAAGATTCGCACAACTTCAGTACAGGTACAAACCGGGGTAATACCCCTTTAGGCCAAAATGATGCAGTACTGGCACAAGCCCAGGATGGCGGCGGTACTAATAACGCCAATTTTTTAACCTTACAAGATGGTGCACCACTTAGTGGCCAAATGCAAATGTATTTATGGACTGGCTCTACTCCGGATAGTATTGTTTTGATTAATTCCAGTACGCTACACCCGCCGGCCAATGGTCAAAAATATTTTTCTGTACAAGGTTCTTTTGGTAATTCTACGGTAGCTAATAATGATCTATACACAACCCCGGTTTTAAGTAAACCATTTGTGATTGTTCAAAAAAATGCGGCGGCTACTGCAGGTACCAGCAGTCAGGGATGCGGCACGGGCCAGATGAGTGCAGGACTACCGCCAGCCAATGATGTGAATGGGAAAATAGTATTGATAGACCGTGGTACCTGCTCTTTTGTAGAAAAAGTGTTGGGTGCCCAATTAGGCGGTGCAGCAGGCGTAATTGTAATTAATAATGTACCGGGTGCAGACCCTATCGCCATGGGTGGTGCTGATGCACCTACGAATGCCATCATTATACCAGCAGTAATGATCAGTTTTGAAGCAGGGAAACAGCTAAAAGAAGCACTGATAGCTGGATCTTCCATTGTCGGTTCACTTAAGAAAAATATTAGTACTCCCCGCCGGGACGGCGATTTGGATAACGGGGTGGTTTCTCATGAGTATGGCCATGGCATCAGTACCCGGCTTACGGCAGGCGGCCCTAACCCTACAGGCCACTTAAATGGAGGCGAGCAGGGTGGCGAAGGCTGGAGCGATAATTTTGCGCTGTATATGAGTACAGTCAGCACCGACCTTTTGCCTGCTACCACTGCTCATCCAAATGGTATTTTACCTAACCGTGGCATTGGCAGCTACGTAGTTTATCAGCCGCACCTTACTGGCCGTGGTATTAGGGAAACGCCTTACAGTATAGACATGAACGTGAACCCTGCTACTTTTGGTTTTGTAAAACGTCCGGAGTATGCTGAAATACATAGTTTGGGCTATGTATGGTGTACCATGCTGTATGATATGCAGCAGGCTATGATTGATATACACGGTTTTAATAACGATATATATAATCCCGCCGATCCCACTGCTACCCATAATGTACCAATAGGTGCCGGTGGTAATAACGTAGCAATGCGGCTGGTAATGGAAGGTCTGAAACTACAGCCTGCCGATCCAACTTTTGTGCAGGAACGGGATGCTATTTTAAAAGCTGATACGCTGCTGTACAATGCTCAGCATAGTTGTGCCATCTGGAAGGCATTTGCTAAAAGAGGTCTCGGTTTTAGCGCCGTTTCCGGCACCAATGAACTGGGCGATGAAGTGGAACAGTTCAATGAAGCCCCAACCTGTAACCCGCAAACGCTGCTTACTATCCGCAAAACGGCCCCGAGCATTATGACTAATAATGAGGAAATTGATTATACCATTACAGCAAAAAATATAAGCCCGGTTGAGCTTACTGCTACCAATACAACCGTTAGCGATACATTGCCCGCATTTACTACCTACATCAGTTCCGACAACGGTACGCTTAACGGAAATGTAATTAGCTGGCCGTTGGTTAGCCTGGCGAAAGACTCCTCTGTAACCCACACGGTAAAAGTAAGCGTGGTCCACCCCACGCCAGCTACACTGGTACTAAACGAAGATAATGAAGGAGCTACCAATCAGTTTTCATCCACCAATTCCGGCTTTCAAAAATTTAACCTGATTACGACTGGCGCCTACAGCGGAACCAAAGTATGGTTTGTACAGGATTATGATATTCCCGGCAGCAATGCCACACTGAATCTGAATAGTCCCGTTGCCATACCGGCTGGCGGTGGTTCGCTCATCTTCAATCATAAGTATGCATCAGAGGCAAGTTATGATGGCGGTGTGGTAGAAGTTTCTACAGATAATACTAACTGGGTACACCTGAATACCTTTTCGCAAAACGGCTACAATGGCACCATACCTACAGCCAATAATCCACTGATAGGCACAACTGATTTACCCGCATTTACCGGTTCCTCACCGGGCTATATACAATCCATCGCCAGTCTGAATGCCTACGCGGGCCAAAGCATTTATTTCCGGTTCCGGTTTACCAGCGACCCCGCAGGTGGTAGTATTGATGGCGGCGGGTGGTGGGTAGATGATATTTATGTAGCCAGTGGTGCATCTTTTATTATTAACCAGGCAGCAGCGAACGCTACAAATGCCGCAGCAAAAGTAATAGGTGAAGCCCGTACGCTGATCATCAATTCGCCTTGCCTTAGCACGCTGAACAGGCTAATACCCGAAACTCCTAATTCGTACACAGCTGATGGTGTATGTGTTGATAATTTCAGCAACTGGATGCACTTTTACAAAGGAACAAATTTGTTATTCTCTATTAAAAAAACGGCGGAAACGGCGGGCATTACTGCAGCCAACGTAACCGTAGGGGTTGATACCGGTTCGGCCGCCATTCATATTGTTGCACCCTATACCGATATTTACCCCGATTCACCCTGGTACGTAATGCGTCGTTACTGGAAAATAAATACAGCAACTGCCCTTACTGCACCCGTAGCTGTGCGTTTCTATTACACAGTAGGCGAGTTTGCGGAACTACAGGCCAAAGCAGTAACCGTTACGGATAATGCCAATGCACGGGTGTATAAATTCAATACGGCTGCTGATCCGAACCCGGCTACCGGACACGAAGGGGTGCAGGCCACAGATGTTGTTTATACTCCATATAATTACAAGGGAGCAGCAAGCAATTACCGGTTTATACAGTTTAATGTAAGCCAGTTTACCGGCGGTGGTGGCGTTGGCGGAACCGGCGCTCCTTACACTACTTACATTTTTACCGGCACCGGTAATTATAATGTGCGGGATAGCTGGAACAATAAGACTGTTCCCCCGGCTATGCTACCGGCCGGCAGAGAAATTATTATTGACCCGGTCAGCGGCGAGTGCCTGTTGAACGTGCCGCAAACCATAAAACCAGGTGGAAAAATTACGGTGAAGGCTGGAAAGAAATTAAACGTACAGGGCAATTTAACCATACAACAGTAAAAGGCCGGCCCCACCTAACCTCCCCAACGGGGAAGAACAGAACCGTGATAGTACTGATTTGTTAAGGTTGCCAACTCTTCGGGAGTTGGCAACCTTTTTTACAACTAATCCCATTGGCAGGCAACTTTTCAAAATCAATCTGCATTACTATACCTGACTATGCAACTGTTCGACAAAAATTTTATTACGCAATGCACCGGCGGTAACCGGGCAACGCAAAAAGTTTTTTTTGAACAATTATATGCTCCGATGTTCCGGGTGTGCCTGCGGTATATAAGCAACTATGAAGATGCAGAAGATTGTGTGATGAAGGGATTTGTAAAAGCATTTCAGCACTTGCCTGGCTTTAGATATGAAGGGGATGGCAGTGTGCAAAAATGGTTGCGGCGGATTATGGTAAATGAATGCCTTATGCACCTGCGGAAGAAAAATAACTGGATGTTGTATGCGGAAGACACAGCCATGAATGTGGAACTGCCTGCAGAAATTTTATTACAAACAGATGCAGAAGAATTACATACGTTGATAATGCAATTGCCGGCAGGCTACCGTACTGTATTTAATTTATTTGCTATTGATGGTTACAGTCATAAAGAAATTGCAGACATATTACACATCAACGAGAACACGAGTAAAAGCCAGTTTAGCAAAGCTAAAATGCGGTTGAAAACCTTATTAGAACAACAGAACTCTTACGGATATGGAAAGCTGGGAAAATAAAATAATAAGCGATAAAATAAATAGCCTGCAGGGCTTGCCTGACGGTTATCTGCCCAACCTTTCATCGAAATGGGAGATTATTGAAGCGGGTCTCCCCCAGCGAAAAAGGGAGGTAATTCCCTTGCTGATCAGGTGGTCTGTAGCAGCAGCTATTCTTACCGGTATTTTTTTAACAGCTATACAATTAAATAAAAATAATAAAAGGCAACAGGGAGCATTTATGCAAATGCCTTCACTGCACATTCCGATTGTTATCCAAGAAGGGCAAAATAAGGTTGTTATAAATCCGGCGATCGCTAAAAATAATAAAGGGCAAAAAGCACTCAAGCCAGCACCTGTTTCCACAGTAGCAGTAACGGCAAAACAGGATAAGCCACCTGTAATCAACGATGAATTGAAAACAAACCCGGTGATTCCGGCTATAGATTCTGTTGCTATTACTACAGATGAACTGGCTATCACAATTCCGCAGCCGGAAATACAGAAGCGGGTAAAACGTAGAACGTTTCAGAAAGATTTTAATGACGGCCTGCTGGTAATAGACACCGGCTATTCAAAACCTGCCAGTTCGCAATTTAGTTTTAAACTTCAACTACATACATCTTCCGGCGATGAAGTTCAGTCATCCCGGCACCTGCAATTAAAACAGGTTTTATAATCCTTTAAAATATACCGTTATGAAAATGAGAATGCTTTTAGCGTTAGGGCTTTGCTTTGCCTTTACCTTCCAAACTTTTGCTCAGGAAAATAAACAACAGGACAGTATTTACATTACGCCCTTTGCAGGATGTAAAATAGTGCTGGTTGGGAAAAGTATTGACAAACTTTTGAAGGAAAACAATCTGGAAGTACTCAAAAACAAATTCATTGAGGATTACCGGGAATCGGCAAAAGACAAAGATTTTCCGGCAGGGGCAAAATGCATGATTTATTTAGCATCACAGGATGGAAGGCGCAGGTTGAAAGCAGCACCTGATGAGAATATGCCGCTGAATATTGAGCAAGAGATGACAATATTTAAAAGTGACTTGCCGCCATTTCATTATACCATTTACGATCTTACAAAAGCATTTGAATACCATATTTATGTAAAAGATCCGGAGGATTTACAGAAACTGGCGACCGTGAATTGTACGCAATTATTAGCACATGCAACCGGTGCTGACGCACTAAAACTAAAAAAATACGTGAGCATAGAAGTTGGACCGACTGATACCGGTTTCGCTATCCAGCAACAACGCAGAAATGGTATGGATGCTATTTCGCTAAGCGGCTTTGTAGGCGCAGGCCTTATCAACAGTAGCTTTGCACCTACCATCGGTTTAGATGTAGAATTTATCAAATTAAATAAATACAGGAAAGCGAATTTCAAAGTAGGATCAAGCTATTCATTTAACGTGATGGCAGATTACCAAAATAAAAGCTTTTATAACTTTTATAAGTTTCATAGCCAGGATCTGCATTTTTTGAAAAACCTTTCTCACACAAAAGAAGATTTCTTTTTAGGGCTTAGTATCGGGAAATATTTTACAGATAAATTATTTGGCTCTGCCATGAACGGCTCGTTAGATAAAGCCTGGAAATTCGGAGTTATCAATCAATTTAAATCTTTTGGCATAGCATACGATTTCATCTATGATAAAAATAAAACAAGAAACGCAGCTATTACACTTCGATACTATTTCTGATTTTATTCCTGTACACCAGGCGTTGGATGCAGCTATATTCATTCACTCATGAAAATAGAACTATGGCAAAGCACCCCGAAATTTAATGTGGTCAATTGAAAGCATTTGTATGCTATTTCAGCTTAGCTTTATTTTTATCAATCAGCAACAATGATAAAAAAACTGCTCTTCACCTCCCTCTTTTGCATACTATTCATAGCTGTCACTTCAGCAAAATCTAAAAAGCAAAAAGTGCTGGTGTTTTTTAAAACGGCTGGCTATCATCACAACTCCATTGCAGCAGGTACGGCAGCTATTTTTAAATTGGCTGAAGAAAATAATTTCATTGCTGATACTACTGCTGATAGTACAAAATTCAACAATAAAAATCTGAAACAATATGCAGCCGTAATTTTTTTAAATACCACAGGCAACGTATTGAATGAAGATGGGCAGGCAGCCTTTACAAAATTCATACAGTCGGGCAAAGGGTTTGTAGGCGTACATGCCGCTGCTGATACCGAGTACGACTGGCCCTGGTACGATAGCTTAAACGGTGCTCATTTCAAAAGCCATCCCAAAATACAGGAAGCCACTTTGAATATCCCGGATAGCAGTTTCATCGCTACAAAACATCTTCCCCGCCAGTGGATACATACCGATGAATGGTACAATTTTAAACAGCCACCTGCGGATGTGCATGTGCTGATGACAGTTGATGAGAAAAGCTATACCGGTGGTACAAATGGTGATAACCATCCTATTAGCTGGTACCACAACTTCGATGGCGGTCGTGCTTTTTATACTGCATTGGGCCATACAGATGCCTGTTACAGCGATCCCCTTTTTCTTCAACATTTATACGGTGGTATTCAGTATGCAATGAGCGGTCAATTGAATTAAAAGTTGTTTACCCTACTTCTACTTTAGCACTTAGTGCTGTATAAACAAAATAATTGTGGAAGATGCCTTAGTCTGTGTTCTCACAAGCCGCAATTCAGAACTTCAAGAAATGTAGTTTGTAGTGTATGAAGCCTGTAATTGATTAAAGGGACACGTTGTATATCACTAACAGGCAACCTTGTCCTGTATTTTACCTTTTAAATAATTGCTCATGTTCAATCAATTCTCCAACATACCGGTAAAAGAAATTGCACCGGGTTTTTTCAGTAAACTCATTCATACCGATAACAATACCATCAACTTTTTAGAAGTAACGGCGGGCAGCAGCATACCGCTGCATCAACACCCTCATGAGCAAAGCAGCTTTGTGCTGGAAGGTGAGTTTGAAATGACCGTAGGAGAAGAAACGCAAATACTTACTGCTAATACGTTTGCGCTGATACCCGGTAATGTACTACATGGCGGCCGGGCCATTACCAATTGTAAACTAATCGATATTTTCAGCCCGGTTCGGGAAGACTACCGGTAGCCGGTCGGATCCGCATAGGCGGACAGACCGTCTCAGACTCTAAGACAGGTCTGACTTGTGGTACCGACCCATCATAACCTGTTTACTCCACCTACATAGGTTGCCAGCACTTTCGTTTTTAAAATTTCCACATCCCTGCAATGAAGCAGGTCGTTATCCAATATAATAAAATCAGCTAGCTTGCCGGGTTGCAGGCTTCCTTTTAAGCCCTCTTCAAATGCTGCCGTTGCTGCCCAAATCGTCATTCCTTTCAATGCCTCTTTTCGTGTTAGTGCGTTTTCAGTTTGAAAGCCATTTGCCGGGTAGCCTTTTGCATCTTTGCGAACGGCAGCTGCATAAAATGTTTTCAAAGGGCTAATGTCTTCCACGGGGAAATCCGTTCCTAACGGCAGCCATCCGTTTTGTTGTAATAATTGTTTATAAGCATACGCACCTTTCAGCCGTTCCTGGCCTAAGCGGTCGCCGGCCCAGTACATATCGCTGGTAGCATGGGTAGGTTGTACGCTGGGAATAATATGAGATGCCCCGAACAAATAAAAATCAGCCGCATTTATTACCTGCGCATGTTCTATCCGCCAGCGCAAACCAGGTTTACCTTTCAGTGCTTTCGTGTACATATTCAAAATCATCCGGTTGGCACTATCGCCGATGGCATGGGTACAGGCCTGAAAACCCCGGGCAGCAATAATGGGTAAAATGCTGTCGTAATAGTTTTTATTTTTTAGCAAAAAACCGAAATGGCCGGGCATATCACTGTATGGCTGCAACAGGCAAGCGCCACGGCTTCCCAACGCACCGTCGGCATATAATTTAAAACCGGTTACACTTAATTGTTCGGTCTGTATTTTTCCTTTGGCAAACAAATATTCATAGTTTTCCTTTTTATCGCTGAGCATTATATACATCCGCATGTTCAGTTTGCCCTCTTTGTATAATTGTTCAACGAGTTTAACCTGTCTGGCATCCAGGCCGCAATCCTGTACGCTGGTGAGGCCTGCGGCAAAACAGTGCTGCTCGGCATCATGCAGGTAAACACTCAGGTCATTATCAGACGGTACAGGTATTTTTTGCTCTACCAGGTCAACTGCGTTGTCTATTAATAAACCGGTAAGTTTACCGTTGTGGGTTACAACTTCACCACCGGTAAGCTGTTGTCCAGCTTGTATGCCGGCTGTTTCCAACGCTTTATTATTGGCAATAGCCGCATGACCATCTACCCGGCCCAAGAGCACCGGCCGGTCCGGAAATAAAATATTCAGCGAATCAATTACCGGGTAGTTTTTATCGGCCCAGTCATTCTGATCCCAGCCGCGGCCTATGAGCCAGTTAGTGGGGTGCGTAGCGGCAAACTTTTGTAGCCTGCCTAATACGTCACTCCAGCTACCAGTACCTGTCAGGTCGCACTCCTGCAAGCCTTTTCCATAAGCCAGAAAATGACAGTGGGCATCAATAAGGCCAGGATAGATAAATTTACCGCCGGCATCCTTTTTTTCCTTTGCTTCAAAAAGAATTTGTAGCGAATCCTTTTTACCAATGGCAACTACTTTTCCGTCTTTTATTGCCATTGCCTCTGCTACCGTGAAAGCTGAATCCACCGTGAAGATATGAGCATTGTAAACCAGGAGATCAGCAGGTTGCTTGTTGTTACAGCTAACAAAAACAATGATCAGCAAAGAAAATAGAATCCGCATATTTGATATTAAAATCACAAAGAAAAGATAAACAGAAGGAAAGATGCGAAGCTTAAATGCCAATGGCACTTTGACCTTTTCTCTAACATCTGCTATTTTAATTAAACCTACTCTTAATATCACTGATTTTACAGTTGCCAATTTTGAAAACATTCGAGACGCCAACTTTGTATTCATCCCATGTATTATCTTACTCATCCCAAAAATCCCAGTTAAAGACAAACATCCCTGTACAAAAAAACTCCGGACATTACTGCCGGAGTCTTTCATTCATCAACCCATCAAAAATTTTATCTGCGATGACGGCTTATTTTGCCGGTCTTTGTCTGTAGTTTGTTTTCATTCGGAAAATTCATCGTGCTGTTGACCGGTGTTTGCAGTGCCGTCAAAATGCACTCATGCAAAATAATGTAGCGGTTTGCATTAAACAGCGCCATTTTATCTTCAGGCAAACGAAGATCGAAGCCATTTTCGCTGTCCACCATGGCATCGAAACCGGGATTCAGCTTATTAAACTGAGCGATATCCATGCTCAGGTTTTTAGCCATAATCAGGGAATTGTATTTACCATGTACATTCAGTTCATTCGTGTTGGCTGTTTCGGTAGCAGGTAACTGGCTTAGTGCCTGTGCCGAACGGTTCAGATTACTCAATTGCTGCGTGTTCCATTCTTCAGTAGTAGCAGTCGTCATACCACCATGGCCTTCCATAATATAATGGGTAGCAATAAATTTCTTTACATGATTACGGCTTTCCAGTGGCAGGTAATTTTGCAATTCCCAAAAATTACGGCTGCCGCTTTTGCGGATAGCGGAGAGTACCCGGCCCGGCCCACCATTGTAAGCGGCAATCACTAATAGCCAATCACCTAACTGACCGTATAATGTTTTCAGGTAAAGTGCAGCAGCTTGTGTGCTTTTATAATAATTGGTACGTTCGTCCGTATATCCGTTAATTACCAATCCCATATTGCGACCGGTAGCCGGCATAAACTGCCAGGGTCCTACGGCGCCAACCCAACTGGTAGCCCAAGGTTGCAGATTACTTTCAATTACTGCCAGGTACTTCATTTCCTTAGGAATATTATTACTGATAAGAATATTATCCATCAGGTTGAAGTAAGGCTGTGCCCAGGTTTTCATTCCTTCCAGGTGAGATCCAAACCGCTGTATATAATCCTCTACAAAGGGAATAGCTGCCGGATTAAGCTGCGTTTCGTAAGGTTGTGCCGGGTTAAAATTTTCGGTAGTAAAAAGGTTTTTAAAACCGTAATCTACTGTGGCAGCCTCGGTTTGAGCAGTATCTTTTTTATCGGAAGCCTTGCCAGGTTTTCCAGTTTCAAAATTACGGCTATAGGCTCCGGTGGTCATCAAAAAAGCACAGGTGCCGAGGGCGAGCATTTTTATGGTACCTGAAAAAGAGCGTTTGGAAGTCTGAATGTTTTTAATTCCAGTCATTAAATAGTTTTACCTGGTTAAGAAAAATAGTACAATAAATGCCTGGGTAAAAAGGCATCTCTTAGCAGGGTATCGGGCGTCTAAGGTGTAAAGGCGGGTAAAAAATGATCCTTTTAGAAGCGGTAGTTAACCGCTGATCAGTTTTTTACACCGGGTTCAAAAATCTTTTTTTCCGTTTAATGATGTTGTTTATAACTCGATAGCATTTCAGAAATGCGAAGTAAAGGTAGCTCATTAAACCGGTTTGTCAATGCCTGAATTCCAAATGGCAGTCCATTAGAATGGGTAAACAATGGAACAGCAATGGCCGGGACACCGGTAAGATTGGCAAAAACGGTGTAAATATCAGCAAGGTACATTGCTACCGGATCGCTCATTTTTTCACCGGCTGTAAAAGCGGTCGTTGGCGAAACAGGCATAATAACTCCATCAAAATCAGTAAATACCGTTTGAATCCGGTCAAAAATTAATTGACGGACTTGTTGTGCTTTCGTAAAAAATGCTTCGTAATGGCCTGCCGAAAGCACAAAGCTACCAAGCATAATGCGGCGTTTTACTTCCTTACCAAAACCTTGGGTGCGGGTGTTTTTGATAAAGTCAGTTAACGCAACTTTAACACCGCCTGATGCAGCGCCAAAATGCAATCCATCGTACCGGCTCAGGTTACTGCTGGCTTCTGCTGTTGTTAAAATGTAATAAGCTGGTATAATATAATCCAATAGATCAAAAGCCACAGGTTCAACCGTATGGCCGTCAGATCGAAGTTGATTAATTAAGGCCTCAATCTGCACCTTTATTTCTGCATCCAGCCCCGGCAGGTTAAAGGTTGGCGAAAAATAAGCAAGGCGGTATTTCTTTTCGGGATTACCTGGTATATAATGCTCAACAGGCATATTAGCGCTGGTTGCGTCCTTATCATCCGGGCCTGCCACTACTTCCAGCATTTTTGCTATATCGCTGATGGTATTGCCAAAAATACCAATCTGGTCAAAAGACGAAGCATACGCAATAAGGCCGTACCGGCTAATGCGGCCATAAGTAGGCTTTAGTCCGTATATCCCACAAAAATCGGCCGGCTGCCGTACGGAGCCACCAGTATCGCTACCCAGGCTTACCATACAAAGGCCGGCTTGTACAGCTACTGCCGACCCGCCGGAGGAGCCACCGGAAACACGGGTTTCGTCAGCAGCATTCAGTACCCGGCCATACACCGAGTTTTCATTGCTGCTGCCCATAGCAAATTCATCACAGTTACAGGCGCCAATAATAATAGCGCCGGCAGACAGTAGTTTTTCTACTACGGTAGCGTTGTAAACAGATGTAAAATTTTGTAAAACAGAGGAGGCTGCTGTAAGCCGGTAGCCTTTGCAGGCAATCACATCTTTTATGGCTACCACTACGCCATGCAATGGCTGTAATGGCATTCCGCCGTTCCGCTCTTCATCTAATGCTGTTGCCCTTGCCAATGCCTCTTTGGCATAGACCTGTGTAAAAGCATTTAAATGCTGTTGCCGGTTAATGGCATCTATATAAAAAGAAACAGCAACTGCACAGGACGTTTGGCCTGATGCTAATTGCTGATGGTATACTTCAATAGACGTAAAAGAAAACAATCCGTATGCAGAAACAGAAAGTGATAAAAGAAGATATAAGTACAGTTAGACTACCCTTCAAAATCAAAAGCCTGACAGATTCCGGTTCAAAAGACACAAACCGGGGGTATATTCCGGTTTGGCCGCAATACAGCCGGAAAATAATAAAACGGAAAAAGAATACTGAAATCTACTAAAACTTAGCCAACCGAATTAGGGGTAGCTGTAGTGGTATTATTCGTATTGGTAGTACGAGGTGTATCTCTCTCATTCAGGCCTGCTTCTATTTCACTCTTTACATTGTCTTTGGCATCTTTAAATTCACGCATACCTTTTCCTAACCCACGCATAAATTCCGGAATTTTTCTTCCGCCAAATAAGATTAGTACTGCCAAAACAATCAGTATCCATTCGGTGCCGCCCGGCATGGAAAGAAATAACAGAGAAGAGATCATAAAAATTATTTTTGAATAAGTTTCAAAGCTACGACATGCCGTCTGCAAATAGTTTGCTTTTATGTGTATATTTTCCTTGTCAGTAGCGGATAACCTGCATCTTTAACAATGCAGTAAAAAGCTATTAACAAAAAAGAGGCCTCAAAGGCCCCCTCTTAAAATATGTTTTACTAAATGCATTATGTAGATTAACGGCTCATGCGTTTTTCCTGTATCCTGGCGCTCTTACCACTACGTTCACGTAAATAATATAAACGTGCCCGGCGTACCTTACCCACTTTGTGCAATACAATAGCATCAATATTAGGAGAAAACAGTGGGAAAACCCTTTCTACCCCAATACCATCACTTATTTTACGTACCGTAAAAGTAGCCGTCTGACCATGGCCCTGGCGTTTAATCACATCCCCTTTAAAACCCTGAATACGCTCTTTATTGCCCTCAAGAATTTTATAATTAACAGTAACGTTGTCCCCTGCTTTAAAAGACGGGTGCGTTTTGCCTGCTGTAAGCTGTTCGTGAATAAATTTTACTGCCTCGTTCATGGCTCCGATTTTTAGGTCGGCAAAAGTAGGGGAAACCAGCGGTAGAAGCAAAAGAAAAATTAGTCAACAGTCGGCAGTCAGCAGTAAATACAATTGAGTTAGCAGTCAATGGTAGGCAGCTAATATTTAAAATGAAAATAAAAAAAGTTGAAGGATTTAGGAAGATAGCATGCTGTTGTTATAAAACGATGTAATTAATGACTGCTGTATTTTGTACTTGCTACCTGACTGTTGACTGCCAACTCAATTGTATTTACTGCTGACTGTCGACTGTTGACTACCAACTGCTAACTATCTTTGCTTTCTATGAAGGATTATTTGAAAGAGCTGAATGAACAGCAACGTGAAGCAGTGATACATAAGGACGGACCGCTGATGATTGTGGCCGGCGCCGGTAGCGGAAAAACCAAAGTATTAACTACCCGTATTGCGTACCTGATGGATCAATATGGGGTGGATTCCTTTAATATATTAGCCCTTACGTTCACCAATAAAGCCGCTGCCGAAATGAAGGAGCGGGTGGAAAAAGCACTGGGGAACACAGAAGCCCGCAACCTGTACATCGGTACTTTCCATAGCGTATTTGCCCGCATCCTCCGCGGCGAGGCACACCATATTGGCTATCCCAACAGCTTCACCATTTATGATACCGACGACAGCCGCAGCGTAATTAAAGCGGTAATCGGCGAGATGAACCTGGATGATAAAACGTATAAACCCAACTACATCGGCAACCGAATCAGCGCTGCTAAAAATGCCCTGGTAAGTGCTGTGGAGTATTTGCAGGATGCTTTTATACAGCAGGAAGATATGCGGAATAACCGCCCGCAAACCGGAGCCATTTACGATGCCTATGTAAAGCGTTGTTATAAAAACGGCGCAATGGATTTTGACGACCTGCTGTTTAAAATGTATGAATTGCTGAACAACCACCCGGCAGTGCTGCATAAGTACCAGCATAAGTTTAAATACATTTTGGTAGATGAGTACCAGGATACCAATACTACGCAGTATGCCATTGTAAAACTAATGGCCGCCGTACACGAAAATATTTGTGTGGTGGGCGATGATGCCCAGAGCATTTACAGTTTCCGCGGCGCTACCATCGAAAACATATTACAGTTTCAGAAAGACTATGAGGATGTAAAAGTGGTAAAGCTGGAACAGAATTACCGCAGCAAAAGCAATATTTTAAATGTAGCTAATGAAGTAATTAAGGTAAACAAAGGGCAGATACCAAAGAATTTATGGACGGAGCAGGAAGCCGGTGAAAAAATTAAAATTGTACGTACTGCAACGGATAATGAAGAAGGCAAATTTGTGAGCGATGCTATACAGGAGCAAAAGCTGCGCAACCATTATAACAACAAGGATTTTGCCATTCTTTACCGTACCAATGCCCAGAGCCGGGCCTATGAAGAAACCTTGCGGCGCATGAATATTGCCTACAAGATTTACGGCGGTATTTCCTTTTACCAGCGTAAGGAAATTAAAGATTACATCGCTTACCTGCGGGTAATAGCCAACCCCCGTGATGAAGAAGCATTAAAAAGAATTATTAATTACCCGGTACGTGGCATTGGTAAAACTACCATTGAAAAAGCGCTGACCATTTCCAATGAAAAAGACATTACGATGTATGAAGTGCTGGAGAAAGCTGGTACGCATGGCTTTAAAGCCGGTACACTGGAAGCCCTGCAAAACTTCATAACCATGATGGCTTATTTCCGCAGTATGCTGGCAAAAAACAATGCCTACGAAGTAGCCGTACAGGTTGGCAAGCATACCGGTTTTGTAAAGGAATTATTCAACGACAAAAGTGCGGAAGGCGTAGCCCGTTATGAAAATATTCAGGAGTTGCTGAACTCTATCAAAGAATTTGTAGAAACGCAAAAAGTACTGACACAGATAAATGAAGATGGTGAAGTAATTGTGGATTTGGATAATCCGCCGACAGAAGAAATGGCCAATGCTGCTTCGTTAGGATCGTACCTGCAACAGATTACCTTACTAACAGACGTAGACAACGACAAAGATCCCAATGCCGATGTGGTCAAATTAATGACCATCCATGCGGCAAAAGGATTAGAGTTTCCCTGCGTGTTTGTAGGCGGGCTGGAGGAAAGCCTTTTCCCGAGCGGCATGAGCATTAATACCCGGGAGGAACTGGAAGAAGAACGGCGGTTGTTTTATGTAGCCGTTACCCGTGCCAAAGCCCGCCTGTGGATTACCTATGCACAAAGCCGCTATAAATTTGGAACATTAGTAACCAATGAGCCCAGCCGTTTTTTAAGCGAAATGCCGGAAACCTTTTTGGACCGCAGCTTTGCCGGCGGGGGCATCCGTAACCAGGGTTTTGGCGGCAATGCTTTCGAACGGCTGCATGGCGGCCATAACTGGGGTAAAAAAGCCGGGAATGAAGAAGAAACAAATACGGGTAGCAGGCCCGGCCGGCCGGCTTATATGCCACCGCCATCCAAACCCAAAGAGGTAACCCACAATCCATCACCCGATTTTGTAGCCAGCGATACCAGCAATCTACAGGCCGGCCAGCGGGTAGAACATCCAAAGTTTGGCTTTGGCAAAGTAACCGTTGTGGAAGGTGGCGCCCATAACCCGGTTGCAACAGTAGAATTTGAACTAAACGGCGAAAAAAAGATTATGCTGAAATTTGCGAAGCTGCGGATAGTGGAGTAAAGACAGAATCAGCTCATTTATCATATTAAGTTTATAATCAGGTTATCTGTTATCCATTATATTGCAGCACCAAAATAAAGCTCATGAAAAGCCTGACGTATGCAATGGTAATTACACTGATTACCGCTGTCGGTTGTAAAAAGAAAAAGGACGATACCCCGGCTACCTATATGCCGAATACTTCTAACAGCACCTGGAACTATAGCACCAAGAGCTATGCACCTACCCCTGCAACCGGAAGCTATACGCTAAAAGCTACCAATAAAGACACTACTATCAATAGTAAAACCTACCGGGTATTTACCAATAGCGGCGGGGCAAATGATTATTATGCACAGGTAGGAACAGACTATTACCAGTTGGGAAATATCGGTGCTTTAGCCGGCCAGCGGGTAGAACTGCTATACCTGAAAGATGCTGCTGCCGGTACTACCTGGAGCGAAACGCAAATGGCAACGATTCCGGGATTTCCCACAGCCGTAAGTGTACCGGTTAATTACCAGATAGCGGAAAAAGGAATTAGCTATACCATAGGTGGAAAGACTTATACAGATGTAACACATGTAAAGATTACGTTGGGTGCTATCTCGGTTTCCGGTTTCCCAATTGTACCGGTAACCGACCTTAATTTTTATTATGCCCGTGGCATTGGCCGCATTTACAGCCGTACAAAAATTGCGGTATCTGTTCCGCTGGTTGGCATCAACCTCAATATGGATGATGAGCTTACGTTGACCAGCTATACCATTCAATAAAATTTGGTTTGGTTGTATAATGGGATGCCTCCTATATTTGCAGCCCGCTTTTAAAAATAAGAGCTTGGAGGATGGTGCGGTAGCTCAGTTGGTAGAGCAATGGACTGAAAATCCATGTGTCGCCGGTTCAACCCCGGCCCACACCACAATGATAATCAAGCAGTTGCGAGGTCAAACTTGTAGCTGCTTTTTCTTTTGGTTGAACATATGTCAACCATTTTTCGAGTCTCAATAGGCTTTATTTTTTTAGTGGTTCGTGAGACATGAACCATGGCATTAGTGAGTGCCGGCATACCTGCGCCCAGATGGGGTACTACTTCGTTCTCGTCCGCCAATTGCCTTTCTGATCTTGATAAGCTACGATTCCTTTATCGTTTGCAATAAAAACCGGTTCTAATACCAGAAGAATCTTTTACCAAATCAGGTGCCCGATTTGCTACTGAATAATAGTGTTCCAATGTAATATTATTGGCGACTAACGGAACATTATTGACTCTGCTACTATCTTTTATAAATCCTTGGAAATTTTTTAATGATATATAGCAGCTTTGCATTCTGTTGTCCGGTGTGATGTGTATAGTCATCAGTTCGTCATCCGCCATTACAACATTGTTCACGCCGTTATCGCCAGTTCCTTTGTCAACAGCATCCTTCCATTGTCTTAAAGGCAATGGGTTGTAAGTTACAGAAACTTCTTTGAATGGCCTCTGCTCAATGGCCCAGTTTGACTGGTTTGACATTATCGAATCATAGCTGGTTATTATGAATGTTTCAATGTCATGTAATTTGTTTTGAAACAGTAAAGTGTCTCCAACTTTATACGGCTTTATCAGGTCGCTGTATTTTTTGCTTAAAGAAAATTTTTCATCCGGAAAAATCTTGCCTGAACAACTAATTGTTAAACTAATAATAAGCATATTAGCAATTGAAGTAAATTTTTTCATAATAATTAGTATTCTTCAACTTGATAGGGATTTGTTAACTGTTTGTCGTTATTGCTATGCGTACTTCCTTGCCCATTGTCAATTCTATAGGGTATCCCATTTTCCTGAATAACATCGAAAATTGATTTTCTTCTTTGCTGGTATATCAAAGTTGCTCCAGTTTGTGTCCTCACATGCCGGAATTTAGAAGTTGAACTTATTTAAGTTACGGTGTAATAAGTCATATATTGCTGTTGCACTGTATTGTCTGGGTAATGTCAGCTACATCTTTAACCCTGCTAAAGGCCACAATACCTGTTTAATAAATTGTGCATGAAACAGCAACGGTACAGGCATTACTATCCAGAAGAATATCCATACCCTGCCTGTAATCGGGTGCTGCAAAAACATCTTATTATATCGGGTCAATATTTGCTCCGCCAATACCATGATGCCCTGAATAAAGAAATACAACAATGGTAAACCGTAGCCACTATTTACCGGTACGCTCAATGCCAGTTCGTGCAACAAGCCCGAAAACAGAAATGCTATTATCAAAGCGGGAGCACTACCAATTCTTTTCCTGAGCGGCCGAAAAATGGTGATGGATGTCATTTCGCTAAAAGCCAGATTCCAGCGCTTACTCCAAAACTCACCCAGGCTTTTTGACTTTGCAGGCTGCTTAAATAAATAATAGGCAGGAACACCCTGTAGCCGCCATATACCTGCACTAATGCTTAATAGGCCAAAATGCAGGATGAAACTGAACCCAACTAATAAGATAGCACTTATTAAAATATAACTTAACTGTTTGTTGAAAGGCAGTAATACAATAGCATGTGCCAATAGCAAAAGCAATCCCCCGGCTATCACTCTGGTAATACCAAACCGTATCATGGGCCAGGCATTCGGCAAGGAGCCGCCGCCCAATGCTTCAAAAGGTTGTGCCCGCATGCCTGCCCACCCAATTGTAAAAACCAGCCACTGTTTAAATCTGAGGGTAAGCGGTTTATGCTGATAACTCATAGCCACAGCAATAACTTTCATAGCAGTGAAAGCGGTGGTTATAATGGCAAACATCCGTATAATCGGAGATGCTTGTAAAAAGATAAGGTAAATAGTGCCTACACCCGCAATCAGCATAATCCAGCTTTGCCAAATCATTCTTCTTTTTACCAATACATACCCTAATAGCATCAATGCCATGTTCAACAGTACTACATAAAGCAGGTATAGCATTACATGTTTCATGATCAGCGCTGCAGGTAGTTTATGTAAAATGCCCTGCTGTACACTACACTCAGGAAAATAAAAAGCGTCACTAAGACTACTTCGCCCAGATTGTTCCACTTACCCATAGGAAAATTTTTCCTGTCGAAATACAGGAATTGGATTAATACCCGGGATACCCAATACACGGCAATGAACCCGGTGAGCATCATTGCCAGCTTTGAGCCGTCGGTCAACTCCCGGAAGGCACAGGCAGAGATTAACCCAAAACATAAATTGATAACCAGAATATAAGCCGCATACGTCCAAAACATTTGTTTGATGAACGGCTGAACCTTACTTAGTTCCTGTCGCCAGTTCAATATTTTGGGGATAGCTAAACTACCTATTGCCAAAGCTATTTGTGCCACTCCTGCTATGAATACTTGTATTTGAATATTAAAATCCATACCTCAAAAGTAATAAACTTATGATACTTTCAAAATTTATTGAAAATATAATAATCTTATCTCTGTAAAGCTGACATATAATGCTACAACTACAGCAATCGTTTAGCAGAGAATGGAAAATATATTACAGGAAACGTTTCCAAAGAAACCCTTCCATAGGCATATCCAATGTACCTATACATATCCTTCTGTTTTTGCTGTATTAGGAAAACTAATTGTCCCATTACTACTGGGCGGACAACTTTCCGGGAAGTAAAAATTACAGGCGCACATCAGTGCATGACAACAGCGCCGTAATGAAAAACCTGGTAAAAGATAATTGTAAGTTTACCAACAAAAACGCCGGGATCAAACTTGCTAAATTGTATCTGCCAAATTAGCTTTTTCGCAACAATAGTTTGTTTATAGAAAAGGAAGAAATAGATAAGCCTCAGCAAGCTGAGGCTTAAATTGATCTTAAATTTTAAAGTAACGGTTTAACGACCTCCGCTACCACCGCCGCCTTTTGTGATTTTAGTCATTTTATTACCTTTCTGGTTTAAAAAAGAAAATTTCTAACCGTTCATCCAAAAATAGCTCCATACTGTCTGTAAATGGATTCTTTTTGTTATGCGAAGATAATATAATTTTAATATCCTTTGAAGTTCTTTCCTTTTTAAGCGTGTCAAATTTGCCATAAGTAAAATCGAGATCAAAATCTAGTTCATTAATTATTTCAATTTGCACATTCTGCGTATAGCGTTCAACTGTTGTGTAAAACCAAGCCTTCTCATTAGATTTATCCACATCCACAGGGTTCCATAAACAGTAACAAAAATTAACTTCTTTTTTCGAATCTGTTGGAACTGAAATCGGTATGGTTCTACGAAATCCCTCTAAACCTACTTTGACAACGTAATGTTCTATATAAACATCATCACTTGTTGCTAAATATGAAATGTAACCTGCCTCCTTGTTTACCTCAATGTCAGGTTGTATGAACATAGTAATTTCCTGATCACTCAGATCAATGTCTCTACACATGTTAATGAGGGAATATCGGGTTTCAACCAATATTTCCAATGCACTAGCATCTGGGTTATAGTTTTTAATCGTAAACCTAACAACCATATCCTGAGCGAAAACCAGATATGTTTCTAAATGTTTTTTCAAAAATTCTAAGGCTTTTTTATTGCCTTTAACATGACTGCCGTTCATTAAGGCTTTCACACGGCTTTCAAAAACATCATCTTCCGGTTTTTTTGTCGATAGTCTTGTTGGAATGACAATTCCAATAAACCCTAAAATACCAAATACAATTAAGCTTCCCAATAATGATGATGATAGAGATAATCCGAAACCACCATAAAATATTTTGTCAAAAAGGCGATGAGTCCATGTTTTAAAACCTATAAAGAGTATCACATAACTAAGTAAAAAACATAAATAAGCTATAATTAGATACTTATACTCTTTATAAACCTGTGCCAAGTCATCTTTTGACATTATGAGTAATTTTTTATAAACAACGCTACCTATTTTATAATTTTATATAAACCGCAAAATATTTCACTTTTTAAAGTGCGCATATAAATGAAAACATAAACATATTGACTGTCACAGCAGTATTAACTACTCGTAAAAGAAAAAAAGGAATAGCATTTAGTAATTTATCAATAAAGTAAGGGAAGATACACAATCTGACATTCTGCTTAGCGTATCAACAACCCACTTGAGAGTTTAAAATAAAGCAATGCGCAAAAGTATTATCAACAAGCAGTTAAAGCTACACAACCATATTTATAAGTTGGGGGTTCGCTCTCGAATATAAGGCTTGATCGTAAAGCTTACACTTTCAACCGATACCCGTCCCGGTAAGTCCTTTTTACATATTCATTTGCAGCATCCAGGTTGGTTACTTTCATGGCGTTATTGTCCCATAACAGTTTTACGTTTCTGGCCGGGTATGTAAATCCTTTTCCATCGGCAGTGGGTATGCGTATATCATAGGCTCGGATTGCCAGGTTGGCCATCAGCAACGATTCTGTAACCGGCCCCGCAATATTAAACGGGGAACTCACTTCCATTTTTCCATAACCTGCCACACAGGCTTCTACCCATTGTGCCCAATGGCCGTTGGCACCATTAGGCACCCTTTTTAAAGTAGGTGCAATCTTTACTTCAGCTGTTCTGGAAGTGGGCAGCAGCCGCGGATTAGCACCGTAGGTACTGCACATCATCTTTCCTTTTGTACCCACCAGCAGTACGCCGTTGCCACCATCGCCGAATAGTTCGTTCGGTCCTAATTCTTCCGGTCTTTCGGGTTGTATGCCGCCGTCCATCCAATGTACTTTTACAGGCCCTTCCGTTTTTGCTGTTTTAGGGAAACTAATTGTCACATTACTGCTGGGCGGACAACTTTCCGGAAAATAACCCCTCTTAAATTCATCTACATATACACTGCCCACACTTGCCTCTACTTCGGTAGCATATTGCAGGCCAAGCACCCGGAAAGCAGGCTCAATAATATGGCAGCCCATATCGCCAAGGGCTCCGGTTCCGTAATCCCACCAACCCCGCCAGTTAAAGGGCACCAGTTTTTCAACAAAATCTTTATACGGCGCTGTTCCCAACCACAAATCCCAGTCAAGCGTAGTTGGTACCGGAATTTTATTGGCAGGCCAGGCTATCCCCTGTGGCCACACCGGCCGGTTTGTCCAGCAATAAACGGTATGCACACTGCCGATTACACCTGCATCGTACCATTCCAGCATTTGCCGTACGCCATCGCCGCTGGCGCCCTGGTTGCCCATTTGCGTAACTACTTTATAGCGTTTGGCGGCTTCGGTAAGCACCCGTGCTTCATAAATATCATGTGTCAGTGGTTTTTGCACATATACATGCTTGCCCATTTGCATGGCAGCAAGCGCTATCACCGCATGGTTATGATCGGGCGTGGAAACAGATACCGCATCAAAATTTTTGGCTTCTTTGTCGAATAGCTTCCGCCAGTCTTTATAATATTTTGCCTGGGGATGGGCCGTAACGGAAGTAGCTGCACGGGCATCATCCACATCGCACAAAAAACCGATTTCTGCTTTGCCACTTTTAAAGAAATTGGCAACATCGGTTCCACCCTGGCCACCTACGCCTACCGAAGCAACTATGATTTTATCACTGGGTGCTATAAAGCCCCGGCCCATCACATGGCGGGGGATGATGAAAAAACCGGCGGCAGTAATACCGGTATTTCGTAGAAAATTTCTTCTGCTGGCGGAGAGTGTTTTTTTTTCGTCGGGCATGGTAAGCAATTAATTTTAATAAACGGGGGCTGAAGCAGGAACTGGTTTTAAAGATGCACACTTAAAATGAAATGTACAAATTAATATACCCTGTACGGGCCTGCAGGAAATAAATCATCTGGCTGCACGTATGCCGGTAAGTTTTTTACACATGGTACAGGCTATCATCCTTAGCAGCATCAATTACATCAGGTTCTTTGATACACGTAGTGGGATTGACTTTTGGCTATGCAATTGTAATTTTAATTAAATTTCTGCTTTATTATTCAAAATACGGAACAGGTGAACAAGCAAATGAGTGAACTGGTAAACCTGATAAATTATAATTTCACTAACTATACCTGAGAACCTTTTTGTGTAAATGATGAATATAATTGACCTTGTACACAGCGGTGTATCCTCAGGTAGAAGCGTTTAAAAATAGTTATGAAACAGATTTTAGTTAGTCATCAGCGTCATTTTTTTCCTTCTGCTCATGGTAATATTTTCACCATTGGTAAGCAGCAAGTTACTATAATTGCTGCCATTAATTTCCTGCACAAATAGTTTATTTACCAAATGGCTCCGATGCACCCGTGCAAATAATTCAGCAGGCAGTTTATCTTCAAACCAGTGCAGCACTTTAGCCACCGTCATTGGGTGGCCGCTACAAAAATGAATTTTGCTGTAATTGCTCAGGCCTTCCACCCGGATGATGTTGCAGGCAGGCACCAGGCGGATACCGCGGTCGTAGGGGATAGGTATTAAATCCATTTATGATGTATGAATTGTGGTGTATGAATTTTTATAGATGTATGATCAATTTCACTTGCGCTATACGAAGGCTCCTGCCTTCGTACCTGCCTGCCGGTAGGCAGGTTTGTATACTGCAGCCCCCGGCTACTTTTTACAAATGAAAAGTATAATTTTTTATATGCCGTTTTTAAGGTATAAATTAATTTTCAGTTTTTTACACTTTATTAAACCAGTTTGATCAATAAACTGAATACGCTGTAAACTAAATAACTTCAGAAGTTAGTTGTACTGGTTTGTGTCCTCAAAAACCGGAATCAGAGAGTTAAAAACATTTAGTTAACAGTGTACTGCATCGTTCAATTAATCGTCCTTGATGAAAAAATCCTATACTTTCTGCCCTACCTGAATTACAGGCAAAGCAGACAGTATAGGATCAGGATTAATTTACCGGCAGGTTGGTACAGGTTCCTTTTATATTTATTAATTTATTATTGATAGCCTGCACTGTAGCGCCATTCCGTAATTGTACACTGGCTGCCTGCGCATTGGCAGTACTAATAATACATGGGTTGGCCGTACTGCCGGAAATAATAACATGCGTTTTATCCGTCGGCACTTTCGCAATATTCCAGTTAGCCGGGTTATGCCAGTCGCTGCTTACTATGCCTGTCCATACCGCCACTTCCAGTTTCACAAAAGCAGAAGCCGTATCGGTACAACCAAAGCTATTGGTAACCACCAGGCGGTAATCACCTGGTGCAACCGATGACGGGTTGGCTGCATTCCACACTGCACTCAGTCCGCTGGTATTGTATAATGGATTGAGGTTCGAGGTTTCACCAGGACAATTGTGGTAAAGCGTTGTATCAGTTCCCAGGTTTGGCAAAGGGTTACCGGTAAGGGTTACCGAAGCAGTATCCTTACAACCCTGTGCATTGGTACCAACTACCTGGTAGGTTCCGGCTTCCACACTGTCGGGCCGGGTAATGGGTGCAAAACTGTTGTTGAAATAAGTGTAGGTAAGCGTATTATCCGTAAAGTTTGGGGTAAGATTATAGCCACGGCTCATGCAGTACATACGATTTATATCAGCGCCTATATCCGGTTTAATAATGCTGATCGCTGCCGAAGTATCTCCGGTAAACGCCGGGTTGCTGCTTACCACCCGCACTTTATAATTGGTACCGTTAGGCGTTGCAAACGGAATGGCTGCACTAATGCTACCAGCCTGCCCAACTCCATTTCCAGCCAGCGTAACACTTCCAATATTTACAGGCGTAGCAAAGCTGCCGGAGGCATCACTCAATTGTGCAGTAAAGGTGTTGACGGCATAATAGGCGCCATCGGCATTCATACCAATGTTCAGCGCAAATCCTTTGCAGGCAGATATTGCTACCGTATCGCTGATCCGCAGTTTATAAATGGTAGGGCTAAGCGTACTGGTATCCCCAACACAACCAAATTGACTGGTTTCGATCACATTGATTTTTCCATTCATAGATGGCGTGGCTGGTTGTGCCCAGGTAATATTTACGCTATTGGTGTTTCCACCACTGCTTTGGGCGCCGCCGGTAATTTGCCAGTTCCAGTTGCTACCAGCAGTGGCGGGTACGGCGTAAGGCTGGGTAAATGTTCCGTTTACCCGGGTGAGCCCTGCAATGGTTTGGGCAAGTGGCCGGTCGTGGATGGTGAGGGTAGCAATACTGACATTACCGGTAACCATGGCATTACTACTTTTTACCCGTAGTTTATAACCAGCCCCCTCGGACAAATGCGGGGGAAGGTTGCAGAGGATCAGACCGCTGCCGGTATCGGTAAGGCTGCCGATAGCAGTTTCATTTGCAAAGCTGCCGGAGGCGTCGCTTAGGTAAGCAGTAAAAATATTCCCGGTTGCATAGTTTCCGGTTTTTTGATAACCGATGGCAAAAGAATCTTTTGAACAAAACAGGGTTTTTGAAACAGAATTAATTTCAATGGCTGGTGCTGCTATAGCGGCTGTTACGGTAAATGCGTACACATTGCTGAGGCTCCATGCACCTGTTGCACTTTTGCCCCGGAAAACAATTTTGTGCGAACCGGCAGCAAGGCCGGTAATATTTACATTAGCTGTGTAACTGGCAAGGTCGGTACCAGGTTGAAAGGCAAGCGGAACACCTTTGCCAATACCGGGGTCTACATCAATAAAATATTCAACATTGGTAATAATAGTAATGGCAGGCTCCTGCGGCAATGGTGCAAAGGCTTTGGCAAAAAGCATGTAACTGGTAAGGCTCCAACTGCCGCCGGCATCTTTGGCCCGCATACCCAGGCGGTGTACCCCGCTGCTGTATAATGTCGGGTCAATATTAAAAGAAATATTATTAATATTGGTTGATGGGGTAAGCGGAAGTGGTGTGGCATTTCCAATACCCGGATCTGCATCAATAAAATATTCAATATTAGTAATAGTATTAATGGAAGGTTCCTGCGGTAATGGTGCAAATGCCCTGGCAAATGCCATATAATTGGTAAAGCTCCATGCACCGTTTGCATCCTGGGCCCGCAAGCCAATACGGTGTACCCCCGGCGTATAAAATGCAGGATCAATATTGAGAATTTGGTTCTGCAAATTGGTACCGGGAGAAATGATTAGGGGCATAGCATGGCCAATGCCGGGGTCTGCATCAACAAAATATTCTGCCTGTGTAATATTGGGTTGTGCCCACACCATTATTGTGCTATAAAGGCATAGCAATGCCACCCCTATATACCGGGTCATCTTTTTCATGGTAAGAGTTTTGGATACCAGCGGGCAGCTTGCACGCAGGCAGGAGCTTGTTTTAATTATTGCTTCTTACACTATAGGTAATGGTGTAGGGGTTGTTGGTAGCGTTGGGCGTAGCCGCATCTAACAGATAAAAAGCAGGAATAGCAGGAATGCCGGATAGATGATAGGGATTGAGGCCGCCGAAAATGCCAATATCTACACCGCCAACGCCGGCATTTTTAGCCGGGCTGGTAGCAGTAAGCTGATATCGGGCATCAGCAGAATAAGTACCCTGTGTAGGGAAACCAACCAATACATTGGCACCTGCATTTTCAACATTTACATTAAACTGATTATTAGCGCCTGCAATAGCCGGCGTCCAGGAAAAAATATTATTATTAAATATGGTATTGCTTACGCCAACGCCATTACCGCCACCACCGCTGAAAATACAGTTTTGAACAGTAACGTTATTGTTACCATAATTAAGGGTGCCGCCATAGCAATTACTGATTAAAATGGTAGAAGAAGGATGTAGTGGCTGGAGCGTTGCACCATTAAACCTGCAATTTTCTACCCTAAAATTATTCAGGATAAGGTTTGTATTTCCAACACCATTGGTGGGGTCAAGATTGGCAGCGTAGCATTGGGTTATTTTACAATCGGTAAGCACAATGCCCGTCTTATTGCTGCCAAAGGCAAATAAAGCGGAATTACACCGGGTAATGGTAATGTTAGTGAGCGTTTGATTATCACGCAGATCAACATAAGCACTACTGAACCCACTCAAAACAGTGCCATTAGAAGTTGTACTGGAAGCGGCAGGAACTATCTCAATATCGGTACTTCCGGTAATTAAATTTAGCCCGGCATTGCTGCCGGTGCCGCTTAGCAAATAGCCATTGCCAAGCAATATCAGTTTTTTATTGTAGGTGTTAATGGAGTAACTACCAGGGTAAAACTGGAGGGTATCGCCAACAATAGCAGCATTGTGGGCACTTTGCCCGTCTGCATAATCCACGCCTGCTACCTGCGGGCCGGTATAGCCTACTCTCAATATTTTGGCATGGCTAAACAGGGAAATAAGCAGCAGGGCTGCCGGGAAAAGAAAAAACTTTTTCATGATTGAAGTTGATTACTTAAGGAAAAGGTAAATGATTAATCCCTCAAAAGCACGGATGATTGTCCGCCGGTTACATGCCTTTCAGGGATGCACAAATATGCAATGGTCTCCTGCCGGGATAGAAGGGTACTTTTACGCAGAAAGCAGCGTGTTTTCACGGGAGAAAAAAAGTTAAAACACGGGCTTGCACAGGTGGAAGGCAGGTATTATTTTGGGGAGTTAAATAACCTTTAAAAAGAATATTTATGATTGCTATTATTTCTAAAACTAAAAGAAAAACTAACCTGAACCGGTTCCCTACAGGGCCAACTGAAGATGAAATCGCAGTAAACATGATGAATGATTTTTTTACAACAAATCCTACTGATCGTCCAGGTTATATTTTTAATGCAGGGGGATCAGGTGGCTTTCTCAATTTTTTGACCCGTGTTACTAGTGCATTAAGCGCCTCAACCAAAAACTTTCAAGGTCTTTTAATTACCCCTGGCCGGCCTACAGGAGGTGGAGGTTTAGATTTTGCAGTAGAAGCAGTAGAATATAACAAAAATGGCAACATACCGGAAGATTATAATTTTCCGCCAAATCATTCCTTTTTCGGAAAACTTGCATCTGATTTCAGTTTAGTATTTAATACTCCTACAGATTTGCATAGGAACGTCGTTTCAATACCAAACGAAACAGAGAAAATATTTGTAGAGTTAACTTTTCTACAAACTTTTTGCCATACCACTTTTGATGAATTACATGTAACTTTTGGAAGAACTCAAACGACAGGTAAACTAACAGTTATACTTTCAAGATTTTTAAATACTGTGATTGTAGATACAGATCCAAATTCCACCGTTGGTACTTATGCTGATGACAATGACCTTCTTCCTTAAATAAATTATTTAGCTCATGCAACCCGACCTTGCAAACTGCCTTGAAATATTGGCCGCCCTCATCGGAATTATTTGCTGTTTCATAAATCCATCCCGGTGGTTGTTATTGCTCACAGCTATTTTAGTAGTAACCGTTTGTGTTGAATTTACTTCCAAATACTTGAAAATTCTTAATAAAGAAACAGGAAATAGTGATTACATCTATGCAAAGAATACGATGTACAATTTATTAAATATTGTAAAGTTTGGTGGCGCGGTTTTATTTTTACACTTACTATTAAAAGAAAGAGGTTCCAGGAAAGGTTATCTTTCTCTGATTTTTTTTATTACACTGTTTGTATTTGTTAATCTTTTTTTTGGCCAAGGCTATAAAGATTATAATAATTACTCAGCCATTGCCGGCATCATGTTGATAGTCCCTTTTGCACTATGGAAACTGAGAGGTTTTGATGGAGAGTACTTGGCAAAATGGAAACAGGTAGCTGTTCTTCTGTTTTTGTTCTTATTCATTTTCTTTTATGCAGTTAATCTTCCTTTTTTTGTTTTCTTTCAGCAAATGATTACAGATAAATCTAAAGCAGTAACTATTTATAAGGCAATAAACGGCAATGCAAATTGTATTTTTTATGCAGGGCTTTCCGTTGGTATAGTATTATATAATTTCAGTGATCGAAATAACATTGCTGCTCAAACCATAGCTAAATAGCTTATTTTTATTGCAAATTTTAATTATAAGAACTATTGCCATATTAGTCATTTGCATGACGGTATTTTTTTTACTGTTAGTAATTTATATCGTTATTGAAAAAATTTCCTCTATTCAAAGAAAAACCAAACACACGAAACAAATGACTGAACTCCAGCATACTTACGAACAAACGCTTTTAAAATCCCAGCTCGAAATCCAGGAAGAAACGCTACGCAATATCAGCCAGGAAATTCATGATAATATTGGCCAGGTACTCAGCCTGGCCAAATTGCAACTCAATACGTTTCCATCGCTGGCGCCGCAGGAAGGCATAGAAACGGTGGCCCACAGCAAAGAACTGGTGAGTAAGGCCATTGCCGATTTGCGCAGCCTTAGCAAAAGCCTGCACCCCGACCGGGTAAATGAATTAGGGCTGGAAGAAAATATCCGCCACGAACTCGAAATGCTGGAACGTACCCGGCTTTACCAAACCCGTTTTAAGATTACCGGCAGCCCGTACAAAATACCGGTACAAACGCAAACCATTCTTTTCCGCATGGTGCAGGAAGCCATCAGCAATATTATTAAACATGCAGCCGCTACCGAAGTTGACATATTTATGGACTTTGAACCGGAACAGTTCTGCCTTAGCGTGCAGGATAATGGCGTTGGTTTACCGGCAAGTGTACGCACTGCCTCCGACAGCGGAATTGGTTTAAAAAACATGCAGAATCGTTCCGCTATTTTAGGCGCAACTTTCAATTTACTACCCGTTGTTAATGGCGGTACGGCTGTACGTATCTGCGTACCTTTTGTACCCAATTCAATTCCGTAATAGATTTACTGAATGCTGTAGTTTAGGCTTTCTTACTCCGATGTTGTTACAACCGGGCAACTAATTCACTACCGGATTAAGGCGAGTATCATTTATATACACCAGTTTAAACTTTCAACTATACCAATACGGCAATCACCTATTAATTTCATCTATCAGTAAACGGGGTTCGCAATGCAAAAACTGTCTGTAATATTGCTCAGATGAATTTAATAGAACCCATTCTCCAGCACTTGCCTCACCGCTTTTGTTTTCAGCAAACATTCTTCATACTCCTGCTGCGGATCACTGTAAAAAGTAATGGCACTGCCGGCAAAATATTGCAGGTGCTGCGTGTCGGCATTGTACAGCAAACTACGGATTACTACATTAAAGTCGAAATTCCCATCGGGGCTGATGTAGCCTACCGAGCCGGAGAAAAGTCCCCGCTTGCAAGGCTCATATTCTTCAATTAATTCCATTACCCGTTTTTTAGGTGCGCCGGTCATGCTGCCCATGGGGAAAGTAGCCCGGATAATATCGGTGAAAGTGATACTGTCCTGTAAAACACCGCTGATCGTACTTACCATCTGGTGTACTTGTGGATAGGTTTGTATGTCGAACAAATCATTGGCCTGCACGGTCCCTTCTTTACAAATCCGGCTCAGATCGTTCCGTACCAGGTCTACCACCATCACGTTTTCGCTGCGTTCTTTTTGACTGGCCTGTAATGCCTGTGCTTCTTTTGCATCTTTCAGCATATCCGCATTCCGGGGAGCTGTGCCTTTCATTGGCTGGGAAAAAATATGATTCCCCTTTTTCTGTAAAAACCGTTCTGGGCTGGTGCAAAGCAGGTATTGCTGCTGCTGCCGGTAAAAGCAGGAAAAAGGCATGGGTGCAATGCGGCAAAATTCCTGAAAAACGGCTACCGGATGGATGTTCGCCCTTTCAGCCATGAAAGGCTGGCAAAAATTGATCTCGTAGCAATCGCCCCGCAGGATATGGGACTGTAACTGCCGGATGGTTTCTATATAGTTTTCGTAGCTAATGGATGGTTCCAGTATAACAGGCGTCGCCTGCTCCTGTACAATTTCTGTTGCCTGAATTTGTTGCCATACCGCTTCTGGCTGTTGAACCTGGCTCTCTATCCGAATTTCCGAAGCCTGTAGCCGAACAACTATTTGAGGTACAAAAAATCCGAGGTCGGCAAACCCCACTTTATCCGGGTTAGCTGAAAAAAGATCTTCGGTTTCGTTTTTTATATCGTACCCTACATGACCAAAAAACCACTGCTGCGGATGCTGATTGATGAACTCCTGTAATTGTTGTAAGGAACCTTCACCGGCCTGGCAGCTAATGCTACTGACTACACCTGCAGCTACCAAACACTCATAGGTATGAAAATCAGAATCGTACTGGTTATTATCTAAAAAGCAACAACTGCTGTACCGGGAAGCCCAGGCCAGCAGTTGTGCTTTTACATATAAAAAATCCGTTATGGGAAAAGACGAACCAATTAGCAAATGTGACAATTAGCAAATGTGCAAATAGAAAACCGTGCTATTTTGGAATGGAGAGTAATTTATAGTAAAATACTGTGAATAAAATACTGGTGTTGCTACCTGAACATGTAATCATTTCAAGCATTCCGGTTCAAAAAAATGGCAAATCTTATCCTGTTAGAGTTTCCAACTCACCACCGTATCTGTATTTATACCATGTATTATCCCAATCATCCCATCCTATCCCATTTTAAGACATTATCCCTGTCAGAAGTCATCATCGTCATCGTAATCATTACCACCTTTGGGGTCGCCAAACAAGTCGCTGAATTCGTCATCTATTTTAAAATCCTCATCATCGTCTGCCTCTTTTTTACCAGTGCCGCCAACTGATTTTTTGACACTGGATTTTGGCAGATCAAACTCATCAAAATCCGGATCCCATTCATCGTCATCACTTTCTTTGTCCGCCTCATCGTCATCTACGTCATCGTCGTCATCATCGTCGTCCTCATCTTTTGCTTTTTTCCCTTTAGCGGCCGGCGCTTTTTTAGATGCAGCTTTTCCTTTTGCTGGAGGTACATCATCTAAATCGTCATCCTCATCCAAATCATCGTCATCCTCATCATCGTCTTTTTTCTTCGCTTTTTTGGTGGCTGTTTTGGATGCAGCTTTTCCTTTTGATGCAGATGGCTTATCATCATCGTCTTCTATATCATCGTCGTTCTCTTCTACCTCTTTTTTAGATTTAGAAACGGTTTTTCCGGCTTTGCTGCCTGTTGGTTTCGGAGTGGGCGTTGCTTTGCCCGTATCTTTTTTAACTGCCATAAAGAAAGAATATTATCAGTGTAAATTTCAACCCGTTTTTCATACCGCCAAAAAAAAATGCAAAAAAATGGAAGCTTTTTTTAAGAGACTGTCTACAATTATTTTTATAAATAATCTGTGCCGCTTTCTGGCAGCAACTACGCTGGATTTTTTGCCGTCTGCCAGCTATGGCTGTCCCGGACATCCGGGATTTCGCTCAAAAATCAACTGCCTATAAAGTATCAAATAAATTTAAACAGTCTCTAAAGCAATAATTTGTTCCCGGCCGGGCCCATTGCTAACATATGAAACCGGTACACCCGTAAATTGTTTGATGAATTCAAAATACGTTTTCATGGCTTGTGGCAATGACCCGGACGAACTGATTTCGGATGTTTTTACGTTCCAGCCGTCAAAACTTTTATATACCGGCTGCACAGGCGTTCGTGTCATCTGAAAAGAAACCTCTGCCGACTCTTTTCCATTCACCGTATAGGCAATACCTGCCTGCAGCGGCGAAAATTCGTCCAGGATATCGGCTTTGGTAATAATTAATTTGGTTACGCCATTAATCATACAGGCAAACTTTAGGGCTACCAGGTCCATCCAGCCGCAACGGCGGGGCCTGCCGGTAGTAGCACCAAACTCGGCACCAGCCTTGCGGAGGGCTTCGCCGGTTTCATTTTCCAGTTCGGTAGGAAAAGGGCCGCTGCCTACCCTGGTACAATAAGCCTTAGCTACCCCCAGCACGTCTTTAATTTTTTGCGGTGCTACGCCTAAACCACTACATACACCTGCCGTAATGGTACTGCTGCTGGTTACGAACGGGAAAGTACCAAAATCAATATCCAGCATACTGCCCTGTGCCCCTTCTGCCAGTACACGGCTGCCTTCACTTATTTTGTTGTTCAGGAAATACTCACCGTTTACAATATTCAGGCTTTTCAAAAAATCAATTCCATCAAAAAACTCTTCTTCCCAGGCACTGATGTCTTCCGAAAAATTAAAATTATCTAATAGCTTCTGGTGCTTCAGCCGTAGCCGGATATAATTCGTCGTAAAGCTTTTATCTAAAATATCGCCTACCCGCAGGCCGTTGCGGCCGGTTTTATCCATATAGGCCGGGCCAATCCCTTTTAAAGTAGAGCCTATTTTGCTATCGCCTTTCTGGCTTTCACTGGCTTTGTCCAGTGCCCGGTGAGTTGGCAGTATCAGGTGGGTACGCTCCGAGATGAACAGGTTCTTTTTTACATCTACTCCAAAAGCAGCCACTTTATCGCATTCCTTTTTTAGGGTAACCGCATCCAGTACCACGCCGCTGCCAATAAGGTTGACCGTGTGTGGGTGAAATACGCCCGAAGGAATCTGATGCAGAACTATCTTTTCGCCTTTTACATACAGTGTATGGCCGGCATTGGGGCCACCCTGAAAACGGGCAATAATATCATACTGTGGTGCAAAATAATCAACAATCTTCCCTTTGCCTTCGTCGCCCCACTGGAGGCCAAGAATCACATCAATCATGTAACGTTCACTTTCAGGTTAGTGGCAAATGTATGGGAAGATGCAAATGTGCAAATTAGCAAATGTGCAAATAGCTCAATGAATACAAATAGACAACCCCGGACGAATAGGACAAGTTGGGCAAATGTGTATAAATGAAATACAATCCACAAAAGCAAAGCCCTGGATGGACGACTATCAATGAGCATAGGGCAACGTCCTATAAAATCAGTAAAGATAAATAGGAGTAAATAAAGGTTGAATCTCAGCAATCCATTCACGATTGACGATTCACAATTGACGACGGTGTTACCGCCCTGCCGGGATGCTGCTGCAAAAAATCGGCCCATCCTTTTGCTTTTTTGTTACCTCCTTCGGCTACAAAACTGTGTTGCTGATAATAATGGCACATAGCTACAGCCAATGCATCCGAAGCATCCAGGTAGCGGGGTGTTTCTTCCAGCTTCAGCGTAAGTTCCATCATTTTCCAAACCTGCTCTTTGGCAGCATTGCCGTTCCCGGTTACACTCTGTTTTATTTTACGGGGGCTATATTCCGTTACCGGTAAATGGTGTGTCATAGCTACCGCAATAGCAACGCCCTGCGCCCGGCCTAACTTGAGCATGCTTTGTACATTCTTTCCAAAAAAGGGGGCCTCAATCGCAAAATCCGTTGGGCTATATTTCATAATTACTTTACTAATGGTATCATGAATTTGCTCCAACCGCTCATAGGTATCCTGCCCGCAACTCATTTTCAGCACATCCATGTGCAACAACGACATTTTATTTTCGTGAACCTTTAGCAAAGCATAGCCCATTACAACTGTACCGGGGTCTATTCCTAATATAATGGACATGAGGGATTTAATTCGTGAATGGTGAATCGTCAATCGTGAATAGATTACTGTAATTCATCGTTTGTTTACTGCTATTTACCTTTTTTAAATGACTGCTATTTGCTGTTGTTGATTTGCTTTCCAGTGAACGAAATTGAAGCAAATTTTTTGAAACGGGTTTAATCATTTCGTTTTTGTTCGCTATTGTTGATCATTAAAAGCATAAATTCAACTTATTTATCCTGTATCACAAGCTCAAAATCAATGGCTAATTTCTGCCTTACCGCCTTACATTTTTTAGTGTAAGGGGTTATGCTTGCTTTCCCGATATACACTTGATCCGCTTTTTCTTGCAAGGCTGCCCCATTGCTACATTGTATTTCATTTTGCAGATTTGCTAACCTGCCTGCCGGCAGGCAGGTTGTCACATTTGCCCATTGACCATTTGTCCGCCGCTATACGGATTGAGCCATTGAGCTACTTGTTTATTGCCCATCTGCAAAATTGCCTATTGGCAAAATTGTTACCTTGCCGCTTTTCTGAGAATCCAAAAACTACTGACGCTCATTGCCCCCTAAAAAGCTTCGTTTTTTTCTTAATTATTTTGTAGGGCCTGTACTGTTTGCCGTGTTGGCGTTCAGCATTTACCGGCAGGTGCGGCAGCAGCAGGACTGGCAGCAAAAATGGATGATTATCCGCCAATCGCTAACCGGCCCACATGCCTGGATGCTGTATGTAACCATTGCATTACTGCTGGTTAACTGGGGCATTGAAGCAAAAAAATGGCAATTGCTGTTACGGCATTTACAACGTATCTCTTTTCTACGGTCATTCATCAGCGTATTGAGCGGTGTTGCTTTTACCATGATCACACCCAACCGCATGGGCGAATTTATTGGCCGTGTGTTTTATATTAGGGAAGGGAAGCGCATACAGGCAGCAACCCTAACCATTGTGGGCAGCCTCAGCCAGTTAATCATCACCCTTACTACCGGCATAATTGGTATGGTTATCCTTTACCATCAGCTTACCAGTACGGTTGCGTTACCTGGTATTTCCTTATATTGGCTTAACGGTTTATTGTTTGGAACAGCCGCTGTTTTAATAACGTTACTGCTATTCTTTTTTAGAATTAGCTGGCTGGCAAGGGTGGCCGAGCGGTTGCCGGTGCTACAGAAATACCGGTATTACATCGCCCAACTGGATCATTTTACAATACGGGAGTTGCTATATATTTTATTGCTGTCACTGATCCGCTTTAGTGTATTTACAACGCAGTACCTGTTGTTATTTAATTTATTTGATGTGCAAATGCTGGTATGGCAGGGTTGCTGTGCGGTGAGTGTTATGTTTTTAATACTGGCTATTATACCTATGCCCGGCATAGCGGAGCTGGGCATCCGGGGTAAAGCCAGTATTGCTTTATTCATGCTTTTTAGCACTAACCAGGTAGGCATACTGGCAACAACCGGCTGCATATGGCTTATTAACATTATTTTACCTGCTATACTCGGAAGTTTGCTGATGCTAAACGTTAAGTTATTTCGTATAAATGGCTCAAAGGCTGTCCGGTAGTTTCTTGTTGCTATTTTCCGAATCGGCATAAATAATAATTTTTAATGAAAAACTTTTTGGTTGCACTGATAGCACTTTTTCTGATCCATACGGGCCAGGCACACAGTCAGGGATTTTGCGAAGGAAAAAATACCTGTTTCAAAAATGGCGAAAATGTTTCCTTTTACGTGTTTTACACTTTTGCCGGCATTTGGGTACATGCCGGTACAGCAAGGTTCATTGTTACACAGGAGCGGCTGGATAATAAGCCGGTATGGCATTTTGATGGCACCGGTACGTCACTGTCAAATTATGACTTCATTTACAAAGTAAGGGACCGTTACCAAAGTTATGTGGACACAAATACGATGCAGCCGCTAAAATTTGTGCGGGATGTGGATGAAGGAAAGTATAAAAAAACGGAACTTGTTACTTTTAATAAAAAAGACAACACGGCCCATACAGCAGATGGTAAAAGCTTTAAGGTGCCGGCCTGCATACATGATGTAATGAGCCAGGTGTACTATGCCCGCAATCTTGATTTCGATAAGTATAAACCAAATGATACCATTCCGTTCGATATTTTTCTGGACAATGAAATACACCGGGTATATATCCGCTATTTGGGCAGGGAAACCATTAAATCGAAATACGGAAAATTCAAATGCCTGAAAATTAAACCGCTGTTGCTTACCAGCAGTATGTTTGAGGGCGGCGAAAAAATGACCGTTTGGATAAGCGATGATGGCAACCGCCTGCCCATTCGAATTGAAAGCGGTATCAGCGTTGGCAGCGTAAAAGTAGATATGATGATGTACCAGAATTTAAGGTATCCGCTTACATCGCTCATTAGTATCCGGTAATACACTATTTGTGAATTGGGATTTAAGATTTGTGATTTCTTCGGTTGCGTATTTGTTTAGTTATTTATCACGGGTGGCATTATCTGATCTGTTTTTTTATGGGCCCGGCAATTCAGCAAGAAATCATCTTTAGTGGCAGCCTGTCCCGTTGTCCGGGATTGGCACCGTTCAAATAAAAATAACTGTGGAACTATTCCCGGCGTTTGTAAATAATTGCCGGTAGCAATCATTCAGCCTTTTTTATATACTCATTTTTTAATGGTTGCCCTGCTTTCAAGGTCGGCATCGCTATCATATTGCTTTAATACGAAGCCCCTGACTAAGCAGTGCCGACCTGTTTGTAAATTTCTGTCTTCCGGACTTTCTGTCTTCCGGACTTTCGGTTTTCCGGACTTTCTGTCTTTCGGACTTTTGGTCTTTTTACCCGACTTCCTCCAGCTTAAACGTTTCCTTTACCCGGATTCCCTTTTCTGTTCGTTGCAGGCTGCAGCATTCAATGTTCAGGTCGTGTTCAAAAAACAGAATATAATTGTTGGTAACCGCTTCTTCTAAAAACTGCTTTTTTTCTTCAAGTGTCGTTTGCGGAAACATATCGTAGGCCATTACATACGGCAGCGGAATATGGGCCACAGCAGGTATTAAATCGGCGGCAAATACAATGGTTTTATCGCCGTATTTAATTGCGGGCAACATCATCGCCTGCGTGTGCCCGTTTACAAATAGCACAGCAATATTTTCAGAAAACCGGCCTGTAACAATTCCGGGTGGGTATTCTTTCCATTCGCTGTCTGATTCGGAATTAAAATATGGATGTTTAATAAATTGCAATTGACCGCTTTCCTGAATGGGTAAAATATTTTCTTGTAGAAAAGACGCTTTTTCTCTTTCATTCGGATGAACTGCCCAGTTCCAATGCCGTTCATTGCTCCAGTAAGTGGCATTTGGAAAAGCCGTAACCAGCTTATCTCCTTTACGAAGCACAGAGCCTCCGCAATGGTCGAAGTGCAGGTGCGTCAGGATTACGTCGGTAATGTCATCCGGTGCAAAGCCATGAGCAGTAAGGCTTTTCTCCAATGTATCAGTTCCATTGAGGTAATAGTGGCTGAAAAACTTTGCATCCTGTTTATCACCTAAGCCATTATCTATTAATATCAGCCGTTCCCCATCCTGTACCAGCAGGCAGCGCATTGCCCAGTTGCATAAATTATTTTCATCGGCAGGGTTCAGTTTGTTCCAGATGCTCTTAGGTACCACGCCAAACATAGCACCACCATCTAATTTAAAGTTACCGGTATGGATCGTGTAGAGTTTCATTTACTAAAAGATTCAGGTGGTCTATTCTTTTTACGCCACTTAATTTCACCTGGTAATACATTTATTGCTTGTCAAAAGCGTTCAAAAACACCAAACATCTGTATCAGTTGTGGAAATCATTGTAACTAATCCCGCTGATTGCATCTTTAAACAGATATTTCGTTTACTATAAGCATAGCCTTTTTACTTTCGGCCTTTTGTTTCAATAAGGCAGCATATAGCCATAGCAGGCCTATAACAAAAAAGATTGTTAGTGACAATACAGAATATTTCATTCCCAGTTTTTCGCTAATTAATCCAAAAGCAAACATGCCTATTACAATGGCAAATTTTTCTGTAAGATCGTAATAACTAAAAAAAGAAGCGGTGTTTTTTGTTTCGGGCATTAGCTTGGAATAGGTGCTGCGGCTAAGCGATTGAATACCGCCCATCACCAGGCCTACTGCAACGGCCAGCGCATAAAAAGCATATTCTACAGGCGCTTGCTGTGGCTCAAAACTTTTAATGGTAGCTGCTATTTCCCCATCCAGCCTTTTAATTTCAGCAGCAGACCCGTTCGCATCTTTCAACGTTGCCCTTGCTTCTTTGAGCGCATTTACCTGGTTGTGATAAGGTTTTAATGGTTCGGCCATTCCAGCCGTTTTATAACCGGCAAAGCATACGCCTATCCACACCAGAATTACACACATCAAGGTTTTAAAATTTCCAAACTTTTCCGATAAGCGGCTGATAAAAATAGCACCCGGAATTGCTACTAACTGTATACCTACTATGGCTACAATCAGTTTAATTTCCGGCAGGCCCAGCAGTTTGCTACCAACAATGGCAGACGCCAGCATTACTGTTTGTACACCCATACTATAAAAGAAAAACCCCCGCAGGTACCGTTTTAATACCGGCATGCGGCTTACCTCTTTATAAATCCTGCCTGTTTCCTTAAAACCTTCTTTAAACACATTTACCTTAAGTAACTCCTGCCTGTTTATTTTAGGCAGCCTGGCAAATGTGATCTGCGCAAAGCCAAACCACCATAACCCAACCAATAAAAAGGTAATACGTATTGGCATGGTGCTATCGGGCATGGCCAGCACCAGCCCAAAACCAATCAACTGCATAATTACGCTGCCGATATACCCATAGGAAAACCCTTTAGCGCTAACACGGTCACGGTCTTCAGGGGCGGCTATTTCAGGCAGGTAAGCATTGTAAAATACAAGGCTACCCACATAGCCTATAGCCGCCATCATAAAAGCCACAATGCCTATCCATAAGGTATCCATACCTCTAAAAAGGAAAAGCATGGCACAGCCGAAAGCACCCATAGAAGAAAAAAACCGCATAAAATTTTTCTTATTACCACGGGTATCGGCCACAGAAGTAAGAATGGGATAAGCTAATGCAGTGAGCAGGTAAGCGGCAGCCAGTGAATATTCGTACACTGATGAATTCAAAAGCTTCATTCCCAGGAACGGAATAATATCGCTGTCTGCACCGGTACCGTTTTTTGCCACCGTAGTAAAATAAATAGGAAAAAAGGTGGTGGTAATTACGAGGTTGTACACACTGTTGGCCCAGTCGAACATAGCCCAGCCGGTAATTACTTTTTTAGAGGCGGTTTGCATAGCGGAAAAAGGTAAGGCTTAAAAGTAGAGAAGTATTGGTAACCCATCCATTATAAATTTAAAACGCTTATACTTTATTTGCCAGGGCAAATAAAGTATAAGCGTTTTAGTAATAAAAATATAAAAAGGTGAACGGTAACTCAATAATCCCAGGAGCGGATGTTGTTCAATTTAGTATCTGTCATAATGAAAGAGTAAGAAGCATTGGCAAATACATTGTCTTTAATTTGCTGCGAAACCGTTTTTAACTCCTGTAAAATAGATTCATCTTTCAAATACTCATCTGCTACCGGAAATTTAATCGTGTATTTGTCGCCTGCTTTATCCATGATGATATTTACATTGCCCTTAGTGGTATAAAAGGCTCCGTTTTTTACGATGTAATCGGCAATGGTTTTAGATTCACTGTCCGAAATTCCTTTCCAGTAAAAATTAACGCCACCGGCTACGTCGTGGTCATAATCACTCAGGCCGCCAACTGTGCCGGTATTGCCTGCATCGCTGCCGGGCCCGCTATTTCCATTGTTTTCATTACCTGCTACACCCGTATTATTAGTGTCCGGTGTTTTATTTTCTGTTTTTGCAGCTGTTTCGTCATAAGGAATGGTTTTAAAATCCTTCATTTGGTCATCTGCTAATGCAATATCCACCTTAGCGTTGTTAAATACGCCGGTAGAAATCTGATTGGTAAATTGTTTAAATAGCGATTCCGCTTCAGGCATTTTATCATAAACCGATTTGTCGTACACAAAGCGTACAAGATAACGTTCCCCTACTTTACTGATTTGTACAGAGGCTTCTTTAGTATTCGTAAAGAATCCTTCCGTTTTCAGGAATTCCCCCAGCTTTTTGGCATCGCTTTCAGTTACCCCTTCGCCCTTGTAATACACTTCGCCTTTGGTACCATCAATTTTCACTTTTTTGCCATAGTTGGCACACGAAGTAAATGCTGTAATAGCCAGTAATACCGGCAGCATCTTTAAAACAGATTTCATAAACGGTTTGGTTTTTAGGTTTTAAAATTATAAATGGTGAATAAAAACGGACTACAGACCACAGATGAAAGAAAACGGACGGCAAAGACCAAATTTTTAATGGATTCGCTTCTTACAAAATTGCCTGTTGCTAATCGCCTGCTGCCTGTTACTTCCTGCCAATTGCCTTTTGGCCTAATGGGGTTTTGTTTTTGAAAGCAAAAGCGCCAGCATAATGCTACCAAGGATAATGCGGTAAATACCCCAGACCGGAAAGCCATATTTTTTTATAAGGCCAATAAATAGTTTTACAGAAATCAATGATATTAGAAACGATACGACAGAGCCGATAGCTAATATAGAAAGATTATCGGTGTTGAATACTTCGGGATTTTCTTTATGGGTATCCCAAAGGGTCTTTACGCTGGCTGCCAGCATGGTAGGCACGGCCAGAAAAAAAGAAAATTCAGCGGCTACACTTCGGGTAAACCTTTGTTGCAGCCCGCCTACGATGGTAGCTGCGCTGCGGCTAAGCCCCGGAAATACAATGGACAGTACCTGGAAGCAACCCACAATAAATGCATTTTTTGGTGTAATCTGCCGCTCCTTTTCCACTACCGGGTGTTTAAAGAACTTTTCTACAAATAGCAGCAGTACACCACCGGCAATCATTACACAGGCAATGATTCTAAGATTGCCCAATGCATGGTCGATATATTTTTTACCAAGTGCACCTACAACCAACGAGGGGATTACACCAATTACTAGCTTCCAATAAAAATTAAGCCTTGTAAAATCAAAGAACTTTTTATAATACAACAATACTACGGCTAAAATGGCTGCCAGTTGTATTACTACTTCAAACATTTCATTAAAAGGATCCATCGCATTTACACCCACCAGCGGATTTACAAACTTCATGTGTGCAGTGGAGGAGATGGGTAAAAATTCAGTAAGCCCTTCTACGACTCCCAGTACAATACTTTGAAAAATAGTCATGCGGTAGTTTTAAGTAAAAGGCCGAAGTAAAGATATATTGCACAAATAAAAAAGCGCTATCGTGTTTAAGGATAGCGCTTTTGAGCTTGTAAATGGCTGGAAAAGATAATTAAACGGTGGTACGTGGCTGCCGGAAAATGGCAACTACTTCTATCAATATGCCAATAATAATAAGAATGGGAGCTACAGTAATGCGGGTTGTACTGTATACCTGGTTATAATTAAATACCTTGGGATCACTGCTGCGGCCTCCTGCCATCAATATCATTCCTATAATAATAATCACAGCACCGGCCACCATTAACATCAAATTGGTTTTGCCAAATAATGGTGTATCGTTTACCCATACTTTTTTAGTAACGGGCGGCGGAGTTGTTTTTACAGTAACAGCAGGGCGGGGCGGTTGTGCCATAAGTAATTAAATTGAGTGCAATATAAAGTTCCAGGTTTAAAGTTTAAAGTTAAAGGTTCCCAAACCGGACTTTGCTGATAATATAGTTCCCGCAATAGCAATTGAATTTTACATTAATCAATTACAATTATTGTCTACTGTACAATTGTATTCATTGAGGTATTGAGTCATTGTCTCATTTGCACATTGGTTTATGCTACTTTCAGCGCTGTCCGGCTACGCTTTTTATCGGCATGGGCCTGAGCGGCTTCCCGTACCCACCGGCCGTCGTTCCAGGCTTTACGACGGGCATCCAGGCGCTGCTTATTGCACGGGCCGTTTCCTTTTACCACATTTCGGAATTCAGTCCAGTCAATAGTACCAAAATCATAATGCCCGCTGATTTCATTCCATTTCAGATCCGGATCGGGCAGAACCATACCGAGTAATTTTATTTGTTCGGCAGTTACATCCACAAACTTTTGCCGCAGTTCATCATTGCTGAAGCGTTTTATTTTCCAGTTCATACTCTGGATGCTGTTGGGGCTTTCATCATCACTTGGGCCAAACATCATGATGCTGGGCCACCACCAACGATTAATGGCATCCTGACACATCGCTTTTTGTGCCGCACTGCCTTTTGACAATACTAAGAGCGTTTCAAAGCCCTGCCGCTGGTGAAAACTTTCTTCTTTGCAAATACGCACCATGGCCCTTGCATATGGCCCATAACTAGCCCGGCAAAGCGGCACCTGGTTCATAATGGCGGCGCCATCTACCAACCAGCCAATGGCCCCCATATCGGCCCAGGTAAGTGTTGGATAATTAAAAATAGACGAGTATTTAGCCTGGCCGCTATGTAGCTGGTCGTACATTTCCTGCCGGCCTACGCCAAGGGTTTCGGCCGAACTATACAGGTACAAACCATGGCCCGCTTCGTCCTGCACTTTGGCCATCAAAATGGCCTTGCGTTTTAAAGATGGTGCACGGGTAATCCAGTTACCTTCCGGCAGCATTCCTACAATTTCGCTGTGGGCATGCTGGCTAATCTGGCGGATGAGTGTTTGCCGGTATTTTTCCGGCATCCAATCCTTTGGCTCAATCTTTATTTCGTTATCTATTTTATACTGAAAAAGTTGTTCCTTATTATCTGTGTTCATGGCAACCGGTTATTTACTGCAAAGCAAATTTAAGCCATCCGGTTTATAAAACTAACAGTTGTTAGTTAAAGTGTTTATTGTAACAAAAGAGTATGAATACTCGGAAAAACATAGGGCTATGAAGTCGGAGACTATAGGTGTTCGAAACGTGTTGGGTGATTAGTCCTGAAAGGGCGGCCATATCACAGCGCAGAGCAACGCCCTACGTATAAATAGTTTGCTACCAAAACCTGTTAGCCCTTATATGTTTGTTTTTTAAATTTAGGGGGCATAAAAAATCAAAAAGAAGCGTGTCTTAATCAACTTTGAGGCAAGGAAGAAAAAGCCCATGGTAATGAATACCGGCTTTCAGTTTTTTTCTCCTTCAAGTTGCGCCTGTGGTATAACCTGGCAATCAATGCCGCATATTTATAAGGCAAGGCGATGCTTGATTTTTTATAACGCTATTTAAATGAAATTACATTGACAACAAAGGGGTATCTGGGAATTGATGTAAGTAAGGGCTATGCAGATTTTATGCTGCTGGACAGGGACTGCCAGGTGCAGGAAGAACTGTTCCAGTTAAGCGATACGGCAGCCGGCCACCGGGAACTAAAAAAAATAATTGACCTATGGCAAAAACAGGGGTTGGCAGAACTGTATTGTGGCGTGGAAAGCACCGGTGGTTATGAGAACAACTGGCATTCGATGCTCAAAGGTATTGAAAGCAGCAGTGGCAGCGGCTTGTGGGTAGCCCGGCTCAATGCCAGAGCAGTAAAGGCAGGCGGGGATGCCTTATTGCGCAGAACGATAACGGATGGCGTCAGCGCTGTTACGATTGCTTCCTACCTGGCTAAATATCCTGAAAAAGTGGACTATGGTAAGAGGGCTAAACCAACCGATGAACAACACCAGGCGGGCCGTCAGTTTATCACTGGCATCCGCATGTGGACCAAACAAAAAGTACAGCTTAGCAATCAGTTAGAGAAGCTGTTGTATCAAAATCTGTCGCCGCTGTTGGTGTATTGCCGAAACGGCCTGCCGGGCTGGTTGTTACGGATGCTGGTAAAATATAGTTCTGCCGAGGCCATTGTGCATGCCGGGGCGGCTAAACTGGAAAAGATACAGGGCATCAGTGCGGAAAAATCAGCGGCCATTATGAAGAAGTTCACAGACCATCAGCCGGTGCAACCACCGGCCAAAGCACTGACACATCTCATTAGCATAACAGCCACAGAAGTACTGCACCAGCAATCCCTTATCGATACCGGTAAAGATTATCTGGGTGAGCTATATCAGCAGGATGCAGGTGTAAAACTGCTGGTAGCTATAAAGGGTATCGGGCTGGACAGTGCGGTAGCCATTATACTGCAAATAGAGGATGTGGCTCGTTTTGAGAGTGCCAAAAAGTTAGCATCTTATTTTGGGGTTCATCCCTGCTTTAAACAAAGCGGCGACGGGATGTGGGGCAATCACATCAGCAAACAAGGCAGAGGAGATTTACGGGCCGTGTTATATATGGTGGGCATGTCAGCGGTAAGATATAACCCGATGTTTACTACGCTATACGCCCGTTTCAGAGCCAAAGGCATGAAACATAAGCAAGCCATGGGAGTGGTGATGCATAAGCTGCTGCAGGTGATTTATGGGGTACTGAAATCGGGTAAGCCTTTTGATGAACAAACGGAAGAAAAACACCGGCAGCAGGCTGCACAAAAACAGGCAGTTAAAAAAGAAGAAACGCAAAAAGCGAAACAAACCGCAGAACAAAAGAAACACCGTTTTGAGACAATTACAGAGACTGCACCGGTGTCCGGCAGAAACCTGAAGGCAAGAAAAAAACAGTTGGCGTCCCAAACTTCCATAGAAGCAAATGCGGGCTTACCAACTGGGAAAGCAAACATATAAAAATGTTTGCAACTTAATTTGGAATTGAACGGTATAACTGAAAGGGCGATATAACTGCTGTTATTATTACGCCCTTTCAGGGCCTTAAATAATTGTTGGTCACCGTTTTATTCATAGGGCTTTACCCTATGCTTTGTTATCACGCCTTTTCAGGGCTAATTAGTAGGTTTCAAATACTTATAGTCAGGAAACTTCGCAGAGCCGGACTGCGTAGAATCGTATTATAGACAAGTAATCTTTATTTCACAATAATCTCAATTTTACCACATCCTACACGAATGAAATATCCGGATTCGAAGACATACAATATATCGTCGCCTTCTTGCGGTTTTGCCTGGGATGTAAATTCATCATTTATATCTCTTTCAGAAGAAGGTAAGTAAGATATTTCTCCTAAACATTTATCATCCTCCGGATACTCATTTGTGTAATTATAAGTAATGCTTATATAATGAACATTTGAATGAATTAACTCTAATCCTTTTAATTCATTTTCTGAAATCCAATTACCTAAGGATTTTGTCCAAATAAGTTTTAATTGCCGTGTAATTATATCATAAGTATAACAAACAAAATCAAAGTTATTATGGAGATCAACGTGCCGCCCATTATAATTTATTGCATAATTATCTTCTATTTCAAAGTCGACATCCATAGTCGTTTTTTTTAAGAGACCACTACGGTGATTTACTTCATCAATCCTTCCGGCACGGGTTTCTCCAACAGGTACTTATAAATGAATGCAGTCTTTAAATTAGTGAAATGGTCATTTTTAGCAGGGAGATTTCCCCAACCATGGCGCCCACCGGGGTACAACATAAATTCAAAATTCTTCTTTTTATCTTCCAGGGCACTGATGAACTGAATACTGTTTTGCATGTGCACATTGTCGTCCATAGTGCCATGCACAATCTGCAACATGCCTTTGTATTTATCAGTATAGGTAAGCGGACTGCTATTCTTGTAACCTTCCGGGTTTTCGGCTGGCGTATCCATAAATTTTTCGGTATAATGGCTGTCGTACAACTGCCAGTCGGTAACACTGCCGCCTGCCATACCGTGGGTAAACAGATCGCTGTATTGGGTAAGTGCCAGGCAAGTCATGTAGCCACCATAGCTAAAGCCGGTAATACAAATTTTAGCAGGGTCGGCGTAGCCTTTATCAATTAAATATTTCACCATCGTACTGTAATCTTTCAGCTCCCAATAGCCCAGGTTGCGGTGCATATAATTTACCCCGGCTTTCCCAAAATGGCCGCTGGCCCGATGGTCCAGTGCTATCTGAATCAAGCCCTCCTGCGCCATCCATTGCCGGTTAGCTGTCCAGTTCCAGCTATCCATTACAGTACCCGCATCCGGCCCGCCGTAAATGCTGATGAGCACCGGATAACGCTTGCCACTTTGCATACTCGTTGGCCAGGTAACCAATGCCGGTAAGTCAAATTTTCCATCTTCGCTTTTAATGCGAAGCATTTCTGTTTTAGCTAATGTATAATTATTAAAGTCCGGGCCTTTGGTATCCCCGATTTGTTTAATCAGTTTGCCGGTATTGTCCATCAGTGCCAGGGCTACAGGCGTAGTGGCATTGCTGTAAGTAGCAATAAATTGTTTACCGGAGGGTGATAGTTGGATGGCGGAATAATTATAATCGCCGGTAGTCAATCGTTTCAACGCCGTACCATTCAGCCGTACACTATAAAAATCAATACGGGTACTATTTTCTTTACGGGCTGTAAAGTAAATAATACCATTTACAAAATCGCTCAGCAAAATGTCCTTCACCGAAAAATCACCACTGGTGACAGCATTCTGCAACTTCCCATCGCTGGTGTACAGGTATAAATGGTTCCAGCCTGTTTTATCACTTTTCAGCAAAAAGTTTTTTCCATTATTAAAAAAGGTAATGCGGCCACCGGCGCCATCTTCCAGATCCACCCAGGTTTTTTGTTGCTCTTCGTAAAATATTTTTTTAGTGCCGGATTTGGGGTTCACGTCATAAATCCGCAGATCGTCCTGGCCACGGTTGATCCACTGAATTAAAACACTGCTGCCATCGGGCCGCCAGATGGGCCAGCCAAAATACTGATCGTCTTTATCATTAAAATCGGCCCAGGTAGTGGGGCCACCGTCGGGGCTTACAAATCCCACTTTCACTTCGGGGTTTTTGTCTCCAGCTTCGGGATAGCGGGTTTGTTCAACAAAACCATGCTGACCCTCGCTATTATAAATGGGAAACATGGGCACCATGCTTTCGTCAAAGTGCATATAGCAAAGCTGTTTGCTATCCGGGTTCCACCAAAAGGCCCGGTAGCGGGTAGGGCGGCCAAAAATTTCTTCATAATACACCCAACTGGCATAGCCATTCAGGGTCGTCGGGCTTCCATCACTGGTGAGAGCTGTTTCTTTTTTTGTAGCGAAATTGTAAGTAAATAAATTATTACTGCGGGTATAAGCTATATAGTTACTGTCCGGGCTAAAGGTTGGGTTCTTTTCTTCTTCTACTGATGTGGTAAGGCGGGTAAGATTACCCCCATCAGATAAGTATAAATCATTTCGTTCACTCACAATTCTTTTGCCACCGGCATCCGTATTGCGACGCATTCCACCCTCGCCAAGGATGCGCCGAACGACTGTTTCCGTTTCCATACCGGTTGCCACATCGTACCGAAAGCTGCGCAAGGCAGTGTCGGTAACGGTACGCCGGGTAATTGAAATATGGTCATCATCTATCCAGCGTACCAGTGGTGTGGGCTGTACTACGGTGCTAACGTTGTTTTTAAAAAGCTGGTCACTTGTAAAAAGTTTGGTTTGAGCAGAAAGGGTAGACAGGTTACAGCTTACCATGATGAAAGCCATGTAAAACCATTTATACATGAATACAATTTTTTAGATGTTAAAGATAGCTGCAAAGGCAAAATGAAAAGGGAAAGGGGTACATCCGGATTATTGCGGCTCAAATCTGTGCTCAATATGACAGCAGAGATATGGTGCAGGGTTTATTTATATCTAAAATTCTGCAAAATGAGTTTTAAAACTAATGAAGCAGTAAGAATTTTGAATGCCGTTAATAAAAAGCAAAAGCAAAAAGTTACTAACAAACTGTGTATTTTTTGAGCTTAAAAGTTAAAATAATAAATCGTGCCAAAAATAAATGAGGAATTTTTTTCTCAAAATCAGGAAAATTCGCTCTTTACATACAAATAGTCCTATCTTGCCCTTCTTAACAGGTGTTTCAAACCAGCCACACACAACTTCCCTTACTCCTTTATTTGTTTTTTACAATAAACAGGGTAATGCTCAGGAAGTGGCCGGCTAAAATTACAGTTGAGAAAAAAATTTTAAATCCAATCATGCTAAAGGTATTCCTTTTAGCAAAATCAACTTCTATGAAAACCCAACTCAAATCCATCATTAAAGTAGAGATTGAACAGATTTTTGGTCGTCGTGTAATATCTTCCCGTGATTGTATTGAACTAAGTGAAGATATATACTGCAAAGTAAGCGAGCGGCTGAATCAGAATACCCTTCGACGCTTTTTTGGACTTATAAAGTCTGAATACCCGCCTTCGCAATACACGCTTTCTATTTTATCAAAGTATTGCGGATTTGAAACATTGGATGATGCCTATAATGCAAGGCAGCAAAATCCTGATTCCGATGAAACCGTTAGTATTGAGAGCATATCCCGCTACCTGGTTTCTATTTTTAAAGACATCTCCGTAAAAGATATACATGGCCGTACATTAATACACCTGGTAAAACATGCCATTCAATTTATCAATACCTCAGAAAGCCTTGCTGACAAGTTTCAGAATCAAATAGTGCGTACAAGTAACGGCAGCAATATTTATTTTGAACAAATGGTAAATATTGACAAGCTGAATGCTTACTATGGAAGAGCTTTGCGGTATTATTTAAAAGAAAAGGGTACGGTGGAGGCCGAAATGTTTGCCAGTAGTTTATATGTAATCCGCCACTGGCTGAACGAAGAAGATGACAGCCTGGAGAAAGCAGCTTTTGTACTTGTAAATGAAAAAGTACCGTCATTTAAAAGCCCGGCCATGTATGCAAGGTATTTTGCTGCCGTAATTTTATATAACCATGCTTCCGGTCTAAATAGCGATGCGATAAAAGCGAAGTTGAAAGAATACTATGACGTGCTGGAGGCAGGTACTGAAAATAGCGGGGATTTGTTTTCGTACTGCTACATAATAGCAGAAGCATTTGCCCTTACCGGTCAGCATTCTGATGCTTTATATTATATAGTAAATGCACCGGAAATGAAAATGGATGATCAACAGGATCAATCTGTATCCTACATTCAAAGCATGAGCCTGCTTCATAGCTACTCTTTATACAAATTAGGCGAAATGCAGGAAGCCGAAAAAATGTTGATTACTATAAAACCATCAGATTTTTATTTCTTACAAAAAAAGTTTTGTAATGTATTGTACCTGTATTTGCTTAAAGAGATGAAGCATAACGGAAAGAAATATGCAGAAGAGTTATTATGCCAAATCGAAGAAACAGGCTTTAAAAGGTTAAAAAAGCTTCTTTTTTGACCTTCCAAAAACTTTTGTATAAATTCTTATAAACCTATAATTCTAAGAAAACCAACTTAACAACTAACCAGATTTAAATTTCTCCAAATTAAATGTTAAAAAATGTGCTTAATTCGCTTTATTTGAACAACTTGCCATCAAAACATAATTTTTGGCACGAAAAAATTAAGAGCAAAACTGTACATTCTTTTTCCCATTTTGAGATATAAATTTGATTTTAAATAACAGCTGCTAAAAGTTACTGTTATAAAAATCCAATATTGATTTTGTAATCAACAGTTTTCAACACCTGCCTTATCAAGAGCAAGGTTGACAATTCAGGCTACCAGGTCAAAACATTTTATCCAATTTTTATGAAACCAATGCTTCTCAAAAAGGCAACCAGGGAACTACGTTCCATACTTTCCGTTGCCATCATCGCCGCACTATTTACTTCCTCCTGCGGCAGTTCCAAAAATATGGTCTATTTTAACGGCTACTCCGATAAAACACTTCAGACCAGTAATATCGCAGCCGAATCGTTAATACGTGCTAATGATCTGATCAGCATTACCGTAAGTAGTCTAAATCCGGAGGCTACCAAAATCTTCAATACACCTAATAACAGTGGTATATCTTCTACCGCTATCAACGGCAACAATACACAGGCATTCGGATACCTTGTAAGCAGCGAAGGCGATATACAGTTCCCCATGTTAGGTAATATACATACTGAAGGCCTCACCAAAGACGATCTGAAAGATAGTATCACAAAGGCTTTGGTTGATAAGGAACTTCTGATAGATCCTGTTGTGAATGTACGCCTTCTCAATTTTAAAGTAACGGTACTTGGTGAGGTATTAAAACCCGCAGTTTATGCGGTTCCCAGCGAAAAAATCTCGTTGCTGGAAGCTATTGGTTTGGCAGGAGATCTTACCATTTACGCAAAGCGCAATAATGTAATGATTATCCGGGAAGAAAACAATAAGAAAATAACCAAACACGTAAACCTGAGTTCGCCCGAACTTTTCACCTCCCCTTATTATTACCTGAAGAGCAATGATATTGTATATGTTGAGCCCAACAAGAACCGCCTTGCCGGAGCAAGCGTACCACTGATATGGGCGCCGGTAATTACAGGAGTTATATCGCTTGGCGTAATCCTTATCAGTAATCTCTAACCTATCAATTATCTCAAGATGCAAGTAACACATGAAAAAGGGTTAGAAACCACCCCTACTAAAATATTAAGTTTTAATGAACTATGGACAAGGTATGTAGCATACTGGCCAATGTTCGTACTAACAGTAGCAGCAGCAATGGCCGGCGCCTGGATATACCTGAGCTACACTACGCCGCTTTATCAGGCCAATGCACGAATACTGATTAAAGATGAAAAGAAAGGTGCAGATGATACAAAGGCTATGGAGTCACTCAACCTTTTAGGTATCAAAAAAATAATTGACAACGAAGTGGAAGTGATGCAATCACGTTCGCTATTAACAGAAGTGGCAAAAAAATTAAATCTATATGCCCCTGTAAGTATTGAAAAGCCTGTTAAAGCAGTATCAGCTTATGCAACCTCACCCGTAAGGATAGAGTTGATAAACCCGGACTCCCTGAAGCCGGTTGATAAAATCAACTTTACGTATGATGACATTACCTCAATTGTAACAATCGGCAAAAAACATTTCGGCTTGAACGAATGGGCAAATACACCTGTCGGCGTTCTTAAATTTACCCGCAATCCTTATTATACACCACAACAAAACGCAAAGTATTTCTTCAGCTTTGTACCCGTTTCTGTGGTTGTGGCAGGTATCCAGGGCAGGCTTGCCGTATCACCTGTAAGCAAACCATCCACCATATTAAACCTTAGCATCAGAGATGAAGTTCCGCAAAGAGGCGAGGATATTTTGAATGAACTAATGGTATCATATAATAGAGCTACTATTTCAGACAAAAATGCCCTGGCTGCCAATACCCTTTCATTTGTGGAGGAACGCTTGCACCATGTGGCACATGACCTTGATTCGATAGAGCACAAAATGGAAGCATACAAAGCGGCAAACAATGCTACGAATTTAGAGATGCAAAGCGGGTTGTATCAAAAGAATATGAGCGATAATTCTCAGCGGCTCGCAGATATGGAAATGCGTCTCGCAGTACTGAACCAATTGGATAAGTATGTGCAGGCACCCGACAGTAAACTGGGTATCCTTCCTTCTTCTCTTGGTATTGCGGATGCAAACCTGGAAAACCTGCTGACTAAATTGTATGATTACCAAATTGAATACGAAAAATTAAAGAAAACCACTGCCCGCAATAATCCTGTCATGGTTTCGATTGCTGACCAGATTGAAAAAGTAAAACCATTAATATTTGATAACTTAAACAATGAGCGCCGGAGCCTGCAAACCAGCAAAAGCGATTTAGAGCTAACAAATAATTCGTACTCATCTACACTGGCAGCTATACCACACAAAGAAAAAGATGTTACCAGCATTGCACGGGAGCAGTCCATCCGCAATGATATTTATGTATTTCTGCTGAAGAAAAGAGAAGAAACAGCGCTATCCTCTGCTTCTACTGTATCAGATAGCCGGGTGGTAGATAAAGCACAGGCCGTACTTACTCCTGTAAGTCCCAACAACAAACTTATTTACCTGGGTGCAGTACTTGGTGCACTTGTACTTTGCATTGTTTGCATTACAGCCAGGGAAACATTTCATAGTAAAATTTTGTACCGCCACGAAATAGGCAGCCTTACTTTTCGCCCGGTAGTTTCCGAAATTGCTTTTGACAAGACAAATAATCCAATTGTAACCGGTGATGGAAAAAATTCCTTCATTGCTGAACAGTTTCGTAAGCTGCGTACGTCACTGAACTATTTAGGAAAAGACGAAACAGCAGCCCGTAAGATATTAATTACTTCTACCATGGCTGGCGAAGGCAAAAGCTTTGTGGCAACTAACCTGGCCATCAGCCTGGGGCTTACGGGTAAAAAAGTGGTACTGCTGGAATTAGATCTTACGAACCCTTCTCTATGCACAAAGTTACAGATTGCATCTACAACGGGCATCAGCGACTACCTCAGTAACCGTGCAGATCCTGAGGATATTATCCGGCCGGTTCCGGAACACGAAAACCTGTTCATTATACCATCCGGCCCGCTGCCACGTAATCCGTCGGAACTGATTATGAACAAACGCATAGAAGTGCTATTAGCTTACCTGGATGATATTTTTGATTATATCGTTATTGATACAGCCCCTGCCGGTGCACTTACGGATGCTTACATACTTTCAAAGCATTGCGATGTAACCCTATATATGATCCGCCAAAAATATACACCCAAAACATTGATTGCACACCTGGATGATAATCACAAAATGAGCAGGCTAAACAATGTAGGAATCGTATTCAACGGTATCCGTTCAAGAGGCTTTGGCAAGCCGGACTACGGGTATGGCTACTCGTACATCTGTAATACCGTTGGAAAAAATAAAAAGAACAATAAAATAAAAATATAAAGATAGTACCCTTAAAACACACTCCGTTACAGCACAGCTTTGCATGGGAACAATTATCAGATATATAAATTACTTACCATGCAAAGCTTACTCACACCCTTTTGTCAGACGAATCCAAGCCTATTCTCTTAAAAACCAAAAACAAAACGGCAATTATGAACACAACTAAGCAATGGTATGCACTGTACACCCGCCCACGCTGGGAAAAGAAAGTAGCCGAACAGCTTTCCCGTAAAAAAATAGAATGTTATTGTCCGCTCAATAAGGTAGTACGCCAATGGAGCGATCGTAAAAAAACAGTCCTGGAACCGCTGTTTGTTTCATATGTTTTTATTTATGCTACCCAAGCTGATTTTCTGTCAGTAAGGCAAACTCCCGGGGTAATTAATTATGTATACTGGCTGGGGAAGCCTGCTACTGTAAGAGAAGAAGAAATAAATGTGATTAAGCGTTTTACCGAAGAACACGAAAATGTAAAACTTGAAAAGATACAAATAAGCCTACAGGATAATGTACGCATCATTGCCGGTCCATTGATGTCAGTAACCGGTAAAGTAATGGAAGTGAAACCCAAAACCGTGAAAGTACATTTGCCTTCTTTGGGCTTTGCGATGATTGCAGAGATAGCCAGAACGCAGATAGAGGTAATAAAAGAAGGAGCACCGGTTTTACAAATGTATAGCGACTTTACATATACGAAAACGTCATGCTGACCTTGTTAGTCCGGTATCATGTAGTATAACACAGTTCTCCAATAATTTTGTATGAAAATCCAATACCTGCGCAACTTTTTTAGCAATACCACATCACTGGTAAAATGCCTTTTTACACGGCGTGGAGTTTACTTTGGGGGCAGCGTACAATTGTGCCAGCGTAGTCAAATTGATGCGGGCACTTACATCAGCAAGCCTTTTGCAATAGATGGTGTAACGGTTGGTTTTGCTACGGCTATTGGTCCCAACGCCTGTATCTCTCATACAACTATCGGAAAATTTTGCTCCATAGGCCCTAATTTTTTATGTGGCTGGGGCATACACCCTACCAATGCACTTTCTACATCGCCGGTATTTTATTCCACCCGCAGGCAAAATGGTTTTACATACAGTAAAACCGATAAGATAGAAGAAAGGAAAGCCATTGCTATTGGTAACGATGTATTTATAGGCGCCAATGTTACGGTCCTGGATGGCATTACCATCGGCGATGGCGCTGTAATTGGCGCCGGCGCTGTAGTAAGCAAAAACATTCCCCCCTATGCTGTAGCCGTAGGCTGCCCGATACAGGTAATTAAATACCGGTTTCAACCTCAGATAGTTGAAGGCCTGCAGCAACTTCAATGGTGGAATAAAGATGAAAAGACCTGGTTGGCTATGGAAAAACACTTTTTTGATGTAAAAGGCTTTTTAGCGTTAATGGAATCAGCAGCCCTGCCACAGTACCGGCAAGCCAGCTAATTTTTCTATTGATGAGTTTACAGGAGGCAACCTTGTATAGGTTGTATCCCCGCTTATCACACCACACTCCCCACTTCCTGCACACCCTGATTTTGTAGCTGCACAGCTACTAACGGCAAGGTGTGCAGCGCTATTACAGCCCGTTTGCCTCGTTTCATAAAAATCTAAATCTGTATTCTATGCACAAAATGCTGTATCCTGTTTTTATGCTCCTAAAGGCCGTTTCTATCCGGCTCTGCCGACTGCCCGCCGCCGCCAGCAATTACTATACACTGGTCGTAAATAAAGTGCAATACAAAACGTACCCGCACATTTTCGGAAAAATAAAAATTAAAAATAAGGGCACACTCGTATTGGGTGAAAATGTAAAATTTAACTGTGCTACTACCTTCAATTACGTAGGCCTTTATAAACGTTGCAGCCTGGCTGTTCAAAAAAATGCAACCATCACTATTGGCGACGGATCAGGATTTTCCGGCGTTTCATTATATGCAAAAAAAAGTATCACCATTGGCAGCTACGTCAACTGCGGAGGCAATGTAAGCATTTGGGACACCGACTTTCACCCGCTGGACCATGCCGAACGACGCATACACAAAGTATCAGCCATTGTATCAAAACCTATTGTAATTGAAGATGACGTGTTTATCGGCGCCAATGCTACCGTGCTTAAAGGGGTAACGATTGGTGCAAAGTCTATCATCGGTGCGGGCAGTGTGGTTACGAAAGATGTTCCGGCCGGCGAAATATGGGCAGGCAACCCGGCCATATTTATAAGAAAAATCACAGGTTCAAAACTGCATTCAGGCGTTTATCATCTGCCTTTAAAACCTAAAAAAGTATGCTGATTTCAAAACTACATTTCCGCTGGGTATCCAGGATGGCCCGCTACAAATCACGGCTGATGCGGTATACGTTTAAAAAAGCAGGTGAAGGATTACTGATGTACAGCCCGTCCTGCATTTACGGCCGCGAGCACATTGAACTGGGTAGCCATGTTGGTATTGGCGCTTTTGTAAATATCTGGGGCCAGGGCGGCATTACCATTGGCGACCGTACACTTATTGCTTCCAACACCGTAATTACGACCCTTACGCATGACTATGAATTAAAAGATCTGCGGAATGCACCGGCCGTAGCCAGAAAGGTAGTGATTGGCAGCGATGTATGGATTGGAGCAAGTGCTGTTATCATGCCGGGTATCACTATTGGTAATGGCGCTATTGTAGGAGCAGGCAGTGTTGTTACCAAAGATGTTCCTGAAAACGCAATTGTAGTTGGCAACCCGGCAAAATTTATTAAATACCGCTTTGAAAAACTTTTCGTATGAACCGCTATTTTAAAAACGCTGCCTTCGGCATCTTCCAGTTGTTATTCTCCATAGCATTGGTATTTGTTTCCATTCCTATGTTCATCCACACGTATGGCATGAGTATATATGGTATATTTTCGGTAATCTCTATTTTCGGCAACCTTACCTTGCTGTTCAACTTCGGGCTCAATACGGCGCTGTTGAAGTTCATTTCCGGCGGTACTGCTACCAAGTTTAAAAACAGGCATGTAACCGTTTCGCTGTTAGTGCTGGGCGCTATCACGCTTGTGTTCACTGCTTTACTGCTCCTGTTTCAACGCTATATTGTCACCGGTGTTTTTAAATCAAATGCCGTACTGAACCATGAAGTGTTGCTTTGTTTTAAATTATTTTTACTCGCCAACTTTTTTGTGATGCTCGGCCAGCCCTTTGTGGCGCTGATGCAAGCTCAAAATGCTTTTTATATTACTAGTATCGTTCAATGGATATATAATTTGCTTAACTGGGGCGGCATAATACTTCTTTGCCAACTGAACGTTCCGTTCCGGTTTATTGCTTTGCCTGCGCTGATAGCCGCTATTGCCTGGTTTAGTTTATTGTTGTATTTAGCAGTAAAGAAATATGAATTCCGGCCGGCTGCTTTTTCTACCTGGTTACAATTTATGTATTATGTAAAAAAGCAGCTTTCATTCAGCAGCCAGGTTTACCTCAGCTCGTTGCTTACCTTTTGCAACGAGCCGCTACTTAAAATTTTCGTGGTGAAATATTTAGGCCCGCAAGCGGCCGGCAGTTTCGATATTGTATTGAAGATAAAATCGCAACTGATTGCGCTCTTTACAAAAGTTTTCGAGCCGCTTTCGCCCATGCTGGCCTCACGCCGCAACAAGGAAGAACTGCGCCACCTGGTGCATTATTCCGAGCAACTGGCTGCTTTTGCATTCATCCCCATTTGCTTTTTAGTGTACTTTTTTGCCGGTCCGGTACTGCACCTGTGGATGAAGGATATACCTGCGCAACTGGTTATTAATATCAAAACAGCCATTATCATTTTTACCTGTAGTATGATTGTGCTGCCCAACTACTACTACCTTACTTTTCACAACCGGATAAAAGATTGTATGAAGATTCAACTGACCGGGATCCTCAGCTCGCTGGCCTTCTTCTTTACTTTCAAAGACATTTTCGCAGCGAACACTCCGGTTATGAGTATTTGTATGGGTATTGTACTGGCATTTGTCATGAGCATGTACTACCAGTGGAAATACTTACAGTCGGCAATTTTTGACCGCTATACCATTTACTCAGTTATAACCATTGCCGCACTCACCGGCCTGTATATCACTTTCATAAGGCTGAACTGGTATGTACCGGTATTGATGGTAATAGCGATGGTGCTTTTTGTATCGGCAAAATACATTGTAGGCATGCAGCGTCGGGGCATTCATAAAATATTACGGTACAACAATCTCGCTATTTAATATGATAGGTTTAATCCTGACATTACTGGCCATCTATTGCTACGGCATTGAAGAAAAAAGATATGTATCTGTTTTCTTAATTATCGGCTTATCCACAGCTGGCTTTCAACTATTACCATTAGAGCTAATGGTAATGCCAGGAATAGGTGTTGCTAAATCGTTCGACTGGCCTTTTCTGTTCTGTGGATTTATTTTGCTGTTTCATCCGCATGTGTTTTTACAAAGAACTATCTGGTTGAGGTACAAATGGCTGATCACCTTTTTGCTGGTGCTCGCATTCCTATTGTTTTACAGTACTCAATTTGCGGGTGTGGAAACTTCCGTATCCATCCGGGTATTTCGCGGATATATTTATTTTCTTTTACTATTTCCGTTTGCCCGGTTGCAGCAGGAGCATTTTGTGAAAGTATTCCGGTTGATTGCATATACGGTTACGGTATCGTCTTTCCTATACTGCCTGCAACCGCTTGTAAACGCACCACTGCTAAATGCCATTTCCAACCCGCTGCCGGTATTTCATGAAGAAGGCGGCGGCAGCATGACCCGGTTTTATAATTTACCCGGCCTGGTTTTCCCGGTTGTGTTCATTGTATTTTTCTCTAAAAGTGTATTTGGTATCCGGTACCGATATCTACTGTCAGCCGTAAATTTCGGAGCCATCCTGGTGTCACAAAACCGCAGTATGATCCTGGTATTTGTATTTTGTTTTTTGTTGCACCAGGTGTTTACCGGTAAGCTAAAGCCGGCACGAATGGTAGCTTACGCAGTAATAGGGATGATAGCTTACACGGGTGTAAACACAATAATCGGGAGTCGTTTTTCAGAGGGCTTTAAAGAACTTTCAAAAACATCCCTCAGCATGACGGCTGCCAGAATTACTACGGCTGATGTGTACGATATGTCTACCTCGGAATACCGCTGGTACCATGTGGTAGAACGCACAGAATATTTACTGGAAAATAAATGGCGTGCTTTGTTTGGCATCGGGTTGATAACCGAAGACTCAAAGGCTACCAACGCTTTGCATTTTATGATTGGAGCGATTGATGATACCGGAATTGTACCGCAGGTAGCAACCGGTGACATCGCCTGGTCTGTTTTATTTCTGCATTTGGGACTTGGGGGCACGGCTATTTTTATAATAATGTACACCTCCTTTATGAGACGTTTTTTTATACATCGCAAAAGCGATATGATGAAGCTTGCATTGTATTACACCCTGGTGTTGCTGCTTACCTCTGTATTTAGCATTTCTATTTTCTTACCACATCATCTTTGCCTGTTTGCATTTTTCATTGCCTATCTTTTTATTTATGAAAACAAACCCGTACCCATACGAAAGCCGCAGCGAATGGCCCCTCAGCCGGCATTAGCCTAATGCTTTTATGTACCGGCTTTCCAATCATCTTAATCATACCCGTAAATATTTCTATATGTCAAATAAGCATAAAAAAATTGTTCATCTTATTTTCTCTTTTACAGTAGGAGGTACAGAGAACCTGCTGGTAGATCTGATAAACCGTCAGGCACAAAAATTTTCGGTGCGCCTGATTATTGTGAACAAATATTGTAGCGAGGCTTTACTGCAACAGTTGCACCCGGCAGTAAAAGTGATACGCATCAACCGAAATTCCGGCAGCTATAGCCTGCTAAAAATTATACAGATCAATTTACTGCTTGCTTATATGCAGCCACATATTATTCATTGCCATAATCAGAATATAATCAACCTGATTTTTAGCCAGCGGCATAAAACAATATTAACGGTACATGATGTAAATGCGGAAACGAAAAATTTACCAAAGTATGGCCAACTGATTGCCATATCCGATGCCGTGAAAGAAGATGTAAAAAGCAGAAACAAAAAATGCAAAAATGTAAAAACAGTGCATAATGGAATAGATTTTACAAAAATAGAAGCGAAACAAAACAGCAATACCGGCAGCCTGATTAGAATACTGCAGGTAAGCCGGCTGGTACACGAGAAAAAAGGGCAGGATGTGCTGCTGAAGGCTATGAACCGGCTTGTAAATACATTAGGACAGACTGTAGAATTAACGCTGGTGGGAGCCGGCGAATCGAAAGAATATTTAGAAGAATTAATATACAACTATAATCTTACACACCACGTAACCATCAACGATGATAAAGACCGTTCCTGGATTTATCCGAACCTGAAAAATTTTGACATTCTCATACAACCTTCCCGCTATGAAGGTTTTGGACTAACCATTGTAGAGGGCATGGCTGCCTGCCTGCCGGTAATTGCCAGTAACCTGGATGGCCCCAGAGAAATATTGTGCGATGGTCGCTTTGGATACCTGTTTGAAAGCGAAGATGCTACAGGGCTTGCCGATAAAATTCTGGAAGTAATAGATAGTTATCGTAACGGCACCATCAGCCGGCAAACGACTCTGGCCTACCAGCATGGCTCACAATATTTCTCGCTGTCTACGATGGTAAAAGGCTATAGCGAAGCATATCGGAAAATGGATTCCTGGCAACCCAGGAGAAAAGTAGCAATACTATGATCAGTTATATATCCAATATATTTTATCCAATATTCTAAATTCAATTTTATGCAAGAAAAAACCTCCAACACCAACCAGCAGTTGCGCCTAACCGATAGTGGCCTGAAAATAAAGGTAAGTAAGAAAAAAGGTATTAGAACAAGCTATACCGGTATTGTAATATTTAATGGACAAAGTATAACACAGAAGTATAGAACCGTATTTAAGTAATACGTCAACCAATACCATAATGAAACATTCTTTACCCAGGGTTTCCATCATTACCCCATCCTACAACCAGGGAGATTTTATTGAGGAGACTATTCTTTCAGTACTTAGTCAGTCGTATTCCAACATTGAGTATATACTGGTTGACGGTGGATCTACTGACCATACCATGGAAGTAGTAAACCGTTACCGGGATAAAATCAATATTGTTATTCACGAAAAGGACAAAGGTCAATCGGACGCTATCAACAAAGGCTTTAAGCTGGCTACCGGCCAACTGGCTGGCTGGATTAATTCAGACGATATTTTGTATCCCGGTTGTGTGCAGGAAATTGTGAAGTTGTACCTGCAAAACAAAGAAGCCGCTATTTTCTATGGTTCCTGTCTCAACTTTATCAATGAAAAAGGGGACACTTATGCGCAAAAAAATATTATCATTGATTCATTGGCGGATTTACTCAACAGTGATTACCGGATTATTCAGCAAGGGTCGTTTTACAATTTAGAGTACCTGAAGCAGGTAAATTATGTGGATGAAAGTATTCATTATTCTATGGATCTGGATTTATGGCTGAAGCTATTGAAACTGGGCCCTGTAGTACATTTTGATGCCCATCCGCTTGGGGCTTTCCGCATTTGGGAAAACACAAAAACCAGTACCGGCGGCACCAAATTTTTAACCGATATCCGGCAAACCCTACAGCGCCACCATGCCAGCCCGTACAGCGCTAATTTCAGGCGCCTGCACTGGTACGCTCTCAAATGGCGGATAAAAACCACTTTAAAGGCAGCCTGATTTTTTTGCCAAAAAAGTCAACTACACTTTATTTTTATTCATTATTTTTATTTCTTCACCCTCGTTTAACTCACGCTCCATGAAAAAAATTACCGGCAAAAAAAAGCAATAGAAATAAAATTCTCATCACCGTACCGCAACTAAACCGCTCCGGCGGCGTGGCTGCGCTGTACAATATTCTGAAGCTGGACGACCAGCCGCAGATAGACTACTTTGAAGTGCATGGAAGCATTCCGGGTAAAATTTTCAGACCGGTAGATCTATTAATTACTTATGCAAAATTTTGCTGGAAAATTCGTAAATATGATGTCGTGCACTCCAATCCTTCCCTTACCACAAAAAGTTTTTACCGGGATGCGTTGTTTGTGCGCATGGCACGTTTGTTCAATAAAAAAGTGGTGGTATATTGGCACGGCTGGGACGACACATTTGAAAGTAAAATAAAAAAAAGCTGGTGGGCAGGAAATATTTTTAAATTTACTTATGCAAAGGCTAATCTTAGCATCGTGCTGGGAAGTATATTTTACAAAAAGCTACAGGAACTCGGCCAGCACAGTAAAGTAGTAGTAGAATCAAATGCAGCTTCCGATGCTTTTATCACCCGTCAATTATGTGCAAAAGATATCCGGGACCATAAAGTAATTAATCTTTTATTCCTGGCAAGGGTGGAAAAAGAAAAAGGTATTTATGTTGCTATTGATGCGGTTCAGCAGTTGTCCAACCTGTTCCCTGTGCAGCTTACGGTAGCCGGCGAAGGCAGCGAACTGGAGAATGTACGGCAATACTTAGCAGATCATCATATAACAAATGTGACCATACTTGGTAGTATAGCCGGATCGCAAAAACACCAGGTATTGTCTCAGGCAGATATGCTGGTATTCCCAACCTGGCACAAAGAAGGTATGCCAATTGTGGTAATTGAAGGTATGATGTATGGGCTTCCGATTATTACAAGGCCGGTTGGTGGTGTGCCAGATTGGGTGGCCAACCGTCAAAACGGGCTGCTGATTTCCGGTACTGATTATCATGATTTTGCTGATGCCATTGCCTCTGTTATCAAAGACAGTTCCCTATATCATACTATGTCAAAAAATAATTTATTAAAAGCAAATGAATTATTTACTCCGGGCGCCGTTACACAGCGGATGATGAAATATTATGCTGAACTAAATTGAGCTACTTTTAATATGGTCATTATACTACTTTTAATATGTCAAAAGAACAGCTATTAAATCCATGTTTCTACTTATCCCATGCGTTGGGATTGCCATTATTTTAAAAACCATTTTCTCATTTTATTATTAAAAAAATATATCATTAATCATTTAACAAAATAACAGATAAAAAACTATCAATTAGCATCTTTAATGTACCGGGAGCTTTGCAGCTATAATTAGCTACTGATTTTCCTGCCTGGTGCCGTCACAAAAAACTTACAGTACTGATTATGCCGCTTTATTCCAGCAAAAAATAAAGCGTGAAAAGTTGCGAAAAAATACCTTTTGTTTTGCAGGGAAGGTATCCATTGATTTAACTGCTCATATCCAATATATCCAATTTCTATTTTAAAACCTACTACAGATGATAACTGAAGTAATTGAAAACTGCGAGCAATACATCAGCAAAAGAAAGTACCGCTCCTACGATCCTTTTGATGCGCTGACGAATAAACATATTAACCGCCTGACAAAGAAAAGTGATTTTCTACGGCGGCTGGCCATCCAGATCAATTCCAAGTCGCCCTTGGATCTCCACTGGACCGGCATGCAGGAAATGGTGCATACCAAAACGCTGAGCGACCTGCTATGGTACCATGCAGTTAATCCGCAATCGCCTGCCGAAAGAGTCGATTATTTTTTTGAATGGCTGATGAATACCAAATCAGAAAAAGGTTATGGCTGGGGACTAAATTTTCCTTATACATCCAGGTTTATTAATGCAGATGCAAGTATGCCTAATTTATACAATACCATTAATTCCGGTATTGCTATCTGTTATGCAATTGATAAACTATCAGACAATAATAAAGACGTTGCCGCAACAGCAATTAATGGCATCGTTGACTTTATGGAGGACCAGTTAGGCTATGTGGCCGAGCAAAACAAAGGCTGGTATTTATACTACCCTGGTCAAAAGTACCCTACTTATAACGTAAATGCACTGACACTGTATTTTTTTGCACTTGCAAAAAGTAAAGGGCTGATTACCCGTCCCGAAATTAAAAACCGTATTAATGGATTGATTGAACTGCTGTGCAGTGAACAACAACCGGACGGTAGCTGGCACTATTCCCGTTCAGCAAAAGGTGGCTGGGTAGACGGTTTTCATACAGGCTTTATTCTGGAATCGCTGGCTGTAGCTTATAACTGTGGATGCCAGCGTAGCAGGTTATATCCTGCTCTGGAAAAAGGCTGGGCATTTTTCCAGGAGGTAATGTTTACAGCAGAGGGTCACCCTAAATATTTTTCCGGTAGCGATATGTACCCGATAGAGGCACAAAATTGTGCACAGGCTATACAAACACTGGCCAACATCGGTAAATGGCTGGGGTGGGAGAATAAACAACTGCTCGAAAAAACCATTTCCCATACAATGGATAACCTGTACGACGAACGTGGTTTTTTCTATCACAAAAAAACCCGCTACGTTACTTACAAAACGCCGTACCTGCGCTGGTCTGTAACGCCGATGATGCTGGCATTGCAATACGCTAAAGTTTACCTTAAAGCCGCCTGATACACATGAAACAACTTTCTTATTTTTTATATCTTAGCCTGTTTCGCTATACACCGGAAATTTACCGCCCGTATGCGCTGTTCTTTCCGCACCTGCGGCGGATGCTGGTAAAAAACTTTGTAAAAAATTGTGGTAAAAACATCCGGGTAAAACGCAATGCTGACGTTTCGATGTTCATTAAAATAGGCAATTTTTCGGAGCTGGGAACTAATTGTATTATACAGTCCAATACTGAAATCGGCAACAACGTAATTATGGGGCCGGACGTAAAAATATATACCAAAAACCATAACTATGGCTCACTGGATACACCGATACAGTACCAGGGACATACCAGCGAAAAAACAGTAATCGGGAATGATGTTTGGCTGGGCGCTAATGTGGTAATTACACCTGGCGTTACCGTAGGCCACCACAGTGTGGTAGCAGCCGGTGCCATCGTTACCAAAAATGTTCCTGATTACGCCATTGTTGGCGGCGTACCGGCAAAGGTTTTAAAGTATAGAAATTAAATCCGCAATCATTACCATTTCAGCTTACTCAACATGTCTATTCATTCCAACGCCCTACCTGCAAATGCACTTACACTGAACGGTAATGGCAGCATGGCAACAGCTTTCCGGCAACCGGCAAATAATCTTGTACAAATTTCGATTGTCAGAAAGCTGAAACTGCAGCTGTTTTTTATTGCACTGGCCTTGTTCAATTTTACATATGGTTTTATTTTCTTACAGAGCATTCGCTCCCTGATGTTACGGCTTAGCGGCAGCCGGATTGGCCGCAACACCTGTATACAAAAAGTAAAGTTTTTTACTTTCGGGAAACTAACTGTAGGTGGCAATACGATTATCAATTCCGGCTGCTACCTCGATAGCCGCAGAGGCATTACCATCGGCAATAATGTGGTGCTGGCACACAATACCAAAATTTACACATTGGGCCATGACTTTGAAGATGAAACGTTTGCTACCAAAGGAAAACCGGTTGTAGTTGAAGATTATGCCGTGGTATTTGCGAATGCGATGATTATGCCCGGCGTAACAATTGGCAAAGGCGCTGTAGTGCTGCCAGGAAGTGTGGTTTCAAAAAGTGTGGAACCGATGACAGTCGTTGGCGGAAACCCGGCAAAATTTATTCGAAACCGACAGACGTTGCATACCCGCAAAAAAGTTTTTAGCTATTGGTTCTCCATTTAATTTTTTAACAACACAGGACAAAACATAAATTTTTTAATAAACCGATCATACGAAGCTCCTAAACAAACACGGGTTTCGTTTTCAAATGGCACTGCGCCATTCAGACCTTATAGTAATTTTCGTTAAATATCTAAATCTAATATTCATGCAAATCAGCATTTTTGGCCTCGGCTACGTAGGATGCGTAAGCCTCGGCTGCCTGGCAAAAAACGGACATAACATTATTGGTGTTGACCCCAGCGAAACCAAAGTACGGCAAATTAACAGCGGCCTTGCCACCATTATTGAAAAAGACATCGACGTGCTTATTCAGGATGGCCATTTGAGCGGCCGGATAAAAGCTACTACTAACTTTGAGGAAGCCATTAGCAAGACAGAACTTTCTATTGTGGCAGTAGGTACGCCATCCGGCCCCAACGGTCATCTTAACTTAGATTATATTTTTCAGGTGGCAGCGCATTTCGGCGAAGCCCTGAAAGTGAAAGACGATTTTCATATTATAACTATCCGCTCTACGATACTACCTGGAACCATTGCCAAATTTGCCGCAATGGTAGAAGCCGGCTCCGGTAAAAAAAGAGACAAAGACTTTGCAGTCGTTTCCAATCCCGAATTTTTACGGGAAGGTACAGCAGTGTACGATTATTTTCACCCGCCGGTCACGCTGATTGGTACCGAATGCGCACATGCCGCAGAAAAAGTAGCATCCTTGTACAGGCAGTTACCTGCCGAAGTCGTTATTGCTGAAACGCAGGTAGCTGAAATCATGAAATATGTAAATAACTCCTTTCATGCTTTGAAGATTGGTTTTGCCAACGAGGTAGGCAATATTTGCTCGGCCCTGGAAATTGATTCGCATAAAGTAATGGACATATTCTGTATGGACAAAGTGCTGAATATTTCACCTTACTATTTTAAGCCGGGCTTTGCCTATGGCGGCTCCTGCCTGCCCAAAGACCTGAAAGGCCTGCGTACACTGGCGCATGATCTGTACGTAGATGTGCCGATGATTGAGAGCATTGACAAAACCAACCAGTTGCAGATAGAACGTGCTGTGGACATGATACAGCAAACCGGCAAAAAAAGAATTGCGTTCCTGGGCCTGAGTTTTAAAGCGGGCACAGATGATTTACGCAACTCACCCGCCGTTACCGTAATAGAATCACTGCTGGGTAAAGGTTACGATATACAGATTTACGATAAAAACGTACACCTGTCCAAGCTTACCGGTACGAATAAAGAATATATTGATAAGCATATTCCGCACCTGAGCAAGCTAATGGTGAACCATGCCGAAGAACTGATTGACGGCGCTGATGTAATTGTGGTAAATAACCGCGAAAAAGAATATGTAGATCTGCTGCTGGAAACCGAATCGCCGGCTACCATTATAGATATGGTTCGCCTGCCCGAAGTATTACGCCAGCGAAACAATTACTGCGGCATTAACTGGTAATTTCCTGAACAATTATTTCGCCGGCATTTTTTGAAGCCCGGCATCACTCCAATCCAAATTCTAACTTCTATGGGAAACAACGAACAACTATTTAAGAAGAAACACATATTGATGGTAGTGGAAAATCTGCCGGTGCCTTTTGACCGGCGGGTATGGCAGGAAGCAAATACCCTCAAAGAAAACGGCGCTGATGTATCCATTATCTGCCCACAGATGAAAGGATATACAAAGAAGTTTGAACAGCTAAACGGCATTGACATTTACCGCCATCCGCTGCCACAGGAAGCCAACGGCGCTATGGGCTACCTGCTGGAATATTCGGTAGCTCTTTTCTGGGAGTTTGTATTATGCTGGAAAATTTACTTTAAGAAACCTTTTCATGTAATACATGGCTGTAACCCGCCGGATCTTATTTTTTTTGTGGCTATTCTTTTTAAGCTGTTTGGTGTGAAATATGTGTTTGACCACCACGATATTAATCCGGAACTGTTCATTGCCAAATATGAAAAAAAAGGAATATTTTATAAGTTCCTGACGGTGGCCGAGCGCCTCACCTTTGCAACCGCTGATTACAGCATTGCTACCAATGAATCGTATAAGGAAATAGCCTTACAGCGTGGGAAAATGCCGGAGAATAAAGTAGCCATTGTACGCAGCGGCCCCAAACTGGACCGGCTGAAAATAATGCCAGGTAATAAGATACATAAAAATGGCAGGCGCTACCTGGTTGGATATGTAGGCGTAATAGGCGGTCAGGAAGGTCTTGATTTACTGTTGGCCTCCATACAGCATATTGTACGGAAACGCCAGGATGTGCAGTTTGGTATTATTGGCGGCGGCCCCGAACTGGATAGCCTACAGGAACTGACAGCAGAAATGGGACTGAATGATTATGTAACCTACTATGGCCGTACAGATGATGCTACGATGATGGAAGTACTGAATACAGCCGATGTATGCGTAAACCCGGACCGCCCTACAGAGATGAATAACCTGAGCACCATGAACAAGATTATGGAATACATGGCGCTTAAAAAAGCAATCGTACAATATACGCTTAAAGAAGGTGAACGCTCTGCCGGCCACGCTTCATTATATGCAAAAAATACAGATACCAAAGATTTTGCGGAGAAAGTATTGTGGCTGATCGATAACCCGCTTGAACGTTTTGAAATGGGTGAGTACGGGTATAGCCGCATCATTAACCAACTTTCGTGGGAGCATGAAAGCCGCAACCTGATTTCATTTTATAAAAATGTTTTAAACGTAGCCCCTTCAGTAGTAGCAAGCCCGATACAGATAGCCGAGCCACTGATGATAGAAAAGGCAGCCGCTTCTTAAACCGGCATCGCTTTTATCTGATTACCCGGTAACTTTTTTGCCAACCCTAAACGGCAATCCTATATGGTGTCTGCTGCCTGTCTTTACGATTGGCAGCGCAGCAGCACCATTTTTTCAAGTTCAATCCAATATTCATTCTATGAACAGTCGCTTTCTGCGCCACCTGCAATTATTGCTGGCGGCCCTTGATCTGGTGGCACTCAATGCCGTTATCTTTTTCTGCGAATACCTCTTCAGCGCCAATTTTACTAATGGCAGCCATTATATTGATTATAATTATTTCAGAATTTTTTTAATATTGTCCTGGGTACTAATAGCTGCCAGCTACAATATTTACCAAAAGAAATATATTATATCGTTTGAGCTGTTTACACGGCGCACCATGTATGTATTTTTATGTTTTTTGGTAACCATTGGCTTGTATCTTTTCTTTACCCGGCATATTATTTCCCGCCTGTATGTTTCGGCTATTATTGGTTTGCTACCCGTAGCATTGCTCCTCAATCGTTTTGTGTATCTGATTATCTATCAGTATCTGAAACGTAAAAATTACCTGGCCAGTAAAGTAATGGTGATCGGCTATAACTCACTGGCTAAAAAGCTGGTAGGTTACCTGGAGCAGGATGGTATTAATAAAGAAGTAGTGGGCTATTGCGAAGACGGCTCGAATATAGAAGAGTTGTCTAACTATCCGATTCTCAGTAATATCAACAATGCCATAGATGCGTGTAAAGAGCACGGCATTACGGAAATTTATTCCACGATTGCACCGGAGCAGAACAGGCAAATTTATCAACTGATACACCAGGCCGACGAAAGCTGCATCCGTTTCAGATTCATACCTGATATTAACCTTTTTGTAAATAAGCAGATACATGTGGATTACCTGCATGAGCTTCAGGTAGTATCGCTTCGGCGGGAGCCGCTGGAGGACATGGGCAATCGCATTAAGAAAAGAGCTTTTGATATTATTGTCAGCAGCTTTACCATCATTTTCATCTTATCGTGGTTGGTGCCCATCATCGGCTTTCTCATTTGGCTGGAATCAAAAGGCCCTATTTTCTTTACGCAACTGCGCACTGGTAAGGATAATAAAAGTTTTCCCTGCCTGAAGTTCAGAAGCATGAAAGTAAACAACCGGTCGCATGAGTTGCAGGCCGTGCGGAACGACAGCCGGATTACCAAAATCGGTAAAGTATTACGCCGCACCAGCCTCGATGAGTTTCCGCAGTTTTTTAATGTGCTGCGGGGGCAAATGAGTATTGTAGGGCCGCGGCCACACATGCTGAAACACACCGACCAATATAGCCCCCTGATTGGCAAGTATATGGTGAGACAATTTTTGAAACCCGGCATTACGGGCTGGGCGCAGGTAAATGGCCACCGCGGCGAAACTAAAACCATTGGTCAAATGCAAAAACGGGTAGAGTACGACCTTTGGTACCTGGAGCACTGGAGCCCTTGGTTAGACCTGAGGATCATTTTTCTAACAGTTTTCAATACCATTAAGGGAGATAAGAATGCCTTTTAATTTCCGGAGATCAGTCTTATTACTACAACTAACTATATAATAACCCCGGGCCAAAACCGACCGGGAAAAATGAACACAACACCACATCCTTTACCGTTTTTACCATCAACATCCCACTATCCCAAGCCCACACACAACACACCTACGCTATGCCGGTAGCTAAAAGTTATTTTCTGCATTTCGTACCACTATTTACGGCCTGTTTTTAAATGACCAGCCGGTAGCACACCCGCAACATAGGGCCCGCTCAAACTGAGCGGGCCTTTTTTTATATTGTTGCCGGGTAACTATGTTCTTTTATATATTTATACTGCACAAGGGTTAAAATAGTGAATAGTATTCGGAGGCATCCCTGTGGGTCAGGCTATCCGTTCCAAGTCCTCGGCGGCGTAGCGGCAGTATTCAGTTTCTTCTATCATTCATCCGCCGCCTGTGGGCTTTCCACTACTATCCTTTGCCCTTCCAAAATCCATCAGTCAATACTCATTTATTCATTTGTGCCGTGCGAAGTATAGCCAAGGATTTTTTTATAAAAAGCAGCTGGTAAAACGGTGGTATCAATTACCTGAAACAGATCATGTACTACCAGACTGTATTTTGCGTTTATGCATCAACGCATGAATACAATACGTCCACTATTTGCCTTATTGATCGTTATGAGTTACTGCATTGGCTTTGCCGGCGCTCAGCCGGTTACAGGTGTGTGGCGGGGCAAGGTTACACGGGGCAGTGGTTTTGGAGCACAAACGTATAAGTTGGAAGTAAAGCTGGTGAAAAATGGCGACAGCCTTACCGGCACCTCGTATTATTACGCTTCCGCCAATAATTATTTCCGCTATTCGGTAAAAGGCTTTTTCGGCAAAACGGATAATAGCGTAAGCTGGTGGGACGACCAGTTGATTGAAAGCCATACACCCGGCATCAAACTAGGCAATGCCAATAACCAGCCCATGCTTTCTAATGCCGACTTCAATTGCCCCGGCGCCGGTATTATGAAGTTGGATGGTAGAACCCACCTCAAAAACGGCGGCTATGCATACGATATTCATTTGGATAAATACCAGCACCCTGATTTCAGGGATGAATGGGATCCGGTAATTGAAGATTATTTTTATGGCGGGGCCGATCCAACCATTATTGACAGTGTAAGTAGAATTGCATTTGCCAAACCGCCTTTGCCACCGCCGATTATTATTTCCTGCGCCGCCTGTAGCTAACGGCTACGATACCGCCTGCACCTCCAAAAGAAGTAATTGTTTACCAGCCGCCAAAGGAAGTATTACCTAAGCACCAGATACCATTAGAACGGTAGTTGTAGAACCTGCGCCTCCTGTAGTTGTTGCAACCCCACTGGTGGATAAACCGGTCACTACGCTTCCGGCAAAACCCATAATCAATTCACAACTGCCACCTGTAATTGATTGCCTTACCGGAACCTGTGATAGTAAAACCTACCTGCTGTTATACCCATTAAAGATTCATCACATATGTTTCACCTGTAGTAGCCATAGTGCCGCCACTTAACGGTAGAAGAAAAATTTGCCAAACGCAAAAATGTACTAACCAACATCATTCCCGTAACCGGCGATAGCATTGAATTTAGATTTTACGATAATGCAGAAGTGGATGGTGATTCTATTTCCATCTTCCTGAATAAAAAATTATTATATACACATATACGCCTTACAGAAAAGGCTTACCGCATTATCATTCCGGTGAAAGATTTACAGGCAGAGAATGAGCTGGTAATGGTAGCCGAAAACCTGGGCAGCATCCCGCCGAATACGGCCTACATGGAAGCCTGGAGCGGCGGCAAACGCTATGCTGCCAGAATGGAAAGCACAGAGTTGAGCAGTGCAATGATCAGCCTCCCCAACCCCTCCAAAGGAGGGGCTACTGAAAGACGGCCACTAAAATGAACATTATTTTTAAGCCCGTTAAACACTTAAAGAAAAATAAACTGATAAGCCGATTTTTAGCTTGATTTACTAGCAAATTCGTAAAACAAAAAATTACAAGTTGTTTTTTAAATTAATATATAGGAAGCCCCAGCTATAATTAGTCATGCTAACCGGGCAGCAAGAAAGCCCCTCCTTTGGAGGGGTTGGGGAGGCTTTACACTACCACGTTAATCATCTTTCCCCTTTACATAAATTATTTTTTTAGGCTGTTTTCCTTCTGTCCATTTCAGCACAATCTCATTTGCCATTACTTCTTTCTCAATAAAAGATTGTTCGGCATCTAATGGAAATGTAAGTGTCGTCCGCAGTTTACCATTGATACTCACCGGGTATTCTTTAGCTGATTCTGCTACATACTTTTCTTCAAATGTTGGAAAAGTTGCATCTAATACAGATTGAAAGGCCTCCCCAACCCCTCCAACGGAGGGGCTCAGAACCGTAACATTTCCAACTTGCAATTGCTGATATAACTCCTCGGCAATATGCGGTGCATAAGGCGTAAGCATAATAAGCAATGGTTCCAGAATTGCTTTTTTGCTAGCACTTAATATCACGTGAGTTCATTTACACAAACCATGAATGCGGATACGGCTGTGTTGAAAGAAAAACGTTCCGTATCGTCTTCAATTTTTTTAATGGTGCGGTGCAGGATTTTTAATTCGGCAGCAGTAGGTGTTTCATCATTCCAAACCTTTCCTTTTATTTCATCAAAAAATAACCGCCATAGTTTTTTTAGGAAACGGTGTACACCTTCAATACCCTTGGTATCCCAAGGTTTGCTTTGCTCAATAGGGCCTAAAAACATTTCGTACATGCGGAAAGTATCAGCGCCGTATTTACTACATAAGTCATCAGGATTAACTGTATTATAATAACGTTTACTCATCTTTTCTACTACAGGACTTGGTGTAAAACTTAGTCGCTACCTTCTTGTTGTCTTACAAATTCAAACCAAGTTCCTTGCCAAGTAACCTCCTTCATTACCATATAATTTATACATTTTCTATCACTCAGGAATCCAATTATCTGAATTCTCTAAATGCATCAATAGGTCTAAGATATTATTATCAACTAAACTAATTTGGGAACAGGAAATGGAGTTACGTCTTCTAACTTTATAAATTTATAATCTGCAGAGTAGTAGTGTACGTAGGATTTGTCAAAACTGAAAGGAAATCGTTCTCCATTCTTCTTAACAGCAGGATAATACATATGCGTACCTTTTGTATAAGAATTCTCAGAAAATGATTCTTTAAAGCTTTTACCATCGAATCTACAAATTACTTGTGATACACCCGTTATCATCCCCTTGATTCACCAGCTTTTTAAACGGTTCATCAAAGCCAATATGGCCTAAGTCGTATAAAGCTTTCGTCCACATGCGGCTGTAAAGTAAGTGGCCAACGGCGTGTTCGGTTCCGCCGATGTACACATCTACCTGGTTCCAGTAATCCGTTACTTTTTTATCGGCAAAAGTTTCGGTGTTGTTAGGATCCATATACCGCAAAAAATACCAGGAAGAACCTGCGTAGCCGGGCATGGTGTTCGTTTCCCGGATAGCCCTCACCCCCGGCCCCTCTCCACGGGTGGAGAGGGGAGCCTCTATGCTAACATCTAAACTATTGGGCACTGTATTGTTTTGCTGATTACCTGATGTGTTGTTTTGAAGAACAGTATTAATTTTCTTTTTTTACGGCATATGGATCTTTGTTTACTTCTTCATTTGTAAAACGTATGACTTCAAAACCTATATCATTTAAAGCCTTTGCACGTACTGTATCATAATGCTGTTGGGCCGGGTCATCGTGGTATCCGCCATCTACTTCTACAATTAATTTATTTTGTAATGCAACAAAATCTACTATGTAACGATCAATCGGATGTTGTCTTCTGAATTTTACACCCAACTGGCTGTTGCGAAGAAGCTGCCATAAATCATCTTCTGCTTTTGTGTATTCCTTACGCATCTTTTTAGCCGATTCATATAAAACATTATCTGCAATATCATATTTCGGAACGTTCGCTGCACCTACGGCTCCCTTCTCCACCTGTGGAGAAGGGTCGGGAATGAAGGATGACTCTACGTCTCCCCTCTCCACCTGTGGAGAGGGGCCGGGGGTGAGGGCAATTTGTGACCATTCCAGGTTATTCGCCAGCGGACCTTCGCCATTGCTGCCTGGTTTTATATTTTCCATGTGGGGCAGTTCCAGCGGAAGGCTGCTTTCCGGTAATGGATAGGCAATACCATCTTTCCAGATAATCGGGAACGGTTCGCCCCAGTAGCGTTGGCGGCTAAAGGCTGCATCCCGCATCCGGTAATTCGTTTTGCGACGGCCAATGCCCCGCTGCTCTAATTCCTGTAATACTATTTCCATGGCCTGCCGCATGGGCATTCCATCCAAAAAACCGCTGTTGCTTAGCACCGCATCTTTTGTTGGGTTGGCTTCTTCCCCATTAAAGGCGTCGCCAATAATATTCGTAATGGGAATATTGAAATGCTGGGCAAATTTAAAGTCCCGGTCATCGCCGCAGGGCACAGCCATAATAGCCCCGGTGCCATAGCCTGCCAACACGTATTCGCTAATCCAGATCGGTATTTCACGCCCGTTAAACGGGTTAATGGCATACGCACCCGTAAAGCATCCGGTAATTTTTTTCTCCGCCTGTCGTTCCCGTTCGCTGCGGCTGTTTACATAGGCAATGTATTCGTCAACAGCCGCTTTTTGATCGTCAGTATTTATTTGCGAAACCAATTCATGTTCGGGTGCTACCACCATAAAATCCACCCCAAAGATGGTATCAGGGCGGGTAGTGTAAACGGTAAGAACGGACGGCCCCCACCCAGCCTCCCCCAACGGGGGAGGAGCAGAACCGTGGTTTTTTAGCTTTTGTTCATCCTTCTCAGGTATTCTTTCATGGATATCTTCTTGGTTTCCTCCCCCGTTGGGGGAGATAGAGGGGGCTTTAAATTCAATCTCCGCCCCGTAACTTTTTCCAATCCAGTTGGTCTGCATTTCCTTCATGGCATCAGTCCATTCCAGCTTGTCCAGATCGCCCTGCAGGCGGCCGGCATATTCGGTAATACGCAGGTACCACTGGCGAAGTTTCTTTTTTACTACCGGGTAGCCGCCGCGTTCACTTACACCGTTTATCACTTCATCATTTGCCAGTACAGTGCCCAGGGCTTCGCACCAGTTTACTTCGCCTTCACCGCAATAAGCCAGGCGGTATTGCATCAATATATCCTGCTGTTCCTTTTCATCGTAATTATCCCATTCACCTTCGGTAAATGAAACCGTACTATCGCCGGGGCAAGGGGTATTGATGTTGCCTTCGGTTTCAAACAGATGAATTAATTCATCAATGCTTTCTGCTCTATTAGTTTTGCGGTTATACCAGCTTCCAAATAATTGCAGGAATATCCATTGTGTCCATTTATAATAGCCTGGGTCACTGGTTTTTACTTCCCGGCTCCAGTCATAGCTGAAGCCAATATTATCCAACTGGCGGCGGAAATTGGCAATGTTTTGCGCTGTACTATCAGCGGGGTGTACACCATGTTCAATAGCATACTGCTCGGCAGGCAGGCCAAAAGCATCGTAGCCCATAGGATGCAGGACATTATAGCCTTTCAGCCTTTTATAACGGCTGTAAATATCACTGGCTATGTAGCCCAATGGGTGGCCTACATGCAGCCCGGCACCACTGGGGTAGGGAAACATGTCCAGCACGTAATACTTAGGCTTACTGCTATTATTACTTACCTGATAGGCTTTTACATCGTTCCAATGCTGCTGCCACCTGCGTTCTATTTCTCTGAAATTGTATTCCATAATACCTCACTCCCGGGCTTCGGCCTCATCCCCGGCCCTTCTCCTCCCGGAGAAGGGTGCCTCTTTGGGATTTTATTAATTGATTGTGATAGCGGGTTCCCGCTGATTGAATTTTCTGTATTAAATTAAAAGTGTTTTTATGCGATTGTGGAAACAGGTCGATTTATTCACCATATCCATTTTAGCTACTTTATTTACACTAAAATCATACAGCCTGCCGTTAGTTGAAAGGGCGGCAAAAGTAAATGATTCAATTACATTTGCCCGGTTGCTAAAAATAGTGACGTCAACTTTCTTTTGCTTTTTTAATTAATAAAATGGTTTTGCATGGCACAAAAAGGTAAATTTTCTTCCAAACGTTCCAAGCCTTCTTACTTTATGACGGTGCTTGGCGTATCGCTGGTTTTATTCTTTTTAGGATTATTAGGTTGGATTGCGATTAATAGCCGCAAACTGGAAATGTACTTTCGGGAAAGCGTGGAAATGCGGATACTGATACGGGAAAATACCCAGGAAAAGGACCGCATAGAACTGCAAAATTACTTACAGGCCCAGCCTTATACCAAAACCATAAAATATACAGATAAAGAAACAGCTAAAGCCGACTGGCTGAAAAGCGGAGGCGAAGATTTTACCGAATTTCTGGACAACAATATTTTACCAACCAGCCTTGATCTGACCTTAAAAAGCGAATATGTGCAGGCCGACAGTATGAAGGCAATTCAGGCAACTATCAATTCCCATAGTATTGTTGCAGAAAGCAGCTACCCAACGGCAGTAGTAGAAAAGCTAAACGACAATGTCCGAAAAGTAAGCCTGAGTATTCTGGGCATTGTGATTCTGCTGGCATTTATTGTAATTGTGCTGATTGATAATACCATCCGGCTGGCCATGTTCAGCAACCGGTTCCTGATAAAAACGATGCAAATGGTAGGTGCTACCCGCTGGTTCATCAGTCGCCCGATGGATGTACGGGCCATTATAAACGGAGCCATTGCTGCCATTATTGCTATTGCCGGAATGGTTGCCTTAATATGGAGTGCTGAACGGTGGGTGCCCGGCCTCCAGGCCCTGCACGATAATAAGTTATTGCTGCTACTGTTCGGAGTAATGTTTATTATTGGCATTGCTATTACCCTCATCAGCACCCATCGCAGTGTAATAAAATACCTGAAGCTGAAACTGGATGAGCTATATTAGTCGTCAATCGTGAATGAGAACCATAGCTACCTGATTAACATTCATGGACTATTGGAAAACAGAAACAAATTGGAAAATCAGGCAAGCAGAACTTTAAACCTTGAACTTTAAACTTTGAACCCGGATGAACAACGACTGGCCACTTTGGGAAATATTTATCCGCAGTAAGCAGGGGCTCGACCATAAACATGTTGGCAGCCTTCATGCCGCTGATGCCCAAATGGCTCTTGAAAATGCACGGGATGTATACACCCGCCGCATGGAAGGCGTAAGTATCTGGGTCGTGAAATCGATTCATGTACATGCCAGCAACCCCGATGATGCGGGTGAACTATTTGACCCGGCTAACGATAAATTGTACCGCCATCCTACCTTTTACCAGTTGCCGGACGAAATAAAGCACATGTAAAGGCCTCCCCAACCTCCCGGACGAACGGGACAGGCTCTCCAAACGGGGGGCTCAGGCCTGGCTGTGCAGTTTCGCTATTCTGAGCGATCGTATCCGGTATGGTTTGCGATAACTGATCTACTAAATGGTTACTATTTATTTATAACTCTGCATAAAGGAGCCCCTCCTTTGGGGGGTTGGGAGGCTTTTATGACACTGATTTACTGCTATGATGCTTACTGTGGCTGGTGTTATGGCTTTAGCCCCGTCATTTCAAAAATAGCAGAAACGTATAGCCGGCAATTGTATGTTGAAGTACTGAGCGGTGGCATGGTATTGCCGCAAAAGCCGGTACACATCAGCGCCACAGCAGTTTATATCAGCCAGGCTTATAAAACCGTGGAAGCAACAACCGGCATCCGCTTTGGCACAGATTATCTTTGGCATATTCAAAACCCTGCGGAAAGCGACTGGTATCCAAACAGTGAAAAACCGGCTATTGCACTATGTATTTTCAAAGAATTGTTTCCGGAAAAGCAGGTGCAATTTGCTGCTGATTTGCAGCACAGCCTGCACTACGAAGGCCGGGACCTGACCGATAATGAAGCCTACCGCCACTTAATAGAAAAATACGAATTAACGAAAACGGAATTCTATCTGAAACTAAAGAGTGAGGAGTATAAAACAAAAGCCTATGAAGAATTTGAGTTATGCCGCCGGTTAGGAGTCAGTGGTTTTCCGCAGGTGTTTATGCAGGCTTCGGAAAATAAAATCTATTTAATAGCACAAGGCTTCATGAATGAAGAGGCGTTAACACAAAAAATAGATGCGGTGATCGCACAAAATTAGCTGGTAGTTATATTTAAACTTGGGTGGCGGGTCATAAGTCGGACAGGCTCAATTTAAAATTTTATATGAAACACATTCTTTTGATTTGCCTGTTAGCCCTCAACGGGTTCGTAGGTAGCGCTACTGCCCAGGACAGTACAACTACTTCTAAAAAAACACCTGAAGAAAAACGACAAGCTCAATCACAGAAGTTAAAAAAACAACTCAATTTAACGCCGCAGCAAGAAGTTTCCGTGGATAGCATCAACAAAATATTTATGCAGCAGGCGGTGGCTTTGCGTAGCAGCGATGAGAAACGCATGGATAAAATGAAAACGCTGAAAAAAGCACAGGAGGATAAAAATGCTGCCATGAAAACAGTGCTGGATGAAAAGCAATATGCCATTTATGAACAGCAGCAGGACGAACAAAAAGAAAAATTAAGAGAACGCATGGGTAACCGGCGCAAAGGCTAAACCAGTACATAGCTAATCATTTTACATATCCAGGCCTATATTTGCACTTCAATTTAAAATCAATCAGGCATGAAAAAGCTTTTAGCCCTAACCGGTTTTGTATTTGCTGTTGGCTTCGCACAGGCCCAGCCACCTAATGTACCTGCAAAACCCGGCTCAAACTTTGGCGCTAAAGTAGATGCAAACGGCGCTACCGCTATTAATGAATTGCCTGCTATGCTGGACGGTAAGGATAAGGTAGATGTAAAAATAAGAGCAACAGTACTGGATGTTTGTCCTAAAAAAGGTTGCTGGCTAAAACTGGCCGTAAACGATAGCACCACAGCCTTTGTAAAAATGCAGGATTATGCCTTCTTTTTACCAACAGCTATTAAAGGCAAAACGGTGGTGGTAGATGGAGAAGCATTCAAGAAAGTAACTACCGTTGGCGAACTGAAACACTATGCCGCAGATGCTAAAAAAAGTCCGGAGGAAATAGCTGCTATTACCAAACCAGAAGAAGAAATAAACCTGACTGCTAAAGGAATTGTAGTGGTGCAATAATACTCCTGCAACTATTTAAAATAAGAAGCTTTAAAAGCCTTGTGCTGATTTATCAGCCGGGGCTTTTTTAATGATATAACGTAAGGTTTATAATATTAACCGTTCCTGCGGTCTCAGGGTTAAAACCCTGCGCTACAAAATGGGCCGCCTCTACGAAGCTTTGAGTGGAAAAGACAACTTGAAATGCCGTAGGCACGATCCATTTTGTAGCAACGGACTTCAGTCCGTTGTAATGATAAATAGCAACGGATTTTAATCCGTTATGCTTGTAAATGGCAACGGACTTATTGACCATTCACTATTTTTACCGATCCTTTAGTATTCATTCGCTGTCTCTCACCACGGTTTGCGTTACTTTGCAAACCCAAAATTTAAATTTAAATGGAATACAAACGCATAATAGCCGTAACCGGACTGCCAGGACTATACGAACTGGTAACCAGTAAAAACGATGGCGCCGTGGTACGCAACCTGGAAGATGGCACGACCAAATTTGCCGCCAGCCGTACCCACAATTTTTCGCACCTGGAAAGCATTGAAGTGTACACCCACAGCAGCAATGTAAACCTGGTTGAAGTTTTTCAGGCCATGCAGGCTAGTGAAGAAGCCCTGCCTTCTGATAAAGATGCAGCGGCCGTAAATACTTACTTTGGAAAGGTAATGCCGGATATGGACGAAACCCGTGTGTATGTAAGCGATAAAAAGAAAATGGTCAAATGGTTTGGCATTCTTAAAAACGCCGGTGTAGAAATGAAGATCAGCAGCAATGAAGAGGAAGCCCCCTCTGATCTCTCCGCCACGGCGGAAGGAAACGTAGAAGATCAGCATGAAGAAGCCTTGCAAGAGAACCCTACAGCTGCTGTAAATTCCGAAACAGATACAGCTGTACCTTCTCCTTCATAGAAGAATGACCTCTCCAACTACTTCCGCCATAGCAAACAATCCGAAGTGCCGGCAGGTGCAAACGAACATTCAGTCTTTAAAATCATCAAATTTTTCATCTAACATTGAATACAAATATTCAGAATAGCGAAGCTATGGTGCCCGGTCTAAGTTCCCCCGTTGGGGGACAGGGGGCCGCTGATATACAAAAATTACCCCGCCACTTTTTACCGCAGGATTTTACGGTAACAACCTGGGAGGCATTAGAACCATTCTTTAAAAATTTATTAGAAAGAAATATTGATAGCCCTGCCGCTTTGGAACAATGGCTGAAAGACAGTAGTGAACTGGAAGCTGTGGTAAGCGAAGATGCCTGCTGGCGCCAGATAAAAATGACCTGCGACACAGAAAACAAAGCACTGGAACACGCTTTCAACTTTTTTGTGATGGAAATACAGCCCCGGATACAGCCGTATGCCGATGCGCTGAATAAAAAATTAATTGCTTCGCCATTTACCATTGAACTGGGTACGGAGACATACTTCACTTACCTGCGCAGCGTAAAAAAGAACATCGACATATTCCGGGAAGAAAATATTCCGCTGCAGGCTGAATTGGGTGTATTACAACAGCAGTTTGGCCAGATAAACGGCCGCATGACCATTGAACACGGTGGACAGGAATATACCCTGCAGCAGGCAGCTAAATTTTTGGAAAGTAAAGACCGTTCGGAACGGGAGCAGGTATATTTTAAAATACAGAACCGGCGGGTACAGGATAAAGAAGTCCTGAACGAACTGTATAGCAAGCTGGTTGAAAAGCGTAACCAGATTGCCCTGAATACTGGTTTTGCAAACTACCGGGATTATAAATTCAAAGAATTAGGCCGCTTCGATTATACACCGGAAGATTGTTTTCAGTTTCATGAAGGCGTAAAGCAATATTCCCTGCCTATTGTTGATGCCATTTACCGGCGCAAAAGAGAAAAACTAAATGTTGATAGCTTAAGGCCCTGGGATCTGGAAGCTGAAGCAGAAGGCGTAGAGCCATTGAAGCCCTTTGAAACCGGCGAAGAATTACTGGCAAAATCAATAAGCTGTTTCGAAAAGATTAATCCTTTTTTTGCCGGTTGCTTTCGCAAGATGATGGAATTAGGCCATTTTGACCTGGAGAGCCGCATGGGTAAGGCCCCGGGGGGCTACAACTGCCCACTGGCCGAAAGTGGTGCTCCATTTATTTTCATGAATGCTGCCGGGCAAATGCACGATGTAACAACGATGGTACACGAAGGCGGCCATGCCGTACATTCTTTTTTAGCCCACCGGCTTCAGTTGAGTGCCTTTAAGGAATACCCGATGGAAATAGCGGAAGTAGCCAGCATGAGCATGGAACTCATTAGTATGGACCACTGGGAAAGCTTTTTTGATAACGAAGAAGAGTTGAAACGGGCCAAAGAGCATCAGTTGGAACGTACGCTGACTATTTTCCCCTGGATAGCTACTATTGATAAATTTCAGCATTGGGTATATACGCACCCGTCCCATACACTGGAAGAACGTGCCGAAGCATGGGTGGCCATTATCAATGAATTTGCCACCGAGACATTGGATACCAGTGGTCTGGAAGAATACCGCAAATACGGCTGGCAGCGCCAGTTGCACCTGTTTGAAGTGCCGTTTTATTACATCGAATATGGTATTGCTCAATTAGGTGCCATTGCTTTATGGATGCAGTATAAGCAACAGCCACAACAGGCTTTGGAAAATTACATGAAAGCATTAAGCCTGGGCGGCACTAAAACATTACCCGAGTTATACGCAGCTGCCGGTATTAAATTCAATTTTTCACCAAAGCATATTAAAGAGTTAATGGATTTTACGCTGAATGAGTATAATAAAATAACAGCGTAATTTTTTAAATTACCAATGAAAAAGGTAGGATTTTGTCCTGCCTTTTTTATTGCACCCTATTTTTTTGATTAATTGTTTCTTACTCAAAGTAGGTTAGTGGTAATTGGGGTCAATCTATATCATTCCGTCCATCGTATGAGAAGGTATACTCAAAAAATAATTAGATCCGCCCTTTTTATAACCTGTAAATTGTTCATCAATCCCTTTGCGTGGAAATAACGCAAATAAATTTGGTTGAAAGATTAATTGCTGTTTACTTTGTGTCATAATAACGCAAACATTTACACCGGAACCTTACTATCATGGAAGCGCAAACGTTGCTGATTAAAATAGTAGCATCTCACAAAGCAGAGGATATTTTTACTATCCGTAATTATCAGCAGGAGTATACAGATATGGTAAAACTACTGCACCCGGATGTTTGCAAACTTTCATTAGCCGGTGATGCCGTTGCAAAGCTAAACCAGTATCGAAAAGAGATGGATAAATATAGCAATGGGGAAGATGATGCAGGAGCGTTTGTTTTTACTGCAGAAAACGAAGTTGTTTTTACCGGCGATACAAGTTTGCTACAGCGTTCTTACAAGCATTATCAAATGCTGATGAACCTGAAAGACGATGCTGCTGCCCATTTTAAAAAATACCTGCCGCAAAGCATGCGTTTTTTAAATAATGAATTGACGGTGAAAAGTACCCACCGCATGTTGCCACTTACACACCTGGTATTGCCGCATGAACATACCGACTGGATATTGAGCCGTGTATATGAACTCATTAGCTGGCTACACCAAACAGGCTATTGCCATTTAGGAATTAATCCGGAATCCATTTTTATTGTACCGGAAACACATGGTATTGTTTGTGTATCTTTCTACCATCTTATGCCTGTAAACACAAAGCCGGAAAGTATTTCCGGGCGGTATATTAACTGGTACCCGGCTGTTGTTTTTAACCAGAAAAAAGCAATTCCGTACATCGATATCAACCTGGCACAACGCACCGCTTTGTATGCCATGGGCGACAAATCGGGAAATGGAATTGTACTTAAAAAAACGGTGAATGAGCAACTGATTGAATTTTTAATTACACCGCATTACAACAGTTATCAAACCTACCAGGATTACCGGAAATTATTAGTACAGCTATTTGGCAAACCGATTTTTCATTCTTTAAATATTTAAAAAAATGGGTTACACAAACTGGTCCGATGCTGCATATAGCAATCTGAAAGACACCCGCACTAATGCAAGTGTGGATGATATTTTCGCCAACAATAAAACCGGCATGGCAGCAGGCAGCATGTTGCCAAAAGGCGTACAATTCCGGGAAAGCCGGGATTCGGATATCCACCCGGAATCTCTTTCCATTGCAGTGTTCCTGGATGTAACCGGCAGCATGGGGCGCATACCGGAAATACTGGTTCGTGAAAAGCTGGGTGCTTTAATGAACACGCTGATTGACCATGGCATTGAACATCCGCAAATTTTATTCGGTGGTATTGGCGATCATGTTACTGACCGTTTTCCACTGCAGGTTGGCCAGTTTGAAAGCGGCACGGCAGAATTAGACAAATGGCTTACGGAAATTTTTATTGAAGGCGGCGGCGGGGGGCAGGCCCTGGAGTCCTATTTATTGGCCTGGTTATTTGGTGCCCGGCATACCAGTTGCGACTGCTTTGAAAAGCGTGGCCAGAAAGGATTTTTATTTACCATTGGCGACGAAGCGAGCTGGAATAAATTAGATAAAGACAGCCTGAAGGCAATTATGGGTTATCCTGAGCCTTTAGAACTTACAGATGAGCAATTGCTGGAAGAAGTACAGCGTAGCTACCATGTTTTTCATATTCATATTAATGAAGCTTCATATAAAGATAGTCCTGCCATATTAGGCTACTGGAAAGCTACGCTTGGCGAACGCCTGATTGTTTTAAACGATTATAATGCCATAGCTGAAACCATTGCTGCTACGGTAGCTGTAATACATGGTGTAGATATGCAGGAGATTTTAAAATCATTCGATAAAACAACAGCAACTACCGTTGGCAATGCGTTGATGAGAATAAATACATCTGTAGCCAAACAACCGGCAAAGAAAGAAGGAGTATTATCACGGGTATTTAAGTTATGAGTAACGCAGCAAGTATTGTAGTTGGCCTTGGCTTTGGTGACGAAGGCAAAGGGCTTGCAACTGATTATTTGTGTGGCCGCAGTACGAACCTACTGGTTATTCGTTTTAACGGCGGGCAGCAGGCAGGTCATACCGTTTGCATGCCCGATGGCCGGCGCCATGTGTTTTCCAGCTTTGGCGCCGGCACGTTGCGGGGTGCTGCTACTTACTGGTCGACGTACTGCACCTGTGCTATATCTGCCCTGCTGAATGAATATTTCGCATTAGAAAAACTGGGGGCAACACCACAATTATATATAGACGAGAACTGCGCTATTACAACGCACTATGATGCTTTGTACAACCGCCTGCAGGAGCAGCACCGGGGCAATAACAGACATGGCAGTTGCGGTATGGGTTTTGGCAATACGGTACAACGGCAACTGTCCGGCATTTCATTTACAGCAAAAGATTTATTGAAGGCAAATGAATGCGAAAAGCGATTATTACAGATCAGGAATTATTATCAGCTAAAAGTCCTTGAAGAATTACATGTAGACTTTAATTCATTTGATCATACCAGGGAAGACAACCGTTTTATGAATAATTTGGTTCAATTACATTTTTTGAAAAACCATTCTATTTTTATTACTACTGAGGAAGCTGTTTTTAAAAGCAGGCAATGGGATCATTATGTATTTGAAGGAGCGCAGGGTATTTTATTAGATATGGATGCCGGTTATTTTCCGCATGTTACCCGCAGTAATACAACATCTAAAAACGCATTGGAAATAATTAATAGAAATAAAGGAAGGTTTTCATCTGTAGAAATTTATTATATAACCCGTGCCTACCATACCCGCCATGGCGAAGGACCTTTTGTAGCGAATGCTCCTTTATTGCAACTGGCAAATAATCAGCAGGAAACCAACATTTTTAATAATCACCAGGGTAATTTTCGAACCGGTCCGCTGGATATTAACCAGGTTCAGTATGCGTTACAGGCGGATGGTTGTATCAGTGCAGGCATTCCCAAAAATCTGATCATCACCTGCACAGATCAGGTAGAAAAAAACAATCTGCTATACACCCAGCACCAACAGTTGCAATCCACTTCTGTATTTCGTATTCCGGAATTATTACAGCAACCTTTTCAGCAGGTATTTATGAGCAGCAGTCCTTGTTCCGAAACCTTAATGAAAGCCTAAGTAAAGCAATTGTTTCTTCGTCATAGATAGCGGAATTTATGGGGGATGATATGCGGTAAGCGGCTGTTAAACCTTAGTAGAAGAGGCTATTGTTCACTCCTCCGCGTAACCTTATTAAAAGCAGCGTATCAATATGGTAATAAGGTTCACTCCTTTTTTGTTGAACGTTTGCTACTAAGGTTAAAACCCATTAATTACTAAAGCCACCACGTTTACAGAAGAACCAAAAATGATTATCGTATCAGCACCGCCGTCCCTTTCTTTTCCACCAGCCGCCCGGTATAATCTACCCCGGCGGCGGAAAATATGTACGTGCCGGTAGCCTGTGGTGTTCCATTAATAGTGCCATTCCAGCCTTTTCCCTGCTGTGCCGTTTCGAATAAAAGCTGGCCCCAGCGGTCGAATATTCGAAAAAACCGGAATTGTGCAATGCCTGCCATAATGGGTTTCAATACATCATTCAGGCCATCACCATTAGGGGTAAAGCCGGAGGGTACAAATATATCGGGTAAAGTCTTATAAATAAATACTGTAATGCCATCGCTGCCGATGCAGCCCTCCGGTGTAGTAGCGGATACCGTATAGTGAAATGAATCAATACTGGTATTGGTAAAATTGGCCACCGGGTTATATATATTCGAATTGCTGAGGTAAGTAGCAGGCGTCCATACAAAAGAAGAAGTAGGGTCGCTGGACGTAGCAAGTAGTTGCAGGGGCTGGCCGGAAACAATAGCCGTATCGTTGCCTGCATTTACCACTACAGGTGGTATTACATATACAACAATACCAGCAGTGCTGGGTTTGGGGCAGTAAAAAGTATCTTTTACTTTAAGGTAATATGTAGTAGTAACCCGTGGTGCAACGGTAGGATTAAATGTTGTGGAATACAGCATCGTATAAGTGGGGCTCCAGGTAAAATTTGCAGCAGCAGTATACCCATGCAGTGTGGCCCTGCTGCCATAGCAAATGCTGGTATCGGCACTTACCGAAACGGAAGGATAAGGCGAAACATATACAATCATTTGCGCCTGCGCCTGGCAGTGCCCCAGGTTGGCATTTACCTGATAAGTTGTGCTTTGCAGCGGTACAGCTTTCGGATTTTTAATGTTGGTGCTAAGTAAGGTATTGCCACTGCCTGATTCACTCCACAAATAACTTAAAGCATAACTGGTTGGATGAAGTGTGATGGTATCTGTTGCGCAAATAGCCGTATCGGCAGGCAGACTTACATTAATAAAATCCAGCACGTTCACGGTTACTTTTGCACTGTCTATACATGCATTTTCCTGAACAGTTACAGTATAAACCGTTGTATCATTGGGGTACACAACCGGATGGTTTGTGTTAGCATTGAGAATGTTATAATTCGGTGACCAGCTAAACGAGGTTCCGCTGCCTTGTACGCTTAGTGGTAATATATCGCCGCTGCAAATAAGGGTATCGGTAAACGGCAGCACAATTTGCGGTTTGTCATTTACCACTATCGTTTTAGACACCGTATCCAGGCAGCCTTTGTCGGAGCCAACAATCAGGGTAACGGTTACCATACCTCCTGCGGTATATTGATAGGTTGGGTTTTGAAGAGATGACACATCCGTGGTAGTGGAAGGGTCGCCAAAATTCCAGTTCCGGCTATTTATAATTCCATACCGGGTGCGGGTAGTATCTCTGAAAATAAAAGGCGATTGATAACAACTACCTGTTACGGTGAAGCCCGGAAAAAAGCCGGGATATACTTTTACGATGGAAGTAGCAGAATCCTGGCAGCCGCCTGCATTCCCCACTTTTAGTTTCAAAATATAAGTGCCTGTATCGGCATAGGTATACGTTGGCGTTGGCAGTATAGATACATCCGTTGTTATATTCGGAACGCCAAAATCCCAGTAATAGGTAGTAACATTGGATGCGGTGGATTCATTGGCGAACGTGAACGTATAATTCTTGCAATTAATGTACGTAGGATTAAGCGCAGCAGCAGTAAGGCTGCAATTATACACATATATCTGGAGTTCTTTTTTGATGGCATCTATTGCCACGCCATTTCTCCATTCTGTTACATACGCGGCAATTACATATTCGCCGGTAATAGCGGGGGCCGTACCTGAAATTAATCCCGTAACCGGGTTAATGGTTACACCGCTACCCATCGGAGCCGCACCACTAAAACTTCCGGTGTAATTTAAAGACGCATAAAATGGCGAAGCTGAACTGGAATTGGAATTTAATCCATTTCCGAACGAATAGGATAATGAATCATTATTCACCGGGTCGCTGGCGCTGAACTGGTAAGTGAACGACCCGTTGTAACACACAATAGCCGTATCCTTAAATTCAAATACAGGACTGGTATTGGTATGATAATCTACGCTGCTTATTGTACCCGGTATAGGCGCTGTGAAAGCAATACCCGTGGAACTGGAATTACTAATGTTGATAATACCGCTGGTTCTGTATTGATCGGTAACAGTTAGTACATAGCCGCTACTGATATCGGCCAACGTAATAGTGGTAACGTAGGTATATACTTCATAGCATATCGTGGGCGGGTTGCTCATACAGGGGTTATAGCTGCTTTTGCTTACGGTAGCTGATGTTGTGGTTGAAATAGTTGTTGAAAGTACACTGGCGCCGGTAGATGCATTTAGTGCATTCAATGTAACCGATGCCTTTGGCCCGTTGACGCCGCATCCGTAAAATACCGTAACTGTTACAGTGTATTTAGATGTTCCTGCTGCTGTACCTGCACCTGCATATTCGTACCTGATATAGCCTCCCTTTACATGGTTTGCAAATGCCGTGCAGCAGCAACAAAACAACATGCAAAGCAGGGTTATTCTTCTCATGATAAAGGGGTGGTCAATAAATGCAGCAGGTTTTCCTTTAAAAGAATGACAGGTAATTGTTTATTCTTGTTTACATGTTTATAGTAAAACAAAACTCAATCATTAAAATTATCAAACGCACAATGCACCAAATGCTAATATCGGCGAACAGGCAGTATACATCGGTGAATAGAAGCAAAATACAGATAAATTACCGGAACCTTATTTGTTTAAGGGTTGCATTCATTGCTTATTTTCAACATTTATCCGGAATTGGACAATTCCACCTGACACTTATATAATCGCAGCTAAGTATGCAATCAGGATTAGATTAGTATTTAGTCATTGCGTCCGCCGCGGCGGATGCCCGTGGCAATTCTCAACAAAACCCGGGAGATTGCTTCGTTGGGCACGAACCCAACCTTGCAATGACTGCAAGTTTTAACTTAATATAAATGTGTTCAGGTACTTACCTGTTCATTTCATTAAAGCAACGTTTTTCCGGTAAGCTTCGCTATGCCATCTCTAAATGTTTCGCCTACCGGTAATTCATGCTCTTTTATAAAAACACTGTTCTTTCTTACCGCTACGATACTGTCTACAGATACGATATATGATTTGTGAATGCGTATGAACTGATCAGCCGGTAGCTGTTCTTCTATTGCTCTCATGGCCATCCGTGTAACCACCGGTTTAGCAGTACTTTTTAAATGGATCTTAATATAATCCCTTAAGCCTTCAATCCATATGATGTCGTTGAACATGATCTTTAACAAGCTGTAATCAACATTCAGAAAAAAATAATCCAGCCTTGCATTACCGGGGATTTGTTTGTTGGTATTTTTCATTTCAAATAAAGCGCTTGCCTTATTACATGCTTTTATAAACCGGTCTACCGGCACTGGCTTTACCAGGTAATCCACCACATCCAGCGTGTAGCCTTCCAATGCATACTGTTTGTATGCCGTTATTAAAATGACCATCGGCTTTTGCGCCAGGCTTTCTATAAACTGGAGTCCCGTTAATCCCGGCATTTGTATATCAATAAACAGTAGATCTATCGGTTGCTCCTGCAACACTTTCAATGCTTCAAACGCATCGCTACATTTGGCCACGAGGTGCAGGTAAGCCACTTTGCTAATATTGTCCTCCAGTAAATCAAGTGCTAATGGCTCGTCGTCCACCGCTATACATTCCAGCATCAGTGTAAATTTAATTGTAAGGAAACAGAGAATACCCCATCATTCTTTGTAATCAGCAGTTGATGCTGTTCCGGGTATAGCAAATTCAACCGGCGGGTTACATTCACTAAACCAATACCAGAAGTTTTGTCTTTGATTTCATTACTTTTTTCATTGTATTTATTACGCACCGTGAAAAATACAATATTTGATTGGATATGCAGGTCTATATCAATTTCAGGGTTTTCTATCATACCAACACCATGCTTAAAAGCATTCTCCACAAAGGGTATCATCAACATGGGTTCAATCGTATCACCTGTATCATTTACGTCTATCGCTACATTTAGCTTTACCTTGGCGCCGAACCGTTGCTGCTGCAGGTCAATATAGCTTTGCAGATATTCAGCTTCTGATTTCAACAGCACTTTTTCTTCATCGGTTTCATACAGCATGTATTGCATCAGCGAGGATAACTTCATTATTGTTGGCTCAAGCTGATCGCTTTTTTTCCTTACCAGGGCTACCATATTATTCAACACATTAAATATAAAGTGCGGACTAATCTGCGATCGTAGAAACGATAATTCCGTCTTTAAATTTTCCTGTTGGGTATCCTTTATAATTCTATCAGTTTCAGCTTTATCCGTCATCATTTTAAAAGTGATGCTGGTAATTACCGTAAGGATGAAAGCTGTGAGATTGAAACTGGCCGAACGCCAGAGATCAAATGGCCGGTCGGTGATAAATATGCGAAACAACACACCATGAAAAAGCATAATAACTCCATAAATAAGCAATAATAAAATGGTGTAAAAAGGGTATTTTTTTTTGTAAATAAACCGTGGAGTTAGCACAGAAGCATTGACATAAAAAAGACCTACCCAAAAAAAGCCGGTCAAAAACGTAAGCCAGAATAAGCCATTGGCAGAAGGTAATTTAGCAGTTCCCTGGTTGTAAGAAGGACGTAACAGATAAGGTAAAGAAAAGATGATAGCCCATGCAACTACATGTATGGCAATCCTTCTCCACTTTGTTTGTAATACGGCTAATTTCATGGAGGTTTTTAAGTAGTCATACATAATTAAGTAAGCGGACAGAATTAGTTGTGATTAATACTCCCGTCATTGCGAGGGTTCCTGCCTGAAGCAATCTACCAGGATTCAGAGAAATTGTACTTCAATTTATAGCCTCAAATCAACACCCAGGAGATTGCTTCGTTGGGCAGGAGCTTAATCTCGTAATGACCACCCAACCTGCCAATGACTGTAATTTTACCATTGCCCAACAATTTCTCACAAGTCGTTCCAAGTTGGATCATTTCGTTAATCAACTTTTCTTTGTCTTTGCGGCTCCCACCTTTTATTTGTTTCTCCCGGTCTATTGCATCTTCAATGTTAGGGTAAGTATCATACCAAACCAATTTGCTACAGTTGTACTTGGCTGTAAAGCTTTTAGGAAATTCCTTGTTGATATGTTGCCAGATACGGATTTTCAAATCAGATGTTACGCCAGTATATAAAACCGTATGGTGTGTGTTGGTGAGCAGGTAAACATAGCCTTGCGTTTTCATAACGAATTGTAGTTTACATTGTGTTTTTAGAGTGATTTAATAATTGATTTCCATCATTGCGTTCCCGTCATTGTAAGATTGGGTTCTTACCCAACGAAGCAATCTCCAAGGAGTACGGGGAGATAGCTATTCATTTTGCAATCCAAATCAATACCGGGGAGATTGCTTCGTCAGGCAAGAACCTTCCTCGCAATGACTGGAGTATTTACCGAAACCTTATTGCGTAACTTCTGATCCTGTTTGCCCGGTGCCCTGGCTTTTACGTTTGAAAAGCAACGCATCAATTTTGCCAAAACTATACGAAAGATTCAGTCTCACCATTTGCTGATCCCGAACCCGGTTATACTGTTGCACAAAGTATTCACTGGCAGAGTACTGATCCTGGCTACGTGTTTTAAAAATATCGTTGATACTTAATGAAACGGTGGCCTTGTTGTTTAGAAAAGATTTTTTGATGGCCAGGTCAACACTATAAAACGGGTTGATATAACCCTGTGATGAGCTTTGTGCCATCATACCGGGAGGGCCTCCGCCACCAGGACCGCTCTGATTACTGGTAACCGGTAAATTCGTTTTCGACTGATACATGGCGGATAATTGTACAGTGAAGCTGGAAGGCAATTTAAAGTTACTATTGAATTTTCCAAACCAGCTCCATAAATCGGGCTGTGCTGCAGTGCTGAGCGTACCTGTATTGATTTTTGAATTATACAGGTTCAGATTAGTGGAGGTATTCCACCATTTTGTAATAGTGTTTTGAGACGTTATCTCTGCACCCGCAGAGCGGCTTGAATTGGCATTGATAAAGGTGTTGATCAACGCTGTATTACCGGTAGCGGCATCTGTTTCCTGGTAAATGTACCGGGTAATCAGGTTCTTGGTTTTCTTGTAATATACCGATGCCAGCAAGGTGTTACCCCTTCCGAATTGCTTCATATAATTAGCCTCTAACGATTGCGTAAATTCCGGCAGCAAGGCAGCATTTCCCTTGCTGATATTCAGATTATCCGTAGAATCGACAAAAGGAATGAGCTGGAAAAAATTAGGGCGGTTGATGCGGCGGGTATAACTTAATTGTATATCCTGAGTAGTAGATAGCTTTTGTGCCAGGAAGATGGAAGGGAATAAGCTTACCGGGTATTTGTTGCTAAAGCTTTGTTTGGTATCCGTAAGTTCGCCGTTATAGTCCGAGCTTTCTGCACGTAGGCCCAGCTTGTACGAAAAGTTGTTGATACTGCTGGCCACACTTGCATAAGCGGCATATACATGATCGTTGCTTTTATAATTACTGGCAGCCGATGGAATAATGGTAAAACTGTTTGTATTATAATCAAAAATATAATTGTTGTTTGTATTGATGCGGCTTCTAAATGCGGCCCGTACACCCGTTTCCAATTTGGTGGTAGTGCTTAACGGCTTCACATAATCTGATTGGATAATAAAATTCTGATCGCTGCCGCCGCTTACAATTTGTTGCATTTTACTGGCCAGAATAGCCGTTGTTTTATCACCGGTATAGTAGTCAGTCGTGTATAAAGCATTATTGCTATTCTTACCTGAAAAATAATTACCATCAACGGTCCACTCTTCACCAGGTTTGGCAAATACATGTTTCATACCCAGCACCAACCCCTGCCCGTCGAACACCCGTTGCGTATTGGTATTACGCTGGCTGTAAGAAGAAAGCATGCTTGAACTGTACAAACTATCCGTGTTGATATCCAGCACCGAAAACGGTTTCATATCACCATGCATCCGTATACCGGAAACAGATAGTGTCGTTTTATTAGTCATAAAATAATCAAGGCCTAATTTGGTAAACAGCATATTGCCTTTTGTTTTTTCTGTGCTTACCTGGTTGATCGTAGTTACAGGCGCATCTGCAATATTGGTTCGATCCGTGGTTTCATAACTGCGGCCGTTCATCATTCTTGCATTCATGCTTGCTGAAACATTGACCTTGTTCTGCCGCACATTAAAATCAAAGCCGGCATTGGTTTCCCCGTATTTATCAACCCCGGCCCTTACCATACCATTGTAGCCGGTTTTTTTATTCTTTTTTAAAACGACATTCAGTATGCCGGCGCCGCCACCGGATGCATCGTATTTGGCAGAAGGATTGGTCATGATTTCCACCGTTTCAATCGCATTTGCCGGAATCTGATCCAGGGTTAAGGTAGTAGGCCGGCCATCAACAAATATTTGCGGCGAACTGTTGCGTAGTGTTACATTACCCTCAATGTCCACATTCAGGCCCGGAACATTTTTCATAACATCCACGGCTGTTCCGCCTTCGCTTACAATATTCTGATCTACATTAAAAACCTTTTTATCAATATCCAGTTTCAGTAATGATTTGGTGGCAGTAACGGTTACGCCCTGTAATTCTTTTGCTGATACCGTCATTTGGATTTTACCAAGATCTTTATCGAAAGAAGGAATGGAGGCTGCACCAGGTGTTTGTGGTGGAGTACCTCCTGCCGGCACTGCACCATTAGCAGCCCGGTCTGGCATAAAAGAAACCGTTTGCTCAACTGCATTAAAGCCAGTACCAGTTATTTGTATCGTTAATTTACCCATCACCGGCAAATCTTCTATATCAAATTCGCCATTGCCGGATGTATTTACACCTTTTACTAATGTTTGCTTGTTCTTTTTGGTAGTGGTATCAAACCTGCTTTGTAAAACAAGTACCGATGCATCGCCTACGGGTTTACCATTATTATCAACTACTTTGCCGTACAGGTGACCGTTATTGGCTGGCTTGAACCCCATAACCGCTGCACCCGCCGGATTACCGGGTATTTGCTGTGCCCGCAGGCAAAATAAAGAAAGGCTAAAAATAAAAACCGCTGCTATTTTTTTCATGTTGTTTGGTTCAAAAGGCTTTATCCTTTTTGACCAAACAAAACTACCCGGCAAGGAAGCGGCCATGCTGCAAAATGCTGCAAACCCTGGAATTGTTGCTGCAAACTGATGACAACTGAGCTATTGCTTTTTGCCGGTAGATAACAAATCAAACGGGTTTAAAGCAATGGTTAGGGTTAGTTTAAAGATGTAAGTACAGATGGGCCTTCAGCCATAAAGGTGAAATTCTCAACCCATAATGAATGTTGAAAAATATTTATATATAAATCATCTCACACTTTCTGGCATAAATACAGATGTAGGTTCCGCCGGTGCTATTACCGTTTCCTTTTCAACAACACGCCTGTATTTTTCCATATCAATGGCATTTTCACTTTTGGAAATAATTACCGTAGCTATCGTATTGCCTATAAAATTAATAATCGCTCTTCCTTCACTCATAAACCTATCCACGCCGATGAGCAAAGCCAGCCCTTCCAATGGAATTACTTTTAGTGCTGTTAGTGTAGAGGCCAACACAATAAAACCACTACCTGTAACGCCTGCAGCGCCTTTACTGGTAAGCAGTAATATTCCGATAATAGTAAGTTGCTGGCCCAGTGAGAGATCAATGCCAAATACCTGTGCCAGGAAAATAATGCTCATACTTAAATAAATAGTAGTGCCATCCAGGTTGAAACTGTAGCCCGTAGGAATAACTAATCCTACTACTTCCTTTTCACAACCTGCATCCGTTAATTTTTGCATTACGGAAGGCAGCACGGCCTCGCTGCTGCTTGATCCCAGCACAATCAGGATTTCTTCTTTTATGTATCCCAGCAGTTTCCATAAGCTGATTTTATAATACCGGCATACTAAGTTCAATACGACAAAAATGAAAAGCAAACCTGTAAGATAAAACGTGCCTAATAACATGCTCAGCACCTTTAATGTACCGAAGCCAAACTTGCCGATGGTATAGGCCATGCCGCCAAAAGCACCAATGGGGCTTAGCTTCATAATTATCTTCAGCACATTAAATAACACTTTATTTATTTTCTCAAAGCTTACCAATACACTTTTGCCACTATCTCCCATCCACTTTAATCCTACAGCAAATAATACACTGAAAAAAAGTACCTGCAGAATATCACCTTTGGCAAAAGCTTCCACAATATTGGAGGGAACGATATGCGAAAAGAATTCACCCCAGTTCACCGCATTTGCCTTCTCTGAAATTTCAGCAACCTGGCTATCCACTGTTCGGGTAAAATGCACACCTGCTCCCGGCTTTATTATATTGGCCGTTACAAGGCCAATAATTAAAGCCAGTGTAGTAACTACTTCGAAATAAATCAGCGACTTCAGGCCCACCCTTCCCACTTTTTTCATATCCCCGGCTCCTGCTACTCCCGACACAATCGTAAAAAAAATAACCGGTGCTATCACCATCCGGATCATGTTGATGAAGGTTTCACTGATCAACTTTGCTGTGGGAGCAAATGCAGGAAACTTCCACCCGACAATGACGCCTAGAATGATACCGATAAGTACCTGAACATAAAGGACTTTTAAATATTTCCTCCAGTCAATGACGACTAATGCGATACCAGTACTCACCAGTGCAAAAAAGGCTTTTAAAGATTTCATCTTGTAACTATTATAAAAATCAGATGATTAATTGGTAAGAAAGATTGCAGGAAGAAATGCCCGTAAGTAGTATATCCGAAATGAATTAATTAAATCCTAAGCTGCAGATTTTCTTTTAAGGATGTTGTTTTTCTACGGGATCATTTTTGTAAAAATTATTTACTGCCAGCCATTTGATAGCAGCAGGCATCCAATACTCATCCTGTGCTTTATTGTAATAAGCAAATCCATGCCCGCCTTTCTGATAGAGCAATAACTGGCCGGAAACTTTGTTTGCAACCAGCGCCTGGTAATAAGCAATGCTGTTACCTACCAGCGAAGTGCTGTCATTTTCAGCCTGTATTAAAAATGCCGGTGGTGTTGAAGCAGTAACGTGTAGTTCAGGCGAGTAAGCCATTTTTTCTGCAAGGTTTGCATTTTTTCCCAGTAGCGTACCCCTTGTTTTTGAAGTAGGAGAAGTAAGTGCATCCATAAAACTGATAACCGGATAAAACAATATAGTAAAAGCTGGCCGTATACCGAAAATTGAGGTAGCTGCATAGGCCACCAAATGCCCACCCGCTGAAAATCCCAACAACCCAATATGAGCCGTATCAATATTCCATTTTGCAGCGCCTGCATATACCATCTTCATTGCCTGCTGTAAATCCTGCATGGGAATATTTCGGTAATTTGTATAAGCAGAGTCTCTCCAGGTACGGTACTTTAATACAAAGGCTGCTATTCCGGAAGCAGCAAACTGCCGGGCAACTTCGTAACCGCCATCTTCAATACTTAAATTTAAATAACCGCCGCCAGGGCAAATGATAACAGCCGTACGGGCGGCATTCGGATGCTCCGGAATAAATGCCGTAAGCGTTGGCCTGGTAACGTATCTTACAACAGGTCTTCCGCCCTCCGGTTTTGAGAACTCCTCTTTATCTGCCACAGCTAAATTACCGGGTGGCATACCTGCATATAATGGCATTACCTGCTGCGACTTGCCTGCAACACTTACGGCTGTTAACAATATCAATAACGAAATTTTCAATGAAGATGAATTTATATATGAGTAATTCTTTTACTGATTAACAGGTGTAACTTAAAGAAATTAACTTCAGTTCTATTCTACCAGTAGCCGGAAGCTACAGAACAATGATACGAAGGCCTTAGCCCAATGTCATTAATTTAAGCCCCTCGGGGCTTTCTGTTTTTAGAAAACAAAGAGGCAAAGGGAATCATTGCCATGTAGTGGCTACCCCTTCGCTGATCAGGTAGCCACTACGTGGCATGCACCGACATCAATAATATCTATTTTCTACAAACAGGTTGCACCTACGGCGCATAGCTGCTACTATAATCCTTAACTTAATGACATTGGGTTGGAGTTCATAAGTGTTCGAAACATTTACAAGGATTAAATGCTTTTGTAGGAACACGACTTACGGCGTGTTTTGAAATGGCAGAAAGGCTGATCTTATGATGAAATCTACTTCCCTGCTGAACGTGCCGCAAGGCACGTTCCTACAAAAACCATAATAAAAACAGGCTTTCAACAAATCTCAAACACCCATGGACCGGAACCTGCGTATACCAGCGTGTGAAATATTTCTCCATAAAAAATACCATCACAATTTACTGATTAACGGGTGTTGGTGTAAACAAACCGGGAATTGGTTTAGGGGCAGAACGATTTAAATCCACTTCGTTTTGTGAGTATAAAAAACGTTGTGGAAATTGCGTACCGGCATTGGGTGTAACAGGTACCCGGATGTCGGCTTCTTTAAAGGTGCGGCGCAAATCAGTAAAGCCTTCTATCTGGCCAATAAACGTCAGATAACGTTCTTCCATAATTTCCCGCAACAACGCCCGGTCCTGTGCAATGGCAGTAGCAGCCGGGTTTTCTATTCCGCCGGAAGCAAAATCGGCAGCTACGTAGGCATCATATTTATAATTACCGGAAGTAAGATAAGTAGCGCCAATATAACCGCCGGTACTCATATACGTTCTGAAAGTATTTAACCTTGTCAAACCTGCTGCAAAGCCATTTACACGGGCATCCGCCTCGGCCAGTGTTAGCAAATTTTCGGCATAAGAAGCCATGGGGAAAGAAACGGTTTGATAGAAAAATCCATTCGCTGTATAATTGGGATTAGTTGCTGAACTGTATAAATAATTAAATCTTGACTTTTCAATCGTTTTTGAATTGCCCCGGTATTTTGCTGTGTTAGCCGAATTTAATAAGCCCACTGCATACGCACCATTGGCATCCATAAAACCCGGCCTTACCTGTGCAAAAAACTGGTAATATAAATTATAGGTTCCGGTGGCGGTGGCGGAATGCGGCGCCAGCCAGTTATTGGCAACGGCATTAATGCCATTTTGTGCTGCTGCTAAAGCCAACGCATATTGTTTGGTGTGCATATAATATCTTGCTTTCAGGGTATAGGCGGCCTGTGTCCATTTGGTCATATTACCGGCATAAAAAATATCCTGTGCGGTAAAATCAACAAAAGCGGTGGAAGCAAAATTTTGAATGGCACTGTCCAGCAATGTTTGCACAGCCGCATATACCTGCAATTGCGGGTCGTAAGCAGGGTTAGGAAAAGAATCGTTAACCGCCTGTTTAAAAGGAACATCGCCCCAAAGCGAAGTAGCCGTACCTATTACATTCGCTTCTATTATTTGTGCAACGCCTATTAGCCGCCGGTTATTTACGGTATAGGCTTTTTGCTTCATCAGCCTGTCATTTTTTAAAACGCTGCCATATACCCGCAGCCAGGCTTCATCAAAATTGCGGGCAATAATCAGGTATTGGTAAAAACTCAGGTATTGTTGTGCCTCTCCCGTAAAATACCCGCTCCACATGCCGGCAATACGGGCCAGTTCACCTTCCTGCACATCCATATCCGCTGTTTCCACACCGGTAAGCATGGTAATGGCATCTGCGTCCTGCGGATTATTCGGGTCATTGTTATATCCTTCCACCGCTTTTTTGCAGGAACTTAAGCAGAGCAAACCTGCTGCTATTATTAAAAAAATATATTTAGTCATTTGGTAATTATTAGAATAGCGAAACAAATTCCGCTATAGTTTAGAAGTTAAGTTTTACAGTAAAAAGATAGGAACGGGTAGGCGGATTTACAAAATAGTTAACCCCTCTGCCGGAGGTGGAGCCCGAAACATTACTGTCCGGGTCATAGCCTTTTACATGACTGATCAGAAAAAGATTTCTGCCGCTTAGTTCAACCCCGATATTGCTTAGTCCAATTTTCTTTTTCAGTTTGGCAGATGAAAATGTATAACCCAGGTTCAGTTCCCGGAACCGTGTCCAGGTAGCATCTTCCAGAAATTGTTCGCCTACATTTCCAAAAAATCCGCCTGCCCCTGTGTACCAGCTTTGGTCTAAAGCTACCGGGCCGGCGCCAAAATCTTTGATATTTCCCCTAAAGGCAGTACCGGCCGCAATGGTGGCGCCACTATAGGTTTTGAGGGCCGAAGTGGTAACTGATTCATGGCCCGTGGTAGCGCTTACCCCATAATCCACTAATACAGCTTCTGTTCCGTTGGCTATTACACCGCCCTGCGAATGTTCCATTAACGCATTCAAAGTAAATTGTTTGTACCGGATATTAACTCCAAAGCCGCCTCTCCAGTCCGGGTTCGGATCACCAATGGGTGCAGAGGTGACATCTGGCGTTGGGAAGCCGTTTGCATCCAGTTTTAAGGCGCCTTTTGCATCCCGCACCCAGGGAATCGAATACAATTCGCCTAAGGCATATCCTTCCACCGCCCTTGAGGAAATACCGGCCGTACCGCCCAGGCTGATGGAACCTGCACCATTTAAGCTCAAAACCTTGTTTTTATTCCGTGTCCAGTTCGCATTCACACTAATGTCCCAGTCTTTATTTTTGAAAAGATTATACCCCAGGTCTAATTCAATCCCTTTGTTCTGAATGCTGCCTGCATTGGCATAGATGGTATTAAACCCGGTGGACGATGCCTGCGGAATACTGATGAGCGCATCCACTGTTTTGTTTTGGTAATAGGTAATGCCTGCAGACAACTTATTATTAAAAAAGCGCAGGTCTGTTCCTATTTCAAATTCTTTTTTACGTTCCGGTTTCAGATAGGGGTTGCCTTTATTGGCACTTTGCACATAGGTTCCGGTACCGTACTGGCTGGCCGTTATCGTGCCGCCATACCCATCTTCCCAGGTAGGAACAATAAAATTAGTAGCGGTTTGATAGGTCTGCGGCTGAATACCAACGATGCCGAAGGATGCTCTCAGTTTTCCGAATGAAAACAGGTTGCTGTTTTTCATAAAAGGCAAGCCGGAAAACTGCCAGGCTATATCGGCTGATGGATAAAAAAAGGAGTTATTCGATAATGTTCCGAAAGTAGATGCGGCTTCCACACGGCCGGTAGCATTGATAAATAACTGGTCGTACAAGCCAATACCCAGGCTGCTGTAACCGGCATTGGACCGGCGGTTGGAATAACTGTCGTTCGTGGTGATATTGGCCGGTGTAGCATTGTTTAAATCCAGCGGCCCGGTTGGGATGGTAAAATTGAGCGACTGGCTGCCGAGGGAAGAGGTGTTGACCGCATTATAATTAAAGCCTATTAGAAAATTGCCGGTAACATGTGCGCCGAAATTTCTTTCTGCTCTTCCAAATATATCCAGGTTAAACTGCATTTCGGTAAACTCATCCCGGTTGTATTGACCGGAGTTGGCATTGGTTGAAAAATAAGGATAATAGTTTATTTGCCTGTCCGTAAAATAATCCATACCTGCCCTTGCCGTAAAATTTAGCCACTGTACAGGGTTGATATTTACTTCAGCCGAATTGATAAAGCGGTTTACATGACTGGTATTTTGAAGCTGGTATAAATCCCACAAAGGATTATTAAACCCCGGGTTGGCGCTGGAACCAAGATAATTGCGGTAGCTGCGCTGCCGGTTTTCAATATAGGCGCCGCCTTGCGTAGCTGCATATTTTCCGATATAGGCAGAGTTGTCAAAATCGGGTGAGGTACGTAACAGCCCAATCATAAAACCGGCATTATTTACACCGGTTTGAATACGGTCGGAATTAATCAGGCTGAAGCTGGCCTTATTGGAAACGGTCAGCCATTTGGCCAATTGCTTTGTTACATTAAAGCGGGTACCGGTTCTTCTGTAGCTGCTGCCTTTTCTGATGATCCCTTCCTGGTTTAGGTCGTTTAGGCTAAAGAAATAACTGGATTTGCTGTCGCCGCCACTGGCTGTTAGCGAATTGTCGAGATAATGCCCTTTTTGAATCACTTCATCATAATTCTGTTTTACAAAAACATCCTGTGAATTTTTAGCGGTGATAGGGAAATAGGTAACGCCGTTATTGCCAATAAAGCTGGCACCTGCCGTATTTACCGCATCGGCAGCACCGGACCGGGCCGCAATTTTATCACCCCAGCTACGGGTATTATTAGCCGCCCATACGCCGCCTGTGCCCTGCCCATACGTATTTTGCAGATCGTAAAAAGCACTTACTTCATCTATGGAATAAGTTGATTTAAAAGTAATATTTGTTTTGCCACCACCCTTTTTAGTGGTAATGATCAATACCCCATTGGCCGCCCTGGTACCCCACAAAGCGGCGGCAGAAGCACCTTTCAACACCTGCACAGAGGCTATATCATCCGGGTTAATATCGTTGATGCGGCTTTGCTGCGTGGTACCACCGGCCGATTCGCCGCGGCTGCTGCCTTGTATGGGTACGCCATCCAGTACAATTAAAGGGTCGGTACTGCGGGTAATGGTGCTTTGGCCGCGGATTAAAATTTGCGAAGCTGCACCCGGGTCGCCGGAGGTACGGGATACCCGGACACCGGAAGCCTTTCCGCCTAACGCATCTGCCAAGCCGGCTTCACTGGAATTGGCTAACTGCTCAGCGCTTACTCTTGAAGAAGCATAGCCTAATTTATCTTTCTTAACCTCAACGCCTAATGCGGTAACCACTACATTAGATAAATTGGCTGAAGCAGGCGATAAACTGATGGGTATATTGGTTTGGCTACCTATTTCCATTTCTTTTGATTCGTAACCAATATAGGTAATCATCAGTGTACGGGCATTGGCAGGTAATGCCAGTGAAAAAGCACCTTTAGCGTCTGTAGCTGTTGTTGCAGATGCCCCTTTTACGGAAACGGCAGCGCCTTGTACCGGGTTATTTTTTTCGTCCAGCACGGTACCGGTAATGGTTTTGGTTTGTGCCATAGCCTGTTGAAATACCGGAAATAACAGTAGGGTAAACAACAGCAGGAGCAATTGATTTTTTCTCATATGCAAGTAATCATTAGTAATTTTAGGAGATTGTATAGTATTGTAAGTATCTGAGCATAATTAGATGAGATTAATTATAAGTCATTGCGAGGGTGTCATTGCGAGGGTGTCATTGCGAGGGTTCCTGCCCGTGGCAATCCCCAAGTGATACCTGGGAGATTGCTTCGTTGGGCACAGCCTGTCCCGTTCGTCCGGGAAACCCAATTTCGCAATGACCGCATGTTTAATCTAATGTAATTGTGTATGACTACTTAATGACAAGCTATGAAGGCTATGGGCTTGCTGACAGGCTGATCATGAAATACTGGTTGTGCGTATTACTACCTCCTGAATTAAAATAAGCTGTAAATAGCAGAAGTATGTGTTTCATATTTGCAATCGTTTTAGGAAGAGAAAGTTCCGGTTAATAAAACCGGGTGGTTGTAAAGCTGGCAACTGCTTCCGGACAAACCTATGGTATTGTTTTATTTAACCCATCACCAGCGTCTTCAGAGATGGTTCCAAGAATGAAACACCTGATTCTGGAATGGGTACTAATTTTCTGGAATTTAATAATAAGCTGACTATCAACTATTTAAATGAAATTAAAAACGGGTAAAGCCGAAATTGTTTGTTTGCTGACAAAGGTGATTGACAGGTATGAATCACAAACCGGCCAGCCCGTTACCCGTAACTCCAACCGGAAAAATTATGAAGAGGTAGCTAAGATGCTCAGTGAGATCAGTAATGAGCTTCCTACTACATCAGAAACACGGCAACATGAACACTATCCGCCGGACGTTAACCCCAAAAAATCAGAATACCCTTTTCGCAAATATGATATAACCGGCAACCAGGTAAAGGACGCTTATTTCAATCATATTGTATCTAATCCAAGAGCTTTCCTGGTGGATGCCTGCTATATTTATTTGTACGGTATTGGGCGGAAAGGCTTTGAAAAAGCGCCGACCGATCCCGACCTGGTGGAGGATGAAAATAAAACCCGGACCAGTGAGCCTGTTTCTTTTAAACAGGAAAATGAAGCACTCAGGCTTCAGATAGTAAACCATCAGCAGGAAAAAGAACGAATCCATTCCACTGCTAACCGGTCCTTTAAAAAGCAAAAGACAGTTTTTTCACTGCTCCTTCTTATCCTTTCCGGGATGCTGGTTTTTACGATATATAATTGGGTATCCGTCAAAAACGAGTGGCGTACCGTTAAGAAGGATATGAACATTGTTTCTTACAAACCCACACAGGTCGAAATCGACAGCCTGGAAGGGGTATGGCTTTGCTACACCGGGTCGCCACAGGCAAGGAGTTCGGATCCTAACCGGTACCACCTGGTTGTATCGAATGTGGTTGCCGTAAAATATAAAAACGGGTACTTTACCTTTTTACGCTATGGCGCCAATTTCGATCATATCGGCTTTATGCAATTTGAAGCACCCTGGTTGGTCTCTATCCATTCTTACGTTAAAAACGGCGACAGTGTAGAATCACCCAGGCATTCACTGATGCGGTTAGATGAAAAGGGGCCTTTTTTTAGTGTCATCTCTGCCTCCTGGAATTTTGATGTAGGTACCCGGAATAGTATTATTGGTATAAGGGAAGTATATATAAAACAAGGTAAAAGCGGGGCAATACAGGAAGTGATGAATACAATAGAAAATGCCGCCTGCCGGTGTAAAATACTGCGGTGGAACCAGGGATCTGATCAAATAAAAAACTTTCATTTGCGGAATGAATTGCTGGACTCTTTACCTGACGAAACATTAAAAACCCTGATAGACGAAAAGAGCATTTTGCTACGGGTGCCCCAGGAAAAACTACTATTGATAGCCGATTCCTTAAGTAAGGAAAAACGGCAGCCGTAAAAGAAGCTTAGTTTATAGCAAAGAGAATCGTTCTTAATGCCGGGTTAGCTTAGTGTCCGATAGTACCTGGAAATACAACTGTCCCGGCCTTTTGGCCGGGACAGTTTTTTAACGGAATATACAGGTGTGCCGAAAAGGAAAGACGGGCAGATAAAGAATACGTGGTTAAGCGGAAAAAGTGCATCTATCCCCAAAGCCCCCAAAGTGCAAAAATCCAAATTCGGGAAATATTAGTTCAATCTAACCATATACTTTTTTGTGCCCTATACACAACGATAGTTTTGGGAAAACAAAAAATATGAAACCTTTATTTAGCATTGTTTTCCTGCTTATTTCCCTTACAAATGCCAACAACGCATTTGCTCAGAAAACCCTTGAAGATTACCTTGTTTCAAGCGGGCTTCAAAAGTTACGTCGGGCCGCTCATCCCTCAAACGATTTTTTGTCCAGAACATACAATATCACACCGGGATATATAGACATTTCGATTAAGAGCTGGGACAACGTATTTGATAGAACCGTTCGTACGGATATGAGAGTGGTCAGGGGAGGTGGAGGGCTGTACTTTAGCAATATAGTGGTACAGTACGACGATGACATCGTCAGGCCCTTTGACGCATTGGAGATTATAATAGCAGGGGTTAGGGAAGTTGCCCGTTCTGTTGACCCAGAGGCTTACAATAAAGTGCGACAGGCAGTTAGTTTCCTCTTCAGCACCAACTTTGAAAACTGGAACGGGAAAATGTGGACCATTGCACTACTAAACCTGGATTATTATAATTACCTGCTTGGCGAATAAACACTGCTGGTAATATAAAACATGAAGTGTATGATGAAGAAAGTTGCTACAGTTCTTCTGCTATTTTCTTTTGTAACGAAAGCATTCTCCCAACAGTTAATGAATTCGTTACCGGAAAAGCAATTGGAACACGCAAAGTCGGATACTGACAGGGTGAAAATATTGAACGATTTATCGGCAACCTGCGAGGAAAGTAATGCGGACAAGGGTATGAACTATGCAGTTCAGGGACTGAATCTTTCAGCCAGATTACGTTGGGATAAAGGGAAAGCGATATCGTACCGGCATATTGGCAACTGTTATTATTTCAAATCGTACCCTGACAGTGCAGTTGCCTGTTTTGAAAAGAGTTTGCATCTGGCACAGCAGATACATGATGCTGTACTAATACAGGATGCGCTATATGCACTGAGTTTTGTTTATATAGATAATTATCATAAAGAATATACTAAAGCATTAAGCATCAGATTACAATCGCTTGAACTTTATAAACAAAGAAACGATAGCAATGGAATTCTGAAAATGCTGATGATGGTTGGCGAAACATACGCAAAAGCTGAAAATTACGACACAGCTATCTTGTATTGGCTGAATGCCGTTAATCTGAAAAAACAAACCGGCGATACCGCATATTTAGTTGTATACCAAAATATAGCGATTGCTTACAGGAACCAAAGCAGATGGCAGGAAGCGATCAAATACTTTCAGATGGGAGTTTCTCAAAGTATATGTCAAAACAATAAAGGTCATGCAGGTCATTCATTGCGACTGATGGCTCTATGCTATCAAAGCCAACAGGATTTTGGGAATGCACTCAAAACTTTTGAAAGTGCACTATCTACATTCCGGCAAATAAAAGACTGGTATGGGCAGGCACTTGTATTAAATAACATCGGAAATTTATACTTAGATCGTCGTCAGGATTATCCTAACGCCATCAGGTACGAGCTTTTATCATTGGAAATTGCTGACTCAATAAAAAGCAAAGAACTGATTGCTACGAATGAAAATGATTTAGCGATTAACTATACCTGGCTACGTGATTACGACAAGGCGTTGGATTTATTTTTGAAAGCATCCGTAATATTTGAAGAATTAAAAGCGAAAGAGATACTGGCAGGAGTTTATCGGAATACAGGTGCAGTTTATCAGTTGAAGGGGGAAAAGGACAAAGCCGAATATTATATCCAAAAATCTCTTCAGAATGCCTTGAGTAATAGCAGTACAGAACAGAAAGTTTCACATCTAAACGATTTAGGTCTTGGCTATTTAAAAAACGAGAAGCCTGCAGAAGCATTTAATTTATTTCGACAGGCATTGCTTTTATGCCGGCAAAGTCAGGATAAGAGTATGATGGCAATGACTTTAGGAAATATGGCTCTGGCTTACCTGGGTGTTATAGGAAAAAATGAATTACAGAAGCTGCCGGAAAACTTACAATTTTCTACAATCAACGTACAATTGAGTTATATCATTTCACTTGTAGATAGCGCTATAAAGTTAGACACACTCATTCATGACCTGAACTTACTACAGGCACACTATGTGATTTTGTCAACGACGTACGAACTGAAAAAGGATTACAAACAAGCTTTGCTATGCTATAAGAAATACACTTTTTATAAGGACAGCTTGTTCAACGGAGAAAAAATGAAAAAAATCGGGCGTTTGGAAAGCCAGTTGGAAATTAACAGAAGAGATGCCAAAATAAAGCAGATAGAATTTGAAAATGAAGTGCAGCGGAATCGAACAAAAACAACTACGAGCATATTGCTATCAACTATTGTCATTGCTGTTGTTATGTTTTATTTTTTAAATAAAAGGAAAAAATATAAGTTTCAGTTAAAACTCTTACAAGTTGAATTACAAGTTTCCGAAGCAAAACAAGAAGCGCTTAATGCACAAATGAGTGATCATTTTGTAGGTAATGCTATGCACTCAATAAAAATTTTCATTGACGATAATGATAAAGACAATGCCATACTTTACCTGGGCCGCTTTCGGCAACTCACCAGAAGGGTAATACAGAATGCACCCCTTCGGCTTGTAGCTTTAGAGGAAGATTTAAAGGTTTTAGAAGATTATATTGAATTGGAGAAGTTAAGGTTCACCAGCGGCACATTTAGCTATGACATTAGTGTTGATCCTGAAATTGATGCCGGCACTGTATTAGTACCACCCATGATACTACAGGTAGTTACGGAAAACGCCATCAAGCATGGCTTTAGAAAAAGCTTGGGCGGCAAGTTGGCGATCGAAATTTCTAAAGATAATAATACACTTCGGTGTAGCGTACAGGATAACGGCATAGGGCGTAAGGCTGCGGCCTATACCAGACGGGAGGATGCAGCGTCTTTTGGAACTTCCCTGGCGGAAAGATTGGTGAGAATGAGCAGTAATGATGCAAAACAAAATTCTTATAAGGTAATTGATCTTTATGATGATGACGAGCTGCCTGTAGGAACACGGGTGGAAATTATATTGCCTTATATATTAAATGACTAAAACTATGATACAGACCATCATTGTAGAAGATGACCCTAACCATCAAAGAGAATTGGTTAGTCATCTTAAAAATTCCGGGACGGAGTTTAATATCTTAGCGATAACTGAAACCGTAGCTGAATCTTATGAAACGATTCAGCGATTGAAGCCCGAACTGGTTTTCCTTGATATTATGCTTGGGTTCGGGGATAACGGGTTTGATTTGCTAAGGCGGTTCGAATGGCCTTCTTTTGCCGTCATTTTTATTACCTCCCATGATGAGTCGTCCAATGTGATACAGGCAATGCGTGCCTGTGCGCTGGATTTTTTACCTAAACCTGTAAAGTTTCCCGAACTGGAGCAAGCCATCAGCCGATTTCTAAGAAAAGGTCCTTCTATGCTGGAGCGAACCCGTTCACTGGCTAAGAATATTTCTTCTGAAGATGGGAGGATCAGCGAGATATGGATTTATAATGCTCCTACACAGAGTCGCCTCAAAGTGGAAGTGAGTAATATTTTTTATTGCCAATCCCAAACCGGATGCACTCATCTATTCCTTATTCATGCAGTAGAAAAAGTTACGCAGATTCTAACTGCGATAGATATAGGCGACATAGAACGAATGCTGGCAAAGTCAAGAGTCAAACGTACCCACAACCAGTATCTGGCCAATTTAGATTATGTTCAGCAATATGTTTCCGGTGTTAATAAAGCCGAATTGATAATGAAAAACCCTGCAAACGAAAATTCTTTTTCCCGGAGAGTTCCGGTTTCAAAGCGCAGAAAAAATGAAATAAGAGAATTGCTGGGCCTGTAATGTATTCGTTACAATATGATACCTTACGCTATGTTGTACACAATGTGCTTTTTGAGGCAACCTACTTTGCAGCCACTGGACAATCTTTAAAAACAGTTCCGACCGGACTGCTTTTTTACTGCTCCTGCTTTTTATAACATACATGTAATCAGTTGGCTGATAATCACAGGTACTTAAGCTACTTTCATTAATTTGTATATCTTACCTTATAAGAATTATCTGAATAGTCCTTATTGACAGACATAATATTACCGGAATCAGGAGCGTCTTCTTCATACATAAAAACCGGATCTTCCGTATCGGAAAAGCTGTATAACACGAACTTTCTTTTTTGGGTTTGCAGGTTGGTAATTACGAAAGCGAAATCTTCAAATTTCGATTGCTGACTAACAATCTTTTTATAGTAAACCGTATTCGGCTTTACGTTTTTTTCTTTTGCAAATAACTGCCACACTTCTTTTTGCTGCACTTTTCCAAAAAGCTCCACCTGCAGGGCCGGAGTCATTTTTCCCATGATACTGTGGGTATGAAAATAATCCAATAATGCTTTTTTATGCCAGGTTCTGGGAATAACGTCCTCTGAAATGCCATCCGCTAAAATGCTGTTCAGTTCATAAAACGAACGTTTGTCTAACAGGTATTTGGTGTATACATAGCCTTCTTTATTATTCACTTTTACCTTCGACCATTCCCCTGTTTGCTCATATACGGGCAGTTCCGTACCGTAGGCTAATTGCTGTAGCACATTGGTTTGCCCGGTAGCATTGGGCGACCACCGCAACGAAACCGTGTTGGCAAAACTGTACATCCTCGGTGCATTCTTCTCTTTTAAATAAGGCTTTAGCCACAGCAGGTAAAAGAGCGACCCGCCAACCAACCCGATTACTAATAAACTGGTAAGCAGCGCCTTTAGCAAAGGAGATTTGCCCTGCCGGAGCTGAGGCTGCACAGGCGGCGGTTGAGGCGGTGGTGATGGTTGTGGCTGCGTTGGCAATGACGGTGATGGCGTAGGCAGCAGTGATGGTGAAGGAGGTGTAATGGATATCGCAGGAGTGTTCAGTTTTGAATAGTGCCAGCTATCGTACCAGTTGGTAGAAAGTATCTTGGTTTTTACATCCGGTGTAGTTGTATTAGCACTTGGGTAAGGCTTGAACTGGTACTTATCTATTTGTGCATTAATGTAACCAGCCAATTGCGGTATGTTTTGAGAAGCAACTTCTGCTCTCCGGAAAATTTCATTGAGTTCTACTGCCGGCACCACGCCACTCTCAAAGCTGTTTTTTATTTCCTGGTGAATATACTTTAAGGATACCTGTTGTGCTTCCTGCTTTGCGGTTGCTTCCTGCGCTGCTTTTTCTGCTACCGCTTTTCTTTTTTGATCTTCTTCTACCTGTTTCCAGTTAATGCTTTTAGAGGCCGGTGCTAATACTTTTTTGTAAAAATCGTCTTCGGTCAGGTTTAGTGCATTGCACTCATTTATGAAATGGTTATACACTTCATGCCGGGGCTGCTGCCCGCCTGTTTGAATGAGGATCGTTTTTACCTGTTCGGTTAATCCGGCTATAGACTGCATAGCGAAGGGTTTACAGGCATTTTCGTTTTTGCCAGGGTGTAGGTTAGAGATCGTATGATGAATAGTAAGTGCATGATAATATAAATAATTTGAACTTCTACATTCCGGTAAGTGAGGATGGGAGCCGGGGCAACTGAAAGGGGTTGGGCTATGCCCAACGAAAATAAATGGTAAAAAACATTTTCTACCAACAGGGTTGGGCTATGCCCAACAATACCATGTCTAAAAACCAACGTTTTTACTTCTTAATCTTAAGGCTACGGCACTATCTAATCCTGCTCATAAACCCTGTTACAAAAACAATTGTATTGTTGGGCAGCACCCAACAATACAATTGTCTAAAAACCAACTTTCTTACTTCTTAACCTCACGGCTACGGGCACTGTCCAATCCTGCTCGTAACCCTGTTACAGAAACGATTGTATTGTTGGGCATAGCCCAACCCTGTTGGTAGATATAAGATTCCGAATTTTCATTTGTTGGGCATAGCCCAACCCCTCCTAATGCCTCAATCATAAAACTCAAATAAATATTTTTCATCGTATTCAATTTCAAATTTTTTCAAAAATGAGGTGTACTCCTGACGGAACGTTTTTTTACGATGATGTTCTTCCTGGTTTAAGATATAATTAATCACACTGGGCACATGGCTTTTGGTGTAGGCAAATGCACCATACCCTTTTTGCCAATTGAAATGAGATGCCATTAACTTTTCCTCATTGATAAAGTTAGTAGAGGCACGTTTTACATTCAGCACCATATCGCTGATGGCAATATCGGGATTAATACCAGCCAGAAAATGAATGTGATCAGGCATACAAAAAATGGCCAGTAGTTTGTGATCCTCCTTTTGTAGTACAGATGTAATATATTGATGTAGTAATGAAAGGTGGATTGCTGGTATCAAATTTTGCCGTCCTTTCACTGCAAACACTATCTGAATATGCAGTTGGGTATAGGTATTAGGCATGGCTGATCATTTTGAAGAAAGGGGTTGGGCTATGCCCAACAAAAATAACTTATACAAACAATTTTCTACCAATAGGGTTGGGCGCTGCCCAACAATACAATGGTTAAAGCCAATATTTTCCCCTCTTAATTTGACGGCTATGGTGAGGATACAAGCCGGGGCAACTTCTAAAGAAATTTAAGTTTCCATGTAGTAATGCGGACACAATGACCGCAAGCATAATCTAATGTAATTGTGCATGACTACTTATGTATTTATTAAACTTATACAAATTCAATCTGTGCTTTTTTTTGGATAATCCAGTTGTTGCCGTTTTTCTCCAATTCGCCCAGTTCTTTGGTATCAATCCGGCAATTAGGCATGGGCTCATTTAAAAAGATGCAGGCTTTTTCAAGATAATACCGGTAGTTGGAAAGGGCATATTTTTGAGAACTGGCATCATTAACGATCATGAATGTTGCTGCATTTCCTTTTATTTCTATGTGGTACACCTGTTCGCCATTCTGGCTTGTTGAGAAATCGGTTTGCTTAAAGCCGTTATCGAGGTCGGGGCGTTTTGCAAAAAATGTTTTTGTTTCTGTTTCCGGTTCAGCAGTTGGTTTCACCAGGTTTACAGGAGCCTGTGGTTCAGCAGCCGGTTTTACCAGATTCACAGGCACTTCCGGTTCAGCCACCATTTTCCGTGGCGGAGCCATTACGGTTGCCGGTTTCAGCCTTTTTTCAAACTGTGCCATTCTTGCCTCTAACTGCATCAGGCGTTCTTCGGCGGGCAACGTTGCTGGCGTTGTAACAGTAGCCGGCGGATTTGTCCTTTGAGCCACTGTTGCTTTTAGCTGGTCGATATCAGCACGCTGTCTTTTCCGGGAATCATCCCCATCTTTCAACCGGTTATTAAAAAGAAAAAACAGATAGGCAACCCCGGTAACAGACAGGGCGGCTAAAATGAGTGCAATGGTAGAAAGCATATTATTTCCTCCTGTTGTTTTGCTAATGGCAGTAATTGGCGCAGCCGTTTGTGGGCCGGATGCTTCTTCACTTTCCGCTGCAGAAGTGCCATTGAGGTAAGCGTTCACCGGGGCGGTAAATAAACCGGGCACGTTTTTCTTCCGCCACTCTTTTGCTGCAGGCCCGTCGCCACCATTGGTCAATGTTTCTTCTATTGCCTTTACCAGCGGCTGGTAAGTATTCACGGTATTGCCTTTATCCAGCCATTTTTCAACGTTACCAGCTACTTTTTTTAACTGGCTGCTGGTGCCCGCCTTCAACAAATCAATGGACGCTGCCAAATGGCTGTTATCCTGTCTGATGGATTCAAGCGTATTCCTTTCCCCCGGGTTAAAACTAAACGTATCTTTTGCATACACCCCAAGCCCATAGCCGATGATGGCTGTAAGTGTGTCGCTTTGAATTTGTGCAAACAGCGGATGAGCAAACAACAAAAAAGCCGGTAACAGCATCGTTCGCAGCACTTTATTTATGGGAGGCAGCATTGGCAATTTCTTTTGAGAATTCTGTCAGCGAATAGTTCAATGCAAAAAAGAAAGGAGAATCAGCCACTTTATCGTTTAGTTGTGCATTGGCCACGGTCGCTTTAAAGCTGTCTCTCAACCTGCCTTCTTTTGTAATATCAATACCAGGTGGTATAAAGAAATTTTTGTATTTGGTAAAATCACTGAACTCCAGGTTGCGGTTCAGTTGCGCACACAGGTCGGCATTGTCAAAAAGCAGGTGGAAAAATTCTTCTACACTTTTCATAATGTCATTATACAGATCTTCTTTTTCCATCAGGTTTTTGTAGGTAATGTTCTCACTTTCCAATACCAGGTTATGGAAGCCTTTATAATTTGTTTCCACCAGTACCAGCCTCTTCTCGTTGGAAGTGGTATCATTTTCCCAGCTATCATCCTGCTGGTTTACTTTTTCGGTGGCAAAATGTGCCGAACCTTTCGCCGTAATTACTTTGGGCTCATTGCTTCTTTCCACTAAAAAATCGTTCCGTACGGTTGCTCCCGAAAAAATGGTGAGTGCCTTATACGTGAACGCTCTTAATGCATTATTGGAGGGAAAAATAACGGACAGGTATTCACTTCCTTTTCCGGAAAAACTAACGGTTCTTGGCAGGTCTATTTTGGTTAGCTGTGCCAGGCGGGTAATGTAATATAAGATAGCACTGTAATGGATAATCAGCACCGCTTTTAACTCCTTGTATTCCGAAAAAATATCAATAAACCGGTATTCCGGCTTGCTGAACAAAACAGCCACCATATCTTCCGTACGCTGTGCTTTGCTGTTCAGCACCCGCTGCAGCTTGCGATACACGTTGTTATCGGCTTTCTCAATAAAGGTTTTATAGTAAGCAATAAAGCCATTGTTGTCGGAATTGAATTCGTTGTGGCCACTGCTCCACAACTGGCGGCCGGCAAACTTGAAGGACGAACAGTAACAATTTAATTCGTTGTAATTGGTAGCGTTGCGGTTAATCAACACAATATCGGTAGTACCGCCGCCAATATCAATATTGCACGAACTGTCGTTCTGAATATTATTGTTGATGTACCGGAGCTGGTAATAAGGGGCAACCGATTCGGATATGAGCTTTAACGGTGGTGCATTTTTACTAAAGATTTCTGTTCGCTGGGCATCCATCAACCGGGTAAGCAAGCCTCTTAGTGAAGGCCCCATGCTTACCGGAAGCGACATGGCAATCTGCACCTTGAAAATATCACCTTTCAGATTAATATCTTCCAGCAGCACTTTGGTGCGGATCATCAATAACAGTTCCTGGAAGAAAATAGAAACCCGGTTGAGGTGGAACTGGTTGTTGCCTGCCTGTTCCAGCAGCCATTTCAGGTCGGTCCGGTAGCGGATGTAATCCAGTAGTGAGTCTTCGTCAATATTGAACCCGATATTGGCATCTACAAAAAGCCGGTTGTTGGCCTGGTTGGTCGTAAAATTATCGCTTTCACAGGTGGCTGTTTTAAACGGGAATTTTACGGAGGCTGATTTTTGCGGGCCTATCTGAAAAGGCACATATTCCCGTAAGGTGAGCTGCCGGGCCGTTTCAATTTCGTTACCCATGTTCGATTCGTAATCCCGGTACCGCACAGCACCATCGTCCAGCACCACTTCACGAGGCTTATTCAGCAACGTCATTTGCATATTACTTTCGGTAATGGTAAAAGGATAGGTTTCCGTTACTTTTTCGTTTACCACTCTTCCGTATTCCACATGCGTGTTGGAAGTGCCGAAATCAATGGCATACACATATTCCTCCGTACCATTTGTAACGTCTCTGAACTTAGGGATAATAACACCGCCGCAATTGGCGTTGTCCTGCTTAAAGTTCAGCTGAATCATATCGAACGATTCGGGTACCTGGTAGTACGTTGTCTTTGTGTTGATGTCATCATACTTCGACCGCAACACCGGTACTGTTGCTACAGTATTGGTTCCGTTCTTTTTGAAAAACCTTACGGCTTCCACCGGAAAAGGCGCATTCGTTTTTTCGAAAGAGGCAATCGTGTATTTATTGATGTGCAGCAGTTCGCTTTGCGTGGCCCGTGTAAGCGGAAAAATACCAAGGATACCCCGATATTCCAGCACCGGGAAAATCTTTTCTTTCTCATCCCCTGTTACACTGCTGTAACTTCTTTTGCTGGTAATTTTTCGGCTGCCTTTTCCGGTACCGTTGATCGGAATGGTTACCGTTACGGTTACTACGTCTGCCATGTCGCCGTTGCTACCTCTTTTGCTTCTTGTTTCTACACTTATATATTCGGCCAGCCGGGCCACCGGAAAAAAATGAAAGAATAGCGGCTTGACGGGTAGCAGAAAACCCTGGTTACCAATCAGCGTTACAAACCGTTCGTCGTTGAGGGTGTAGTTGGGCAATTTTACCAGGCAACGTTCAAAAATATCAAACGAGGAAAGGAAAGGATACGTAAACCCATTCATGCCTGGTAGCTCCCGGTTCATGATTTCCTCCACCGTTGTTTCCGGGTAATCCATTTCGCTTACCCTTGTTTTGGCCGACCATAGGCTGGCAGGCGATGTGTACACACCTTCATAGGCCATTTCATTCAATAAGAACAGGGGCTTCAAAACATCTTTATAATGGGTGTCCGCCGGCAGCGTCATTTTAAAATCGCTGTACAAACTAATTTTACTACGATAGTCCTGTTCGCTTACCTGCTTCAGCACCACATTGGCAGCAGATAATGGCACATCGTTAAACTGAATGTCCTTCAGGTCGGGTACCGTGCCGTTGAAGGTGGAGTGGTAGCGGTTGCGGGTATTGATGACATATTCTGTAAAGCCGGAGAAAGTGTCGCTGCCTCCTGTAACCAGGCTTTCCATGTATTTGATAAACGACTCATCTCTTTCCTGCAGTTGCTTGTAATCCTGGTCAAACAGCACATCGTTCGAAACCAGGCCGTTGATAGCCCGGAAACCCCTGTCCTGCAGCTTCCGCTTGAAATTAGGAGAAGTAAAAACAAAGCTAAAAGGCGAAGTACCACCCATGAGTATTTCCTTCGTTCCTTCCCGGTAGTAGATCAGCGTAATGGGTATGGAATTGTTGAAAGGCTTTTGCGAGGCGGCCTGTTTAAACGATTCTGCCAGCAACCGGTGGCCGGGCTGGTTTCCGAAAAAATTCAGCGTAGCAGCATCATCCAGTTTGCCATTATCGAACACCCAGTTCTGGTAGCGGAACTTGTTTTCATCAGAGCCGCTTTTATATAGCAGTTCCAGCAAATCCAGTGTTTCGGAAACAATGGCGGCGTAAATGCTTTTGCTGTTCACCTGATTGTCCCGAACCTGGGCAGCGATAATTTCAAAAGCCGTTTTAAATAAAAACATCCGGCCAATAGGGGTTGGGATTGAGGTGCCGGCGGAGGAAGAAAGGATATTGGTTTTATCCATTACGTCCCGTACGTCTGTGGGCATAATTTTATCAGATGCCTTCCAGTCGTAAATATTGTTGTTGCGGCCTTTGTGAAAGCGGAATATATGCGGCATGGTGAAATTTAAAAGTGAGGTAACCTTATTTACGTGTGGGTATGGTGATGTTTTATTGATAGGGGTAGGAAATACCAGCACTACCATTCAATGGACTTAGGTATTATTTAGTAGCGGAAGTCCGTGTTCCGTTAGCTTAAATTTATTAATAAAGTTCGATAGAATTATTATCGTTTAAAACTCATTTGTTAGATCTTATTGCAGAATTACCGGCCAGCGGTATGTGGCTCGTCTTATATTATTTTCAGCCGTTCAATTTCTGTTGCAATTTTATCATAAACATCTTTATTCATGATTTTCTCATCCACACTGTAGATAATAAACACTTGTCCACCATACTTATTTTGAAATTCTCTAAAGCTGCTTTGCATTCTCGCTGATACGTCGTAGTTCCCAAGATTTGCATTTACTGTTACCGGTTTTATTTGAAGCCCTAAAGCTTTGTCATTTACTCTGCCGATAAAGTCTATGTCGCCTGAATGGTCTAATTCCGGGTCACTTTCTTCAAATGTTACGTCTTTAAACACTTTAGCGAGATTGTCAAACACAACAGACTTTTCTGTTAAATACCCATCATAAGTTCTATAAATGGTAAGCTGATAAATGTATTCTATACAATCTTCTAAAGTCAGCGTTCGGATTGCTTCTGTGATTTGCGGGATAACTGTTTCTCTGAGCTTGGAATACAATCGTTCACCAAGTTCTGCCAAGATTTCTTTTGTTACTCTGATTGACTGCTTTGTGTTAGTAGCCGCATTTTCAAAATACCAGGTATGCCATTCTTCAAAAGACTTAGGTTGGCACTGTCTGATTAAAGACATCACTTCACCAACCTTTGTTGTTTTAGTTAACCCCCACCTTCTATTTGTATAATTGAGCAAGAATTCTTTGGAACCAAAGTCTTTGGCGTATTTGTTCATTAGATAGTATTGCTTGGATTTAATGCGTTCCACTCATTACGCAAACGTGTTACTCTGTCCAAATTACTTCTTGATCGGCTAACTAAATCCATAATAGTATCAATTACTTCATCTCTTGAAGTAATTACATAATAGCCTGTTCTGCCGCTACCAATAAGCTGTCTGTGGTCATTGACCATTGAGCTAATTGATTGCCGTACATGTTCTTGAGTTCTCCCTTGTATAACTGGTAGATTTTGTGCTGTCAATGCTGCAAAGATTGCATCTGCTGTCATTGCGTTTTGCCTTCCAACTGCTGACTGATTTAGAAGTGCAAGAATGGCTTGTTGTATCTGGTCCATTATTTCGAGTTCAAAAAGTTTAAAAATCTGTCTTTATATTTGAAATCAATCTCGTCATCTACCTGAACCAACCTATTCTTAATTAGATGTGCATTGATAAAGGTTTTATTTTCTAAGTAGAGATAACATAGCAGATTATTTTCTTTGTCGTACTTCACATTATCATATTTAAGAAATACCCTTTTACCCTTTGTCTTTTCAATGAGGAATGATGTTGCTTTTCCATTGATAACAGGGTCTTCTTTAATACCAAGTAGCTTAATAATAAGCCCATTATTCAATTGTACCTTTTCAGGGTTGATAATTTCTTTTACGGTAAACAGTTCTTCCCTTTTAGTTGAACTATCCTTGTCAAGCTTCGAACCAAATTGTAATTTTTTAATGTCAATCTTTTTGTCAAGGGTATGTGGGTCTTTAAAGACATATGGCATTTTTTGTATTTCTTTTTCAAAGTCAATGCTCAGCGGCTGTTGTTTTACAAACTCGTAAAGTGTTCCGCTTAAATCATTTTGATTGACTTCTAATTTTCCTTTGATGAATGGTATAAATTCAGGATTGATCTCATAACCAACCGAACTTCTTTCAAGATTTTTTGCCGCTAACGATGTTGTTCCGCTGCCAGCAAAAGGGTCAAGAACAGTTTCACCAACGAATGAAAACATTTTTATCAAACGGTTCGGAAGTTCTTCAGGAAACATTGCAATGTGCCCAGTTTGCCTGGCTCCAGTAAAATTCCAATGTCCTGCAAAGTTTGTGTTCCATTCTTCGGCAGTCATTTTTGAAAGTTCCTTCTGTTCTTTTGTCGGCTTGGGTGCATCCCCCAATTTTTTAAAAACAAGAATAAATTCATAATCAAGCTTTAAAATGCCATTTCTAGGATAAGGGTATGAACCCATTTGAACTCCGCCTCCAGTTGTGTTAGAAGTTGTAACCTTTTGCCAAATGATTGCACCCATATAGTCAAATCCAATGTTTTCACAGAATTTGATGATCTCTTCACGAATAGGAATGACTTTGTAACGTCCATAATAAACTGCTCTGGCGAATTGGTCACCAATGTTTACACATAATCTGCAACCGTCGTGTAGCGTGCGGTAGCATTCTTTCCAAACTAAGTTCAAGTTATTAATATAGTTTTCATAGCTGTCATGGAAGCCAATTTGATCTTTGGTTCCGTAGTCTTTCAGTTGCCAATAAGGTGGTGAAGTAATAGCCAGGTGAACTGAATTGTTTGGCAATTCGGTCATTTGCCGGCTGTCACCGTTAATTATTTTATGATGGGTTTTCAATGCTAAAATCTTTGGGCAAATCTAATTAAAAGGTTAGGCTGGTTAGAAAGGAGATGTCCACATATTTAATGTCTTTCTAAAATGAATACTGCCGTCCTGCCGTAACCGACAACAAAATATACAACACAATCTGATGCATATCCATTACGGCAGCGGCCCCAATTCATCTAAACATTCTGTGGCTGTTTTATACAGCATGGACAGGTATTTTTCCGGAATGGGCATATCCTTCGGTTCGGCTACTTCAATTTTGGTAAGCTTGTCCGATACCTTGTTTTTGGATAAGCCACTATTGAAAAACCCGGTCTTGATAGGCTTGCCGTGCACCAGGTTGTTCAGGTGATCGGCGGCACTAAAGTTGAAGGAATTGAAAGCACGGCCATTGTTGGGGCTGTTCATTTCTTCACTGCTCCACTTGCGGAACTCGGTAAAGAAATCCAGCAGCTTCCGGTATTCGTTCGGGATGCCCAACGAGCCGCCAACATTTAATTCTTTGGCGCTGTAAAAAGTTTCTTTAGTTAGGTCGGGTATAAAGTCGGTAGCTATTTTGGCGGCGTAGGCAAAACGGGTCAGCGGCTTCAGGCATTGTTCCTTTGTTTCGCTGCTAAAGTCGGCTATGGTAAATGGTGAGCTGTTCCGCTCGGCGCCAAATTCAAAATACTGCGGGTTTGCCAGTTCCGTATCCGGCTTCAAAATAAAGTCGATGATGGAGGTGGCCGCAATCAGCTCAATTACGTGGCTGTTATTTACCTGGTCTTTACCGCCTTCCACATTGGGCAGGCTGCCGGCCTGGTTGCTGTCCGCTATATAATATAAAGCATTAATGGAATTCAGGTGCGAATCGCCGGCATAAAAAGAAAGGGCTGCCTTGGTTTTGGTATCGAACATGGCCGAGTTGATGGAACTCGTATCGCTGCTGTCCACATTAAAATAAGGCATTACGGTAATGGCGCCAATCTTACTTTGTGCCAGGTTGTTGTTTTTGGAGGTCCGGAACAGTTTCACCAGCGTTGGGAAACCAGCCGAACCGGTACCGCCGAAAATGGAACTGATCACAAAAACCCGGTCATTTTGTGTAAAGCCGCTTTCCAGGTTTTTAAATTGCTGCGAAAACATCAGGTCGTTGAAAACTACGCTGCCGATATTCGGGTTGCCCTTAAAGCCTACGCTCAGATTCAGGTGCAGTTCGGGATGGTCATCCAGCGAATCATTGTACAGCAGTTCAATTAAGTCTTTATTGGTCTGGCTTAATGCATTGTACCCGATGAAGTTGGCAAAGGAATTATCCTGGTTTTGAAAATTAAACTGCACATCCAGGTCAGCAGCGTCGGAGGCCGCGGTATCAAGCCGGTTAAAGGAGCGGATTTCTGTATTGAAGAACGTATCGCTTTGTGACGTGGCATTCTGGTTTACAAAACTCCGCCGGATTTTATAATAGCTGCGTAGTAAGTCACGGGTGCGGGTGGTATCCCCATTGTGTGCATCTGTATCAATTACAATCGGCACAATGGTCAGGTTGGGTTGGTTCAGCTTTACGCCGCTTGCCAGCAGCATGGTTAGTGAACGCAGCACCCTTGAGCCTGTTCCGCCAATGCCAAATATAAAAACTCTCATAATGAAGTAAAAAATAAAAAGTAAAAAATGACCCTTCTTCGAATAGTATTTGTACTGGTTGTCAGCGTTTCAGATTAAAAAGAAAACAGGACTAATTTGATCAAATACTTACAAAGGGGTTCGTTTTGAAAAGATAGAAAAGGGCTTGAACAGGAAGGAGAGTATAACAAAGTAAATGGCAGCAATCAACGCATTGAACAGGGCAAACCGGATCACATATCCATCAACAATACCCAGTGCATTTCTGGAAATAAAATACGCCAGGCAAAACCCGATGAGGCCGCACAACAAAATGGTAAGTGCCCAGTGCGTACGGGTGTACCATACACTTTTCCAACGGCCCAATAAAATGTAGAAAACAAAACAGATAATGGCTGATACAACTAATGTTAGTAGTCCGACATCATTGAACAAGTGGTCTTCAAAATCTGTATAATCGGTGCTTGGCCCAATCAGTGCCTCGTACAGCGATGAAAAAAGCGATAGCAGCATACCCGTTATTGTTTTAAGTGAATGGCAAAATCAATGTAATTCTTATTCCTGGTTTCGTAGGCATCCCGTACGCCGGCAACCAGGTATTGCAAGGCAAAAGTTTTGTTCCGCATGGAGTCAGGGGTTGTATCATCCATCGTGGACCAGTTCAGGTACCAGTTGTCGTACTGTAGCGGCAGGCTGATGGATACGGTTGCTTCCGGCACTCTCAATGCTTTTACTTTCAGTATTAAAAACTGGGTCGCTTCTTCAAAAGCCTTCTTCTCCGGGATACTTTTTAATTTCGACTGGTCGGCCGTTTCTTTATCTTTTACGTCCGCTAATACAATGTCACAACCTTCTCCTTTCACCTGTAGGTGTTGCTTTAGATATTCATCCGTACGGGCATAAGGCGGTAAATTGTTGAGGTTTAGTGCTACACAGAATTGTTGCTCCCCCTCTTTTGTATTTACATCGGATATTATTTGGTCGGCTTTATTCCATTTCCATTTACCGCTTTTTTCTACCTGGCTCAGCACATTGAACGCTTGTACCGGCTCCTCTGTTAGCCCGAAATGAAGCGATTGCTGGGGCTGCGGGCTAATCATTTCCAACAGTTTGGTATTAAATTTTGGTAGCAGTTCCTTATCAGCAATTACCCATACGTAAAAAGGTCTTGATTCACCGGCCAACGTTTTCTTCCGATTGTGATAATCGTAATACACGCCATAAAACTTTGAGGTAAAAGCATACATACTGGTAGCCATTCCTTTTTTCTTCAGGTCGTCAAACGACTGATACACATTGGTTTTCAGCGTAGAGGGTGCATCGTTCTTATTAATCTCCGGATTGGCTTTAATCGCCTCGTCCGGAAAGGAAAGAATACAATCGGACACCAGCAACGAAACGTCGTTTGAATCGTTGCGTTTTGCCATTTGCTGAATCATGGTATGTAGTTGCGAACTCCGCTGATTGGCCGGGGCAGTACGGGCAATGTCTTCGCTAAACTGTTGCACCGGTTTTGAGTAGGGGGTAATGGTTTCTGCAATAAACGCAATATCAATCCCTTTTATTTCCTTGTCAATCTTAGCGGTCAGGTCCGATACGATCACCTTAAATTCTGCATTGCCTTTAAAGTAGCCGGCCATACTGGCGGAATTATCTATGTAAAAATGAACGTTCCCGATCTGCTTTTCTGCCGGGCAGCCATTTTTTGTTTTAGCATATACATCCGGGCATTTATCTTTTGCATCGGGAATACCGTCCTTGTCGCTATCAGGGCTGGTACAGGAAAATAAGAAGAGTGCGGGCAGCAATAAGATCCGGTAGCTGCGGGCAGTAGTAAGAATAATTTTTAACGGGTTGGAAAACATTTGCATAAGTAAGATAATACGTAACTGAAAGAGGGTTATCAGTTGTTAACCAGGCAAAGGGGCAATGTAAAAAGAAAGCGTTACAAAATAAATCTTTTTACACCTGCGGTTGTTCATTCAAAGTACCTGATCCAGTTTTTTGTAATTGAAAAGAAAGGTATTAATCTGTGTTTGGAAATTTGTGCTTATTACAAAGGAAGAAGCTTTAATTATTGTTTAGCATTATGGTAAAGTCTTAGTACGGCGTGAAATATTTAAGTGTACATGAGGGATATAGAAAATAAAGGGCAGGAAGGTTATAAAAGGGAGCAAAGATGAGCAGAGGAAGGCTGGGCTGCAGTGCCAGCAGTACCATGTTTGGCAGGTGTTTTCCAGCTCTTGCAGCGGCTCAATGCCGCATCTTTATTGTGTAAGTAATAACAAGAACAAATGGGCTGGAAAATGTTCCTGCCTTACTGATGGTAGCTGCGGTGCCGCCCAACATGAATATCAACCTTAATGCAACAACCGGGCGGCAGGCACCTTAGCCCAGCCTTGATTTTTCTGTTTCTTTTTTTATCAAGAAAAAAAGAAAAGAATGATAACGTAATACAGTTTACTGTGACTGACAACCATCAGATAAACAACCTACTATTTAATTATTTTGTTGTGCTTTTTCTTCAAACTTCAAAAGCATAATAATTATTTAATTACTTTTGGACGCTAAAACGTTTTTAGTCGAAAAAACAGGATGGTAGTAAAAGACGAAATAGTAAAAGCAGACATCCTAAAAGCAGCCGAAAAGTTGTTTCAGCAGTTTGGCCTGCGCAAAACCACTATGGAAGATATTGCTAAAGCCATGGGCAAAGGCAAGAGTACCTTATATTATTACTATACCAATAAAGAAGAGATATTTGATGCCGTGGTAATGAAGGAAATGTGGGAAGTGTTCGATATTACCAAACATGCGGTTGAAAATGCAGCATCGGCCCCACAAAAACTAAAAGCGTTTGCTATCGCTAAGATTGAGGCAATGCAGCAAAAGAATAACCTTTATCAGATTGTAAGTGGCGAAATAAAAGAACCACACCGGTGTTTTGAAAGTGCCAGAAAGGAGTATTACCAGCAGGAAGCAGACCTGATTGCCAATATCTTAAAATATGGCATTAAAACAGGTGAGTTTAGTGACGTAATCTCCCAGGATATGGATGTACTGCCATTTGTAATTGTTAGTGCTTTTGCAGGATTGAGCCGTGATTTGTTTGCCCGGCACCAGTTTCCTGGTATTTATTCCAGAATGGACTCTATTGTCAATATTCTCGTAAATGGGTTAAAAGAACGGGAAATGGTATTGGTATAAAAAAAATTCCTGAATTTTATTTTAAAAAATAACAACCTCATTCATAACATCTATATCTTGACCAGCCGTTTTACTACCTGCTTGCCAGCCCTGTTTAAGCCATTTGAAACAGGTAAGTAAATTGATAAATTATTTAAGAACGAACCCTTAGAAAAGCAATGCAAAAAAAGCTACATCAGAAAGTTTCCGAGTATAAAGATGCTGCCATCTGCCGGGAAAAAGGTATTTACCCCTATTTCAGGCCCATTGAATCGGGCCAGGATACAGAAGTTATCATCAATGGGAAACGGGTCCTGATGTTTGGTTCCAACTCTTACCTGGGCCTCACCAGCCATCCTAAGATAAAAGAAGCAGCTAAAAAAGCCATTGATAAATATGGCACCGGCTGTGCCGGAAGCCGCTTTTTAAATGGCACGCTGGATATTCATATTGAGCTGGAAAACCGCCTGGCTGCTTATGTAGGTAAGGAATCTGCGGTTATTTTCAGCACCGGCTTTCAGGTAAATTTAGGGGTGCTGAGCAGCCTTACCGGCCGCAGCGATTATTTAATTCTGGATGAATACGACCATGCTTCTATTATTGACGGTAGCCGGCTTTCGTTTTCAAGGGTCATCAAATATGCCCACAACGATATGCAGGATTTGCAGCGCAAACTGCGCAACCTGCCCGAAGAAGCAGTAAAACTGATAGCTGTTGATGGTATTTTTAGTATGGAAGGCGATATTGTAAAATTGCCCGAACTGGTAGAAATAGCTGATCATTATGGTGCTAATATTATGGTGGACGATGCCCATAGCTTAGGCGTAATCGGGAAAAGAGGAGCCGGCGCCGCATCGCATTTCAACCTTACTGACGAGGTCGATTTAATTATGGGTACATTCAGCAAATCCTTCGCTTCATTGGGCGGTTTTATTGCAGCCGATTTTGCTACCATCGACTATCTGAAGCACCGTGCCCGTTCGCTCATCTTCAGCGCCAGCATGACGCCCGCCTCCGTAGCCAGTGTTATTGCCGCCCTCGACATTATTGAAAGCGAACCGGAGCATATTGAAAAATTATGGGCCAATACCCATTTTGCCACTAAAATGCTGCTGGACGAAGGCTTTGACCTGGGCCCTACCCAAAGCCCTATTTTACCGGTGTACATCCGGAACAACGATAAAACCTTTCAGATCACAACGATGCTGCAAAACGAAGGCATTTTTGTAAACCCGGTTGTTTCCCCGGCTGTGCCTTCCGATTCCTCACTGATCCGGTTCTCATTAATGGCCACCCATTCGTTTAGCCAGATCGAAGAAGCAATTAATAAACTATCCAAAGCTTTTAAAGAAGCACAGGTTGAAAAACATGTGGAAAGGGTTAAGGAAAGTATATGAAGCACATTGTAAAGGTTGAAACCAAAAACCAACTGGCCCTTTTTATCGACTTTCCACATGAACTCTACGCAGCCGATAAAAACTATGTGCCGGAACTATTTATAGCACAGCGTGATTTACTTACGCCGGGCAAACACCCCTTCCATGAACATTCCTCTTTACAAACCTTTCTGGCTTATGATGGCAACAAAATAGCAGGAAGAATAGCTGCTATCTTTAATGTAAACCATAACGAATTCAATCATAAAACAGACGGCTTTTTTGGTTTTTTTGATTGTATCAATGATGAAGAAACGGCTTTGCTGCTATTTGCCGAAGCCCAAAAATGGCTGCAGGCAAAAGGGGCAATCACCATGATTGGCCCCGTTAATTTCTCCACCAACGAAACCTGCGGGCTACTGGTAGAAGGATTTGATACACCACCGGTGGTAATGATGACGTATAACTTTCCCTATTACGAATCGCTGATCAAAAAAGCCGGCCTGCACAAGCTGGTTGATTTACTGGCATTTAAGCATGTAACCGGTGAGCACAACGAACGGGCAGTGCGGTTGATGGATGCGCTGCAAAAGCGGCTGCAACAAAAGGGAATCATCATCCGGCCTATCAATCTCAAAAATTTTAAACAGGAAGTAGCCAATGTACATGCCGTGTACAACAGTGCCTGGGATAAAAATCTGGGTTTTGTGCCCATGACCAAGAAGGAGTTTGATTACTTGGCTAAGGATTTAAAATTGATTATGGATCCGGATTTTTGTTCGGTCGCCGAACATAATGGTAAACTGGTTGGTTTTTCACTAAGCATCCCGGATATTAACCAGGTACAGATAAAAATAAAAAAGGGCAGGCTGTTGCCTACCGGCATTTTTAAACTGCTGCTGGGTAAAAAGAAAATCAACGGATTGAGAACCTTGGCCTTGGGCGTAATAGAAGGCTATCGTAAAATGGGAATTGAAGCCTGCTTTTACGGCATGCTGATGACGACAGCCGTAAAGAAAGGGATGGTTAAAGACGAATCCAGTTGGATACTGGAGCACAATGATATGATGGTACGGGGCATTGTAGATGCCGGCGGAAAGGAATATAAAAGATACCGGCTCTTTGAAAAAGGCATATAGAGGGCAAAGAAAACTTAGCAGAAAACAGAGGGAAGAAGGTAGTTGGCAGCAATACAGAAAACAAGATGTAACTGTTATATAAAAAAGGTTTCTGATTGTATTTCTTTGTATTTACTGCTGTCCTTTGTTATCTGCTTTCTATATTGTATTTCTATGTGTATCTATGTGTATGTGCCTATGTGGTAAAAAATGAAAGAACGCATACTTATAACGGGCGCCAGTGGTTTTGTTGGCTATCATTTAATTGAAGCCGCCCTGCGCCAAAACCTGGAAGTATTTGCAGCCGTGCGGCGCAGCAGTAATATTGAGCATTTACAACACTTGGATATTCAATATACCAATCCTGATTTTACCAACATCGAAGCCCTGAAGAAAGAAATCAGGGAGAAAAATTATAGTTATATTATTCATGCAGCAGGCAGTACCAGGGCGCCGGATGAAGCTGCTTATACCCTCGTAAATATTACGTATGCCGCTAATCTGGCATCGGCCGCAGCTAGTGTTGGTGTAAAAAAGTTTTTATTCTTTAGCAGCCTGGCAGCATTAGGCCCGGCACCACCTCAGGCTATCATAACCGAAAATCAGGTGCCTAAACCGGTTACTACATATGGCAAAAGCAAAATGATAGCCGAAACTCATTTACACGTTTTTGGGATGGCTGGTTTACCGCTGGTTGTGCTACGGCCTACAGCGGTATATGGCCCACGGGAGAAAGACATTTTTATTATCCTTAAAACATTTGCCAAAGGCTTAGAACCCCATATTGGCCGCAGCCCGCAACAATTAAGTTTCGTATATGTAACCGACCTGGCCCGTGCTGCTCTGCAGCTTACTCTTTCCGCAGCAGTTGGCAGCTATAATATTTCCGATGGCAACAGCTATGACCGGTATGCACTGGCAAACATTACCAAAAGATTATTAGGCCGGAAAACGGTAAAAATACACCTGCCGGTATTTTTGGTAAAGGGCATTGCCGGTTTGCTGCAAGCTATAGCCCGTAAAGGCGCCACACCGGCACTCAACAAAGATAAATTAGCCGAATTAACCGCTTCCAACTGGAATTGCAGCATCGAAAAATTAAAAGGAACTATCGGTTATCAACCGGAGTATGACCTGGAAAAAGGGCTGGCCGAAACACTGAAATGGTATAAGGAGAATAAGTGGCTTTAAATCTGTTGGTATTATCTGGCATACAGGTTTTACGCAAATGCTAATGATTAAAGACCTGTATGTTTTAAACAAAAAAAAATTTTTATGACTTATATAGCCCACCCCGTTGATGCCTCACAGGAATTAGCCTTTCAGGCATTCTGTGCTGCCCTTAAAATTCCTTATGAAAAGTCCGGTGAAGAAAGCCCTTATAATCTTGAATTTGTAGCTAAAATAAAACAGGGTGAGGAAGATAAAAAAGCAGGAAGGGGAAGGAAAATTACGATAGAAGAATTAGAGGAATTATGCAAATAATTTATTTGCCAAAAGCCGAAGATGATTTGTCGTTCTGGATAAAATCCGGAAACAAAACCATTCTTAGAAAAATCACTGACCTGACTAAAGCTATTATTGAATCTCCATTTACCGGTATTGGTAAACCGGAACAGCTTAAATACCAATTGGGCGGTTTGTGGTCAAGAAGAATTAGTGGTAAGCATAGATATGTTTATGAAATTGATGAGAGAAAGCTTTATGTGTATTCATTAAAGGGACATTATTAAAAACTATTTATCACACAACTATAAAATTTTAAATAAATAAACATGAACGAAATTGTAAAACCCCGGCCTGCTGAAGGTAAATTAGGTATTTTAATTCCCGGGTTAGGCGCTGTAGCCACCACGTTGATTGCCGGCGTAGAAGCCATTAAAAAAGGTATTGCTCAACCGATCGGTTCCCTTACACAGATGGGAAATATCCGTATTGGCAAAAGAACAGATAATCACTCGCCGCTAATTAAGGATTTTGTACCGTTGGCCAACTTAAATGATATTGTATTTGGCGGATGGGATGTATATGAGGACAACGTATATCAGAGTGCCATGAATGCCCGTGTGCTGGAACCATCGCTGTTGCTGGCTGTAAAGGATGAACTGGAAGCGCTGAAACCCATGAAAGCTGTTTTTGATACCGCTTTTATCAGCAACCTGGATGGTACGCATATAAAAGAGGAAGCTACCAAAGCCGAACTGGCGAAGGCCGTAATGGACGACATTGAAAATTTTAAAGAATCTAACGATTGCAACCGCATTGTAATTGTTTGGTGTGGCAGCACCGAAAAATACATTGAAAGCAGCGAAGTGCACCTGAGCATCGAAGCCTTTGAACACGGCCTGGAAGACAACGATCCCCGCATTTCGCCCAGTATGATTTACGCTTATGCGGCACTGAAATTAGGTGTTCCGTTTGCCAACGGTGCCCCTAACCTTACCGTTGATATTCCGGCACTGGTGGAACTGGCTAAAGAAAACGGCGTTCCTATTTCCGGTAAAGATTTCAAAACCGGCCAAACACTCATGAAAACTATCCTTGCCCCGGGCTTGTATGCACGGGCATTGGGCGTACGGGGCTGGTTCTCTACCAACATTCTGGGCAACCGGGACGGCCTGGTGCTGGACCATCCGGACAATTTTAAAACCAAGGAAGTGAGCAAGCTGAGTGTCCTGGACAATATTTTTCAGCCGGAAATTAACCCTGAACTATATGGTGAACTGTACCATAAAGTACGCATCAACTATTACCCGCCGCATGGCGATAATAAAGAAAGCTGGGATAATATTGACATCTTTGGCTGGCTGGGCTATCACATGCAAATTAAAATTAACTTCCTGTGCCGTGATTCAATTCTGGCTGCACCCATTGTATTAGATCTGGCCTTATTCAGCGATCTGGCCCACCGTGCCAATATGAGTGGTATTCAGGAATGGCTGTCGTTTTATTATAAGTCGCCGCAAACGGCTGTTGGTCTGCGTGCCGAGCATGATATTTTTAAACAACTGATTAAGCTGCAGAATACCCTGCGCCACATTATGGGCGAAGATTTAATTACGCACCTGGGGCTGGATTATTACCAGGATTTAGTAGAGGCGCTGTAGCCCCCTCTATCTCCCCTAACGCTAATCTTATAGGGGTTTTGCAAAAGTACACCTCGCTGCTCGGCCATTGCCCTCACCCCCGGCCCCTCTCCACGCAAAAGCGTGGAGAGGGGTGCCTCTACCCTACTTCTAAACCAGCTATTACCAGTGACAGTAGTCAGAATGACCGTTTAGAAGATCAAAACAGCGGCTCCCCTCTCCAACCACAGGTTGGAGAGGGGCCGGGGGTGAGGGCTAAGTTGAACAGCAACCAAACCCCTACAAGATTAGCCCCCAACGGGGGAGGAACCCAACAAGATCGGAACGAATATCTACAGGATGTAAATGAACAAATCTTAAAGCCTCACGGTTTTAAAGTCTCCCCCGTTGGGGGAGATTTAGAGGGGGCTGGAGGTTTGGGTAGGCCACATTCGGCATTGTTAGCCCTATGAAATCTAAAAATTTTGTTGCACTGCTGGCGGGTTTTACCTACCGGCAGTATTTCAAAAACGATTTCTATTTTTTAAAAGGGCAATTATTTATGGCAAACAAAGCATTGAAATTTTTAGTAACAGTAATACTCCTGTTGATCAATAGTAATCTGCTGTTTTCGCAAACAACTGTTAGCGGTACTGTTACGGATGCTGCCACCCGCCAGCCACTAAAATCGGTGAGCATCCTGTTCAAAGGCAGCCGCCGTGGTACTACTTCTGATGCCGACGGAAAATTTACGTTGAGCGGCACTGGTAATTACACGCAAATTATTCTCTCCTACATTGGCTATAAAACAGTAACGAAGACAATAGCTACCGGCACCCAAACAGTAGATGTGGAACTGGAAGCAGGTGGGGATACCTCCAACGTGCTGGTAAAACCGCATAAGGTAAAATACCGCAACAAGGATAATCCTGCTGTCGAGCTCATTCAGAAAGTAATTGAGAACAAGGGAAAGAACCAGGTGGAGAGTTACGACTATGCACAATACCAGCAGTACGAAAAAATGCAGGTATCCATCAGTAACCTCGCCGAAAAATTAAAGAATAGTAAACTGCTCCGTAAATACAAATTTGTGCTGGACTCGAAAGATACCAGCAAACTGATGGAAGGCCGCTCTATTGTACCGGTTTACCTGCAGGAATCCATCTCGCAAAATTACTATCGCAAAAATCCGGAAAAGAAGAAACAGGTAATGCTGGCTGATAAAAAAGTGGACTTTGGCGATTATATTGATAATGCCGGCGTGCAGACGTATTTAAAATATTTGTACCAGGATGTAGATGTGTATCAAAGCAACCTCTACCTGTTCACCAGTCAGTTTTTAAGCCCTATTGCTGCCTTGGCTCCCACTTTTTACATGTACACCATTATGGATACGGTACGTGCCGAAAATGGTGACAGCCTGGTAAAGCTTAATTTCAATCCCCGCAACCCAAATGACCTGCTGTTCCGTGGTACCATGTACATAACGCTGGACGGCAATTATGCCATCCAGAAAATAAACCTTAGTGTAAGTAAATACGCTAACATGAACTGGATACGGGAAATGCACATTGCCCAGCAATTTGAGAAAGATAGCCTTTCGCATCGCTATCATTTAATTAAAAGCGAACTGAATGCTGACTTTGGTATCTCTAAAAGTAAAAAAGCAGGCGGTATATATGGTGAAAGAACCGTTTCGTTCAAAAACTTTGAAACCGGCAAACCACTGCCTGACAGTGTATATGAAGGAGAAGCCACGGTATACTGTTACCAGAAACAGCCGATACCGATAGTTTTCTAATAGCTAACCGGCATGATACGCTGAGCCATGCCGAGGCCGAAGTGTATAAAAATATCGACAGCCTCAAGAACATGCGTTCCTTTAAAAACCTGGTTTCTATTGCGGCTGTTCTGTTGTCGGGGTACAAAAAAGTAGGGCCGGTGGATATAGGGCCGGTTGCCGCTTTTTACAGCTTCAACCCGGTAGAGGGCTTCCGGCTTCGCCTGGGTGGCCGTACGAATACTAGTTTTAGCAACCGGGTAATGCTGGAAGGTTATGGGGCGTATGGCTTTAAGGACGAACGATGGAAATATTATGGCGGCATTACGTACTCACTTACCAAACGGAATATTTACCAGTTTCCGGTTAAAGCATTGCGGGCAAATTTTCAGCGGGACACTAAAATACCCGGGCAGGAACTACAACTGGTTCAGGAAGATAATTTTCTGCTTTCCTTTAAGCGGGGTGTAAACGACAAGTGGCTGTATAATAATAATTTCAAACTGGAGTGGTTTAATGAAACTAAAAGCCATTTTTCCTTTACCCTGGGCTATAAATATTGGAGGCAGGAAGCCGCCGGCAGCCTGCAGTACAATAAAATTGTAAACGGGGCTGCTACTTCTATAAAAGATATTACCGCCAGTGAATTATACACGGAGTTGCGCTGGGCGCCGGGTGAGCAATTTTACCAGGGGAAAATCTACCGCATCCCCATTCAGAATAGTCATCCCATCTTAAAGTTGCGGCTGGCAGTTGGGTTAAAAGATTTTTTAGGTGGCGATTACAATTATCAAAGTGCCAACCTGAACGTTGAGAAACGTTTTTTCCTTTCTCAGTTCGGGTATGCAGATGTGGTACTAAACGGTGGGGTTACACTGGGCCAGGCGCCATATCCGCTGCTATCCATTCACCGGGCCAATCAAACCTATTCATATCAGTTACAAAGCTTTAACCTGATGAACTTTCTGGAGTTCGTAAGCGACCATTATGCCTCTGCCAATATCGATTACAAGCTCAACGGATTTATTTTAAACAAAGTGCCGCTGATAAAAAAGCTGAAACTGCGGGAAGCCGTGTCGTTTAAAATACTGGCCGGTGGCCTGCGTTCGGAAAACGAGCCGTCGCTAAACCCGCAGTTAATCCAGTTTTCAAAGGTGGATGGCGTTAGCACAACGTACTCACTGGATAAGAAGCCCTATATGGAAGGCAGCGTCGGACTGATGAATATCTTTAAATTTATAAGGGTGGATGCGGTGAAGCGTTTTAACTACCTCGACCATCCCAATGTGAGCAAGTGGGGAATCAGAACCCGTATAAAATTTGATTTATAAAAGACGGTGGTTTTATCGAAAAGAAATAGCCACCGAGGGTGTTGTTCACAGCAATTAAAACCATAGCATTTATGACCAAATTAAAGTAAAAATTAAACAGGTAGCCACTCTGTGGCATAAGCCCCTCTAAATGTAAACCTTTGCTACAAACAGGTTGTGCCGCTGGCACATAAACAATCCAAGTTTTGTGGCTGTGCTTATTGTTCTAAAAGTGTGACTATTAAGTATTCTGGTAAAGATTGTATGTGGTTATATTGGGCTTGCAAACAGAAGGTAATGGTTATATGTGCCAGCGGCACAACCTGTTTGTAGAAATCAAAGCCACAAGAACAGCATCATGCCACGGATTAGCTACCCCGGAATTATCGGAACAGGCTCTGTTTGATAGTTATTTATTCAAGCGGCAGGCTAGTGTTAAAATATTAAACAGTCTCAAAGCATGGATTTGCTAAATCTTAAAATGACCACTGTAACATGCTGGCAGGACGTTATTTTTGCAGCTTATTGAGCAGATTGGCCTTAGTGTTAAAGATTTTACCTACAAGTATTTTGAGATGAAAAAAAATTATGTTTCAAATTCTGAAGAATCAGTAAGGATGTTTAAGAGCAGCCTGCTGGAAAGCCTGTCCAAAGTTCATTTTACCGTGCCGCTGATCCTATACGTTCCGGTAATGGCCTGGTCCTGTTATAAAGCCTTTACCTGGCATACCTCGTTTCTATTGTTTGCCGGATTGTTAGTTGGTGGCATTGCTATATGGACATTTACCGAATATATGCTGCACCGTTTTGTATTTCATTATGAGCTAAAAGGCAAATGGGGTGAACGAATCCATTTTATTTTTCATGGCGTACACCATGATTATCCGAGTGACCGGCTACGACTGGTAATGCCACCATCTGTAAGCATTCCGCTGGCACTGCTTTTCTTCTTTCTGTTCGACTGGCTGCTGCCCGATGGATATGTGTATTCTTTTTTCCCGGGGTTTTTAGCCGGCTATCTGGTGTACGATATTACCCATTACGCTATCCATCATTTTAACTTTAAAAACGGCATCTGGAAAAAAATTAAGCAGCATCATATGCTGCACCACTATTCCGATCCATATAAAGGCTATGGGGTAAGTTCCAAATTCTGGGATCATATTTTCCGGTCCGATTTTCAGAAGAAGGAGGATAGGCAAATGACGATCAAAAATCAGTCTTTGTCTACAACTACTAAAACACCGGTTTTATAAATGGAATTTGCCATTATTGCAGCTGGCGAAGGATCACGATTGGCTAAAGAAGGTTTTAACCAGCCTAAGCCAATGGTACGCCTACAGGGAAGGCCTCTCATCAGCAGGTTGATAGATGTGTTTGTGCAAAATAAAGCTACCGCCATTCACATCATCATCAATGAGTACTCACCCTTGTTGGAAACCTACCTTCAAAACCTAAACACACCGGTGCCGCTGAATATAATTAAGAAAAATACGCCCAGTTCTCTGCATAGCTTTTACGAAATTGTATCCTGCATCAAAGGCAACGAAGTATGCCTCACTACGGTGGACACAGTATTTAACGAACAGGAATTTGAGGCTTATATCCATTCATTTGTAAACCATCCGGAGTATAATGCACTGATGGCAGCGACTAGTTTTATCGACGATGAAAAACCCTTGTATATCGCTACTGACGGGAATGACCGGATAACGCAGTATTTGGATGATAATACACAACACTGTGAGTTGGTATCGGGAGGGATTTATTGTTTGCGCCGATCGGTATTTCCAATGGTGTCCCAGGTTGTAGCGGCTGGTGTGGACAGGATGCGGAACTTTCAACGGCTGCTTGTTACAAAAGGTTTTATGGTACAGGCTTACCGGTTTTCTAAAATAGTAGATATTGATCATGTAGCTGATATTGCTTCAGCGGAAGCCTGGCTGAATGAAAGCGCACAAGTAACCGCCTGATCCCGGCAGCAACAATAAAGAGCCACACGATACAATCAGAACAGATAAATACAAAACACGCATGTTTGACTTTGCAGGAATCAAGAGAAATACGGAGTTTTCGCCCAACCACCGGGGCACCGATAATGCCATCTTCACTTTAACGGCTGCCGAGTTAATTAAGATGGACTGCCTGGTAAATATTTACAGCGAAGAGGAATTTTTAAGCATGGAACAATTGCAGGAGGAAGAGATATTTACGATGGCCCGTAATAAAAAAACAGTGGCCAAACTACAACAGGAGGAAGCTGCCGGGAAGCTGGTTATTAACTCCGGCTTTGGCATTGAGCAATGCTACCGTACCAATATGACATTGGGCCTGGTGAATCAGCAAATACCTTACCCCGAAAGCCTGATTGTACCTACTGACTTGCCTGCAGACAAAGCCTTTGCAAAACTTGGTGGTAAGAATTTCTGGATCAAAAGGGGTGATTTCCATGCGATCCATAAGGAAGATGTGACTTTTGCCCCTACAGCCTGCCACGGCGCCGACATCCTGGAAGAATACAGTTTGAGGGGTATTTCCGAAGCGGTAATTTCAAGACACCTGTTTGGCGACCTGGTGAAGTTTTATGGCGTAAGAGGTACTGATTTCTTTTACTGGTTTTACCCAACCGAATTTAACCATAGTAAGTTTAATGCGGAAGCCATTAATGGAGCAGCTAATTATTTCCCTTTTGATGAAGCAGCACTAAAGCAGATTGGTCATCAGGCAGCAGAAGCATTGAACGTATTTATTTATGGGGGTGATGCCATCATTTCAGCCAAAGGTGACATTCATATTATCGACCTGAATGACTGGCCCAGCTTTGCCCCCTGCCGGAATGAGGCAGCTATTCATATTGCCCGTTGTATTTATGAGCAGGCCCTCCAGCATAGCACTATTTTAAGCACTACTTAAATAGGAGTTTCATCTCCACTGAACGCAACTTTCACCAGTAATTCATGCAGCAACCTCCGGAAAATGTCACGATAGAATCAACCCTAAAGTCGTTAGATACCGAAGAAATAATAGACATCTATTTTTACCGCCCCATTGGATTTCGGTGGGCCTTGTTATGTCGTAGCCTTGGCATTACTCCCAACATGGTTACCATTGCCAGTATTTTTATTGGGTCGGCAGCAGGGCTATTTTTTTACCCGAAAAATCTGCAAATAAATATCATAGGCATGTTGCTGCTAATGCTGGCCAACAGTTTTGACAGCGCCGATGGGCAACTGGCCCGCCTGACCAATACTAGAAGTCGTTTAGGCCGCATATTGGATGGGTTAGCAGGTATCTTTTGGTTTGGTGTTATCCATATAGCATTGCCTATGCGGTTACAGAATGATGGCTGGCCGGTATGGATCTGGATTTTATCAATAGCATCACTGCTGGCACATTCGCTCCAGGCACAGCAGGCTGATTATTATCGCAATATCCATCTCTTTTTTATAAAAGGCGAAAGTGGCAGCGAACAGGATAACAGTGCTGAACTGAATGCTTCCCTGGCCAGGCTTTCCTGGAAAAAAGATTTTGGTAAAAAGTTATGGATGACGTTTTACCGTAACTATACCCGCCAGCAGGAACTGTTTTCGCCGAATCTGCAAAAGTTTATGGCGCAAGTAAGGCATCGTTATAAATCCGGCATACCGGCATGGCTGGTGGCAGAGTTCAGGGTTATGCACAAGCCATTGATGAAATATACCAATATCCTTACGTTCAATACCCGTACGCTGTTCTTGTTCTTCTGTCTGTTTATCAATAAAGTATGGTTGTATTTTTTGTTCGACCTGATTGTGCTGAATGCCATACTGGTATATATGATTGTGCAGCAGGAAAAAATCAGCAGGCATTTTTATAACAAGCTCATTGCTAACCCTGCCGATTAATGAAAGGGAAAACATACAACACCATTTCTTTTATTATTGGCTTGGGCACATTGGCCTATATGGTTTATAAAATTGGGGTACCGGTTATTTGGAGCAACATTGTACAAACCGGTTGGTGGCTGATACCTGTAATTGGCAGTTGGGTGGTTATTTATTTGCTAAATGCCTGGGCCCTGCGGGAAATTATTTACGAAAAAAAACTACCCCATACCAATGTACGGTTTTGGGCCATTTTTAAACTAACCATCAGCGGGTATGCCATTAATTACATTACCCCGTTTGTAGCCCTGGGCGGCGAACCTTACCGGATTCTGGAACTGAAAGAAAAGGTAGGCATCAACAAAGCCATTTCGTCGGTGTTGCTGTATACCATCATGCACATTTTTTCGCACATCGTTTTCTGGATGGTTTCTATTGTGCTCATTATTTTTTTTTTACATCCGGGCAATGATGCGCTGATTCTTTGTTTAATTACTTTTCTGGTATTCAGCCTGCTGGTATTTTGGGTATTTAAAAAGTATAAAAACGGATTGTTGCAGGTAACGTTTAAAACGCTGGCCAGGATACCAGGCTTACGCAAAAAAATAACCGTTTTTATACAGGCCCGTACAGAAAAATTTAAAGAAATAGACCAGCATATTATTGAACTGTTCAGCGAACGAAGAGGCACTTTTTATGTATCCCTGATTTTGGAATTTGTAGCCAGAGTAGTGGGCTGTTTTGAAATCTATTTTATTGCATTGGCGCTGCACGTAGATGTGTCATTACTCGATTCGATAATTATAAGTGCCGGTTCCTCTTTATTTGCCAACCTTATCTTTTTTTCGCCCATGCAGTTAGGGGCACGGGAGGGAGGCTTTTTATTAGCCCTTAAAAATATTGGTCTGCCGGGTAGCATTGGTATTTTCATGAGCCTGGTTACCCGTATCCGGGAGTTGTTTTGGATTCTGGTGGGCCTGTTGCTGATACGGGTAAAGACAAGATTGTAACTAAATGATTGTTTAGAAAGTGGGATGATAACATGGCTTATGCCACGTATTGGCTACCTATTTGTAGAAAGCTACCTTTTCTGCTTTTATAAAGTATAAAATGACTATATGAATTGATTGACAGCTAAAGACAAAACGATAAAGTCAGGTAATTTTACCCCATTTACCAAAAGCAAACCAAGTATGATTAAAGGAATATTACTGGATTACGGCGGTACTATTGACAGTAACGGTAAGCACTGGGGAGAGGTAATATGGCGCATTTACCAGCAGGAAGGCCTGCCCGTTTCAAAAGAGGCATTCCGGGCGGCCTACGTGTTTGCCGAATCAACGTTGGGAAGAAATCCACTGGTAAAAAAAGGGCATCATTTTCAGGATGTAATGACGATTAAAGTACAACAGCAGTTCCAATATCTTACCACTCATCAACTGCTCAACAGTCATTTGGCTACGGATAGTAAAGTGCATGCAATTGTGGATGCCTGCAATGAAGCAGCGAGGCAATCCATCGCAAAAGCGAAGCCTGTATTAGATGAATTAAAAGTCCGCTTTCCTCTGGTATTGGTGTCCAATTTTTATGGTAATATTCAAACCGTTTTAGATACATATGGCATCCGCCATTATTTTAAAGCGATTGTGGAATCGGCAGTGGCAGGGGTTCGGAAACCGGATCAGGCTATCTTTAGCCTGGGTATTGCTGCGTTGGGTTTTCAGGCAAATGAATGTGTAGTCATCGGCGATTCTTTTTCAAAAGATATAGCGCCGGGGCACAAAGCAGGTTGCAAAACAATCTGGCTAAAAGGGGAAGGCTGGGGCGATGACCCTGTCGATACTTCCTGTGCAGATAAGATCATCAGTAGTTTTGAAGAAGTACCTGCGGCGATAACCAACATGGAAAATATGTGGAAAATCCGTAACCCATAGATGTTTGAAACCTTATAAAACAGTTACTATCATTACAGTTTTCTGTAGGAACATGCCTTACGGCATGTTCAGCAGGCAGGTTTCATCATAATGACTCGTCCTAAAAAAAGTTTACATTTTGTTAGATAATCCTGTTATAGATGTACAGTCAAACTTAGTACTAAAATAGCTTTACATTTACACTTATCAGGCTGAAGCGGAAGCGGGCTCTGCTGAGGAGCAACCCACCAGGAATAAGCCTGTGACCGATGAAGTAATTCATTATGTTGCCTGGTTAATAGCCGGGCATTTTTGTAATTACTTTTGAGGTCTTCATGCCTGAAAAAAACCTTTTCACGGACTGGCCATTTCTACCTCCTTTTTTTTATAATAGTTTTTCCAACGCCTTTTCAATACCCCGCTTTTTTTGTGTGCTTCCATAGGTGTGAGCATATCACAACTGCTGTGCGGCCGGAGTGTATTGTAAATCGCACCTGCCTTTGCAATAGCATTCTCTGCCTGTTCAAAGCTGCTGTATTTTTCTTGCAGCAATTCACACTTCAGTATACCGTTGACCCGTTCGGCAATGGCATTCTCCAAAGGGTCGCCATTCTCTGTCATAGAGATATTTATGCTTTCTGCTGTCAGCAGGTTTACGTACTCATTACAGCAATACTGTACGCCCCGGTCAGAGTGATGGATCAACTTGCTAACATCCTCACAACCTGCCAGTGCCATTTGCAATGCCTTTACTGAACCGCTGGCCGCAAGTGTTTCTGAGAGGTAGTATCCTACGATCTTGCGGCTGTAAGCATCTGTTACTAAACTAAGATAGCCATGCCCATCTGCTACTACGATATAGGTTATATCGCTTACCCACAATAGGTTTGCAGCTAATGGCTCAAAGCCCCGGATGAGGTTTTTATACTTATGGAACCGGTGTCTTGAGAAGGTGGTCTGCACATTGCGCCTACGTTTCCTGATCAATAAACCATGCGCTCTAAGCAGATCAAAAAGGCCATCCCGGCCTATACTAAACTGATGTTGTGCAGCAAAATCCTGCATCAGCACAATAAGTTTTCGGGTGCCAATCTTAGGCTGCTGCTGCCGATGTTTAAGCACTTGCTGCAAGACGAGTTCAGCCTCATACACTTGCTGTAAGTGATGGTTGTTTTTACCATAATATGCCTGTCGGCTGTAACCAAGCAGTGTACATAATGATGACAAGCTTGCTGCACTTTCATTATGCCTTACTCTTTCTACTGCTTGGTGCCATACTTTTTTCTGATCGGTATTTTAAGCTCCTCCTCGGCTATTTCTATCATAGCAGTGAGCAACTTTACCCGCAGCCGCTCCTCGGCTAATTGTTGCTGGAGTTCTTCTAATTCACCTGGCTGTTCAACAGCCTGTTCTGCTTGATTCATACAAGGCAAATTTACGGCCATCTGAGAACCAACCACTGCAACAGCAGGGCGATGATAAGTGGCCATCCAGCGGCAAATTGTACGCACACCGAAACCACTCTTTTTCGATAATTCCGGGAAAGTGATACCGCCTTGTAAATACTCGTTGATGATTTCTTGTTTTATCGTCATTTTTACAGCTTTTACTGTAAACCTATTTTAGGACGTGACATAAAATCAGTCTTTCTGCCATTTCAGAACACGCCACAAGGCGTGTTCCTACAAAAAACTTACCCTAGATAAAGTTCTTTGGATACATATGATTGTATCCTTATGCTTGGGTTGTGTACGATTGTTTTATTAGAACTTTATATTCTACGTTAAGTTTTAATATGTCTAAATTGAGTAGGGAGTTTTTGTTGAATATAGCTGTGCCATTTACGCCAACTAAAACGAACACTTGGATGACCTATAAAAACTAATTCAGTTTTTTTTCCTGTATTGTCTGTTAAAGTCCCATATCGTGCAAATGTGTGGCTGATCTTCTCACCTTGGTAAATTCCATCCGAATCGAATCCGGAATTCCCTTTTTGTTTCCAGAAATAACCTTGAGCCATTGTTCCTGCAAAAAGGCATGTCTGCGGTTGTAATACCTTTATCAAGTTAAAGAATGTATCCCAGCCTTGACTAAAGTCTTCATTTGTGGGACGATGATGTTTGTCGATCATACACCTTTGAATGAAATTATAAAACGCAACCGAATGCCAGAAAGCTACAGGCTTTGCTGGGTGTTCCCCAAAAATTGCTCTCCTAATGTTTGCAAAGAATTTTATTGTATGATTATCAATAGCTAAGACTTGAACAATATTTCTAGTTGAATTTTTATCATTCATCATGTCCTTGGCCCCCTTAACACCATCAGCATAATGGCTTTCTCCGATAACCAAGACTTTTTGGTTAGGTTCAATTGAATAGTTTTCCCCGATCCAAGGTAGCCACGTTAAGTTCTCTAATAAAAGTAACTGTTTTTCCCATGAAGTTTGTTCTAAAGCGGTACTCATTATTTCTAATTTTAAAGGTTTAATGCTTCGAAATTTGAGGGTTTAAAGCTAACTCTTGAATCAATTATCATTTAAACTCAGTTGCCATCTGGTAATTGGTTTTAGCTTGCATAACTGTTTAAAATGAATTGCATAACTGAATTCATCTGCTTTGATTTGTGTCTTCACAAACCGGAATCTGTAAACATTTACGTGATACTGTACTATGTAGTAGAAATTACTACATTTTCAGTTCATTTACTTGTTACAAACCTCACCTGTAGCCATTCCACCCCCATCTACAGGCATACCGCCAATAGGCCGGTTATTTAAAGCAGCCGGAATTAATTCAATACGGGTATTGGCATCTCCATTATCTGCTACAATTGGTTTACTGCTACCAAAAGCAACCGGCAGCAGACGTTTACAATCAACACCATTTTTTACCAGCCAACCGGCGATAGACAGTGACCGGGCTTTGGTGAGATCATCCATATTACCGGCCATGCTACCTTTTGCTACGTGGCTTTCAATCCGCAGCAGCGTAATATATTTTTTATCTGTCAAAAATTGTTTGATCTCATTTAGCCCTGTGTCCGAAGATGGTATCAACTCGGCTGTTCCGGGTTTAAAATCAATTGAATGTGACAACAACAGTTTTCCGCCTTCCAATTTATAAGAGGGCTGGGCATTTACAGTTGATAAGCTGCAAATAAGTGCTGTAATGATGAGTAGCTGCTTCATGGTAGAATGTTAGAAATCAAATGTAACCTGCTTCACCCTTTCCTTTACTACCCTGTAGCACGTATAATTTCCGCTGCTCATTTCCAGTTGCTGTTACAAAACTACAGGTGTGTTCACTTGCTATACTTCCTGATTCAGCTAACGATCTAAGATTGTTAACAGCAGAATACAAATTAATTTATTTCATCATTTCTATCTCGCTAACCAAGCACTCCCTTCAAAAACGTTTCTGTTGCATCCTCCACATCTACCGCATTTTCCAATGCTTTAATGTAAGCGCTGCCAATAATAGCCCCGTTAGTATAGCGGCAGGCTTCGTCAAAACTGGCTTTGCCCCTTATACCAAAACCCACCAATACGGGGTTTTGCAGGTGCAGGCTTTGCAGGCGGCGGCCATAGTTTTCTAAATTTAATGTTTTGCTGCCACCGGTAATGGATGAAGAAGAAACTGCATATAAAAAACCGCTGCTACGCTGGTCAAGCCTGGTAATGCGTTCGTCGGATGTTTCAGGCGTTACCAGGAAAATAAAATCCAGTTTGTATTTGCGGATGATGGCGCCGTATTCCCGGTCGAATTCATGAACCGGCAGGTCGGGTAATATAAGGCCGTCGATACCGGCTGCTGCTGCATCGGCGCAAAACTTTTCAAAACCATATTGCAGCACCGGATTCATGTACCCCATCAGCACTACCGGCAATGTAATGGTTGAACGGAAATGCTGTAATTGCTGAAACAAAACCTGGATGGTCATGCCGTTGGCCAGTGCCTGTGCGCCGCTGGCCTGTATTACTGGTCCATCGGCCAGCGGATCGCTGTATGGCATGCCTAATTCTATCAAATCAGCGCCGTGTTTTTGCAGGGCCTGCATGATGGAAATAGTGCTGTCTAATGTGGGGTAACCGGCGGTGCAGTACACATTCAATACCCTTTCCGGTTTACGTAAAAAAAGTTGTTGAAGGCGTGTCATACTGGGATTGTCCTGAAATGGGATAAGATGGGATGATTGGGATAATATATAGGATAAATACAATTTAAATTGTAGAGACGCCATGCTGGCGTCTTACTTACTGGGGTTTTCAGACGCCAGCATGGGAGACGCCAGCATGGCGTCTCTACAACACCTGTACTTTTTGCACCACGGCATTACCATTGCTTTGCGTAAGCCTTAGCACATACATTCCCGGTGTCAGCGATATTACATTCAACGTAATGGTTGTTGCACCTGCACTTACCGGAACCTGCTGATAGGTTTTTCCGGCAGCATCCGTTAGTTGTATATAAGCTTTTGCAGTGGCTGGTTTGGTAAGTTGTACATTCAAAATACCGTTGGTTACCGGATTGGGATAAACTGTAAACTGCAGGTTCAGCGGCACATGCACCGTAAATACATTGCTGTACGTAAACTTACCATCTGCATCTACACTTTTTAACCGGTAATACAGGCGGCGGCCGGCAAGATTGCTAATGTCATCACCAAATTGATAATTGAAAAGGTTGGCAGCTTTTACAATACCAATCTTCACAAACTGCCGGTTGTTGTCACTGCGTTCAATTTCATATTGCAGCAGGTTGCTTTCACTTTTAACTACCCAGTCGAGCATTATTTTTTCACCACGTAACATGCCTTTAAAAGATACTACCTGAACCGGTAATATGCCCAGGCAACCATTGCTCCATACACGATCTACATATTCGGGATGGTCAACATACGGGTTGCGGTTGCCCTGGTATGTGAAAGCGGCATTATTACGGTCAATTTCTTTTTGGCTTACCGGGTCCTGCCCACTCCATTTCATCATTAATTGTAAGTATGGAATGTCCACACTTGGGTACGTAGTCGGGTCAAAAGCCTGTACTCCCTCGCCGCCGCCGGGCCAGTTGGGCATATTGGCTTCATAACGGGTTACGAAGTATAAAAAGGCACGTGCCAGATCACCCTTAAATTCATTAATGGGTTCAAACGCTGTACCGGTAAGGCCCGCAAAGGCATTTGGTCCCAGCTTGCTTCCGTTCAGGCTGGTAGTAGTGGGGCTGGTTACTTCGCCATAAATATAATTACTGCGCACCCCATTTACTTTTCCATCTGTTGGGAAAATATGATGGTAATCACTCTCCGGGCCTACGGAAGATGGCGAAGCATTAGCCCCAAACCAGTTTTGTGGTACACTATGCTCCCGGTTATAGCAATCGCTTTCGTTTGAATAGTTAAACGAGCTACAGCTTCCCCGGAGAAACCCAGGGCCGATTGTTGGTGTAAAATTGTAAGGATCAGTACCCGTAGGATTATCGCTATAAATATCCCAGATAACGTTGGGTGTATTGTTAGGAGCAGCATAAAAAACCTCCCGTGGCTTAATATCAGAAACGGTATATTGTGTAAATAGGTCACCATAAGTTTTAGGAGTCATTCCGGCGGTTGTTCGCCATTTCAATACACTTTTTAATGCAGCGCAGTTTTGGGTAGTAACCGTGTCGTAATAGTTGGCAGGAATGCCACTGGTATTGTTGTTGGTAGCCGTATTGGCGGTTACCACAGTGGTATTATAGGCCGGGCCACTGGCACAATTAAATCCGTTTAAGGCATAAAAATAAAAGTAATAGGTAGTAGCTGGCGTAAGACCGGTAGCACTAAACGTGGTGCCGGATCCATATTTAATCACTTTTCCATTGCCGGCAGCACTTCCAACTGCATAGGTGGTTCCGTTGGCAGGCGTAAAACCTGTACTATTGTTGCTACTGATAACTACCAGGTAGCCGTCAGCATCAGCCGCAGCAGTAAAACTACCGTTGATACTAGTCCCCGTAATGGTGCTAAAAACCAGATTGCTTACTTGCCCGGCCGGCGCAACGCATACAGGCGGGGTAGTAGTAGCCTGGCTGCCAGTTGCCGGGTTAGAAGTAAGATAAACAGGGCCGTTGCTGCAATTACTGCTCAGGGCAAAAATGAATAAATAATAGGTAGTACCGGAACTAAGATTGGTTTCGGTGAAAGAAGTACCGCTGCCCCTGTAAGCAACAATGCCATTACCTATTCCATCATCGGTATTGTAAACGGTACCATTAGCCGGCAGAGCGCTTAATGTAGCAGAGGTACTGATAACAGCCAGGTACTCATCTGGTGCCGGGCTGGCCGGTGCAAAAGAAACGGAAAAGCTATTGGTAGTGATATTGGTAAATGATAAAGCACCAGGCTGTACCGTTGGTGCTGTACAGGTTGGTAACGTATTACCGTTAAAGTTTATGATCACGTCATCAATAGCCAGTCCATCGTCGGCTCCGGTTGCATCATAATCGTTCCAGCGAAAGTAAAAGGTGGTACCGTTTGGAATAGATAAGCCGGTGATGGTGTACATAATATTGGTGCGATTGGCGGTAGCATTGCCATCCAATGCAGTGATGGCTGTTGCACCAGGTACTCCATAGCTCAGTTGGTTTACGCTGGTAAAGGTGCCGGTAGCTATACCTGTCGCTGTAGTGCTATATTGAAAAAGCAGGCTATCAACCCGGCTGGTAGCTCCCGCCCGCCATCTTTCGCCATAATAATTAACAGAAATGGAAGTAATGGTATTGCCGCTGTTGTTGGTAAAACCTACACCAATGGTTGGTACCAAATTGCCCGAGCGTAAGCCGCCAAAAGCCCGGTCAGCAGAACCGGTAGTCCCATAACTGAACGTATTCCCGGTATTGGAAGCGCCGTTATCAATGCCATAGGTAGTATTGGCGTTGGTTCCGCTTTCGCTGAATAACCAGCCTGCAGGTAGCGTACTGCCGGTAGTGCCCGTACTGGCTAAACTGCCATCGAAATTTTGGTTGTAAGGAGTGGCAAGAGATGTGATGGATACCTGGGCAATGCCCGCCAGGCTGCACAAAGCAGCAACACACAAGGAGTACAATTTCCGCATAGCTATTTCTTTTAGGTACAGCGAAAGTAAGTGAGCTGTGCAATTGATAATGAAGAATGGATAATTGATAATGAAGAAATAGCGTTGAAATCAGGAGTATTATCCCAATAGGAATAAAAGAATTGGTATGCATTCAGGTTTTAATAACGTGGTTCATCTGCTGCTCCGATTCGTGTCTCACCATATGTACTCGAAAGAAAATTATTGGTTGAATTTATACAAGTTAAGATTCATTGCCCCGGCGGGGCAACCTATCTGTAGTAGTTCACCCTACGCACCTTGGTTTTCTGCCCCGGATGGGGCAGCCCTGATATAGCCGCCATTTATAGCCATCGAAGGGTTGCCCCATCCGGGGCAAAGTCTAATTCTGTTTATTTCTATTTCTACAGATAGGTTGCCTTGCTGAGGCAGAAAACCTTAACTACCTAATCTTCCGATCACTTATGATGTCTCACGAATTACAATGGCAGCAGATTCAGATTTACCAAATGAGCAAAAACTTTGGATAACGCAACACCTCTGCACATCAGCATATGCTATATTTTTGGACAGCCGCGATCAGTAACTATAGAATAGGAATAAACGAACCTGTCTGCCATCAGGCCGGTGCGGTTTTCTAAAGCATATTAGAGCAATGCTGTAGACGTAACAGCAAGGTTTGTGTGATACGAACCTTGCTGTAATAGCTGCGCCTTACTACGGTGAGACCCCGTATTTAGGGCGCATACAGGTATCAGGCTATTACAATTACAATCTCTCCAACCCGATATTTAATACCTATGGGCAAAAATCAATGTACGATGGTATACAAATTAAAAAATAAATACCTGCTTATCGGGACAGTATTGTTATTGCAGTCCTGTGTTTTAATGCCCGGTCCTAATGACAGGTTAAGGGTATTAGAAGACTCCATGCGGCTCAATAGCGACAGTGTATTATACCGGTATACTTAGGGCTTGCTGAATAACTAAGAAAGCAATGTCCAGCTTATGTTCTAAGGCAAATTTCATTACAGTTGATGCAAGGTTTTTGAAACAATACCTTTTAAATCCTTGCACTTCTTCTTTTATATCAAAATTTCAGATCAAAAAGAAATGAATTTTGGCTGTTCTATAACCTAATTCGTTAATAAAGCATTCAAAATACTTTGTAACTTAATAATTCTATTATTACCTGAGTTGTTGAGCAAGCCCTACTTATGTTGATGGAATAGATTACATTGGCATAGGTAATAACATTAAGGATGTATACGATACCGATAAAGTTGTAGCTGAAGGACGTGGTATATTATTAGACAGCGCAATAGGTAATAAGATTTATGTTTTTAACGAGTTTAATTTACAATATCACCGACAGCCAAAGGATTTTGTAATAATAGATAATAAGGAATTTTTAGTAAAAAGGAAGTATCGTAAATTTTGGTATTGGGTACTTAAAGACTGGGTGACTGGTAATTATTATTTAAAAGACCCAAGGGTAGAATAACAGTAAAGCCGCTCTGTGAGCAGCTTTACTGTTTATATAGCGTAAGCTTCCAGCTTTAGTGTTGCGTAAAAAAGCGTCAGACGTTAGGAGGATAGAATTTTTTCTTCATCGGGCAACAGGCTAATCTCATTAAGACGCTTCAACATAGCGGGGTCTTTTAAGATGTTTACTTCTTCGGTTTCACCTATCAAATAATCTAAAGGTTGTGTATCACGTACCACTGATTAAAGCGAATGAAAGTGTTGGTTGATTGAGTAATAGCCTAACCTTTTAGATGTGCTGAATGAGCAGTATACCGTGAAGCAGGACTTCACTACGCACCTACATTCCGGTAAGTGAAGACACTTACCGGGGCAAAAAAGGTGGAAAACAAAAAAGCAGATAACCATCAGGCTACCTGCTTTTAAAGTTATCTAAGCAAATTAATAATACAAACGCTGTATCCGCCTGCTGCAGTTCTCTATCCTCTGTACTCCTGCTAACTGATTTCTGCCTTCTACATTTTACATCGGCCTGCGCATACCGCCACCCATTCCCCGCATCATTTGAGCCTGCTCCATCATCATTTTGCCATACTCCTCACGGGTTATTTTTTTACCGCTGGTAGGTGCTTTTACCGCACCTGCTGTGGCACTTATTTCCAATGGCGTATATACCATAAATCCATCATCAACATCCAGTTTCATAATTACACCGGGTAAGCCATAAAAGGCATCAGGTCCGGCCGGGCTGGCAATATCATCAGCATACCAGGCTACAATTGGCTGTGGCTGCGAAAAGGTAGCCATCATACGGTTACGGGCACTGTCGCTCATCCGGTTGCGGGGCCGGCTGCTATCGGCTGCACCTGCCATCGCAGGCTGCTGGTTTTCCTGGCCCTGGCGGTTACCACCACCTGCACCTCCGCCCACCCGCATGTTCATCATTCCCATCATCCCATCTTTCTGAACGGCGGTTGCCTTATGGCACAAATGGCCCATCAGCGTCATGGTATCGGTAGTTAGCTTCCAACTGATGCGTTTCAGCGTGTCATCCAACAGGTATTTTTTGGGACCTAATTCCCTGATTTCGGTAGCAAGCCCCGTTTCATAATCTTTAAATGATTCAATATCGCCACCGCCAAACCGCCGCATCATCATTCCGAAACCGCCGCCGTTGCCACCGCCCTGTTCTGTGCTTGGCATTTCGTCTTCATCGGTTTTAGCAGGTTTATACAACGACTGGCTGCCTTTGAAAGACAGTTCCATTTTACTGATGCTAAATTCCGGCACCATGGCCTTGAACTGTTCGGCTTCCGGCGGCATGCGCTTATGTACGTTTATTTTTTTTTCGTAGATAATCTTTCCTTCTGTAGTTTGGGCAGTACCCATTACCGAAGCTGCAAGGCTGGCAGCAAACAAAAATATTTTCATGTAAAGTAATTTTACGGATGTCAAAGCTATTGCCTAACGATACACCAACATTGTTAAGCCGGTTAGCTGAATGGTTAAATATGGTTAAGGTAGAGGCTAACAACTTTTTTTTGCTGATACATTTGAATACGCAGGCAAGCCACTTGAAATATAACCCTTTCATTTGTTTGCCATTCCGGAACATTTCGCATTATTCTTCCCATTTAAAAATTAAAAGTAAGCATTGAAAAGGTCTGTCCGCATTTCTGTTATTTCCATGATTACGGCTATTGTATTGCTGGCGGCCTTCCAGAGCTGGTGGTTGTGGCAAACCTTTAAAGACGACCGGCGGGAAGTACGCATCCGTACCGGTATTCTTTTCAGAGAAACCATTTGGCAATTGCAAACGGAAAAGCTGAAGATAGACAGCAGTGTACAGGTACGCATGAGTGCCGGAAGGCAAATGGCAGCTATCATCAGTATGATGAAAGCCTATAACGGAGAGCCGGGAGATTCACAGGGGAGGTTTCATCAAAAAATCATCGTCCGTAATCCACCGGACACCAACACTATTTCCCAGCTAAAGAGGCCCAGTAATGCAAGCCGTATGATGTTTGACATGCTTACAGGTATTGATTCTTTGCAGGACTCCCTCACCATCAGCGAAATTGA
>CBDFGC010000037.1:0-448988 GCA_965246935.1 Chitinophagaceae bacterium | reverse complement strand
CCAAAATCTTTGCCCTTGTCGTAAATGGCTTCTTTGCATTTGTAAAAAAAGGGAAACATCTGCCAGCCAGCAGGGCGCTATCATACCGGCGCCGAAAGGAAAGTTAAATAAACGTCGCCATTCTGAAGTGTCAGGTAATAGTTGGAGATAGTCCGCCCCCTCTGCTACTCTTGCTCTAAAGGCTATCTCTATATCCGGCGCTGAAAAAAAATCCAATACCGGGCAGGGACGGATCAGTGAAAGCGCTATTTGCCGGTAAGCCTCAACTGCAAATGGCATGATGTCCTCAATGAGCCAGGTCCGTACCAGCCGACGCCCCGTTACCGGATTAATGACGCCGCTAGCAATTTTTGATGGTGTTTGCGGCTGTGCATCGTCTATTACTAAAAATGAAACACCTGCTTTTTTCAAATAGTAGCTAAGCCAGGAGCCACACAAACCCTGGCCGATGATGAGTGTAGATATATGCATATGGCAATGAAAGATAAACGGTTAACAAATGCAGATCAAATAGGTGATAATTACAAAACAAACTTCCCTTTTCCGCTGTCGCAAATAAAAGCAAAGCCGTTCGATTAGTTGTCTTGTATGTGTGGGGTCTGCTAGTTTTTAGGAAGGCCGACTATTAGAATCTTATTCAGGCATCCGGTACAAATTTGTTAGCTATATTGCTTTGAAAATTATTAGCTTATGCGCTTGCTTGTTGCCATTTTATTTTTATTTCTTTCCGGAATAACCCATGCACAATCCTATTTTCTTTTTATAGGAACTTATACAACGAACGGTAGTAAAGGCATTTATGTATATCGCTTTGATGCAGCCACCGGTAAAGCAACGCCTGTAAGTTTTACCGACAGCATAATAAACCCTTCTTACTTAACCATCGCACCGGATGGCCAACATGTGTATGCCGTTACTGAATCGGCCATGAAGGATACGGGTAGTGTAAGTGCTTTTGCATTCGATAAGAACAGCGGTAAACTTGCGTTTATGAATAAATATAGCAGCGGCGGCGATAATCCCTGCTATGTAGAAATTACAAAAGATGGTAAATATGTAACGGTAGGTAACTATACGGGTGGCAGCCTTTCGGCCTACCCGGTAAATGCTGATGGCAGCCTGCAGAAAGCCAGCCAACACATACAGCATACCGGCACCAGCATTGATAAAAGCCGGCAGGATCATCCGCATGTGCATTGCACCGTATTTACGCCGGATGGAAAGTATTTGCTGGTACCTGATCTGGGAATTGATAAGGTGATGATGTACAAATTTGATCCAAGTGCCGCACAGCCATTACAACCTGCGGCTCAACCTTTTGCAGCCAGTAGTCCCGGCCACGGGCCACGTCATATTACATTTCATCCAAACAATCAATTTGCTTACCTGGTAGAAGAAATGAGCGGAACAGTAATAACCTATCAATACAAAAATGGCCGGTTAGACCGGCTACAGGAAATAGCGGCACACCCGGCTGAATACAAAGGCCCAATCGGCAGTGCGGATATTCATGTATCGCCGGATGGTAACTTTTTATATGCCAGCAACCGTGGCGATGAAAATAATATCGCCGTATTTGCTATTAATAAAAAAACCGGCCGGCTTACAACGAAAGGCTATCAATCTACCCTGGGTAAAACGCCCCGCAACTTTGTGATTGATCCAACCGGTAACTGGTTGTTGGCAGCTAATCAAAATACCGGCAACATTGTGATCATAAAACGGGATAAAAGTACTGGCATGCTTACACCAACCGGCGATGAAATTAAAATTCCAAGCCCTGTTTGCTTAAAAATGCTGAAAGATTAATGTTGACATTTTGATTAGAGATTTGGTAAATGCTATAATAATCTCAAAAATGAGGATTAATTATAATTTCAATAAAAAAGCCGCCTGTGGAGGCGGCTTTATAAAATATAGAAATGTATTTTATAAACATACTACTCAATTTCTTCCACACCTGGATGTTTTGATTTATCAAACACAAACTGATTATCCGGTAGATTAACATTGGTTTTTAAATTACTGATTGAATAATTATAGGAGTTGCCACTATTCTCCACCACTTTACTACTCATAATCATATTCTGAGCCGGGTCAACATAGACATATACTTTACTATAATTTTTATTCTTAGCAGTAGGGGTTAGTTCTATCTCGGATAATTGTTTACCGGCTACCGACTTGTTACCATTCAGCTTGTAACTAAAGTCTTTGTCATAAAAATTGGTGAATAATTTGGCTGGCGTAATACCAGTAGCGCTATTATCAACCGGGCTGATAGTTACTTCGTTGGCAGCGGCTTCATAACGCCATACCGTTTTGCCATCACTAAAAATTTGCAGGCTTTTATCGTTAATGACGTATTTCTGCCCCTTTAGTAATAGGGTACCGGTTTTAGTTCCTGCATTTTTACCCGCTTTGTTAGTAACGGTCAGGGTGTAATTAGCTTGCAGTGCATTGATGGTTTTAAATTTATTACTTACGCCATCCAGTATTTTCTTAGCGTTCGGATCATTTTGTGCGAACAATTGTGCTGTAAACACAAAGCCCGCAGCAAGCACCATCATTTTTTTCGTCATCATTTTTTTGTATTTTAGATTTGATTGGGTTAAGACTAAAGAATCATACAAAGCTTACTTACTAATTAATAATTAACAATTGATAATGAATAATGAAACTAATTATTTTTTAAACGGTATAATTTTCTGTTTCCACTTATTTTGAATATAGTGCTAATTATTAATTGTCAATTATTCATTATTAATTACAGCAGTCCATCCAACTCTGCTTCTGTGTGTACAAGAACTTCTCTGGCCTTACTACCCATATTCGGGCCAACTATTCCGGCAGCTTCCAACTGGTCCATCAAACGCCCGGCCCTGTTATACCCCAGCTTCATACGCCGCTGTATTAAGGAAGTACTGCCCATTTGGTTTTGAACAATTAGTCTTGCTGCTTCCTCAAACAGCGGGTCTCTGTCTGCCAGGTCAAACTCTTTTCCGGCCATTTCCTTTTCATCTACGTATTCCGGCAGGTGAAAAGGTTGGGGGTATCCCTGCTGCTTTCCGATAAAATCGACAACCGATTCTACCTCCGGCGTGTCCACAAAAGCACACTGCAGCCGGGTAATTTCACCATTATAGCTAATCAGCATATCTCCTTTCCCAATCAGTTGCTCGGCACCCCCGGCATCTAAAATCGTCCGGCTATCTATTTTGCTGGAAACTTTAAAGGCAATACGTGCCGGGAAGTTGGCTTTAATGGTTCCGGTAATGATGTTGACGGAAGGCCGTTGTGTAGCAATGATTAAGTGTATTCCTACTGCACGGGCAAGCTGTGCCAAGCGGGCAATCGGCATTTCCACCTCTTTACCGGCCGTCATAATCAGATCAGCAAATTCGTCTATCACCAATACAATAAACGGCAGGTATTCGTGCCCTTTTTGAGGATTAAGCCTCCGCTGTACAAATTTTTCGTTGTATTCTTTTATGTTGCGGGTTCCTGCTTCTTTCAACAGATCGTAACGGCGGTCCATTTCTATGCACAGGGCATTCAGCGTATACACCACTTTTTTAGTGTCGGTAATAATGGGTTCATCCTCGCCGGGCAGCTTTGCCAAAAAATGATTTTCAATAACCCGGTAAATGCTCAGCTCTACTTTTTTCGGATCAATCAATACAAACTTTAACTGCGAGGGATGTTTTTTATACAACAGCGAAACCAAAATGGCATTCAACCCTACCGATTTCCCCTGCCCGGTGGCACCCGCCATCAGCAGGTGCGGCATGGTAGTCAGGTCCACAATAAAATTTTCGTTGTCAATTTTTTTACCAATGGCAATCGGTAGTGCAAAATGGTTTTTCTGAAATTTATCCGATGCCAGCATGGTTCGCATGCTAACAATGGTTTTTTTATGATTGGGCACTTCAATACCAATAGTGCCCTTTCCCGGTATGGGCGCAATAATACGAATGCCCAACGCTGAAAGGCTTAAGGCAATATCATCTTCCAGGTTTTTGATACGGGAAATACGTACACCCGCTGCAGGTACTATTTCGTATAGGGTTACGGTTGGGCCCACCGTTGCCGATATACGCTGAATATCGATGTCATAATTTTTGAGTGTGGTGATGATTTGGTTTTTATTGGTTTCCAGTTCTGCCGGGTCGGTAATAATTCTATCGCCGCCATGTGCTTCCAGCAAATCCAGTGATGGGTGTTTATAGTTCTGCAAGTCTAAAACCGGGTCATAATTCGGAAGACTTTTTACTTTTTCAGCCGGCGTTTCAGGCCCTCTCTCAACTTCGGGCAATTGTGGTGCAATGTCTTCGGCAGGCGGTTTAATCTCCAGTTCAAGTGCTGGTACTACTATATTTCTTTTTGGGAGAACAGCAACAGGCGGCTCTACTGTAATCATACTTGTAGAACTGGCAACAGGTCGTTGCTGGGTTACCGGCTGCCGGGGCGGTATTACCGGTATTATTTCTTCGGGTTCATTTTCTACTTCCTCCGGTATTATTGGCACACCTGCTTTTTCACCGAACCCAAACTGATTAATCGGATGGATCACTTCTTCTTTTGGTGCTACAATTACCAGTTTATGGCCATCCCCTTTCAACACATTTCCTTTTGATATGTCTGTTATGGGAGGTGCCGGCCTGGTAGGAGGTTCATTGATGGCAGGTACTGTTGCAGGTAATATTGTTTCAGCAGGCATTGTTTCCCTTTCCTGATCCAGGTATTCATCCTTCTGAAACACAGAAATCGTTTTTTGCGCTACTTTAATAGTAGGATTGAATTGCCAGATAATATAAGCTAAACCAGCACAGGCCAATAATGCGAGGGTGCCGGCAGGACCCATAAAATTTGTCAGCCAGCTACTGATCATATTGCCGACTCCGCCGCCAAAGGCAAACTCTGTTTTAGGCAACACAAATGCCAGCGCTACGCTAAATATTAATAAGCCGGGCAACACATATCGCAGATTCCGTCTGGGGGAAAGCAATTTTTTACCCGCCAATGAGTTAATGCCCAGCACAAAAAAAGTAGTACATAAAAGAAATGCGGCCAGCCCAAAACCCTGGTACATAAATAGATGGCCAACCCAGGCACCCAATCTGCCCAACAGGTTACTGACCGTTATATTATCCGCAAAAAGAAATTTGCCGCCATGTTGCTGCACTTTGTCCTGGTCGTCCTTCCAGGTAAAGCAGTACGACGTGAAAGCAATAAATAAAAAGACAGCAACCAATAAAAAAACGGCGCCCAGTATTTTCTGCGTACGTTCATCTTTTACCACTTCCTTTACACGAATGTCGGGTTGTTTTTCAGCAGTTAGTTTGCTGGGGTCGGGGGTATTTTTTTTCTTCCGGGTAGCCATATCTGATTCAAAAATAGGGAAGAACGGCCCAAACAAAAAGAACACAGATTTGGCGGTATTTTGTATGATCGGTCAAATTCATCATCAACATTCTTCCAAAGATTGACTATGGAGTATCAGGTGCCTTCTACAAGAAAGTATGGTTATTATCTGACGCCTCGTTTTACCAGTGGGTAAGGTTACAGCTCATTAATTAAGAAAGAGATATAAATGATTAAAATATCTTCTGCCATTTTTGATAAATTAAACGAATTTGCACACAACCAATACTGCTGTAATGCCCCGCTTACTGTTGTTTATTACTTTCTGTTTTTGCACCAGGTTTTCCAAAGCACAACAGACCCCCTGCAATAATCCCGGGCAAAACCCGCAAACCGCTTTTCCGGTTTGTGGCACTACTACATTTACGCAGAACAGTGTTCCACTTTGCGGCAACCGTGACATTGTGGGGCCATGTGGCAATACCGGCCTTACCGACCGTAATCCGTACTGGTACAAATTCACCTGCTATACATCCGGCACACTCGGATTTTCCATTAGCCCACTGGCTGGCAATGAAGATTATGACTGGCAGCTTTTTAATGTAACAGGGGTTGCTAATCTGGATGCGGTGTACACCAATGCAGCCTTATTTGTTACCTGTAGCTGGTCAGGGTTTTACGGCAATACAGGCGCCTCTGCAGCAGGCACAACAGCTTATGCCTGTGAAGGTAATACGCCTTTGTTTGTACGCATGCCCAATCTTGTTGCCGGCAACAGCTACTTGCTCATGATTAGCCACTTTACGCCTGGCCAAAGCGGTTACAATCTTTCATTTGGTGGTGGTTCGGCCAGCATTACCGATCCGCTGACTCCCAGGATGGTTAGCGCAATAGCAGCCTGCGATGGTGTACACATCAACCTAAAACTAAATAAGCGTATGCAGTGCAGCAGCCTGGCAACTAATGGCAGCGATTTTAAAATGAATACAACTGCAACCAGTATTATTAGTGCTGCCGGCTTTGGCTGTAGCAGTGGTTTCGATCTGGATTCACTTCAGTTAACGCTAAGTAACCCGCTGCCACCAGGCACTTACACCATTAAAGCTAAATTGGGTACTGATCTGAACACCTTATTTGATTTGTGTGGCACCCAGCTACCTGTAGATGATAGCATTGATCTGGTGGTAGCAGCCCAGCAACCAGTTCCTCTGGACAGCATTCGGGTAGCAATGTGTAGCCCCGGCGAAATATATTTAGAGTTTCAGGATTTTATACGCTGCAACACGATTGCACCCGACGGAAGCGATTTTGTCGTTACCGGCCCGTCACCGGTTAATATTACGCAGGCAACCGGAATATGTAATAATACCGGGCTTACTAAAACAATCAAAATCAGTTTAGCTGCACCCATCCAAACCGGGGGTACTTATAAGCTTCAGTTACAAAATGGGTCGGACGCTAACACGTTGCTAAATAATTGCAATCAATCTACGCCATTGGGTTCAAGCTTAAATTTTGTGGTGCGGGACTCCGTATCGGCCCTGTTTAATTATAACGTCGTTTATAATGCCTGTGCTGCAACGGATACAGTACGGTTTACACATGCTGGCGGAGGTATTATCAATCTGTGGAACTGGACATTTTTGGGTGGTGTTCCTGTAGGTCTTGCCGGACAGAATGCTATAGCTACTTACAATACACCTGGCACTTATTTAACTACGCTGAAAGTAAGTAATGGTTTTTGTACAGATTCTGTTACGTTGCCGGTAACCATTAACACCGTACAAAAGGATACAATTCTGCCCAAGCTAGCGACAGCCAAAGCCCCTTGCGAGGGCACCCAAATATTAATTAAGCTGAATAAGAAAATAAAATGCAGCAGCATTGCAGCAAACGGTTCTGATTTTAGCATTAGGCCTGCACTGGCTACTTTTTCCGGGGCTTTTGGCTTTGGTTGCGGTATGGCAGCAGAAACAGATTCAATAGTGCTAAGCCTGGGAAATACGTTACCTACGGGTATCTACACCTTACTCATAAAAAATGGAAGTGATGGTAATACCCTGCTGGACAATTGCAGCCGTGCCATTCCGGTAAATGACAGTATTAACAATATCGCTGTTGTATTTCACAATGCCGTAACGATGGACAGTATTGCAAAACCGGGTTGTAAACCAAATGAACTTGTATTATTTTTCCGGGAACCGGTACAATGCGGCAGTATTGTCGCTGATGGAAGCGATTTCAATGTAACCGGAACAACAACTGTCGCTATAACGCAAGCTGCGGGTATTTGTAACGGTGGTTTTACCAATGTGATAAAACTTACGCTGGGTGCGGGTATCACCAAAGCAGGCAACTTTCAGGTAGTGCTAAAAAATGGTTCCGATGGCAACACATTACTAAACGAATGTAACAAGCCTGCATTGCCCGGCGGTTCGCTCCCATTTGTAACCGGTGATACCGTTTCGGCTGCATTTACATATAGCGTTGCTTACTCCTGCAAGGGCCGGGATACGGTTTCTTTTTTACACAATGGCAATAATGGTATTACACAATGGCGCTGGCGTTTTGATAATGGCATACAGTCAACCCTTCAAAACCCCGTTATCAATTATGCTACTTATGGCAGCAGACCAGTGAGCCTTTCGGTAACCAATGGCATCTGTACGGATTCTACCACACAACTTATTTTTATTGCATCGGATACGCTGCACGCCAGCTTTGAGGCGTCCACCTTTTTATGCCCTTCTGAGTCTTTACAGATAACGAACCGTAGTACCGGAAACATCGCTTCTTATGCCTGGGATTATGGAGATGGATTTACCACAAGTGGGCCGCTGCCGCAAATACATACGTATCCCGTTCCTGCAACTCCTGAAATGCTATACACTATAAGGCTGGCAATTACGGGATCCTTAGGTTGTACGATAGATACGGCAGTAAAAATGAAAGCACTGAATAATTGTGTGATTGCTGTGCCTTCGGCCTTTACGCCCAACGGAGATGGTCTGAACGATTATTTATATCCTACCAATGCTTACAAAGCTGACAAAATGGTTTTCCGTGTTTTCAACCGTTTTGGGCAGCCCTTGTTTGAAGCCAGAATCCAGGGACAGAAATGGGATGGTAAAGTAAATGGCGTACTGCAGCCAGCCGGGGCTTACGTATGGATGCTCAATTATGTTGATTTGGATACCGGTAAACCTGTTTTTCAGAAAGGGACTTCGGTATTGATTTACTGATTTAGTTTGAGTAGCAATTATTTAGACGCTATTTTAAAGTGATACACTATGGGATGGAAAGCATTTTCAATTTTAATAAAACCTGCGATAGACATTAGCCATGAAACTATATTACAAGCTCTTGGCTTCTCGGATGTTAATAAAATCGACGACGAACTATATGATGTTGCTATTTATCCAGACAAAAACAAAATTTTTATCGGTTATTACAACAACCTTTTAATCATCTCAGAGTTCAACTTGCCTTACCAATTTTTCACTCCTGGGCTCACGGAAACTGAAAAGAGATTAATAAATATTTTCCCCAAATCTGAAATTTGTGCTGTTTCATTACATAGTGGCACAAATTATTGGGCTTATGCAATAATTAAAGAAGGGCAGAAAATTCGTGCAAGAATGGGTGATGGAAGTAACGGTACAACGCTTGACTTTGGTGAACCCTTAGAAGAGGAATTAGCGTTGTTATCAAAATCAAGATTTGACGACTACGGACAAAGACAATATTTTTTTGAAGAATATCCAGAAAAACCATTTTCAGAAGCCCAAGTAGGTGAAAATTTTGTTTTTGAAATTTATAAACGATATACAGGTGAAAGGCTTGACAGTAATGACGATTTCTTATTTGAAACACAACTAAGTGGCTATGAAATCGTAACAGCAAAGAAAGTTTCTACCGTTTCACAATCAATACCGGATTTGATAACAAAACAAGACAAACCTTGGTGGAAGTTTTGGTAGATATACGCAAGTTTCTTGTTTTGTTTGATGAAACAGCAAGCCTGTTCAATAGACGTTGTGAGTTAAACGAAAATCCTTCGGTTTCCATTGCCACTTCTATCTTCCTTTATTTTAAAAATGAGAGCACGGCTTCTTTAAATTTCCCGAACTCTTGTATATGTGGTATATGCCCTACACCCGGCAGTTCAACCAACTGGCAATCGGGTATGGCTGCTTTGATTTTTTTGCCTAATGCCGGATACTGACCGTAAAGTGGCAATAAGTTTTGCGGCACCTTATTCTTACCTACTATCGTCCGGTCGGCCTGGCCGATGATTAATAGTGTTTTTGGTTTCAGATCGGAGAATTCGTACACAACCGGCTGTTCATAAATCATTTGGTAGGTAAGTGCATTTGCCAATGCTACGTCTTTAAAATTAGGTAGTTTTAATGAAGCTGCCTGTGCTGCTACCAGCGGCTCATATTCAGGTTTCCACACCGGATAATACGATTGCTGGTACTTTTTATAAGATTCATAGGTAGCCAATAATTCATTTTTGTACAAAGAGTCAAGCGGCTGGTAAGGTACAAACCGGCGGTAATCTTCCAGGCCAATGGGATTTTCGAGTATTAGTTTAGTAACTGTTTCGGGAAATAACAAGCTGAACCGGGTAGCCAGCATACCGCCCATGGAATGTCCCAGCACAATTGTTTTAATAATTCCTAAGCTATCCAATAACTTTTTACTATTAAAAGCTAATAAATGGAAACTGTAATGAATATTGGGATAGGATGATTTTCCCCACCCAACCTGGTCGGGCACAATTACCCGGTAGCCAGCCTGCGATAAAAAACGGATTACATCTTTCCAGTAAAAACCATTGAAGTTTTTTCCATGAAAAAGGATAATGTTTTGGCCATTTGCCTTTACCGGCGTTATATCCATATAGGCCATTTGCACTGGTTGATTCTCAATAACCAGATTAAATTGACGGACAGGGTAGGGGTAGCTAATCTCCTGAGAAAAGGAAATTGATGTAATAAACGCTAACAGAAAAGTCAAAAGCAATATTTTCATACAGGCAGTTGTTAAAGAATGAGGTAAATGGCATTGTCGAATAACGTGCCACAACAAATCAAGGAATTTTAACGTAACACGGCTGCCTTTTTGCATTCTCTTAATTAAACTATTAGTTTAAAAGACGTCTATTCATCATTCATTTCACACTAGCTTTAGTCATTTTAAAATAAAAGGAAACCTCCATGAAAAAGATATTGAATACTGCTTTTGTTATCGGCCTTATTACTGCTTCTACAGCAGCAGTAGCTCAGCGGGACCATAGCTCTGGCGATAGATCGGGCAGAAATAACGGCGCCTCACAGCAACGTAGCAATGTAAATACACAACGTAATAATTTCCCGCAACAACAGCGAAGTTTTACGCCTCAGCAGAATAGCGGTACGCAAAGAAATTTTAACCAGCAAAGAGAGGTGAATGCACAGCGAAATCTATCCAACAACCGCAGTTTTACACCACAGCAGAATAGTAGTAATGAAAGAAATTTAAACCAGCAAAGAGATTTCAATTCGCAACGAGGCATTTCGTCCAACCGCAACTTTACACCGCAGCGGAACAATACACCGCAACGCAGTTTCACTCCGCAGCGAAATTATGGCACTCAAAACCGGGTAATTGTTCAGAATAATTATTACGGTTCACGCAATTACATACCTCGCAGCCACTGGAGTACAGGCTACAATTATGGATATAGCTACCACCGTTTTACGCCGGTTGGCACTTATCATTTCAGCATCCGCCCCCGTATTGTTATTTCCATCGGCGGCCCTTTCAGCCATATCACATTTGGCGGTAGCCCTTACAATTATTATAATGGAAATTGGTATCAGCCTTATGGATCTTCTTTTCAGATCATTGCTCCGCCAATCGGAATTGGTATTTCTACGTTGCCTATAGGGTACAGCCCGGTGTATGGCCCATGGGGAACCTATTATTATTACAACAATGTATTTTACAACCGGCCAGATAATAATCAGGAATACCAGGTGGTGGATGCACCGCTGGGTGCCCAGGTAGCTGAACTGCCGAAAGGTGCTGAAGTAAGAGTAATTGATGCTAAAAAATATTATGAACTGGATGGTGTATTTTACCAGGAAGACCTTCGGGATGGCCAGATTTGGTATACGGTTGTAGGAAAGAATGGAGTACTGAGCACAGATGATGGATTAGCCGATGAGCCTACGGATAACCTGAGCAATGGTGACCGGGTATCCATTCTACCTGATGGTTCCAAACAAGTAACCATCAATGGCCAGCAGTTGTATATGTCTCCCAACGGTAATTATTACCAGCAGGTAATTGATGGAAACAATACCTGGTATGAAGTGGTAGGTAAATAGACAGGGATAAAGTACAGGTATAAAACATTAAAAAAGGACATCAAATGATGCCCTTTTTTAATGTCTTTAACTGGGATTTTTGGGATGATTGGGATAATACATAGGATGAATACAGATCAATTATTTTGATACACTTATTCATGATACTCATCCTTTCCGCTGCTCTTTTGCCCATGCATCCTTCAACGTAACGGTTCGGTTGAACACTAATTTTTCAGGCGTTGAATCTTTATCAACCACAAAATATCCTTTTCGGATAAACTGATAATACTCATTCAATTGTGCATTTCCTAAATCCGGTTCCATCAACGCATTTGGAATTATTTGTAAACTGTCCGGATTGATATACTCTTTAAAATCACCTTCTGCCTCCGCAACATTTTCAACTTTAAAAAGCCGGTCGTACAAGCGTACTTCAGCCTTTTTTGCATGTGGTACACTGATCCAGTGAATAGTGCCTTTTACCGTTATGGCACTGCCGGCACTACCACTTTTGCTGTCGGGTAAATATTCGCAAAGCACTTCGGTTACATTCCCGTTTTCATCTTTGTTACAACCTGTGCAGGTAACGATATAAGCATTCTTTAACCGTACCGAAAGCCCTGGCCCTAAGCGGAAGAATTTCTTTGCAGGCACTTCCATAAAATCCTCTCTTTCAATCCACAATTCTTTTGAAAACGGTAGAGAGCGGGTACCACCGCCACCGTCTGCTTCAGGATTGTTTTCGCCTTCCAACATTTCGGTTTCGCCTTCCGGATAGTTGGTAATAATTAGTTTAACAGGATCCAGTACAGCCATACGGCGAACAGCCGTTTTATTTAAATGTTCCCGCACACAAAATTCCAACAGGCTGAAATCAATGATATTTTCCCGCTTTTGAACACCGATACGGTCGCAAAATTCCCGCAGGCTTTCCGGTGTAAAGCCCCGTCGCCGTAATCCGCTAATGGTGGGCATCCGCGGATCGTCCCAGCCTCTTACAAAACCTTCCTGCACCAGTTGTAGCAGCTTGCGCTTGCTCATGACGGTGTAGGTCATATTCAATCTTGCAAACTCATACTGATGGCTGGGAAAGATTTCCAGTTTCTCAATAAACCAATCATACAATTCCCGGTGTGGAATAAACTCAAGTGTACAAATGCTATGAGTAATGTGTTCAATGGAATCACTTTGGCCGTGGGCAAAATCATACATGGGATAAATACACCATTCGTTGCCGGTGCGGTGGTGGTGGGCATGTTTAATGCGGTAAATGATCGGATCACGCATGTGCATATTGGGCGATGCTAAATCCCCTTTTGCCCGAAGCACTTTTTCTCCATCCGGGTACATGCCCGCCCTCATAGCTGCAAACAGTTCCAAGTTTTCCTGCACGTTTCTGCTACGGTAAGGGCCTGGACTACCTGGTAGCGTTGGCGAACCTTTTTGTACCGCAATTTCATTTGGCGTGGAATCATCTACATACGCCAATTCTTTTTCAATCAATCGAACGGCATACTGGTACAACGTTTCAAAATAATCGGAAGCATATAATTCATTCGCCCATTCAAAGCCCAGCCATTGCACATCTTCCTTTATGCTATCTACGTATTCTACTTCTTCTTTCGTAGGGTTGGTATCATCAAAGCGCAGATTGGTTTTACCACCATATCTTTTGGCTAATCCAAAATTGAGACAAATGCTTTTGGCATGGCCAATGTGCAGATAGCCGTTTGGCTCCGGCGGAAAACGGGTAAGCACACTGGTATGTTTGCCGCTTTCCAGATCGGCTTCAACAATTTCTTCTAAAAAATGAAGGCTTTTTTCTTCGGTCATAATCGGTTCTGAAATGTGCTATTTATCCTGCCGGAAATCAAGGGCAAGCAGTTCAAATCTTTCTTTAATGGTTTCGGCAAAAGGATTTGTATTCGTAATAATTACAGATATATAAATTTTGTTGGTGCTTTGGTCTGTCCATTCAAAATCAAATTTGGTAAATTTATCTTTGTTGTAAGCAGTAAACCATCTGCCAAACCTTCGATGACGGGCTGCCTCTCTTTTGTCAGCATCATCGCAAATAAAAATGGTAGTTATAAGAGAACTGCGTTGATAAAAGTGATTAATGATAGCAGAAATAGTAAGCCCGGTGAAGCTATCCAAAGGAGGCGTTACTTCTATCTTATTTGCAACATCTATTATTAATTCAAAGGTGAGTTCCTTCAACATGAGCTCTTCTTCAAATATGTAGAAGGTAGGCCTGAACTTAATTTCATATTTTACTCCGTAATTTGTGTCAAATACATAACTGTTCTCATCACCACCAGCGAATCTAAAGTTGTATCCTGATGAAGGGGGTTCCTCGTTCTGCATTTTCTTTACTTAATTGTTCAAAAGCTTCCTTTAGTAGCGGGTCGTTTTCAAATCTTTCTTCTGCAGTTCGCTGCTCTTCTCTTTTTCTATTGAGCATATTTCTGAAAATGCCCCTTAATCTTTCCTGTTCGGCTTTCAAATCTTTAATTTCCATTTTCTTTTCCATAACCTGTTATTTTCTATTGCAAATCTAATCAATCTTGCCTAAAAGGTAAAGCCCGCTTTCTTTTTTCCATATCCTCCAAATCACTGATTTTTGCACCCTTTAAAAAGAAGAATGATACCATGTTTGAAAGTTTAAGTGAAAAGCTGGAAACCGCCTTTAAAAGCCTGAAAGGCCAGAGCCGGATTAATGAGCTAAATGTTGCCAATACCGTAAAAGATATTCGGCGTGCATTAGTGGATGCCGATGTGAACTATAAGATAGCCAAAGATTTTACCGACCGGGTGAAAGATAAAGCCACCGGTGAAAAGGTGATTAATGCGGTAAGCCCCGGCCAGTTGATGGTAAAAATCGTAAAAGACGAACTGGCCGCATTAATGGGAGGAGAAGCAAGTGAACTGAGCATTAATGGCAATCCGACTATTATTTTAATTGCCGGTCTGCAGGGTAGTGGTAAAACTACTTTTAGCGGTAAGTTAGCCAATTATCTGAAAACCAAAAAAGGCAAAAGCCCGTTGCTGGTAGCCGCTGATATTTACCGGCCTGCAGCCATTGAACAGTTACGGGTATTGGGCGAACAGATTAATGTAGAGGTTTTCAGCGAGCCGGATAACAAAGATGCAGTATCGATTGTGCAGAATGCCATACGGGAAGCAAAGTCAAAAAACAAGAACGTTATCATTATTGACACCGCCGGTCGCCTGGCTATCGACGAAGCCATGATGAACGAGGTAGCGAACATTAAAGCCGCCGTAAATCCGCAGGAAATATTGTTTGTGGTGGATAGCATGACCGGCCAGGATGCGGTAAATACTGCTAAAACCTTTAACGACCGGCTCGATTTTACCGGCGTGGTGCTTACGAAACTGGATGGCGATACCCGTGGCGGTGCGGCTATTTCTATTAAGAGTACTGTCACCAAGCCCATCAAGTTTGTAAGCCAAGGCGAAAAAATGGATACGCTGGATGTGTTTTACCCGGAGCGGATGGCACAGCGTATTTTAGGCATGGGCGATATTGTAAGCCTCGTAGAGCGTGCCCAGGATCAGTTTGATGAAGAAGCAGCCAAAAAACTGGAAAAGAAAATCCGCAAAAACCAGTTTGATTTTGAGGACTTTTTACAGCAGATTCAACAGATAAAAAAGATGGGTAACCTGAAAGACCTGATGGGTATGATACCCGGCATTGGAAACCAGTTAAAAGATGTGGACATAAAGGACGATGCCTTTAAAGGTATTGAGGCCATGATACAAAGCATGACGCCTGAAGAACGTGCCAATCCCGATTTAATAAATCCCGGCCGTAAAGTCCGCATATCAAAGGGAGCCGGTAAAGACATGGCTGAACTGAATGCTTTTATGAAACAGTTTGAGCAGATGAAGCAGATGATGAAAATGATGAATAAGTTGCCGATGGGTATGGGAAATAAAATGATGGGAAGAAGGAATTAGCCATCAGTCGACAGTCAGAAGTTAGTTGTCAACAGGATAGACCTACGTTCTGTTGATTTAGATAATCACTATTATAAACCAAATCAATAAAATTGCATTTCTGAAATAGTAGGTTGAGAAATAAACTTGCTTTGGAAGTATAAAATTCTGGACTGTTGACTAACGACTGTTTTCTGACAACTAAGCTAATTTTCACATTTTACAAATTGCCGTTTGCCTGTTTCGCTTATTTTTGCAGCGAACCCCTTTTTATTCACCGCATTTAAATTTCTATTTACAATGCCCGTTAAGATCCGTTTACAACGTCACGGTTCAAAAAAACGTCCCTTCTACTTTATCGTAGTTGCCGACGGCCGTGCTCCCAGAGATGGGAAATTTATCCAGAAGATTGGTACGTACAATCCCCTTACTGTTCCGGCTACCATACAGGTCGACCGCCAGAAAGCATTGGATTGGCTGCACAAAGGCGCTCAACCCACCGATACGGTGCGCCGCATCCTTAGCTTTAAAGGTGTATTATACCTGAAGCATTTGCTGCGTGGTGTAAAGCTGGGCCTGTTTGATGATGCTACTGCAATGACCAAGTTTCAAAGCTGGCATGAAGAGCATGAGGCAAATACCCGCCGCCGCCAGGAAGAACACAAACGCTCCCGTGCACCTAAAAGATATGTACCACCAGTTAAGAAAGTTGACGAAGCACCTGCTACGGATGCGAATGGACAATCTCAAGCCGGAGCCTAAAATGGATTAACCAAAAAATAAAAACCCCGTCCCGGCTTAGCCGGGACGGGGTTTTTTGTTCTAAAAATTGTTATTGAAATTGCCTTCGCTATTGCCTGCAGAGGTATAAATATTCCTCCAGGGAAATTTTACCATCCAGTAAATAAGTTTGCAAGAAGTTTTCGTCCAGCTTTTGCTTTTTTAGGGAACGCATTAAGTTTCTATCGAAAAAAAGCGATTTAATAATTGATTTCATAATTGTTGTTTTTGTGCAGCACTTGTGTAAGTAGCTGCCTTGTTTAAAATGTTGGTCGGTAGTACCTATTTCATTTGATTGATGAAGCAGGCGTGTGATCAATGAGTGAAAATGGAGGATGAGCGTTCGACGCAAAAGGGTTAATAGTTGTGAGGACGCCAGTATCGTGGAGGAATTGTTTTTGCATATTCTTCCATTGCTTCTTTGTTCTCCTTTGCAAATGCTTTCCACATTTTTGTTAGAGCAGACAGCTTTTGCGCCACGCTTTGTATCAGGCTGTTTTTGATAAATGCCGGATTTAATTTCTGTGTCATAGTTGTTTGTTTTATGCAGCTAATTCTTTTAAAAATGAATACTGCCGGTCCTGAAATTTCATATAGCGAAACCTCAGCGCAATGCCGGGGCCAAACAACCGTTAAATACTAAAAAATTGATTTACATAATTTTATAGCCTTTGTGTATTATTTACACATTAATGCGATTTAGAGACAGAAGGTAACCTGAAAGCTCCTATTGTTAACAATTTGAACTTGAATATTACAGTAACGGCCATCCTCAGGATGGCCGTTACTATAATTCGGATTGATAGGTTAAAATATATTATATCAGTCAACTTTCATTCCCAACCCCTGCATTACAAAGCTCCAGATGTCGGTAGCTTCATCAATCACTTTAGCAGTCGGCTTTCCGGCGCCATGACCGGCATTGGTATCTATGCGAATGAGCACCGGGTTAATCCCGGCTTGGGCAGCCTGCATGGTGGCGGTAAATTTAAAACTATGCGCAGGTACTACCCGATCATCATGATCGGCAGTAGTAATGAGTGTGGCCGGGTAAGTCATACCAGGTTTAATATTATGCAGAGGAGAGTATTTGTACAGGTAATTAAAATCGGCTGCGGAATCGCTGCTTCCATATTCTACCACCCAGCCGTGGCCAATAGTAAACTTATGAAACCGCAGCATATCCATTACGCCAACCTGCGGAATGGCTACTTTAAATAAATCAGGCCGTTGCGTAATGCAGGCGCCCACCAGCAAGCCACCGTTGCTGCCGCCACGAATAGCCAGCTTTTCTTTACCGGTATATTTTTCTGCAATTAAATGTTCGGCAGCGCCAATCATATCATCAAAAACGGTTTGCTTATTGTGCAGCATTCCGGCTTTGTGCCAGGTTTCGCCATACTCATTTCCACCCCGCAGATTTACGCTGGCATATATGCCACCCTGCTCCATAAAATACAGGTAACTGATACTGAATGCAGGGGTTAGCGGAATATTAAAACCACCATAACCATACAGCAATACGGGATTGTTGCCGTTTTTTTGTAATCCTTTTTTATAGCTTAAAAAAATTGGTACCTCCTGGCCATCTTTGCTTTTAAAAAATATCTGTTCGGTTTGGTACTCATCCAGGTTAAACTTCGTATCCGATTTTTGGAACAACTCCGCTTTGCCTGTAGCCGGATGATAGCTGTAAACGGTGGCAGGGGAGGTGAAAGAAGTAAAGGTGTAAAATAGTAAGCTGTCTTTCCGTTCACCGCCGAAACCTTCCGCTGTTCCTATACCCGGTAGTACTACACTGTTTTCGTTCTTACCATTGTAATCATAACTATAAATCCGGGTGCTGGCATCTTTCATATAGTTCACAAATAATTTTCCGCCGCCACTGCTTACACTGCTGATGGCCTCTTTTTTCTCCGGTATAATCGTTTGCCAGGCTGCTTCTGCGGGGTTCGCAAAATCAATGGCCACCACCCGGTAATTAGAGGCGTTTTTATTGGTACTTACAATCAGTTTACTATCCTGATTATCAATAAAAGAGGCCTCGTATTCAAACCCTTTGAAAATGGTTTTAAATGGAACGGTGGCTGCATCATTAAGGCGGCGTGCCCGTAGTTCAACACCAGTGGTGCCTGCCGAAATAAAAAGGATCAGGAACTGCTGGTCTTCCGTTACACCTGCACCATGGTACCGCAATGGGTTCATTTTGTCCTGGTATATCAGCACATCAGCCGTCTGTGGCGTACCCAACTTGTGATAGTACGCGGTATGCAATTCATTCTGGTTGCTAAGTTCGCTGCCCTTACCGGTAGGAGCGGGGTAACGGCTATAGTAAAACCCCTCATCACCTTTCCAGGAAAAGCCGGTGAATTTCAACCATTCCAGTTTATCGGCTAATGGTTGTTTAGTCGTGGCGTTCATAACAAGGCCATCCGCCCAGTCACTACCTGCTTTGTTAATGGTATAAGCCATGTACTTACCACTTTTACTAAAGCTTAAGTTATCAACGGCGGCGGTGCCTTCTTTGCTCAGGGTATTAGGATCTATAAATACTTCCGGCTTACCATTCAGGCCCTGTTGCCGGTAATACACTGCCTGGTTTTGCAGTCCGTCATTTTTGGTAAAATAGATGAAGCCGTTTTTTTGAAAAGCATTACCGTAGCGGGCAAAATTCCACAATTCCGTTAACCGGTCTTTTACTTTCTGCCGGAAGGGAATGGCATCCAGGTATTCCCTGGTTACTTTATTCTGAGCTGTAACCCAGGCCTTCGTTTCTGCGCTATTATCATCTTCCAGCCAGCGGTAGGGATCAGCCACGGTGGTGCCGAAATAATTATCGGCAACGGATCCTTTTTTTGTTTCGGGATAGGCAGGTTGTGCCATTGCTACTAATCCGGTGTTCAAAGTCATATATAACACTAACAGCCTTTTCATATAGAAGTTGTTTTCAGCTTGAAAGATAGGGAACGTAATGATTGTTATTCCCGAACCAATATTTTTAGTGCTTTCATTCAACAGATGTATAAGCTCAGCTTTGCTACAGGCTGCTAATCAATTTTGTCTTACACATCTTTCAATCATCTAAATTACCGTTACCAACGGATCAGATACTATAAAATGTGGTATCAGATGATTAAGTGTAAAGGATTCTGCTACCTGATTACAGTAACATACTTTATTACAAAATATACCTGTTGCTTTGTTTCGTATTACCGGATGAATAAAAATTCTGAAACAACGAACTCCTACCAATGAATAAGAAAATACATAAACGCAGAGACTTCATAAAAAAAATTGCTACTGCCGTAACGATTGCAACAATTAATCCTTCTGTGTTGCAGGCAAAAGATGATGCAGGCGCCGGTAAAAAAGGCGAAGGTGCTGTTTTTCTATTTCAGGGAGATTCTATAACCGATGGCAACAGAACCCGTAACCAGGACTGGAATCATGTGATGGGCCATGGGTATCAGTATATTATTGCCAGCAAGCTTTGGTATGAGTTTCCAAAGAAAGATTTTCATTTTTTTAATAGAGGTATCAGTGGGAATAAAGTAACTGACCTGGCTGTTAGATGGCAAAATGATACACTGGATATACAGCCGGATGTGCTAAGCATACTCATTGGCATTAATGATGTTTCTGCGTTTATTGATGGCAACACAAATTATAGTGCCTGTCAATATGAAACGGATTACAGAACATTGCTTCAGCAAACAAAACAACAATTACCACATATAGTATTCGTGCTTTGTGAGCCTTTTATTCTTCCGGTAGGCAGGGTAAAAGATAAATGGGAGCAGTATACTGCCGAAGTTGAAAAAAGGAAGCAGGTAGTTAAACGTTTATCTGTTGAATTCAATACCGTGTATGTTGAATTTCAACAAGCTTTCAATGATGCGATAGCAAAAGCACCTGCGGAATATTGGATATGGGATGGTATACACCCGATGCCTGCCGGCCATGAACTGATGGCCAGGGCATGGCTGCGGCAGGTAAGAAAGAAATTGCCGTTCATCAGGTAGCTCACTGTAATTGCAAAATTTCAATAGATGCTTGTCATGAATCCTGAACCTTTGATGTTACAAATCAGGATTTATTAGTGCCTTCAATAAATTTGTTTGTTTCCAAAAGAAAAACGCTTGTAGCAGACTAACTATAATGAAAATGAGTATGTCTATCTTTCTATAATTAGATTTCTTGTTTACGCCCTAATTACAGCTTCAATTTCTTCCTCTGACCCCGCAAAAGCACCTGACTTGCTAATATTCAACGTAGCCATGGCTGCCCCAAACGAGCCCGCTTCCTGTATGCCTGCACCCATTAATCTTTTGTATAGATAACCGGCCATATATGTATCTCCGCAACCGGTAGCATCTACAACAGCCAGAGGCTTGTAAGCTGGTATTTTATAAAACTGACCCTTACATAATATGACAGAACCCATGCTACCCAACGTAATGATAACCTCTTTTACACCAGCTTCCGCCAACATTTTAGCGCCTTTATATATGTCGGTATAGCCGGTTAGTACTTCCAGTTCATATTCATTTGCTTTAAGATAATGTACATAAGGTAAAATATTTGTTGCACCTTCCCATTGTATAGGTATCACTTCCTGATATCGCACCTTCCGGAGATAGCCTTGTACATCCAGTGACACTTTTGTTGTTGCTGCCAACAATGGTATTAATTCCGGGGATATATCGTTCGCAACCAGCGGCCCTAAGTGAATAATGCTTGTATTTATATTGACAACCTGGTCCACTGTAAACGGGTCAGCTTGTTGTAAAACTTGCTGTGTTCTGTGATCCTGCTTTTCAGCATAGTTATTTATAAAATTAAGTGTATGCTTACCTGGAAAGCATTGTACGTCTACCCCAATATTTTCAAGGGTTTCTATAAAATGTTTCTCAGTATCTGCAACCGATGTTATCAGCTTGTACTTTACCGGTAACCGGCTGATAGCATTAGAAAAATACCAGGCCGTACCACCTGGTAAATAATGTACGCTGCCAATAGTTATTATTTTATCCAGCGTAATATGGCCGATACAACAGATGTCAGTCATGCAAGATTATATGTGTTTACACCCGCACCAGAAGTATTACAGTCTGTCGGCTGCAGCCTAAGCCGGGCAGCCGCAATATAAGTTCAACTGCTTTGTTCTTTTATTTTATCAGAAATGGTACCGTAAAATATGGTTAGTTGTGGAACGCCACGGCTAATTAATGAACACAACGATATTTCTTTAAACCAACGCTCTGCTATTTTATGCTCAGTTTTGCAAGGTCTGAAGATTGGCATCAATCCATTTCATTCTGGCCGATAGCCAGTTTTTCATGTAATTAACTTCACCTTCATAACTGCCGGCTATCGTACTATCAGTATCATCCTGTTGCCCGAAAACAATGAACGGCCCAACTAATAAAAGGGTAAGTAAAGAAAATCTAACAGCAATGATGGTTAAATGCAGGTACGGTTTTGTAAACATTTTGTGTTGTAGCAGTCAGTGCAGTTTGATATAACTAATGGTAACAGTTGCTCCTGTTTGTAGCCTCAAAAACCGGAATTAGCCATTCGAGCAATATTAAGTTATAATGCAGCCGAGCCTGATAGCCACAATATTAAACTATTGTTACTTCGTTGTTCCACAGGTAAATCTATGATAAAGTAGCGATGCTCCTTTTAAAACGAAAGGCTTACAGCCAGCTACATCGGCAGATGAATTTTTACCTCAGTTTTTATGTGGAGTGGCAAAACTATAGGCATACGGTGGGTGTGATAGGGTCGACGACTTTTAACCAAATATTCCTGCCATCATCTACCCACCTCCGGTATTTTTGCAGAAATTTTTAAAACATGTTTTTTATACGAAAACAGCTTGCCGTATTCGCTATGTTTTTGATGATAGCAACAAGCTCACAGGCACAATATAAACTCACAGATTCTCTTCCCCAGGATCCGGCGCTGAAAAAAGGAAAACTATCCAATGGTCTTACCTATTACATCCGACAAAACAAAAAGCCCGAACAAAAAGTAGAGCTACGGTTGGTGGTTAAGGCAGGTTCTATTTTAGAAGATGATAACCAGCAGGGCCTGGCACACATGTCTGAGCATATGGCCTTTAACGGAACCAAAAATTACAAGAAGAATGACATCGTTAGCTTTTTGCAAAGCATTGGTGTAGGCTTTGGCAACGACCTGAATGCCTATACTGCCTTCGATGAAACAGTATATATGCTGCCCATCCCAACGGATAAGCCAACCAACCTGGAAAAAGGAATGCAGATATTGGAAGACTGGGCTCACCAGGTAAGCTACGAAACAGACGATATTGAAAGCGAACGCAATGTAATACTGGAAGAAAGCCGCCAAGGTAAAGGTGCCGATGACCGGATGTTCCGTAAGCTATATCCTAAATTATTTGAAGGCAGCAAGTATGCCGACCGTCTGCCCATTGGTATTGACAGCATTATTAAAACCTACAATCCGGAACTTATCCGCAGGTTTTACCATGACTGGTATCGGCCTGATCTTATGGCAGTGATTGTAGTTGGTGATATTGATCCGCTAAGGGCAGAGCAAATGATTAAATCGCATTTTGCAAAACTGACTAACCCTGCTAATGAACGCCCACGGGAATATGCGACGGTAGCTTCGTATAACACAAATGATGCACTGATAGTAACGGATAAGGAAGCTACCAATTACTCGGTTGATATTAATTACAGTGCCTTCCCGGATAAGCAATCTACTACGATTGGTGGCTACAAGGCTGACTTGGTACGGAACATCTTTACCACATTGCTCAACCAGCGCCTGAGAGAGTACACGCAAAAAGAGAACCCCCCGTTTTTAGGGGCTGGCGTTGGCTTTAGCAGCTATGCACGTAATTATAACCAGTTTACAGCCAGTGCTACGCCAGCTAATGCCGGCGGTGCTAACCGTGCACTTACTACACTGGCTGAAGAAATTGAGAAAGCCAAACGCTTTGGATTTACCCAAGCCGAAATTGACCGGGCTAAAACCAACTTGCTAGCTGGGATGCAGGTAAGTTATAATGAACGTACCAAAACCGAATCGGCGAATTATGCGGAAGAATACATCCGCAACTTTACAACTAATGAACCTATCCCCGGTATTACAACGGAGTACGAATATTTTAAAACACTGATACCCCAAATTACGCTGGCTGACGTAAACAATGTTGCTAAAAGCCTGCAGCAAACCCCAAACTATCTGTTGAGCCTTACCGGTCCTGAGCCGGCTTCCGGGGTAATGTTACCATCAAAAGATTCCTTGCTGGCAATTACTACAGCAGCATTCAATAACAGCGGCATTAAAGCATACGAGGAAAAAGCGGTTGTTGCCAATCTGTTGCCCAAATTGCCTACCCCCGGCAAAGTGGTCAAGACCGCTTTAGATCCGGTAATGGGAACTACCATTTGGACATTGTCTAACGGAACCACCGTAACCATTAAGAAAACCGCTTTTAAAAATGATGAGGTGCTCTTGGGTGCCCGCCGTCAGGGAGGTAAAGGCCAGTATGGATTGAATGATAAGTACAATGCCGAATATGCTGTGGCTGCGGTAACCAGCATGGGTGTTGGCAATTTCGCCCCTTTGGATTTGCAAAAAGCGCTCACTGGCAAAACAGCTTCTGCCAGGCCCGGATTAGGTAATACAACCGATAATTTTAACGGTAGCAGCAGTGTAAAAGATATGGAAACCATGTTTCAGTTGCTGTACCTGTATGCCACCAGCCCACGGGTAGACACTTCATTATTCAAAAGTTTTATTCAAAAAAACAAGGCCCAAATGGCTTTTATGAGTGCTAATCCGCAGATCACTTTTATTGATACGCTGCTGAAAACAGTGTATGGCAATGATCCGCGTACACCAATCGCCATTCCTAAATCTTCCTACTTTGATAGTGTAGATATGAGCCGTACGCTTGCCATTTACAAAGAACGTTTTGGCGATGTAACCGGAATGAACTTTGTGATTGTAGGCAGTGTGGACGAACAGAAACTGAAACCATTGGTAGAAAGATATATTGCCAGCTTACCTGCAAGCGGAAAGAAGTATGTGTTTAAAGATAACGGCCTGCGCCCAGTAAAAGGCAAGGTAAATGTAAATGTGAATAAAGGTCAGGCGCCTCAGGCTTTAATATTAAGTATGTATACCGGTGAAGTCCCTTATAGCGAAGACCTGGAATTGAAAGCCGACGCCATCAGTGAAATACTGAACATCCGTATTATCGAAGAATTAAGGGAAAAAATTCAGGGTATTTATTCGGGTGGTATGAATGCCAGTGTAAGCAAGATTCCATATCCCAATTACAGTTTTACCATACAACTTCCCTGCGGTCCCGAAAAGGTAGATACGCTATTGTATGCAATGAATGCCGAAATAGATAAGTTAAAAAAAGCAGGCCCTTCCAAAGCCAACCTGGATAAAGTAAAACAGCAGTGGCTGGAAGCCAATAAAACAGCGATGAAGGAAAACGGAACCTGGCTGGGCCAGTTACTGGAAACTACTTTTCCCGGCGCAGATAACCAACGTTTTCTGAAGTACAGTACTTATGTAAATGCACTTACCCCAAAGCAGGTACAGGATGCCGCCAACCTGTTGCTGAATGGTAAAAATGTGGTTACAGCCGTGTTACGGCCTGATATTGTGACTGCTGGTACGCCGGAGAAGAAATAGTAAAAAGAAACTTTAAAAAAATCCCTTCCATTCACATGAACGGAAGGGATTATAATATAGAACAGTGTTTATAAGACAAGGCGACAAATGATAATGTTGAATTGCGAAGAGCCAACTTTTCTCAAGTGACAGACATTCATTCTTTTTCCATAGCCATTTATTCCAAAATCTTAGTTATACCAAATTCATTTTGGTTTTGGACTTTATTTTGGCTGTCTAAATCTAAAGTTGATTGTTGCCCATTGTCTATTGCCTTTTTGAATTTGGTATTATTTACTTCCGCCTTCTTTTTATACCCGGTTTCTTATATTTTACTACCAGATCTACCACCTGACTGTTTCGCATCAATTGCGGCTGAAGTTCAAAGAACTTTTTCAGCAACTTACCGTTTGCCTGTATGGCATTTTCCAATTGCAATAACCCTTCTTTTGATTTACCCAGGGCAAACAGAATAGCACTATGGTAATAAATAAATACCGGTTTGACATGTGTTGCTTTAATGGCCCGTAATGCCTGTTCTAAGGCCTCTTCGTAAAAACCGGCTTTTACCAGGCAACGGATTAAAGCCTCCCAACCCTTGGAATTTCGTGGCCGGCTACGAACGACGTTGCTGAAGTAAATAACCGCATCTTTTATTTTTCCCTGCAACAGTTTGCATTCGCCCATCAGCAGGTTATATTCGGGCTGCATCCGGTGCATACGTATGGCGGTATCTAACTGGCGTACCGCATTATCAATATGGCCTTCCTTATAATAAGTAAGCGCAACTTTATAGTACAGCTTACTGTCATCGGCATTCAAATGACTGGCTTTGCGGTAATGAAACCGGGCCTGTGCAAAATTATTCAGCTTATGATAGCAATGCCCGATGGCTTCATGCACCACATCTTCCGGCCGGGTAAGTTCCAACACTTTTTCTAATGCTTCAATGGCATCTTTAAACTGACGGATACGAATAAAAGCATCTCCTAAGTTGCGATAGGCAATATCAAACTTCTCGTCAATTACGATAGCATATTGGTAAGCGTCAATTGCTTTTTCGTACAACTTGAGGCTTTGATAAGCCGTACCCAGGTTGAACCAAGCCAACTCATTATATGGGTAATTGTCAATAATTTTCTGGTGAAGCTGAATGCTTTCCTCACTGCGGCCGGTAAAATCTGCCCAAAAGCAAATCTTCAGCATGGCTTCTTCATTGGTGGGGTCTTGTTCAAGCACCCATTTCAGACATTCAAATACCTTTTCAAATTCCTCATAATCATCATACACATCTGCTAATTCAAATAACAGGTCAATACGTTCATCCCCTTCAAACTGGTCCAATGCACGTTCCAGGATTTCTACAGCTTCTTCATGTCGGTCCAGGGCCAGGTAAGCATCTGTTTTTAAAATATAGAGGTCAATATTAGTGCTGTCAAAAAGTTCAGCTTTAATAAGCAGGCGCAGCGCTTCCTGGTATTTGCGGGTAGCAATCAGCAGATCGGCTTTTTTCAACAACAGGGTTGCCGAGTAGGGGAATTGCTGTATGCCGTTTTCAGCAGCCTCAATAGCAGCAGGCAAATCTTCCTTATCATCGAAATAGTCAATGAGGCGCTCAAAATTTTCCTCTTCTATAAAAACGGAATGCCGGCCCATTTTTAAATTGTTATAGGCACGTAGCAACTCCTTAATATCCTCATGCTCCTGCCTGCTGGAAAAGTTTGCCATGTATCTTAAAGTTTTTATGTTTCGGTATAATTACTATTGGAAATTCGTATTTCGGGTAAATGTTTAAGTAAAAACCAACCTTGGAATGATCAGTTCTACAGTAACATATTTTCCGGGACAATTGCTTAATTTTAAAACTACAAATTAATCACCAAAGAAATAATTTGAGTTTATGTAACAAAATAGTTATGCACAGCGTTAATTAAACGAAAATAATCGTGGATTGTGCCAAAAAATACTTAATTTTATCTTGTTAAATCACTCAAATCACTTCATATGAAACACTTATTCCGGGCGGCTACTGTAGCCATACTGCTTTCTGTTTCAATTCAAATCTATGCCGCAAAGGGCGATACGAAGACTAAAAAGGGAGTCGTATTAAAATTCAGCGGTTTCGAACTGAAAGGTTTTAACAACCTAAGCCTGTTCAGCAAAACCGGATTTTTATTGAAAGGAAACTTTATTAATGTCGATAAGGTACCTCAGAATACTGCCGTAAACTCTTTTGTGATGTTGCAGCATGGTAATACCACTTATATCTATCCCTATAAGCATAATGTAAGCGTACCTTTTTATAAAAGGCCGGTTGCTGTAAAATTTTAAAAGTCAATTTCAAGTATTAAAAAAGCCGTCCGGAATTTTCTGGACGGCTTTTTTAATGCTTTTTAGTAGCTGAGAGCTATTTGCCCTTATATGTCTGTATTTACGAGCCATAAGAAAGTTTGCCTGAGAAACTGCTACATCTATATTATATCAAACTCAAATAGGGGATGAGCAATTAGCAGTAAGTAAATCCATGTCAGCCAGATACTTTATGCAGCCTGTTCTAAGATAACATTATTGATGTAGCTACCAAAGTCTGTCAGCAATAAATGCGTAATAACTTAAACTGTTCCCACCAGGACAGGCTATCAGTTTAGGTTATTTATTAAAGAGTGCCGGTAAAGAAGAAATAGAACACGCAATCCGGGATGTGCTGGCAGCCAAAACGTATTTTAGCATGGACATCAACAATAATACAACGGCATACATGTCCAATAAGGAATCTCCAACCCTTACCCGCCGTGAAACAGAAATATTACAATTGATAGCACAGGGAATGACCAATAATGAGATCGCCAAAAAATTTTTGTAAGCCCTTACACCGTTGATACGCACCGTAAAAATTTATTATCGAAATTTGAGGTAGGCAATACGGCGCTACTTATAAAAAAAGCAGGAGAATGGGGATTGATCTAATTCAGTAAATAGCTATCCATTTTCTAACTGCTCTTGTAATCCAATATCCGGTACCCTGTTTTAGGAATATCAAATTTGAAAGCCGGTACCGGGTTAAAATACACTTTATCCGCTGTATACGTAACTTTTACCTGTCCGTTCTGCACTTCATATTGTAAAGCAAGTCCCGGGAGGTTTTTAAACTGATAATCATAACCCTTTACAAAAGTGGTCAGGCCTGTGGCGTAGTACACAATTAGTTCTGTTCCGTCGTTTAGCCTGGCCACTGCTTTTTTACAGGTGAAACCGGCGATGTCTTTTGTTTCTTCGCTATAATTGAAGGTGATACCTTCATAACGCCGGTTATAATGCTTCCAGTTTAGAGAATCGAGATTAATGATGAATTTTTGATCACCGGCCTGCTTTAAAATTACGGCAGAAGCGTTTTTGCCATCATAAACGGTTGATTGGTTCAGCACGCTGCTTTTGAGTTCCTGCAAAGCCTGGGTGCCCTTTACGTACACTGTAAGCGTGGCACCATTAAAAACATTGGTTGCCTCCTGCACTGTAGAACCATTCACAGAAAGGTTATATGTCACTGTTCCCTCTGTCATTACCCGTTGGGCAGGCGCTTTACCTGCAAGTAAAATGCTGGCAAGCATTATAAAAACTCTCTTCATTGTATGAATCATAGCCGTAAAACTAAGCTATGCTAAAATAACAGATGCAAAACCAGCGCAGTAGTTAAACTCGCCTGGTTATTTGTGAAAATGTAAACAATCGTCAATCGTCAACGGTTCCGAAAAAAATTTGGCATTCGCAGTATTCATTCACGATTGACGATTCACAAATATCATCTTCTTGTTTTTGCCTTTGCCTCCTGCATTTTCTTTTGCGTTTCCTGCATCCGCTGCATCTGTTCCTGCCACTTACTTTTTGTTTTCGGCTTAGCCCGGTTGGCAGCAATTTGTACCAGCAGCTTATCGTGGTCTATTACAAATTTTTTGATGAATATCTGAATTAACAAGGCTACCGTATTGCTCACAGTGTAATACCAGGTAAGAGCGGCAGGCTGTTTGTTAAAGAAAAACAGCATCAGAAATGGAAAAATATACGGCATGTATTTCAGCATCGGGTTGCTCTGATCTACGTTTGCATTACTCATACCATACCACGAAATCAAAAAGCTGGTCAGACAGGCTGTAATAGTAAACAAGCTTACATGATCGCCATAAAACGGAATGGTGAAGGGAATGTGGAAAATGGAATCGTACTTGCTTAAATCATCTGCCCATAGAAAAGGCTGGCTTCGAAGTAAGATGTTACTATTAAAAAATGCAAACAAGGCAAAGAAGATAGGTATTTGCAAAAGCCCCGGCAGGCAACCTTTCAGCGGGCTTGCACCTGCATCACTCATAAATTTCATTTGTGCTACGCTGTAACCTTGCTGGTCGTCTTTGAATTTTTCTTTCAATGCTTTCAATTCTGGTTGCAGCAGCTGCATTTTTGCCCCGTTTTTATACCCCGGTAATACCAAAGGCGCCGTAATTAGCCGGATAAAAACCGTTAGCAATAAAATGGCCCAACCCATTTTGCCACCTACCAGCCGTGATAAAAAGTCGAAAATGGGAAGAATAACACCCCGGTTAATCCACTTTACGAAGGCATACATTCCACTGCCTAAGTTCACAATGTTATGCATCTGGTTGTCATAGCTCTTCAACCGCTTGTATTCGTTTGGGCCATAATAAATCTGCAACGGCACTTGTGCAGCCGCACCGGTTGGCACCAGTATATGGGCACTTGTTTTTAACAACGCCACTTCGTTTTTGGCTGAATCTGTAGGCACTACCACATCGGCCTGCACACTGTTGAAACCTGTTTTGGATAATAAGGTGGAATTGAAAAACTGTTGTTTAACACCTACAAAACTGGTTGGCTTATTAAAAGTTTCGCTGATGCTGTTTAATGCACGGGTAAAATCAAAATCACCACCAGTTACATATACCAGTTCGGTTTGTGTTTTTTCGTACTGTACATCTTTTTGCTGCTGCCTGGCCAGTACCTGCCAGTTAATATTGAGTTGCTGCCCGGTAAGCAACTGATCTGCGCCGCTAAGGGAAATATTTGCATCTATCAGGTAGTCGTCCGGCTTGATGATGAAGGAATGGGTAATTGTTTGGCCGCTGCTTGATGTCAACTGATAACTGACCGTTTGCGAACCATCCGCCGTTTTGTTGATCGCCGGGCTATTAAATATTAATTTGTCGGTACTGGTACTCTGGTTATTACCCGTGTTGATGGTGTAGCCAAATGCATCGGATGGTGTGCCGCCCATTTTCACCAGGCTGCTGTCCGGTCCTTTGTATTTTTTCAGTTCCACCATATTCATCCAGCCGCCCTTATTGGAAAAGGTAAGCCGCATGACATTATTTTCAACTATTGTAAGCTGTGCTGTTGTATTGCTGTCCTTGTGAAAAAAACCTTGCTGTAAAATTTCCTGTGTTTGCTGGATTCTTTGCGAATCAATCTTGATTTTTTCTACAGAAATATTTTTTTGTGCTACTGCAGCAACACTATCGTCATAATGTTTTTTTAAAGCCAGGTATTTTTGTTGGTGATAATTGGTGTAAGCAAAATAACCGATGAAAAGTGCACCCAGCAGCACAAAGCCGGTGACGGTATTGCGATCAAATCCCATGAATAATTTATTAAAATGGCTGCAAATGTAGGAGATAGCAAATTTAGGATGTAGTATTTGTGATTTTCGAAACCTAAGCCATTGATTCTAACGGCATAGATATACCAAAACCTATTGCAGAAATTCTGTCATGTATTTAAGAATCACAGGTTCCTGTAAAATTAGTTTCGTGTAGAAATTACACATTCACCTAAATGTTTTAACATTGTGCCGCTTGCAATACCGAACAATAAAACTTTTTTATGCAAACGATTGCCACTCAGCCATTGGTACATAAGCCAAATCTTTCTCTAAGTCAGATTATCAATATGAGCGTCGGGTTTTTCGGAATTCAGTTTGGATGGGATTTGCAACGGGCTAATATGGGGCCTATTTACGAACACCTTCATGCAAATGCTGATGAAATACCGTTTTTGTTCTTAGCCGCTCCATTAACGGGTTTATTAGTACAACCGATCATTGGTTACTTAAGCGATAGAACCTGGCATCCGGTTTTTGGCAGAAGAAGGCCCTATTTTTTTATAGGGGCACTCGTCAGCACTATTGCGTTACTGTTTATGCCGCACAGCAGTGCGTTGTGGATGGCTGCCGGCTTATTATGGGTAATGGATGTATTTGGAAATGTAGCAATGGAACCGTTTCGTGCGTTTGTAGCTGACAAGCTAAACGATAAGCAAACTACGCAGGGTTTTGTGATGCAAAGCTTAATGATAGGATTAGGTGGATGTATTGCTTCCGCTCTGCCTTGGATGATGACGAACTGGTTCCATCTTCGGACGACGGCTGCAAGCGGAGTGATTCCTGATAATGTTAAATGGAGCTTTTATATCGGAGCCTTCTTTTTTATGGCCGCCGTATTATACACCGTTATTACATCCAAAGAATACCCACCTGCTGATGAAGGGTTTAAAGAAAAAGTAAAAGAATCAAATAAGGGGATTGGGGGAGGCCTAAAAGAAATCTTAAGTGCCATCAGAAACATGCCGCCCCGCATGAAAGTATTATCGTTGGTTCAATTTTTTACCTGGCCGGGTCTTTTTCTCATGTGGTTCTACTATAATACGGCCGTGGCGAGAAACATTTTTGGGGCTACCAGCGAAACAGACCCCTTATACGGCCAGGGCACAAATTTTGGCGGATTAACATTGTCCTATTATAACATCATCACGTTTGTGTTCGCTTTTTTCCTGCCATTCATTGCAAGAAAATTAGGTAGAAAAACAACGCACTCTTTATGCCTGCTTATAGGTGCAATGGGTATGATCAGCGTTGGGTTTGTATCAAATAAATACATGCTGTTTGTATCTATGACAGGCGTTGGCATTGCCTGGGCCAGTATTCTGTCGATGCCTTATGCTATGCTAAGCGGAGTGTTGCCGCAGAATAAAATTGGTGTGTACATGGGTGTGTTTAATTTTTTTATTGTCCTACCGGAAATTATAGCATCACTGGGTTTCGGTTGGATCATGAAGCATGTTTTGAATAATGATCGTCTTTTAGCAGTACAAATAGGAGGCGTATTAATGATAAGTGCCGCTGTTGTCTGTTTTCTTTTTGTAAAGGAAAAAAAGCGTGCCAATAACATTGACTAATGATTTTAAATTTTACCATATTGCGTCATATTTTTTGCATTTTAGTACTCACCATTTACTATTCACTATTCACTGCCTCCGCCCAATCTATCGAGATTTACCCGCCGAATTGGTGGGCTGGCATGAAGCATAATAAAGTGCAGTTATTGATCCATAGCACTGATAGTAATTTTAGTAAACAAAAAATATCTGTCACCTATCCGGGCATTAGCATTACCAAAATAAACAAGCTGGATAACGGGCGGTTTATCAGTGCTGATGTGTCCATTTCGCCAGTTACAAAACCAGGTAATGCTGTTTTTACATTTACAGGCAGTGCAAAATCGATTAATGCTAACTGGGCTATCAAAGCCCGAAGCAGGGAAAACGGCAAAACGCGTATTCAGGGGGTAACCAGTAAAGACTTTATTTATTTTTTGATGCCTGACCGTTTTGCAAATGGCGATACCGGCAACGATTCTCTGTCCGGGCTACAGGAAAAGTTTTACGGACGTAACTTCCCCAAGGGCCGGCATGGCGGCGATATACAAGGGGTGGAGCAGCATTTGGATTATATTAAAGAGTTGGGTGCTACCACCATTTGGATGACGCCTGTGCTGCTGAACGATATGCCATCTGCATCGTTTCATGGTTACGCATTTACCGACCAGTACACAATTGATCCCCGGTTTGGTGGCGCAAAAGCTTACCATCATTTAATTGAAACTGCCCATGCAAAAGGCATGAAAATAATTCAGGATGCCGTGTATAACCACGTTGGCATTAACCACATTTTTGTACAGGATAAACCCGTAAAAGATTGGCTGAACAACTGGGATAATTATACCAATACCAATTATAAAGACCAGGCGGTATTTGATCCGCATGCTGCGTTAGAGGACCGCAAACAAATGCAGGATGGCTGGTTCACCCGGCAAATGCCCGACCTGAATGAACGCAATCCGTATGTGGCTAATTATTTAATACAACATGCCTTATGGACGGTGGAGGAATTTGGAATTGATGGCTGGCGGATTGACACCTATGCATACAACGACCTGGATTTTATGAACCGTTGCAATGGAGCACTGCTTGAGGAATATCCACAAATAGGCATTTTTGCGGAAACCTGGGTGCAGGGTATACCGAACCAGAGCTTTTTTGTGGCAAATAAGTATCAGGATGTCGGTTACAAAAGCAACCTGCCCGGCGTTACTGATTTCCAGTTGCTATGGGCCATGATGAGTGCATTGAACGACAAATACGGATGGGAAACCGGCTTTACAAAATTATACACAACACTGGCTCAGGATTTTGTGTATCAGGATCCTTACAGGAATTGTATTTTTTTAGATAACCACGATCTTGACCGCATTTATGCCCAGCTTGGAAAAAATATGGACAAACTGAAGCAGGGGCTTACCTGGATATTGACGTTGCGTGGTATTCCGCAATTGTATTATGGTACCGAACTGCTGATGGACAAATTCAAAGACCCGAGCGATGCTGAAGTACGGAAAGATTTTCCGGGCGGTTGGGCAGGCGACAGCACCAACAATTTTGTAGCAAGTGGCAGGAGCAAAGAACAAAACGAGATTTTTAATTATATTAAAACACTTGCTAATTATCGGAAAAATTCATCGGCCCTGCAAACCGGTAAACTAACACAGTTTATTCCGTACGACGGTCAGTATGTGTACTTCCGCCACAACGATAGCAGTACAGTGATGGTTGCGTGTAGCAGCCAGGATACAACGTCCCAACTTTCGCTTAACCGTTTCAAGGAACGCACCAGTGGTTTTAGTCATTTTAAAAATGTACTGACCGGAGAATTACTTTCGATAGCGAAAGAATTAACGCTGCCTGCCCGTGGTACCCTGGTATTAGAATTATTGAAATAAATAGCAGGCATGTTTACTGTTTTGAACAAATATTTCTACAGCTTAAATTTTAATTGCATTGGGCAGGTACTATTTACTTTTTAAACCTGCTGTTTATGAGAAACATCTACCATGGATTGTTGTGCGGATTGATGGCCGTACTATTATTCATCAATAGTGTATAAGCTCAGACAGTTGACAATAAGGAATACAATCCTTTACTTTTAAAAAACGTGGCCAGGCCTGGCATTACCCCGGCAGATGTAAGTGCTGCTGTAATTACAAATGCTTACACCGAAACTACCACACATATTACCTATATTTATCTGCAACAGGCATATCAGCAGATAAAAGTATATAACACTATTCTTACAGCCTCTATTTTAACCAATGCCTGCTATTATGAAAACGCTATTACTTCTACTTGCCTTTTTAAACAGTGTTGCCAGTTATGGGCAAGGTAAAATTAAGAGGGATATTACCAGTAAAGGCGACACCCTGTATTCAACGCCGGAGAAAAAACTTTATACAATACCGGGAGCAAAAAATGCGATTGGGGAAATTGTTAAAAGCAGCATTTACAAATCTAACGGCAACTTTTCTCTATGCCTCACCATTCAGACAGGAAGGACAAGCGTTTTTACCATTAGTGAAGATGATGTTGCCGAAATCTATCTGGACGATGGGAGTGTCCTTGCATTAAGGGCAGCCGGAGATTATAAATCCCGCAGAAGCGCTTTGGATTATGGTTGCTACTTATTTGCATTCTATAATCTCGACAGTAAAGCAGTAGATAAATTGCGTTCACAAGACGTTGAAAAGATTCATGTATTTGCATCGCCGGGGAAGATGATTTACGATATTAAGGACAAGCAATCCGGTATTATTCGTACACAGTCATTGAGTTTTGAATGAAGGTATCTTTAAGAAGTAATCCACGATTCATTCCTTTTAGTCTTCCCGGAACATGAATACATATGCCGGTGCAATAAGCAAAGCCGGATTTTTAATTATACCGGACCGCTGGCTAATGATCGTAAAGATTCCACGGCGTTGCGAACCTGTAAGCTGATACCGTTTATTCTGTATGATAATGTTTAGTATTTTAACACCTGTTGGAAAATAGATACAAAATGTTATAGGATTGGTTTTATGTGCTGTAGGCACATTCTGTTTGTAGTAGTAAGCATATAGTGATTTGGTGCTTTATGCCACGTAGTGGCTATCTGTTTAGCCACTATATACTTGACTTGACAGCATTTGTTTAGAAGCTACACAACTTCCTGATGTATTATTTCAAACAACACTTGTTCCTTTACTTTAAAGTGATCAAACAGGTAGCCACTACGTGGCATAATGGCGTTCTTAAAACCTTCCTTGCTACAAACAGCTTGTACCTACGGCACAATAGGCCATTACACTTTGTTTATAAGGCCCGGCATACCTCTATTGTTAAAATACTAAACAGTTTCATTATGACATCTGGTACATACACTTCCTTCGCAACGATAGTAGCATAGTGATGGTTGCGGGTAATAGCCAGGATACAATGTCCCAACTTTTTTTGATGCTTTGAAAAAAACGCACAAGTGATGGTAGCCGTTTCGAGAGTGTACTGACCGGTAAACTATTTACCTGGAAAAAAGACTTAACGCTGTCTATACGTGTGTTAGATTGGTATTGTTGATACGACAATAAATTGCAGAGATGTTTAGAATTTTTTAACAATCATCTCTACAGAATAGAATTAGTTACTACATTCGGCAGGTACTATTTACATTTCAAACCAGCTGTTTATGAGAAACCTTTACCATGGATTATTGTACGGATTGATGGCTATACTATTGTTTGCCAATAGTGTATCAGCCCAGGCAATTGACGAGAAGGAATTGAAGCCCTTGCTTCTAAAAAATGCAGCCCGGCTTGGCATTACCCCAGCCGACGTTAATACGGCTGTTATTACACAAGCCTACACGGACCCTGCTACAAAGATTACCTATGTGTACCTGCAACAGGCATATCAGCAAATAAAGGTTTACAATACCATCATTACTGCTGCGTTTAATGATGGCAGCTTTTTATATGCTTCAGGAAATTTTGTAAAAGACATAGCAACAAAAGCTGGTAACGCAACGCCTGTCAAATCTTATACAGAGGCAGTGAGATCGGCAGCACGGCATCTTCAGTTAGATGATGAAGCATCGCTTTCAACAATTGCTAATCTTTTTGACACAGAAAAAAAATATACTGTTTCGGCGGTAGCAATCGCCAGAAGAGATATTGAAGTTAGTTTGTACTGGACACCATCTGATGATAAAGAGCGGGTAGCGCTTACCTGGAATGTAAATATTGATGTGCTTGGACGTGCCGACTGGTGGAATGTGCGTGTAGATGCACGAACAGGTGACTTTGTACAAAAAGATAACTGGACGGTGGATGAACATATGCCGGATGCGTTGCCAAAACAAATAAGTGCTTTGCCTGTTCAAAATATTCTTACCTCTGAAAAAACCGCCTCTCTAAATGAGATAATACCTGTAAAAAAACGCAAGCCTTTGCCGCAACTTCTTTTACAGGCACCTCCTCCAAATGTTACTTCGGCTACTTACCGGGTTATTCCATTTCCAATAGAAAGCCCTATCCATGGCTCATTTACCAATGTGGTAAATCCCTGGCTAATGGCTGGTGCCGGAAATAATGCTACAACTATCGGCTGGCATTTCGATAGCACTAACAATTATACGATTACCCGTGGCAATAATGTCTTTGCTTTTCTTGACCGTGTGAACAATAATACGCCTGATCCGGTCCGCAACTGGCCTGACACTTCCACAACGCCGGCACCATCATTGAGTTTTATCCACAATATTAATACTGCCCAGCAACCCGTTCAAAATATTGAAAATAAAAAGGTAGCACTCGACAACCTCTTTTACTGGAATAACCTCATGCACGATGTAACTTATCAATATGGTTTTACTGAAATAGCTGGTAATTTTCAGGCAAACAACCTCGGCCGCGGTGGTGCAGGAAACGATTATGTACAGGCTAATGCACAGGATAGTGCCGGATATAACAATGCAAATTTTGCTACCCCTACCGAAGGCGGCAGTGGCCGGATGCAGATGTACACATTTTCTACAACGCCTGTATTTAGAGTAAATACCCCGGCCACTATAGCCGGTACATTTCCTGGAATTGAAAGTAGCTTTTCAACGGCTAATAAATTGATTAATGTAGGACCGGTAACAGCACTTTGTGCTTTATACAATGATGATACACTGGGAACAGTTCATAATGCCTGTGCAACTACCGCTCCCGCAAATGCCGGTAATCTGGTAGGCAAGATTGTATTGATAGATGCAACGACCTGCACATTTGCTTCTAAAGTTAAAAAAGCACAAAATGCCGGCGCTATCGCCGTTCTTATGTATTACCCCACTTTATTAGGTTTAGGCGGAACTGATAATACAATTGTGATCCCCACTGTTAGTATCACTACTACTGTGGCTAATTCCATTATCAGTCAGATCAATAACGAGGGTGGGGTTAGTGTTACACTAAGTTCCGGTATCTACCTGGATGGGGATCTGGACAATGGCGTTATTTGCCATGAGTACGGACACGGGATTTCCAATAGGCTTACAGGTGGCCCTTATGGTGCAAGCTGCCTGGGGAATGCGGAACAGGGCGGGGAAGGATGGAGTGATTATTTTGGCCTGATGATGACTACGAACTGGACTACTGCCGGAATAAACGACGGCAGTAATTTGCGACCTATTGGCACATATGTAAATAACCAGACAATTACTGGTGGAGGTTTCCGCCGGTATCCGTACACAACCAATATGGCTGTGGACCCTCTAACCTACGCAAATATGGCAACTAATACTGAGGTACATGCAACAGGTGAAATATGGTGCTCAACAATTTGGGATATGACCTGGAATATCATTCAGCAGGTAGGTTCTATTACGCCAAATTTATATAACAGTGCGGGTACCGGTGGCAATGTGATTGCCATGAACCTGGTAATGACAGGGCTGAAATTACAGCCCTGCAGCCCTGGCTTTTTAGATGCCCGCAATGCCATATTAGCTGCTGATTCCATCCTATACAATAATGTGCATAAATGTGCCATCTGGAACGCATTTGCACGCAGGGGTATGGGCTTTAGCGCTAACCAGGGATTATCAACAAGCGCCACCGACCAGACAGTCGCAACTGATTTGCCCGGAGGTGTTCAGATTGCCAAACCACTCTCTTTAATTGTATCAGCCAATTCCCAAACAACTATTACGCGTACCGCCAACTGTGAATGCCAGCCTGTAAGCGGCTATTTGGTTAAAGATACTATCCCTGCCGGGTTTACATATGTGAGCAGTACACCAGCCGGTACATTAAACGGTAATGTGCTTACGTTCCCTGCTGCCAGTTTCGCGGCATCCGAATCTAAAAATTTCTCTATTGTTTTAAAGGCGCCTGTTACAGGCTGTACAATTGATTCTGTAATTAATGACAACAGGGAAACCAGTACAACCGGAGGCCTGGTTTCTTCGGGCACACCTGGCTGGATTACTTCAACTTTAAAATCGCATACCCCTTTTTCATCCTGGTTTACGGCCGATACAACTGTGATTCGTTCTTCCTTTCTTACATCGGTTAACACAGTTTCCAGTGCTGTAAAAAATCTCAGCATTCTTTCCTTCTGGCATAATTTCAGAACCGAAACTGCTTACGATGGTGGTGTGATTGAATATTCTACTAACGGAACTACCTGGAGTGATGCCGGGCCATTATTTATTCGTAACGGGTATACTACAAGCATGGATGCCTCTACTACGCTTACCGGACGGAAAGCATTTTCAGGAAATAGCCGTGGCTTCATACCATCTCTTCTTGATCTGTCTTCTTTTAGCACTACACCGGTATCTTTCCGGTTCAGGTCAGAAGTTGATGCCGGTACAGGTGTAGAAGGCTGGTATGTGGATGATGTTACACGGGCAAATGGTTGTGGCGCAATATTGAAAACGGGCACATATAATAATGCCGGGGTGCGGCAGGATACACTAATGCAACCTGTATTTGTAATACCAGGAAGTGTACCATTAACCCTGCTTTGGTTCTATGCCAGCCAGGTAGGTGGCCAGGTGGCACTTGACTGGAAAACGGTATCGGAAGTGAACGTAAAAGATTTTACAATAGAATGGAGCCAGGATGGTAGTAACTGGACTAATTTGGGCAATACCTTGGCCAGAAACAGCAATACCAATAATTATAATTTCCTGCATACCAGGCCAGTTAATGGCAATAATTATTATCGTATAAAGATGAATGATGTAGATGGCAGGTTTACGTATTCACCGGTTCGGATCATTAATATCAGCGAAAAAGGCAAACCTGCACTGGTACTGATACCCAACCCGGTAAATATGGATGTTACCATTTATATTTCAAAAGAAGCAAAAGCTACTTCCATAAAAGTTTATGATGCCGCAGGAAGCTTGGTAAACCGTTTATCTGTCGGTGCAGGTGTACAACAAGTAAAAATTAATACGGCTACGTTGGCTGCCGGTGTATATACGGTGGAAGCAAACGGAGCAGAACGTTTGGTAACCCGGATGCTGGTACAGCATTAAAATTAAACAGGTAGTTATAAAAAAGCCCCCTCTCCATCATGTAGAGACGGGGCTTTTTACTGAGATAAAACTTTTGGTATCCTTTTTAGGCGACCATTTAACAGAGTAATAAAAAGAAAACGCATGGGTATAGAAAAGCACCATACACACGAAGTACGGAGAAATTGAGGGAGATGAATAAGATTCACATTTACGGCAATATCAAATAGTTAAGAAATATAGTACAGAAACCCCGGGCCGCTGGTACTCCTTTTTTTTTAATTGATTTTTAGTTAAAATTAGTGGAATTGGTAAGTCAGGTACACTCAATTACTTATTTAGCTATTCACTGGTTCAGCGTTTCGACATATTATGTAAAATGAGTACAGGATCAATTTCACTACATATGCCGAAGAACCCAATAGCTTTATAGCTTATAAGTTTAATTTTATGGAACAACCTTATAAGGGGCGGGCGATCCTGCAAGATCATTTTTCTGATTTCGAAATTACCATACCTGCCAGAAGAAATTGGTTCCTTATCTTATTCATTGGCGTGTGGTTAGGAGGCTGGCTTTTTGGAGAAGTAACGGCAATTACAACTGTTACAGGAATTTTGAGTGGCCATCCCGCAAATCTTTTTATGTTTATTTGGCTGGGTGCCTGGACGGTAGGAGGTTTTTTTGCTTTGAGGACTTTTTTATGGAATGTAATGGGAAAAGAAAAAATTACCATTGGGCAGGGCACCTTAAGCATTGACAAAAAAGCTGCGTTGTTATTTAAGCCAAAAACATATGACCTGGATGAAGTGAAAAATATACGGGTTCAGGAAAACAATGTTAGCAATGAAGGGCTTTTCCGCTTACGCCGTAAAAACTATAATGTATACGACACAAACGGTGCCATTTGGTTTGACTATGGGCTACAAACCGTAAAGTTTGCAGAGGGCATTGATGAAGCAGAAGCCAGATTCATTATTGAAAAACTAAAAAAGCGGCGCTTCCTGACAAATAAAAACTTTATCTGAAATACTATTATCCTGCTGCATCCAGGTGAATCGCATCTCTGCCTTTTTCATACTTTTTTGTGAAATACTCACCATTGCATTAGCGCAACAACTCAGGGCTGGCAGATTTTAACTACCAGATCTTCACAAAGACCAATAGTCGCCGCAAAATTTGATAGACTATATATAACTTACAATGAATAGAATAATAATCGTCCTTTTCTTAACTGCCCTTTTTAAAAATTCATTCGGACAGACAAATTACCAAAAGGATTTTGACTTCTATTACAAAACAATTAAAGACAATTATGCTTATTTTGATAAGCAAAAAACACATTGGGAAAATGTAAAACCGATTTACCAGCCGTTGGTTGATACCTGTACTTCCCGAAATAGTTTTATTCAAATACTTGAAAAGACACTCAATGAATTGTATAACGGGCACAACTTTCTAAATACTAATACTAATCAATCGAATAGATTAATTCCTTCAGGTTCTGATATAAAAGCCATTTACAAGAATGGAACTTTTATGATTGATGAGGTTAGAGAGAATTTCAACGCAGACTTATGTGGATTAAAAAAAGGAATGCAAATAATTGGTTTTAACGGGCAGCCAATCAAAGAGGCCATCAATTCTTTTTTGCCGAAATCCACTTCGAACTTTGATACCCCCATTTTTGAGTATGCGGCAAACATGCTTTTGGCAGGTACACACAACACGAAAAGAAAAATAACAGTTCAATTAAATGGCATATCAAAAGACTATTACCCTGACAATGTTCCTAACAAAACAGAAGACAATTATTCAACTGTGCTGGAATGGAAAAAATTAGCTAATAATATTGGCTATATAAAAATTAATAACTCATTGGGGAATGATAATTTGATACACTCTTTTGATCTTGCGTTAGATAGTGTATTTAATACAGGAGGACTTATCTTAGATTTAAGAGAAACGCCGAGTGGTGGCACTTCTGTAATTGCGAGAGCTATTATGGGAGCATTTGTTGGCAAAGAACTGCCTTATCAAAAACACCTTTATATAGCAGAAGAACGGGAAACCGGAATAAAAAGAACAACGTTAGAATTAGTTTCGCCCCGGCAAAAAATTTATAAAAACCCGCTTATTATATTAGTGGGAAACTGGACAGGTAGTATGAGCGAGGGTATCGCAATTGGGTTTGACGCCATGCAAAGAGCTACAATTGCCGGTACAAAAATGGCAGGCTTATTAGGTGAAATTTTTACGTTTGAAACACCAATATTGAAAATACCTTTTTCATTTCCTTGTGTTCAATTACAAACTGTAAAAGGGCTGCCAAGAGAAGATTACCTGCCAGAAATCGAATTAAAAGATCAGAAAGAAGGTATAGAGACAGCAATCATATTATTATTAAAAAAGAGAAATAAACACTACTAAATTTGGGTTCGGCATTATTGAGGCCGATGTGGTAAGCATCAGCATTTTATCGTTATCAACTTTTGTTCAGTCCGGGCAAACATCGCTGAAGTTAAAATCAACTTCATTATCTTGTTTCTAAAGGAAAGCTGTCAAATAACTTGAACAATTGAAACAATATTTTGCCCAGCCTTGGTTGCCCCTAACCCCTAAAGGGCAATGTCATATAGTTAAGGCTTGTACGCTATGCGCCGTAGGTGCAACCTGTTTGTAGAAAATAGCCATCCTTGATGTTGGAGCATGCCACGTAGTGGCTACCTAATTAACGATAAGGGTAGCCACTACGTGGCAATGATTCCCTTTGTTCCTTTGTTTGCTACAAACAGATAGCCCCGATGGGGCTTAACTATATGACATTGCCCTAAAGGGGAACTTGTTTTTACCTTTGAAATGAACAGTAGCAACGAGCAGTTTGTACTTCCTATGAAGTAAGTTGGTGTCCTAAAGCCTTTAGGGGGTTTGGGGGCAACCAAATCCCTATAAAGAAATGTTCAAATTATTTCTAATCCTTCACTAAGCAAAAATTGATAGTTCATGTCAGGCATCAGTTGTTTGAAAAAATGAACAATTGCCAGCATAAGGAAATACACCTAAAGAAATCAGGTTTTATTAAAAATGCTGTAATTGGCATGCGTGAAGGGCTCACTGTTCTTTTAGCACTTGTGGCAGAATTAAGCAGTGTTGCTGCAAGTAATACAACGGTAACAACTGCAGGTATTGCTGAAATAATTGCCGGATTCATCGCTATGGGGGTAAGAATACCTGGCCGGTAAAACAGAACCTGACCACTCTTCTCTAAGGATAGAACTCGGACACATAGTAATATATCAGGCAGGTACTTTACCTGCCTGATGTTGGTTTGAGTAGTGCCGGGGTGTTGTTTGCGGAGCTTATGTGCAAAATAGTATTTGTTTGCTGCTATTAATCCTGTTTAAAAAAGGTATCTGTTTTTCCGTCATCAGATGTGGTTTTAAAACAGGCACGGTTTCCCTGTGTAGTAAACACTAATTGCTTAGACAGGAAGCTACGGCCTGTATTGGTAGCAGTATTCCAAAGCTCATTTGCCCGTAGAGCCCGGTTTGTTCCGCTGCTGGATTTGTAGGTACCACCGGTTGGGAAAAAGCCCATATGTCCCTGATCATCGGTTTCAAAAAAGCCGGTGTAATAAATGTTTACTTCGAGGCGGTTGCCTACGCCAAGTGAGGAAGATACATGATTTAAGCAGGTACCCGTACCATCTGCATTTACGGTATATTGTATGGCAAAACCATAGGCCGATCCGCCATATACGCCATTGTTTTTGTAATAGGCGCCATCACTCGCTTTTGTCCACATCCATTTGCCTGCAAGCCTTGCGTCGATATGATGCACGAAGTTATTGATATTGCTTTTTTGCTGGCAGTTTGCTACCGGAGCGGATAAAATTCCTGCTATCAACAGCGTAAGTGTGAAGATCTGAAATGTAGACTTTTTCATGGTTGCGTTTACTTTTATTACGTCAATTTTTTTTTAATGACGGGGTAAAAGTAGCAGACGCAAGGAGGGTGTGAAATAGCATAAATATGTGAATATGCATTTTAAAATGCAACTGAAATAAATACAATTCCCGAAGCCGTATATACATCATCAAGGAAAGGCAGGCAAAAAATAAATAAGTGAAAATGATAATCAAAAAGATTGCTGAATAGCACATGGTTCATATCATTACTATCGATTATTTATCTCTATTTCCATACTTACTTCAGCATTGAACCCGTGTATACAGAATGTGGTTCATACAAAATGGCTATATTGCCGTTCCAAATATTAGTTGAGATTCAATCCCAGGGCAAGGCCAAACCAAGGTTTCTTTTCATAAATCCAGCTTTTTCTATTCGTATCCAGCAAATTGTCGTAGCCAAATGCCACACCAGCCGTAAAGCTATTGACGGCTACAATTGCTGCTATTCCTTTTGTCCATACAACCCCATCGTATTCAATGGTAATTGTATTGCCTGTGTTAGTTGCGGACATGAATGTGTTGCCAATACCGGTATATCCACCCAGCGAAAACCCATAGTGGTTAATGGTTCTTTGCGATTTTTTTAAAAAGTTTGGCACATACCGTACACGATATTTATCCGTCCGGTAGCCAACATATACCGCCCCATTCAGGTTGGCGTTTAATTGTAGCGGTACGCCGTTTTGTGCCGGTCTGAATTTTAATGGAATGGTCAGAAAATCAATGTCCAGGCTGTATTGATTAAATGAGGTACTTAGTTCAATTTCATCGTTCTTTTCCTTTGGGTAAACCCGATCCTTTGCTATCGTATCGATGATCCTTTCCTCCCCGCTTTTTCGGGTGGTTTGTATGTGTAATACTTCATCTTCAACCGTTACATAAACAACCGTCTTTTTATTATTGATATGCTGAACATAGAAACCGTTTGTAAATGCTGTTTTGGGTGTTTTTCGGATAATACTGCAACTGGTTATAACAACAGTTACCAAAAGAAACAGCACTGTATGATGTATCCGTTTCATGTATATTATTATTTGCCAGGTAATAACCGGCGCTTTTGTAAATAAATAGTCATCCGGCAATCAATCATTACTTTTCTTTTTTTTGCTATCCAAACCTCTATATACTTTTTTTGCATCCTGTACCAGCTTTACAAACTCCTGCTGTATAATATCGGCAGGCACTGCTGCCGCTGATGCAATTTCGGCAACTGTATCAAAATTATACGTTTTCGAATATGGACTTTTTCGCAGTAACTGCCCCAGCATGGCCACCGAAGCAGAAAAACGAAGTGCCGGGTCGGTACGTTCAAAAGGAAGCAAATTGAAAGGAATAATCTGCGCTTTCCGTTCAACCGTACGCTTGCCGGGCTGTTGGTATTGTAATGTAAGGTTACCGAGCAATGCACTGGCCAGGCGATCATCCGTTGTACTTATTTCACGAACAGGCTTTACTTCAAACATAGCTATCAGGCTATGGCCGCTGCCAATTTCACCGCCCTGCAAAACGCTGCCGGTATCGGATAGTGCCTGCTGTGTATTATCGAACCCAATGAGCCGGTATTCTTTTACCAGCTCCGGATTAAAATCAATATGTAACGAGACGTCGTTAGCAACAGTTACTGCGGTTTGCGTAAATTCTTTTACCAATACTTTCTCAGCCTCCCGTTCATTATCCAGGTAAGCAAAATTGCCATTGCCATACCGGGCCAATGTTTCCAGCTTACTGTCTTTGTAGTTACCCATGCCTACCCCCAGGCAGGTAAGGTAGATGCCGCTGTTACGATACGTGACAATAAAATTTTCCAATTCCTTTTCATTGGCAATACCAATATTAAAATCACCATCGGTAGCCAGTATTACGCGGTTGTTGGTACCAGGTTTATACAATTTTTCAGCCACCTGGTAAGCGAGCCTTACGCCCGATGCACCAGGTGTTGAACCACCCGGCTGCAGGCTTTCGATTGATTCAATAATCTTTTGCTTTTCTGCCCCACCTGTAGGCGGAAGCCATACCTGTGCTACGCCGCCATAGGTTACAATGCTCACGGTATCCGTTTCCCGCAGGTTGTTGGCCAGCATTTTAAAAGCCGATTGTAACAATGGCAGCCGGTTGGGCATATCCATGGAACCGCTATCATCAATCAAAAAAACGAGGTTGCCTGGTGGCACATGCTCCAGGCTTATTTTGCGGGCCTGTACATTCATATACAGCAATACACTTTCAGGATTCCAGGGGCAGGTACTGGTGCGGGTTTCAATGCTAAATACTTCTTTGCCGGCGGGCGGGCGGGTACACCCTAACGAAAAATAATTCAGCATTTCCTCAATCCGCACAGCCACAGCAGGTATGATTGTTTTACTATTTATAAAGCGCCGTACATTGCTGTAGGAAGCCTTATTCACGTTCAATGAAAAACCGGTCGCCGGAAACCTGGAGGCTTCTACAAAGCTATTTTCGATTAGGGTTCGGTATGTTTCGCCGTACAACTGGCGGCTAAATACCGGATCCTTAATCAGGTTACGGGTGATAGAGGAAAGAAATAAGCCGGCAGCCTTTTGTGGCTTCACAACCGGCCACATTACCAGTTGGTTGTTTATACCGGTTTGCACAAATACCTTTAATGAATCAAAACCGGTTAACCCGCAAAGCAGCGTATCTCCTTTTTTTGTAGTGGGTACCCGGTAAGCACCGGTTGAATCACTTAGAAATATTTTTGCTGATCGTTGCAAACGAATGGAAACACCTCCAAGTGGTTGCTCTACATCATTGGTAATTCTTCCTGTAAAGGAGTACTGGCAGCAGGCAAATACCGGCAGCAGGCAGGCAATTAGGAAAGGGAAAATAGTTCGCAAAAATAAAGGCCGTTGGTTTCACCGGCGTTTCCAGTGCGGAAGTTAAGGTGTTGGCGCTTCGGTCAGCTGATAAATTTCGGGAATGTTGCGGCCAAGCCCGTCATAATCCAGTCCAAAGCCCAGTACAAACCGGTTTGGAATGCTAAAACCGATCATATCGGGATGAATGGGATGTGTAGTGGCATCGGGCTTGTGCAGGAGGGCGCATATTTTTAAAGATGCCGGCTGCTGATGCTGCAACTGCGGTAGAAATTCACTAAGCGTTTTGCCGGTGTCTATAATATCTTCTACAATAATTACATGGCGGTTGTGTATGTCGATATCAAGCCCGATGGCAGTTAGGACATGACCGGTAGATTTTGTGCCCTTGTAGGATGCCAGTTTAATAAAGCAAATTTCGGCAGGAATGGTTACGCACTTAAAAAGATCGGAGGCAAACATGAAAGCACCATTAAGAATGGGTATGAACAAGGGCTTTTTGTCAGCATAGGATTCATTTATCTGGCTGGCAATATTTTTTATAGCCTGTTCTATTTCGGCAGCAGTAAGATAGGGGGTAAAGTATTTATCATGTACTTTCATCAGGCTCATGGTAGCAGTTGTTAAGTGCTAAAAGTAAAGGAAAAAGGCCTACAGCATAAGGATGATAAAGTGTTTGCCTGCAGCTATTGCTAACACGCTAATTTCCAATGAAAGTATCCGGTTTTGAACAGTACCCTGATTATTAGATGAATGTGGTTAAACAATTTGTATTACTTATATTCATTCTGCTTCATTCATCAGATCCGGCCTTCTTTCGGCTGTGCGTTGCAGGCTTTGCTCATAGCGCCACTCTTCTATTTTTTTTGGGTTCCCGCTCAGTAATATTTCCGGCACTTTCCAGCCCCGCCATTCAGCAGGGCGGGTATAAACCGGTGGCGCCAGCAGCCCGTCCTGAAAAGAGTCGGTAAGGGCACTGGTTTCATTATTTAGTACACCGGGTAGCAACCGGCCAACTGCATCTACCAGGATGGCAGCAGCCAGTTCACCGCCACTCAGCACATAATCGCCAATTGAAACCTCCATGGTTACAAAATGATCCCTTACACGCTGGTCGATCCCTTTATAGTGGCCGCAAATCAGCAGCAGGTTTTCTTGTAAGGAAAGCCTGTTGGCAATCCCTTGCTTCAATGTATGGCCATCGGGCGTCAGGTAAATAATTTCGTCGTAGGATCGTTCTTTCTGTAAGGTTTCAATGGCATTTACCAGCGGTTCGCACATCATCACCATGCCGGCACCGGCGCCAAACTGGTAATCGTCCACCTGGCCATATTGGTTAACAGCCCATTGCCGCAGGTGATGCGTATGCACTTCCAGCAATCCTTTTTCCTGCGCCCGTTTCAGTATGCTATGGTTCAGCGGGCTTTCGAGCAGTTCGGGCAGTAAGGTCAATATATCAAAGCGCATAGCAGCAAATGTATTACATCAAAAGCCCCGTTCAGCCCTGGCAAAGCCTGGTGAACAGGGCACTCGGTTTCCTTTAGTAGCATTATTTCGGACAATCAATAATAAGTGCTCCAACCTCAGCCTGGGTTGCTTTATCTGCTTCTGCTTTGGTCGCATATTTTTTTTCCACTTTTTCCTGAAAACAATCGCAGAAATCTTTTGCTTTTGCTGCGCCAAGTGTAGTAGCAAATCCTGAATTGCAGGTTGCTCTAAACTGATCTTTCTCGGCAGCGGACCAGTTGCTTTTGCAGGCACTGAATGCAAGGATAATTGCACCGCAAACAAATAATTTTTTCATATCGGTTTTGTTATTGAAAGTTGAAAGTACATTTTTGCAGTACAACAACTTTATAAAAAATCGTTTCGCATACAATGAGAATTGTACACTTATTATTCCTCTAAGTATCCGCCTAAATCCCTTCGTTCTTTTTTCGTAGGGCGGCCAATTTTGCTGAGGCGTTTACCGGTTTCAAAAGCAGATGGCTGGTATTTGATGATGGTCTTATCTTCTTCCGGTGTTTCATCAGCATAAAATTGAACGGCTTCTGAATATTGAACCCGGTTGTGCAGCAGGCCTGTGACTTTAATTACCCATTTCCGGCTTTCCGTTTTTACTTCGTATACATCGCCGACACTTACGCTTTTAGCAGGTTTTACATTCACTCCGCCTGTTTTCACCTTACCGCTTTCGCAGGCATCAGCAGCTATACTACGGGTTTTAAAAAGCCGGATGGCCCACAGGTACTTATCTATTCGTAACTTTTCTTTTTCGGCAGACATGGAATCAAGTAAATATAATCGCACGAAAATAGAAAATATAGTCCGGAAGACCGGAAGTTAGATAGTCCGCAAAGCCGGTAATAGGATAGTCTGTTAGAACTAAGAAATAGATTTATTCATTATTTCGTTTTGCGTTCATGTTCGGCCAATCGATCTTCCTAATCATCTCCGGCTTAGGTCTTAGTGACCTGCTATTTTTCAACTTATGGTCTTCACCTCTTCAGTCTTCTCGACTTTCGGTCTTCCGGACTTTCCGACTTTCCGTCTTCCGGACTTCCCAACTTTTCTACCCTATTTTCGCCGCATGATTTACCGGAGCAAGGCGCCATTGCGGATTGGGCTGGCGGGGGGCGGTACCGACGTAAGCCCATATGCGGATGAATTCGGTGGGGCTATTTTAAATGTTGCTATTAATTTATATGCCTACGCTTCTATTGAACCAATGGCGGAAAATGGCATTATCCTGCATTCATTCGACCAAAAAAAGGAATTACGCTATCCGTGGACCAATCAACTGCCTGTGGATGGCACTCTGGATTTATTAAAAGGTACCTATAACCGTATTCAGCAGGATTATGCGTTGCCTTTAACCGGTTTCCGGCTCAGTACATTTACTGATGCGCCCGCAGGAAGTGGCCTGGGTACCAGCAGCACCTTAGTCGTCGCCATTATTGGCGCCTTTACTGAAATGCTGAAACTCCCGTTGGGTGACTATGATATTGCACACTATGCATACGATATAGAACGTAACTACCTGCAACTGGCCGGGGGCCGCCAGGACCAGTATGCAGCTACTTTTGGCGGGATCAATTTTATGGAGTTTTATGCGTCGGATAAGGTAATTGTAAACCCGCTGCGCATCCGTACCGAATACCTGCACGAACTGGAACACAATATGGTATTGTATTTTACCAGTACCAGCCGCCAAAGTGCTACTATTATAAAAGAGCAGCAGCAAAATGTATACGATAAAAATAGCAGTAGTATCAGTGCCATGCACCAGCTAAAAGAGCAGGCCCGGATGATGAAAGAAGCACTGCTGAAAGGACGGCTGCATGAAATAGGGGAGATACTGGATTTCGGTTTCCGGCAAAAGCAGTTAATGGCCGCCAACATCAGTAATCCCCACCTCGAATCTATTTACCAGACAGCAAAATCGGCGGGTGCAAGTGGTGGTAAAATAAGTGGCGCCGGCGGTGGCGGGTTTTTTATTTTTTATTGCCCCGATAACAGCCGTTATGCAGTTACAGAAGCGTTGCGACAATTAGGGGGCGAGGTAAGGCCGTTTCTGTTTACGGCGCACGGGCTAACTACGTGGACAGTGACTTAAAAGCCGTTTAAAGTTCAAAGTTTAAGGTTTAAAGTTATTTTATACAATCAGGTATTCCAATTACTTTTTTCTGAAAATTTAAGTTTATAAAACTTCAATTATGACATAGCCCATTAATCATCAACACTGCTCAACAATCAGAACTTTAAACCTTGAACCTTAAACTTTGAACTTAACAATGCAACAAATTAAAGACCTCATCGCCGCTTCCATATCTGTAAAGCAACAATTATTGCAGGATGATGAAATGATTATACGGATAGAGAATGTGGCTGCTGTGATTGTAAACTGTTTTAAAAGGGGAAACAAAGTTTTGTTTTGCGGCAATGGTGGCAGCGCAGCCGATGCACAGCACCTGGCGGCAGAGTTTAGTGGCCGCTTTTATTTAGACCGGGAGGCACTGCCTGCTGAGGCGCTTCATACCAATACCTCCTACCTTACTGCTATCGGTAACGATTATAGTTTTGATGTTATTTACAGTCGGCTGGTGCATGGTATTGGCAGGCCGGGCGATGTGCTGGTCGGACTTTCAACTTCCGGCAATTCGACAAACATAGTTGGGGCATTTAAAACGGCCAGAGAAAAGGAGATGATCACAGTAGGCTTTACGGGTGCAACCGGCGGCGCTTTAAAGGAGTGGAGCAATTACCTGCTGAATGTACCTTCTACCGATACGCCCCGCATTCAGGAATCGCACATTCTCATCGGCCATATCATTTGTCAACTGGTAGAAGCCGCTTATTTTGGAGGGGTATGATTACCGAAGCCATTATACTGGCGGGCGGGCTTGGTACCCGTTTGCGCAGTACTGTACCTGATTTGCCCAAATGTATGGCCCCTATAGCCGGAAAACCTTTTATAGATTATGTGCTGGAACATTTGGCTAGTCAGAGCATCAATCGTTTTATTATGGCACTTGGTTACCAATCAGCCATTATTCAGGAACATGTGCAGCAGCATTTCAGCGATTGGGATATTTCGTTTTCCGTGGAAGAAAAACCGCTCGGAACCGGCGGGGCTATTGTAAAAGCAAGCAGCCAGGTAAAGGGCAAATATGCAGTGGTTGCCAATGGGGACACCTTGTATAAAGCTTCTATTCAAAATGCCATGTCATTTTTTGAAGCAAAGAAAGCAGCCTGTTTGTTGTACCTGAAACCGATGAAAAACGTAGATCGTTATGGTGTAGTTGAAGTGAACAATTATCAGCAGATTACCTCTTTCCGGGAAAAGCAGTTTTATAAAGACGGCCTCATCAACGGCGGCTTGTATGTATTGGATGTGCACTCTTTTTTACAACAGCTCTGGCCTGGCAGGTTTTCATTTGAAAAGGATTACCTGGAAGCAAAGGTTGATAAGACCCCATTATACGGTTTGATAGATGATGCTTATTTTATTGACATAGGTATGCCGGCAGATTTTGAACGGGCTAACCTGGAGTTACAAACCCGTTAACAATTTACACGACAGAAAAGCAACTTTGATGAACAACCCGACCCTTTTTCTTGACCGGGATGGTGTAATAAACCATGAGCCGCCGGCAGCGCAACGGTATGTAAATAACTGGAGCCAGTTTCAGTTTTATCCCGATTCGTTGAGGGCACTCCAAATAATGGCTACCCTGTTTCAAACCATAGTGGTAACAACCAACCAGCGGGGCGTTTTTACCGGTTCTACACCGCTGGAAGAGTTACACCGCATACATGCTAATATGACGAAGGCGATTACAGAAAGCGGTGGCCGTATTGATAAAATTTATTATGCTGCCGATGGTGACCGCAGCAGCCTGTACCGTAAGCCAAATAATGGAATGGCACTACAGGCAAAACAGGACTTCCCGGCCATTGAATTTATCCACAGCATAATGATTGGCAATAACATTACGGATATGCAGTTTGGCCGTAACCTGGGTATGAAAACCATTTTACTAACTACTACCCAACCAGTAGCAAACGTAGACCCGGCCTTGTATGATTTTCATTTTTCATCGTTGTATGAAGCTGCTGTTTATTTACAGGATAATCTTACAAAATGGTAAGTTTTCCTAAAATGCTGACGGGCAAACCCATGTTAAAATAATAGTGTAGTGGCTTACGTTGTACGATCAATTAATTAACTTGCTGGTGTATGATTAAATATTTTTTGCTGCCTGCTGCCTTACTGCTTTCTGTAATTGCTTTTGCACAGCCATCTATGCCTGCTGCAGAAAAAGCCCGGCTGGAAAAAACGGAAGACACACTGCAAACATTAGGTAGTCAGTTACTGGATGATAGCTTGCTGGCAAACCGGATGCGTAGCGACAGTTTTTTTACCCGGTCGTTGGTACGGGCATTAAAAGCACCTTATAGTTTTTACTACCCGTTCGACTCTGTGCAAACACTCAGTATTATTTATCCACCTGATAGCAGTTTCCGCATTCTTACCTGGGAGTATTTTGTAGATGAACAAAACTTCCGGCAAAAAGGGGCTATTCAGAAGAACACCGCCAATGGAAGCCTTGAATTGTTTCCTTTATTTGATGCATCGGAATATACGGAGGAACCGAATGATTCTGTGAGGCAAAATACTAATTGGATCGGCGCTATCTATTATAAAATTATTCAGAAAGAATACAAAGGTCAAAAGATTTATACCCTGCTTGGCTATGATGAAAACGGGTATCGCAGTACCAAAAAATGGATGGATATACTTACGTTTAACAACCAGGGGCAACCTCAATTTGGTGGCAATTATTTTAGCTTCGATCGGCGGGATTCGCTTTGGACGCCTGGTTGGCAGCGTTTTAATATCGAATATAAAAAGGAAGGAAAGGCACGTCTGATGTACGACGAGGAGAAAGACCTGATCCTGTTTGACCACCTGGTGAGCGAAAGCAATGAGCCTGATAAAAAATATAGTTATATACCGGATGGAGATTACGAAGGATTGAAATGGCAGGATGGTAAATGGGTACATAATCCAAATCCACTGCAGGGATTAGCCTTGAAAGACGGCAACGAGCCCCGGCCCGACTTGCTGATGAACGACAACGGGGATGTAAATGAATCAAAGTTGGAAGAACAGTCGGAAAAAAATGCTGCCAAAAAAGTAGAAGCGAAAACAATTAAGAAAAAAGCCAAGGTTGAAATACCTGCGGTGAAAAGAAAGGGGTAAGAACTTTCATATTGTATTGCAGAATTGTTAAATCGTAGGTGTTCAGAACCTTCACAACGATCAAATTTTTTGTAGGAACACGCCTTACGGCGTGTTCTGAAATGGCAGAAAAGCTGATTTTGTGATGAAACCTGCTTCCCTGCTGAACGTGCCGCAAAGCACGTTCCTACAAAGCCGTAATATAAATAGGCTTTCAAAGGCCTTCGTACATCTGTAGTAACGAACTTTGAACCCGTTAAATGAAATGATGATGGAAGAAAAATCACCTTACAAGCCTATTCTGGTAAATTACGGCGGCGCAAAGAAATCGGTATTTGAAATGAATGCTGAGGAGTTTGAAGAAGCTGCCAAAAGCATTACCCGCCGGGCAAAAGAAAAAGCTTTCTCCAAAGGCCTACCGATTTATATAAGCGTTGACGGGCAGGTATATGCCGAGTATGTGGATGGTAGGAGAGAGGCAATAGAAGAAAAGTTCTACAAATGAGCCTGCCTGAATTATACTTTATTGCAGGTGCAAATGGCACAGGCAAAACCACGGCAACTTTCGATTTAGTTCCTCCCGGCGTTCCTGTTATTAATTCCGATGAGATAGCTAAGTAATCAAGATAAAAAGGGAATGTTGGCAAAAGAGGCTAATACAATTGAAGAAGTTTGGCTGCAATATAAAAGATTGAAAAACAAATGCTAACCGCATTGCTCTGGTTCGTGTCTCACGAACCGGAAAGATCAAATTTGAATATATTTTTGTGGTGATTAATAATGCTATACGGTAAAACCGATATATTCATTAACATATAACCGTAATAAAACCGACCATTCCGGTTCGTGAGACACGAACCTTTAGGTTTGTACTGATCAATTTTATAAATGTATTACTACTACTATTACCTTTCTTTTTTTGCTTCTTTTTTTCTTTGTTGATAACTTAAATTTGTTAATAACCGCAATCAAAAAGAGCCTGTGCACTATGGACACGACCGTACTTAAAGGTACATCCCTGGATTAAGACAGGCTCTTTTTTGATATAAGATGCTTCAAATAGAAATTCAGCCGTTATGGGCTATTATTAAGGTTTCAAAGAAGCTTATATCTATGATTGTTTTAAACTTAAAACCATGAAACAGTACAACTACTTTTTTGGAGTAGATATATCCAAAAAAACAGTAGACATTTCGCTGCTGCACTTCCAACAAATTACGCATCAGCAGTTTACTAATGACAGCGCAGGAATGAAAGCGCTTTTGCAATGGCTCAAAGAGCTTCACATTAATTTTAATGAGGCATTGTTTTGCATGGAAGCCACAGGGCTATACTGTTTTACCCTTACTCAGTTCCTTACTGCCAATGCCATTGATACCTGGGTGGAACATGCTGCCAGGATCAAGAAAGCAACGGCATTGCAAAGAGGTAAAAATGACAAGGTAGATTCTAAACGCATTGCCCTTTACTGTTCCAAAAACCTGGACTGCTTACGGCTGTGGAAGCCCATGCATACTACGGTTGATAAGATTAAGCATTTAGCAGCTTTAAGGGAAAGGCTGGTAGAAACACAAAAAAGATTGATTACCCCTATCCAGGAGTTTGAAGAATCAGGCAACCCCGAAATGGCAAAACTGCTTGGCAAAACAATCAGGAAATCAATAGATGCTATTGAAAAAGATTTGAAGGCCGTGGAAGCAAAGATCACGGAGGCGGTAAATGCAGATGAGAAGCTCAAAGAGGTGTATAAATTTACAACATCAGTGGTAGGGATTGGCTTTGTTACGGCCGTCAACCTGATCATTCATACGAACGGTTTTACCATATTAAACGATAGCCGAAAACTAGCTTGTTATTGTGGGGTAGCGCCGTTTGAATATTCATCCGGCAGCAGTGTCCGGGGCAAAACAAAAGTACATTCGATGGCCAATAAAAAGCTGAAATGCAACCTACACATGGCATCGCTGACAGCGGTGAAACTGGATGTAGATTTAAAAGCGTATTATGAAAGAAAAGTAGCAGAGGGGAAAAACAAAATGAGTGTACTAAACGCCGTAAAAAATAAACTGTTGGCCAGGGTATTAGCCTGTGTGAATAACAACAAAGAGTATGTGAATAAAGCTGCTTGAAATACTTGAAAATTCATTTTTTTTTGTCATAGAAATCCGGGGCGGCAATCTGGAAAATACCAGACCAGATTCGATTTATAGATAGCTCTGAACAGCATGTGCTGATAGCGGAAATGAAGAATAAAAAGATGCTACTAAAAACAGATAAGTTATCTGAATGGTTTCAAAATCATTTCCTCATAGATTCAGCTATAATCTTAGACGAGAAAAGTATTTCAGCAAAAGATGTGGATACAATTGAGACAGTCCGGCTTCAATATGAAAGATCGAAAAATAAAAGTTAGTTATCTTAAAACGAAAATTTTTCCATTTTTAATTTAGCCAATGAAGGGTCTTTAGCAATGGCCTGGTCGCAAATAGCCCGGCCTTTGTCTATTTTGCCCGACTTCTGGTAAGCCATGCCCATCATGTACAAGGCCCGGTAGTTTGTTTCATCTACATTCATCACTTTTTCCCAACTGGCGATTGCTTTATCATATTTACCTGCTTTGTACCAGGTTTGCCCAACCATGTATAAAATATCCTGGTCGGTCGGCTTTTTCAACAGTATTTCTTCAAAAGCAGCAATTCCTTTTTCATAATCTTTTGTATTAATCTGTGCCATACCTAAATTCTCAAGATAGGCAAGGCTGCGGGGCATACCGGCAGCCAGTGCTTTTTCAAACTGGGCTACTGCATTCGGGAAATCCTGCAATGAAAAATGCACCAGGCCCAATTCGTATATCCAGGCAAATTTGGTTGGGGCCAGTGCAATAGCCTGCTGATAATAGGTTGCGGCTTTTTTGTAATCGCTGGTTTCCACGTAGCAGCGGGCCAAGTAATAGGCTGCATCTGCATTTGTAGCATTTTTACGCAGGGCTGTTTCATAACTAGTAATCGCCTTTCCAAAATTTTCTAACTGCTCATAGGCTTTGCCCATCTTTATAGCATCGGCATCCGTAAATTCCGGCATCGGCTTTAATTCTTCAAAATAGGTAGCCGCATTTTCATATTTCTTTAGATTGAAAGAGAGATTAGCCAACTGGCTTAATATTTCTGCATTCTGCGGATCCATTTTATGCAGCCGTTCATACACTGGTAAGGCCTCGCTATACTTCCGTATTTCCAGGTAATACTTGCCTAAAGAATTGTAAATAGCCGCATCTTTTGGCTGATAAAAAACTGCTTTCAGATAACTTTCTTCCGCTTCCTTATAACGTCGTTCCGCCTGCTGTTGCTGCGCTTTCGCGTAATAAAAAACCGCACTGTCTTTATTATTTACCTGTGCAAACACACTGCTGAAGGCGAATGCACAAAAACCTGTTATCACAAACTTGCTGAACATCGTTGCTACATTTTCTTTTGCTGTTAGTTATAAAACCGGCCAGGCTTTATCAGACGGAGGCGCTTCCGGCAGCCTTTCTTTCGTTTTTGATCAAAGCATTGCAGAAAGCCTTTTTGGCGGTGGAGCCCCTGATAGTGAATGAATTGTACGTTACGTGATAAAGGACGGCATCGCTTTATATTGCATACAATGCAAAGATGTAAAAAAGCTATGCCGGCCTTCGGTCATTTTTCCGTTCGTTTTATTTCAAAATAATGGCTCCAAGTGGTGGCAGGTGCAACTTAATCTCATATTCCGCATTTTTTTTATTTACCAGGTTTATAAATATGTCCGGATTGTAAACGTGCCCGTTGCCCCAGTATTTCTCAGCATCACTGTTAAAAATTTCTTTCCATTCTTTTTTGCCGGTGGCATAAATGCTGGTATCGTGTACCGGGTCGGGTAGCATATTGAAAACGATCAATAAGTCATCTTTCGGCTTTAAGCCTTTGCGCCGGTATGCAATAATGCACTGGTCACGCCGGTTTAGCTCAATCCATTCAAAGCCTTCCTGCTTAAATTGGTTTTCGTAAAAAGCAGGTTCAGCTTTTACCAGGTGCAGTAAATCCTTTACAAAGTCTTTTAGTTTGCTGTGCGGTGCATGTTGCAGTAAATCCCATTGCAGCTCAGTTTTATAGTTCCACTCCTGTGTAGCGCCAAATTCATTTCCCATAAACAGCAATTTGCCGCCGGGATGGGTAAACATATAGGTGTACATCAATCGCAGGTTAGCAAATTTTTGCCATTCATCGCCGGGCATTTTATAGAGCATCGGGCTTTTACCATGTACTACCTCATCGTGGCTTAGCGGTAGCATAAAGTTTTCATCATAATAATATGCCATGCTAAAGCTTAGCTTATCCTGTATATGCCGGCGTTCGTAAGGATATGTTTTAAAATAATCCAATGTGTCGTGCATCCAGCCCATCATCCATTTCATGCCAAAACCCAACCCGTCAGCAAAAGTAGGCCTGCTTACACCGGGCCAGTTGGTGCTTTCTTCCGCTATCATCTGCACATCCGGAAAATCCCGGTAGATTGTCTCATTTAGTTCTTTTACCAACGATATTGCCTCCAGGTTGCCATTGCCCCCAAATTCATTCGGCTCCCATTCACCTTCCTCCCGGCTGTAATCCAGCTTTAATAAGCTGCTTACAGCATCTACCCGGATGCCATCGGCATGGTACTGCTCTATCCAAAACCGGGCACTACTGATCAGAAAACTTCGTACTTCGGCCCGTTTGTAATTAAAAATATAACTGTTCCAGTCGGGGTGGTAACCTTTGCGCATGTCGGCATATTCGTAGGTATGGGTGCCATCGAACATAAAAAGGCCATGGCTGTCGTACGGGAAATGCGAGGGAACCCAATCCAGTATTACGCCAATGCCTTCCCGGTGAAAAGCATCTACCAACTGTTTAAATTCGTCTGGTGTGCCAAAGCGGCTGCTGGGTGCAAAATAGCCGGCACCCTGATAGCCCCAGCTTCCATCAAACGGGTGCTCCATCACCGGCATTAATTCAACATGCGTAAAGCCCATCTCCTTTACATATGGCACTAATTTTTCTTCAATCTGGGCATAGGTGTTATACGTTTCTTCATTGTTTTTATCGGGCCGCATCCAACTATTTAAGTGTACTTCATACACCGTCCACGGGGCCTGGAGCGAGTTGTGTTTTTTACGGGTCTTCATCCAGCTATCATCCTGCCATTTATAATTGGTAGAAAAAGTTACGGAGGCCGTATTCGGCCGTTTTTCCCAGTGGCGGGCATACGGATCACCTTTATCTATTTGTGCACCCATAAAACCGTGGATATGATATTTGTATTTTTCAAATTCACCAAATCCCGGAATAAAGCCTTCCCAAATGCCACTGTGATCTAATCGTACCATTAGTGGATGAGTATTGGGCTGCCATTGGTTAAAGTCTCCAATCACGGAAATGGCCGTTGCATTGGGCGCCCAAACCGCAAAATAATAACCTTCCTTATTGAGTACCGTTGCTTTTTGGCTGCCAAAATAATTGTAAGCTTCGTACAGTGTGCCATTTTGAAAATTGTTGATCACCTCTTCTGTAAACAGCGAATAGTTCCAAACAGGACGGGTACTATCTACAAAATGGATGTCTTCGTATTTCAAAATAGTTGATTTATTCGTTTTAGCTAATGCCGGACGTTTTCGGGGTGTTGCTTTTTTTGAAGATAGGGAAATGGCTGTGTTTTTATCATTCGTTGGTACGACTTCCGGTTTCTCTTTTTTACTCTTTTTCATAGTTGTGTTTATTGAAGAGCTGAAAGCCTGTTTTAAGACTTTTATATAAGCAGCTTGTGCGGATGAAAATAAGGATTCATTTAAAACAAAAGGGAATTCAATTTCAGGCTTTCAAAAGCCTGTGCATACAACTTGCCACCATCTGTAACAGTTTAGTTGGTTTCCAAATCATTATGGATTGCAATCTCAACTGCATCATCAAAAACCTGAAGACTCACGATACCTGAAAAATTATTGTTTTGCCAATATGATTGAGGTGTTTTCGTTCATCCGTAAATACTACCTCTTATCAATAATTTACCGTATTGTTCACACTTCTTTTATACGAAAACATTTGTAGATTGAACTTGCTGCTGCACATTTGTTCATAGTTACACTTGCCCTTACCATTATTAACCCTCATCTGCTCATGAGAAAGTATTTCTTTCTATCGTTATTTTGTTGCGGCACTTTCCTCCTACATGCACAAAACCCTTCAGTAAAGGGAACTTTGCAGGACACGTCTTCTCACACCTTTTTAAAATATGCAGTCGTTCAATTACTGAAAACAAAAGATTCTGTTCTGGTAAGCTTTACTCGTACAGATGCCGCCGGTAAGTTTGAGCTAAAAAATGTTAACCCCGGTAAATATCTCGTTTTAATCACCTTTCCGGGGTATGCCGAGTATGCGGACATAGTTGAGGTAAAAAAAGAGGATGACCTTGGGCAGATTGCTATGCTTACAAAAGCAGTTGCTTTACAAAATGTAATTGTAAGGGGAGGAGGAGCCATCCGGCTAAAAGGGGATACGACCGCTTTTATGGCCGACAGCTTTAAGGTGCGGGAAGGCACCAGTGTGGAAGATCTGCTGAAAAAATTGCCGGGGTTTACCGTAAATAAAAAAGGAGAAATAACGGCCCAGGGCGAAAAAATTGAAAAGGTGCTGGTAGATGGTGAGGAATTTTTTGGAGACGACCCTACGGTGGCTACCCAAAACCTGCAGGCCAGTGCGGTAAAAGAAGTTCAGTTGTTCGATAAAAAGAGTGATCAGGCCACCTTTACCGGCGTGGATGATGGTCAGAAAACAAAAACCATTAACCTGAAACTAAAAGATGATGCAAAAAAAGGATATTTTGGTAAAGCAAAACTTGGCGCCGGCCCGCCCAACCGCTGGGACAACAGCGCCATGATCAATTCTTTTAAAAGTAAACGTAAAATATCAGCCTTTGGGCAAATGAGCAATACCGGCCGTACCGGGCTTAACTGGGAAGAACAGCGTAACTATGGCAGTTTAAATATGGAGATGACAGATGACGGTGGTATGTATTTTAATGGAGGCGGTGATGATTTTGATGGCGGTGGGGGTGGAAACTTTTATGGACAAGGTGTACCACGTAGCTGGAACATAGGGGTTAATTTTGGCAATAAATGGAATGAGGACAAAAACAATTTCAACGGCAATTATCGTTACCAGAAATTAAATACCGACGGCCGTACCAATACCATTACCCAATATATCCTGCCTTCACCGGATACATCGTACAACATCAACGAACTAAGCCAGTTCCACACCAGCCGTTACCGGCACAAGGCAGGTGGTACGTTTGACGTAAAATTGGACTCCTTTAATTCCATTCGTATAATGGCTGATGGCAGTACCGGCCAGACGGCTTCGCTGAATGTGTACAACCGCCAGACAGTTTCCGCTACCGGGGCACTCATTAACACACAGGATCGTAGCACCAACAGCCACATGAACAACCAAAGCTTTAACAGCAGCGGCTTATGGCGTAAGAAGTTCAAAAAGCCAAGCCGTACTTTATCTCTCAACTTTTCAGAGAATTATAATGCCAGCGACGGTGATAATTTCCTGAGAAGTAACGAACGGTACTTTAAGAACGGCCTGCTGGTGAAAGATACCCTGACTGACCAGATGAAAGTGAGTGACAACCATTCACTAACGCTGGATACCAAAATAGCCTACACTGAACCGCTGTCAAAAAAATCGCTGGTTGAAATAAGTTATGGATATAATGTACGCAACAGCACCAATGCCGTTAAAAGTTTTGATATTGAAAACGGAAAATACCAAAAACTGAATGTAATTACCAGTAATGATTACCGCTTCAATACCCAAACGCATTCGGCCGGTGTTGGTTATGCCTATAGCGATAAAAAAGTAAAATTTGGATTTGGTGGCAATGTTGCCCGTGCCATGTGGAACCAGGACAACCTGATAAAAGATACCAGTCGCAATTACAGCTTTACAAACTTTTTCCCGAGAGGCAATTTTACATATATGATTGGCAAGCAAAGCTCCATCCGCCTCAATTATAACGGTAACAGCCGGGCGCCTTCATTGGATCAGATTCAGCCAATTGTCAACAATATCGATCCGCTAAACATTGCACTGGGCAATCCGAACCTGAAGCAATCATTCAATCACCGTATTAGTCTTTCCTATAACGATTATCATGTACTTACGGAACGTGGTACCTGGGCAAATATTAGTTTCAATCCAACCGCTAATGCTTTTAGTACCAGCGACCGCATCGACAGTGGCCGCCGGTATTACCAGACCGTAAATGTTTCCGGTAATTATAATATGAATGCATATATTTCTTATTTCTTTAAATGGAAAAAACCGGAAGTGAATGTGGACATCAATGTTAGTACCGGTAGCAACCGCAACAGCAATTTCGTCAACAGCAAGTTGAACCATACCATCAGCAATAACTACGATTTCGGTATTGACCTCAGCAAACAGAAAGAAAAGAAATACGATATCAGCCTCAGAACAAGTATTGCACGGAATATATCGCAGTCATCTGTGCAGCCGGATTTAACTACCCGCTACTGGAGCGGAAATGTACAAGGCGATATCAGCTTTGACCTGCCCGGCGAATTAATCATCAGTACGGATGGTGATTTTGACTGGCGGCAACGTACCCGTGTGTTCGACCGCAACAACAATGTTTTCCTTTGGAATGCTAAACTGGAACGGAAGATTTTCAAGAAAAAAACGGCCACCATCGGCATCAATATTTACGACATCTTAAATAATAACAAAGGCTTCCAGCGGGATATTAACAGCAACTACATCCGAGAAAAAAACTATGATATTGTAAAACGCTACGCCTTGGTAAGCTTTACCTGGAATTTCTCGAAAAACGGGAAAGCACCGGAGGGATGGTAGGAAGGATTTATGAATTAAGATTTATGATTTGTTTCTGTTGCGACTTTGTTAGTAACTCATCACAGGTTGCATTTTCGTCCGCCGCGGCGGATCATGAACTAAGCGTTATACCTTTTATCATCTGTATTGGCAGCCTGTGCCGATGTATCGGCATCGCACTCTTGTACTATAAGAATTCTATTGAGTATAATTTGACTATTAAAATGAATTTCACCAACTAAATTTTAGAATCATAAGTCGACTATCAATCCCATAAATCACAAACAATTAAACTAAGTCATGAACATCAGCACCCTATTCCCTTCACTCTAAACCCACACAGCAGAGCCAGAACAGACGCCCGGAGGGTTCGTGCTGTTCTTGAATTTTCTTTTGTTTCTTTTTGTGTGTCCTGAATGAGAAATGAGTAAAATCATTAATCAATGCTGAATGAGAGATGGCAGCCGGCCTGCCGCACACGTTATGCAGATGAGGTGTGCAAACCACCCAAAGGTGCTTTATTCAAAAGGTAAGGTATTGAGCGTTTGGGCTAAAAGGTGTCGAAAGGCATCAGGTGGGTGTAGTAAAGCTGAACGAGAGTGAACCGTCTACGTAATGTGTCGAAAAACATTAGATGTTGGCAAAACTGCCGGCAAAGAAAGGCTGGCAGGACAGACTGTAACGGATAGCTGCTTACTGGTTACAGGCCAACCGGCATAAAGACGGCAGGAGTGCTACACAGGCTTTCATTGGGAACAGGAGAGGTTTGCTGCTGATGTGCCGATGTGCTTTGCGGAATCCCGATTATTATCGGGAGGCGATATGTCAGAACACATAAAGCCCATACTGCAACTCAATTTTGCCACAGGCAGAAGATGCAGCAGCAAGCGTCGGACGAAGCCATAGTAGTGAGGAAGTGCCTGTAACGGGCATGGAGCGAAGGGCTTCGGTTATCTGGTCTTACTATTTTAAAACAACCGTTGTAAAACAATGGAATGATGGAGAAAGAAAAGACAAAATCGTTAACAAGATTAGATAACAAGAGCCGTATGATGGGAGACTATCACGTACGGTTCCGTGAGCGGCTCGGGCTGTAATGCCCGGGCCTACTCTACTTTTCCAAGAAAAAGAAAGTGACAAACAAAAGCTGTTTTGATTTTTAATCTTTATTAGGGCTTACAAAATTTTATACCAATGAAACTCATACAAAAAATACTTCCAACACTATTGTTGATTCTGGTGGTTGCCGTTGTTCAATCGCAGCCACAATTTATATTACAAGGTAAAGTGGAATATGAGAAAAAGGTAAATATGCACGCCCTGATGGGTGAGGGTTTTTGGGCCAGTGAAATGAAAAATAAATTGCCGCAGTTCCGTTCTACGTATTTTGATCTGGTATTTGACAGCAGCCGCAGCGTATATAAATCGGGCAGGGAAGTAGAGGATAAATACAAAAATTTCTGGGGCAATACTTCGGCTGATAATATTACTTATAATGATTATGCTAAAGGTGTGACAGCACAGCAAAAAGATGTGTTTGAAAAAACGTATTTGTTACAGGACAGCCTGTTGAATATTGAATGGCGCATTACAGCTGAAACCCGCACCATTGCCGGGTTTGAGTGCCGCAAAGCCGTTGGTCGTTTTATGGATACGCTGTATGTAGTTGCTTTTTTCACAGAGCAGATTGTAGCGCCCGGTGGGCCGGAAAGTTTTACTGGTTTGCCTGGTCTTATTTTAGGCGTTGGCTTCCCCCGGCTGCATACTACCTGGTTTGCCACCAAACTGGAGCTGAAAGGAATACAGCCTGCCGAATTAGCAGCACCATCAAAAGGTAAAAAAGCTACGCGTTCTGAAATATTGAATACCGTTAGAAATGCGGTGAAAGACTGGGGTTCGGATGCGCAGACCACCTGGATACAATCTATTATTTAAAACACACCGGAGCGACAGAGCATAGGGTTAAAACCCTGCGCTACAATATGGATCGTGCCTACTTTCCCAGGGTTGAAACCCTGCGCTACAAAATGGATCGTACCTACGGCACTCCAAACAACATTCCCATACTTAAAGCCTCGTAGAGGCGACTCATTTTGTAGCAACGGACTTCAGTCCGTTGTATGCTGATTTCATAAGGTGTCATCATTCATCAATCGTACAACAATTGCACCAGTGCAAATTGGTTTTGGATACAATTATACTTGCGGCGCTGCGGCGCCATACATTTACCAATAAAGTATATAGGTTCTATTATATTTATGAAAGCAGAACAGGAAGTGAATTTTGAAAAACAAGGTTTCGTTATCATCAATGGCATTTACTCAATACAAGAAGTAGAAGCCATGACAGATTTAATAGAGTCTGCTTCAACCGATAAACCTGCATTCCGGAAATCCAATGACCTGTTCGCTATCCGGCAATTTTTGCAGGAAATTCCAACAATCAAACAACTGATATTTACTTACAATCTGACCAGTCTGATAAAGGATATTTTCGGAACCGGTCATTTTATCGTAAAATCAATATATTTTGATAAGCCACCTGCATCCAACTGGTTCGTTTCTTACCATCAGGATCTGACGATTGCGGTGAATCAAAAAGCAGCAATAGAAGGCTTTAATAACTGGACCGTTAAGCAAAATCAATATGCGGTACAGCCACCGGTTACTGTTTTGCAAAACAATTTTACTGTACGCATTCACCTCGATGATACTAATGAAAATAATGGTGCTTTAAAAGTGATACCGGGATCGCATCTAAAAGGAATATTGCGGCCGGAAACGCTGAACCCGACAGTAAATGCGGAAGAAATTTGTAAAGTGAAAAAAGGTGGCGTGATGGTGATGCGGCCATTATTATTACATGCATCCGGCAAAACCACAAATGCAGGCAGGCGCCGTGTTATTCATATAGAGTTTAGTAATTGTAAGTTACCATTGCCATTACAGTGGGCAGAATACCAGGAAGTTGATTTTGCTTAATTACATTGGTCGCAAACACCTTTGATGACCATTTCAAACTGCTGCGCTGTAAATCCCACCGGTAACTTTACATCCGGAATGGTGATATGATCAAGGCAGGTGGTATTACTACAATTCGTACAAATGAAATGCACATGGTTATCATGATGCTGGCCGGCGGTGCAGGTATCTTCTTTGCACAGAGCATAGCTGATTGAGTTATCATTGGTAGGAATTGTATGGAGGATTCCCTTATCCACAAAAACCTGCAGTGTACGGTAAATAGTTACCCGGTCCATACCGGCGCCGATGTTTTTTTCAATCGTGCCATGGTTGAGTGCACCCTTCCGGTTTACAAACAGCTCCAGTATTTTCATACGGCTATCTGTAATGCTGAGGCTGTTACGCTTTAATAATATTTCGGGAGTCATAAGATAAATTTGACAATTACACAATGGCTCAATTACTCAATACTTTATATTCTAACTTCCAACTTTTTTGTTTAATATATTTCATCGTTACAAAACCAATATTGCAGAATTGAGTTATTGAGCCATTGAGTAATTTGCACATTAGTTAAACAGGTTATTCGCAAAACTACTATTGCTTTCTTTCAGCAAATCTTTAATATCCCCTTCCAACTTACTGATTTCTGATTCTTTCAGGCCATCATAAATGCCCCTGACCCGGCCGCTTTTATCAACCAATGCCAGGAACTGTGAATGCAGAAACTGGTCTTCTATTTTTCCTACATTGTTCCGCGGGTCATCTATGTGGTAGCTTTCGCGGGCCGTTTTGTAAAGGTCCAGTTTATTGCCGGTTACAAACTGCCACTGGCGGCCGTCGGCGCCAATGCTATCCGCATATTTTTTCAGTGCAGGTACCGAATCATTTTCAGGCTGGCAGGTATGGCTAATAAAAATAACATCGGGATTTCCTTTAAAGGCCTGGTATACTTCTTTTACATGGCCATTCATATTCGGACAAATGCCTTTGCAACTGCTAAAAAAATAATTGGCTACCTGCACTTTTCCAACTGTAGCTGGTTTGGTAACCGTATCCCCGTTTTGATTAATAAAGCGATAAGGCTGCACATAACTGATCACAGGAAGTTTGCTGCGCCAATTATCATTGTCCCGAAACAAAAACCACCAGAAGGCTGCTAACAGCACAATAAAAAAAGATAGATACACCAGTAATTTTGTCCGCCCTTTCATACTACAAAATTATCACACAAACGGTAACATAGCATGGTAATTACAAAACCTAACAAAATTTTGCAACAATGTTGCAAGTTCATTACTTTTGCTATATGTTCCGTAAAATAAATTGGGATGCCCTTGGTGTAACCACTTCGCTTGTTTGCGCAGTACACTGTGCGGTGTTGCCGCTGATATTTACTTCGCTACCATTTTTCGGGATTGATTTTGTTGCGGATAAACGCTTTGAGTATGGAATGATTGGCTTAGCTTTTCTGATTGGCGTTGTCGCCTTATCACATGGTTACAGGCGGCATCATCACAAACTGTTTCCCGTTTTCATTTTCACGGCAGGCTTTGTTTTTTTACTGGCAAAAGAATGGCTCCCCCGTTTTGAAATACCATTTTTATTTATTGCCGTTTCTCTGATTCTACTGGCTCATTACCTCAATTACAGGCAATGCCGCCATCATGGCCACTGCCCGAAAGATGATTGTAAGCATTAATCGAAAATGGACGTTTACCGAAATAGAAAAGCCCGTCTTCACAATGTAGAGACGGACTTTTTTAAAAAGAAACGACACGTTACTGCAGCGTTGCCTCTGAAGTAATAGTAGCGTTCAATAATTTTGAAATAGGGCAGTTAGCTTCTGCATTCTTCACTGCCTCTTCAAATTTCTCCTTACTAATGCCCGGCACTTTACCTTTTACCGTAAGGTGCGATTCCGTTACAGCACCAGCCGCAGGATCAAGTGTTATTTCGCATTTCGTTTCCAGGGTGTCCGGCACAAAACCGGCTTCACCCAGCACAAAACTCAGTTTCATGGTAAAACAGCCGGCATGTGCTGCTGCCACCAGCTCTTCCGGATTGGTGCCAACACCGTCTTCAAAACGGGTTTTAAAAGAATACTGGGTTTTATCTAATACGGTACTTTGCGTAGTAAGGTGCCCGCCACCTTCTTTTCCGCCGCCGTTCCAAACGGCAGTTGCATTACGTTTCATAATAATGGGGGTTGATTGATTATTTAAACGTGAACATAGTAATTTTTGTTTACCGGTTTTATGTTCTTTAAAAATGTAACCATAAAAAGCTACCTCGTCAGCTCAGATATCAACTGGTAATGCTCTGGGAACTGTAACAGCAAATCAGTTTTGCCGGCCATTCTGAAATCACGAAAGTCGAAGCCGGGTGATACCGTACAGCCACATAACGAATAGCCTGTTGATGCAGATGGCCGGCTGGCAAACCAGCAATTGGCAGGTACAACAGCCTGGTACACTTCGCCATCTTCCAAATTACGGCCAAGCCTGATTACCTGTAAGTTTCCGCCTGGGTGTATCACATAAATGCTCAATGCCACTCCTTCATAAAAATGCCAGCACTCATCACTTCTAATGGCATGAAAGGCACTAAAATCTCCGGCTGGTAGTAAATAATAAATGGCTGTACTAAAAGCCCTGTTTCCTGAAAACCCTTCCGGCAGATTTTCCTTTTCAATAAAATCACTACTTCGATAGGTTTCTTTATAATATCCACCTTCCGGGTGGGGTAAGAGTTGTAATTGCTGTATGATGCTTCGCATGTTTTCCATCCCGTAAAATTATCTTTCAGCTCCATTCATCCTAAAAAAAAGCCTTTTGTAAAAGGATTAAAAATATTTTTTTACTATCTAAAATAATCTCAAATGTAAGCCCCTGTTACATTGCAGGCACCTTATGTATAGCAGCTACCTAAAATAAACATGTACTATGTGTTGCATAGTACCAATGTGTACCCATATCTTTGTAATGCAAAAGCACAAACCCGTACTAAAAGCACATTAACATGAATATTGAAAACACTGCCAGCCAGATGCGCAAAGGGGTCCTCGAGTTTTGCGTGTTGTCGGTCATCAAACAAGGGGAGGCTTATCCCAGTGATATTATTGGCAAAATGAAGTCAGCTAATTTCCAGATGATGGAGGGAACGCTGTACCCACTGCTTACCCGGCTTAAAAATGCCGGCATGGTAAGCTACCGGTGGGAGGAAAGCAGCAGCGGGCCGCCACGCAAGTACTTTAATTTAACCGAGAGCGGCCAGGCATTTTATAAAGAACTGGAAAGTACCTGGAATGAAATGAGTGCCGCCGTTGAAGCCGTTAAAGACCAAAGCAACCAGCCAACCCCAACCCACTCTACTATCTGAAACAACAACCTGAACTGATCAACTTTCTAAACCGATCCAAAATACAGCTACCATGAAAAAGGTAATAAACATAAATTTCCAGGGGCGGGTAATACCTATTGAAGATAGTGCCTACGACCTCCTGCAACAATACATTGCCAGCCTGCGCACTTATTTCGCTAAAGAAGAAGGCCGGGATGAAATCATTAATGACATTGAAAGCCGCATCTGTGAACTGTTTGGTGAACAACTGAAAAAAGGTGCATCATGCATTATGGACGAAGATGTAACGGCCATTATGGACAGTATGGGCCGGCCAGCGGATTTTGAAGCAGCGGAGGACAATGACTCCGAAGAAACCTTTACCGCAAATACCAAAACAGGTGCGGGTGCAAATGCACAATCCGGCAGCAGCCAAACCTATGGCAACAGCTACCAGAAACGCCGGATGTACCGCAATGAGGAAGATAAAATCTTAGGCGGCGTAGCAAGTGGTGTAGCTAACTATTTGAAGATAGATCCGGCCGTGCTACGTATTATATTTGCCATCTCCGCTTTTGCAGGGGGCGCTGGTTTATTGATCTATATTATCCTGTGGATTGCATTGCCAAGCCGCAGTTTATACACCAGCATCCGCAAAAGACTATACCGGGATCCGGAAGATAAAGTGTTTGGTGGCGTATGCGGCGGACTTGCACAATACTTCGATATCAACAATGTGATTCCCCGGGTCATTTTTGCAGCACCTTTCATTTTTGGTTTGATTACTACACTGGGCCGTAGTTTCTTTTTTCAGGGGCCGGTTATCATTGGCGGGTTTGGAGGCAGTGCCTTTATCATCGCTTATATTATATTATGGATTGTACTACCGGAAGCCATCACCGCCTCTGAAAAGCTGGAGATGCGTGGCGAAAAAGTAGATTTGAACAGCATCCGGGACACTATTATGGAAGACATGCAGGGCTTTAGAGGCCGGGCCGAAAAAATACGTGCGGATGTACAGGCATCAGCCACAAGGGTGGTTGGTGAAGCGAAGGAAGCCTGGCAGCAACGTGGCCGCCCGTTTGTAAATGAGGCTGCCGGTAATATCCGCCGCAACAGCAATGGAATTGGCCATGCCATCGGGGTAATTATAAAAGCCTTTTTTATGATTATTGCAGGGAGTATCGCACTTGGTTTGTTTGTAGCACTGATTTTTTTAATGAGTAATGGTATTGGTGTATTGCCCCTGAAAAATTTCGTACTCAATGGGTTTACACAAAATGCGTTGGGCTGGGGTGCATTGCTGTTATTCTTTGGGACACCCATTTTAGCCATACTGGTTTGGTTCATCCGCAAGCTGATGAAAGTAAAGACCCGGAACAATTATATCGCTTACACTTTTTCGTTTTTGTGGACGGTAGGCCTTGTGTGTCTGATTGTACTGGTAGCTTTATTGAGCCGTGATTTCAGTAGCCAGGTAGGAATGAATAAGGATTTTGAACTGGTACAACCTGCTTCCGGTAAACTAACGGTCATGCTAACCGGTAATAATATCGACCAATCTAATGAATGGTATCATACGGATGGCGTATTGAGCATTGATAATGATTCACTTTACCTGAATACCGTACGGGTAAACGTTATTCAGAGTAAAGACAGCTTTTATCATTTGCACGTGGTGAAATTTAGTAATGGCAGCAGCCGTATCACTGCTCAGACCCGTGCCGAAAAAATTAGTTTTCCGATTGAACAGGTGGATAGTACCATTTACCTGCCTGAGAGTTTTGCCATAGATGTGAATAGTAAATGGCGTACGCAGCGGGTGATGGTGGTAATAGAAGTACCGGTAGGCAAGCGAATTAACCTAAGCAGCGATTTGAATGACTATGACTGGTTCAATATGAATTACAATCGCCGCCACTATGCCCGTGACTGGGACCGTCGCTGGGAAACCAGTGAAGACTGGAGAAGTGATAAGGATATGCTGATGCTGCCGGAAGACCTGATTGAAGTAGGCCGAAAAAGAACGGATAATGACCGCCGGGATCGCTACAGGTATGAGGACAATAATGATGAAAATGATAACAATGATGATGAACAGGTGAACCCACAGGTAGCTCCGACTGACAGTACCCGGAAAAAAGATAGCATCTATCGCTATCCCGCCACCCGTACGGCTGCATTGGAACGGAGTGCTGAACCATCTGAAAACGGGAACCTTAGTTTTTCGCCGCTGGCTTCTTTCTTATGGTGACTTTAATGTTTCAATTGTTGTTATAGAAAGACGGCATCTACCTCGGTAGATGCCGTCTTTCTTAATGTTAGAAGGAATTGAAATTTTTTAAGGATACTATTTAATCAGAAGGCCAAAACACCATTCACGATTCTCATTTCTTCAATCCAATCTCCCGCAATCTTTCGTTCAGGTATTCCCCGGCAGTGGCGTCGGGATACGCTTTTGGATGGTTTTCATTGACGCAGCTTTCCAGGCAGGCAAGGCTCATATTTCCTTTGGGATGCAGAAAAAAAGGAATGGAAAAACGGCTGGTTCCCCAATGCTCTTTTGGTGGATTTACAACCCGGTGCGTAGTACTCCGCAGGCGGTTATTAGTCAGGCGTTGTAGCATATCGCCCACGTTCACCACTATCTGGCCGGGTAATGCGGTTACACCTACCCATTCGCCTTGTTTCGTCAATATTTGCAGGCCTTCGGCACTGGCACCCACCAGTAACGTAATCAGGTTAATATCCTCATGCTGTTCTGCACGGATAGCACTCTTTGGCTCAGTGGTAATTGGTGGGTAATGAATGGCCCGTACAATTGAATTGCCATTGTGAATATAATTGTCGAAGTAATTTTCATCCAGGCCTAAATAATGGGCAATTGCTTCCAGAAGTGCTTTTCCGCTCCGCTCAAAATTGCGATAGGCTTCCAGCATGGAAGGGTTGAATTCCGGGATTTCAGCCACTTGCACATTCGGCGGGTATTCGTCCGGGGTAGCTTCGCCATCGGTGACGGTTTGGCCATATTGAAAAAACTCTTTCAGGTCGGGTGCATCACTGCCTTTGGCATGTTCTTTTCCAAAACTGGTGTAGCCCCGCTGGCCGGCCAGTTCCGGTTTTTCGTATCCTTTTTTAAGCGGTAGCGGCAGGCTGAAAAATGCTTTTACATAATTGTATAAATCATCAATTTTTTCCTGTGGAATGCCATGGTTTTTTACTGCTACAAAGCCAACTTCCTCATAAGCGTTGCCTAATTCGGCTACAAACTGTTCACGTTCTTCTTTGGTGCCCTGCGTAAATTTGGACAGGTCAACTACGGGTATAGACATAATCTTTACATTTTAAAATTTTTACAATTGTTACTTTCCGGAAATACCTTCACGCTATAAACCATGTTCACTAACCAGCCACACAATCCCCGTCATCCCGATAGCACCTAAATTCAGTTCCCGTTTGTTTACGTTTTCAAATACATCAATCGGAGAATGGTGTACATCAAAATATCGCTGGCTATTTGGATCCACGCTTGCCATCATGGCGCCAAGCGGCTTTAGTGGTCCAATATCTGTTCCGCCACCGCCATGCGAAATGGTAAGAACGCCATACGGGATAAAAAGCGGGAGCCAGGTTTTTACTTTTTCTTCCTGCGCCGGTGTACCGGTAATACCAATACCAACGCAGCCAAAACCGCCTTCATCACTTTCAATAGCAAACAAATGTTTCTCATTCTTCTGTGTTGCTAATTCGGCATACTTATTAGCGCCACGGGTTCCGTTTTCTTCATTCATAAACATTACTGCACGGATGGTACGTTTCGGTTTAAGCGATAATGCTTTCAGGGTACGGATCATCTCAACAGCCTGCATCACACCTGTGCCATCGTCATTGGCGCCTTCCGCCAAATCCCAGCTATCTAAATGGCCCCCGGCGCTGATGATTTCTTCCGGTTTTTCCGTTCCCCTTATTTCGCCGATCACATTAAAGCTTTCCACATCGGGAAGCATCTGACAATTTGTTTTGAAGGCAAGCTTTACGCCTTTTTGTTCTTTTAAAATACTGCTTAACCAAACGGCATCATTAGTACTACAAGCCAACGCAGGGACCTTAGGAAAGGAGTCGTTGTAGCGGGTGGTGCCGGTATGCGGGTTATCGTCCATTGCGTGGGTAACAGACCGGATGATGCTGGCAATTGCTCCCATTTTAGCAGCAGCTACCGGTGAGCCGATCCGGTACCGGACAGCATCGCCATAGCCACCGGAAATTAGCTCGGGCCGCATGGCATAATTAAAAAAAACAATTTTACCTTTTACGTCCTCCGGCTTCATCTTTTCCAGTTCGTAAAACGACTGCACCTCTACTACTTCTGCGATGAGCGTTTTGCCGCCAGTGCCAACCGATCCGCCCAGGGCGCAAACATTCAGTTTTTTACGCCCGCCACTATATCGAATGGTTGCTTCTTCTTTTGCACCACGTACCCAATGTGGCACCATACAACTTTGCAGGTAAACCGTATCGGCGCCGGCCTGCCGCAGCATATCGGCCGTTGCCTCCACTGCTTTTTGCGCATTGGCACTGCCGCTAAGGCGGGGGCCAATTTGCTTACATAAATAGCGCAGATTATCGTATGCTTTTCCGTTCAGCATTACCTCGTTGCTAATACGCTGCATGGTAATGGTGTCATTGTTTTGAGAAAAACAAGGCAGGCAATGAAGGGAAAAAAATATCGGAAGAAAATATTTCATTGATAGGATATGGTTTATAAAAATGGCAGCATTGAAACCTGCCGGTTAAAAACACAAAGCAGAAGCAATACTTATTCAGTCATGATTTGCTTTCAGAGCACATAGTAAACCGTGTTTACTGACAGGACGCACGCAGGCAGTTTTTTCGAAAGAATAGTTATTCCATTATTTTTTTTGATATTTCCAGTTACGGATTTTGCCTTCGCTAATCCATTCCATGGCCGTTTCGATTCGGCGGGCACGGGTATCGGCTGCTTTTGCTTCTGCTATCCATTCCAGGTATTCTTTCTTTTTACCGGGACTGAAGTTGTCGAACTGGTTTTGGGCTAAAATATTTAATGCCAGTGCCGTTGCAAAGTCTTCTGGTATTTCTAATTGCGTTTCATCAACTTTACGTGGGCGTGGTGGCAGTTTAATACCATCGTCATTTAGTTTTTTTGCCTGTTGTATCAACCCAATTATTACTTCATCCGGCGGCAAATCTTCTTCAGAAGTGATGCGTCCTAAATGGCCCATTCCATTTCCTCTTTCTTCAATCAATATTCCCTCCGGATCTTCCATCAGCGAAGCTTTCCAGAAACCGAAACTACAATGCGCTGAAAATGATGCCATACTGCAGAACGGGCCCTTGTAATCAAATGCTGCAAAGCTCCACTTAATTGTTTCATGTGTATCAGGGCAGGCTTCATGCACCAGTTTCCGTAGCTTACGTAAAATAGGTTTTGCAAATTCTGCTGCATTTTCAATATAGGCGTCAACCCTGGGGTCCATGGCTTGAAAAGTATCCATATAAGTTTAAAGTTTAAGGTTTCGTGAATTGGGAATAAATACAGGTTTAATGTTGACTGCTCCACTCATTAGCGATCATTTACAATTGACTATTCACGATTGACGAAATTCATTTTTCGTTTAGTAATTGTTTTTTTGATTCTAACAATGCAGCTTTTGCTTCCGGTGAAATAACCGGGAACTGCAAATCCAGCGCTTCCAATTCTTTACGAATAATGGTACTTACCAATAGCCGCATATACCATTTATCATCAGCCGGGATAATATACCAAGGTGCCTCTTCAATCGAAGTATTGCCAATGGCATCTTCGTATGCCTGCTGGTATTTATCCCACAGGGCACGTTCCTGTAAATCGGCGGCAGCAAACTTCCAGTTTTTCGAAGGATCGTCTATTCTTGCCAGTAAACGCTTCTTTTGCTCCTCTTTACTTACATGAAGAAAAAACTTCAAAATCAGCATACCATTTTCCGACAGGTTTTTTTCGAAACGGGTAATTTGTTTGTACCGCTGTTCCCAAAATTTAGTGCCAATATTTTTTACCGAGTCAATGCCCGGCAGGTTTTCCCTTAAAACATATTCCGGGTGCACTTTAGTAACCAGTACATTTTCGTAATGGCTACGGTTGAAGATGCCTATTTCGCCACGGCCCGGCAGTTCAAGGTAATGCCGCCAGAAATAGTCATGGTCTAATTCGGTACTGCTGGGCACTTTAAAATTTGCCACCTTCACACCGTTGGGGTTCAGACCCGTCATAATATGTTTAAGCGTACTATCCTTGCCAGCCGCATCCATTGCCTGAAAAATAATGAGTACGTTATACCGGCTACCTGCATAGAGTTTTTCCTGTAATTCCGACAAGGCTTCTACATTCTGTTTCAGCAATCCTTCACCATCCTCTTTGGTAATACCACGGGTATTTTCTTCCGTAGCAAGTTTTTTCAGCGAAAAGGCTTTACCGGGCTTAACCAGGTAATTGTCTGTTTTAATCAATGATTTTGCCATGGCTGGATGTGGTTTTAGGTAGGTAAATAAATGCGCTATTTTATAAATCCAAAGCTGGTCTTCAATTTACGATCATTATAGCTGGTATCGTCAAGGTAAAAATTTTATTATTTAGAGCTTTTCCAGGCGGTTTTTATATTCCTTTTATCGCAACAACCTGTATTAAACACTATCCTGAAATTTCATGGACCGGTTTCAGTAATCGACAAATGTAATGAGCCATCTCTACATATAAAGATGGCTCGTTTTTAAAATGTTTCTATTGCTATCGCAACCGTACAAATTCCCATAGCTGGTTGTCACCTCCAAGGTCAGTCCATTGCTGTATCTGCACACCGTTGTCCCGGCCAAAACCCGTTACATCCAATACCTTATTGCTTTGCCGGCAAATGATTTTATAAAAAGAACTAACAGGTACGATTCTGAATTGCTGATTAGCAAGGCCGGTTGATTGAAATTGTTGTAGTGCTACCCCATCGCCCAGCCCCTGGCCCCGCACATCAAGCATTTTGCCACTATGTACCGCCATCAGCCGGAAGAAACCACCACCGGCATCAATTACAGTAAACTGTTGATTTTGCCCCAGATGGCTGTCCCATTGTTGCAGTTTTTGACCATTGTTGCCACCGGCAAACCAGCTAATATCTATATCCAATACTTTACGCGTAAGCTTTGAACGGATGGTATAAGTTCCGGGGCCGCTAAAGCCGCCGGCCAAACCCGTGGAGCGGATGATGGCAGCACGTAAATTTGGCTGAGGGCCAATAGGAGCACCTGAAACCTGTAACGTACCTGTACTTACCAACAAACTTCGCATGTTGGTTGGCGACATCAATGGAAGTCCGGCAGCTAACCGGGTAGCCTGTATACTGGCTACGCTACCGGCAACCATAGGCGAAGCGCTGGAAGTGCCACCAAACCCACTCGTGTAAAAGCGGTTAATCGGCGTATTGTCAAATGGTGAAGGCGAACCTCCGCCATAGCCTAATGTAACCACCCCACCACCCCAGGCATGCACATCTACCCTGCCGGACGTATTGGAAAAATTTGCTGTTACACGGTTTCCCATTCCGGAAGCGCCTACTAAAATTGCCTGGGAGTTACGTACAGAAAGATTAAACCGGTTACCATAGCGGGGTGCGTCAAGATTCATAGATCCGTTGCCTGCTGCTTCTACTACAAGGCGGCCTGCGGCAGTTGCCCGGCGGATAGCGTCGAAACATTCCTGATAATACTCCATTGGTACATATTCCCATTGGCTGCAGTCTCCAAGCGTACATGGCAAACCGCTGGCAGGCCCTGCTGTATGCTGCTCGATTAATAAAACATCTCCGGGCCGCAGCGCATCGCTTGCAGCAACTATGGCATTTGCAACTACTACATTGTGGCACCGGCCTACCCAGTTTTCACCTGAAAAGCTTGCGACAACGGAGGCCCATACATAATCAAACGGACGGCAGGCAGTTGATGTACCGTAACTCACATTGCTTACAAAGCCCGTTACACCCATTCCATTATCAGGTGCGGCCAGTTCGCCCATAACCGCTGTACCATGTTCGCTGCCTTCCCGAACGTAAGGACATAAAACAGGTCTTGCTCCCCAAAACCAGTTTCTGGGGAAATCCTCGTGGTCTGTAACCCAATCGTACTCTACATCAGCAATGCGAATACCATCGCCACGGCCCCCGCGTTGTGTCCAGGCAAATCGGGCGTCAAGGCCGGTCGGCGCTGCATTTAAATAGCCTTGCATACTGCTGATATCGGTAGTCGGGGGTGGCGGGGAAAAGAATTCTTCTTTTTCATTTGATTTTACAACAGCACCTGTACTCATCATAGCCGGGTAAACCATCTCAACAATTCCGAATTTATTAAACTGGTTCATGACATCTTCTTCAGCAGCAGGATCTTTAAAATTGGGTGCATATACCACATAATATAAATCCAGATCGGCCAGTTCTTCGCCTGCCCGTTGTTCCAATTCAGCTTTTTGTATAAACTGGTCGTCGGTTGTGTAAGGTTGCTTATTGGTACGAAAGGCGTAGGCAATATCAAATTTATAATTAGATCGGGCTTTGTCTAATATACCAACAACCTGTTGCAGTTGGCCTGTTATGCCATCGGCCTTTAAGCCGCTACGTGCCAGCCGGTACATTTCTTCCGAATTTTGCAGTGCGTTTTTATCATCAAAAAACAATTTGCCATCTTTTAACCTGATGTGAGTGCCTTCTGTAAATTTCAAAACGAAAACACCTGCAATGCAGTTCTTTTTATCTACAGTAATCTTATCCGGCTTCTGCGGCACAAAGCGTTGCACCAGATTATGCTCACCTCTTTTAAGTTCGGGCCAATTATCTTTAAAAGGCTCAAATACATTGTTATTGCCAGGCTGCTGCTGAAACTGCTGATCTTGTAAAATCTGTAAGTTTTTAGGATCAACTTTTTCTATCTGAGCTGTGCAGGCAATGGAAAGCAGAAGCATAGCGGTAGCCATCAGGCAGCGGCCTGTTAATTTTTGTTTCATAAAAAAGTAATATTAAATTGGTTACATATAGGATGTGAAGGCAATGACTACATGAAATCCTATTTTTATAAATTATAAGTTTCAGTGAAAGTAGATACCCTGCAGATGGTGGTAATTGGCTAATGGGTGAAGCAGCATTTTAATTGAGTAATGATGCCTTTAGGTTTATTAGTCAACTCTTTCTTCGGTTGAAGCACCGCTTACCAAATGTTTGGAAGTTTTTAGCATGGGCCAGTTCGTTGAACCGGTACTTTTGCAACAAACCCCGATAATGGATCCTATTGTATCTGCCGAGCATTTATCAAAGTCATTCGGTTCTTTTAAAGCGGTAAAAGATTTGTCGTTTACGGTGTATGAAGGTGATGTGTATGGATTTTTAGGACAGAACGGCGCCGGTAAAAGTACTACGATGCGTATGTTGCTCACCCTGATTACTCCAGGTTCGGGTAGCATTAATATGTTTGGCAGAGAATTATTGCACCACCGCAATGAAGTGCTGCGGCAGGTGGGTGCTATCATTGAGAGGCCCGACCTTTACAAATACCTGAATGCGTATGACAACCTGGAAATGATGGCACGCCTGAGTGGGATGAAGCCAACAAAAAAGCAATTGCTGACACAACTAGAACAAGTTGGTTTAGCGGGCAGGGAATACGATAAAGTAAAAACTTATAGCCAGGGAATGAAACAGCGATTGGGTATTGCCATTGCGCTAATACATAATCCGAAGCTGGTGATTTTAGATGAGCCTACCAATGGCCTGGATCCGCAAGGCATCGCCGAAATGCGGAATATCATTATTTCGCTGAGTAAAGAGCACGGGAAAACAGTACTGGTAAGCAGCCATTTATTGAACGAAATTGAACAAATGGCTACCCGTATTTTGATTATTGATAAAGGCCGTAAGATCATTGAAGGCAGTGCTGCCGAATTATTCGATCCGGCTAAAACGCATGTAAGCCTGCAAACCCCTGACCGGGAAGTTTTGGATAAATTAAAACTTACCAGCTTTGCCAACAGTTACCAGGAAACCATTGGCGATGAATTCATTTTTGAAATGCACCGCAACGAAATTGCCGGCTTTAATAAAATGCTGGTGGAGAAAGATGTGGATGTGATTTCCTTATCGCCCCGGCATTCGCTGGAAGATTATTTTTTAAGAAAAACAGGAGGAGCAAATGTGCAAATAGGATAATGTGCTGATGTGCTAATAATAAAGCAGATTAGCAAAAAAAACCAGTATTCATTTTTACATAAACCAACTTATTTAAAATTCCCCAATAATTAGTTTTGCAATGCTGAATAAACTATTAACACATCATCACATTAGCACATCATCACATTTGTATTATGCTTGAACTTTTCAAAATTGAACTCTATAAAATCTTTCGCAAGCCCCGCACTTATATTGGTTTTATAGCAATCGCTGCTGTGGTATTACTCATACAAATAGCTGTAAAAGCAGATGGTAAAACCTGGATTGAATTAATCCTGGCATCGGTAACTGAAATTTTTCAGATAGACACACAAAAAGTATTAAACGGCTACTTTGTCTGTTTTCAAATTCTGAATGTTTTGTTACTGCAGATACCCTTGCTGGTAGCGCTGGTAACCGGCGACCTGATAGCGGGTGAGGCAAACGCTGGTACTTTACGTTTACTGGTAACAAAGCCTGTAAGCCGAACCGGTATTCTCACGGCTAAATTTTTGGCCGGATTAACGTATACACTCTCCCTTTTGATTTGGATGGCCTTTTTAGCATTGTTTTTAAGCGTGTTTATATTTGGGACAAATGACTTGTTAATAACCAAAAGTTTCGGTGTTGTACAAATTAGTGAATCCGATGTGTTTTGGCGTTATATCTGTGCATTTGGTTTCGCATTCATTGCGCTGGGCACAGTGGCAGCATTATCTTTTATGCTTAGTGTTTTTGCGGAGAATTCTATAGGCCCAATTGTTACGACCATGAGTATCATCCTGGTATTTACTATTATGAGCACCTTGAATATGCCGCTGTTTAATAAAATCAGCCCCTATTTATTTACAACTTCTATGACTGGCTGGAAAGGATTTTTTAATACAAAAACAGTAGATGGCAGTACAATTGATGGAAGTATTTTTAGTATGGGTGCTGTGCTAAAGGCAGCTGGAATTCTAATTGGCCATATCATATTATTTTTTAGTGTCGCCTTATTTGCCTTCCGTAAAAAAGATATTTTAAGCTGAAAATCAACAGGCATATTATATCAAAAAGCAAGTTAGGCCTCAATAGTGATTAGTACCTGTTGTAAAAAACCAACGAATAAAATTTTTAAAATCAGCTTTACATTTTTTCACACATCACCAAACTGTCTCATAAACATAAACAATGAAAACAATAAAATCATTAACGCTTGCCCTCCTTTGCCATGCCTCATTTATTACCGCATATACACAAGATGCAACAGCGTTAGTGAAGCAAGTAAAAGCTAAAATTGATAAGGTAACCGACTATAGCGCAACCGGAAGAATGAAAACAGATGTAACTTTTTTGAAAGTACCGCTGGCTACCATTAATGTATTCTTTAAAAAACCTGATAAATTCCGGATCAGTAAAGAAAAAGGGTTTGCAATTATGCCCAAAGGAGGTGTAAGCGTTAACCTGCAAAGCGTTTTATCCAATGATAATTATATAGCGTTGGATGCCGGTGCAGGCAATGTTGGTGGCACGGTAGTAAAGATTATAAAAATGCTTCCGACCAATGAAACGGGTGATGTTGTGCTAACCACTATCTATGTTGATGTTGCTTCCTTGCTTATCCGGAAGGCCACCACTACCACCCGTGAAAATGGCACTTACGATATTGAAATGACTTATGGAAAATATGCAGATTATGCCTTGCCTGAAAAAGTAGTCTTTAGTTTTAATACCAAAGATTACAAGCTGCCAAAAGGGGTGACACTGGAATTTGATGACGGTGAAAAACCGGATACAGACAAGCTGAAGAACAAGAAGGGCAGGGTAGAGATTACCTACCAAACTTATGAAATCAATAAAGGGGTGCCGGATAGCTTTTTCAAGTAGAATAGGAAAGCGTTTTATTTCTATCTTTAGTAAAAATTTTATGGCATGGAAGTAAATATTTTAAGAGAAAAGCTTACGGATTATATAAAAGTGGCTGATGAAAAGAAATTGGAAGCTATCTACACGCTTTTGGAAAATGATATTGAGGGTGAGTATAAATGGTATGAGGATGAAGCTTTTGTAAGCCAGATGGAAGAGGATTTAAGGAGAATGGATTCGGGAGAAGAACCGGGCTTTACTATGGAAGAAGTTAGCGGATTTTTAAGGGAACAAAAAATGCAACGTTACGCTCAAGATGTATAAGCTTAGATTTTCCAGGCGGGCTCAGAAAGAAATTGCTGTAAGTTGGAATTGGTAGGAGGATCAGCAGTTCGGCCTTGGGGATAGGTTTAACGAGGCAATTCAGAATTGCGTTGAAATATTAATAAAAGCTCCTTTAAATTATGCTGCAAAATTTAAAGATTATAGAGAGGTTCGACTTAAAACTTTTCCGTTTTTACTAAGTTATCTTGTGAACGAAAAAAGTATGATAATTACTTTCCAAGCGTTTTCCACGTCAAAAGAAATCGGGAATCTAAATATTGAATTTAAACATTTGTGCAAACATCAAATGCCTGAAAAAGGGAATAGTGAAATACCCAAAACTTAGTGTAACTGACCTTACAGTCTTTTCTAATTAATGCCAATATTCCTTGTTCTTTGCCTGCTAATTTCCCTCCGTCAATATTTCATCTTCTCCCCGCCGCACTACCACATGGCTCATTTTTTTCAGTGGGTTGGCGTGGTTTTCATCAAAAAAATGACGCTTATTGATAATATCAATGCAGGCAAATGCCGCACTCAGAAAAGAGCTGTGATCCGCCCGGCCACTGCCGGCAATATCGAAAGCGGTACCGTGGTCGGGACTGGTGCGGATACCGCCCATACCTGCCGTGTAGTTAATACCTTCGCCAATAGCCAGTGATTTGAAAGGGATCAATCCCTGATCGTGGTACATGGCCAACACGGCATCAAACTGATCATAACTGCCACGGGCAAAAAAAGCATCGGCGCTATAGGGGCCAAACGCAAATATGCCGTTGCGTTCTTTGGCTTCTTTAATCGCCGGCTTTATAATCGTTTCTTCTTCACTACCTACCAGCCCCTCGTCGCCGGCGTGGGGGTTTAGCCCCAGTACCGCAATTTTAGGTTTATCTACTCCAAAATCTTTCATCAGCGATTGCTGCATGATTTTCAGCTTGCTGATGATGGCTTCTTTTGTAATATATTTTGCCACTTCTGATATTGGCACATGTTCCGTAACCAGCCCTATCCGCATGTTCTCTGCCACCATCAACATCACCACATCCTGCTTTTCAAAAGCTTCTTTTAAATACGGCGTATGGCCGGTATAATTAAAATCAGCTCCCTGTATATTTTTCTTGTGAATGGGACTGGTTACCAGGGCATGTATATATCCTTCTTTCAAAGCACCCACTGCTGTAAGTAAGCTCCGGCGGGCATATTCACCTCCCAGAGCGTTTAATTCGCCGGGAACAATGGCAACATCTTCCTCCCAGCAATTCATTACATTAATTGCCTTCAGGTTCAACTTCCCGAACCCTGTAAGCTGCTGGTAACTAAGGTTGAAATCGGGTAGAGTCTTACGATAAAAATGAATGCTTTTGTGGCTGGCAAAAACAACCGGTGTACATAGGTCCAGAATTCGGCTGTCGCTCAGTGTTTTAATAATCAGTTCAATGCCAATGCCATTCAGGTCGCCGCTGGTAAATCCGATGACCGGTTTCGATGCTTCATTCATAAAAGGCCTGTAAAATTCAGATAAAAGGTAAAAGTAAACGTTTTGAGGGTTTATTTTGAAGAGCAAATACGAACAAGAGGTTCGGCATCGCTTATTATAAACATGGTTATCTATGAAATTTCCAGCGATGCCGTCCTGGAAACCAAGGGATATAAGACCGGCAATGCGCAATTTTGCAAACAGGCAATGTTTTGAGATAAATATATTTCGCTTCGAAGCGAAGTCCCGTTCGTACAGGAGGACAGTAATGCACCAGCACAGGGCAACGCCCTATAAAATTGAAGAAAATGAAATGAACGATCAAAAAAATAGAAGAAAAGTAAAAAACATACAGGGGGCCTTATTATCAATAGTAGTTGTGAGCCTTCTGTTACTGCTTTTGCCGGTACGGCCAGTTGCTCAGCCTGCGGGTAATTTTATTATAACCGATAGTACCGGCGAAAGTATTACGGATTTTGCAACTGATAACCTGGGTAATCTTTTTTTGGTGAACAGCCATCAGCAGGTTAAAAAACTTGACAGCCATTTTGATTCGGTAGGCGTTTATAACGACATAAGACGCTATGGAACACTGGCGTATATTGATGCCGGTAACCCGCTGAAACTGCTACTTTATTACAATGATTATTTAACCATTGTAGTGCTGGACAGGCTTATGAACGTGCGAAATACTATTGACCTGCGGCAATCTAATATTCTGCAATGTAGTGCCATCACCCCTTCGTATGATAATAATATCTGGCTGTTCGACGAACTGGATAACAAAATAAAAAAGATAGATGACGCTGGTAAGGTATTGCTGGAGTCTGCTGATTTCAGGATCTTGTTTGATGCACCGCCACGGCCCCGCCGGCTGGAAGACTATGATAAATACCTGTATGCGTATGATAGTTCCAAAGGGCTGCTGATAATGGATTATTATGGCACGTATAAAAAACTGATTCCTTTAAAAGGCTTAACAAATATTCAGGGTGCAGGAAAGGGCATTACGGCAACGGATGCTACCGGCCAGGTATATTTCCAGCCGGAATGGGTAGAAGCCCGGCAGCAGTCTTTGCCTGCCGCTGTACTACATTCGCAAAAAATACGGTTCGTTGGAAACACCTTGTATGCACTTAATAATGGCCGGGTTTTTAGATATGAGGTCAGATAATAACTTGGCAGCAGCAATCAGCCTTACGAACCGGCGGGCAGCTGCTCCATAAATAGCGATTTATTTTCAGGGTCCGGCATTTATTGTTTGTTACACCTTTTTAATTTCGTTTTTGATTACCCGATTTACACATACTTTATTTATTTTATTTGGCCTTTTTCTTATTGCCGCTTCACAACCGGTTGTAAGTATTTCTGCTACAAAAAAAATGATTCGTACCGGTGAGCCTGATACCATTCAGTTAAAGGCCACCTGGCCCGGCCATGCGCTGCAACCGGGATTTGCGGTACCCGATTCCTTTCCGCATTTTGACGTATGGGATAAGGGAACCGCCATTGCCGGTGACAATGGCTTTACTCAAAACGTTATAGTAACCAGTTATGACAGTGGCCGCTTTAGCCTGCCGCCTCTTCAGTTGGTAGCAATGAATGAGTCGAGGACTGATTCTTTAGCCATTGATGTAAGGCCGGTAAATGTAGATTCGTTGCAGGACTACCACGATATCAAAGATATTATTGAAGTACCACCGGTACCGCAGTGGCCGTTTGTTCTGTTCATTGCAGGGCTTACACTTGTTTCCCTTGTTGCCTTATATTTTTTATTACGAAAAACAGGAATCGACAAAGAGTCAGCTGTGGCGCAGGTTCTGAAAGCCGGCGCCTTTCAGCGGGCTATGGACGCCCTGGAAAAGCTGGAGCTCCAGGCTAAACAACCCGGTTTGGCCAAACCGTTTTATGTTTCGCTAACCGGCATTTATCGAACCTATTTGCAGGAAGCCTACCGCTGGCGCAGCCTGCAGCAAACCGGGAGCGAATTAATTATACAGGCCAAACCATTGCTGCCGGAAGAATTATTTTACCGTTTTGCAAATACTGTTCGCTTGAGTGATGCCGTTAAGTTTGCCAGATATGAACCGGTACAAATTGACTGGCCCACCTCTTTGACAGCAATCAGGCAAACCATAGAAACGTTGGAAAAGAAATTAATAACAGGCAATAATAAACAGTAACAGGCAACAAGCAATTGGCAATCAGCAACGGGGAAATTTCTATGAACTTAGAATAATAATGGCGATCACAAATGGGCTGCAAACCCTTTTCTCCAATTAACCTATAATAATCAAATAATTACGCTTTAAAATATTCGTGACTTTGGCTACAATTAAATTGACATCGTTTGTAAGTACATTATTGCCCGTTGCTGATTGCCCATTGCCTGTTGCATTTTTGCCCATTGCCTATTGCTCATAGCCTGTTGCTACCTGAACATATGAATGTACAATTACCCACTTTCGCTCATCCCTACCTGCTACTATTGCTGGCCCTGCTTCCTGTGCTCTGGTGGCGGGCCCGTAAAAATGAAAAACAGCAGACTGCCGCTTTTGTTTTTACCGATACCGATACACTACCGGCTGATAAAACATTTAAAGTTCAGTTCCGTCATTTCCCACAGGTGCTGCGATTATTGGCGCTGGGCTGTTGCATTATAGCCCTGGCAAGGCCCCAGCTTAGGAATGACGTTGAAGTAGTGGAAGGGCAGGGGATCGATATTGTTTTATGTATTGATGTAAGCGGCAGTATGCTGGCGCAGGATTTTCAGCCTAACCGCATGGGAGCTGCCCGGCAGGTAGCACTTGATTTTATTGAGCGGCGGAAAGGCGACCGTATTGGCATCGTCATTTTTAGTGGCGAAAGTTTTATGCTTTGCCCTATTACCACGGATAAAGCGGTTCTGCGCCAGCAAATCAGCAGTATTCAAAATGGTATATTACTGGATGGCACTGCTATTGGTAGCGGCCTGGCCAGTTCTGTGGACCGGTTAAAAAGTAGCACCGTAAAAAGTAAAGTGGTGATTTTGCTGACAGATGGTGAAAATACCGGCGGTCTTATTGATCCGCAAACGGCCAAAGAATTAGCCAAAACCTTTGGGATAAAAGTATATACGGTAGGTGTGGGCACCCGTGGCTATGCCAATACACCCTACGAAACCCCAACCGGTGTGCAAATAGAAAAAGTAAAGGTGGGTATTGACGAGGATTTATTAAAACAGATAGCTACGGAAACCGGCGGCCAATACTACCGGGCCACCGACAATGCAGAACTACAAAAAATCTATGCTTCAATAGATGTTCTGGAAAAATCGAAAGTACAAAGCACTATATTTAAAAAGCGTACCGAGCAATACCAGCCCTGGGTGTTGGCCGCTTTAATGCTGGTTTTTGGCTCTATACTATTACAGCTCACTTATTTTAGAAAATTCCCATGAGTTCAACGGGTTAAAACCGTTCATCATCATTACAACGGACTAAAGCCCGTTGCTACAAAATGGATCGTCCGTCCGGGACTATAGGTGGAAAACACAACTTGTAGTGCCGTAGGCACGATCCATATTGTAGCCAGGGATTTTAATCCCTGGAACCGTAGGCACGATCCATATTGTAGCCAGGAATTTTAATCCCTGGAACCGTAGGCTCATTAGGTAGGCCCGTTGTTACACCCAAACGGCGCAGATACTCCATGGCTATTGCGGCAGGCATATAATCGCTATTACTTTGGCATTCTAAAACATTATTTCAAAGTCATGGCGAACATTATTTCAACATGGGCAAACGATCCCATCGACCTTTCCAATTCACTTAGCCACCCATCCTGGAGCGATCCGGGGATACTGGATATTACCGGCGGCAAAATGCTGTTTAAGAACGATGCTGTTTACCAATACATTGCTTTTGATATGACCAGCGATACGGTGAATGATCCGGTGCCGGCGGCGGCTGACGGTGATTATTTCTGGCTCCTGTTCGACAGAGATAAAAGCGGGGCTGTTAGTTCCGGTGTTGACACACTCTATTCACCTTATAAAACAAATACCAACAAGCTGGGCCGGTCATTTATGCTTAGCACCAGCAGCACGACCGGCTTGACGGAACAAACTGTTAGCCAATGCCGGGCAGCATTCGAGGCTTCTCCCAACAGCGCCACTGCCCATAAAATTTTTAAGATCCGCCTTACTATTGCCGACCTTACTGTTTCTGCAGCAGCACCACCGATTTCTTTCCCCATTATTCCCCCTATCATCCTGCTGCCCTATACCAAAATAGGAGTCCGTTATCATTCCACCACGCCAAATATATTGGTGGAAAGCCCGGTGAACGTAATGGCATCATTTGCTGCGTTTCACAAATTGTTTTTTGCGCTGCGGCCAACGATTCCTTTACCCGATTTAGGCCCGGTGATGGGTTCAGTCGGGCTTATTCCAACCACTAAAATAAATGCTGCGGGTAAAGCTACTACGGCCGTCGGCTATTATATTCCGGTTACGAACGCTTCCTTTGGGGGCGGGCTGAATATTATTGGCAACCGTACACAAATGCAAACGCTATGGGCAGCCGGCGCCAGGAAGTATAAGATCAAAAAGCGCTATACCGTTGCCGGAACTTTTTCCGATTTCCGCAGTGCATGGACGAATTACCGGTGGAATGGAAGCGACTATGTACTGGAATCATTCGGCCCCGATGCTTCTGATTTTTACCCGATGCCTAACCCCGCCACCGATTATTCAATTGATGATTTATTAGTTCAGTTCAATTCCGTGGGCTTAGAAAACGGAATGCACCAGTTTCAGGCAGAGTTCTACAATGCGGCTAACACACTTATGCCAACACCGGCACAAACCCTTACACTGAATATTGATAATGCAGTACCACAGGTAATGATCAACAATATTAAACACGCTGGTGTAAACGTTGACCGTTGCGGTATTGTAAATCTGACAAGCGGTACGGATGGCATCCGTTTTAATATTACGGTGAATGATCCGGAAGGTAATTTACTCAGCTACGCATTGGGCGCAGGCTGGGGCAATGGCGAGGGGGAAACGATTACTTCAAAGTCTTATAATCCGGTCACTATGGGTACCTCGTGGACCGGTGAAACAATAGATGTGCCTGCCGCACCTGCTTTGTGGATACCACATGAAACCTGCGCTCACGGCTTTACACTTAGTGCTTACAGTAACGTAACTAACGGTTATGGAATGATTGGTTATAACAGCTACTCACAATACATTACCCTCATGAAACCCTGACAAGCATATCGTTTGACATTCAGGTAACGAATTAAACATCACACCCGTAAGCTTCCGGTTTGCCCCATGCATAACCGGAAGCTTTTTAATGTTTATTACCGGGAAGTAGGGCTATTATCATACTTTTAAAACAAAAAGTATGAGCCAGGCATTTGTAAAAGAAAGCGAAGAACAATGGCTGCACGACATCGCACCTACTATGAACGCATTAATTGTATATCTCACCCGTGAGAACAATGGTATCCGTGTATATGAACAAAAAATATTTATCGACAAAAAAACAGGAAAAGAAGCCCACCGCATGAGCAATGGCCTTGACTATGCCAGGGATGATAATAACAGATGGTATGTGCTATAGATATAATTGTAAGATAATTTGCTAGGCTTCATAAGAATTTTAAATTCAGTGATTATCCCTCATAAACCATCTGCTCCCAGATCTACATCACCGTCGGAGAAACTATATCATCCCACAGATAGCTATCTCGGCATTTGACATAGCCGGGCAACAGAAATACATAGTTCTGCACCAGATAAGAGTGTAAGAATTATTATCAGGTTGCAAGAACCCTATCTAACATTTGTATTGGCAGGGCCTATGAATTTACCAATGTCGGTAGTTGCAACAGTTACCGGGGCAGAAGCAGTAATTACCGATAGGCAAAACATTTTTTAAGTATTTACCTGAGCAGGCCTTAGCCATTGTATCATGTCCGGAAATGGTTTTACATTATTTATGGCAGCATATTGGGCGTCGCAGGACATTCCGAGCCACTGCAGCATCGGCAGGCCAATATATTGACCCGATTGAAAGCCCTGTATTATAGATTCATTCTGACCTTTATATCCTTTAGGGTGGAACAACACTTCAAGTGGTGTACCAGATTCAATAGCAGCAGCGTAAGACCATGCAAGTGTCATTATTTCATGGGTGGCCGCATCAAAATCAAGTTGTGCAGCAATAGGATTGTTCAGATTGGAGCGTATTTCTGCCGGAGCCAAAGCAAGATGGCCGGCTTCGTGCAGTACATCACCCGGAAATTGTAGCTGAGAAGTATCAATAATTAAAGTGCCGTTTTTTATTATGACGCCTGGTAAAAACATTTCTCCCGTTATCGTTTCTAATGTGAAAGGGATATTGATTTTCTCAAGAAAAAGAAGAATTGGCTGCAGATATTGAGGGTTTTGATAGTCAATCATTTTTTTAATTTATGCAAAGCTATTCCGCAACAAAAATATAATACAGCTAAAATTTCTTTTTCTGAGAAATACTTTTACTTTTATACCCGTTCTGCCAAACTTATTTCAAGTGTGAGATTGCTTCCCAACTAATCTTTATATCAACTTATACATTTCTATACTGCATAGCGCAGAAGAATGTTTTGTGTTGATTAGATGGTAGATTCTTTATGGTTATTACATAACTTTTTATGCTACACATCTAAGCATACAACCATTTTTCATATGTAATTCATTATTCATTTATTTTTTAAAAACCCCCAAACAATTATCATTATGGACGTATTTCTTGGTTTTATTGCTGCTTTCGGATTTAATTTTCCACCCCAGGGCTGGGCGCTTTGTAATGGCCAACTATTGCAAATTTCAACAAACACAGCGTTGTTTGCTTTGCTTGGTACCACCTTTGGCGGTGATGGCCGAACAACTTTTGGCTTACCAGACCTCAGGGGCAGAGCTGCCATTGGCATGGGTCAGGGCGTAGGCTTAGCTGACTATCCCATTGGGCAAGTATCAGGTACCGAAAATGTTACGCTGAACAGTACCCAGATACCTGCACATGCACATCAAATGATTGGTTCATCAGAAGCCCAGTCTGCCGGCGGCGCAGGCAACAGTTCTTTAGGCTCCGCAGGCAGAGGGACCGGCACCAACATATATGCACCCGGCGCTACCAACCAGGTACCTATGGCTTCCATGACCACTCCGGTAGGTGGCAGCCAGCCGCACAGCAATATGCAGCCTTACCTGGTAATCAACTATTGCATTGCCTTGGTAGGTATTTTCCCTTCGAGAAATTAATGAAATCAGACGATGTTTGGCAACCCGGCACCTGCTGGGTTGCCAAATATTTTTTTGTAAATGGCCTGCTTTTAAAAGCGGAAGACCTCGTCCTGGTTCCATTACCACTTATCAAAGCTGTATTTACCACCTTATTCCTACCTGATCCTCCTTCTTTTGAAACACCAAAAGATTTTCTAACTATTAACTACCTGGTTTATGAGACAGATTTCTACTTTTTCTTTCTTTAGCAAACGAATCTCTTTACTGATAGGCATGTGCCTGATGCTGATGAGCCTGCAATCTTTGGCACAGACAACAGCAACGGAAGAATTTGAAAATGAAACGGCTGCTTCTACTTTCTCTGAATCAGGAGTTAATTTCACGCACACATTCCTCCTGAGGACTGCTGCGGGGTTTGGTTATAATGGTTCAAATAAATTCCTGGAGCTTGCCAACAATACGCAGAATCTTAACACTGTTTCCGCAGCCATCAGTATCAATAATTCACTGAACCCAAGCCTAAGTTACAAAATAAATTCCTTTGCCGCCTATGTTAGTGCCGGTGGTGCGGGAGCTACCCCTTATAATGGTGAAATTACTGTGACAGGTACACCTGTTGGAAGTAGTACCGCCGTATCAGCAACCATTAGTATTGCTTCGGCATCCGGTGGTCTGCCGGCCGGGCAAACCAGGGATGGAAATGGTATTGTAAATGGGTTGAATTTTACGGGTACGCCGTTAGCCGGCTTGTATTTCACTTCACTTTCCTTTTCGGTTACCGATAATAACATAAGTGATGGCAATGTTGGCACGAGGTACCTGGAGTTAGATCATATCAATTTTACTACCCAATTGCCATCAAGCAACCAGTTTTCCATCAGTGATGCCAGCATAACGGAAGGCTCCGGCGGTACCAAATCAATGACTTTTACGGTATCCTGCACCGCTACCAGCGCTGCCAGTTCGGTGCAGGTACAGTCATCTAATGGTACTGCCACAGCCGGTAGCGATTATGTAGCCTTCCCTTTGACAACCGTCAGTTTTGCAGCGGGTGGTGCTACTTCTCAAACGGTGAACGTGACCATCAACGGGGATGTGACCATTGAACCCGATGAAACTTTTAACATGACCCTCTCCAACCCGGTGGGCGGTACTATATTCGATGGTATAGCCGTAGGAACCATCCTGGATGATGATAATATTACGGAAACCTTTGAGGACGAACCAGCAATACCAGTAAGTTCGATTTCTACCGTTACCGGCTTTTCTGAACGGGGCTTCAATTTCGTAAGCAACGGTGAGTTGTTTGTATCGAGGGGTAATAATCTTGGGGCGGGTGGCGGCGGTGGCACCAGCACGGCATTGGATACCAGGACCGGCAATGGTGGCTCTACCGGAAGCGTAGGAAGTTTCTCTATTAATTCCGCAGGCACTTCGTTTAATCTCAGAAGTATAGACGTATATACATCCAATAATGATGGAATGAATGGTACAACCGGCAATGTAAATGTAACCTTTACAGGTGCCAAAGCAGATGGGTCAGGCTCGGTAAGCTATACCGCAACGATTGCAACCATCGTGGGAGACAACTATCAAACAGTTAATTTTACAGGCACCGCATTTGAGAATGTACAGATACTTTCCGTTTCGGTAACATTGGGTACCGGCATCAACTACGTTGCGCTTGATAATATCCGGTACGGAACGGTTAGTTTTTCCGGCACTCAGCTATCCATCAACGATGTAAGTGTGCTGGAAGGCACAGGTGGTGGCACCACTACTGCCACCTTCACCGTTACCCGTTCCGGCAACGGTTCTGCTTTTTCCGTTAATGTAGCTTCTTCCGATGTTTCGGCTACCGCCGGTTCGGATTATGTGGCTTATAATGCTACTCTCAACTTTGCCGCTGGCGGTCCGATGAGCCAAAACGTTACGGTTACTATCTTACGGGATGCTCTTATTGAAGGCATTGAAACGTTCAATATGACGCTTTCTGGTGCTACCAACGGGGTATTGTATCAGAAACCGGTGGGTATCGGCACCATACTGGACGATGATAAGGTGATTGAAAATTTTGAAGATGAAACAAATGGCGTTGCTACCTTCTCCGAAAACAGTATTGGTTTCTCCGCTACTAACAGGCTTAAAGTGGTATATAACAGTGGGGCGGGCAATGGTAGCGGGTCATCTAAAGGCTATCTGAGTTCCGGTGACAATGCAAGCGGTGGTACCGTAGGTAAAATAACTATTGCCAACCCTAACATGGGATTCAAGTTGCTGCAACTGGACATGCTTACTTACAAAGGCATCTCCACTTCAGCAAGTATAGCATCCGGGCCGGTTACCTTTAACGGAACCCTCTTCGATGGGTCAACCGTAACGACTACAAAAACAATAACACCAACATCGCTTTCAGGTACCGGGTTTCAGCAGAACATAACATTTACGGGCACGCCGCTGGATAATGTTATATTAACTTCTCTTGAGTTTGTAGCCGGAGGAACGATTACAACTATTGATATTGACAATATTAACTATGTAGCGGTAACAACCTTACCGGTTATTGAAATAACAGATGCAGCCAATGTGCCCATAACTAATGGTGGTGCGGCAACAGTTGCCAATAATACTGATTTTGGGGCTACCTGTGCACCCGGTGGTTCAGTTGTCAAAACCTTTACCATTAAAAATACAGGCGCTGTCAACCTTACTTTATCCGGCAGCCCACTGGCTGTATTGGGAGGCACCAATGCAAATCAGTTCTCTATAACAACGCAGCCGGTGGCTACTGTGGCAGCCAACAGCAGTACCACATTCACCGTAAGCTATACACCCACTGCAACAGGCACACACAACGCTACCATTACACTAACCAATAATGATGCAACCAGTAGCCCTTATGTCATTAATATTAAAGGCACAGCGAATGCTGCTTTAGCAATTAGCAGCCACCCGGCAACTAACACCACAGCCTGTACCGGTAATCCGGTAAACTTTACAGCCGCCGGCAGCGGTAGCGGTACACTTAGTTATCAATGGTATAAAGGGGCAACGGCATTAACCAACGGTGCTACCGGAACCGGTTCTGTTATTTCCGGCGCTACCAACACCACGCTTACTATCACTAATCCATCTACTGCCGATAATGCAACCAATTACAATGTACGGGTTTCATCCAGTACAGGCTGTACACCTGCTCAATCTAATAATGCAACATTAACAGTGGCAGCGCCGGCAACTGCAACGGCTACCACCACTGGCAGTAAAACCATCAGCAGTACCAATACCATTATCAGTGATGCTTCTTGTAAGCTGATCGCTACCGTAACACCTTCCGGTGTTGCGCCGGTAAGCGGAAACATAACTGCAACAGTAACTGTTCAGGGCATTGTGCCAACCACTGCCGGAGGAACACCTTATGTACAACGGCACTATGATATTGTACCGTCCGCAAATCCTGCTACGGCCACTGCTACCCTTACACTATACTTTACACAGGCTGAATTTACAGCACTGAATAATTTTGTGAATGAGATATTATTACCAACTGATGGAAATGATGCTGCTAACAGAAAAGCGAATATCCGTATTTACCAATTTCACGGCAACGGTACTGCGCCAGGCAATTATACAGGAACGTCAGAAACAATTGACCCGGCTGATAATAATATTATTTATAATACTACCTATGCCCGTTGGGAAATAACATTTAACGTGACCGGCTTTAGCGGCTTTTATCTTTCTTACGCAGGTAGCCAGATATTGCCACTGCAGCTAATATCATTTACCGGTTTTACGGATGGCAACAACGCTATACTGCAATGGAAAACAACGGACGAAAAAAATGTGAGCTATTTTGAAATAGAACGCAGTACGGATGCAGCACAATTCATTAAAGTTGGCCAGGTAAATGCCGGTAGCAGCTATGGTTTTACAGATAAGCCTGGTACTAAAATGGTGTACTATTACCGGTTGAAAATAATAGATAAGGATGGCAAATACAGTTACAGCTATACAGTTGCCATCAATCTTAAAAAAGAAGTTATTACATTGCAGGTGTTACCAAATCCGTTTGCTGATAAACTGATGATGAATATTGGTACAGTCCAAACCGGTGATGCAGAAATACGGTTGACAGATATAAGCGGAAAAGTATTATTGAGAAAAATAATAATGCTTCAGTCGGGTAACAATGCCATTACTATTAATCAGTTGGGTCATCTTTCAAAAGGCATGTACATACTACAGGTGATGAATGATAAACTAAATGAAATGGTTAAGATTGTAAAAGGAGAGTAAGCGTTATTTTGGTTCGTTGACGTTTACAATGGCCTGAAACGAAGATCAAATGCACGGCCTTAGCTGCTACAACTTTTTGCCGTGGCAATTGAGGCAGTAGTAAATGTATAACCGTACATTACATGTTTATTGTACCTGCGTATTGAAACAACAGGTATAAAAGGTTGGCAAACGGGCAACGTATTATCCGGATTTACGTTTCAGTCAATTTAGTTTACTTGCAAACAGAATGACTGTCAAGAATTTTCTGTTTAGGCTGGCACATTGGGAAACCTGGCATTATTTACTCAAATACCTGCCAATGGCGCCTGTATGGTTATGGTATTGCGCCCGGTCCCGTTCTCTATGGTTTTTTTCATCCTCCAATCCAACCCTTACGTTTGGCGGATTCGAAGGCGAAAGCAAAAAGGAAATGTATGCGCAGTTACCACCGGATAGTTATCCTGCCAGTGTTTATATTTCTCCCTGCCTGTTATTTGCTGAAGCAGAAAATATCATTCATGCACATTCGTTTAGCTATCCGTTTGCAGTGAAACCCGATGTTGGTATGATGGGCTATCTATTCCGTAAAATAGATAGCAGGCAGACGTTTAAAAAATACCATGAACAGATGCCGGTAGATTATATTGTTCAGGAATTTATTGATTATCCGCTGGAAGTAAGTGTATTTTATTGCCGGTATCCCAATCAGAAAAGTGGAACCATTACCGGTTTTCTGAAAAAAGAGTTTCCGGAAGTGACCGGTGATGGAATTTCGAATTTGAGGGAATTAATCCGGCGGCACGGCAGCGTACGGTTCAGGATGGAAGAAATGCTGGTCAAGCATAAAAACAAACTTGAACAAGTATTACCAACCGATGAAGTGTTCTGTTTATCACCTGCTTTGAACCTAAGCCGGGGTGGGAAATTAGTAAGTCTGCAACACGAAATAGACAGCCGGTTATTAGCCGTATTCGATCGGCTGAGCCATTATACAAAATATTTTTATTATGGCCGGTACGATATTAAATGTGCATCGGTGGAAGACCTAAAGAATGGTCAGCACTTTAGTATTCTTGAATTCAACGGAAGTGGCGCCGAGCCGCACCATATTTATGGAAACAACCTTACACTGATACAGGCTTACCGGATTGTGTGGCAACATTGGAAAATACTATATCAGATTTCTAAAATAAACCACCACAATGGCGTTCGGTATTGGGGCTTTCGGCGTGGCTTCCTTTTTTTGAAAAAGGCAAAGCGGCATTTTAAAAAGCTGAAAAAAGCGGATCTGATAGCGGATGTATAGGAACGGTGGAAAGAATGCCTCAGTTAACATCCCGGTAATGTCACAGGTTATAAAGAATCAGAAGAATAGAAACAAACGATATTATCTATCATTTAATTATGAATCAATACTTTATAAAAAATTCCTGTCTGGAAAGTATTGCTAAACGGAGGAACATTTAGCAGGTTGTTGAAATAATTTACCCCAAACTGGTAAACAGAACATTCCATTTTATCGGTAAGCGCAAACATTTATTTTTCCACATACCATACAAGTTGTAAGGTGAATAAAATACACGACTTCATAAAAATTTAGATGTAAACGAATAAATTTTTAGGAAAATAATAATGTTAATAAAGAAATGTGTTCTCTGCCTTAATAAATATCGATGGTGTGTAAAGTCTCTTATAATGCTCCTATGATTTTCAACTGCTAATCCCGGTCTTCAATTTGTTTAATGTACTTTGATTACTTGCTGAACGAAGCTGAAACGTTTCTATAAAGCGGCAGGTAATATCCCATTAAGCAGCTTGTATATGATTGAGATATGTGAAAACGACGTTACCCTTCAGTACCTGAATTTTTTGAAAAATAAAGACTTCCCCTGTGTTGCAGCAAGGGAGGCTGCAGCCCGGCAACAGGTAGCTTGTTTTGTAGCAGGGCACATGGCCTGTCCGAAAGATGATGCAGCCATACTAAATTTCCTTTACCGCTTTATAGATGAATTTAGAACCAAGACCGATGTGTTCCATTCTGCGGCTGTCATTTTTCAGTTACCCCTGATTGCGGATGAGCAAACCTTCGATGGGATGATGTGGCAACGCCTGCAGGCATTGGCCGACCTGGATGCTGTACACTACGGATATGATGCCCGGGTTGATGCAGATCCTGCGTCTGAGAACTTTAGTTTTAGCATCAAGGAAGAAGCTTTCTTCGTTATAGGCCTGCATCCAAACAGCAGCCGGCCTGCACGCAAGTTTGCCTACCCGGTACTTACCTTTAATCCCCATGCACTGTTTGTAAAACTGAAAGAAGCAGAACAGTACAATAAAATGAAAAACATTGTGCGGAAAAGAGACCTGTCGTATGCAGGGTCTGTTAATCCGATGCTGGACGATTTTGGAAAATCTTCTGAGGTATATCAGTACAGCGGCCGGCAGTACAACAATGAATGGCAGTGTCCCTTAAAAATCAAACATGCAGCAACTACAGATTATTCCGCCACGCAGCGGGACGGCGTTTCTACTGAAAAAGGGACAGCATCTTCGGGTCGTTGATCCGCAGGGTGAGCAGGTATCCGACTTTATTTGTTTCAACAGTGCCGATACAGCAGAGTACCTGTCAAGTGGCAGAACGATTGATTATGCCGAAACTATTTTCCTGACTAAGGGGCACCTGTTTTATAGTAACCGCAGCAATGTAATGTTTGAACTGATTGAAGATACCGTTGGCCGTCATGACTTTTTATTGACGCCCTGTAGCGCCGATACTTTCCGCATTATTTACGGCCATGAGCAACCCCACCGGGGATGCCTGGGAAACCTAATTGCGGCGCTGGCACCTTATGGCATTACAGAAGATCATATTCCTATCTGTTTCAATATTTTTATGAATGTAGATGTGAACGGGCAAACCGGCGCTATTGCCGTACTGCCGCCTAAAAGTAAGGCTGGTGATTATGTAGTGCTGGAAGCAAAAATGGACCTGATTATTGGCATGACGGCTTGTTCCGCAGAAATGAGTAACAATTATGCTTTTAAGCCAATTGGTTATAGCATTGAGGATTGAGTTCCTTGCTGAATCATAAATGGATACATTTCATCAGGTATTACAATCCATGAAGCGATCAACGGAAGGCTCTTTTTTCCGATGGCGTTACAAAGCCTTCTTATAAGCTATTAGCCATTTATTTACCGGATAGCGTCTTTCAATTGCCAGTCATTCAACTGTTTACCAAATCAATTGGTTGCCATGAAAGCTGACTGTTGCTAACCTGTTGTCGATTTTCTGAAACATCATTAAGGCTACGACTTCCGCAGTTATCTGCAAAAACAGGTTCACCGGATATATACCAGTCCGAGCCAACTGCTATCGATAAGTTACCGGGGATAAATTCGGCCACATACAGGCATTTTTCTATCTTTTATTTGTATTGCACAACTCAGGTAGCACGCTTTACTGTATTCCCAGCCATACGTTGCCGGTGTACGAAGCAGGCGATTAAATTTAAAACTTCTGTAGCGGCATGGCTGAATACTTTAAATAAACCATTATGAACAATTTGTTTGGCGATTTATTTGGCATCCTATTTTTCTTAGTATTCTATATTCCTATCAACATTGTTGTGATGTTGATAGCTGCTGTTATTTTTAACCTGGTTAATAAGGCTTTTCGTCTGCAATTTCCTGCATGGGTGGTAGCCACAGCAGCTGCCATCATGGTGTTTGTGCTGATGGTGGCGCTGGTGGGTGGCGGCTCAAAACATGGCGAACTTGATTTCAGTGATTTATACCCTGTGTTCTATATATCCACATTCATCATTAATGTATTGGTTGTACTAATCATGCTTAGTGCTTCCCGTATCAATAAATTAATATTTAAAAACCAGGTAACATCTGAATTTGTATTTGGAAAATCTCAAAAAATTGCCACCACCATTTATACATTGGCTATTGTTAGCTGTGCGACACTTCCGTTCATCAGACAGGGCAAGGCATATATATCCGAAAAGCAAACAGAAAAGAATTTACAAACATTAAAGGTGGTTGTGGATACCGATGACAAAAAAGCTTTTGAAGACGAAGCTTCTCAGAATTACCGTTTATGGGAGGTAAAATTACCGGGTGAACAGAAATGTCTTTTTGAGTACCTGCTTACTCATAATAAACCGGAAATGGTTCACCTGCTGTTAAAAGATAAACCAGAGATGTTTACATATGCATTCGACTGGGATATACACAGCCCTGAAATGTTGCAAACGCTGATGCAGGATGGCATGAACGCTAATAGGGCAGTGGATATCTTAACCCGAAGTAACAGAACCGATCTGGTAAAAAAGGGGGTAACACAATACAAACCGCGTTTTGATACGCTGGTAAGTTTTATTACAGAAAATGTTGTAAATAACAATAATACAGTGTTGCTGGACTACCTGATCCAAAACGGATTGACTAAAGAGAAAGATCAAACCAGTGAAACTTTATATTGGCTGGCATCAGAAAATAATTTTGACGCAATAAAATTGCTGGTGAATAAAGGTTTTGCAATAGACACGGCTAATGTGTCAATGATTTATTCTGCCATTTATAACGGAAATTTACCTATGTTGAAATTCCTGTTTACCTATCCTTTTGATGTGAATACCATGAATGATGAGTACACTAACGTAGAGAATGCGATTATTGGTGACAAGCAGGAAATCTTCGATTTTTTATTGACATTGAAACCGGATATTAACACCCTGCATGAAACAAAGCTGAATGGTGAAACCAATGCTTTGCAAATAGCTGAAAGATATAAACAACTGGAAATGTTAGAAAAATTAAAGCGGTATGCAGGGTAACAAACAGTTAGCATAGTGAATTAATTAAAAATATCAGGTCTGTAACACTTGAATAGTTTTGACTATTTCTTTGATTCTGCTCATTTTTTACCAGTAAATTTCCGAATAGTAACTTATCATGGCAGCTGCCTATCATTCGTAGATTGCCCCTCTGTATGAACAAAAAATTGTTTGCCTTCAGCAGTGGCTACTTCTGCTAATGTATCTGTTTCTCTTTCAAGAATCGTTTGCTGCACTTTAGGTATCAGAGGCCGGATGCTAACGGTATCTTTCCGTAGCAACAAGCGTAGTAAATTGCCTTTTGGCTCTTTAAAAATTTCCCTTAAAATCTTATCATACTCATTTGGCATAAGGCAATCGTTTGTTTGTGAACACCTTTTGAAACTGTTGCTGATTTTGTCAGCATAAAAAAATGTTTCTAAAATCAATTCATTTCTTATCTGTTTACCAGATCAGCCAGCCAACGGCTTGCGCAAATTTAGCCGCAGCTAATCCGTTTTCCATCTATTTTGCAGCCTTAATTATCAGCTACCTGCCATTATGCACAAACCTGCCATTGCCTTTGTAACCGGCGGCTATAGCGCTGAAGCTGCCATCAGCTACGAAAGTGCCAAAATCATCGAATCCAATCTTGACCGCGATAAATTCGATGTTTACAAAATTGATATGCGGCCCGATGGTTGGTTTTATAGTTGGGACGATGGCTCACAAGTGGCTGTGAACAAGGCCGATTTTACCCTGAACACCGTTAGCAAACTTGTATCATTTGCAGCGGTATTTGTTGGTATCCATGGTACACCGGGAGAAGATGGAAAACTACAGGGCTATTTCGACCTACTAAAAATTCCCTACACCGGTTGTAGTGCGGCTACTTCGGCCATTACTTTTAATAAGCGCCACACAGTGGCGGTAGCGGCATTTAGCGGTATTGCAGTTGCCAGATCTTTGCATTTTTTTAAAGGAGAGGCGATTGATATTGAAAGCATCCCTTCGCAACTACAATTGCCGGTATTTGTGAAGCCCAACAACGGCGGCAGCTCTATTGGCATGAGTAAAGTGGCCCAGAAAGAAAATTTACAACCGGCATTAGATAAAGCATTTGCGGAAGATGACCAGGTTTTAATGGAAGAATTCATTGGTGGAAGGGAGTTTACGATTGGGGTTTGCCGTATAAACGGTCGTGTGGAAACGTTACCAATGACGGAAGTGATCAGCCAAAATGAATTTTTTGACTATGAAGCAAAGTACCAGGGTAAAAGCCGGGAAGTAACACCGGCGCAGGTGGATGAAAGGATTGCCGAAAAAATAAGGACTGCCGCCACAAAGATTTATCACATCTTTAATTGCAACGGCGTGGTACGCATTGATTTTATTTACAGCGAGGAGAAACAGAAGCCCTATATGCTGGAAATTAATACGGTACCCGGCCAAAGCGCTGCCAGCATTGTACCGCAACAGGTAATAGCCCGCGGCTGGAGCCTAAAAGATTTTTACACCGGGTTAATTGAAGCAGTACTACCGGTACCAAATAATTAACGGTTACTATTTTCGTTTTCATACATTAACGCCGCCCGCCGCGGCGGGCCGCCATTCAAATTTATTTGCCTGTGTTCAGATTCCTTACCCGTCAGCATTTCATTGTAAATTTATTAGCTGCTATTGCATTGGTAGCGCTGCTGATTATTGGATTTTTGTGGTCGTTGGGGTATATCACTCATCATGGTGAGTACGACAAGGTACCGTCCGTAAAAGGCAAATCATTATCACAGGCGGAACAAATTCTCATTGGCAAGGGCTTTAAGGTGGAAGTACAGGACTCCCTGTACATTGATACGCTGGCACCGCTTTCTGTTATCAAGCAAAGCCCCGAAGGCGAAATGATGGTGAAATCAAACAGGTTGGTATATCTTACGGTCAACCGGTCGGCGCCACCACTGGTTGAAGTGCCCAATATGGTTGGATTTTCTTTTCGGAATGCAGAAATGTATCTGAAACAACTGGGCCTTAAGCTGGGTGATACGACCCGCAAACCGGATATTGCCAAAGATGCGGTAATGGAACAGCTTTACCAGGGGCACAACATTACTGCCGGCACTAAAATATTTATGGGCAGCACCATCAGCTTTGTACTGGGCAGCGGCCTGGGCGAAGACGAATTTAAGGTGCCGAACCTGGTAGGGATGACGTTTGAAGAAGCCAAAGCTACACTGTCAGGCATGAACCTGAATATTGGTGCACCCATCTATTCAGCCGGTATTACTGATACACTACATGCTTATGTTACCAAACAAAATCCACCAATTAAAACCGAACCGGATGAATTGGGCCGGTTTCAGGTAAATATGATACGGGAAGGGCAGAGTATTGATCTATGGATAGGAAGAGAAGCCGTAACCCGTGAAGAAGATAGCGAGGAAGGAAATGCAGATAATGACAAAAAGAAACCTAAAAAGACAAAGCCAAAAGACGGAGATTAGATTCCGGCCCTCTCTTATTCCTGATAAAATGGTATAGCTATGCAGAAAGTTGTAAACTTGTAAACTAATACACAGCTTATGAAAATAATGAGTGTTGAACAACTGAAAGCACGCCTCGATAACGGTGAAAATATTCACCTGCTGGATGTACGGGAACCGTATGAACATGCAGAATTCAATATTGGCGGAACCTTACATCCGCTGGGGCAGTTGCAGGCAATGAATGTAGATCCGATTGAAGACTGGAAGGAAGACGAAGTAGTGGTTTACTGCCGCAGCGGTAACCGCAGCGGTCAGGCCGGGTTGCTTTTAGAAACCATGGGTTTTAAGCACGTAGCTAACCTTACCGGTGGTATGTTGGGCTGGCAGGAAATATTCGGAACCGCACAGCCTGGGCACCAATAGTTCCTTCAAAAGGATCCGTACCTGTTGCCATTCTTATCTTGGTATTTATTAAAATATTGCCTATTGCGCTTTGCCCATTGATTATTGCCCCTTGTGTGGGCGCCCGTTGGCCAACCCCTGCAACCGACATCACTTACTACCCGTAAGTAAGGGTGGCAAAGGCACCTCAACCATTGTGCTGCATAAAATATGTCATGATAAAATTCATGCTGTGTTAACCGAAACAGAATTAAAGCGGTATTACCATACGATAGAGCGGTTGCAACAACAGCAGGATATTGCGAAATTTATTAAGTGGATTCAAAATAAAGAACCGGAATTTTACGACCGTTCCGCCAGGAAAAAACGATGATTTATATTCTATTGTAAAGACAGCTTTTTCATACAACGATTGCCGGGTTTGTGAAAAAGAACCCATATGCTCTCTAAGTCAGTCGCCTTTTACCAGTAATTGCCTGTGCAATGCAGGCATCATCTAATATTCTACTATGAAGTTTTTTCACTTCCTCATTTGTAGTTTGCTATTTGCCCGGCCTGCAAGCGCACAAAACCATCAAAAGATGGAAGACATTCAGAAACAATTAGCGGTGGCTACTTCAGATAGTGCCATTGTAGAACTGACCACAGACTTAGGTTTCGCCGTATCGGATGCAGATCAGCAAAAAGCCATGCAATATTTTCTAACTGCGGAAGCCCGCTCCCAAAAGGCAGGTTACAGGCGTGGCATGCTTAGCGTTAATTTGGGTAAAGGTGCACTGATGGATAATGCATCAAAATTTGACAGCGCCATATTTTATTACAGTAAAGGGATAGCGCAGGCGAAAGAAATGAAAGACCTCCGCTGGCAAAGCAGCTTCAACGTTAATATCGGGCTTATTTATTTACGGCAATCCAAACACCCGGAGGCCATGCAGCACTACAACCTGGCACAACAGTTTTCCGAAGCGGCAGGCGACGAAAAAGGCGTAGCTAACGTAATACGGAAAAAAGCCAACCTGGTGTTGCAGGACCTCGACTACAAAAGAGCAAAAGTTTTTTACCGGCAATCCATTGAAGTTTTTGAAAAGCTGAAGGACTCCGGTGATCTCGGCGAAACGTATGGCTCCTTAGGTTTTGCCTACCGAAATGAAGGGAAAAACGACAGTGCCATCACCTGGTTCGAAAAAGCGAACCTGGTTTTTAAAGCTTTGCGGTATATCAACATGATTGCTGTGGCTTATACCGAAATCGGTAAAGCCCAGTTTGAAGAAAAAAGATTTACAGAAGCACTTGCCAATTACAAAGAAGCAGAAAAGATATATGATACCGTTGCTTACATGGCCCACCAGGACGCACTGCATGTATTTATGGGTGATGCTTACGTTGAATTAAAAGATGCAATAAGTGCTGGCCCGCACTACCGTAAAGCGTTGCAGTTGGCGTTGGACAGCAAAGATATGGAGGAGCAAAGCGCCGCCTATTATGGCTTATATAAAACAGGCCGTTTACAAAGTAATTTTAAAGAGGCATTAGGTTATTTTGAAACCTATGATAGTCTGCGGGATGTATTGGAGAAAAATGAACAAACGGCAACGGTGGCGGAAATGACTGAAAAGTATGAAGCTGAAAAAAAGGAACACACTATTGAGCAGCAGCGTTTTGATCTGGCCAAAAAAAATTATTTCCTGTTTGGTTCCATAGCGTTGTTGGTATTGATTTCGTTACTAAGTTATTCCTACTATCGCCGTTATAAACTCCGGCAGGAGAAGAAATTACAAGCCGAAATTATCAGGCAGCAGGATCTCTCAACCCGTGCCGTATTACAGGCGGAAGAAGGTGAACGCCGGCGCATTGCGCTGGAATTGCATGATGGGGTAGGGCAGCTAATGAGTGCCGCCAAAATGAATCTATCAGCTATTGAAAATGAAATTCCGTTTACCAGCACCAACCAAAAAGCGGCTTACGAAAAAAGCATGGCCCTGGTAGATGAAAGCTGTAAAGAAGTGCGAACGGTAAGCCACCAGATGATGCCGAATGCTTTATTGAAACGGGGGCTTGCCTCCGCCATCCGGGAATTCGTAGAAAAAATAGATACCCGTGTATTAAAGGTGGATTTGTACAGCGAAGGCTTAAACGAACGCATTGATACGAATACAGAAACCGTGCTGTACCGGGTGGTGCAGGAATGTGTAAACAATGTCATTAAACACAGCGGAGCTAACCATCTCGATATTTCATTGATTAAAGACCAGGATGGTATCAGCATTACGATTGAGGATAATGGGAAAGGGTTCGACACGTCCCGGAAAGACCAGCATGGAATCGGGTTGCAAAATATTGAAACCAGGATTGCTTATTTAAAAGGAACAGTGGAATTTAACAGCACACCAGGCCAGGGAACACTTATTGCCATTCATGTACCGGTTGTATAACAAATTCTGCTATCTTCAAAACATTATTCCGATATGGCTATTGAAAAAACGCACATTGTAATTATTGATGATCACCAGATTGTGATCGACGGCCTGCGGTCGTTAATGGAAGATGAGCCTTACATACATATTGTTGGCGCTACTTCGGACGCAGCTACCGTATTTGAAATGCTGGCCACGCAAAAAGTAGATGTATTACTAACCGATGTAATGATGCCGGGTATGACCGGCCAGGAATTAAGCAAACAGGTACGTAAACGGTTTCCGCACGTAAAAATTCTGGCCTTAAGCATGAGCGGCCAGGGTGAGATCGTAAATGAAATGATTAACGATGCCGATATTAATGGCTATGTATTAAAAAATATCAGCAAGGCCGAACTGGCAACGGCCATTAAAAAAATTGCGGGTGGCGGTATTTATTTTAGTGAAGAAGTGCTGAACGAAATGGAACGGGCATCTAACATCCGAAAGCAAAATGAAGATGCACAATTAACGACCCGTGAAATAGAAATCATCAGGCTGATTGAAAAGGAAATGAGCAATAAGGAAATTGCAGAAGCATTGTTCATCAGCGAACGAACGGTAGAAACCCACCGTAAAAATATTTTTCGCAAAAGCAAAACCACTAGTCTAATCGGGTTAATAAAATATGCGTATGAGCATAAGTTGATATAGTGTTTATCCAAAGATTGCAGGCATTTTGATGAATTCATAGCGGCGAATCGTACCTGCCGCAGATTGCAATTCCGTGATTTCTGACGTTTTCAGAATTTTTCGAAACCATCAACTATGATATCAATTATTATTTTCTCTATTTACCGTTTTTCCCGGTTTATACTTTTTCGCTTTTCGCCGTGCATACAGCATCAGTACCGGAAATATATAAAAACACATAGCAAGGTAAATATCGTTTTCGGGAAAAAGAAACCGCACAATACTGCTGACGGCTAATATGGTTACCAGTGTAATTGCTATGTATAAGGAGAGTGTGAGCAGGTATTTCTTTTCCATTGCCTCACTATCGAATGTAAGGCCTGCTTTTGCCGATAGTACGTGCCGGCAAAGCAGGTAATGTGCAATGGATAACAGCGTAATATTAAATACATACAAAAATAATGGCAGCATAAAATGCGGCCTTACATGGCCGGCTACGCCTGATGCAGTAAAGGGGAATAACACAATGAAAAATAAAAAAAACAGATTTAAAACAATCAATCGCTGGTCATAGTCTTTCAAAAATTTGAATAGTTTAAGATGGCGGGACCAGAAAGATCCAATAAAGAAAAAGCTAATACTAAATGCCAGAAATTCGAAAATGGCAGGTTTAAAAATGATAAACAGTTCATGCGATCCGATGTTTTTCGGTACCTCCGGAAACCGGATATCAATAACAAGCAGGGTAATAGCAATGGCAAATACCGCATCGCTGAAAAGAATGACGCGTTCCAGTTCAAATTCTTTCTCGAGTTTGTTTTTATGTTCCTTATCCGCCGGCATATGTATTAATTTTAGCTGAATATACGGCAGGACTTTTTGTTGAGTAAAAACATTTTAATATTGATTTTGTGAATGTCAGTTCATAAAATGTTTAGATGAAAAATGAGTTGTAATAATGCGCCAATAAAAATGCAATAGGTCGTTACCGTTTTATCATACAATCTATCTAAAGATTTATAAAAAATAAACGATGCAACTGAAATAATAAGCGTAATCATTAAAAGCATAAAATTATACAGCTTTCGTACATACTATAAACCGGACAGGGATTCTACTTTTTAGAGAGGTGTTTTAAGATGTATAGTTTTTAATAATTTAGAGATGACCACTTTCCTATTTCTACTTTAAAATTATCCTGTTTCTTTCATTTGCCCTGTGTTTATTTTTAGCGGTATTGCCAGGTTTTTAGAAGCCATGTATTTCGCCGGACTTTGAAAACCGATACCGCAATGAATGCGGCGCTGGTTATAAAATTGCTGCCATCTGATCAATACTTCTTCACATTGCTTTAAAGAACTAAATTCTATGCGATTGCAAATGGCACTTTGTATAGTGCCGTGGTAAGATTCGATGTGTGCATGCTGCTGTGAGGTAGCTGGTTTGGTAAACTCCCGGGTAATGCCTTTGTCAGCAAAATATTCCCTTATCAGGTTACTCTGGAACTGCGATCCGTTATCACATCGCACATACACCTTTTTGGGAAGTATACAAAACAAAGTCTAAATTTTTATTTGTATAAATATATTCAAGTCCATCATATTCAAAGTAACGTTCATTCAAACTTAATTCTTTAAATTGTCCATCTTCATTAAGTTCATAAAGTGTTTGTGATTTAAATACATTTCTAATTATTTATTTAACTTCTTCAAGGTAATATTGTAAATATTCAGAATCGTGAACTTCAGTGTTTGGAACAATTTCATCATTCGTTAAAGGAATCCATCCAAATGGCAATGTACATTTGCACTTTTCATTAAGCATTAAAAGTAATATGTCTTTATCCATTACCTTATTTGAAACAAACTTATACATGGTGTCCAAAAAAATTGCCACCAACGAAAAAGTATTACTGAAGGCTGGGAATTGTTGCTGTGTCCGCCCCGGCCAACCGATGCTGAAGATAGAAAAATGATGAAAATATGATATGAAATTGACGGTATTTTGTCCAACCCGAACCGCTGCTACACAGAGCTGAAAAAGATGAAACACGGCTTCCGTCTGCCCAGCTTTTAGTAATACTCTGTTGCCTGCAGTAATTAGTCATCTTTAGTATTTCCATCTTTTAAGCCATGATCTATTAACTGTTTTAATTTTGATGTTTTTAACATTACTGAAGAATTTTCCTTTAAAGTTTTTGCAGTCCAGTATCTGACAGAAGGACTTTTGTGTTGAAAAAGTTTTATCATTACCGTTATCGAAATACTGTCGGTTCTGTTGTCTAAAGCCGTTACGAGTTGCTCGAGTATATGTTTGTTTTTTACAGTTTTTAATGTTAACTGCAGATCGGGTAAGATGCTGTCTGAACTTATAATGGGGTTCCCGTAAGTTGAGAAAAAATAATTTTTAGGAAATGGTTTTGTGCGAAGAAACATGAGCCAAAATTTTGTATTCTTAATATTCTTCGAGTCATAAAGCGTATTCAATAAATCTTCGGAAACGGTGTCCTGTTTGCTGGCCGATTCAGTTAAGTAGAGCCTATCTGCTTCAGTTGGGCTGTTTGCAAGGGCTTTCAGGGAAATATACCTTGTTCTTTTATCACTTAATAATGGTTTTAGCAACTCTAATAAATTTCCAATTCGCAGTTCAGAAATAGGCGAAATCGCATAACCCTTCATGTCTATATCCCATGTTTCAACTGCATGCTTTAATAGTTCTTCAGTTTTAAGATTTGGAATAGTAAAGCCAAGCGTTTGAGCAGCCAATATTTTTGACAATTTATTTTCGCTATTTATTCGACTATAAGCAGTCTGCCTGAGTGAGTCTTTATCAAGCAGAACAAAATAAGGGAATATATGGGCATCTCCAAGATGTTCGTACTTTACAAGAAAATCAAACAAAGGTGATGTATGCTTTGATTTAATATTCATTAAGCTAATTCCGGCCCAAACAATAGCCGTAGTATCATTTTCTGTTGAAAGCTTCTCAAGCAAAATATCTTCTTTAGAAGTGTCATAAGCTGATGAAATGATCATGTAAGCAAGAGTTCTTTGAACTCGATTTTTTGATTCAATAAGAACGTTTATATTGTCTTTATATAATATTTCATTTTTAAAATCATGCAAATTAAAATACGAGTTTTTATATTTATTAACGCTATCTTGTAATTGAATATTATCACCTCCTGGATATAAACAGAACCAATAATCATTGAGCATTTCGCTTAATTGTTTCTGTGAAAAATTATTGTCTAATGCCTTACTGAAGTCAGTTCTAAATTTTTGTTTCAACTCAACTTTCTGTGCAAAAACAACTGTTGCCATAGAAATGGAGAGTAAAAAATATAAAGTCTTCATCATTTTTAAAAATCGAAGTTGAAAATTATTGCAGGCAACACTAAGATTATTGTATTAGGCGAACTTGCCAAATATATTTAAGTTGTTAATTATCAACGCTACTCTTATTCGTTCCATCTCTAAAACATGCGTAAATACGTTTTTGGGGAATGAATTGTTGGTTATATCTAAGTTGTTGATTTTCAATCATAGACATATCCGTTCTATTTTCAGTAATTGGTGCTTTTTCATTACCAGTCAATATTTCCTTTCCGCCACAAATCATCCAGCGGGCTTACCACATTTATTAATTTATCTTTGGCTACATGCAGGTACCGTTCAGTTGTTTTAATACTAAAATGGCCCAACAATTCCTGTATGTACCGGGTGTTCACCCCTTTCTCCAACATATGCGTAGCAAACGAGTGCCTTAACCTATGAAATCCCACTTCCTTTTTTATTCGTGCCATTGCTTTGGCATCCTGAAATACTTTTTGTGCGGCTCTTATGGAATAGGCGTTGCCCGGTTGCTCACCCTCGAACAGGTATATCAATGGTCTTTTTTCTTGCAGGTTCATCAGATATGCTCTTAATACATCAAGCAACAGCACACTCAAATTCACGTACCGGTCTTTTTTGCCTTTGGCCCTTTCTACAAATATTTGCATCCGGTCACTGTCTATCTGGTTTAGTTTTAGCGCCACCACCTCACTTACCCGCAGGCCTGCACTGTATGCCGTAAACAGTATAGCCTTGTGCTTTTTGTTTTGCAAGGAATTAAAGAGGCGGGTTAATTCTCCTTCTCCTAATACTTTTGGCAGGTTCAGGTGTTTTTTAGGCCTTGGAATTTCTATGAACATCCGCTCTCTTCCCAGTACTTTTTCAAAATAAAATTTTAAGGCATTCAGCCTGCTGTTGGCTGTGAACTCATTAATCCCTTCCTTCTCAACCGCATATAGCATATACCTTCTCAATTCGTCCGGTGTTAACGTATTTACCTGCTTGTTGCCAATTACCCGAAGTAATTGCATCATTTCGGTGCGGTACGTAACCAATGTTTTGGGGCTATATGCTTTCAGTTTCAGGGTATCTACCATTCTGCCAAGCTCTGCCAGGTTAGCGTCGCTTATTTTATTGTACACCTTTACCTGTGCCTGTGTTAGCGCCGGATTCTTTTCTTTGACTTGTGTTGCAGCAACGTTTTTCCGCTTTGCCAGATACATGCGTAGCGGCTCCACATCCGGTTCTCCATATTCTTTCAGTTGTTCAATCGCTTTTCTGCATACGGTTTCATTAAGCGGTATATGCCAACACTTATAGGTCTGGCTCCATTTGGCTCCGGGTAATTGCCGGACTATTCTGTTTACTAAAGGTAGGTTGGTATACACCAGTACTACCCGCTCCTGCTTGTTATGAAACAAGGGTTGTAATATGATATGCTCCATTCCGTAACTATAATAGCCAGATATACGTAAACAATACTATATACCCTTTTTATCCTCATTCGCATTCATGATTGATAACCTGCCGGCGGCAGGTACCGATACGTCCTCTTCATGGTACTCACCAAAATACCCTCTACAGGGTATATAATTCCATACATACTAAACTCATATTTACCGAAATTTTAAACCATGAAAAAACTTACGTTCTCACTCCTGGCTATTTCGGTAGCATTTACTGCACTCGCCAATAACATTCAGTTGGCAGGCATTGGCCTCAGCGGCCAAAACACTACCAGCCATTTTAGCTTGATTGGCTTTGATGTAACCTGGGACAACAGTTGGCGGGTCAGCAGCAACGAAAACAACTACGATGCAGCCTGGGTATTTGCCAAGTTCCGGAAAAAAGGCACCAACAGTTGGTTGCATGCTACAATCAATTATACTAGTCCCGGTGATGCCGCCTCAGGCGGCCATACGGTAAATGCCGGTGCTTCCTTACGGGTGGCTCCCGATGGTAAGGGTACCTTCATTTACCGCAATGCCGATGGTATTGGTACCGTTAGCTTTTCCGGCAATAAACTGCGCTGGAATTATGGCGTAGATGGCGTGCTGGACACCGATAGCGTAGAAGTAAATGTATATGCCGTTGAAATGGTATATGTACCACAAGGATCGTTTTACCTGGGCAGCAATGGTAGCGAAGAAGGCCATTTTCAGAGAGGGGATAAGGATACTGCTTTTTTAGTGCCGGGTGAAGGCTCTATTACAGTAGGTCCTGCTGCAACCAATCTCACTTTTACTGCAAGCAGCTATACCGGTAGCCCGGCGGGCCCTATTCCTGCTGCCTATCCCAAAGGCTTTGGAGCATTTTTTTGCATGAAGTACGAATGCAGTAACCAGCAGTATATCGATTTTCTATTGAACCTGGATGCTGCCCGTTCAGCTAACCGGAACATGGGAACCTTTACAGGCACTTACCCTAACATTACCACTGCTACACCTGAAAGAGCGTTGGGAAGTGCCTCTATACAGGATATGGCTGCATACAGCGATTGGGCCGGCCTCCGCCCGATGACCGAACTGGAGTATGAGAAAGCCTGCCGTGGTTACAATATTTCCCCATTAATTAATGAATATGCCTGGGGCAATACCACCATTACGCCGGCGACTATTGCGGCTGTTGTAAATCCTGGCTTAGACAACGAAACCGTTTCTACCGGCAATGCGAACTATCAAAATTCTGTTGGCAGGCCTTTGCGTACCGGCATATTTGCAACAACCCTTTCAAACCGCATTAGCAGCGGCGGCACATACTATGGTATTATGGAAATGAGCGGAAACACGGCAGAGTATGTAATTACGGTTGGGAACGCTACCGGCAGAGCTTTTACCGGACAACATGGTGATGGTAACCTCGATGTAAATGGCCTCAGCGATCAGACGCAACTTGTAGCCGCCAGTACCTGGGGTTTACGGGGCGGCACCTATGCTGATGGTACGGCTATTTTACGTATCTCCGACAGGGCATACGCCAATGTAGGGCCACAGCAGGGGCTTACCGGCCGTAGTGCTGTACAGGGTATTCGTTGTGTACGTACAGCCCAGTAACTATTTCTGTTAACCGCTAAATTTTCAGCATGAAAAATATTTTATTGGCCTGTTGTTGCCTGGGCTGGCTGGCTGGTAATGCACAAACTTCCCCTATTTTCAAAGGGGGCAGTGGCGATGGTTATTCGCAAAAAAATTACCTGCAGGCTTCTGCAAATTTCTGGAAAGGCGGGAGCGGCGATGGTTATGCCAGCCAGAGCTATTCGCAAAATAGTGTTAGCTTTTGGAAAGGTGGTGACGGTGATGGCTATACAGCCAAAAATTATGTGCAGAACAGCATTAGTTTTTGGAAAGGCGGTGATGGCGATGGCTATGCAGCCAAAAATTATGTGCAAAATAGTGTTAGCTTCTGGAAAGGTGGCGATGGTGATGGTTATGCGGAAAAAGGTTATATCCAAAACAGCATTAGCTTTTGGAATGGCGGTAAAGGTGATGGATGGACAAGTGTGTACAAACCGCAGGGAACACTGCCGCTTACCTGGCTAAGCTTTGATGCCGAAAAATGGCAGGGCAAATACAGCCGGCTTATCTGGAAGACAGCGAGCGAAAGCAACACCAGCCATTTTGAAATTGAGCGGAGTTCGGATGCGGTAAACTTTATTAGAATTACCACTATAAAAGCAGCGGGCAATTCAGCGATTGAAAAGCAGTACACATTGGATGATCTGGCACCTGCAAAAGGGTTTAACTATTACCGCATAAAGCAAGTTGATCTGAATGGCCACTATAGTTATTCACCGGCCAGGTTGGTACGGTTCGACGAAGCTATCAATAATCTAATACGTATTTACCCTAACCCTGCAACAAATTTTATAAATGTAGAGATACCCGAATCCATGCGCAGGGAAAATGCAATCATTAACATCATAGCCTTAAATGGCTCCGTAGTGGATCATATAAAAGTGGCAGCAGGCAGTAGTAGCCTCATCCGGTTTGATGTATCACAGCTGGCCAGAGCAGTCTATACGGTTCACATTATTTCGGCGGGCGGCACTATGGCAAAACAAATTGTGCTTCACTAATTAATGCAAACAACCCGTTCGTATTATTTCAAAACAAGGGCTGCCTCGGTGATGAGGCAGCCCTTTGTATATAGGTAATTTATTTTACATATAGATATGATACCAGATTAAAATGAATGATAGCCTTCATTTTATCGCATGAACCTGATTTGCCGATTGCTTATTGCGTGCTGCCTATTTTGATTTGATATTATGAAGCATTTCTTCCGTCATGCGTGGCAAATCGTATTCTTCTTTCCAACTCCAGTCGGTACGGGCCACACTGTCGTCAATACTTTGAGGCCAGCCATTTGCAATGGTTTGCCGGTAGTCAGGCTGGTAACTGATGGTAAATTCCGGTATTGATTTTTGTATTTCTGAAGCAATTTCCTGCGGTGAAAAACTCATCGAACAGAGATTATAGCTATGTCTTATGGAAATTTTTTCTGCGGGTGCTTCCATTAGCTCAATGGTGGCCCGAATGGCATCCGGCATATACATCATGGGCAAATATGTGTCTTCTTTCAAAAAGCAATCGTAGTGCCTGTCGCCCAGCGCATCATGAAAAATTTCAATGGCATAATCTGTTGTGCCGCCGCCCGGAGCCGATTTGTAACTGATAAGCCCGGGATAGCGAATGCTACGTACATCGACACCATACCGGTTGAAATAATAATTGCACCAAAACTCGCCGGCGTATTTACTAATGCCATACACAGTTGCCGGCTCAATAATGGTATGTTGCGGACAATTTATTTTGGGTGAGGTAGGCCCGAATACGGCAATGGAAGATGGCCAGTATACTTTTTTAACCTGCTCCTCACGGGCAATATCCAATACATTCAGAAGGCCCTGCATATTCAGGTGCCAGGCGAGGTTCGGATTTTTTTCGCCGGTAGCACTCAAAATGGCCGCTAATAAATAAATCTGGGTAATATTTTGGCGGATGACCTGCACATGCAACATTTCCTTGTTCATAACATCGAGACTTACGTAGGGACCACTACCCTTTAAAAGTTCGTTTTCTTCCCGCAAATCGCTTGCTACAACATTGGCATTACCGTATACATTACGCAAGGCCAATGTCAATTCCACACCTATTTGCCCGCTTGCGCCAATTACCAGTATTTTGTCTTTAAGCATGCTCATCGTTTGCGGGCAAATGTAAGGCGATAACCAAACCTTATGCCTGGTAAAAGCAAACCAATCAAAGCTTAAAATTTATTCTTCCACATCATACTTTCTACCGGCCTGCTGCTTTGAGCATTGTACTTTGCATCTTTTTTTTCATTATATTTTACTGCTATTTCACCATCTACCGGAAAATATATCAACTGTCCCACAGGCATCCCTTTATAAATTTTGACAGGCTGCTTTACCGAAATTTCAAGCGTCCAGTGACCGCAAAAACCCACATCACCTTTTCCTGCCGTAGCATGTATATCTATTCCTAAACGACCGGTAGAGGATTTGCCTTCCAGAAAAGGTACGTGGGCATGGGTTTCAGTGTATTCCAGCGTAGCACCGAGGTAAAATACATGTGGGTATAAAACAAAACCATCTTCCGGTATCTCAAAATGGTTAATCAGGTTATGCTTTTTTGCATCCAGAATATGCTCGTGGTAGGTAGCAAGCGTGCCACCCAGATGCACATCATAGCTATTGCTACCCAGGCATTGCCGGCTAAAAGGTTCCAACTTGATAGAGCCATTTAAAAGTTCTTCCAGTATACGGGTGTCGGAGAGGATCATGCGTTCTGTTTAAAGTTCAAAGTTTAAAGTTAAAAGTTCTGCAGCCCAAAAATTTTCTACTGTTTATATCAAGTAACCAAATTAATTTTCTAAAAAATTCAAAAGAATGTGAATTACACTGCAAACATCGTAGTTCACAACTTTAAACTTTGAACGTTAAACACTTTTCCTGTGCCCCAAATGTATACACGTAGCCCTAATGAAAACACCCGGCTGGCGGTTTGGCATATTACAGAGCCAGAATCGTTTTTTAATGGGGTAGTGCCGGCAGGCAAAAACATCAGACATCCGCACAAACGGCTGCAGCATATGTGTGGGCGGTATTTGTTACAATATTTAGTGCCTCATTTTCCAATAGCGGATGTGGTAGTAATACAATCCAACAAGCCATTTTTACCGGGGCATCCATATCAGTTTTCTATCTCTCATTGCGATGATTATGCAGCGGCGATAGTAAGCACCGAACACCCTGTTGGAATTGATGTGGAAACGGTTGAACACCGGGTGTTGAAAATCAGGCATAAATTTTTGACCGAAAGGGAGGAAATAATGTTGATAAAAGATTGCCCTACACTATCTGATATACAAAGGCTAACCCTTGCGTGGAGTGCCAAAGAAACGATGTTCAAATGGCTCGGAGAAAACGGCATTGACTTCAAGGAACATTTGATGTTAAATGCATTTACCGGAACGCATATAACGGGATTAATTGAAACTACTATCAACCGAAATCCAGTACGTATATTATCGTTGTGTTATGCTTTTATGGAAAATATAGTTCTTACTTGGTCTAACCCTGTATAAATTGGTGATAACTTAAAAGTTTTCCAGATAATCTGCACAATACTTGTTTTAGAAATAATTAGTAACAACATTTACGCTCAGTTAAAAGCTTTCTATATGCGCATATTGGTAGATGAACAGGGTAATACTGTGGCTTACCTTTATAAAAAAGCAATCGTTGATAAGAGTTTCAACAACGTAATCGGTATCATCTTAGGCAATAGTGTCTTTGCCAATTCAAATCAACCGGTAGGACGGGTTTTCAACGATGCACTCCGAAACGACAAAGGAGAAATCATCGCAAAAGTAACCCCCGACCACCATACCGAACATCATTTAAACACAGCAGCCATCCGTAATGGCGCCTGGGAAATAATGACGCAGATAAAGGACCATGTAAATGCCTGGCTGCCGGATAGTAAAAGCTGGAGTAAGGAGAATGTGGTAACGTTCCTGCAACGCAAATCAGGTTCATTAGCTATTTGATTCATCTGTGGTTGCCAGCGGTTTTCCATATACTTCCAACATTTTCTTCAGGTCTTCCAGCGTGTTAATATCGTCTGGTTTTTTGTCGTGCCGCCAGCGTAACATTCTTGGGAAACGCAGTGCCACACCACTTTTATGCCGGTTACTGGCTGCAATCCCTTCAAATGCAATCTCAAACACCAGTTCCGGTTTTACGGTACGTACCGGTCCAAATTTTTCGATAGAATTTTTTTTGACAAACGCATCTACTTGCGCAAACTCTTTATCGGTTAGACCACTGTATGCTTTTGTAAATGCTACCAGTTTTTCACCGTCTTTTACGGCAAATGTATAATCGGTGTAAAGGTTACTACGGCGCCCATGTCCTTTTTGAGCATAAATCATTACGCAGTCAATCGTTAATGGTTCCACCTTCCACTTCCACCAGTCACCTGTTTTGCGGCCCACTTTGTATACACTATTCTTGTGCTTTAGCATCAGCCCCTCTGCATGTACATCACGGCTGTGGCTTCTAACTTTGGCGAGTTGTTCCCAGGTATTGTACTGGATAATAGGCGACAGTACAAAATGAGGCGGATGCACAAATGCAAACAATTCTTCCAATAACTTTCTCCGTTCGTGCAGAGGGCTTTGCCGGATGTCCTGCCCATTGTATTCAATCAGGTCATAAGCAATAAAACCTACCGGGGCTTCTTTTAATTGCTTTTTATTAATGGTTTTGCGGCCGATACGGGTTTGTAAAGAGGCAAATGGCATGGGCAGAAACCCCATATCCATAGGCAATTCTTCCGTGGACGTTGTAAGTGTAATAATTTCTCCATCTATGCAAATTCCGTCGGGCAACCAATCATGCACCAGTTGATATTCCGGAAATTTTTCTGTCATGAGTTCTTCGCCACGGCTCCATACAAACAGTTCGCCTTTGCGTTTAATGATTTGTCCACGGATGCCGTCCCATTTCCATTCGGCCTGCCAGTCGGCGGGTTCTCCCAAAGTAGCAGGATCGGCGTCCAGGGCATATGCTAAATAAAAAGGATACGGTTTGGATATATCTGTTTCTGCACCCGGGTCGCTTAATAGTTCATCAAATTTGGTTGTCATCGGATCCCAGTTACCGCTGATGCGATGGGCAATAACAGACGGTTCCAGGTCTACTGTTTTGGCCAATGCATTAACCATCATTTTTTGTGATACGCCAATACGAAAACCACCGGTAATTAATTTATTAAAAACAAATTTTTCTGCCACGTCCATTTCGGCCCAGCATCCGGTAATAAATGATTTGCGTACGGTTTCGTCCTCGGTTGCAATGCGTAAAAAGGTTTCCAGATATTCGGTCAGCGTACGTTCGTTTTCGGGTGCTCTTTCTTTTGCAGGCGGCGGAAGCAATAACGCAATGGCTTCGCCTAAATCGCCTACCGTGTGGTAGCATTCATCAAATAGCCAAAAAGGTATATCTGTTATCTCTACACACCACTGTTGCAGCAGTGTACTATTTACTGTACGCTTAGGGCGCCGACCGGTAAATATCGCAATCACCCAAACCTTGTCTTTGTCTTCCGCCTGTCCAAAATATTTTACCAGTGCATCAAGCTTGTCATTGGTTTTCGTCGATGTACCAAGCACTGTTACAAGTTCTGCGAAATCTTTCATGAAAGTGTTATTTACCTCACTCCCGGCCCCTCTCCGGCCTCATCCGCCTTTAGCACCTTCTCCAAAAGGAGAAGGAAAAAGGATGCGGCTGCGTTTGAGAGGGGTGTCTCTGGGTTAGTATGATTATAAAATTTATCAACGGGTTCAAAATATTCGATTCTTACAATTAATTGCAACGTTTATATCAGCAGTGGCCCGTTTATGAATAACAATTCTGCTGATTGATCTGCGATTCCCCTCTCCACCCCGCGGGTAGGGGCTAAGGGTAAGGAATATGTGTTGAATAGAAATACCTCTGTACAAGAGTGCGATGCCGATACATCGGCACAGGCTGCCAATGCAGCTGATAAAAGGTATGTAGCTGGGCTCATAAATATCTTTCAGAAAATGCTGCCCGTGATAAGTTGTAAGCAAAATAAAACAGTAATAAATGAATCGTATATCTGTTACTCTTCTATATCAGGTAATTGCTTATTCACCTCTGCTAACGGTTGACCATCAACCGCCAGCTCTGTTTCTTCCTCATCATTCCCATATTCCGTTTTTACTTCACCTGTACTGATGCCATTTTCGTTCAGATAGCGGCTCAAGGCACTTTGGAAACCGTGCGTTGCATATACTTTTTCGGCACCGGTAGCTTTAATTGCCTGTAGCAAACCCTTCCAGTCGGCATGGTCGCTCAGCGCAAAGCCGCCATCAACATTTCGTCGGCGGGCGTTGCCCCTCACCTGCATCCAGCCACTGCAAATTCCCACGGCCGATGGTGAAAACCGACGCATCCAGGGCGTACCATCCGCACTCGGAGGAGCAATTACAACACCGCCCTTAAATGTTTCTTTCGGCATATCGGGAGTTACCCGGATCACGTCCGGCAATTGCTGGCCAATATTCAACAATGCCTGGTGCATATTCCAAACAGCGCCGTGTACAAATATTTTATCCGTAACCTGGGTAAGGCAGGGGAGGAGGCGCTGGGCTTTTCCCAGGCTGTAGGCAATCAGCACACTGGTTTTGCCGGCCGCATGGTTGCGAAGTACCCACTGCTGTACATCGGTAAAAATAGCTTCCTGTTTTTTCCAGTTATAAATGGGGAGGCCGAATGTGCTTTCGGTAATAAAAGTATTGCACCTCACAGGCTCGAATTCACCGCTGATACCATCATTCTCGGTTTTATAATCGCCACTGAACACCCATACTTCTCCGCCATATTCCAGCCGTACCTGCGATGAACCAATGATATGACCTGCCGGGTGTAACGATACTTTTACACCATTGATATGCAGGTTGTCATTCCATTCAAGCAGTTGATAATCATTGTTCCCAAGCCGTGCCTGCATAATGGTTGTGGTAAGGGTATTGCTCAGGTAGTGTTTATGTCCCGACCGGGCATGATCGCTGTGGGCGTGGCTGATGATAGCCCGGTGTACGGGTTTCCAAGGATCAATATAAAAATCACCCTGCGGGCAATACAGACCTACATCGGTAAATTGTATGAGTGGCGGCATAGCAAAACTTTGCGGGAAGGTATTGGTTGGTGCTATAATTATCGAAAAGTTTTTAAACTTTTCAATCGGTTACTTTGAACGTATAAAATCGCTGTTCAATGAATGAGGTATTTAAACAGATAGCAGCACAACAAGATTGGAAAATAATAAGCATTACTGCCGTAAGTGGTGGTGATATTAATCAGGCATTTTGTGTAACAACTGTAGAAGGCAAATACTTCATCAAATTGAATGCGGCAAATCCTTACCTGCAGCTGTTTCAAAAAGAAGCACGTGGATTAATTGTATTGCAACAACACTTTTTATTGAAAGTACCAACTGTAATTGATGCAGGCGAAATAGAAAATGTACAATACCTGGTTTTAGAATGGCTGGAACCAGCTGACAGTGATAAGCACAACTGGCAGGAATTTGGGAGAGCGCTGGCAGAACTGCATAAAGTTACCCAGACAAGTTTCGGATGGCATGAAGAAAGTTATATCGCTTCTATTGTGCAGACAAATGATTGGCACCAAAGCTGGCCAGCATTTTACAGGGAACAACGTATTATGCCATTAGTAAAAATGTTACAGCTCAGGAATGTATTTACAGAAAAAGAAATACGACAGGCTGAAAAATTTTGCAGCCGTTTGGAAACAATGTTGCCGGAAGAACCACCGGCCTTATTGCATGGTGACTTATGGAGCGGCAATGTAATGGCCGTATCGATAAACGATGATATAACTACCGCTATTTATGATCCGGATGTATTTTATGGCCACCGGGAAATTGATCTGGCTATGACAAAATTATTTGGCGGATTTCCAACTGAATTTTATGATGCTTACAATGAAATTTATCCTTTACAAAATGGCTGGCAAAAACGGCTGCCCTTGTTTCAGTTGTATCCGCTGCTGGTTCATGCTGTCTTGTTCGGCGGGGCATATATAGGCAGGGTAAGGGAGGTAATTAGGGCTTGCTCAACATTTTCTACTCAGGTAATAATAGAATTATTAAGTTACAAAGTATTTTGAATGCTTTATTAACGAATTAGGTTATAGAACAGCCAAAATTCATTTCTTTTTGATCTGAAATTTTGATATAAAAGAAGAAGTGCAAGGATTTAAAAGGTATTGTTTCAAAAACCTTGCATCAACTGTAATGAAATTTGCCTTAGAACATAAGCTGGACATTGCTTTCTTAGTTATTCAGCAAGCCCTAATTAAGAATTGATAATTAAATTCTGAAATGGGAAAGGTACAAATGAGTACTAATTTATATGATCTTTAATTTTTACATACATTATCCATTATTCATTGTTAATTATTAACTAAGTATGTCTTCTTCTTTTACCAACCCGTTTTTTAATGCGTACACCACTACACCGGCAGCGTTTTTTACATTCATCTTTTCTAATATTTTTACCCGGTAGCCTTCCACGGTACGGCGGCTAAGAAAAACCCGGTCGGCTATTTCCTGTGCGGTTAATTGCATACAGATATAACGAATGATTTCCCGTTCTTTATCCGCAAATGCAAATATTTCTTTCTTTTTGTAAGGGTTGAATTTACTTTTAGCAATCATGCCGGCCAACTTATTGGTCGTTTGCCGACAGTAGTAAGTATTATTGCTATAAACAGCATGTATGGCATCCAGGATCTCATTCTTTCCGGCATTTTTTAACAGGTACCCTTTGGCACCGGCTTCCAGCATGTCTACTACCAAATGATCTTCATCAAACATGCTTAAAGCAATCACTCCAATTTCCGGAAATGTTTCAGATAGTTTCTTTGTAACTTCCACGCCATCCATCAACGGCATTTTAATGTCTGTAAGCACTACATCCGGTCTTCGTTCATTTACCAGTTCCAGTAGTTCACGGCCGTTTGCAGCATTACCAATCACCATAATATCGGACGCTTTTCCAAGCATCAGGCAAAGCCCGTCCAGGAAAATTTCATGATCATCGGCTATTACTAACCTGATATTGGTATCCATATTAAACAGGATTTTTTTCCGGCAAATGATTGATTGGAAATTCAAAAATATATTTTGTGCCTTCACCTGGTTTCGACTGTATTTCCATCGTTCCGTTCAATAAACCGCTCCGGGTTTCAATATTACGCAATCCCAGGCCATTTGCCACTTCTTTTTGCAAAAGAGCATCAAATCCTTTTCCATCATCAGCCGTCAGCAGGATCAGTAATCCTTTTTCGGTGTATAATTTTAAAATGAGCTTTTTACCTTGTGCATGTTTGATGGTGTTATGAATAATTTCCTGCACAATCCTGTATATGTGAAGTTCGTCTTCTTCACACAAGCGTGGGACAGGTTGTGGCTCATACTGTATCTGAATAGGAAAAACGGATTGGGTATTCAATGCCAGATCTTCGATAGCTGCTGCCAGGCCTTTACGGGATAATAATTTTGGGGCAAGGCTATTAGAAACCAAACGGATACTATCCATTATATTGTCAATATGGGTACCTGCTTTTTGTATCAGGAGCAGGTCGTCCGGAATTTGTGTGTCCAGACTGTTGATCTGTAGTTTCACAGTCGATAACAGCGGCCCTAAACTATCATGCAACTCAGTAGCGATACGTTGCCTTTCTTTTTCCAATGTACTTACTTCGGCTTTTGTCAGCTCTTTTTGAATACGGATATATTTACGCTGATAACGCACTACAGATATAGCAAAAAACAGGAAGATGGAAGTTAGTAATACAACAGCTATTACTAAAATTATTTGCGTTTGAGTATACAACAAGCTGTCAGAAAATTTACAGTAACTACAAAGAAATAGTGACTATGCTATATATAGTTTTCTTTTAGGCGGCACCAGGAACATAGCCCATGCAAGTAAAAGATATAATAAAACTTCCGCAAATTCCATGAACTTGATGATGTCATTCGAGATATTATATAATTGTTTTTCCCGGACAACCAGGTATTTTGAAAAAGCGTAAAAGATGCTGTATATAAACCATAGCGCAAAGGAAATGCAAAACCAAAAATCAGGATTCCGGTAAATGCTTTGCCTTTTGCTCAACGCTATTTTACTTATCAGTGTCGTAATAACAAACAATAACAAAAAACTATAACTGGTATGAAACATAAGATTGAATTTGGCAAACGAACCAATATAAAAGTTGTCAATAAGCCATATCAATACCCATAAAATCTGCAGGCATATATACCATTGCCTGTTTTTCTTTAATGCCTGTAGTTTATAAAGCTGCCACGTTATCAGCAAACCTTCTAATAAAAAAGTAAAGTTGTAAAAAGGAGCATTGCCGTATTCGGGCATTGGCTTTATAAAAATAACAACCAGATTACCTGCGATTTCAAGGATAGCTCTTGCAATCAGATAAGTAAAAAGGGGCAGGTATCTTGGATGAATACGTTTATACCGGATCAGGCATATAACAATCGGAACCCAAACCAACTGCTCAAGCAAAAAAAACTGGTAAAAGGATTTCATGTACTAATGCAATCGTTTTACAGCCCGTTGGTTGGACACATTTCGGGGCAGGGCACTTCAGATTTTAGGATCACTGCTTTAGTGCCTGATTCAGGCGCTGTACCTGTAGTATCCCGCTTTCTTTGCTTATCATTTGTACCTTGATTGCCGGCTGTGCCTATGGGCAGTTGGTTTTCATTTCCGGCTGTGCCAACAATGCACATCACTGCTTTTCCTTTGCTGTTGATACCATGATACACTCTTATTCCGGTACACCCATCCTGGGCAAGTATCGCTTCTAAATCTCTTTTGGTAAAGAATTCTGCTTTATACAAAAATGAATTTGATTGAGCTGCAAACCGCAGCGAATCTTTTGTTTGGATGATCTGTTCATTAAAAGTCGCTACCCACGTTCTTGCAGAGTCAACAGATATGGTTGAAACGGCGGTTTCTACCTTCGTCTCACAAGCAGAAAACAAATAGATACATGAAGCAGCGAGGATGCTGAAGCTAAAAAGATTTGTTCTTTTCATAATAGAAAATTAGTAGGTTCTGTTTAAGCCTGCAAGAAACTACTTATATCTGAGGGATGCAAGCGTAGGCCTACTTAAATAAATACGTATAACTACGCAGCAGTTTTCGTAGGCTTACGCTTGCCTTGCCAGTCAAAATGCGGCTATGTTTGTTTTGCAAAACCGGCAGATTAATCACAGGTTTTTATTCAGGCTGAAATGTTCATCCGTCCATTGGTGATAACAACACTTAACAGTATTAAAATATATTTTATATGCAAAAGCAAGCTGTATCTGAGAATTTTATGTTGCCCAAATCAGAACAAAGTGAGCTTCACACACAACGGTTTGCCGAAAAGTTTAAGCCCGGCACTCAACCCAAAGTTACCCGCATGCGGGTTTTATTTTCGGGCCATGGCAAAGCTGAAAAAAATATGGGTTTGGCAGCCATTCCTCCGCTGTGGACACCCGGCCCTCCGCCCTGGAGATAAATTGTTACCCCTGAATAACGCTCAGACCCGCACTTAAAAAGCAGCCTCTGTAGGGCTGCCTTTTTATTTTATCTTCCTAAAGTTTCATCAGGGTTTTGCAAAACTGATCCCTGAATGTACCTACTCAACTTTATTCAGGAGTGCCTTTTCTACTCCCTTCGTCAGGTATTCCCGGTAAAATTCATCGTACTGTTTTAGAAGATCGTTCGACTCTCCATCTCTTTCGAAAATCCGTTCCCAGGTACTCAGCGGTTCCCAGATAAAAGTGCCTTTTCCATGGCCATTGATGACGTTGAACCCGATTTCGTTTACTTCATTTTTCAATTGCGAGTATTCAACCACCACTACATCTTTACCATATTTGGAAGCAAGCGTATTCAGATTGCTCCGCAGGTCGGCCAAAGTGCCGTGCCATTTTGGATAATACGATTCGCCGATCACATCAAAGTCGACACCACGGGCCAACATATTATCTAAAAAGAACTGCGATTCATCCGTTTGGCCGCCCAGTGCTATATGCAGCATAATCGGTGAGGTAGTTGGCCATATTTGGGTCAACCGCATTAATGCCATCAATACCGGCTTGTATCAGTTGAGCTAAACTATCCAGGTGTTTGACATTTCCTTCCGGCCATAACATGCCATGGTTAATTTCATTGCCGGGTTGCACCATATCCGGCAAGGTGCCCTGTGCTTTCAGTGCCAGTAAAACCTGTTTGGTAAAAGCGGTTACACTGTCTTTTAGTTTTGAGAAAGGTAGATTTTTCCAGGCGGTAGGTTTAAATTGTTTGCCTGGGTCGGCCCAGTAATCGCTGTAGTGGAAATCCAGTAAAAACTTCATCCCTGCTGCTTTAATGCGTTTTGCCATTTGCAGGGTATGAGTCAGGTCGCAAAATCCCTTACCGGGTGAATAGCCGCTATCAGCTGCCGGGTTGTTAAAGATGCGGAGGCGGATGTAATTAAATCCATGGTCTTTCATAATTTCAACCGCATCCTTTTCTACACCTTTATCACTGAATTTTATTCCTCTTGCCTCTAACTCCGGCAGAAAAGAAATATCAGCGCCCAGCATTTTGCCGATTACTTTCTGAGCCGTTGGTTTATTACTGCTTTTACCGGCCACCCGCCTCACCGTTCCATTATAAACCGTTTGTATATCTGTCGCACCGGTCCATAGGCTGTCAGATGTTGCTTCTACTTTTATCAGGTCCGGTGTGGTGCCTGCCTGTAAAATCAACTGGCACTTACCGTTAAAGGCACTGCGCAGCCAGCCGCTATCAGCATATTTGTCTGGTTCGTGGCTGCTTGGGTCGCCATTACCCACGCCAATTATTCTGGCATCGCCTTTTATACGAAAACGTATCAGGTTGGATGCATCCGGTACTTCCCGGCCCTGCCTGTCAATTACTGAAACATTGATAACGGTTGCGTCCTGCCCGTCTGCTAACATGGTTGTTTTATAGGGTGTTATTACTACTTCAGCCGGTGCGCCGGTGGTTTCAACGGAGGCAGTTAATTTCTTTCCATTTTTATACGCAACAGCTTGCAGTTTACCCAGCTCATAAACTACATTCCACTGCAGGTGCTTGTTGCGGGGCATATCTTTTTTGCCCTGGCTTTTACCATTTAAAAACAGTTCAACATTATCCGCATTCGAATTTACCCAAACATCTATGGGCTGCCCTTCCTTCCCTTTCCAATTCCAGTGTGGGCTTATGTGCAGCACATCTTTATCCGTCCACCAGCTTTGGTAGTAGTAATAAATATTTTTAGTAAAACCACACATATCCATCACCCCAAAGTGGCTGTTGATATTCGGCCATTCATACGGCGTCGGTTCACCGCGGTAATCAAAGCCTGTCCAGACAAAACCGCCCATCCACCAGGGCCGGTCGGCACATAGCGGCCACCATTCCTCGGCCCGGTTTGCCCACCACGGGGCCGTAATATCCTCATCGGGCGCATAAGCCCGTACACTGTCTTTCACATAAATGCCACGGGTAGTTACAGTGCTCCCCATTTCTGTTCCGATGATGGGCTGGGCAGGATGATCTTTGTGATACGGCTCCACGCCGGCTACTCTGTAATTGAATCCACGAACCGGTATTACTTCATTTACACCACTAAATACATTGGCCACATCAGCTGCATAGGTACTTGTACGGGTGGGGTCTAATTGTTTTTGTTTTGCCAGCATGGTTTGAGCAATGCGGCGGCCTGTACTATTAGTGTGAATATATCCCTCCTCATTACCAATACTCCATAAAAAGATGCTTGGATGATTGCGATCTCTTCTAATTAACCGTTCCAATTGCATTAAGTACTCCGTTCCACTGTTCAGTAAACGGGTTTCGTCCAGCACCAGCATACCTAAACTGTCGCATGCATCCAATAATTCCGGGGTAGGGGCATTATGGCTGGTACGAATGGCATTGCAGCCCATTTCCTTTAATAAGCGTACCCGGTAATATTGTAAATAATCCGGCAATGCACTGCCAACTCCCGCATGGTCCTGATGGTTGTTGGTTCCCTTAATTTTTAAAGGCTTACCGTTTAGCAGCAAACCATTTACTGCATTCATTTCTACCGTTCGGATACCAAACCTGGTATTGCTACTATCTACTATTTTACCACCCTGCCGCACCAACGTAATCAGCCGGTACAGGTAAGGATCATCAACCGACCACAGGTGTGGATTTACGACCGTAACCTGTTGCCGCACTGTTTGCTTTGCTAATGGATCCAACGTTGGAACCGGTTGTTCTATTCCGGTGGCAATCCGCTGACCATTCCGGTTCAGAATATAATTTTGTATCGTACTGCTGGTAGCATTCAATCCACCGTTTTGTATTTCTGTTTGCACATTTACCAGGGCTTTGCCGGTTTGCACTATACTGCTTATAAATATGCCATTATCAGCTAAGTGGAGGGTATTGCTTTGATTCAACCATACATGCCTGTAAATACCAGCCCCTTCATAAAACCAGCCTTCATACTGAGTGGCATCTACCCGCACCACTACCACATTAGCCGAATGGAAATTTAGATAATCGGTTATATCGTAGTTCACACCTAAATAACCACTCTGATTATTACCCATATAAATACCATTCACCCATACCGAACTGTTGCGATAAATACCATCGAACTGCAACGAAAAGCGCTTGCCGGAATCAGTAGCAGCTATCCTGAAAGTTTTGCGATACCATCCAATACTTGTTTCGGGAAATAGGCCACCAACCGGTTTATAACCATGCGCTAAAACATCTGTATTAGCGGATTGTACAAAGGGCAATTCAACTGCCCAGTCATGCGGCAATTGAACCCTCCGCCAGCCGGTGTCAATAAATTTAGGACTAATAGCTGTTGCTTCCGCTTTCCCGGTTTTAGAGAACAGGTTGGCAATGCCATAATTAAAATCTTTAGCAGGATCAGCAGTATTCCCGAAATGAAACTTCCAATCGGTATCGAAGGACGTTTTTTTATGACTATTCTGTGCGTGTATGTTACTTACAAGCGTAAGAAGCAGAATAGTAATTGTAATTTTTATGATAGGGCAGGCAAACGTTTTCACACTTTTCATCGGCAAAAATTTTAAGCAAACAATTTTGGTAAATTTAACGGACTGTTAGATGCCCAAAATAATGTTGTTCACTTGAAAAATATGGATTCCAGTATTTTAAAATTGTTGCAAATGCTCAATAGTCCGTCCACATTATTACGGTTTGCTTAAAATCAGTATTTTTAAATGATGAACACAGCACAGTTTAAGATTTATGATATTGTACGAAATGAGATGCATCTGTCAGATGAAAAGGCATTGGGTTTTGTGGAAGCTGTTACTGAAGTTGCAAAAGAGGATAAAAGGCAAAGCGCAACAGAATATAAAAGTATTTTTAAAGAAGATATTCTACAGCTTGAAATTCGCATAAAGGACAAGCTATCAGATCAATTTAAATGGGTAATAGGTGTTTTTGTTGCGATTGCATTAATGATTACCGGCCTGTATATGTAAGCGTTAACTTTTACTGCTAATCATCCTGCTTTATAAATCCTATACACCTTCATCTTTTTTCTATTGTATCAATATAAAAGCATACCATACTGTCTGGGTGGCATACTCTTTTTAGCCGTAGAAAGGTAGTTGTAATAAAATATAAAAAATTATTTACTCCCTGCTAAACTTATTCACACTTTTTCCAGAAATGTTTTATAAGTTTGAACCATCAAAATGGCCCCCACCTTTTTAATTGCCATATCCTGACTATCTCTTCCGAAAGAAAGTTAAATTTCTTTTGGCAGGATTATTGTTTTGTACGCTGATTTTTGGATTGAAAATTACTTTATTTTTGCCACTCTTTGTACATGGGCAAAACCTCAATTTCATTTTACGGAAAATAATTGTAGCTCCTTTAGCAATACGTAAGTATGCTACTGGGGATTTTTTGCATTAAAAAAATCGATTCGTATATATGTCATCAACAAAATTGCAACCGCGGATCAACTTTGGAAAGACAAAAAATCTTTCTGATGCACCCGATCTGCTCGACATCCAGATTAGATCATTCAAGGACTTTTTTCAGTTGGAAACCACGCCGGACAAGCGTAACGTAGAAGGCTTGTTCCGGGTGTTCAAGGAAAACTTCCCGATATCTGATACCCGCAACATTTTCGTGCTGGAGTTTCTGGATTATTTTATAGATCCGCCCCGCTATTCTATTGAAGAGTGTATGGAGCGTGGTCTTACTTATGCCGTTCCGCTGAAAGCCAAACTGCGCTTAAGTTGTAATGACGAAGAGCATGTGGATTTTCAAACGATTGTTCAGGATGTATTTCTGGGCAATATCCCATACATGACGCCCCGTGGCACTTTTGTGGTAAATGGTGCTGAGCGGGTAGTCGTTAGCCAGTTGCACCGTTCACCGGGCGTGTTCTTTGGCCAAAGTCTTCACCCCAACGGTACCAAGATATATTCTGCCCGTGTTATTCCTTTTAAGGGTGCCTGGATGGAATTTGCTACCGATATTAATAATGTGATGTATGCTTACATCGACCGTAAAAAGAAATTTCCTGTAACTACTTTATTGCGTTCGATCGGTTTTGAAACAGATAAAGATATTCTGGAACTGTTTGGCATGGCGGATGAAGTGCCTGCTAATAAAAAAGCGCTGGAGCCCTTTCTGGGCAAGCGTTTGGCTGCCCGTGTGCTCCGCACCTGGGTTGAGGATTTCGTAGATGAGGATACCGGCGAAGTAGTAAGCCTTGAACGGAATGAAATTGTGATGGAAAGGGATGTAGTGCTGGATGAAAAAGGGATTGATGCCATTGCAGAAATGGGTGTAAAAAGTGTGTTTATTCAGAAAGAAGAAGTGAGCGGTGATTATGGAATTATTTACAACACCTTACATAAGGATACCTCCAACAGTGAATTAGAAGCGGTGCAACACATTTACCGCCAATTGCGTGGTGCCGATGCGCCGGATAACGAAACGGCCCGTGGTATTATTGATAAACTGTTCTTTAGTGATAAGCGTTATGATTTGGGTGAAGTGGGCCGTTATAAAATTAACCGCAAACTGAACCTGGATTATCCGATCACTAAAAAGGTATTGACCAAACCGGATATTATTGAAATCATTAAATACCTGGTTCGGCTGACTAATGCCAAGGCTGAAATTGATGACATTGATCACCTTAGCAACCGCCGGGTGCGTACCGTTGGTGAGCAGCTGTATGCACAGTTTGGCGTAGGCCTGGCCCGTATGGCCCGTACCATTCGTGAACGTATGAATGTTCGTGATAATGAAGTATTTACACCGGTTGACTTAATTAATGCAAGAACGCTGAGTTCCGTAATTAATTCATTCTTTGGTACCTCGCAATTATCGCAGTTTCTGGATCAGACGAACCCGCTTTCCGAGATTACCCACAAACGCCGTATTTCGGCCCTCGGGCCCGGTGGTTTGAGCCGCGAACGTGCAGGTTTTGAAGTACGTGACGTACACTATAGCCACTACGGCCGCCTTTGCACCATTGAAACGCCGGAAGGTCCAAACATCGGGTTGATCTCTACCCTTTGCGTTCATGCTAAGATTAATGATATGGGCTTCATCGAAACGCCATATCATAAAGTAGAGAATGGCAAAGTAGACATGAAGAAAACCCAGTTCCTCAGTGCTGAAGAAGAAGATCTGGCTAAGATTGCACAGGCCAATACGGAAATGGATGACAAGGGAAATTTTAAAGAAGACAGAATTGTAAGCCGTCAAACAGGCGACTTCCCGATACTGGAAAAAACAGACGTAGAATGGATGGATGTAGCGCCGAACCAGATTGTTGGTTTGAGTGCTTCCCTGATTCCATTTTTGGAACATGATGATGCCAACCGTGCCCTGATGGGATCGAACATGCAACGCCAGGCGGTACCGTTGTTGCGCCCGGAAGCGCCAATTGTAGGTACCGGTTTGGAGGGAAAAGCTGCCCGTGATGCCCGTGTGCAAATGCTGGCAGAAGGCGAAGGGGTGGTAGAATTTGTGGATGCCAACGAAGTACACGTACGCTACAACCGCAATGATGAACAACGCCAGATTAGCTTTGAAGATGACCTTAAAATCTACAAGCTTACCAAGTTCATGAAGACCAACCAGAGCACTTCCATTAACCAGCGGCCTGCCGTTCGCAAAGGGCAGAAGGTAAAAGAAGGTGATTTCTTAACGGAAGGTTATGCTGTAAAAAATGGTGAGTTGGCCCTGGGCCGTAACCTGAAAGTCGCATTCATGCCATGGAAGGGTTACAATTTTGAAGATGCCATCGTAATTAATGAGCGCATTGCCAAGGAAGATATGTTCACTTCCATCCATATCGATGAATTTGAACTGGAAGTACGGGATACCAAATTAGGTGAAGAAGAACTGACACCGGATATTCCGAATGTAAGTGAAGAAGCTACCAAAGATCTGGATGAACATGGTATCATCCGCATTGGCGCTCATGTAAAAGAAGGTGATATATTGATAGGTAAGATTACACCAAAGGGCGAAAGCGATCCTACACCGGAAGAAAAACTGCTGCGTGCCATCTTCGGCGACAAGGCCGGTGATGCAAAAGATGCTTCTTTAAAAGCACCGAGTGGAACCGAAGGGGTAGTTATCAGCAAGAAACTTTTCCAGCGGGCTAAAAAAGATAAGAATACGAAAGTGCGTGAAAAAGCGCAGCTTGAAAAGGTAGAAAAGCAGCACGAAACAGCAGAAGACCACCAGATGCAACTGTTGATGGAAAAGTTGCAATCGGTATTGAAAGAAAAGATCAGTGTAGGTGTTAGTAACAACTTTGGCGAAATTCTGATTGGCAAGGGAGCTAAATTTAATCCTAAGAACCTTGCTGCTATTGATTTCCAGAATGTAAACCCACTTGGCTGGACGGGTGAAGCACATACCGATGAGCAGATCAACATTTTGCTACACAACTATAATATTAAATACAACGAAGAATTAGGACGTTACAAAAGAGAGAAGTTCAACATCTCCATTGGTGATGAGTTACCTGCCGGTGTGTTGAAACTTGCCAAAGTGTACTTAGCTGTAAAACGTAAGTTGAAAGTAGGCGATAAAATGGCGGGCCGCCACGGTAACAAGGGTATCGTTGCCAAAATTGTACGGCAGGAAGATATGCCGTTCCTGGAAGATGGCACACCGGTGGACATTGTACTGAACCCATTGGGCGTACCAAGCCGTATGAATTTAGGCCAGATTTACGAAACCGTATTGGGCTGGGCAGGAGAGAAGCTGGGTTGCAAATTCTCTACGCCCATCTTCGATGGTGCTACGGTAGAAGAAATTGCAGAGAACATTGCCAAAGCAGGCTTACCACTTTTCGGTCATACCTTCTTATACGATGGCGAAACCGGTGACCGCTTCGATCAGAAAGCTACGGTAGGTATCATCTACATGATTAAACTACACCACATGGTGGATGATAAAATGCACGCCCGTTCTATTGGACCATATAGTTTGATTACGCAGCAACCGTTGGGTGGTAAAGCACAATTCGGTGGACAGCGTTTTGGAGAAATGGAAGTATGGGCACTGGAAGCCTATGGTGCATCCAATATCCTGCAGGAATTGCTCACCCTTAAATCGGATGATATTATTGGCCGTGCCAAAACGTACGAAGCCATTGTGAAAGGTGATAATATCCCCCGTTCAGGCGTACCGGAATCCTTCAACGTACTGGTGCATGAATTGAGAGGATTGGGCTTGGATCTTAAGTTTGAATAGGCCCTCACCCCCGGCCCCTCTCCACAGGTGGAGAGGGGTGCCTTTGAGGAATTTCTAAATTAATTGTGAAGGTGGGTTCTCAGGAATCAACTTTCACAATTGATCTTAAAATTGAAAATAGAGGAATAGTTTTTACAACTAATTTAAAAGCCAAAGGCAAGGTACCCTCTTCGGGAGAGCCTGTCCGATAGGTCCGGAAGAATGGCCGGAGATGAGGCAAGGCAAATATGAAACGTTTTAAAAATTCAGTCAGAGAAATCGAAACTGAACGGCAGTTGCCATAAAAACCTGGTGCACAAGTGAGATCTTTTTCTTCTCTTTCACTGAAAGAAAAGAAAAAGACAAATCAAAGATTACAACGAAGATGCCTTGTGAAATTCCGCTGCTGGTTCTTAAAACCTGTATTTGCATTTCATCCCATGTATTATCCCAAACATCCCACCCATCCCATTTCAAGACAATCTCACACTCCAATTATCACTGTATAAAATCCCTGTATAATGTCAGTAGCTATAAAAAAAGAAAATCGTCCAAAAGCAACCTTTTCTAAAATTACCATCGGGCTTGCCAGTCCGGATAGTATTTTAGAGAAAAGCTTTGGTGAGGTTTTAAAGCCTGAGACTATCAACTACCGCACTTACAAGCCCGAACGTGACGGCTTATTTTGCGAAAGGATATTCGGGCCGGTAAAAGATTATGAATGTGCCTGTGGCAAATACAAACGTATCCGCTACAAGGGCATTGTTTGCGACCGTTGCGGTGTGGAGGTTACAGAAAAGAAAGTTCGCCGGGAACGTATGGGTCACATCAAACTGGTGGTACCTATTGTTCACATCTGGTACTTTAAGAGCCTTCCGAATAAAACAGGTTACCTGTTGGGTATGAGTTCCAAAAAGCTGGAAAGCATCGTTTATTACGAACGGTATGTAGTAGTACAGGGCGGTGTAAAAGAAACCCTGAAAATGGGTGATCTGTTAACCGAAGAAGAATTTCTGGACATCATGGAAAATCTTCCGAAGGAAAACCAGTACCTGCCGGATGATGATCCGCAGAAGTTCATTGCCAAAATGGGTGCTGAAGCGGTGTATGATTTATTACAACGCATTGAATTAGATCAGCTTAGCTACGATTTGCGCAATGCCGCTGCAAGAGAAACCAGCCAGCAACGTAAGGCAGATGCGTTAAAAAGACTGAGCGTTGTGGAAGCTTTCCGTGATGCCAATACCCGTATTACCAACCGCCCTGAGTGGATGGTAATGCAGTACATTCCGGTAATACCACCGGAATTGCGCCCTCTGGTTCCATTGGATGGTGGTCGTTTTGCTTCGTCTGATCTGAATGACCTGTACCGTCGTGTAATTATCCGTAACAATCGTCTGAAACGTTTGATGGAAATCAAGGCGCCGGAAGTGATTTTGCGGAACGAAAAGCGCATGTTGCAGGAAGCAATCGATAGCCTGTTCGATAATAGCCGTAAATCAAATGCTGTAAAAGCAGAAGGTGGCCGTGCCCTGAAATCACTAAGCGATATCCTGAAAGGCAAGCAGGGCCGTTTCCGTCAGAACCTGTTAGGTAAACGTGTGGATTATTCCGGACGTTCGGTAATTGTGGTAGGCCCTGAATTGAAAATACATGAGTGCGGCCTGCCGAAAGATATGGCTGCAGAGCTGTTCAAGCCATTTATTATCCGTAAGCTAATTGAACGTGGGATTGTAAAAACCGTAAAATCGGCCCGTAAATTAGTAGACCGTAAAGAAGCTGTGGTTTGGGATATTCTGGAAAATATTCTGAAAGGCCACCCGGTAATGCTGAACCGTGCCCCAACATTGCACCGGTTGTCTATCCAGGCTTTTCAACCCAAGCTGATTGAGGGGAAGGCCATTCAGTTGCACCCGTTGGTAACGGCAGCTTTTAACGCCGATTTTGATGGTGACCAGATGGCCGTACATGTACCGCTTAGCAATGCTGCCGTATTGGAAGCACAATTGCTGATGCTGTCATCGCACAACATTCTGAACCCGCAAAATGGCACACCTATTACCCTGCCTTCTCAGGATATGGTATTAGGTTTATACTATATTACCAAACCAAAGAAATCAACGGAAGCTGAGCCGGTAAAAGGCCAGGGTAAAGCATTCTATTCGCAGGAAGAAGTAATTATTGCGTACAATGAAAAACGCCTTGATCTTCATGCAAACATCCGGGTGCGGGCCAATGTGCGCCAGAAAGATGGTACCCTGGATTATAAGCTGATTGAAACCACTACCGGCCGCGTATTGTTCAACCAATATGTACCCGCTGAAGTGGGTTATATTAATCAACTGCTTACTAAAAAATCGCTGCGGGAAATTATTGGTGACATTATTAAGTATTCCAATATACCGAAGACAGCTAAGTTCCTGGATGAAATCAAAACCTTAGGCTTCCGGATGGCATTCAAAGGCGGGTTATCATTCAATATTAATGATCTGATTGTACCGGATAATAAAGAAGAACTGGTTCAGAATGCAAAGAATGAAGTAGAAGAAGTGTGGGACAATTACAACCAGGGATTCATTACCAATAACGAACGGTATAATGCCGTGGTAGATATCTGGAGCCGTGTGGATACCCGCATTACGGAAACGCTGATCCGTGAAATGGCAGAAGACAAGCAGGGTTTTAACTCTGTATATATGATGCTGGATTCCGGGGCTCGTGGCAGTAAGCAGCAGGTGAAACAGTTGGCCGGTATCAGGGGACTGATGGCTAAGCCACGTAAGTCCGGCTCTACCGGTTCTGAAATTATCGAAAACCCTATTCTTTCCAATTTCAAAAACGGATTGAATGTATTGGATTACTTTATCAGTACCCATGGTGCAAGAAAGGGTCTGGCAGATACGGCTTTGAAAACAGCCGATGCCGGTTACCTGACCCGCCGTTTGGTGGACGTAGCACAGGACGTAGTAATTTTAGACGAAGACTGCGGAACGCTACGTGGTACCGCTACCAGTGCTTTAAAAGACAATGAGGATATTGTAGAACCATTGACTGACCGTATCATTGGCCGCACCTCGTTGCACAATGTTTACCATCCGCTTACGGATGAACTACTGGTAGCTGCCAATGGCGAAATAACGGAAGATGTAGCCCACGGAATTGATGAAGCGGGTATTGAAACAGTTGAAATACGTAGTGTACTTACCTGCGAAAGCAAGCGTGGGGTTTGCGTATTGTGCTATGGTAAAAACCTGGCAACCGGCAACACGGCTCAGCGTGGTGATGCGGTTGGTATTATTGCAGCGCAGTCCATTGGTGAACCGGGTACACAGCTTACCCTGCGTACCTTCCACGTGGGTGGCGTTGCAGGTTCGGCTTCAGTTGAATCAACATTGCCTGCCAAGTTCGACGGTACCATTCAGTTTGACGGTTTGCGTACCGTTGCTGGTTTAGGCAACGATGGAAACGTAACTCAGGTTGTAATTGGCCGTACGGGTGAAGTGCGTATTATGGATGAAAAGAACGACCGTTTGCTGATTACCAACAATATTCCTTATGGTGCGTTGCTGAAGGTAAAGAACGGCCAGAAGGTGAAAAAGGGAGATGAGATCTGTAGCTGGGATCCATACAATAACGTAATCGTTTCAGAGCAAACCGGAAATGTAAAGTTTGAAAGTATCCTTGATGGCATTACATTCCGGGAAGAAAGCGATGACCAGACCGGGCACCGTGAAAAAGTAGTAATTGAAACGAAAGATAAAAATAAGATTCCGGCTATCATCATTGAGGGTAAGGATTCGAAAATGTACAACCTGCCTGTAGGAAGCCATATTGGTGTGGAACAAGGCGAAAAAGTAGAACAAGGCCAGGTATTGGTTAAAATTCCACGCATCCTTGGCAAACTCCGCGATATTACCGGTGGTTTACCCCGTGTAACAGAACTGTTTGAAGCACGTAACCCTGGCAATCCTGCCATTGTAAGCGAAATTGACGGCGTGGTAACCTTTGGAAATGTAAAGCGTGGTAACCGTGAAATTGTTATTGAAGCGAAAGACGGTGTGGTAAAAAAATACCTGATTCCGCTGACCCGCCAGATCCTGGTACAGGACGGTGACTTTGTAAAAGCCGGCATTGCCATGAGTGACGGACAAATAGCACCTGCTGACATATTGGCCATCAAAGGGCCGTTTGCCGTACAGGAATATGTTGTAAATGAAATTCAGGAAGTATATCGTCTGCAGGGTGTGAAGATCAATGACAAGCATATTGAAGTGATTGTACGGCAGATGATGAAAAAGGTAGAAATCGTCGAAGCCGGTGATACCAAATTCCTGGAAGAAGACCTGGAAGATCGTTGGGACTTTAACCAGGAGAATGATTATACGTTTGATAAAAAGGTTGTAACCGAAGCTGGTGGCAGCAGTAAAATGCGTCCTGGTCAGATCGCAAGTCTGCGGGAAGTACGGGAAGAAAATTCCGTACTGCGTCGCTCCGATAAAGCACTTGTTGAGTACCGGGATGCTTCACCTGCTACCAGCCGCCCTGTGCTGCTGGGTATTACCAAGGCTTCACTCGGTGTGCCGAGCTGGATTTCAGCGGCGTCCTTCCAGGAAACAACCAAGGTATTAAGCGTAGCCGCTATCAATGGTAAAACAGATGATATGTTGGGCTTGAAAGAGAACGTAATTACCGGCCATGCAATACCAGCCGGTACCGGTATGCGGGATTTTGATAACCTGATTGTAGGCAGCAAAGAAGAGTATGATTTGCTGACGACCACCAGGGAAGCCATGAACTTCGACGAAGAAGAATAAGATTCATCGGATAATATTTAAACCCGTCTTCACCATGTGGAGACGGGTTTTTTTATACTCGTAGGTTCCGCCTGAGCGGACAGACATATGTTCAGACACACATTAAGTAAAAATACTTATTCTGCTATCAACGTTGATTGAAGTAAATTTGAAGTATTAAACGACGAAAATATGGGATTGACGTATGCAGATATTAAGCTGATAAATGCTGATGATGAAGCGCTAGCAAGACGTAATGTCATCGGCAAGGAAGAAATAAGGAGCCTTAGTTTGACGATGCTGGTAGATAGCGGTGCATATATGATGGCCATCAATGAAACCATTCAGTCGCAATTAGATTTACCACTTGTTGAAATGCGTAAGGTGCAGGTAGCCGATAGCAGAGTTGCAGAATACCCGGTAGTGGGACCGATACATGTACGGTTTGCCAATCGTAAAGCAACCTGTAATGCTTTTGTACTGCCAGGTGATAGTGAGCCGTTATTAGGTGCCATTCCAATGGAGGAAATGGACGTATTAATTCACCCGCAACGGCAGGAATTAATAGTTAATCCTGAACATCCGAACTATGCTGTTTTAAAGATGAAATAGTAATTGCAAGTATATTATCGCAGCAAAGGTGTTACCCGTGTACCCAGCAACTCAATAGATTGCAATAGTTTTTCATGTAACAATTTTGCATTATCCATCTGAAAGGTAATTCTGGAAATACCACCTAATGCCTCACTATGCCGTAGTATTTTTTCAGCGATCTCTTCGGGCCCGCCAACCAGCAGCGCTCCCCGCGAACCATTTTGGGCATCAAAATGCGGGCGGGTAACCGGTGGCCAACCACGCTCTCTTCCAATGCGGGTAAAGGTTTCAGCATAGCCGGGGTAAAAATCAGCTATGGCTTCTTCAGTGGTATTAGCCACATAACCCAGTGAATGCAACCCTACCTTTAATTGTTCAGGCGGATGCCCGGCTTTTTTACCTGCCTGCCTATACAAATCTACCAACGGACGAAAGCGGTGTGTTTCGCCGCCGATAACGGCCACCATTAGCGGTAAGCCAAGCATACCGGCACGCACGAATGAAGCAGGTGTACCGCCAACGCCAATCCAGATAGGCAACGGATTTTGTACCGGCCTGGGATAGATCGCCTGGTTTTTCAAAGCAGGGCGGAATTTACCCGACCAGGTAACCACCTCGTTTGCCTGGATATTTAGTAGTAGGTCCAGCTTTTCTGTAAACAAGCGCATCGTAATCCTGAAAGTCGAGGCCGAATAGCGGGAAGGATTCGGTAAATGACCCACGCCCAACTACCATTTCGGCCCGGCCTTGAGAAATTAAGATCAAGCGTAGCAAAGTTTTGAAATACCCGAACCGGGTCGGCAGCGCTGAGCACCGTGACAGCACTGGTCAGGCGGATACGTTTGGTGCGGGCTGCAGCCGCAGCCAAGATAACGACGGGTGCAGCATCCAGAAACTCTTTGCGGTGATGCTCGCCAATCCCAAATACATCGAGGCCAACCTGGTCTGCATGTTCAATTCTTTCAAGTAATTGCGTGATAGATTCCATACTGTTAATGCCAGCACCAGAATCCGTATCAATCATAGCAGCCGCAAAACTGTCAATTCCAATTTCCATTTTTTTTGAAGGTTCGTGATTTTAATAAGGATTCACAATCAGTTTGAACTAATACTGCCGTCATTGCGAGGGTTCGTGCCCGTGGCAAACTCCTTTACATGCGGGGAGTTTGCTTCGTTGAGCAAGAACCCAATCTCGCAATGACTGCAGTATTAACACCTATTCGTTATATTATCACTTTTAATAAATAAAGAGTGATTGAAGCAATGTTACTTCAACCACTCTTTCTGATTCGGATGTGACTGTATTTGGGCTATGTAGCCAGCGATTATTTATGATAAAACGTTTCATTGATAATCTGATCGCCGTCCCAGGTTTGTACTGCTACCTGTTGCATTTTTAATCGAAAATCATTCTGGAAAGTAACATCCATCCAGCTTTCTACCATGCTTTTGTTTTCTCCCTCATTCGCTGTAATGGATAGTACACCTGCACCGTGAAATTCTTTGATGGAAGCAAGGAAATTCTGTTCGTATTCCCGGTTCACCTCTTTCCCTTCCCGGGGAGCTTCACCAATTTCCTGCAAAACCACATTCTGGTGATAATATTTTTCGAATCCATCCATTAATTTACCAGTATTGATAAGCTGGTACAAATCGGTTGCTTTTTCTAAATGTGTCATTTTTTATAATTTTTAAATGATTGCAAATTGTGTTGAACGATGATGAGTTTTAAGAAAAAAGAAGTAGGAGACTGCCAAGCAGTCGCTAAAAATCACAAGCGGCATAATGGCTACGCTGATGGGGTCACCGCTGGCGGTATGTGCTATGAATGCAGATACGAACGTGAGGGCAAATCCAAAGTAAGCAAACTGTTTTAAGATTTTCGGAACACCGGGAACTATTAACACCATAGCACCAATAATTTTGGCAATAGCCAATTCCACTCTAAAATAACCGGGGAAGCCAAGATGTACGAATGCTGCTTTCATCTCGTCAGAAGTTAAATAAGCGTAAGCGCTGAACAGCATCATAGCTGCTATGATGGCGGTGGTGGCCCAATAAATAATTTTATTCTGTTTTCATGTTCCTGATTTGTATTTTTCAGGAAACAAAGCTATTCGCAAGTTAGTTTACAATAGTTATGTGTTTCCAAAAGGAAAGCGGTTTCCTTAAAGAAACTACCTGCCAATATCAGTTGATTTCGTTGTATTTTTAGGCAAGATTTCAAACAAAAAGTATGAGAACTAAAATTTCAACAGACATCCCGAAGGAATGTTCCAAAAAGTTTATAGCCATCCGGGATGCTATGGAACTGCTTTCGGGTAAATGGAAAATTCACATCATTAGTGTGCTGCTATACAAAGGAAAATTACGTTTTATGGATCTGACCAGGGAAATAGATGGGATTGCGGCGAAGATGCTATCAAAAGAACTGCAGGATTTAGAAATTAATGATTTGGTGAAGCGTACTGTTTGTAACACAAAGCCCGTCACGGTAGAGTATGAGATTACCGAATATGGTAAAAGCCTGGGAAAAGTGGTGGATGAAATTATGAATTGGGGAGCAGCTCACCGGGAAAGGGTGTTTAGTAAAAATTAAGGGGAAGTGTAATGACAATTCAAGGATTTGCGATGGTAAAGTAATTATAGAGGGCTTCAGCTTAACCCTCACACTAAAAGCCAAATTAGAAACTAAACTTATGCCTTTGTAATTCAGCCTCACCATTGTAAAACAGATGTTGGTGTCTGTGCTTTATCTATTTCCAAAAATCATTCATTTTAATTTTTTGTTTTGTCAGTTTTGTCACAAAAAAGAATTGGTAAAGTTCCCAAAACCAGACTCTTCGTCCAATTCTTGTGTACCAACGCATAGCACTTCGTAATCTTGCTTCTTTATGAAATAAAAGACGCTTTATTGCGCTCGGTCTTGTCTGCATAATAAGTTCTATCAATTTTACATATAAGATAACAACCCAAGGTTTCAAATATTGAGTTGATATTACTTGATGTTTATAGTCCCACTTTCGTTGGTCAGTTAAAATAATTTCTTTGTCTTTCACATCTTCAAAATACGGTGTCCATTTATGAGGGGTTACATATAATAATTGAACTTGGTCTGGGTCATAAGATAAAAGTTGTTTCAAACTATTGTAAAAATCTCTTGTTTTTTCTTCTCCAAAACCAACAACATATGTAGCCATAGATAAAATTCCGTGCCTACGCAAAAGTTGAATTGCTTCTTTGTCTTTTGAAATTGTACCTGCCTTTTTAATTTTCTCCAAAACTACTTCATCATAGTTTTCAATTCCAAGTAAAAACCTTTCAAACCCTGCTTGTTTATACAGGTGTAAAAAGCCCGCATCTCGAACAATATTATCTGCTCGTATAGAACCAACTAAAATTAATTTTAAGTTTTTTTCTACAAGTGCTTCTAAAAATTCTTTCCAGGCCTTTGGATTAGATGATGGGTTTTCGTCTGCAAAATTTATTACTTCAACACCATATATTTGATGTAACATTTCAATTTCATCTGCAAGAAGTTGAGGATTCCTATGTCGCCATTTTTTCCAAAAAAGACTTTGTCCGCAATAGGTACAAGGATAAGGACAGCCTCTCGAAAACTGTATTACAACTGCCTTTCGTTTTCCCCAATACGTATAATTGTATTCTTTCATTAATTCCCAACCAACACGAAAATCGTCAAGGTTCTTAATGTTATCTGCGGGTAAAGTTTTTAATGCTACACCATTGAGTCTAAATGCTAATCCTTTTACATTTTCAAGCGTTGCGCCATGATTAATTGCGTTTATTAAGTTCAGGCAGATTTCTTCCCCTTCGCCACAAACTACATAATCAATTTGAGGGTTGCTTTCTAAGATTTCGTTCCAATGATAAGTAGGAAAGACGCCGCCAATAATTATTTTGATTTTAGAATTGACTTGTCGAACTATTTTCGTAATAGTATTAATAATAGGTTGCGCAGATGTTGAACCTGAATGCCCAAGCATAATTGCATCTGGATTTTGTTCGATTATTTTTTTTGCAACCAAATCGATCTTGAAATTGTGGTAATCGGCATCTAAAAGAGTTACTTCGTATCCTGCATCTATCAGAGGTCCACCAATTGATAATAAACCCAATGGTGGTAAATGCTCTTTTGGCATTCTACTTCCAATTGACAAATGCGGTGGATTAATTATTAATATTCTCATTTTGTTGCTGCGTTCAGTGACTGTGTTGTTAAATTATTACTTATCGTCATGGCAAATTAATTTTCAATATCATCAGTAAGTTTAAATATTTAAAAGTACTTTGAAAAACAAAGTAAAATAAAAAAATCAAACGTATCAAAAAAATTTTAAAAAATACAAGCTCAAGCAAAAGAAAGAGGTGCTTTATGAAAACCCGTTTTTACTTAAAAAAGCAATTTAATTTTTTAACTTGTATAGATGTTACAATACTTGAATTTTGCAATTACTGACAACTTATAAATAAAAGCATGTATTGGGGAATTTCTGCCACTGAGCCTTAACCTTTTAAAAAGCAAAGTTTCTTTCAATCGTATTCAGTGATTTTTTTGTATTTGAAAGCAGTAATCCATCTGAGTAAATATTGCTGAAATGCTTGGCACGTTTCTTTTCAACAATTTCCCCCGCTACAAAACTTATATTGCAGCCCCTGCGCACAAACTATAATTTGTTTCTTATATGAAAATTGCTTTTCACGGGGCGGCCCGTACCGTTACCGGCTCCAAACATTTACTTACGCTGAATAGCGGCACTACTATTTTGCTCGATTGCGGTATGTTCCAGGGAATGGGCAATGAAACCGATGCACTGAACGCAACCTTTGGTTTTGATGCGGTAAAAGTTGATTTCGTTATTTTATCTCATGCACATATTGACCACAGCGGCCTGCTGCCCAAGCTAACCAAAGAGGGCTTTCGAGGACGTATTTTTTGTACACCTGCTACCAAAGATTTGTGTACCATCCTGCTGGAAAACTCCGCCAACATTCAGATGCACGATAACCCGCCCGATAAACTAAATATCTGGAAAGGTAGCAAAGAGGAAGTTGAAGTGGATACGCATTACACGCAGGAAGATGTAAAAGAAACCATTCGCTTAATGGAGATACATCCCTATGGCGAATGGTTTACGGTGCAGGATGGGGTAGAAGCAATGTATACGGATGCAGGGCATATTGTTGGCAGTGCTGCGGTGCAAATAAAAATTATGGAAGACGGTAAAGAGACACATATCTGCTTTAGTGGCGATGTGGGCCGGTACACGGATGCCATCCTTCGGCCACCTGCCACCTTCCCGCAGGCCGACTACCTAATCCTGGAAAGCACGTATGGTGATAAACTGCACACCCCCATGCTGGACAATATCGATGCTTTTCTACAGCAGATACAAAGAACCTGCATGGAGAAAAAGGGGAAGCTCATCATCCCTGCATTTAGCATTGGCCGCACGCAGGAACTGCTATACTTTTTAAACCAGCTAAGCCTCGATAAGCGGCTGCCCGATATTCCGGTAATTGTTGATAGCCCGCTGAGCCATGCGGCCACACAGATTACGAAAAGCTATACAAAGGATTTTAATGAAAAAGTGCAACAGGTATTGGAAAAGGATGATGACCCATTCGATTTTCCGGGGCTTCGCTTTGTGATTGAGACAGAGGACAGTAAGAAATTAAATTCTATGCACGAGCCGATGATCATTATTGCTGCGAGTGGTATGGCCGACGCAGGCCACATCCGGCACCATATCCGGAACAATGTGGAGGATAACCGCAATACTGTTTTAATTGTCGGTTACTGTGATCCGCATTCATTAGGTGGGCGGTTAAAAAATGGCGACAAAAAAGTCTGGATCATGGGGCGGGATTACAACGTAGTTGCCGATGTGGCGGAAATGCAAAGCATGAGTGCCCATGGTGATTATAATGACTTACTTCATTTTGCATCCTGCCAGGATGCCGGTAAAATCCGCACCTTGTTTTTAGTGCATGGCGAATATGATGTACAGCAACAGTTTAGTGAGAAGTTAATGGCAAAGGGCTTTGGCAATGTGTATATACCCGCATTACATGAAGTGTGTGAACTGTAACCACACCGAATTTAATTAGGTAACGGATTAAAATCCGTTGCTACAAAATGGGTCGTCCCTACGGGACTTTAAGTGTGAAAAAGTAGTTTGTAGTGCCGTAGGCACGATCCATATTTTAGCCAGGGATTTCGATCCCTGGAACCATAGGCTCGATCCATATTGTAGCCAGGGATTTCAATCCCTGGAACCGTGGGCACAATCCATATTATAGCGTAGTGTTTTAACCCTATGGCTGCTTTTGGGCGTTCCTCCGCTCAAAATAATGCACCCTGCAAAGCGGTTCGTATACATCTTTTTCACCTAATAATACCTGGCCGCCATCCCGCTGCTTGCGGTGGCTATAGTGGGCAATGCTGCCACAATCCACACAAATAGCATGTAATTTGGTAATGTAATCCGCAGTAGCCAGCAGGTTCGGCATTTGCCCGAACGGCTTACCGAGGTAGTCCATATCCAACCCGGCCACAATTACACGAATACCCCGTAGGGCAAGCTGTTCGCATACAAAACAAATCTCACTGTCAAAAAACTGGGCTTCATCAATCCCTACCACATCTGCATCCTGCGCCAGCAGCAAAATCGTCTGCGAATTATCAATAGGGGTTGACTGGATGACGTTTTCATCGTGGCTTACGATATTCATAGCATGATAGCGAACATCAATGGAAGGCTTGAATATTTCCACTTTCAGGTTGGCAATCCGCACCCGTTTTAGCCTGCGGATCAGTTCTTCCGTTTTACCACTGAACATGCTGCCGCATATTACTTCTATCCAGCCCGTTTTGTTGTTGCCGCTGTGTGGTTCAATAAACATTTATATGACTTTTTTTGCTGAAATAAGATATTAGTTACTTTTAACTGCCCGCAGCAGTAGATGCAGCGGCAAGATAGCTTTTGCCGAAGATTATAAATACCTGTTTCGGGTAATCCGCTTATTTTGATTCTTTCTCCTAAAAATAGTACCCTTGGAAAAAATTGATTGGCTGATTGATAAACTGCAACGCCAGCACGAAGCCGGCGCCAGGGCTGCTGATATGCTTACCACGCTACAGCTTTTACAAACGGAACTCAATCAGCAGGTGGTCAGCAGCGATAATGTAAATAAAACGATTACGGTTGTAATGCCTGCGCCAAAATGGAACATGAGTGCTTCTGATGCGTTAGCTGCGTATGAAACGGAAAGTTTGCACAGCACGGACGAGGAAAAAGTAGTGTTTGAACTGGAACCTTTTATTCATGCGGAAGTGCCTGATGAGGCAGAATCACCGGCAGTAGTTACTATCGCCCCTGAAATCTATTCATCGTATCTGCCGGAAATAAAAGAAGCTGTACCGCCTATTGTTGAACAGCAAGAACCAGAACCGTTGGTTATTACAGTGCAACCGGCTATTATGCCGCAGCCGGCGCCACCGGTAGTGGTACCACTATCTGTAGAAGCAGTAGAGATGAAAAGCCCGGCCATACAAACCAACCAGCGTTCGTTGAATGACTTGTTAGAGAAACCGGCCGATGAATTATTTACCCGCCTGCATGAGCCTATTAAAGACCTGAAAAAAGCCATCAGCATCAACGACCGTTATCAATACATCACCAACCTGTTCAGCGGGGATGAGGCTATGTACGACCGAAGTATCAAAACCATTAATAGCTTTAATATTATTTCAGAAGCGGAATACTGGATACGGCGGGAACTGGCCGTAAAACATGGCTGGAGAGAGAATGATCCGCTGGTAAAACAGTTTTATCACCTGGTGAGCAGGCGGTTTTCCTGAATGAACTGCACAATGTTGTTACTGGCACCTTTGTGTTCATACACATATGTTTTCGAAATGGTTGCTGCTGCCTTATGAAAAGCAATATCGGTAAAAAGTTTATCCAGCAATTTTTCCAGGTGCAGGGCATCGGTCGTTTCAAAAGCACCACCAGCTTCCACCAGCGCTGTTGCCTCTGCAAATTTTTCGTATTCGGGCCCATGAACAATTGGTTTGCCATATACCGCGGCCTCTAATACATTGTGCACGCCATCGCTGCCAAAACCACCTCCTACATAAGCCACCGTAGCATATTGATACAGCCGGGACAGAATACCAACCGTATCAATAATCAGTACATGATTTTGAGGGATGACAGCTTGTTCAGGTAGTTTGGAATATAAAATTGCATCCGGAAATAGTTTCAGCACATCTGCAATTTCTTCCTTATTCACATTATGCGGGGCAATGATAAATTTAATTTCCGGGTGCAGTTTCACATAATGGCTGAGTTCTTCTTCATCTTCATCCCAGGTACTGCCGCAAACCATTATTTGCTTTGCGCCCGCAATCCAACTTTCCACGGGCTGTACCGGTTCGAAATTCTCTGCTACCGCAATCACCCGGTCAAAACGGGTATCGCCGCTAATTGTAATTTTTGTTGTATCCGCGATGGTAGCAGCTAATTGTTCCGATGCTTTGTTCTGCAAAAACAATTGGGTAAAGCATTGCAACATGTTACGGTGCAGGCTACCATACCATTTAAAAAATGGCTGGTCCGGCCGGAAAATACCGGAGACAAGTAATAATGGAATATGTTGGTTTTTAATTTGGGTAAGATAGTAATACCAGAATTCATATTTTACCCAAAGCACCAGCGTTGGTTGTACGATTTGTAAGAAAGTTCTTGCATTGGCTGCACTGTCCATTGGCAGATAGCAGACAAGACTGGCGCCCTTATAATTTTTGCAAATTTCATAACCGGAAGGGGAAAAGAAACTAACAACAATATTGGCAGGCGGGTACTGTAGTGCTAATTTTTCGAGTAGCGGCCGGCCCTGCTCAAATTCGCCTAATGAGGCACAGTGCATCCAGATTGTTTGCTTGCCGGGCGTGCATTGCTGTTGTACTCCTCGCTGCAGGTTTTGCTGCCAGTTGCGGCGACCTTGCAACCAGCGCTTTGCCTTGTTATTCTGTAATGCAGCCACGCCGATACCAGCCCGGTAAAGGCGCAAAAAAAGCTGGTAGAAAATAAGATGGAATGCCACGGCTGAAAATAAAAGTGGCGAAAGGTAACGGGATTATGCTTTACTGCTACAAACGAATCGTAGTACCCAGACATACTGTTTATTCAGAATTCTTACCTAAGCTATCTTTCGGCCACTTTGGAATTGTCCGCCGACACTGATTACCACAGAAGTAAACTTAATGATGGATTTCAACACAATGAGATTACTTACTTCTGCAAGAACCTCGCAATGACGGCTATTTTTTATTTTCCTTCTTAAGGATAAAAAGGTGGTCTATTCTGCTGCAGGATTATTTACCAGTACTTCCGTTAGCAGGTTCAATTTCCTTACTTTCTCCGTAAAATCACCCCGTAACTGATTTCTAATTGCCTGCATGTTGTTTAGTAGGCTTTCCATTTCATCCGGCAGCATTTCATTCAGCACTTCTTTTAAGCGTTTGGCAACAGTCGGTGATTTACCATTGGTGGAAATGGCTACTTTCAGATTTCCTTTTTGCACCACGGAGCCAAGATAGAAATCGCAAAGCGATGGTTTATCTGCAACGTTAATCAGGATTCTCTTTTGCCGTGCATCTGCCCGTATTATTTTAGCCAGCGGAATATCGTTGACAGCTACAAGAACCAGATCCTTGTTTTCCAAATCCGAAGAATGGTATGTCTTTTCAATAAGGGTTATCCCGCTATAGTGTTTAGCCAGTTCTTTTATCTCATCAGAAATAGCAATAGCCACTAAGGTAATAGCCGTAGCCGGTGAATTGTGTAGAACAGCACTTAGCTTTTCCAGGCCTACGAATCCACCACCCACTATTAATAATTGTAGATGCTCCAATTGCAGGAAAACGGGAAACAGCTTATTGGAACTCATAGACTTATTGTAATATATTTTCTACCGGCCATATTTTCCGGAAAGTATAATCACCAAACTTTTCACTGGCGAACCGCTCATTTACAAAGCCGGAAAACAAATGATCTATTTCTTCTAATATTTCCGGCTCTGCTAATTGCTCTTTATACAGTTTGTTCAGCCGGGTGCCTTCGTGATCGCCACCCAGGTACATATTATACCGGCCGGGACCCGTACCAACAAAGCCCATTTCGGCGATGAACGGCCTTGCACAACCATTGGGGCAACCAGTCATACGAATGATGATTTTTTCTTGCGTGATCTGGTGCCTGGCGGTCAGAAGTTCAATTTTGGAAATTAATTCCGGCAAATAACGCTGTCCTTCGGCTAATGCCAGTGGGCAGGTGGGCAGTGCCACACAAGCCATGGCATTCCGCCTGATTTCCGAAGTGCTTTCGTAATAATGAATAACGGCGTGTTTTTCCAGAATCTGGTGAACACTAGTTTTTGCATCATCCGCTACATCACCCACAATTAAATTCTGATTGGCGGTAAACCGGATATTGGCGGCGCCGGTTTTAGCAATCTGGTACAAAGCGGTTTTCAGCGCCATCCGCTCATCATCCAGCACCCGGCCATTCTCTACCAACAGTGTGTAGTACCATTTGCCTTCGTTGTTTTGCGCCCAGCCCGGTTCATCGCCTCGTGCAGTAAAGGTGTACGGCTTTGCAGGCTCCATGTTAAACCCGGTCCGGTTTTCCAGTTCTTTCACATACCAATTCAAACCATATTTATCAACCGTATATTTCAGGCGTGATAATTTGCGATCGCTCCGATTTCCATAGTCCCGCTGGATGGTTACAATTTCGTAAACTGCTTTCAACACTTTCTCTTCCGTATCCGCAAACCCGATTACATTTCCCAACCTTGGATAGGTTTCCGTATTGCCATGCGTAGTGCCTAAGCCGCCGCCAATAGAAATATTGAACCCGGTAAGCCGGTCGTTTTCAATGATGGCAATGAGGCCAATATCATTCGTAAAAACATCCACGTCGTTATTGGGCGGGATGGCAATAGCAATCTTTAGTTTGCGGGGCAGGTAGCGGTCCTGGTACAAGGGATCTTCCTCTTCTTTTTTATCAATTACTTTTTCATCATCCAGCCATATTTCATAATAAGCTTTTGTTTTCGGCATCAGCAACCTGCTAATTTTATCGGCATATGCAAATACTTCCGCATGTACCGGCGATGCAGTTGGATGGGCACTACAGGTTACATTCCGGTTAATATCGCCACAGGTAGCAATAGAGTCAAGTTTCATTTCATTGAAAGCACTGATGGTAGGCCGTATTTCCGAACGGATAATACCGTGCAACTGAATGGTTTGCCTGGAGGTAATTTTAATAACGCCGGTAGAATGTTCGCCGGCAATATCATGCGTGGCCATCCACTGCGCCGGCGTTAAAAATCCGCCGGGTAGCCGCAACCTGATCATGAAAGAATACAACCTGTCCAGCTTTTTGGCGGCTCTTTCTTCCCGCCTGTCACGGTCGTCCTGCTGGTACATACCGTGAAATTTGATCACAGTCTGGTCGTCTTCCCGGATAGCCCCGGTGATCTCATCGGTCAGGCTTTGGGTTATGGTACCCCGTAATCCATCACTGCTTTTTTTAATCCGTTCAATGGGTGATGGTTTGGCTTCGCCAGCAGCCCCCTCAACTCCCCCAAAGGGTGAACTCAGATCGGGCTGTGCAGCTCCGCTATTTTTAATGGTTCCATCCATCATTGTTTGAAAAATTTGATGATTTAAAATTAAATGTTCCTTAGTGTCTCCGTCTGTAAGTAGCCCCTCCTTCGGAGGGGTTGGGGAGGCTTCTAATACACATCTTTCACATACCTGCCTTCTTCTGCTATTTCATTGAGGTAATCTCTTGCTTCTTCCAAAGATTGACCACCCTGTTCTGCAATGATTTGAACTAGTGTTTCTTCTACATCAACACTCATCGGTATCCGGGAGCCGCAGACAAACACATAAGCGCCATTGCTAATCCATTCATATAGTGCCGCGGCTTCCTGTTGCATCCGGTGCTGCACATAAATTTTTTCCTGCTGATCTCTTGAAAAAGCAACGTTTACTTTGGTAAGCAGGCCGGTGTCAGCGTAATTCTGAATCTCCGTCTGGTATAAAAAATCGGTGGTGAAATGCTGATCGCCAAAAAATAACCAGTTGCGGCCCTCAGCCCCGGTAGTATCCCGTTCCGCTAAGAACGAACGGAAGGGCGCAATACCTGTACCGGGCCCGATCATGATGACGTCGGTAGCTGCATCCGGTAACTTGAATTGTTGGTTGTGGTGAATATAAAAGTCGACGCCGGCGCCTTCGTTTAACCTGGCTAAATAATCCGAACATAAACCATGTTTCTGTTCGTTATTCACCGTAAAACAGGATTTGGCAACTGTCAGATGCAGTTCTCCGTTGTGTGCTGTCGGGGAAGATGCAATGGAATACAGGCGTGGCGTAATGGGTTCTAAAATCTGAAGTACTTCTTCAAATTGTGCAGTATCTTTTATAGGATAGATTTTTAATAAGTCCAGCAAATCAATCCGCATGGGTGGAATTTCCTGGCTTACAATTGCCGCATATTTGGACACAATCCTTTCCGGCAGATGTACCAGGTTCATCTTTTGTGTCAGCAGCATTTCGGCCTCCGTCAAATGATTTTTAAATACAATCTTTTTTTTAGAATGCAGTCCGGTGATGGTTAGTATCGCATCAACCAATGCTTCGTTATTATGCGGAACAAACCCGGCCGCATCACCCGGCTGATAATTGACTGCTTCTTCCGTTGCTATTTCAATATGGTGTGTTTGCTTTGCCGAACCGGTATCGTTCAGCAGAATATTTGTAATGACAGCACCGCTGTATGTTTTTTTGAGGGCCGGTTTTTGTATAGTTGCCGGTGCTGGTTTTGGGGCCGTGCCTGCGGAAAGTACCTGTAGCAATTCTTCAAACCATTGGTTGGCGCCGGCTTCATAATCCGTATCACATTTTTGTAGCGGAATAATTCTTTTAGCGCCGAGTTTGCCTATCTGCGCATCTAAATCTTCGGCTGCTTTGCAAAAAAGCGGGTAAGAGGTATCACCTAATCCCAGCACGCCGAATTTTAGATTTGGGAGCGATAATTGCTCCTGGTAAATGTGATCAAAGAACTTTTTGGCTGAGGCTGGTGGCTCCCCATCCCCTTGCGTACTTACTACAGCAAACAGGTGTTCTTCCTTCGGTAAATCCGAAAGGCGGTACTGGTCAAGCCCACTGAGTTTTACAGTTAATCCTTTCTTTTTAGCGGCTGTGGCAAACTGAGTAGCCAGCTTTTTTGCATTACCTGTTTCTGTACCATAAGCCAGTGTTATTTTATGATTGGGAATTGCCGGTAATTCCTTTCCCGAAAGATTTTCGGGCAGCCCAATCTGGCCAGTCAAAAAACCGTGCATCCAAATCAATTCATTTTGAGAGGATTTGCTGATAAGTTCCCGGAATATTTTTAAGTCAGGCTCTGCTAACATGTACTTCGTTATTTGGTTGCTGTATAGATGATAAGAGGGAAGTCATTGGCGTGAAATAACTTCCGCTATTACTGCTGTTGCCTACCCATGAAAACTGGCTATGGAGGGCCACGATTTTGCCAATCATTACCAGCGACGGTGAAATAAAAGGTTGATTTCCTAATTCATTTTGAAAAGCGTGAATAGGGCAGGAGTGTACTTGCTGTAATGGCGTAGTGGCCTGCTCAATAATGGCAATATGTATATCCTTTGCAATACCGTGGTGCAGCAGTTGCGCAACTACTTCACCTACCATTTCTGCCGACATATAAAATACAAGCGTATCTGTTGTACTTGCTAAATCCTTCCAGTAGGCATCACTGATAATATCTTTTTTATAAAAGGTTAATAAACGTACTGCCGTTGAATAATTGCGGGCCGTAAGCGGTATACCGGCATAAGCCGCAGCACCTAAGGCTGCTGTAATACCGGGAACAATTTCGTACGGGATACCGTACTCCTGCAAAGCTTCCAACTCATCTAATATATTAGAGAAAATGGAAACATCTCCACCTTTTAACCGTACAACCCGTTTGCCTGCCAGGGCATGTTCTATCATCAGCCGGTTGATAGTTGCCTGTGGTGTAGAAATTCCTTTACGGCATTGTTTGCCTACATAAATGATTTCAGCCTTTTTGTTTGCGTATATTTGAGGAATAACGTCACTCACTAATCTGTCGATTAATACAATTTCTGCTTGTTGTAAATAGCGAATTGCTTTGGCCGTGATTAGTTCAGGGTCACCCGGGCCGGCCCCGGCAATAATTACAGGTGATATGGAAAGGTTTACATTCATGTTCGTTTTAAAAAATAAATTGTTGATGCATGCTTTAATGTTGACTATTTCTTTTATGTCATTCACGTGCCCAAAGCCATTAGTAGCAATAAGGTTTTATGAAATACTATTTTGAATATTTACCCTCATTTCCAACAAGTTCGGTTTAAAACCTGCTTTCAAATACGCTTGCTTCGCAGTGATATTGTTATAATAAACCTCAAGCCTGATTTCCGAAATATTCCTGGTCTTTGCCCAGTTTATTAATGCTTCCAATATTTTTTGATTGATACCGTTGCCCCGAAAGTCAGGGTTTACATACATGAAACCCAAATAAGCAAAATGCGTGTGTTTTAAATAGGGATGTGCCGTTTTAATCTTAGCATAACCGGAACCAACAAGTTGGCCTCCGGTTTCTGCAACTACAACTTCTGAGTCGGATGATTTTATTAATTCCAATAAATCATAATAGTTAATGTCTCCATCTTTCAATGTTTCATCATAAGGCCGTTCTGCTGCTATTATCCCTTTTTCGAATTCAAGTAAATCTTTTATTTCTTCTTCCCGGGCAGGCCTGATTTTGATTTCCATTATTAAAGAATCTGAATTATTTTTTCAAGTTACCAGGCAGGTACACTTTCCCTTAAACGGCTATCACTGAAATAAAACGCCTGCTACCGTATGATTTCCGGTTTCATCAATCAGTATCGCCGAACCATTTGCCGGCAGTTTTTCAAATGTATCGATCACTATAGGAGCAGCGGTTTTAATGAATGCTTTTACTACTTCATTTTTCCCTGCCGAATCTTTACCTTGTACTTTTTCCAGTGTGTTTACATCAATGCTATATTCAATATTTTTTATAACTGCTTTTACGCTACGGCTGCCCTGTTGCAGCAAATAAGTATTGCCGGCCCGTAATGGTTTTTCATGCAGCCAGCAAAGCAGCACTTCGGCTTCCTTTGTAACGGTTACTTTATCATCATCTTTTACCAATGTGTCACCACGCACAATATCAATATCATCTTTCAGCAACAGGGTTACGCTTTGGCCGGCAAATGCTTCCGCTGTTTCTTTGCCGCCTGTTTCAATTTTTTCAATGGTGGTTTCCAATCCCGAAGGCAATACTTTTACAGGATCCCCTTTGCGGTAAATACCACTTTGCACCTTGCCAGCATAGCCACGGTAATCATGCAATGCTTCTGTTTGCGGACGAATAACGTACTGCACCTGGAAACGGGCATCCGTTAGGTTGGTATCATTGTCAATTTCTACTTCTTCCAGGTGTTGCAAAATGGATTTGCCGCTATACCAGGGCATAAAAGCCGACTGGTCAACGATGTTATCGCCGTTCAATGCACTGATGGGGATATAGGTAATATCGGTAAGTCCTAACCGGCGTGCCACCTGGCTGTATTCAATGAGTATATTATTAAATACGTCCTCAGAATAATTAACCAGGTCCATTTTGTTGATGGCTACCACAATATGCGGAATACGTAACAGGGATGCAATGATGCTGTGGCGTCGGGTTTGCTCTGCTACACCGTTACGGGCATCTATAAGTATTACTGCCAGATTGGTATTACTGGCGCCGGTAATCATATTGCGGGTATACTGCACATGACCCGGCGCATCGGCTACAATAAACTTTCTTTTATCGGTCGAAAAATAACGGTACGCCACATCAATGGTAATACCTTGTTCTCTTTCGGCACGCAAACCATCTGTTAGCAATGCCAGGTCAATTTCCCCGTTCGCTTTATTCTTCGTACTTCGCTCAATAGCTTCCAGTTGATCGGTCAGAATATTTTTACTGTCGTACAGCAAACGTCCGATGAATGTGCTTTTGCCATCATCCACACTTCCGGCAGTTATAAATCGCAGAAGTCCGGCCCCCTGTCCCCCAACGGGGGAACTTAGATCGGTTTCCCAATTCTTTTCTTTTAATACTGTTTCAGCCATAATTGGTTAAATACTTTTACTAATTTGAATTAAATAATTATAAGGAGACTGGCCTTGCAGAAGATTTTGAAACTTGAATTAATCAATCTCAGAAGTTAATTTTGATGTTCAATCTAAGTTCCCCCGTTGGGGGACAGGGGGCTTTAAAAATACCCGTTTTTTTTCCGGTCTTCCATCGCTGCTTCGGTTACGCGGTCGTCAATTCTTGTTTCGCCTCTTTCGCTAATCCTGGTGATGATGATTTCATTGATTACCTCATCCAGCGTATCCGCTTCACTTTCAACGGCTGCCGTGCAGGTCATATCGCCAACGGTACGGTAGCGTACTTTCTTTTTCAGGATTATATCGCCGGCATCCAGGTTTACATGCGGCGACACCGCAATCAACTGGTCATTAAAACGGATAACTTCTCTTTCGTGGGAGAAATAAATTTCCGGTAGTGCAATGTTTTCCCGGCGGATGTAGTTCCATACGTCCAGTTCCGTCCAGTTGCTGATAGGGAAGGCCCGTACGTTTTCACCTTTGTGAATGCGGCCATTATAAATGCCCCATAGTTCAGGCCGCTGCAGTTTCGGATCCCACTGTCCAAATTCGTCCCGTACAGAAAATATTCTTTCCTTGGCCCTTGCTTTTTCTTCGTCCCGCCTGGCGCCGCCAATACAGGCATCAAAACCAAACTCGGTAACGGTATCCAGCAGGGTATAGGTTTGTAAAGCGTTGCGGCTCGGTAACTTTCCTTTTTGTTCCGTAAGTCCTTTTTCTTTAATAGTATCTTCCACCTTGCGTACAATTAGGGTTTCGCCTAATTCTTTCACTAATGCATCTCTGAAATCCAGTGCTTCGGGAAAATTGTGGCCCGTGTCAATATGCACCAATGGAAAAGGAAATTTACCCGGGCGGAATGCTTTGAGGGCCAGGTGAACCAGGGTAATCGAATCTTTGCCACCAGAGAACAGCAGCGCCGGACGTTCAAACTGGCCTGCCACTTCCCGTAAAATATAAATGGCTTCGGACTCTAACTGATCGAGATAATCAAGATGATGCGTATTCTTCATTTAAAAAATTATTTATACAAACTGATAGCTGACAGGCTTCGTTACCGGAAACAAAAAAGCACTGCTGATACATCAGAAGTGCTTTGTTATTAGATAACAGGTAACTGTTGCTAAATTTTGCATCTGACTTATCTGTCTCCGCTTTTGGCGGGGCTGGAATTAGCACCTTGTTTCACTATTGTCTGAAACCGGTTGCCAAGGCATCATCGGGCCATTTCCCTCTGCCTTTCTTGATAAGTTATGGTAAGAACTGCGGCAAATCTATCACATAAATTTTAAACTCTACAAAAGTGATAGACTTTTATTTAAAATTTTACTTTTTGCTAAAGAAATCACTTATGATGTATTGAGTAAGTATAAATCAATTTAAGTTTTGCATTATCATCAGAACATGCCGTAAGGCATATTCCTACAAAACACCTATCGCCTTTAATAAAATCCGGAGGCTCCAGATAATAACCAATGAACCAACGGCGATGAACATCGTTTTCAAAGGTAATTTACCGGACAGTTTTGCTGCCAGCGGTGCGGCAATCAATCCGCCGATAATCAGCCCGGCTATAATTTGCCAATGCGTAATACCCAGCACGCCAAAAAAAGTAATGGCACTGGCCAGGGTTACGAAAAACTCAGTAATACTTACCGTTCCGATTACAAAACGGGGCGTACGGCCTTTAGCTATTAAGGTGCTGGTAACCAGCGGGCCCCAACCGCCACCGCCAAACGAATCAACAAAACCACCGGCTCCGGCGAGCCAGCCCACCCGTTTTACTTTTTTAGGCGGCCCTTTTTTCCTGAATGCCGTCCTTAAAATACGGGCTCCCAGGAATAACGTATAGGCTGCCAGCAACGGCCGGATGTAAGCGGCATATTTGTCGCCTAACTTCCACAGCAGTAAAGCGCCAATTACAGCCCCGATAATCCCGGGTATCAACATTGCTTTGAACAATTTTTTATTGACATTACCAAACCGGTAATGGCTATAACCCGAGGCTCCACTGGAAAACATTTCGGCTGTATGGATGCTGCCACTGATAGCAGGTAAATTTATTCCCAACGACAACAGAACGGTGGCACACGTAACCCCATAACCCATACCCAAAGCACCATCTACCAATTGGGCTGCAAAGCCGGTCAGGATCATCCAAAAGAAATTTGGGTCGATGTGTTGTGGCCAGGTTCTGATGGCAGCAATGATTTTGGCCGTAGGTAAATTCTGGTAAATAAGGTATCCTGCGAAGAACAGAAAGAATATTACGACGAACCAGGTAGCTGTTTTACGCCAGCGTTTGGCACTGATGCGGAAGAGTTGTTCGTCCGGTAAGCTGCTTGAAATATTTTTATCGGAAACGATTTGTTCTTGTGTCTTCAATAGGTTAAATTTATCTGTTCTGGTTCCGGAATATCATCACTCATAATATCTTCCTTGTCGGATACGGCATGCACTTCATGCACATGCAACCCGCATTCTTTTTTACTGGCATCTTCCCACCACCAGCGGCCCGCCCTGAAATCTTCACCTGGACGGATGGCACGGGTACAGGGTGCACATCCGATGCTGATAAACCCTCTGTCGTGTAATGGATTGTAGGGAATATTATGCTGGCTTATATGACTGCGTACCTCATCGGTGCTCCAATGCAGCAGCGGCTGGTATTTAATAATATGATTGCCATTGTCCCACTCAAAAAGTTGCATCATCTCCCGGTTAGCGCTTTGTTCGGCACGCAGGCCGGTAACCCATATTTTATGGCCGGCGAGTGCCCGTTGAAGCGGCTCCACTTTGCGGATGTAACAACATTGTTTGCGGTTGTCAACTGATTCGTAAAATGCGTTCGGCCCTTTTTCAGATACAAAAGCACCTATGTGGGATGCATCCGGGTAGTAGGCCTGAATAGTTGTATTGTACCGATGGTTAGTGGCGCTCCAAACAGAATATGTCTCAGGGAATAACCGACCAGTGTCAAGGGTAAAAATGTCAACCGGAATCCCGTTGCTCAATATTTCATGGGTAATTAATTGGTCTTCAAAACCAAAACTGGTAGAAAATATCACCTGTCCGGGGAATTGGACCGATAGAAAGTTCAGGGTATCAATAATGGAAAAGTGCTGGGTAAATTGTAGTAAATCTATCACCTCACCTTCGCCGGATTTTGCTGACGTATCTGTGTAGGAAGGAGCAATATTCAATTGTCTATCATTTTGGTGGACAAATGTAAGCTGAAAATTGAAATGGTGAACATGTCTTCCCAATATCAACTTATAGAACGTTTTGGAACCAAATGGATGCGTGGAAAACGACACCTTTATTTCAGCCGTTTTCCTATTCCTTTAAATAGTTAAACAGGCAGTAATAAACCATGTCTTTCGATGAAATATACCTTGACTAAACAGTACAATTGCACTTCCCTGCTTTTGCCTTAGGTTTGCGCCGGCCAAAAAAGCTGATCTATGGATGCCATTCAGATGGTGGATTTAAAAAAGCAGTATCAACACATTAAAGAAGAAGTGCTCGCTGCGTTCGGGGAAGTGTTGGATACGGCCGCCTTTATCAATGGCAAATGGGTTCAGAATTTTAGCGCCCAACTGGCAACTTATCTCGGCGCAAAGCATGTAATACCCTGTGCCAATGGTACAGATGCACTGCAAATATCCATGATGGCTCTGGGCCTACAGCCCGGCGATGAAATAATTACACCCTCCTTTACCTATATTGCTACGGTAGAAGTGATGGCATTGCTACGGCTTACACCGGTATTCGTGGAAGTAGATCCGAAAACATTTTGTGTTGATCCGGCCGTTATTGAAGCCGCAATTACGTCCAAAACCAAAGCCATTGTTCCGGTGCATTTGTACGGGCATAGTGCCTACATGGAGGCCATCATGGCTATTGCAGCAAAACACAATCTATTTGTAATTGAGGACAATGCACAGGCAATTGGCGGTGATTATATTTTTTCCGACGGTACGCAGCAAAAAAATGGAACGATTGGAACGATTGGCTGTACTTCTTTTTTCCCCAGTAAAAATTTAGGATGCTACGGCGATGGCGGTGCTATGTACACCAACGATGATGATTTGGCAATAAAACTGCGAATGATTGCCAACCATGGACAAAGCCGGCGTTACTACCACGATATGGTAGGATGTAACAGCCGGTTGGATACCTTACAGGCAGCCGTGCTGGGCACTAAACTGAAACACCTGGATACCTATGCCAGTGCCCGCCAACGGGTGGCAGATTATTACGACCGGGCTTTCGGAAATCAGGCAAACATTACAACACCTTACCGGGCGGGCTATACCAATCATGTATTTCATCAATATACTTTAATTATAGAAGCCGGCGAAAATTCAGCTGCTAACCGGAATGCATTGCAACAACACCTGGCGGATGCAGGTATTCCTTCGATGATTTATTACCCGGTACCATCGCATCGCCAAAAAATGTTTGCATCAATCGGCAGCGCAAATATTTCATTGCCCGTAACTGATTGGTTAACGAACCGGGTAATCAGTCTGCCCATACATACAGAAATGGATGAGGATCAGTTACAATTTATTACCGATAATGTGCTTGCCTACTTTAAATAATATTTTTTCTTAACACAAAACTATTTACAAACAGTATGAAGATTGCAGTTGTAGGCACAGGCTACGTTGGTTTGGTATCAGGAACCTGCTTTGCAGAAACCGGCAACCAGGTAACCTGCGTGGATATTGACCAAAGTAAGGTTGATAAACTTTCCGGTGGTCAAATTACTATTTATGAGCCAGGGTTGGAAAAGCTATTTCAGCGCAACCTGAAAGAAGGTCGGTTGCATTTTACAACCAACCTGGCAGAAGGAATTAAAGATGCCAGGATTATTTTTCTGGCATTGCCTACACCCCCCGGTGCCGATGGTAGCGCCGATCTAAAGTACGTGTTAGGCGTAGCAAAAGAATTAGGAAAAATATTACGGCCGGATGATTATAAAGTAATTGTAGATAAGAGTACGGTACCGGTGGGAACTGCTGCTAAAGTTCGTGGTGCAGTGTTAGCAGGGGCTTTGGAGGCCTCACCCGTTGGAGAAGGAGAAGAAGCCGTGGAAGAGTTGGTAGATGCTTTTGACATCGTTAGCAATCCGGAATTTTTGCGGGAAGGCGTAGCGGTAGACGATTTCATGAAACCGGACCGGGTGGTAATTGGCACTTCCTCCGAAAGAGCAGCCAAAGTAATGGGCGAATTGTATGCACCTTTTGTGCGGCAGGGTAACCCGATTATTTACATGGACGAAAAAAGCGCAGAGTTGACTAAATACGCGGCTAACTCGTTCCTTGCTACCAAGATCACTTTCATGAATGAAATTGCCCGCTTGTGCGAACTACTGGATGCGGATGTGGATATGGTTCGCCGCGGTATCGGCAGTGATGACCGCATCGGACGCCGTTTTCTTTTCCCGGGCATTGGTTACGGCGGAAGCTGCTTTCCGAAGGATGTACAGGCACTGGTAAAATCGTCCACGGAAGTAGATTACCAGTTTCAGATTCTGGAAGCGGTAATGAATGTAAATGAAGCACAGAAAACGTATATTATCCCTAAGATAAAAGATTATTTTGGTGGCAACCTCCAGGGAAAACACTTTGCTTTATGGGGCTTGGCATTTAAGCCGAATACTGATGACATCCGGGAAGCCCCGGCCCTCTATATTATTGACGAACTACTGGCCGCCGGCGCTACTGTAAGTGCTTTTGACCCGGAAGCCATCAAAAATGTACAGAACCTGAAAGGTGACGTAATTAGCTATGCTGCCAGCCAGTATGAAGCGTTAGAAAATGCAGACGCCCTAATAATAGCAACGGAATGGAGTGAGTTCCGCACACCGGAGTTTGACAAAATAACAGATACTTTGAAAGAAAAAGTAATATTTGACGGACGCAACCTTTTTGACCTGAACCAAATGAAAAAGCTGGGCTACTACTATGTAAGCGTAGGCCGGGCAACTATAAAACCTTAACCCTTATCTATGCAACAACGCGTATTAATTACAGGCGCTGCAGGCTTCCTTGGCTCCCACCTGTGCGACCGGTTTATCAAAGAAGGTTACCGGGTGATTGGAATGGATAACCTTATTACCGGAGATCTGCGAAATATTGAGCACCTGTTTAAGCTGGAACAATTTGAGTTCTATCATCATGATGTTTCGAAATTTATTCATGTACCGGGTGAAATTGATTACATCCTTCATTTCGCATCGCCTGCGAGCCCTATTGATTATCTCAAGATTCCCATTCAGACCTTAAAAGTAGGATCATTGGGTACGCATAATTGCCTGGGCCTGGCAAAGGCAAAGGGCGCCCGTATGCTAATTGCTTCCACTTCAGAAATTTACGGCGATCCGCTGGTACACCCGCAAACAGAAGAATACTGGGGTAATGTAAATCCGATAGGTCCCCGTGGTGTATACGATGAGGCTAAGCGTTTTCAGGAAGCTATTACCATGGCATACCACACCTTCCACGGACTGGAAACACGGATTGTAAGAATATTTAATACATACGGGCCCCGTATGCGGCTAAATGACGGACGTGCCTTACCCGCATTTATTGGACAGGCCTTGCGTGGAGAAGACCTCACCGTATTTGGCGATGGCAGCCAGACCCGCAGCTTTTGTTACGTAGATGATTTGGTGGAAGGTATTTACCGGCTTTTGATGAGTGATTATGCAAGCCCGGTGAACATTGGAAACCCTGTAGAAATAACATTAAAAGATTTTGCAGAAGAAGTCATTAAGCTAACAGGCACTACCCAAAAAATTGTATATAAACCTCTGCCTACCGACGATCCCAAACAACGCAAGCCGGATATTACCAAGGCAAAAGAATTGTTGGGCTGGGAGCCCAAAGTGGCCCGTGAAGAAGGACTAAAAATAACGTATGAATATTTTAAGAATTTGCCGGCAGAAGAGTGGACAAAACAACCAAAAGAGTTTGTGAGTAATAAATAACAAAGAAGGCAGATGAGGATACTTCATTTCTATATCTTGTAAATAAAAACGATTGTCTGTTTTGTTGTTTTTTGAAGTAGACAGTAAATTATTGTTACGCAAACGGATAATTATATGCTGAAAAAAAGGAATTAGAATAACCAATCGTTTTGTCATCAATCTATTTACTCCATGCTTGTTATCGGCGCCGGCGGTTTGGCAGCACAGTTATTCGACGAGTTTGTAAGAAATAAAACGGAGCCTGTTGTATTTTGGAGCGAATCGGAAACGAGGTACCCTTTTATCAGAGACAACTTTGACATTATAAAATCAGATGAAGAGATTACACATCACTTTCATACAATATCCCGATCGTTCATTTTAGGTGTGGGTAATATCAAAAACCGGAAATGGCTGGCAAAGAAATTTGAACAGTTAGGAGGAGAAATAATTTCGTTTACAAGTCCGCGTTCTTATATAGGTTCTTACACCATGCTTGGCAAAGGATCGGTGATTTTAGCACGTACGGAAATTGAGTCGGGGGTAACGATCGGAGAAAGATGTTTAATTAATAAGCGAGCTACGATTGGGCATGGATGCGTCGTTGGCTCAGATTGTGAAATATGTGCTGCTGCTATTTTAGCCGGGGAGGTAAGGTTAGGTGAAGACACATTCGTAGGCACCGGCGCTATTATTTTACCAAAAGTGCAAATAGGGAAAAATGTAAAGATTGCCGCCGGTGCTATCGTTAAGAAGAACGTTCCTGATAATGCAGTAGTAGCCGGAGAATTTGCTACGATCAAATTTTACCAAAAAGTAAAAGACGATCTATAAATGATTTAATCAGACCTTTTACCTGATGATAATTGTAATCAAAATGTAATAGAATAACTGGTTCATTAATCATCATTATTTATTGATTCACTAAGCTTACTATACATATAAAAAGTCATTATATTGCCAGTTAATGAATTCAATTTCATGAATCTTTACCAGGACCTGATTGATAAAAAAGAAAAACTTGCCATCATCGGCCTGGGCTATGTGGGCCTTCCCATAGCGTTGGAGTTTGCCCGTCAGTTAAGTGTGATCGGATTTGACATTAACGAAAAACGCATTACACAAATGCGTAATGGTATCGACCCCAGTAACGAGTTGGAGTCCGCAGCATTCCGGGGTTGCGATATTCATTTTACCAGTAACCTGGATGAATTGAAACAAGCCCGGTTTTTTATTGTTGCCGTTCCTACACCAGTAGACGAATACAATGTTCCGGATTTGAAACCGGTACTATCAGCAAGCAGCACCATAGGCAAGGTTGTAAAAAAGGGTGATTATGTAGTGTTCGAATCAACGGTATATCCAGGTTGCACGGAAGAGGACTGCCTCCCAATTATTGAGAAGCTAAGTGGCCTGAAGATGTGTGAGGATTTTAAGTTGGGTTACTCACCGGAACGCATAAATCCGGGGGATAAACAGCATACGTTGCAAAATGTGGTGAAAGTAGTGAGCGGCTGCGATGCCGAAAGTAGTGAGACGATTGCGAAAGTATATGAACTGGTTGTAACGGCGGGTGTGCACCGGGCCTCCTCCATTAAAGTAGCCGAAGCCGCCAAGATTATTGAAAATACCCAGCGGGACCTGAACATTGCGTTGATGAACGAGCTATCGGTTATTTTCGATAAAATGAATATTAATACCTATGAAGTATTGGAAGCAGCCGGCACCAAATGGAATTTTTTAAAATTTTATCCCGGGCTGGTTGGTGGCCATTGTATTGGTGTAGATCCTTATTACCTAACTTATAAGGCTGCAAAATTAGGCTATGCTGCCAAGGTGATTTTGAGTGGCCGCAGTACGAACGACGGCATGGCGGCGTATGTGGCTAAAAAAGTGTTACAGCATATCATACAAAACAGCGGAAATATAAAAGAAAGCAAAGTGTTGGTAATGGGCGCCACCTTCAAGGAGAATGTAAGCGACATCCGGAACAGTAAAGTAAGCGATGTGGTAAAAGAATTGAGAACGTATTCGATTAATGTAGATATAACCGACCCTTATGCCAGCAGTGAAGAATTACAGCATGAATACGGGTTTGGTCTTACTGAACATATAGCTAACGATTACGATGCAATCATTGTAGCTGTACCACATGAGGAATACAAAACTTTGGATGACGGATACTTTGCCGCTATCACTAAGCCACATGGGATGATCGCTGATCTGAAAGGCACGTACCGCAGTAAAATTGTCAGTCGTAAGTACTGGAGTTTGTAAATTTCTCATGAATCGGAGTCTTTAAATTTGAATGAAAACAAGTACATTCAAATGATGAAAAGAAAAATACCTGTCGTAATAAATATAGCCGTTGGTTTGTTTACCTGCATGGCCATTTCTGGTTGCAGGCATTACCCGCAAAAGGCGGTTACAGCATCTGAAGTAGGTAAAAACTATTTTTTATTGCTGTCAGATGTGCATTTAGACAGTTTTCAGGAGAAGACCGGGCCGCGGCAAAATACCGGAAGAGTGTTATGGAACAACTGTCAAACTAAAATGGATTCTATTGTAAATAGCGCCCATCCGCCTGCCTTTATTTTATATACCGGCGATCTGCCGGCTCATTATAAAAGTACCTGTGATACTTGTGCTGTGGAAGGTATACAGCGCTCTCATCATGACACTAACATCCGTACTGTGCTTACGGATTTAAGACGACTGGTAGCTAAAAATAAAATACCGCTTTTGTATACACCCGGTAACAACGATGCGTTGTCCGGAGATTACTTTTCTTTTTCGGATAAAAACAATCAGACACCATTTTCATTAGTGGAGCAATCTGTAAACCCCTTTCCTGCATTAAATGTATCTGAAACGGATACAGGCAAAGCCTATATGATCTCCGGAGACCATATTACTTCAGGATATTACGCTGCCAAAGTCACAAAAAGCCTGCGTATCATTATTCTTAACTCGGTTATTTTCGGAAATTCCTATTTGCCTGCAGACAACGTTTTGCACCTGGAGGCAGGCAATATAGAAATGAACTGGCTGGCAGCGCAATTACAGGATGCAACCAGCAATAATGATAAAGTGTATATGGCGATGCACATACCGCCTGGCATAGATGCGTATCAATACGATAAGCATCCGGGCACTACCGATACTGCTATGTGGGCTATTATGCCGGGCGGGCGCCCCTGGCTGAATGTTTTTTTAGGGTTGGTTGCAAAATACCGGTCAACCGTAGCGGGTATTTTTTATGGCCACACCCATTTTGACGAATTACGCCTGCTATATGATTCTGCAGGAAAGGATGTGTTACAGGTAGCTGTTTCCGCTCCCGGCATTTCGGTAGATCATGGTAATAATCCTGCTTTTAAACTGGTTAGCTTTGATTCAAACAGCAAATTGCCAACCGATTTTACTACTTGGTATACCAGCCCGGGTGATGCTGCCTGGGGAAACAGAACTTATTCCTTCTCAAACATTTTTCATACTAAACCCGGCGCTTCCATTTTGAAAAGGCTTAGATCAATACCCATCAATGATATAAAGAAAAATGTGGATTCAATTTACACGGCAATGAATGGTCAACCATCCTATAACATCTTGCCTGGAATTCAGGTGAAGTGGACAAAATAAACAGGTAGGGTGCATGCCGAGTTATCGTTTTGTATTCAATTTCCGGCAGCAGTGCTGTTATCGGTTGGTTCCGCCGCGGCGGACAGACTATGGTTTAGGATTTTGATGCCGTCTGACCTTCGGTGCCGACGGGTTTGGGGTACGACAATTGGGGATGCTCCTGCTATTCGATGCAAATGAAAAAAGTAAGGTTTAATTCTTACATTTATGACACCAAAAAATGATGCAATGAAGCCGATGATAGATCAATCCACTAAAAATGAAGTAGAAGTTAAGGAACTTGAAATTATAGATAATGAAAATAATAGCCAGGTAGATAAACCAATTACTGAACTGCAACCTGCAGCACAAAAAACCAGGTTTCGACAAAACTTTGAAAATGGAATGACTGTAGAGGAAGCAAGGAAAGATACAATAGATCACATTAAACAGCTTTATGCAAAAGATTCGCAGATAGAAGTACAGCCGGTAATTGAAAAGACAAAATTCAGGCAGGATTTTGAAAAAGCTATTTCAATTGGAGAATCAAAAAGCAGAATGGTCGAACACATCTATAAATATTATGAAAATAAGGAGTGAAAAGCTACCCACTTATTTAAATTCAATCTGTGCAGAATGGTCGAACACATCTATAAATATTATGAAGATAAGGAGTGAAAAGCTACCCACTTATTTAAATTCAATCTGTATGGTACTATTTACGGCTAACAAAAATTAAAAAAAATGTACAATTATAAAATTCAATTGCGTAAAGAGGAAGAAGGGGGATATACTGTAATTGTACCTGCTTTGCCCGGTTGTATTACGTATGGAGAAGATGTAGATGAAGCCCTGACCATGGCAAAAGAAGCCATCGAACTGTATACTGAAGAATTGCAGGATAGGGGAGAGCCCATTCCCGATGATAAAAATACATTGGAGTACTCCTTAATCCTTGAGCATGTATGAACCTATTGTTCAAGGTCATAATACGGTAGTTGTTACTTTGATTTTACCTTAGGCAGGCCAACTGTTCGTAGCGTTTCGTTTGCTTTATCTACCTTATCCTGGAAAATAGGCATCGTCTTATATTTCTCTAGTGAATTATCAATCCTTACAATTGGTAAATTCTTTTCATTTAGCTCTTTAATGTCTTTCATTGCTTGTTGTTTTTATAATTAAAAGTACATCATTTTCTTTTTACAAGAAATGCTGTATATTCTATGTTCTTTTCAAAATCTTCCCATTCTCCTTCCCTCAGCCCAAAAACCCGGAAATCCTGTTTTACTTCATCTAAGTAGGGCTTGCTGAACAACCTAAAAGTCTTAATATATTTGAGATGTATGGAAAAGACTACTGAACAAGTGCAGGTAAAACCAACAAAGGCCGTCAGAAAGCGTGCATCTACCCCTACGTATGTGAGCCCAAACCAGCTAACGCTTTGTGGTTTTGAAACACCTTTTGCACAAAAATTAAACAAGAACAATCGCTGGGTAAAAATGGCACATGCCATTCCCTGGGATAAGCTGGTAAGCGCTTATGATAATTTGTTCAAATCCACAGAGGGCCGCCCGCCCATCAGCGGCAGGGTGGTGCTGGGTGCCATAATGATCAAACATTTAGAAAACCAAACCGACAGAGGCACCATAGCGCATATTCAGGAAAACATGTTTATGCAGTATTTTTTAGGTTACAGCAGTTTCACCAATGAAGCCCCTTTCAGCGACACCCTATTTGTAGAAATCAGAAAGCGGCTAACCCTGGAACTACTTTCCAAACTAAATGATGTCATTGTCCTGCACTGTATAAAAGAAAGCCCCGAGGATCCCCAACAACATTCACCCCCACCCAATGATGTTGCTGAAAGAAAAGAGGAAACACCGCACTTGATCAATACAAACACATCAGAAAATAATATAACACAAGATTGCTCAACGCCAGCGCCACAAACCCTTATAGCGGAAACAAAAAGTGAATCGACTCCCGTAATGCTCAACAAAGGCAAGCTTATAACAGATGCCACCGTAGCCCCACAAAACATTACCTATCCTACTGATTTAAAACTCCTCAATGCCGCAAGAGAAAAAAGTGAGGAATTGATAGATCAACTGCACGACCCGCTCCTTCATGGCAAAAAGGTGAGAACCTACCGGCAAATTGCACGCAAAAACTTTTTACATACAGCCAAAAAGAAAGCCAAAACAAGGAAAGAAATATACAAAGCCGTCGGTAGCCAATTACGCTATGTAAAAAGGAACCTGCACCATATTGATACGTTGTTGGCAGCCTATGATAAATTTCCTTTGAAGGCCAGAGAGCAAAAATATTTAATGGTTTTGTACACGGTTTATCAGCAGCAGGATCAAATGCACCGTAGCAACAGCAACCGCATTGAGGATCGCATCGTAAATCTCCATCAACCGCATGTGCGGCCCATCGTGCGGGGCAAGGAGGGTGCAAAAGTGGAGTTTGGTAGCAAACTTCAAATGGCACTTGTAGCAGGCTTTGCCTTTATTGATTATTTGTCATGGGATGCATTTAATGAGAGTAAATATTTAGTACATACAATAGAAAAATACAAAGAGCGGTTTGGTTTTTATCCGGCAGAGGTGCTGGCCGATCAAATTTATTGCACCCGGGATAACCGAAAGGTACTGAAAGGCAAAGGGATAAAGTTGATAGCAAAGCCCTTAGGGCGACCGTCTTCAACGGCAGTGGCAGTCCACCTAAGACCAGGCGAACGCAATCCAATTGAAGGGAAGTTTGGGCAGGCAAAGATTGCTTATGGATTGGACAACATCAAAGCCAAACTTAAAGAAACCTCTCAATCCTGGATTGCTTCAATAGCTTTAGTGCTAAACCTCGTCCGACTGACGAGGCGGGCACTTTTGTCCCTGATATATAAATATTACCAAATACTATTGGGCCTAATTGAAAATTTTAAAATAAATCGCTCTGGGATATTTCCCTTAATATCCATTCAACCCTGAGTTGTTGAGCAAGCCCTAAGTATTTGGCAACGCCCATTCTGTAAAGCCTTGTACGTGAGCGTGTGCTACCAGTAGCATATACCCATGCATCAAGTTGCGAATCTGTAAAAGTGTAAACGGCTGCCACTACTGTTGCTAATACCTGATCGCTATCACCGTTGTTTGAAACTACAGTATCATCAATATCTCCATCGAGGCTTTTATCGCCAAAGGCCAGATTATAAAAGTCTTTCAGCGCCGTTTCACTAAATTTGATTAACTTTTGAATCTGTCCTTTTGGGCCTTCGCTGGTAAATTCAAAAACCATTAAAGACCTTTCCGCTTTCAGTTCGTAGCGTGGCAATTTCATGTGTGATTTTATAAATGAAGATAAATCTGATTTGTAATTCTTGCAATTCTTGGGACACGAATCACGGCGGCAGAAGATTTAATAGCCGTCGAAATAAGTGTGTTTTCCCTGCTTGCCTTTCTTTTTTCTTTCCTCTTTCCATATATCCTCATTTACCGAATAAAGTAATGGAGAAAGCGTAATCTCTTCTGTAAGAAGTATATGTTTAAGAGCAACAATTACACCTTTAGCTTCTGGAACTGCTGTAATTTTCTTTTCAGCACATAATTTTGTTATTTGTTTGTCATCAATATAAACGATGCCTTTTAAAGTATCGAAAAGAGTTTTTAATAAATTGTCAAGGTCTTTTTCATAAATCTCGTTTTTGGTTCCTGTAATTTTTATAGACATGAAAAGATCATTACTATAAGGCCAACTTGATTTTCTTTTTGCTTCAAGCCTTGCTTGAAGCATTTTTTTAAATTCTGTTACATTATGCTTTTCGTATAACTTAAAAATCCCATTACTTATATCAATGGGTTTCAATTTATCTTGGGAAGACGGAAGAGTATCTAAAAACAAGATTATATCATCATACATAGGATTTGCATACGCATAGTGAACGTCATCATTTGTGTTTTCTGGATTCATACTTACGTTTTGATAATAAATACTAATATTTTAAAGGATTTCTTAAAGTTGCAAACTGTGGAGAGTTTTGTTATATCCTATGGCTCCTTGATAAAGCCATTGATTAAAACTTAATGAATAAGGCATTTTATCTAAATCCCCAAAATTTGAAATGAATGTAGTAATAAGATCAAGTTCACTAACATTTGTACTAAATGGTCTATCAATAATTAATTCAAAAAGCCATTGTAAAATCTGCAGATCAGTACGTTCTTTATCAAAATAGCTTTTACTGATGGAGGAATATATTTCTATTCTCGACTCAAAAGCTTTTTTAAAGCCATAATATGGAGTATTGGGAAATGACTTTATATAAATATCAAAAGAGTGATTTAGAGTCCACCATAAAAGATCTATCACTTCTTTTTTAACATTTTTTGATTTCAAATATTTTTCAGTTATAGACCACAAGAACATCGTAAGTTCAAAATAGCTCTTAAATAAGTAATTGATGTCAGTTTGCAATTTCATTAATGTATACTGGTCGCTTATCAAATAATCAAAATGCCTGTCAATCATACTTTGAATAGCATCAGACAACTTTTTGAGTTTGGAAATCTCTTTTTTATCAACATAAGACAATAGACTATTCACCTCTTTTGACCAAATACCACCATCCTCTCAAACGCTCTTTTGAATTTTAAAGAGAGGATTATTACTTTTTGGTTTTTTGGAGAATACTTTTTGAAAAAATCCCCTTGTTTTAATTTTTGAGTGGAAGGTTGTTGGATTTCTATTTTATAAAGGTTTTCCTTGCCATTTCAAACCTATTCATAAATCATCCTACTTATACATCTCCTCCTTCTGCTGCTTCACCCGTGCATCCACTAAATACTCATCAAACGTCATCAGCCGGTCGATGATGCCTTTAGGCGTAAGTTCAATAATGCGGTTGCACACCGTTTGTAAAAATGTGTGGTCATGGCTGGTGAGGAGTACGGCGCCTTTAAAGTTTACTACGCCTTCGTTAAAAGCCTGGATGCTTTCCAGATCGAGATGGTTGGTAGGCTCGTCCATAATAATCACATTGGGGTTTTGCAGCATCATCCGGCTGATCATACAACGTACTTTTTCACCACCGCTTAACACATTGGTTTTTTTCATTACATCATCCCCGCTAAATAACATCTTACCCAGAAAGCCACGCAGAAATACTTCATCCACATCGGTTACGTGTGGCGGCACAAACTGGCGCAGCCAATCCATCAAAGTCAGGCTGTGCTCGAAAAACTCGTTGTTGTCGTTGGGCAGGTACGCATGGGTAACGGTAGTGCCCCACTCAAACTTGCCACTGTCGGGTTTGTCCTTACCATTTAGTATTTCAAAAAAAGTAGTGATGGCCAGGTGGTCTTTGCTCACAACGGCAATCTTATCGTTCTTGTTTACATCAAAGTTTACGTCTTTAAAAAGGATACGGCCATCCGGACTGCGCTTCATCAGTTTCTCCACGTTCAGCACCTGGTTGCCTAATTCCCGCTGCTGCTGAAAAATTACGCCGGGGTACTTACGGTTGCTGGGTTCAATTTCTTCGATCACCAGCTTTTCCAAAGCCTTTTTGCGGCTGGTAGCCTGCTTGCTTTTACTGGCATTGGCACTAAAGCGGGCAATAAACTCCAACAGGTCTTTTCGTTTGTCCTCGTTCTTTTTATTACGGTCGTTTATCTGGCGGGCTACCAATTGGCTACTCTCATACCAGAAGCTGTAGTTACCGGAAAAGGTTTTGATTTTCGCCCGGTCCACATCGCTTACATGGGTGCAAACGGTATCCAGAAAGTGACGGTCGTGGCTTACCACCAGCACAATGTTTTCGTAGTCGGCTAAAAAGTTTTCCAGCCAGGAGATGGTTTCAATATCCAGGTCATTGGTAGGTTCATCCAGTAGCAGTATATCGGGGTTGCCAAAGATGGCCTGGCTCAATAGCACCCTTACTTTCATCGCACCGGGAATGTCCTTCATCAGCATCTGGTGGTAGCTTTCGGGTACGCCAAGTTCGCCTAAAATAGTACCGGCATCGCTTTCGGCAGTGTAGCCACCCATTTCGCCAAATTCTCCTTCCAGTTCACCTGCTTTGATGCCATCTTCTTCCGTAAAATCTTCCTTCATGTACAGCGCATCCTTTTCCTGCATCACACTCCACATACGGCTATGGCCCATTAGCACCGTGTTTAAGACCGTTACCTCATCATATTCAAAGTGGTTTTGTTTCAGTACAGCCATCCGTTCTCCGGGCGTTATTTCTACGGTTCCTTTCGTGGGATCTATCTCACCGCTCAGTATTTTAAGGAAAGTACTTTTGCCGGCTCCGTTGGCGCCGATGATTCCGTAACAATTTCCCTTGGTAAATGTGGTGTTTACTTCATCAAACAGTACCCGCTTGCCAAAGCTGAGGGTGATGTTTCTTGCTGCGATCATGCTTTATAATTTCGTTTAATTTTTAAAGAGGTGCGAAGATAAGAGCCTCCCCACTCATTCTCCCCTCCAACGGAGGGGAGATGCCTCTGTGCAGCAATGTTTTTGGAATATATTTTTAGATTCTTAAGTATGCCCCTTCAAAATTTTTAGGTACAGCCTCATCTCTGGCTTTGCTGATATGCAAGTATAACCTTTCTAAGCCTCACCTTCTCCACGCAATAGAGATACCTTCTTCAACAAGAGAAGAAAATGGAGACAATTTTATAGGAAAAGCCTACCGTGGATTCAGATAGAAGTGAAGTTGTGAAACGGTGTATCAAAAAGTGTAGCAGATGTCCTTAAACAACCAAGTTCAAAATTAATTGTGCTGCTTGCTTAGCAATGACCCGCCGGGTGCTTTTAATTAGCAAAATCAAACAGGGGCATCTCCCCTCCGTTGGAGGGGAGAATGAGTGGGGAGGCTTTTTACAACTCTTTAATCTTGCCGCTGCCGGTGACAGACTTTTTTATATTTTGGGGTTTACCTGCATAATATACATCGCCACTGCCGGTAACGCTTACATCCAGGCTGGTACTGGCAAAAACCCTGGCGGTACCACTACCGGCTATGTTGATAGTACAATCTTCGCTCTTTAGGTTTTCAGTAAGGCAATCGCCGCTGCCGGTAATACCAATATCCATTTTGCGGGTTTGGCCGCTCAGATTGGCCGTGCCACTACCAGTAATCTCAACGCTTACTTCCGGTGCATCCACGGCTGCGTCTATTTTACCACTTCCGGCAATACTGAATTCAATCGTACCGGTATTTTTAAGCGGCGATACCGTTTGGATGTTGCCACTACCTGCTATGGATAACATATCGATGTCCGGCAGTTGTACCGTTACCCACAAGCCCTTTGTGCCACGAAGGTTGTAGCCATCTTTTTCGCCGATTTCTAATGCATTGCCCGTTTTTTTTATTTCGATATACGGCATCAGATTTTCGTCTGCCTCTACGGAAACAGAAAACTCATTGCCCTGCTGCACAGTTACCTGAAAGGGACCTGCTACGTTAATACCTGTGAAGCCGCTTACTTGCCTTGTTTCCTTTTTGATATGATCATTACCTTCTATCGTTTTATTTAAAGAAACATGACAGGCAGAAAGAGATACAATACAAAGGAGAAGTAAGGCTGATTTCATGGTGCTGGTTTTAAAACGTGAAGATAACCGCATCAGCCATTCTCCATTTACCGTTTATCATGCAGCAGGTTGATCCATCCCTTCCTTGTCAGCTTCATCCGGTGGCGTAGTGCGTAGCTTCTGATAAATATGCACAAAATAAAAAGTACCGCCAATAGCAGCAGAGGCCATCAGGCAACTCCATCCGTTATTATGCCTCAGGCCATTAACCAGGGCCCAGCCATTGAGCATACTAAAAATAATGACAGCCGTGAATATGAAAGGAGGGCGGAGTAACATAAGGCAGCAATTTATAAGGTTTGGAAAACAGCGTGAGATGCAGACGGATTGGTTTTCCATAATAAAGTTCAGCCGACAAAGAATGGACCACGTAACTATACAACGGACTGAAGTTCGTTGCTACAAAATGGATCATGCCTACGGCACTACATGTTGTATTTTCACCGTCAAAGTGCCGTAGGCATGATCCATTTTGTAGCCAGGGATTTCAATCCCTGAAACTGAGCACAATCATGTATTTACAATTGAACAATTGAGCCATTGAGTAATTGAGCTATTAAAATATGCCCTCCCGACAACCTTTTTTACTTCGACTGTTCATTTACCAAAAAGAGCGCTTCCCGGTGCTGGTACATGGGTTATTGATTGCAGTTTTTAGTTTTTCGGCCATTGCATACAGCAGGCTTTGCCGGGGAGTATATGATTTTATACCGTTGCAGCATTACGCAGCCTGTGTGTTTACCAACCTCACTTTGTTTTTTTTGCTGCGGGTAAGTGATGAATACAAAGACAGAGAAGATGATGCCCGCTACCGTACTTACCTGCCCGTTGTTCGGGGGCTTATTACGTTGAAAGAACTAAGCGCTACGGCATTGGTGTTTTTTATTATTGCAACCGTTATCAATCTTATTTTTTTTCAACAACTGTTTTTTTTATATGTGGTTATGATGGGCTACCTGTTGCTGATGCGGGTAGAATTTTTTGCTGCCGACTGGCTGCGTAAACGGCAAATTCTTTACAACATTTCACACATGCTGATTATACCGCTGGCGGATATGTATGCAAGCGGCTACGACTGGCGCCTGAACGGTACAACACCACCGAAAGGATTACTGTTTTTCTTTGGCGTATCTTATTGCAACGGGCTGGTACTGGAAATTGGCCGTAAAATACGCACCCCGGAAAAAGAGGAGGAAGGGGTCGTAAGCTATACCCGGCTCTGGGGTTTGCGACGAGCACCGGTTGTATGGTTGATTATATTACTGATCAATTTTTTAGTCGCCTTGATGGCTGCTAATTATGCGGCAGCCAATAATGTTGTCATAACGATACTGACGGTTCTATTTGTAGCCGCTATTGTGCCTGCATTATTATTTTTAAAAAAGCCTTCGGCAGGGATGGCTAAAGGGATAGAAATTGTTTCGTTGGTGTGGGCATTGGGTATGTACCTTATCTTAGGCGGCATTCCATTTTTATTGAAATAAAATGCCGGCAACTATTTATACAACGCAAAATAAAATACCTCCTGATGCAGCACAATTAGGTGGCAAAGGAGCGAGCCTGGCAGAGCTGGCTGCCGAATTCCCGGTACCGCCTTTTATTGTTATTCCAACGACGTTTTTTGAGAATGAAGATGAAAGTAGTTTACCTGAAAAAATAAAATCGCTTTTACCGGACATTGAAATTGCTCTACCGGGTATTTATGCATTTGCTATCCGATCTTCTGCTACCATTGAGGATGGGGCAAATCATTCATTTGCCGGTCAGTTTGCTACTATACTGAATGTGCCAATTGAAGAGTTAACAGATGCTATTATTAAAGTATGGCAATCGCAGTTTTCTGATGTAGTTGATACCTATAAACGATCAGCAGGTATAACTACTCCACACCGTATGGCTCTTGTAGTACAACAAATGATAGATGCTATAGCATCAGGTGTGGCTTTTGGTGTAAACCCGTTAACGGGGAACAAGGTGGAAACGGTTATCAACGCGATAGCCGGGGTTGGTGATGCATTGGTAAGCGGCCTGAAAAACGCAGATACTTACACCGTTTTAAATAAAGTGATTACAGGCAAAACCAACGTTGAAGCAAAGTTTGTTTTGCAGGATGAACAGGCATTGCTGGTAGCTGATTATGTAACAAAACTGGAAGCCTTCTTTGGTCAACCCCAGGACATTGAGTTTGCTTTTGACCAAGACAGGTTTTACTTGCTGCAAAGCCGTCCGGTTACCACAGTTGTTGCTACCGGAAAAACCATCGTGTGGGACAATAGCAATATTGTTGAAAGCTATCCGGGGCTTACGTTGCCGCTCACATTTTCTTTTATCGAAAAAATGTATGAAGCGGTGTATCGACAGTTTTCGCTGGTAATGGGCGTAGGTAAAAAAACGGTAGAAAATAATAGAGAAGTGTATGCCAATATGCTGGGCTTGCTGAATGGCCGGGTGTATTACAACCTGAATAGCTGGTACGCATCGTTGGCTCAATTGCCAGGGTATAGCGTAAACGCAACGTTCATGGAAAAGATGATGGGCGTAAAAGAGAAACCGCCGATTGAAATGCCTGACAAAAAAAAGGCTGGTATTCGTGACTATTGGCAAATCGTTAGCGCCGTTTCAGCGATTATCAAAAACGGTCGGCATGCCCGGAAAGGCAAACAGGAATTCATCCGGGATTTTGAGGAAGTGTACCAGCGTTTCAGCCGCAAGGATTATCCGAACATGGCATTACCTAAAGTGCTGGCCGACTACCAAACCTTTGAACAATTAATGCTTAGCCGCTGGAAAGCTCCGCTGGTGAACGATTTATTTGCAATGATTTATTTTGGGTTGTTGCAAAAGCAATGTACCAAATATGCGCCGGAACTGCCTAACCTGCACAACCAGTTAATTGCCTCTTCCAAAGACATCATTACAACAGAACCGTTACGGTTACTACCAGCATTGGCAAAAAAGCTTGCCTCAAATGCAATATTGAAAGAATTGTTTCTGACAGGCAAACCGGATACAATCTGGCAACAATTACAATTGGCATCCTATCAGGAAGAGAAAGTACTGATTCAGGATTATATTAATGTATGGGGCGAACGTTGCGTAGCAGAATTAAAACTGGAAACAATTACCTACCGGCAACAACCCGAAAGGCTGATTGCACTGTTGCAATCCTATATCCAAAACCATATTTTCAGCTATACAGAAAATGAAACAGTAGCAGTTGAAAGAAAGAATGCTGAAGCGGTTATTCATCAAAAAACAGGAGGAAAGTGGCTGAAGAAAAAGCTGTTTGAGCACGTACTGAAACAGGCCAGGTATTTTGTAAGCAACCGGGAAAATTTGCGGTATTACCGTACCAAAGGCTTTGGCATGGTTCGGCAGATGATGGCTGCTGCCGGGCACATCTTATACAGCCAGCATATTATTGAAAATGAACGGGATGTTTTTTATTTACAACTGCCTGAATTATTAGCATTGGGTAACGGCATTGCAGAAAAGAACCTGTTGAAAAGCAGGATTACAGAACGAAAGCAAAATTACCAGTTGTATGAAAATATGCCGCTGCCGGAACGCATCATCACCCAAGGTAAACCATCGGCATTCATCATGCAACCATTAGAAACCGTAGCAGGAGGCGGTAATTTAACCGAATTAAAAGGCGTACCCTGCTCGGCCGGGGTTGTCAGAAGTACCATCCGCATTGTAAAAGAAGCATCAGCCCTTACCTCACTTAATGGAAGTATATTGGCCACCTACGCAACCGACCCGGGCTGGGTGGTTTTATTTCCTTCGGCTGCCGGCATTATTACCGAACGCGGTAGCTTGCTAAGCCATGCAGCCATCGTAAGCCGGGAGATGGGCATACCCTGCATCGTAGGTGTAGCGGGACTGATGGAATCGGTAAAAGACGGCACCGAAATTATCATGGATGGAAGCACAGGAATCATTCGTATCCTTGATACAGATATTTCTTTAACCGCATAGGCACATCAGATACACATAGGCTCACATAGAAAGACAAGGATAATTTGTATGGATGACACTATAAAAAAAGTGAATTTTAATATTATCCGCTATGCCAACTGCTGGGAAGATGCGGATGTATTGCTGCAATCATTACAGCTTCGTCCGCAATCAAAAATCTGTTGTATTGCATCAGCAGGTGATAATGCGCTGGCTTTATTAAGCACTAACCCGGCATGTGTGGATGCATTCGATATCAGTAATGTGCAATTGCATGTTACGGAATTAAAAAAATGTGCATTTGCAACGCTTACCTATGAAGAGGTATTACAGTTGTTAGGCGTAACGGCAGCAACGGAGAAAACAAAACTAAATCTGTTACGAAACCTATTGCCGGCACTGAGTCCCGAAGCTGCCAGCTATTGGAAAATAAATGAAAAACTAATACGGAGTGGTTTAATACATGCAGGCAAGTTTGAGCACTATTTCTACCTGTTCAGGCGTTACTTTTTACCACTGGTACATTCTCAAAAAACTGTACAGCAATTATTGCAACCTAAAACAGAAGTGGAGCAAAAGGAATTTTACAATGACATCTGGAACAATCGACGGTGGCAATGGCTGATGGCTTTTTTCTTTAGTAAAAGAATAATGGGTCGCTACGGAAGAGATCCGCAATTTTTAAAACAGGTGCAAGTTCCGGTTAGCTATTTTATCCGTCAAAAGGCGGCACAGCATCTGCAATCTGGCCATTGTACGCATAACGCATTTTTGCAAATGATTTTTACAGGTAATTACCGGCATAGTTTGCCGTTTTATTTACGACAGAAAAACTTTGAATCCATTAAAAATAACATTCACAAATTGAATATTGTCCAGGCGGATGCAACAGCAGTCATCAAACAGGAATCCTACGATACCTATTGCTTATCGAATATATTTGAATACATGCCACAGGCCTTGTTTGAGCAACTGGTAAAGGATTGGCAACCTTATCTGTTGCCTAAAAGTAAAATAGCATTCTGGAACCTGATGGCAACCCGAAGTTTTGCAGAAATAGAACCGGGTCACTATGTAAAATCTAAAGTGAATGAACAACTACTGCAAAAAGACAATGGCTTTTTTTACAACCGGTTTTGTTTGGAAGAATGCTGTAAATCTTGAGACATTTATTCGTTACAAACCTCCGTCATTGCGAGGGTTCCTGCCTGTGGCAATCCCCAAGTGTTATCAGGGAGGTTGCTTCGCCGGGCACAGCCTGTCCCGTAAAACGGGAAACCCTTACTCGCAATGACTGATGAATTGTGATGGTTTTTACGCTAACCTTACCACATGGATAACCGGATCATTTTACTACAATTATCAGCTTTGTTCCTGCTGTTATTTGCCGTAGCAGAATTATTGTATCACAAAGCAAAAATAAGAGCAGATTATACCCGTAATCTGGTTCATACCGGTACCGGATTACTGACACTGTTGTTCCCGGTTTATTTTACACATCTATGGCAGGTAATCATTATTTGCATGGCTTTTTTACTAATTCTGGTAATAAGTATGCGGTACAAATTATTGCCTTCCATCAATGCCGTATCCCGTACAACAGCAGGCAGCGTTTTATACCCGGTGATTGTAACAGGTGTCTTTGCATTTTATCTTTTTATGGCAAGGCGGTTTACTCATTACCACCCTTATTTATTTTTTTATATGCCTGTTCTTATCATGGCTGTCGCAGATCCTGTAGCTGCGTTAGCCGGCAATTATTTCAGTAGACGGGCACCTGGTAAAACGATAATTGGGTCAGTAGCTTTTTTCATGACGGCATTCGTTATTTCCTTTTTCCTTTTTTATTTTTTAGGCAACATTTTATTAACTGTAGGGCTGGTATTTTCCTTCTTCATTTCATTAGCAACTGCGATTACAGAACGGGTAAGTACCCGCGGCTGGGATAACTTTACCATTCCGGCGGTAACTGCCCTTCTTTTATATTTGATGGCATGAAAGTAAATGCAGTTTTCTTTTTACCACACCAGCCACAACTGGCCGCATTTCACCAGTTGCGAAATACCATTTATGGCAATGATTGTCCGCCGGATGAAATCAACCCGCAATACCTGCTCACCTGTTTGTTAGTGTATAATAATGGAATGCCTGCAGGGCGCCTTTGCCTGTATTACAATGCTGTAATTGATGAAAAGAAAACAATTTTATTTGGCAATATAGAATTCATCAACAATGCATTGGTTTTTGAAAAACTAATCACCGAAGCAGCAGCGTACGCTTATCAAAATGGTTATCATACGTTACTTGGGCCAATTAACGGAAGTACCTGGGATGAATATCGCCTGCCACTTACCAATGAGGGGCGGCAGTTTGTAACTGATTTGCCGCAACCGCTATACTACGCTGAACATTTAATACAATATGGGTTTACCATTACACAACGGTATTACACCCAACAATCAATATTAGCTTATCAGCCAATAAATCAAACGTTGGAAAAAGGGTTTCGACAACAAGGTGTCAATATTCGCCCGATCAGCATAATCGATTATAAAAAGGAACTCAAACAGTTATACCCGTTCTGCATAGATGCATTTTCTAAAAATGTGTATTATAGCCCTGTGGATGAAGCGGATTTCATTGCGAAGTATGAAAAGTTGCAACCGCTGCTACAACCGGAATTCGTATTCATTGCTGAAAACAACGCACAAGAAATTGTTGCATTTTTGTTGTGCCTGCCTGATGTGTATTATCCGAAAAGAATCGTCATGAAAACCATGGCCCGTAGCAATGAGCAACATTTAAAAGGATTGATGACCCATATGATAAATCTTTTGCACAACAATGCCGTGGCAGCAGGCTACACATCACTGCTACATGCCTTTTATCACCAAAGCAACCGCTCAGCAGTACTATCACAAAAGTATAATGGACAACCATTTAAATCGTACGCATTGTTTCAAAAACAGATTACTGGTTAATGGCAGTTCAAAACATTGTTCAGTTATTTGTTAGTGTTGCCGGCAAGCATGCAGATGAACTTGCTTTTATAGAGAGCCACAGGCAAATTACCTATGCCCAATTATTGCAACAGATACAGATAGCGGCCCACCGGTTTACCAAAAAAGGAATTGGTAAAGGTGATAAAGTGTTGGTATTTATTCCCATGAAATCACAACTCTATGTTACCGTGCTTGCCTTATTATACATCGGCGCCTGTCCTGTTTTTTTAGACGAATGGGTAAGCATAAGCCGGTTAACGGCCTGTTTGAAGACTGTACCATGCAAGGCTATCGTTGCCGGACGCAAATTCCTGTTACTAAGCTGGTTCGTCAGCCCTTTACGAAAGTTAAAAAAGATAGCCATTGCTAATAATAAAGCTGGTTCCGGATTTCCGCTTCCAGTGGCAACGGGTGCTAACGATACAGCCATTATTACATTCACTACCGGAAGCACCGGCATCCCAAAAGCCGCTAATCGTACCCATGCTTTTTTAGCTGCCCAGCGAAATGCCTTGTTGCCGTTTCTGGAAGATGATGATCAAACAACGCTGACTTTATTGCCGGTAGTGGTGTTGCTGAACCTAAGCTTTGGGAAAACCAATATACTACCGGTAAAAAAAATAACCGTTCAGCATGCTTCTTCCGTTGATGAAGCCGTGCAACTGATCCAGCAACATCGTATTCAAAACATTACCGCTTCACCCGCCATTACGGTAGCGATTGCTAAACGTATTTCTCAACAAGCTATTTCTACACATATCAAAAAGGTAATTACCGGCGGTGGCCCTGTGTTTCCGGACGATGCGAAGCAAATAGTAAGGGCATTTCCGGAGGCTGAAACAACAGTGGTGTACGGCAGCACAGAAGCAGAGCCTGTCAGCAGCATTTCCATGAAAGATCTGATACAAACAGCTGCTGAAATAATGCGAAACCAAGGTCTTCCGGTTGGCAGGCTGCATGCTGACATTCAGGTCGCTATTATTCCTTATACAACTGCTGCTATTCCTAACCAATTAATAATTGAATGGGAACACCTGAAGCTATCACCTGGCAATAGTGGCGAAATAGTAGTAAGTGGTCCGCACGTATTACAGAATTATATTAACAACGATGCAGCGCAACAGCAAAATAAGTTTTTAGTAGAAAATGTTTTGTGGCATCGCACCGGTGACGAAGGCGTTTTGAACGAACACCGTCATTTGTATTTCCGGGGCCGCTGCACCGAAACCATTTCTTATCACCGGCATGTCATTTACCCGATCATCAGCACCTGGCTACTGAAGCAGCAATTATCCATATCTGAAGCGGCAATATTGCTGCATGATGAAAAGTTAGTGCTGGTAATTGAGGCGGAAGATAAAAAACTGCAGGAGCAAATAATAAAAGCAGTTACAGGTACACTGTTGGAAGATGCAACGATCCGCTATGTTGCTACCATGCCAAAAGATAAACGGCATCATACCAAAATTGATTATGGCAAGCTGCGGCAATTACTGCAATAAGTCTTTCGCTTTTTCCAGGTCTGCTGCTGTGTCTATTTCTATACCCATGTATTCCGTCAGCACCATTTTGATGGGGACACCGTTTTCCAGGTAGCGGAGGCATTCTATTTTTTCAGCCTTTTCCAATGGCGTCATTTCCCAGTCCGTAAAATTGAGCAATGTCTGCCTGCGAAAGGCATATACGCCAATATGCTCGTAGTAAGGAACAGCAACGTTTTTATCACGCTGGTAGGGGATAACGCTGCGGCTGAAAAACAGGGCATTGCTGTTTTTATCAACTGCTACCTTCACGTAATTGGGATCAGCTATTAATTGCGGCTCATTTAATAATTGCATCAGCGAAGCCACCTGTACCTGTTGGCCATCCTTACCTTCAAACACCTGTAATAATTTTTGCAGTGGTTCTTTTTGAACAAACGGCTCGTCGCCCTGCACATTCACCACAATATCTACGGCTATGGTTTCAACAGCTTCAGCAATGCGATCGCTGCCACTTTCGTGCTGCTTGCGGCTCATCAATGCTTTGCCGCCATTGCCGGTTATTTCCCGGTAAATAATATCGCTATCTGTTACTACAATTACTTCATCAAACAGGCCGGTAGCAATGGTATTATCATGGGTATGCAGAATCACCGTTTTATCTCCCAGCGGCTGCATTAGCTTAGCCGGAAAACGGGTAGCAGCGTACCGGGCAGGGATGAGTGCAATGGTGGACATAGGAGTCTAATTAACATTTTATCTTTCGATAAGGCTTATAATTTTTCAATTTGTTCTATCGTCAGACCTGTATACCTGATAATCTTTTCGAAAGATTCGCCATCTGCCTTCATGGCTGCTGCCACTTCCTTTTTCCCTTCTTCTTTCGATGTATCCATTGCATAATCGAAGGTGGCTTTATTATCTCTGAATATTTTCAGGCTGTATTCATAGCTATTTCGTTCTTCTTCTTTCATGTTAGCAAGTTCTGCCTTTTCAAAAGCCTGACTGAATACTTCATCTTTGAATATAGCGGGGATAACCTGAAAATCTTCCAGATGCTTAATAAAATAAAGCCATTTGTCCAGCCGGGTAGTTAATTCATTTTCCTTGTTCCTGAAATTTGGCATCTCCAGATAGATGTAAGTCAGTTTATCATAGAATGTTTTTCCATGCTGGTTTTTTAATTTAATGGTATGAACCACCTCATTTTTTTCAGATTCATTGCTGTAATCATCAAATGTAAAATCCAGGATACCAATACAGTAAACGGCTTTCAGATTATAATACCAATCTCCCTTTTCACCTTGCTCCCGAATTGGAAATGTTGAATAATAAATCGTCCTTTCTTTGAAATAGTTTTGCTTAGCTTTCTGCAGTTCTACTATAAATTTTTCGCCGCTTTCACTCTCGCAATAAATGTCAAATATTGTTTTGCGGTTGGCATCTGTTTGGTCAAGTTGTTCTGTATTTTTAAATGTTAGGTCTTTTATTTTATTTTGAACAGGCAACAGCGCATTCAGGAAATCAAGCAATTGTGGTTTGCTCATTTCCTCGCCAAAGATCTTTTTAAATCCAAAGTCAGTAAATGGATTGATGTATTTTGCCTTCATCTTAATTGATATATAGGCAAATTTACAAGATTTTTATAGCTGTATTTATTCGATCTGATAACGGCTATGATTAAGACATTCACAATTTTCTATAATACTGTATAACAATTAGCAAGGGGTTAAAGATGCATACTACAGAAGCTTTACGCCGATAGAAATTTTTTATAGTAAAATTGCTTTCTGAATCTTTGAGTGGATATTGTTTTTTCCCCAGTTGCTGTTAGCCATTGATGGATGTGGTATTAATATAAACTTCCTATTCCCTAAAACATTATCATCTATCATAACTGAGTAATTCTTTGTTACTTCTCCTGCATAAAGGCTGGTTAATTTATTTTTAGAAAATTCTGGGAAGATTGAAATTAGTGCTTTACCTACTTCAATTCCTAAACACAAAACTATTTTTGGATTAATTAAATTAAGTTGAGTGACAAAAAATTGATGGCAAAAATCTTTATAATTTTTTCCCCTTTTTACCATGAGCTTTGTCATGGTTGTCCCAGGATGGTTTTTCTCATCACGAATACCCATATAAAAGTTGGTAAAGAAAGTTGTCTCTGGTTCTACTCCTAATTTATTTTTTAGATTTTGAATTGTCTTACTGTTATTTTCTCTTTTACCATTTGAAATGAGGTTATCCGTGTAACTGATCGTTCCAAAATCATTTCCCAAAACCATGATTTTACATTCATCGATCTCAGCTTCATCTATTTTGCTTCTGTCAGTCAGCACTCCCGAACCTAATGGGAAAAAACCATAATCTAATTTCTCATATTCATTTATCATCCCAGATTCTGTAAATGCTGTTTCTGCACCTAATGTTTCATTTATCAATTGTTTATAAGCGTCAAACAATTTTTTAATTTTCATGCTTTGATTTTAAAGTTACTTTAAAAAATCCCGTAGGCAAAACCAACGGGATAAAAGAATTTAATTATTCAACATCAGCGGCATCACCAGCATTAGTAGGTCTTCATTTTCGGCCTGCTCGTTCGGTTTTAGCAGTCCGGCACGGGTAGGAGTACTTAGTTCTATTAATACTTCTCCGGTATCGGCAGCATTCAGCATTTCAATTAAAAAACGGGCATTGAAAGCAATGGAAATATCCTCGCCGGTGTACTGGCAACTCATGCGTTCGTTGCCCTCAAAATTAAAATCCACATCCTGGGCGGAAAGTTCCAGTTCATTACCGGTAATCTTTAGTGCTACCTGGTTGGTGCTTTTGTTACTAAAAATGCTGATGCGGCGCAACGCTCCCTGAAATTCGGCCTTATTTAGTGTCAGCTTATATGGGTTATCGGCTGGGATGACCACCCGGTAATCCGGGAAGCGGGCATCAATCAGCCGGCAGCTCATTTGGGTGGTCAGGTGCTTTACAAACAGGTGGTTGCTGTTGTAGCTTACGGTTAGTTCATCATTATTATCAGGCAAAGCATTTTTCAGCAGGTTCAGCGGTTTTTTAGGCACAATGAACGTATCAGTTTTGGGCGCCTGCACATCGGTACGTTTGTACCGAACCAGGCGGTGGGCATCCGTAGCTACGCATTGCAGGCCATCCGCCATTACCTCAAAGTATACTCCGGTCATGGCAGGGCGCAGGTCATCACTGCTGACGGCAAACAGGGTTTTATTAATAGCAGTCAGCAGGCCAGTGCTGGTCATATTAAAGCTGGTGGTGTCATCCGGCGATGGCGCTTTGGGAAAATTATCGGGATTTTCGCCCATTACTTTGTACTTCCCATTGTTGCTGGTAATCTCTACGCCAAAGTTTTTATCAATCGTAAAGGTTAGTGGCTGGTCAGGCAGGTTCTTCAGCGAGTCCAGCAGAATACGGGCCGGTATGCACACTTTGCCGTTTTCTTTGGCCTCAATGTCCAGTTGCACCTGCATCACCGTTTCCAGGTCGGTGGCAGTAACGCTAAGCTTGCCGTTTTCAATTTCAAACATAAAATCTTCCAATATCGGCAGTACGGTATTGGCGTTAATAACACCGCTGATTTGTTGCAGTTGCTTTAACAAGGTAGAAGCAGAAACAATGAACTTCATATAATAGACAAGGCTTTAAGTGGATAATGTGAATAGAGACAAACGTACGTCATTTTGGTTTTGGAAAACCGGTGTGGATATTTCCTCCGCCCTGGTCATTTTTGATACTTCCAACCGCTTACAGCCACATTTATGGAAAAGGAAGGCGAAATACGCTTGTCTTTTAAAGATACGATGCTGCTTGCAGTGCCAGGTGATTTCTGCGATCGAACATAGTTTTATAGTATGATCAACAGATTTACACACGTCTGTTGGTTATTACTTCTAAAAGCGAAAAATTTCCCATCGTAAGTTTGGAAAAACGATACATTAGCTGCATAGATTGACTTACCTATTTAACAGAAAAAACAAAAGCTGTATGCTACCATTTAAAGAAGCCAAACGGGGAAACTGGGTACGAATAAATTATGATGGTGAGATTCAGGATGGCGAAATAACAACTGTGAACCTGGATGAAGGACAGATAGGTGTACAAACCGACGGCGGTAATACGGTTCATTGTACGCAGGAAGAAGTTTTTGGTATTCCACTGGACGATGAACAATTAAAAAAACTACGTTTTGAAAGCGAAGTAATGCCGGAGGGCTTCATCAAATACAAGCACGGCCCGTTTAGGCTGGTAATTGAACAGCCAGGCGATTTCAGCCACTCAAAAATGTGGTACCGGGAAGACCGGCGACAGATTAACTATCCGCTGATGGTGCATCAATTGCAAAATCATTATCGCAATATGACGAACGTGGAGCTAACGGAGTCTTAGCCCTCACCCCCGGCCCCTCTCCACCCTTTGGGTAGAGAGGGGTGCCTCTCTGCAAATTGGATTATAAAATTCATCGAGGGGTTCAAGCAAGTTGATTTTCAAAAGCAATCTTCATGTTAAAGCTACTCTGATACATTATCGTTTCTCCTTTCTAAATCTTATAATATGACTAAGCTCACCAGATGAAGCATGCTGTAGAATGTAAAAACCTGCCAATAAAAATATATTTTTATTGGCAGGTTTTTACACGTTATTGTTCAATAATTATAAATATGGATTTTAGAATTTTGTCAATTATAAATGATTACCGATACTACAGAAAGTTAAAACCTGACACTTGGCTTACGCATTGCAAAAATCAAAAATCTCTTTATCATGCAATCTGGATCGCTGCTTTAAGTATTAACAACTTACAAAAGAGACATCCGCATCAGTATAAGCTTAAAGAAGATGTTTTAAAAAACTTTGCAGAAGCATTATTATTAAAAGAGAAAAGCATTGAAATGGCAGAGAGTTTTGAAACAATTTATAACATAGTCAAAAATACAGGTGCAGTTACATTCGGTGTCGGAGAAATGCTAATTTATGATACAGCAGAGCGTATTGGAAACTATAAAGGTCTATTTCCACAAAAAATATATTTGCATGCAGGAACGAGAAAAGGGGCTGAAATTCTTTTAGGGAAAATCCAAAGTGAAACAATTACTAAAAACCAACTGCCGGAAGAATTTAGTTCACTTACCTGTTCAGAAATTGAGGATGTTTTATGTATGTATAAGAATAAACTAACCCCTGTTGCAAGCAATATCAAGTTAACGTAAATTAATTGATAAGTTAGGTAAGTCCTTGCAATTCTATACTATAAACAGTATTGGTAGGCAACTTATCAGCCTTCCTTATTATTCATAAAATAGGAAAAAAAAGGAAGGAATTACACTTACTTCCCGTAAAAGCATTAAAAAAACTACTCTGGAAATTTAATTTGAGAATTTCAAACTACAGAGATCCGTTATCAAAATTGATATTAAATGCCCAAACAGAGGCACCCTTCTCCACCCCGTGGAGAAGGGCAGGGGATGAGGTATTATAACGCAGACAATTGCACTTTCTGCTGTAATTCCATTACGTTCTCTTTGAACAGGCTATCCGTGTCCATCAGGTCTTTTACGGTTTGGCAGCTATGGATAACGGTGGTATGGTCGCGGCCGCCAAAATGCTCACCAATAGTTTTTAAGGAGTTTTTGGTAAACGCTTTTGCGAGGAACATGGTAATCTGCCGGGCCTGTACAATTTCACGCTTACGGGTCTTCTGTAGCAACTTGTCAAACGGTACATCATAAAACTCGCATACCATTTTCTGAATGCTTTGTATGGTAATTTCCTTGCTGCTGGTTTTAATGAAATTACGCAACACTTTCTTGGCAAGTTCCAGGTCTATTTCCCTTTTATTCAGGCTACTTTGGGCCAGCAAAGAAATCAGTGCACCTTCCAGTTCACGGATATTGGTATTAATATTATAAGCAAGATATTTTACCACTTCAAACGGCATTTCAAGACCGTCATGTTTCATTTTGCGTTCCAGTATTTCAATGCGGGTTTCATAGGCCGGCATTACAAGGTCGGCGCTAAGGCCCCAGCGAAAGCGGCTCAGCAATCGTTCCTGTAAACCATCTAAGTCTTTAGGTGCTTTATCAGAGCTAAGCACTAATTGCTTACCACTTTGGTGCAGGTGATTGAAAATGGCAAAAAAAGCATCCTGTGTTTTTTCGGCACGGTTAAAAAACTGTACATCATCAATGATCAGTACATCAATTAGCTGGTAAAAATGGATAAAGTCATTAATGGCATTATTGCGGCTATGATCCTGAAACTGGTTGATAAATTTTTCGCTGCTTACATATAGGACTACTTTATTTGGATGCTGCCTTTTTACCTCGTTGCCAATAGCTTGTCCTAAGTGTGTCTTACCCAGGCCTACGCCTCCGTAAATTACCAACGGATTAAAAGAATTAGCACCGGGTTTATCCGCTACTGTTTTACCGGCACGGCGGGCTACCCGGTTACAGTCGCCTTCTATAAAACTATCGAATGTATAGTTGGCATTTAATTGCGGATCAATCTGAATTTTTTTGAGTCCGGGAATAACGAAAGGATTCTTCACGGTATTGCTTGTAACCAATGGAAAATCAGCTTCGTTATTACTATACATTTTAATTTCGTTTGAAGGTACGTCTACAGTTTGAGGTTGATGAAGTGCATTTCCGCTATCTACCAGTATCCGGTATTCCAACCGGGCCTCTTTACCTAATTCCCGTTTCAGCGTTTTGGCAATCAGGCTAATGTAATGCTCCTCCAGGTATTCGTAAAAAAACTGGCTGGGAACCTGTATCGTAAGCACCTTGTTTTTCAATGATACTGGTTTGATAGGCTCAAACCAGGTTTTAAAGTGTTGCCACTCTACAATATCCTTGATAATTCCAAGACAATTTTGCCATACGGATTCGCAACTGTTATTCATCAAAAAGGGCAGGTTGTAGCGATTAAAAAAAGTTTTCCCCAAATTAAAATCCATCACAACTCAGGAAGGAATTTTTTTTGAGAAAGACAGCGAATATCAAAAAAATTGTTGACAAAAAAATTTTTTAATCGTTCTTAATTTCACTTATTATTATGCTGCCTGCGTTTGAGAGCTTTTTGTTATCCACACCGGAGAAAATAAAGTCTAATCTGCCGAGTTGAATTCCGGCCCATCCCACCTGATTTACAATTACATCGCTGCCAATTTTATTTTTATACACAACCGGTGCATCTAAAAACGTGTGTGTATGGCCGCCAATAATTAGGTCAATATGTTGAGAAGTTTTTGCTAAGATTTCATCACTTATTTTATTTTCACCTTTATACTGGTAACCTAAATGCGACAAACAAATAACCATGTCGCAACTTTGTTTTTGTTTAAGATAAGCGGCTGTTTCGTTTGCTTTTTGTAAAGGGTCTAAATATTTGGTTGAACCATATAAATTTTCGGCCACGAGTCCCTGTAACTCAATACCCACGCCGGTTACACCGATTTTCAACTTTCCTTTTTTAAATATTTTATACGGTAAATACAGATGCTCCATCGGTGTATTGCTAAAGTCATAATTACTAATGATAACCGGGAAATCCGCATGCTGTAATTGGGTTACAAAATTTTCCAAACCAGCGTCAAAGTCGTGATTTCCCATTGTACACGCATCATATTGCATAGCAGTCATTGCTTTTATTTCCGGTTCGCCTTTATAAATATTAAAGTAGGGCGTTCCCTGAAAAATATCACCTGCATCCAATAACAGTACATGTGTTTCTTCAGCCCGTATTTTACGAATTAGAGCAGCCCTTGCAGCCACGCCCCCAAGCCCCTGATTTTTGCTGCCATCCATCGGAAAAGGATCGATCCTGCTATGCACATCGTTGGTATGCAACACCGTTAAGGTAATTACTTGTTCTGCTGCAAATACTTCATTAAAAAATGAATTACCTGCAACGATTGCTGCACCGGTAAGCGAGGTTTGTTTTATAAAATTTCTTCGGTTCAAGAAAAGTAAAATTTAATAGTTTAATAGTGTTTTATTAAGGGCATCGAGGTGTAATAATACAATTGCTTCCGAAATAGCATGTCAGCCAGTCATTATCCGGTGAGTATAGTATGTTTCCCAGGGAGCGATATGTCTTTTTTTAAAGTCAAAGAATAAATAATTTTTACAATTTGTTAAAGTAGTACATTCCTGCTATTCATTGTTAGCTCTTAATTATTCTTTCTTTACTCTTCCATCTATGCTTGCATCAATACTTTTCCCGAGGCTGGTTTGCAATTTTACATATTGCAATAAAGCGTCACGTAACACATAGCCTGTGTTTATTTGGGTTGCCGTTTTTAGCATCGTACAATCATCGCCTCCATTAGCCACGTAGTCGCTGATGGCAATATAGTAGGTAGTGTTTTTATCCATTGGCTTGCCGGCAACCAATATTCCTGTTGCAAGATCATCTTTTATGGTGTAGCGAATGCCGGATGCCGGCCAGCCGCCACGCTTTGCTACCAGGTTCAAAAACGATTGTAGTGTGTCGCCCTTCAAAGGCAGTAACACCAACAGGTTGTCAAACGGCATCAGTTCAAAAATTTTGCCGGTCGTAACTGGCCCCGATGCTAACTGAGTAAGCCGGATACCACCGTAATTGATGAAGGCTGCATCTACCGGCTGCGTAAACTTTTTACGTGCCATGGCCAGCATGGCATCCGTCATAAAGTTGCCCAGGCTGCCTTCCGGTTGGGCTTTGGTAAGGGAGGTAGCAACTGTTCCAATTACGCCGTTCATGGTGCCATTTACACTATCGGCATACACTTTCAGGAGTTGATTAAGGGAGGAATCTTTGGGTGTGCTTTGTGTAATCCGGTAATCATGGTAGGTCATACTACCCGAACCATACATTTTGTGAGAACAGGCAGCTATCAAAACAAGAAGAAAACCTAATGGAATTTTTTTCATAAACAGTATAAATGCTCCGGCAAGGTAGCGTGGATTACCGGCTATGCGGTATGGGGAAAGAAAAATTTAATTACCTGAAAATTGCCAATAGCTTTGACTGAAATTTATTCAATTATGAGTTACGAAGTAACAGGCAAACTGGTAGCCGTGTACGATACCATGCAACGTACGGAAACGTTTAAAGTGCGGGAATTTGTGATTGAAAAACAAGATGATATCGGAGGCCGGATCATTAGCAATTTCATCAAATTCCAATGTGTACAGGACAAAACCGAAATGCCGGGCCGCTTTAATGTAGGTGATGAGGTAAAAGTGTCTTTCAATTTAAAAGGGAACCGGTCGGACAGAAGTGGCCAAACCACGTATTTTACAAACCTGGATGCGTGGCGAATGGAAAATGCCGGCGCCATGCAGCAGGGCGGTGGAAACAACCAGCAAGGTGGAAGTAACCAGCAAGGCCAGGGCAGCAACAAGCCGGTTGCTCAAAACAAAAACGAGGATGACGACCTGGCGGATGTACCGGACGATTTGCCGTTTTAACCTCACCCCCCGGCCCCTCTCCACACCAAGGCGTGTAGAGGGGTGCCTCTGTGGGGCTTTTATTATTAATATCTATCTGCGGGTTCAAGCTGTTTAAGTTTTGCCGATTGCTTTCAGAGGGCGGATGATTGCTGCTTTAATCTTCTAAAATGTTTTTAAGACTTATTATTTTGAACCCACTGTTACGTTTTCTGATGTATACTGTGCAGAGGCGCCCTTCTCCAATTTATTGGAGAGGGGCTGGGGGCGAGGTAGAGTGGGATGGGGGTGAGGTATGATAAAAGAAATAACCCTTCGGCTGCTGCCGCAGGAGGTGGCAGATGAGACTATCGTAAAACAACTAATCGCTCAAACCGTTGGCGTATCCGTAAAAGCTGTTTATGGTTACCATTTGTTAAAGCATTCCTTGGATGCCCGTAGTAAAACCGTTTGGGCAAATATTAGCCTCAACGCTTTTATTAACGAGCCCTTCATACAGCGGCTTATTACCTCCTTTGAATTTAAAGAAGTACACGCGGCTCCCCGGAAAGTGCTGGTGATTGGCGCCGGACCTGCCGGATTGTTTGCCGCTTTGCGCTTAATTGAACAGGGCATACAACCCATTGTGCTGGAAAGGGGGAAAGACGTACGTGCCCGCCGCCGTGATCTGGCAATACTGAACCGGGAAGGCGTTGTAAATGGCGATAGCAATTATTGCTTTGGTGAAGGAGGCGCCGGCACATATAGTGATGGAAAATTATACACCCGTAGCACCAAGCGGGGCAACGTAAGCCGCATTCTGCAACTGTTGCATGTATTTGGCGCCGAAGAAAATATTTTGTACGAAAGCCATCCGCATATTGGCACCAATAAATTGCCACAAATTATTACAGCCATCCGGCAACAAATTTTAGAAAATGGCGGACAGTTTTTATTTGAAAAAAAACTAACGGGTTTTATTATCCGAGATCAACAAATTACAGCTGTACAAACAGCGGACGGCGACACGATACCGGGAGATGCCGTTATATTAGCGACCGGCCACAGTGCCAGGGATATTTTTGAGTTATTGCATCGTCAGCATATTTTAATTGAGGCAAAGCCTTTTGCACTTGGCGTACGCATCGAGCATCCGCAACAATTGATTGATCAGGCACAGTATGGCCAGTCTGCTAATGAATTCCTGCCACCGGCTGCTTATAGTTTGGTAGCGCAGGTTCAGGGCCGCGGCGTTTTCTCTTTTTGTATGTGTCCCGGAGGCATCATTGCCCCGGCTGCCACTGCGCCCGGGGAGATTGTAGTAAACGGCTGGAGCCCTAGCAAACGCAACAATCCTTTTGCTAACAGCGGAATGGTGGTACAAGTGGCTCCACAGGATGCATTGGCCGCTATGCCGTTAAATGGCAGTTCTATTGACGACCCGTTACTACTGATGAAATTTCAACAAATGGTGGAGCAAAAAGCCTGGGCTGCCGGCGGCGGAAAACAAGTAGCGCCTGCACAGCGCATGGCCGATTTTGTGGATGGCAAAACATCCGCTACGTTGCCGGCCTGTTCCTATCTCCCAGGTCTTAATAGTGTAGATTTGGGACAGGTATTGCCGCCGTTTATTCATCAAACATTGCAGCAGGGATTTAGAGCATTCGGTAAAAAAATGAAGGGATATTTTACGAACGAAGCGTTATTAGTTGCAACGGAAAGCCGTACCAGCAGCCCGGTTCGTATTCCCCGCCATGCCGAAACCCTGCAGCATCCGCAAATTGAAAATTTGTATCCCTGTGGCGAAGGCGCAGGCTATGCAGGTGGTATTGTAAGTGCTGCCATCGACGGAGAACGGGTTGCTGATATGATTGTTCAGGTATTTAACATAAACAATTGATATTCAAGGTGTCGTTATATTTTTATACGTTTCATATTGATCGTTTTTCTACGATCTAAAAAGGGTAAGGGTAACAAAACTTCTTTTAAAATCATGTTAGCATTACATCAATTTAGTACATCAGCCTGCTAAAAGGAATGCCTACATGCAGCCCTATGAAAGTTTTACTACCATTTTTTTCCGCCATTTTCAACTTATTATTCACGTCGAAAAACTGGATGTAAAATTCAAAATTTGCTGCCGGAGTTCTTGCACTATTGATTAAAATAACCGGTATCCCAATCTTCATATTCAGCGCCTGGTATTTGCCGATATTTTGTTCTATGGAAACACTAATACCGATATGAGAATCGGCAGGCGGAAAATAATCAAAACGAAGTCTGATGGATGGAGACACAAAAGTTTGATAATGCCCGACATAAGCCTGACCGTTTGTTATATCAGGAAAGTGAAGCGTATCTCTTCCGCCAAGCGTTTTATATTCATTATAATCAACCCTGTTCAGCAGAAAGCCGGTTTTTGAATTGGCGAGAACTGCTTTGCTACTCAGCGTCAAAAACCATCTCCCGGTTTTAGTACTTTCCCATAAACGGGTATGGCGGAGCATTATTTCCAAAGGGTAAGCCTGTTTTTTTTGAAAAGCGGCCGTTAGCGATGGCGCAACGGTATAAGCCGGTGATACAACCGGAATATAGGATGAGAGGCTTGTCCAGCAGGTCGAAATCTGTTTGAAATTTCTTGTTTTCGTTAATAATGCTGCCTGTTGTATTGCAAATTTTCCGGCGTATTCATCCTCTAAATCTTCATAAAAACGTCGAAGCATGATAGCTTTTGCCGTATCCATATTTTGCCCCGGTATATCGGTGCGATCAACCGAATTGATGGCGTTTTTAAATGCGGTTTCTTTTGCGATGATTTCCGATTTTAATGATTGTAATAAGGCAGCCCGTAACGCATCCATCGCCTGTTTTTGAGTACTGCTGTTTCCGGTTGGCGCTTCCGTTGCAAAATGCGTTTTCACTTTGCCCAACCATTTATAACCCAGTATCAATCCCAGGCCCTTTTCCCCTTTTTTATCTAAAAAAGGAGCGGCTATTTCATTGGCTACATTTATGCTTACCCCGGCACTGAAAAGCTTTTTAATCGGTTCATCTGTACCGGTCGCTTTTTGAAAATTGTGGTTAATGGTAAGTGTTCCTTCAATGGTGTTGAGGGTAACATAATTAGTATATAGACTCAGATCGCTGCTTTCGGAAAGATAGCCGGTTTTGTCCGCCAGGAACACATTCATTGCCCGGTTGGAGATGGCAGTAGTATTGCCGGTTTTGTTGACGACTGTCTGATTAATAGCAGACAGTTGGGTAATGATAGATTGAGCCGATTGCGCTCTGGATGAAAAGCAAACCGTCAACAAAAAGACGCAGTTCAATAACGTATGCCTGTTCATGCAGTTAGCTTTTGGTCATCACCAAATTAGGGTCATAATGTGACTTTGTAAACTAATTATGTACACTGTTAACTAAATTGTTTGAACTTCTAAATTCCGGCATTTGCGGATAAAAGCCGGGGCGACGTCTAAATTAATTTAGTTGACATTGCAAAACGTTATCATCCTTTATCCAAACCCCATTGCGTAAGGATCGGATTGGTAAAAACCTTCCTGCAATCAACATCCAGGAGTTTATTACGGGCAGCTATCCATGCCTCCACCGAATCTTTACCATACATCCTGGTAATCTTTTCAAAATTCAATTCATTCATTTTACCCCAATGAACGGTAAAGGGAATCTGTTCATTCTCCAGTTTTTTCCACACAGCTCTGTAAAAATTCATGGTAGCGTTGGAAAAAGCGCCGTCTAACTCCAATATGCAGGTGAAATCGAACCGGGTGAAAGCCAGCGTAGCTTTTGATTTTTTGACATACCTATAGGCAAAAAGGCCTGCAAACGGACCATCGGTTTTGTTTAGTTCAACCAATAGTTCAGTTACCCGCTCCACCTGGTCAATCGGCAGGCCAATAGCAGCACTTAATAGTTTTCCACGAAGGGTAGTATTATTGAAAATTTCGCCAAGTGTGCCAAACTGCTTGCTATAGGGTTTTAGTTTACCTGCTACCAGCTTGTTTACGGCAACAGGTACCAGGGTGGGAATGGTATTGGTAATGGTTCCAATAAAACAGGGTGCATCGTCGCCGGGTCCAATGCCGCCGTCGTTAGGCTTGGGTCGTATATAGTCTTCTCTATAAGGTCTTTTGTAGAAAGTAGATACATATGCACCACCATTCATATCATAAGGGTTAAGGATGATGGCAAAATGAAATGGTCTTTCGTTGCCGCCCGGCAAGGTTGCCGTGCTAAAGTTAAGAGTCGTCATCAGGTTTTTCAGTGGCGCAACATAGGGTATACGTTGCATATTGGTTTCGAGTAAAAACAGATCCTCTGTCTCTATCATTACACCGTGGATAATGCCAAAACTTCCGAAACTAACCAACGCCGCATTAAATAACTGATCGTCCTGCACCAGTTCGGTTTGTAACTTTTCAACAAAGAAAGAAGATACTACGGGAGCCGATTTTCGTTCGAGCCAGATATGCCGGGTGGGACTGACAATAAGGTGCAGGCCTACTACAAAATCCTGCACTGCTCCCACATCTATGGTAGAACCATGTGCACCGGTTGATATAACGCCCGCAATGGTTTGCCCGTTGCTGGCGCCACTGGTCTTCAGGGAAAGTTTTTGGGGCCGGAGTTCCTTGCTTAGTTCCCAAACCGCATTGCCGCATTGGGCAAACAGCAGGTTTTTTGGATCACCGGGGTAGCCAGGTTTCACACTTTTCGGCGAAATCCGGATGGTAGTATTCAACTGTTTGGTATCGTACATCAGGCCATCCCGGGCAGTCGCAATTTTTGTCCACGACCAGCCGGCACCCAACATCCGGAATGGTGTTTTACTGGTAATGGCATCCCGGATAAGTTTTTGAAAAACTTTTGTACAGTCGTTATAACTGTCCAGCGCATCCAGGTCAGGTTCGTTGGCCGGTATGCGTAAGTCTTTAATCCGCTCTGTAAATGTCTCGTGCCGGTTCGTCCATTCCGTAGCTGCCGTCGATATAATTTTCATACGTATAATTTTATAGCTCGCCGCTTTTTTTACAGGGTTTACTGCATTTCCATTCTACTTTCATCGGGCTCCAGATACCCAGTGTCACCACGGTAATCAGGGCATATCCGAAATTGGTCTTCATAGTTACCTCGGCCACCCCGTTTACCCCCAGCGAGTCGCAAACGGGCGTATGAATTTCAGGCGGCTTTTGTACAAGTCCCCAAAAAAAAGCATGCGCTGTTTTTTTTGAAACCTCTGTACCTGGCTGGGCCTGCGTGGCTACCCGGTAGGTGTAGCAACTACTAAAAAGTACCGGGTTAAAACACAGGCACGCGATTACCACGGTTCTGAGACGGGGATAGTGTTGAGTCATTAGGAAACGTTGTTTTGTATTAAAATTAATTTCAGGTACATTTTACGGGTTGTGCGTTAGAAATTGTATCGCTGTTTATCCATTCAGGCTTTGTTGGTGAGGGTAATACGCCGGGTTAAAAATTGAAATAATATTTTTAATATGCAACTGTTTGTTTTGCCTACCGCAGTTTTTTTTACGCTCATCCCGATTTTAACTTCCAGATTAGGATATTTCTACCTGACAAATACAGGATGTGAACCTGTAAATCAGGCATCATCTCAAACCATTACCTGATACTTAACCTGAATAAAAGATTACATGATTGTTTATTACAGCTAAGATAACATGGTAAGAACCGGTATTGGCCACTAATGCCCCGGTGGGGTGAGTATACGCTTCTTTTAAAAGAGTATATAGCTGGAAATCACAGTTTGCACAGCTTATATGATTACAGGAGTTTAAACAGTAAGGAGGATACTGTTTAGGTTGTTTAAGGTTTTAGGCAGGCTTAAAATAAAGTATGTGCATGGCAAAAGTTTTTATCCTGTTAGGTTTAAAATGGTGCTGAACATTCCTGCCTAATCCATTACCAGCGGATACGCTTCCCCTTATCTTTGCCGACTTAAAATTTTTCACAACCACAATTGCTTATGAACAATTTGATCTACGTAGTACCGGCTATGGGAATAGTAGGGCTGCTGTACACGTTCCTCAAGTTTGCCTGGGTTTCGAAACAGGATGCCGGTAACGCCCGTATGAAAGAAATCAGTACCTACATATCCGAAGGTGCGATGGCTTTTTTAAAAGCCGAGTATAAAGTGCTCACTTATTTTGTAATTATAGCTGCGCTGCTGCTGGGTGTAATGGGCTATAGCAACCATCAAAGCCACTGGAGTATTGCTGTTGCATTTGTACTGGGTGCATTTTTAAGTGCATTAGCCGGGTTTATTGGAATGCGCATTGCCACAAAGGCTAATGTGCGTACAGCGCAGGCGGCCCGTACCTCTCTCAAAAAGGCCTTAGCTGTATCTTTTACGGGCGGCTCTGTAATGGGCCTTGGCGTAGCCGGCCTGGCGGTATTAGGACTGGGCGGTTTATTTATTGTTTTAAAAATGATATTTGCGCCCAATTCTCCCGTTGACAGTGACGAAATGGAACGTACTATTGAAGTGTTGACCGGTTTCAGCTTGGGAGCAGAAAGTATTGCATTGTTTGCCCGTGTGGGCGGCGGCATTTATACGAAAGCGGCCGATGTGGGTGCCGACCTGGTAGGAAAAGTGGAAGCCGGCATACCGGAAGATGATCCGAGAAACCCGGCAACTATTGCCGATAATGTAGGCGATAATGTGGGCGACGTGGCCGGTATGGGTGCTGACCTTTTTGGAAGCTATGTGGCCACTGTACTGGCTACTATGGTGTTAGGCCGTGAAACCAGTGCACCCGGCGATCATTATGGCGGCTTTTCCCCCATTCTGCTGCCGATGCTCATTGCCTCATTAGGTATTCTTTTTTCCATTATTGCTACGTTTTTTGTCCGTATTTCCGACTCCGTAGGCTTAAGTACCCAAAAGGTACAGAACGCATTGAATATGGGTAATTGGGGTTCTATTATTCTTACCGCACTTGCCTGTTACCCGTTGGTGCAGTGGCTGCTTCCCCCAACCATGGTGCTTCGTAATTTTGAATTCACCCGTAATGGCGTGTACGGAGCTATTCTCGTTGGCCTGGCTGTAGGTACGTTAATGAGTATAATTACCGAATATTATACCGCCATGGGCAAGCGCCCGGTGATGAGTATTATCCGGCAATCCAGCACCGGCCATGCAACCAATATTATCGGCGGGCTGGCCATTGGTATGGAAAGTACTTTTTTACCCATGATTGTGTTGGCAGCCGGTATTTACGGCTCTTATTTATGTGCCGGGCTATACGGTGTGGCGATTGCAGCAGCCGGTATGATGGCTACAACGGCCATGCAACTGGCAATTGATGCCTTTGGGCCGATTGCAGATAATGCAGGCGGTATTGCGGAAATGAGTGAACTGCCAAAAGATGTTCGGGAAAAAACGGATATTCTTGACGCTGTAGGAAATACAACGGCTGCCACTGGGAAAGGCTTTGCCATTGCCTCTGCGGCACTGACGGCACTGGCCCTTTTTGCAGCTTTTGTGGGTATTGCACACATCGATGGGATTGATATTTACCGGGCCGATGTATTGGCCGGGTTATTTGTAGGAGGTATGATTCCCTATATTTTTTCCTCGCTGGCTATTACGGCTGTGGGAAAGGCGGCTATGGCCATGGTGGAAGAAGTTCGCCGGCAGTTTCGTACCATCCCCGGCATTATGGAAGGCACCGGCAAACCGGAGTATGAAAAATGTGTTGCCATCTCTACCGAAGCTTCCATTAAATCAATGGTGCTGCCAGGTGCTATAGCTATTATTTCGCCGTTGATTATCGGATTTATATTAGGCCCCGAAGTGTTGGGTGGTTTTCTGGCAGGTGCTACGGTAAGTGGCGTACTGATGGGCATGTTTCAAAACAATGCCGGTGGCGCCTGGGACAATGCAAAAAAGAGTTTTGAGAAAGGTGTGGAGATCAATGGCGAAATGTATTACAAAAAATCCGAACCGCATAAAGCATCCGTAACTGGTGATACGGTTGGCGATCCGTTTAAAGATACATCCGGCCCCAGCATGAATATTTTAATTAAGCTAATGAGTATTGTTTCGCTGGTGATAGCACCTACCCTGGCTAAAATACATGCAGGTAGTATTGAAAAAACACGCCAGGCTAAGATTGCAACTTTACAGGCAATGGCCAGTAATTTTAAAACAGATGATAATAGCCCGATGGTGATTAGTTCCGCTACAGGATCGTCAAATGCCCAAACGGCTGTGGATGTTGCTGACAATACAGCTACCGGCAGCCTCAATGCGGAAGGTGATTATGTGTATACTTTAGGACCTGTAGGTACTTTAAAATTAATGGATGGAACTGAAATTCAGGCTGCTTCCGGTGGGGCTGAAGCAAAGTTGCTGAGCTTTATACAGGATGCATCTAAACAGGTAGATAAGACAACCTGGATTACAATGGACCAACTGTATTTTGAAAGCGGCAAAGCGGTTTTAAAACCGGCTTCGCAACAGCAATTACAAAACATTGCTTCGATACTTAAAGCATATCCCGATGTAACATTAAAATTAGGCGGCTATACCGATAATACCGGTGACTCTGTCAGTAACCGGACACTTTCAGCACAACGGGCAGATGCAGCCGTTGCTGAATTAATGAAACTGAATATAGCAGGTACGCGTCTTAGTGCTGAAGGTTATGGCCAGCAATTCCCTGTTTGTGCCGCTAACGATACACCGGAGTGCAAAGCAAGGAACCGGAGAATTGATGTGCGGGTAACGAAGAAGTAATGGATAATTAATAATGGAAAACCCTGATCTCTGCAAGTAGTCAGGGTTTTGTTTTAGGTAAATTCAACGTTCGTTTAAAAATCGAAAATAATCTTAAGTCAGAAATGGTAGTAAAACCTAATTTTGAATTTTGATGTATGCCCGTACTTTTACATGGGAAGGGTTTTAAATTTTTCTTTTACTCAAACGAAAATAGTGAGCCCTGTCATGTGCACGTAAAGAAAGGTTCCGGCAGTGGCAAAGTATGGTTAATGCCAGCACTTCGAATTGAGTTTATGGATGGTTTTACGAAGGCAGAAGAAAAAGATGTAATCAATATTATTTTAAAAGAATTTGAATTTTTTAAAAAAAAGTGGAATGAATATTTTAAATAATTATGACTCGATTGAACAATTGATTTTGGAATCAGGACTTAGAATCGTTTCGGTTGCCGTTCATAAACAGCAGGATTTGATGATTATTTTTCTTAATTCCGGTGCTAAGTTATTTTCACCCGTTTCATGTTTTAAACTTCTTTCAAAAGGAACTGAAGAACAAATGAATAATTATAGTTTAATTGGTAATGGTTTAGGTATTAATTGGCCGGAATTAGATGAAGATCTTAGTCTAAAGGGATTTTTAAAGGATGAGTTAAAAAAGCTTGTGATGATAAAAGATCAAAAGCCGCCTAGTAACACAAGCTATGCAATGGCTTCTTAGTAATTAGTATTTTAGCCCAGCCTGGCTTACTAATGTATTTATTGTCAATTTTTACACATTAAACCTAAAGTGCATTACATCGCCGTCCTTTACCACATATTCTTTGCCTTCAATTCGTAAGCGGCCATTATCCCTGGCAGCGGCTTCGCTGCCATATTTTACATAATCATCATAGGCAATTACTTCTGCCTTGATAAAGCCTTTTTCGAAGTCGGTATGGATAACGCCGGCAGCTTGCGGGGCTTTCCAACCCTCATGGATAGTCCAGGCACGAACCTCCTGCACACCTGCAGTAAAGTAAGTATATAACTGTAGCAGTTGATAAGTTGACCGGATGAGTTTATTTAGGGCCGGTTCCATCATTTTGTATTCTTCCATAAACAACGCCTTGTCGTCCGGATCTTCCATCTCGGCAATCTGTGCTTCAATATTGTTGCACATCACAATTACTTCAGCGCCTTCATCTTTTACGGAAGCCTGCAGTGCCTGGCTGAATTTATTGCCGGTGTGCATACTGGCTTCATCCACATTGGCTACGTATAAAGTTGGTTTGCCGGTAAGTAAAAACAAATCAGCAATGGCAGGTAATTCTTCTTTAGCCAGTTGCAGGCTCCGGATATTTTTGCCGCTTTCCAGATGCTCTTTGCATCGCTTTAATACTTCGTATTCTGCCTTTAATTTCGGATCGGTACGGCTCATTTTTTCCGCTTTCTGGTATTTCCTGTCAACACTGTCCAGGTCTTTCAATTGCAACTCCGTGTCAATGATTTCTTTATCGGCTACCGGATTAATCGGACCTTCATCCCGTAGAATATTTTCGTCCTCAAAACAGCGGACTACGTGCACAATCGCATCTACTTCGCGGATATTCGCCAGGAATTTATTTCCTAAGCCTTCGCCTTTGCTGGCGCCCCGTACCAGCCCTGCAATGTCTACAATTTCAATTTGGGTAGGCACCGTGCGATCCGGTATTACCAGCTTTGCCAGCATATCAATTCGTTCATCGGGTACATTTACCAGACCGACATTGGGTTCGATGGTACAAAACCGGTAATTACTTGCCTGTGCCTTGGCACTATTGCTTACTGCGTTAAAAAGGGTCGATTTTCCTACGTTGGGCAACCCAACGATACCTGCCTGTAAAGCCATTTGTATTGAAGTCGACAGTCGACAGTCGTTAGTCGATAGTCTTTGTTTTAAATTAATTTGTAAAATGTTGGTCAATAGCCGGAATTCATGGAATAGACATTTATAACCCATCTTCAACATTTATCCGACTGCTGACTGCGGCTAACGACTGCCGACTTATAAAAGGCTGCAAATATAAAGGCAACGATACCGGTATACTAATTTCAGGAAATTGGCTTAACATTTTGGAAGCGGCTTCCTTAACATCTCTCCAACTTTTACATTTTAAAATCCTACCGGCACAGAGATAAATCCCGCCGATAGCAATATTGTATGGAATAATACGCTGCAACGCCGGGAGATACCCTTTGAGGTAACAGGCTTTAGCGGTTTTTTGATAGGAGATGCAGCAAGTGGCATTCTGCCGCTGACACTACTGAACTTTGAAGCTAAAGCATCTGCTACAGGCAATGCTGTGCTTAATTGGCATATAGCCCATGAAGTGAATACCGGTTACTTTGAATTGCAGATGAGCACAGATAGCTACAACTTTACAACCATCGCAAAAGTGCAGGCAAAAGGAACACCCGTCGGTGAAGTTAGTTACAGCTATACCAATAAAGGCTTACAGGCGGGTTTGTACTATTACCGTTTACGTGTAGTAGATAAAGATGGAAAAGAAACCTATAGTTTGGTGGTCAGTTTGAATCTGAAAGAAAAAAATACAATTACGCTTTTTCCGGTTCCTGCAAAAGGAAACATGGTATAGTTAATGGCAGTACTGCCGGCCTGATCGGCAAGGATGTTTTGTTGATGGATATGCAGGGAAGAACATTGCAAACGATCCGCATTCAACAGTGGCCGCAGCAAATTAATATATCATCATTACATGCAGGCCATTTCCTGATTAAGATGCCAGGTGAAACAACACTAAAGCTAATCAAGCAATAAGTTGGTTCTCTCCTATAACACTTGGTAAAATGCCATAATAAAAAGGTGCATGGGGTACGCACCTTTTTATTACACTTTACTGTTAATGATTGTTGACATTTAATAGAAAAGAGGGGGAATACTGTATAATTAATGCTAACCTATCAGATAGTAATTTAACTGTAAGATGTGCATATATGCGTATTCCGTAATGTGGAAACCATTATTGAAAGAAGTTACCTTTTTGCTGAATAAACCCGTTTGCAATCAGAAAAAAATTCTTACTAAAAACCCCAATAAAATAAGTTATTTCAACAGTTCACAAATACCTAAAACAGCCTTATATATAGACAATCCCAAGACATCTATTAATTTTTTAATAATACAATCCCTTATACTTATATATTCCTGATTTAACTACTGTAACCGATTGCATAACCTAAATTAGCTATGAGCAATTTTTTGTAAAATGCATAAGACAAGAATAAATCAGTTCTTTTTACACCGTCTCCTCATTAAACACTGTGATAATCAGTATATCACGCCACTATTCACATTAGTTTAATTACTTTATATATGTGTATCAGCGCATCGCATAGGAATAGATTAATTGGGATACTGTCCAAAATTATTCGCAATATTTCCACAATTGAAACGGAAGTTTTAAAAAGGTTCAGTTTTGTTCAGTTGTTAATCCATATTTAAATGTTAATATTAAACTGCTTTATGTAGTGTCCAGGATACCATTTTAACGTGTACCAATCATAAAATCCTCTGATAAGTACTTTGTATGTATCTGCCATCTTCTACAGGGTCTGTAAGTTCATTTTTCAGGTACCAAGTTTGTAGCTGAAAAGTTTCTGATGGAAACATAAGCACCCATAAATACAATCCTCAATGGTTGCTTTAGTCAAATCAGAACACATTTCCGGTAAGTCCTTTATAAAAACGCACACCCTTTGGTACCGATAAACATATTATATCCATCTTTCTATTCTATGAAAAAGAACAACCCTGCTCTTTACAGCAGCTTTTTATTGCTGCTTAGCCTGAACATTTTTACAGACATTAAAGCACAAAACATTTACCTGGTAGATGCCGCTCATATTGGTATCACCACCGCTTCACCGGTAACTACCGTGAATACGGTTGCATGGAATAATGCAACCGGCAGCCTGCAGGCAGCACTTAATAGTGCAGCATCAGGCGGCGGACAGGTATGGGTTAAAGCGGCGACTTACAAACCAAACGAATATCCCAACGGGTGCACCAATTGCGGAAGCAACAGGGACAAAGCATTTCTGCTCCGTAACAACGTAGCCCTGTATGGCGGTTTTGCCGGTACTGAAACGTTGCTGTCACAAAGAAGTGTAAACAGCAATCCTACCATCCTTAGCGGCGATATGGGAACGGTGAATGATAACAGTGATAATTGCTATCATACAATCATTACCATAAACACCAATGCTACTACTATTCTGGACGGCTTTACCGTTACAGGCGGGAATGCCAACGGAACAGGTTTCATAACGATCATGGGGCAAAACAGCGGACGAAATACCGGGGGTGGTATACTCAATGATTCCCTGTCATCGCCAACAATCAGCAACTGCACGTTTGCCAGCGGTAGTGGTATATCAAATATTTACAAATGTTTGCCCGGCATAACGAACTGTAGCTTCAGCGGTACCGGCATCGTTAACGATTCTTTTTCTCATTCCATTATTACCAACTGCAGTTTTGCAAATAATACCGGTACCGCCATTTTTAATAATCTTTCTAACCCAAATGTTACCAATTGCAGCTTTGCAAACAACAGCCGGGGCATGAATAACGATCTTTCTAATCCTATTGTTACCAATTGTTCCTTTACCAATAATAGTGGAGGGGGTATGGTTAACGGCGATTTTACACAGCCCGCTATTACCAACTGTACTTTCACAAATGCTAACATGACGAATGGCACTTATTCCACTGCACAGATTTTCAACTGCATCTTCGCAAACAATAACTCCGCTATCTATAATACCCGTGCATCTCCATCTGTTAAAAATTGTGCCTTCACCAACAACAGTATAGGTATATACGACCTGGCTACTTCTTCACCAATCGTTACCAATTGCGTATTTGCAAATAATAGCAGCTACGGCATTTACAATGATTATCAATGTGGGCCCAACATTACCAACTCTACATTTGCTAATAATGGCAGTTATGGTATATATTATTCTTCAGTTGCCTATTCAAATACAAAAATTAATAACTGTATTATTTGGGGCAATGGTTCCAATAATACGATTCCCGGAATTTTTTATAGCTCTTATGGAACTACCCCCCCTGTTGTTATGTACAGTATTGTACAGGGAGGATTCTCCGGTACCGGTAATCTGAACACTGATCCACTATATAAAAATGCTGCATTGCCTGCCGGTGCCGACGGGATGTTTAGTACAGCAGATGATGGATTGCAATTACTTCCCTGCAGCCCGGCTGTCAATAGCGGTAGCAACACGGCTATACCTGCCGGCACAGCCACTGACATTATTGGTGCAAACCGAATTCAGGCTGGTATTGTAGATAGAGGCGCCTATGAATACCAGGGCAACACCCTTGCCTCCAATGGCGGTAATGCTACTGCTATAGTAAGCCCCGTTATTACCACACATTTCACCACAAATTGCCAGCTTATTGCCAGTCTGTTGTCAACGGGTAATAGTCCGGTTACCGGCAATGCTACGGCACGTATATGGCTAGATACCGTGCACGCCAATTATAACGGACAGATTTATCTGAAACGGCATTATGAGATAACAGCTGCTACTAACCCGACTACGGCTACGGCAAAAATAACCTTATATGCTACCCAGCCTGAATTTGATGATTTTAATAACAATGGAAGTAAATCTAACCTTCCTACAAATGCGACTGATGTAAATGGAATTGAAAAACTGCGGATTATTAAATTTAGTGGTCAGAGCAACAACAATACTGGCGCACCATCCAGTTACACACAACCGGGTATTGAGATAAAACCGGTTAACAATAATATTTTATGGAACAACTCAATGCAACGCTGGGAAATAACTTTTGACGTAACAGGCTTTGGCGGATTTTTAATCGGTAATGAAACCAGCAATATTCTTCCTTTAACATTGTTGTATTTTAGTGGTAAGGTATCTACAACCAACGGTGCTATACTTAACTGGCGTACGGCCCATGAAGTGAATACCGGCTATTTTGAGTTGCAAAGAAGTGGTGATAGCTATCGTTTTACAACTATTACCAAAGTGGATGCAAAAGGAAATGCCGGTAATGAAACTTCTTACAGCTATACAGATAAAGAATTGCAGGCAGGCTTGTATTATTACCGTTTACGGATGGTGGATAAGGATGGGAAAGAGACTTATAGTCCTGTAGTACCCCTGCAGTTCAATGGACGAAACGCCATTAGTTTATATCCTGTTCCTGCTAAAGAAACAGTATGGTTGAATGGCGGTGCTGCCAGCCCCATTGGCAGCAATGCATTGCTAATGGATATGCAGGGAAGAAGGATACAAACGATTCGCATCACTCAATGGCCGCAACCAGTTAATATATCAGGTTTAAACGCAGGCAATTACCTGATTAAAATAGCTGGTGAAACAACGGTAATGCTGATTAAGCAATAAATACTTACCGGAATGTAGAGATCAATACAGGGATGACGGAAAATGCTATAAGAGGCACTTTCCGTTTTTTATTTTCGTACACATAATCATCAGAATTTTATGAATCTCTGGTTTCCTGTTGAAAACATACATTTACCTGCGTTGAAATCATAAATCATCATTCCTAAATCATAAAATAAAAGTGGCCTTAAGCAGAATCTGGTCGGCATTTATACTGATTGCCATTGGCGTTGCCACGTATCAATTTTTTTTTGTAAGCGGCCATGAAAATATTTTTAGCTGGATGGTAGTTGGCAAAAGCGATGATGCAGCTAATCTTTCTAAAGCAGACGGGTTGATAGAAACCTGTAAAACAGCCGTCAATCTTGCTGTTAACCTGATTGGTATTATGGCGTTGTTCATGGGCTTTATGAGCATAGCCGAAAGGGCAGGAGGCATCCGGGTTCTATCAAGACTAATAGGGCCTTTTTTCTCGAAACTGTTTCCTGAAATTCCTAAAAATCATCCGGCAGCAGGCCACATGATGCTCAACTTCAGTGCTAATTTGTTAGGACTTGATAATGCAGCTACGCCTTTTGGTATCAGAACTATGCAAAGCCTGCAGGAAATTAATCCCGATAAAGAAACAGCCAGCAATGCAGAGATTATGTTTTTATGCCTGCACGCCAGCGGCCTTACGCTCATTCCTGTTTCCATCATTGCCGCAAGGGCTACCATTTCAAAGCTGCCTGCTGCTAACCCCACCGATATTTTTCTACCATGCATGATTGCGACGTTTGCGGCAACGCTTGCTGCACTGATTATTGTTTCTATCAGGCAAAAAATTAATCTGTTGCAACCGGTTGTGCTGGGCTGGTTAGGCAGCCTATCCGCCATTGTCATTTTATTGGTCGTATATTTTAGTTCATTAGATAAAGACCATTTAAAATTTGCTTCCGGGCTTTTGAGCAATGGGCTGATACTGACTATTTTTCTTTTAATAATTGCAGGTGCATTGTATAAAAAAGTAAATGTGTTTGACGCATTTGTAGACGGTGCAAAAGGCGGCTTCGAAACTGCCGTAAAAATTATTCCTTATTTGGTAGGTATGCTTGCTGCTATTAGTTTGTTGCGTACGAGCGGTACTTTTGATATGGTAATCAGCGGCATGAAAACTTTTTTTGGCTGGCTGGGCGCCGATACCCGTTTTGTGGAGGGATTGCCTACGGCCCTGGTACGGCCTATGAGCGGCAGTGCCGCCAGGGGCATGATGATTTCTGCCATGGATACCTATGGCGCAGAATCGTTTGCCGGCAGTTTAAGCTGCGTTTTACAAGGTTCTTCTGATACAACTTTTTATGTGGTGGCTGTATACTTCGGTGCGGTAGGCATTAAGAATGTACGGTACGCTATTGGCGCCATGCTACTGGCCGATCTCGTAGGCATCATTACCGCTATTTTACTTTCTTATTTATTTTTTGGGTAATGCCAAATGGGTTGTGAGCAGTACTATCAATTATGACATTGCCTTTTATTCATCCATCCTTATTCATTGCCGATAGCCCGCAAAAAGACAGAGGTGTTTTTACTACAACCCGTTTCCCGGCCGGTATGGTTATCGAAATGTCACCGGTAATTGTGTTTGATGCAGAACAGCGAAAAATGCTGGAACAAACAGATTTTTACAATTATATATTTGAATGGGGTGATGATGGTGTTCAATGCTGCGTTGCTTTAGGATACATATCGCTATATAATCACCAGTCGCCCGCCAATTGCGAATACGTAATGTATTTTGAGGAAAGATTGATAAAAATAACAACTATGCAAGCTGTTGGGAAAGGAGAGGAGCTGACGATTAATTACAGTACGGACTGGAATGAAGCAAAGCCGGTTTGGTTTAATGCAACATAACAACCTAGCCTGATTGTTATTTTAATTTTGTAAAGCGGCCGTTGGTATTCTATTTCCTGAATGCGGTAAGTGAATCTTAAAATGAATTACCAGAATATCAGGGCAGGAAGACGCGTAACAAATGCTGGAATGAAAACAAAATTGTTTAGCATTGCTTTTTAAACGATACCCATATGAAAAAGAGTAAATGGTTATTCAGTGTTTTACTGGCAGCAAATCTATCTCATGTACAAGGCCAGCAGGAAGCAAAGCCTGCGGATACTGAAGTTTGGGATCCGGTACCAAAGGTAGTAACCCCCGGAAAAATGATTACCAGCGAGCCGCCTTCAGATGCCATCGTATTGTTTGATGGGAAAAACCTGGATAACTGGACAATGACGGATAACCGCGGAACACCTGCCACCTGGAATGTAAAGGGGGGCATTCTTACTGTAAATAAAAGTGGCGGAGGAAACATCGAAACCAAGCAATCTTTTGGCAATTACCAATTACACATAGAATGGCGCATACCCGAAAAAATTTCCGGCGAAGGGCAGGGGCGTGGCAACAGCGGTATTTTTTTAGCCTCTATTGGTAAAGGAGATGCCGGCTATGAATTGCAGGTGCTGGATGCGTATCAGAACAAGACCTACGTTAATGGAATGGCAGGCAGTATTTATAAACAAGCTATCCCGCTGGCCAACCCGGCACGCAAACCGGGTGAATGGCAATGCTATGACGTGGTTTGGACAGCGCCCCTTTTCAATACCGACGGTTCATTAAAAACACCGGCCAGCGTTACGGTTTTCTTCAATGGCATCCTGGTTCAGGATCATACTATTTTACAAGGGCCTACCCAATACATCGGTAAAGCATCCTACAAGACAGCACATGGCCCTTCGCCTATCAAGCTACAAGCCCATGGTGATAAAAGCGAACCGCTCAGTTTCCGGAATATCTGGGTAAGGGAATTATAAATGTTCTTTCAGGCAGTCATATTTACTGCTTTTGTCAATAGAAAATGCTTTTCTCATTCAGGCAAAATGCTTTCAGTTTTGGAACAAAAGCCCGTTATTGCAGGAAATACATATTGCAAAATGCATGGGTTTCCATTTGGAAAAATACAAACTGCCGCTAAAAACAGCAGGCTATAAAGATAGCCTGCTGTTTAGAAAAGTGTTAGCCTATAACTTACTGGTGTATTACCTTTTTATCACTTTTATGGTTGTGTTATCCGGCAGCTTTAGCAGGTAAGTACCGGCCGCCAATATTGTTATATCCAAATGCTGTGGTAGTTGGCTTATGCTGATTGTTTTTAATACCCTTCCCTGTATATCTGTTAGCTGCATGTTTTTACCAATCATTGCTATGTTGTTACTGTTTATCCAAACAGCATCTTTGGCAGGCACCGGGTACACGGTAACAACGTCGTTGTTTTTCAGCACAACGGTTACCACCTGGCTATAGCTTTGTTTACCATCCCAGTCTTCTATCCGCAGGCGGTAGTAATACTGGCCGGGTAGTAGATTTCCATCTGTAAAACCATAGTCAGTTGTGCTTTGTGCATTTCCTTTGGCATGCACCAGCAATATCGGCTTAAAACTGCGGCCATCCGTACTGCGCTGCAATTCAAAGTACTGCGTTTTGATTTCGTTTGCGGTACGCCAGGCCAGTTGTGCCTTGTTTGTGCCAACTGCTTTACCGGTGAAACTGAGCAAATCCAATGGCAGGATAACACCAGCCTGTTTGCTTTGCACCTGCACATTATCCAGAAAAATGTTATTATTGTTATCATTTGTAACCCGGAATACAAACCGGTATTCCCCGGCATTGCGAACCATATTGCTTATATCCACTGTGTCTGTCTTCCACTCTGCCGGTGAGGTTGGGTAAAAGAAAGAAGTCACGGGTGAAGTGGTTAGTGCTGCGCCGGTTTTGCTGTAAACAGGGGTGAAGGTGCTGCCGCAATCGGTCGTTAACAGTACATCCAGCTTGTCGGTAGTAGCGCCATTGCCGGTATAGTCGGCGGCGGCACGGCTGAAGGTGAGCCTTACGGTATCTGCATTGCCGGTATTGTAAGCAGGAGAATACAAATCCAGCGTGTACCCAATCCTGGGATTGTCAAACGTATTTACAAAAGCAGCGCTGGAATCTGACGCAGCTACAAAGCCCTGGGTAATATCAGGAGAAATACGTACCCAGTTAAATGCTTTATCCGGTTCGGCCAACCTCCACTGGTAGGGTACAAAAACAGGATTTTCGAATGATTCGGTACTTGTAGTATTGGCTGCAAGAGCAACAGGTACTAACACCCGGAAGTTGGTAGTAGCCGTATCATTGGAAGTAATTTCATCAGCCAGGTTATTGGGCAAAACAGTATAAACCGTAAGTGTATGATTGCCGGGCGTGGCAGTAGTAGCCGGTAACGTAATGGTATCGCCTTGTTCGTATAGCTTATTACCGCTCCAGTTAAAAGATTGAACGGCGCCGCCATCTATTGCATAACGGATAGTGGCTGACGTAAGCGGGTTAATACCAAAATTAGTGAGCACCAGCTTTGGAGTAAACGGTGATGAGCAGGCATCCGTTGTGGGATACAGAATAACTGCTATGCCAGCATCGGTAAATTTTACTTTATAAATATTAATATCGTCCAGGTAAATATTCTCCCCACCCCGGTTCGTGTTCTTAAACGCAACCATGATGCTACCCGTTCCTGAGGGGATAAAGCCGGTGAGGTTTACTTTATTTTGAGCCCAATCGGCTGGTGATGTAGGTGCTTCGGCAACAAAGGCATCCATTGTCGTAAGCTCGTATGCCCATTTTTTCCAGGCTGTCTGCCAGGTTTGGCCACAATCGGCACTTACCAATACGGTTAACGTATCCAAATACTGTGTGTAATCCAGCCCGATAGATTGAAGAAAGGCAGTATCATAACTGGGCAGCGCATGGGCAAAACGGCAAATAACTGAATCGGATGCCGTTACGTTCAAAGAAGCGGTTTGTAAATAACTTACTTCGCCAAAGGCTTCGGGTAAATAATTTAATGAATTATTGGCATAAGCATAGCCACTGCCGGTACTGCCTATTCCGTTGTTGATAATATCCCACCCAAAACCACGCTGGCCTGGGGTGAACAACGCAAAATGCGGCGGCACATCCGGCGATTCAAAACTGGTTTTTAGCGGCAGCGGTACACCGGTAACAGAAAAACAATACCCGCCCAAATATTTAGCTACCCCATATTCAGTACCAATAACCGGGTATAAAGCATAATAATACGTGCCGGAAGTGAGACCGCTGTGTGTGAAGCCTGACGCAGCACCTTTATAGAGTACGGTACCACCACCAGCCACGGTATTGCCTGCACTTAAATCGCCACTTGGCTTGCCAAACTGCGGCAGTGAATTTACTACCACCATAATATCACTGTTAGGACACACTTTACCAAACCGGATAGCAACGTTATCGGCACCCTGTGTAGCAGACGGGCTGCGCAGGGTATGGAAGCTGCTATCGGCATGTATCACCGTACCACCGGAATAATTACTGCCATTCATGCTCCATATTTTGAAGTAATGCCGGGCAGAGTCTTTTAGAATCTGCGTAATGGCTACAGTAGATGCGGGCCCTTTGTAAACCACCTTCGCCCCTTTGCCGATGCTATCGCCCACATTATATACCCGGCCATACGGCAGGTCGAATTTGCGGGATAGCCCAAGGGCAATCATTACATTATTGTTAGCCGCATTTTTAGTAAAGGAAACATTGTACCCGTTGCAGGTACGGCTTACGGAAGTATTGCTAACGGTATCCAGCAGCGGTTGGGCAGCCATTTGCTGTGCTTTCAACACGGCACGGTAGGCATTTACCCTGCCGGAACCCAGTTTTCCTTCATAGCCGGGGTTTAGTGTATCAATGTTATCAGCGGTGCTTAGTACTATGCCGGTAACTTCATCTGCGGTAAACCTGCCCGGCGCTACGGAAGCTATCAATGCCATTACCCCACTTACCGTAGGTGCAGCCATGCTGGTGCCGGAATAGTAATCGTATACATATCCGTTCACAGAGTCAACTACGGAACTTAGCACAAATGTTCCGGGAGCGCTGATGTCTATGTAACTGCCATAACTACTAAAGCCGGCTTTTTTATCCATGTTATCCGTAGCAGCCACACGTATGTTATTGTTTACGTCGTACGAGGAGTTAGAACCGGAAATTTGGAAGTTCGCATTTCCTCCTGCCCACACGGTAATACCGCCCTTTGTGCCGGCGCCTCCGCCATATTTACTAAAATAACGTACGGCATCTATAAAGCTCCACTCCCGGTAGTAAGCTGAACTATAACCTCCCCAGCTATTGCTATTAATGGCAGCGCCATTGTCGGCGGCAAAAACAAATGAGGCGGCCACATCTCCTGTAAATGAATCATCCGGGTCACTAATCATGCAGCTCATAAGCCTGGCCCCGGAAGCCGCAGTGCCATTACCTCCTACTATGCCGCTAATACCTTTTCCATTATTGCTACGGGCAGCTACGGTGCCGGCTACATGGGTTCCGTGGTTTGCAGCAACGATATTGGCTGTGCCATATACAAAATTGAAACCTTTGCCAAACCACATACTACTGTCTAAGTCTTCATGGTCAATTTTTATACCTTCATCGGTTACTGCCACTACTACGTTTGAGTCGCCGGTGGTAATGCCCCAGGCTTGCTCCACCTTTATATCGGCACCTGGTGTACCGCCAAATTGCCCGGTATTATTCAGGCTATTTTGGTAGGGGTAAAGGGGATCGTTAAAGGAAGTTGCTTTAATTACCGGTACCGGTTCCGCTATGTCCACAATACCTTTCAGGGATTGTAGTTTAGCCAGCACTAATTTCAGGTAAATGGTACTATCGAATTGTAGCCGGTACCACAGGTGGAAGCCAAACTCCCGGTGGCGCTGGTCCAGTATTTCGGGAGTAACCAAAGGTTGTTTCTTGGCAGCCAGGCCCCGGTTGGCATTGGCAGCAGATTGTTGATTAAATCCCGGCTTGAATAAAATAGCAAATTCCTGCTTTGAGGATTTCACCCTTAATTTTTGTAGCGCACTATCCAGCTTTGGAATATCAAAATAGGCGGCATCCGTATTTCTTGCCGCCAACAGGTTTTCGTAGGCTTTTGTAAATTTAATCAGCACTATGCCTTTGCGGAATGGAGAGGCATCGGTAGCCGTTTTTTTGTTTGCCGGATTTACCGGACGAATTTGTGCATGCAGCACTGGTATACTTAAAATAACTGCCAATAGTATATAAATGACAGATAATGTTTTTTTCATGATGAATGGTTTTTAATTGTTTAGCATTTGCATTTTTACAGTTTCAAAAGTGCATACAGGGAGAAAAAATACCTGTCTCATCCAGGCCAAAGGATATCAGTTTTGGGACAGAGGGCCAAATAAGCAACAGGCAATTAGCAAATGGGCAAACAAGCGGGAAAGACTTTGATGAAAACTTACTGATTACAAACAGCGGAAGCAGCCAGTTGCTTGATTACTTCCGCTTTCTTTCTACGGGCAAGTTCTGCTACGGAAGCATCCTGCATAATGATACGATGGGTGGTTACACACTTTACAAAATCCCGGTTTACCAGGTGGCTGCGGTGGGTTCGGATAAAACCAAAGGGTTTTAGCATATCGTCGTAAATACCCAATACTTTAGATACAACAAATGGCGGGTAGCCATCAAAATAAACAGTGGTATATACATTATTGGCTTCCATCCGTACAATCTGTTTCAGCATAAAGTAATAGACACCGGTATTGTCTGCCAATGCCAGACGGAAGCTATCTGTTACGTTATCATCAGGAGAAATTTTCATTAGTACTATATTTTATTGCAGACCTTCATTTATTTGAAAAATTGTTAATAAGCCGCTGCCTGCATTGTACAGGCAGCGGCGGATGATTATTGTAAGGCTAAGGTGTTTTAGTATTGATGAGATTTCCCTGAACAATAAACTGCTTACTGGCCTTCACAATCAAAAAAGCACCTGGCTTAATGGTGAGGGGCACATTGAGGTTGCACACGCCGCCGGGATTGATATAGATGGTTTTGCCGGGGGCAAGCGTTGTCAGCGGCATATTGCCGTATTCCCAGTTACTCCTTTCCGTAAAGTTTCCGTTCCCGGTAAAAGTGTAGTACAGCACACTGTCTTCACTGGTTAAGGTATCTGTTACCGATGTAACACTTCCTGGCACATAATCACCGCCTTCGCTTAAACTGATAATAATAGTCTTATCCGGCAACAGCGAAGTATCACTAACGGGCCTGATCTTCAGCCAGGCACTGGCCGTATTTTTACGGATGCAAATTGCGCCTTGTGCACCGTTAAAGAAAGTGTAGGCGGGCTGTGCATTAGCATATTCGACCGTATAGTCAATTCCAAAACGGGCCGTTCCGCCAATGGTATAGTTTACCCGCATACTATCGGTTGCATTCACCGGCAGCTTGAAAAACACATTCATGGTGGTGTCGGCATTTTTATACAACCGGGTATTGGTACTGGTAACAATCAACGCCCTGTTGCCCACGTTTACGGGCGATACGCCTACCACAAAATAGCTGGTATCGGGCCGGGTACGCAGGTTGCCGTACTGGTCGGCTACCCCGTTTACGACTACCTGTATCGTCTCACTCACCAACCCTGTAATTGGGCTCACCGGTGTAATGACGATTTTGTTTTCATAACCGCTTACCGTTACCGGTATCAGGGCATTGTTACTCAATCGTTTCATCGCTACCTGCACGCTACTCAGACCGGCCAGTAGTTTTTCGTTATAGCTAAAAGAAATAATATCGCCGTTTACATAGGAGTTATTAGCCGGTGTAGGGTTGCCTAACAAAATCGGTGCGGTTCTGTCAATTACGCCCGGCCTGGTTTCGGAGTAAACGGTAATACCCTGCCCGCAAACCAACTGAACCCGCAGATTGTAAAAGCTGTCCGGCAGGTTGCCGATGTTCCAGTCCACAATTTGCCCGTTATTACCGTTGGGGTTCAGGTCGCTTGCCAGTTTGGTGTACCCGTCGCTCCAGGTGCTTACGCCTTTTTTGGCATACTGTAGCGTTACCCTGGTAAGGCCCGGCACATTGTAGCCGGTAAGCAGGGTGGACAAAGTATTGTTGGCACCGGCATCAAGCACCCAGTCGTTTACCGGTGCGGCCAGGGTAATATTGCTGCAGGGGCTTAAAAAGTCAACCGAAATCAATCCTGAATCTCTTGCACTGCCACCGCAGTTATCCGTTACAATAAACCGGAGATTGTGGTAAGAGTAAACAGTGGAGGATGCGTTGGCTACCCGTAACGTTACCTGCGTTTCCTGCAGGTACGGAACGGTATAGCTGAACGGTGCTACCACCGGGCTGCCGTTGATTGTAACCACTGCCCCATCGGGATTGCTGGCCTGGTCGAAAGAAAGCAGGTAAGTACGGGTTTCCTCACTTTGACTGGTGTTGCGGATTTTCAGGATAAACTCTGCCTGCGAATTGGCCGGCACACCGGTTTTGGCAGGTACGGGTATAGCCAGTGATACTTCGTTGCGGGGTTGAGCCTTGTTTTCGTTTGGGCAACTGGCTACGCCGGCCTTCATTTCAAATACCGGTGTGCCATACACCAGGTCTTTTTTTACATCTACGGTGAAGTAATCGCCGAAGTCATCGTCTTTCATGGAGTAGCCTGTAGTGGTTTCGGTGCTGTTGGTAGTAGTAGTATCCCCGCCCCATTCCGATTTGAATCTGAGTTTTACCTTACCGGCACCGCCGCTGCCTGCCACATACAGGCCCATTCCATAAGCAAGCTCTTCATCTACTACCATGTTATACTCAATGGTATTGCTTTTCGATTTGGTAACGGTTGTGCTGCTAACATACGGCCCTGCACCACCATCAAACGATACATTCTTTTCAAACCTGGCTGCGTCTCTGTTTGCTTTATTATTGTTCAATACCGTCTGCCACACATTTGACTGGTTGCGCAGGGAATCGGCCTTAACCGGGTCTGCCAGTAAGGCTGCATCCCGTATCAGATTGGGTATAATGGTGTTTTTGATATGTGCTTCGCTGTAAACGTACTGCGTGGAGAAACCTTCGTTTGCCATGGCCAGCCTGATGTTCGATTCCACCGCGCAGGTATTGGCGTTATAGTTTATTTCAATGGCCTTGGCACAAATCAGGTTCATAGCCATGCCCATATACACATCGCCATCATTGCCAATAGCCGTTGGGCTGGCGTTAGTGGAAATATTTTGCAGGGCAGTGGTCGTCAGTTCTGTCTGGTTGCTGCTTTTGTGGGTTACATCCACCTTTAACTCATTTTCAATGGTACCCCATATCTCGGATTCCGTAGAAAATCCCAGCCCTGCTTCAAACTTGGCCCCTACTTTTATTTCCGCCCAAAGGCTTCCGCCACCGCCTGTGCTTACATAGGTTTTCATAGTGGTTTTAGAAGTCTGGCTTTGCTGCCAGAAGCTGTAGCTGTTATCGCCGGGTGGGTCGTGCAGAATGAGCATCGGAACCTGCGGCGATACGGTATGAAAAGCAGCTTCGTTTTGTTTGAGGCCCGTAACCACTATATCTTTCCGGATGCCGTCAATGGTTGTGCCGTTGTAAACGGATGTAACCTTATTGCCATACCGGTCGGCAAACTGAACGTTTAGTGTTTTATAGTAGGGGGCAATGATATTAGGGTTACCGCCTCTCAGCTTTACCCAATAGCCTGTATCGGTTACCGGGGCCAGTATTTCCTGGTTAGAGGCATCGCCCTGTATATTGGTAAATATGTGTATTTGATTGGTGTCGAAAAGCGGGCAGCCCATGTTCACCGGCCCCTGGAACACTTTCACAAAAAAACTATCTTTCGCCAGTTGCGGCCAAATGCCGAAAGGTTTGTTACAAGTAGCGTTCGATATATAGCTAATGCGTGTACCGCTCACTTCCAGCACCGGTGGCCGCTGGTACACCAGGTTCAGCACCGTATCTTTTTTGGTAATGTCCCTGAAAAGGGAATCTGCCGGCAGTTTGATATTGAAAAAGTTGAGCAGGTCGGTTGGGTTGATGTAGGCGGGGTTGGAGGAACTAGTAATCTCCGGCAAAAAACTGATGACTTTTACCTCGTACTTGCGGGCAGGTAAAGTGACGCTGAAATAGCCGCTGCCTGGCGCAGTTTGTACCTGTTTTTTAAAGCAGGATGCACGCGGATTATTGCTGGCATCATTGGGCAGCGTATCGGTAAATTCCAGTACCGCCGTACCAATGTAATTGCCGCAACCTGCAGTCAACCTTCCGGTAATGGTATGTGTAGTTACATCCCGGAAATCCAAATCCGTTACGTTGTTGGTAAGCACAATGGTTCGTGGAGAAGAGCTGAATGTATGGTTGGCAAATTTTGCCTCCACCGTTAAATTACCCGGGTTTTCGGCCACAAATCCATATTGCCCAAAACTGGGGCTGATATAGCCAGATTGGGTTATTTTGATGCTGGGCTGGACTCCTTCGGCTTTCCAGATATCCACACTATCCAACGGGCAACGCTGTACCTGGCTATTGCTAACAGGCCCGCAATCATCGCACTGCTGGTAGGTTTGGCCCGAAATGGCGTAGCCGGTTGAATCGGTGAAGTTGACATTACTATAACTGTGAAGATTGTTGGTGAATAACGTATCAATAGCCGGGCTGAAAATATGCCCCTGCTTCATAGGTGTTATCCTGAACCGGGTAACATTCCCAGGCACGGAAGGATCGCCGTAGTACACTGCCGGAAAACTGTATTGCCCCTGGTTGCCGGTTACCGTAGTATAGGTCATCCCATCCGGGCCGCCGGACAGCGGAGGGCTCAGCCGCTGCAACTGTACGGTCACGCCCTGCACTGGCGTTGTTCCGTTCCGGCTTTTCACATACCCGGAAAGGGTGCCTTCGGCATTTACTACTTTAATAGCTACAGAGTCGGTGGCATATTCTACATTACAAACAGCCGTGCCCGTAGCTATTCGCCGGTAATACACGGTGTACGGAAAATAGCCGGGTACAATTGCAGGCAGCCGCAGGCCAATACTGTCAGCAGGCGAAAGTCCACCGGCAGGGCCCCAGGTGCCGCTCCCTTCTTTTTTCTCCCAACGCACTACGGCCATGCCTATACCCGGTGGCGTAAGAGAAGTTATACAATCAGGGAAAAGCTCCTGCGGGAAAGGAATGGTATGTGCATTGCCAATGGTGCCGGTGAAAAGTGCCAGGTTAGAAGGCCTCTGGTTTTCGTAAGCACCCATATCTGCAGCACCGTCGCTACCGTTTGATATGGTGCCTATGTCGTTGATACGGCGGGTATTACCGGCAAAATCAGTTGCTAATCCGGCAACTGCCACAACACTGCCTTTATCTACTACACCACTGGCAGTATTTGTAGCAGCAGGTATCAAGCCATCATCACAGGTTCGCCAAAGGCCGTCGGCCCCGGCAGGGTTGGCAGATGCAGTAAACGGGTCTCCTGCCGAAGTGATGTTGGAAAGGCTATAAAACGAATTGGTTTCGATGAAGTAGCTGTAGGTAGCGTTCGTATTGGCCCGCAGTACATAAATATCGGAATTCACCGGTGCTGTTGATTGCCCTGCATTGTTTGTATTGCCCCAGAATACGCAATTGGATATCGTACTGGTTGGCTGTGGCGTATAGCCGTAGGGGCTGTATGTATTAATGGCCCCCCCTGCATTGGGTGAGCCGCAGGCGTTTTTGTAAAAGGTGCAATTGGTAAAAACAGGCGATGCTATATTGCAATGGGCAGCTCCGCCTACACCACCGGCTTTGTTATTGTAAAAAACACATTGTTGAAAGTTTGCTTTCCGGTTATAGCGGTCATTGTTCAATAACAGCACCGCTCCGCCTTCGTTGGCAGAAGTGTTATCAACAAACAATACATTGGTAAAAGAAGGAGCTGCAAGGTCAATAAAAACAGCTCCGCCGTATTGTGCCGAATTGCCTTTAAAGGTAACATTAATCAATACAGGGTTTACATCAACAATCTCCATACCGCCACCATTACCATACGTGTTACTACATTCCTGGATGATGACATCTTTAATAGTAGGTGCATTGCTGATAGCACCACTGTTAGCTGTTCCATTAATATAAATTCCGCCTCCGCCCGATTGATAAATACTGACACCATCCAGCAGGGTAGTACTACTTACATTTGAATAGGTTACTGCCGGTGGTGTGCCCGAAGCTGAAAAGGCGGCTTTAAGGTACACCGGATAAAGAGCAGGATTACGCTGGCTTAGCTGGGTTTCGTTTCCATTGAATCCGCCAAACACCTTTACCCCGCTTTTCATAACATAACCTCCATCGCTAAAGTAACTACCCTTAGCTATCCAGATAGTATCGCCGGATGTAGAATTATTGATCGTTCTAACAATACTAATTTCGGCAGTAGCCCAAGACAAACCATTTCCACCTAATGTGCCATCTTTACTTACCCGCCTGGTGATAGCCTGTGCCTGGCTAATAAGCAGTAATAAAAAAATGATTGGTAACAGTAGCCGCAGTCCTGTAGTCCATAGTGGTTTTGGCCATTTCGTAGCGTTTTTCATGATAGCATTTTAATGGTTCAAAATTGCTGTCAGCAGAAAAAAACGCCTGCCTCATTCGGGCCAAATGCTATCAGTTTTGGGCCATTTTGTGAGTAAATGAATAGAAAAGCTTGTGCAGTAGTAGCATGCACAGGGTTTTACCGGGAAATTTTTTGGTCAAACACCTGTCAGTTTTGGGACATACCGCCGTTTTCAGCATACTGCACCGGCGTTATGCCATACATTTCCTTAAAGCACTGGCTAAACCACGATGGCGTAGAAAAACCAGTGGTGTAGGCCGCTTCGCTTACATTTTGCCCACTTAATAATAGCCCGGCTGCTTTTTTGAGCCGGTAGCTGCGGATAATCTCGTTGGCAGATGTATTGGCAACAGCAGCTAATTTGCGGTTAAGCGTACGGCGGCTGACGGCCAGTTCCGATGCCAAAAATTCTACATCCAGGCTATCGCTGTTCAGGTTGTTTTCGATGATAGTGTACACCGATTGTAAAAATGTATCTTCTATTTCAGCCACCGGTGGGAGCTTTTCGCCAGGCTGTAACTGGCGATTGTAATGCTCCCGTAGTTTTTGCTGCCTTTTTATAAGATTGGAAACTACCAGCAAAAGCTCCTCTACAATAAAGGGTTTACCCAGGTAATAATCGGCACCTAGGCGCAGGCCGCCCATCCGGCTTTCGTCGGCCCGTTTGGCAGTGAGCATTACAAAACCAATATGAGCCGTTAGCGGGTTCTCTTTCACTTTGCTGCAAAATTCATAGCCATCCATTACGGGCATCATTACATCAGAAATAATTAGTTCCGGCAGTTCGGAAACGGCGGCTTGCCAGCCGGCCTCTCCGTTAGCCGCCGTCAGCACCCGGTAATGCGTTTGCAAACATCCGGTTATAAAAATCCGTAGCTGTTCATTGTCTTCCGTTACCAGGACCAGTGGCTGGTCATTACCGGTTACTGATGGTTGGGCAGCTTCATTTTCATCAGCTATATTTTCTATAACCCGTGGTTGGCTGGCTTTAGGAAAATGGAAAACGGCATCTGCTATGGAAAGCGGCAGGGTGAGCGTAAACACAGAACCTTTTCCGATAGAACTTTCTGCATTTATTTCACCACCCATTAATTCAGCCAGTTCTTTTACCAGGCTCAGGCCAATGCCGGCACCCTCATACCGGCGGGTAGTGCTGTTATTTACCTGGTAAAAACGGTTGAAAATATGAGGCAGGTTTTCAGGCGAAATCCCAATGCCGGTATCTAAAACCTGAATGCAGCATGTGCTTTTACTGTTTACTGTTGACTGCTCACTGAGAACTACCCTTATGCCGCCGCCTTCCGGCGTGAATTTTAGTGCATTACCCAGCAGGTTGTACAGTATTTTTTCCAGCTTATCGCTATCAAATAAATACTCATCCGGTAGATGAGTCGCATCGTAGCTCAGGTCGATTTTTTTGGCAGCGGCTGCGTTCTTAAAGCCGTTCACCAGTTCCTGTAAAAACAAAGCCATACTTCCTTTCGATAAATGGATGGGCAGGCTACCAGACTCTAGTTTGCTCATATCCAGCAACTGGTTTATCTGGCGTAGCAATAGTTGAGCATTGTGGTAAATGTTTTTCAGCAGGGCAGGGGAGTAAGTGCTTTCACCTTCCTGCAACTGCTTTTGCACCGGCGACAGAATGAGGGTAAGCGGCGTACGTAGCTCATGGGTAATATTGGCAAAAAACCGGCTTTTGGTTTCTTCCATTGCCTGGGCCTGAGCTGCTTCTTTTTCTTTAAGAATTACCTGCTGCCTGTCCTGTACCCGTTGTAGCCAGGTTCTATATAGCGCATAGACAATTGCAGCAATCACAAAAATATAAATTGCATAAGCCCACCACGTTTTCCACCAAGGCGGCAGTATCGTAATTTCCAGCGTTTTTACATGACTGCTCCAAACGCCGGCAGTATTGGAGGCATTTACCTGTAAGGTGTAATGCCCCGGCGGTATAGAGGCATATTTGGCCGTAGCATTTGTACCGGCAGCTACCCAGTCCTTATCAACACCCTGTAGCTGGTAGCGGTATTGCAGTTTTTCTGGTGCATTATACTGCAGGCCTGCAAAACCAAACGTAAGAAAATTTTGATGGTAAGCCAACGTCAGCCGTTGCAATGTGGTGGTAGCACTATCCTTCCATCCGGGTGCAGCTTGCTGAAGCGGCTCATTGTTTACCAAGATTTCGGTAATGGCAACCGGCGGCTGAAAGTGGTCTAACTGCACCGAATCGGGATGAAAAACGGTGTAGCCTTCTGTGCCGCCAAATGTAAAATGACCGTCCGGCGTTTCCAGAAAATGGTAGCGGTTGAATTCATTGCCCTGAATGCCGTCTTTTACTGTAAAAGCCGTAACGCCGCCATTAGCTGGATTGAACCGGTATAAGCCCTTATTGCTGCTGCACCAAAACTGGTCCCGCTTATCCGGCGCCATAAAATAAACGGTATTGTTAGGAAGACCATTTGCCATCGTATAATGTGTGATAACCCCTGTAACGATATTTAGCTTTACAATACCGGAACTTTTAGTGGCAATCCACAAGATGTCTTTTTCCTGCGGGGCGGGTATTGCCATTAACAGTGATCCTGCAACCCCTAAATTATTACCGGTAAAAACAGTGCAGCTTTTGCTCATCGTATCATACAGCCTGATTTCTTCATCCGTGAGGTAACAAACTTTATTGTTGATAGCAGTAAGGTACCCATTTTCTTTCCAGCCTTTTGGTAATTGAAGGAAGGGAGTTACTTTACCTGTATTTAAATTGAGTTTTGCCAGTATCCGGTTTTCTGTTTTTACGTCAAAAAACACAAGCCAACATTGGTTTAGCTTATCAAAAGTGAAATAAAGAGGTTCTAAAATAGAATCATTGAACGCAAACCTGGACCGGAGTGGATCATGCAGCGAAAAAATAGCCGGCCACCGGTTTGATTTGTTGTTCCTGAGAAATTTATGCGTAACATTTAGTACCCAGACATTTTTACCCGTATCTTTTGCCGACCTCAACCCATAGGAGCCGTAATAATTTCCATAAGCGTCAGCTGGTAACCACGGTTGCAATACGTCGGCCGAAAAGCTATTTTTTGGTTTGAATGATCGAAAGTTTTCCGGTTGTAAATCAAACAGACGGATACCCAGTACACCGGCGTCTGCCAAAAGCGTTCCTGATCGGTCGGCTAATAGTGCACCATAATACTCCCCATGCCCGCCATTGCTAAAAACCAATTGTGGAGGTTGCGTACCGGAAAGCCTGTATATGCCTGCAAAAAAACTTAAATAAATATTGCTATCGGCTGCAAGCGGAAGTGAATAAGTTAGTTTCCTTCCTGATGAGTTGTTGTCGGGCAAATAGCTGCAACTGCGTTTTAGTCCGTCGTACACAAATATGCCATCAACTGCGGTTATAGCAAGGTTCCTGTTTGGGTAAGCTGTAGTCTGTCCAACTCCATCTCCTATAACATTACTACTGCCACTCCCACTGATAACAGAATCCCAATGCTGGTATTGTGTATTCGATAAAACAGGAAAGTTTATCAACCGGTGTAACTGGTTATCCTTTATTTCATACAAGGCTTTTGGCGTTGCCAGTAGTGCCTTTTCTTTTATGTTGCCACCTAATGCCAGCAGCTTTTCGCCTGCCGGTAACGATATCATATGGTGTTTTCCGGTAGTGGGTTCAAAAGCAATTATTTCCTTCCAGGTAGCCGCAAAATACTGCCCGCCTGCCTGCCGGATGATATAGCGGTTTTGTGGAGCACCTTTCATGAGCCAGCGAAAAGCAGGTTCGGCAGTAATATGGCGCACCTGCCCGGTGAGCACATTTTTTACATCTGTTTGCCCGGAGCCATACATAATCCAAAGGTTATCCCGGTCATCTATCTGCAGCCTCCGAATGTCGTTATCGGCCAGTGAAGCACTATCACCTAAAATATGGAAGTAATTAATAAAACTTCGGCCATCGTAACGGCTTAGCCCTTCGGAAGCTATCCAGATAAATCCTTGCTTATCCTGCACCATACCCCGTACCTGGCCCTGCGGCAGGCCGTCATTTACGGTTAAAGTACGGATCGGGCTTTCGGATTGTAAAACCTGGCTATAGCTGCTGATTATAAAATGCAAAAAACAAATGAGGCAGATTGTTTTATACGCCATGTAGGATTAAGGGTTGCGGCGGTAAATTAGCTATGAATGGAAAGAGGGCAGACCCGGGTAGACAAAAATTATTATTGTATTTTCAACACCCGCCAAAAGCTGTTTTTACAGATTAATTGTAAAAAAAAGTTTCACGGCTCAGTAGTTAGATTCCAAAAATCTCACCTACGTGCTTATCAATATTTTCACTCATTTTTTTGATAGGCAAATCGTTTGGGTCTAAGCCAAATGGTTCTTCAATTTCTTCGGCTACTAATTCGAGACTGCCGAGTACAAATGAAATAAAGGTAACGATGGGAATAGCCAGGTAGCCCTGACTTGGGATAAAGCCCCATGGCAGGGTAATCACATAAATAAAAATAAACCGCCGGATGAAAGAACTGTAGCTATAAGGAATCGGCGTGTTTTTAATACGTTCGCAGGCACCGCAGATGTCGGTAAAAGATTGCAGCTCCGGATTCATAATAATTAACTGCTCCGGACTAATGATACCATCTCTACATAATTGATTTGCCTTTTGAAAAAGCAGCCCCGAAACCTGGTTGGGCACATGGTTTTGATACAAAATACCGGCAAATTCGGGATGCTCTGCTTCATCCAACGCCAGGCGGGTACTCTCCAATCGCAGATGGTTGACCAGTGCAAAAGCAAAATTAGGAATAGCCTGCCGGAAGTAGGAGCGGTGCTCCGGTTCTGTAAGCATAGCCGATAGTTTAATGGCTAGGTTCCGGCTATTGTTTACCAGCGAACCCCACAGTTTACGGCCTTCCCACCAGCGGTCGTATGCCGTGTTGGTGCGGAAAACCAGCAGCATACTAAGTGCAAAACCCAGCAGGGTGTGCATTTGGGTGATATTTTTTACATGCTCGTTTTTGCTGAGATTCCAGAAATGCATTTCAAAAAAAGCAACGGCAGCAGTGTAAATAAACATACCCGTAAGCCAGGGCCATAAACTATTCAGTATGTCTGATTTGGATAAGTGAAACCAAAAAAAGCTCCGCCAGTCATTTGGTTTGTAAGCTTGCATATTTGTTCTGTTTACAGGCCTGCAAAAAAGCGGAACCTTCAAAAAGATTCCGCTTCTGTATCGAATGATAGAAATTTTAAATTTACACTGTATTATTCATTAGTATCACAGCCAGTGACACTGACAGCTGCAAAGAGTTACTGCGTTACACCCATGAATTCTGGCGGCCGGCAAACTGCTTACGAATAATATTTAATGCGGCACCGGCTTTAAACCATTCAATCTGCTGCTCGTTGTAGGTATGATTCACCGAAATAACATCCGTTTTCCCATCTGCATGATGCAGGAAAATAGCTAAAGGTTTATTTGGGGAAAAATCTGTAAGCCCTACAATATCAATGGTATCATCTTCCAGAATTTTGTCGTAATCAGTTTTATCAGCAAACGTAAGGCCCAGCATACCTTGTTTTTTCAGATTGGTTTCGTGGATACGGGCAAAGGATTTTACCAGCACGGCCCGTACACCCAGGTGGCGTGGCTCCATGGCTGCATGTTCCCGTGACGAACCTTCGCCGTAATTTTCATCGCCCACGACAATGCTGCCAACATTAGCTGCTTTATAGGCCCGTTGCGTTGCCGGTACATGACCGTATTCGCCGGTAAGCTGGTTTTTTACGGAATCCGTTTTGTTATTAAAGAAATTAACGGCTCCAATGAGCAGGTTGTTACTGATGTTGTCCAGGTGACCCCGGTATTTTAACCAGGGGCCAGCCATAGATATATGATCCGTCGTGCATTTTCCCTTTGCTTTTATCAGCAGCTTCAAGCCTTTTAAATCCGTGCCTTCCCACACCGGAAACGGATCTAATATTTGTAGCCGGTTAGAATCCGGCGATACAAGCACTTCTACTTTACTGCCATCTTCCGCAGGTGCCTGGTAGCCGGCATCTTCAACAGCAAAGCCATTTGGCGGCAGTTCAAAACCGGTTGGCGGATCCAGCATTACTTGTTCACCGTGATCGTTTGTCAGGGTATCGGTTAGCGGGTTAAAATTAAGATTACCGGCAATGGCTAAAGCCGTCACCAATTCCGGACTGCCTACAAATGCAAAAGTGTTTGGGTTACCATCGGCACGTTTAGCAAAGTTTCGGTTGAAGCTATGGACAATAGTATTCTTTTCCTGCTTTTCAGCCCCCATTCTGTCCCACATACCAATGCAGGGGCCACAGGCATTCGCAAAAACTTTAGCGCCTATTTTATCAAACACGTCCAAAAAACCGTCTCTCGCTACGGTATAACGCACTTGCTCACTACCCGGGCTGATGGTAAACTCCGAAGTCATCTTGAGGCCTTTTTCCGATACCTGGCGGGCAAGACTTACCGCCCGGCTAATATCTTCATAAGACGAATTGGTGCAACTACCAATCAGGCCCACTTCAATTTTAGCAGGCCAGCCGTTAGCAGCCGCTGCTTCTTTCATTTTAGAGATGGGGGTAGCCAGATCAGGCGTAAACGGACCATTCAAATGCGGCTCCAATTCATCAAGGTTTATTTCAATTACCTGGTCAAAATAAGCCTCGGGATTTTCGTATACTTCAAGGTCGGCAGCTAAATAATCACGGATGGCATCGGCGCCGTTTGCTACTTCTTCGCGGCCGGTGGCCTTCAGGTAACGGCTCATGCTGTCGTCGTAGCTAAAAATGGAAGTGGTAGCACCAACTTCGGCACCCATATTACAAATGGTAGCTTTACCGGTACAGCTCAGGCTTGTAGCGCCATCGCCAAAATATTCAACTACTGCGCCGGTTCCGCCTTTTACAGTTAATACGCCGGCTACTTTTAAAATAATATCTTTCGGGGCTGTCCAGCCACTAATTTTCCCGGTCAGTTTTACACCGATTAATTTTGGGAATTTCAGCTCCCACGGCAAGCCACTCATTACATCACAGGCATCTGCACCACCTACGCCAATGGCTATCATTCCCAAACCACCACCATTCACGGTATGGCTGTCTGTACCTATCATCATCCCACCAGGGAAGGCGTAGTTTTCCAGCATTACCTGATGAATAATACCTGCACCAGGCCCCCAAAAACCAATACCATATTTATTAGATACCGAAGAAAGAAAATTAAAAACTTCACTGCTTTCCGTTTTTGCAAAACTTAAATCTGACCGGCTGTCATTTTTGGCCATAATCAGGTGGTCGCAATGTACCGTACTTGGCACCGCTACCTTGTCCCTGCCAGCTTGCATAAATTGCAATAAGGCCATCTGGGCAGTAGCATCCTGCATGGTTACCCTGTCCGGTGCAAAGTCAACATAACTCTTCGACCTTTCGTATGCATCCGTAGCATTCCCCTTCCACAGGTGGGCATACAGGATTTTTTCGGTAAGCGTCAATGGTTTGCCAACCACTTTACGGGCAGCATCAACCCGGCCGCTAAAATTATCGTACACTTTTTTGATCATCTCAATATCAAATGCCATAGCTTAAAATTATAAATGAGTAGTTAAAAAAAGGGGCCTAAGAGGCGCAAATTTATAAAATAGGAGGCAGGCAGAAAAACTGCTTTCGGTATTAGTAAAAGATTTTTATAAATTGCAGTATAAATTAATCCTGCGATGTACCGGCTGAGGCGTTTTATAGAAATGAATGCATTTGGCGTTTGCTCTTACCTGGGTGAACGCTTCAATATTGCGACTGGCAAAATCAGGCTTTATTTTATTTATGTCTCGTTTTTTACTTTTGGCAGCCCCGTTATTTTTTATTTCATAACCGCTTTTTGGATGAATATCAGACGGTATATTTTTTTTGCCAAGCGAAATCCGTTGCGTTATTTGTAACCTTACTACCTCACCCCCCGGCCTCCCGACTTATCAGTACGGGACGGGCTCTCGCCACTTTTTGGTGATAGACGGGTGCCTCTATCCAATATTTATTATAAAATGCAACGGGTTCACAAGAATCAAATTTAAAAATCATCAGCAAAGTTTAAGCAGCAATAGCTACACCTCCGAAAGTAATAAGCAAAACCTGAATAGCCTGGAGCCGCTGTCCGGTAATAATATTGAAAGTACCACAGAGGCGCCCCCTCTCCAACAAGTTGTAAAGGGGGTGGGGGTATGGTAGTGAGATAAAATTTAATTTTTTTTGCTTCGGTATGCCTGCACTTTTGCAGCTACCGGTATCTTTCCGCAGTAATGGCGGAACAGTGGCGGGCTGCTGCCATGAAAATATACAAACCAATGGAGCGTCGCCAATGTCGATCAATCATTGTACAAATGCTGGTCTAAAAAAATAATGTCCCCTAACATGAAGTTTGATTTTAAGAAACTGCTGCCACATGCGATTGCCATTGTGGCTTTTTTGCTTGTATCTGTTATTTATTGCAAGCCTGCACTTAGTGGTAAAGTAGTAAGCCAGAGCGACATGATACAATGGAAGGGGATGAGTAAGGATGCTGAAAATTATAAGGAACGGCATGGGGTATATCCACAATGGACTAACAATATGTTTGGCGGGATGCCCACATTTTCCATTGCATTTAATAGCAATGCAACAGTTGCGGGGCTTGTTCCATATATCACAGGTTTTATGCTGCCGGTGCCCATCCTATATTTTTTCCTGGCCTGCCTTACTTTTTATTTTCTAAGCCAGGTACTCCGGGTAAATCCCTATATCGGCATCCTGGGCGCCTTTGCTTTTGCCTTTTGCAGTTACGATCCTATTTTAATTACAGCCGGGCACCACACCAAGTTGATAACGATTGCACAAATGCCGGCATTATTAGGGGCTGTCATTCTTGTTTATCAAAAAAAATACTGGCTTGGAGGCGCACTCACCGCCTGGTTTACAGCCGGGCTTATATCGCATAGTCATTTACAAATGGTATATTATTTTATGCTGATTGCGTTATTTATGACGGTAGCATATGTGATTTACTGGATACGGACTAAGCAGATCAGGCATTTGTTGACAGCCGGTGTAATTACGGCGGCGGCAGTAGGAGCAGGGGCGTTGGCAAACTTAGTCTCATTGCGGCCTACATCGGAATATGCCAAATATACCATCCGGGGGGGAACGGCCCTGGCGTCGGCTGCCAACAAAAGTCATAGCAGCAAGGTCGGGTTAGATACGGGCTATGCTTTTCAATACAGTTATGGCATTCCGGAAACTTTCTCGTTACTGGTGCCTAATATTTATGGGGGTGAAACGAGGTCTTTTGATGAAACATCCAAGTTGTTTGAGACCATAAATGAAAAAGGATTACCACAAGAAGCAGCCCAGGAAATTATGCAAGGCTTTCCGCAATACTGGGGCAACCAGCCGTTCACCAGCGGACCAGTGTACGTAGGAGCTGTGATTTGCTTTTTGTTTGTGCTTTCGCTGGTAATATTAAAAAGCCGGCATAAGTGGTGGTTACTCTCTGTGAGCCTGTTTGCTATTATACTGGCATGGGGTAAAAATCTGCCGGGGCTAAATACCTTTTTATTTGAGCATCTGCCCTTGTATAATAAATTCCGGGCGCCTACCCAATCGCTGGTAATACCCCAGCTTACTTTTCCGGTTTTAGCCATTCTTGCCTTACAACAATTTCTTTTTGGCTACCAAAATAAACTGGTAAAAACTGTTACTGCAACACCTGTTACCAATCCGCAAACAGTAGTAGCACCAACGGCAAATGAAGACATGTTACGTTGGAAGCAATTGCTGATTACCGGTGGTGTTACGGTCGCCGTTATGGTAATTATTTTACTACTGGCGCAAACATTTAGTTACAAAATTGGAAATGAAGGCCAGCTACAGGCGCAATTAGCGCAAGCTGTTCCCGGTGACCCGGGCTTAGGACGGGATATTGTGAATGCAGGAGTAGCGGATCGAAAGGGGTTGCTAATGGCTGATTTTTGGCGGAGCCTCCTTTTTGTGGCATTGGCATTTGGTCTGCTTGCTGCAGTAGCCAAACGTAAACTGGCGGCCCGGTGGGCTGTATTTGGGCTGCTGGCATTAAGCTCGTTTGATTTAATACAGGTGGGTAAACGGTTTTTAAACGAAAATAGCTTTGTGGAAAAAGAGGAAGGGGATGTGGAAGGTTCCCTGGCTGTACGTAATCCCGGTTTAATTAAATTATATAACGAGATTCAACAGGATAAGGGCCTGCATTACCGGGTATATAACGGAGCATCTGACCCTTATCAGGATGCACTGACTTCCTATTATTTACGTTCGGTAGGTGGATACCATCCTGCTAAGCTGAGCCTTTACCAGGATTTGATTGAGAACCAGTTAGGCAAAGGCAACATGCAGGCTTTTAACATGCTGGATACAAAATACCTGATTGGTCGGGATGGCCAGGTACAGCAAAATCCCGGTGCATTAGGGGCAGCTTGGTTTGTAAAAGCGATACGATATGTAGACGGGCCTTCTGCCGAAATGAAAGCGCTGGATAGCCTGCATGTGCAGGATACGGCTGTAATCGACAAAACATTCCAACGCCAGATAACAGTTGCCCCGCAATTTGATTCAGCAGCATCCATTCAATTGGTGACATATGATAACGACCTGATTGTGTACAATGTAAAAACAGCTACCAACCAGATAGCGGTATTAAGTGAGGTATATTACCCGGCGGGGTGGAAGGCTTTTGTAGATGGAAAAGAAACACCAATTGTAAAGGCGAACTATGTATTAAGAGCGGTGAGTATTCCGGCCAATACAAAAAAACTGGAATTAAAGTTTGAGCCCGAAGTTTACAAATCCAGTTACCGAATCACCGGTATCATGAATTATGTGCTTGTGCTACTATTGCTTGTCGGTTTATTCATGGGCTGGCGGGATTGGAAAAAGGATACTATAATAAGGAAAGGGTAATAAATGATCTTGTTTAATGGCAGAAAATGGGCGTCTTAAAAAGGCTGCCCCTTTTTTGTGTGCTATCCCTATGACAAGTCATGACAATGGGGCGCTACGACATGATGATTTAAGTGAACCCGTATTCAAATTGCAATATGAACATACCTAATGCATGTTCAGCCGGGAGTTCGTTTTCCTTACCCATTTAAGATACCTATAGCTTCCTGGCTTTCGGTTTTGCTAACCCGGCTGATTAATATTGAAAAGTTAGCACCAAGAAGACCAGCTAAAGTTCCAATGCTAATATTCCTTCATAGACATACCACCTGCCGGTTTATTTACTCTTTCTAATCTTCCACTAAGATTACGATAGGGACGGCTGTATCAGCGCAGAAATAACAGCCATTTTAACAGCAAAATCGAACCTTGAATCTGCTTAACATAAGTTTTATTATAAGCAATTTGAGCTTGATCAACCAAACAGTATCTCATGCAAATCTAAAAATTTTCTTATAATTTATATTATGTTAAGTATTGTATTCTTTTAAAACCGGTTTAATAAAACCGGCTTTAAATTATGTTTTTCTACTTATTTAATCTTATCGTATGTGCTCTCCCACTTCTTTTGAGCAGCCGTAAATTTTGCCACATCAGCTGGTTTTCCTTTAGCATTGGTTGCTTTCATTGTATAAATATCAATCAGATTACTGGCAGCATTCTTATAAAACTGTTTTTCCAGAGGTTCAAGCGTTGGTTCCTTGCTAAAGGCATCTGCGGCTTTCTCGAAATAAATAACTACCTGGTCCAAAGCACTATAATAGCGTTGATACATTTCAGAACGTTTGATAGTTAGTTCTTTCGGCGCAGGCGGTAATTTTCCGGTTTTATCAGGCTTAGCGCCTCTGTTTGCATTTTTTATTTGATCTGAAACAACGGTAATGCTATCATTTATACGGTCCGCTTTTTTTATAAAATTGTTTCCAATAACCGCTGCAGGCATTCCTTTAGCACTGTTGATCTGTGAAGCCGTTTCGAATGCGCTAATCATTCGCTGCTCCCAGCCACTAACGTCTCCTTTCGGTATCTTGGCAGAATCTCTGGGATATAAGTGATCGTAAATTTCTGCTCCTAAGTCATAATTCAAGTCATAATTATTTGGGTTGGCCGCAATTTTGTTTTCGTGAAACTTAATCACATCATTGAAGTCGTTACTGCTGCGTGCGAAATCGCTGCCGATGGCACTAAAATATTGACTTGAAGGATATAATTGCTTTCCAAGTTGTTCATATTTTTTAAAATTCGGCTCATCCCTTTTTTGCAGGTAATAGCTCGTCAGAAACTGGTAAAGAAATTCATTGTCCTTACCTGCAACTTTCGCATCTGCCAGGCGGCTGAAATAAGGAATTGCATCAACATCCTTTTTCATGTTCTGAGCACTTGCTCCCGTATACAGAACTGCATTTGTATCTATGGGCCCGGGAAGCACTTTATTTTTTATCAGGTATTCTGACATAGCTGTTGCATTTTTAAGGTTATCAAATGCCCCCTGCCAGTCCTTTTCGTTGAACTTATTAATGCCGTTGTTGAAGTAGGCAACGTATAACTGCCGGCTTACATCAGAATATTTAGGATCAGAAGCCAGCGCTTTTGTCGGGTCGAGCTCTGCATACTTTTGCAGTGCGTTGAAGGATTCAGTACGATAGGTTGCGGAATCAGTTTTTGAAATGGTTTTATCGTTGGCATAACCGCTGTAAATAACCGATTTCATGATCCAGGTTTCCGGTTTCGTATTGAATTTCGGATCGGCCATCACCTTATCAATCTGCGTTTTAGCCTCTTTATAATTCTGTAAAATCATAAATTTTTCTACAGCTTTCAAATCCTGTCCATGCGCAAACCAACTTGCACCGATTGTACATCCGGTAATAATCAAAAGTTTTTTCATTGGCATTTTATTGATTGTTAATTAGTTAGAAGATTCATCTGGTTTTTTATTTTCATTCGCCTGTGGTTTAGTTTCATCTATTGGTAATTCTACATCTGTGTCAATATTGTTTGTTAATGTATCCTCTTCCGCTTTTGGCAAAGCTTCTTCAAACTTCACAATCTTGGTAATGGCAGCAATCTCATCACCGTCATTCAGGTTAATCAGTTTTACACCCTGCGTAGCCCGGCCGGCTTCTCTAATATCAGCAATGCCGGTACGAATGGTAATACCAGACTTGCAGGTAATAATCAAATCATCTGTTTCATCTACCATCAACATGCCAACCAGGGCTCCTGTTTTTTCAGTAACATTAATCGTTTTTACGCCTTTCCCTCCCCTGTTGGTAATCCGGTATTCATCAACAGGCGTCTTTTTCCCATAGCCTTTCTCACTCACTACTAACACATTTTTAGATGGCTGCTCGGTAGTATTTACACAAATCATGCCTACCACTTCGTCTGTTTTATCATCCACTTCTATGCCGCCTACCCCAATAGCTCCCCTGCCGGTTGGCCTAACTTTATCCTCCGGAAAGCGAATAGCTCTGCCCGATTTTACAGCCATCATTACTTCACAACTACCGTTAGTAAGCCGTGCTTCCAATAATTCATCCCCTTCCAGAATGGTAATGGCATTTACACCCGTAGCCCGTGGGCGGCTAAATTCTTCCAGCAGTGTTTTCTTAATTACACCTTGCCTGGTACAAAGCAGGATATTATGTGAATCAATAAATTCCTTATCGTCAAAATTAGGGATGTCAATAATGGCTCTTACTTTGTCATCCTGCGGCATTTGCATCATATTTTGGATGGCACGTCCCTTGCCTGACTTTTCGCCTTCTGGTATCTCATACACTTTTAACCAGTAGCAACGGCCTTTATCCGTAAAGAACATAAGTGTATGGTGCGTACTGGCAACAAAAAGGTGTTCAACGAAATCTTCTTCCCTTGTTTTACTGCCGATGGCGCCACGGCCACCCCGGCGTTGCTGGCGGTAATCATTGGCAGAGGTACGTTTGATGTAACCTAAATTAGAAACCGTGATAACCACATCTTCTTTTTCAATCAGGTCTTCAATCCGCATTTCGTCTGCCAGATACTGAATCTCAGTACGGCGAGGGTCGGCAAATTTTGTTTTTACTTCTAACAGTTCATCCTTAATAATCTGGTATCGAAGGCCTTCATCATTCAAAATAGAGTTGAGATAGTCAATCGTCTTCATGATCTCCGCATGTTCTTCCTTAATCTTATCCCTTTCCATGCCGGTAAGGCGTTGCAGGCGCAATTCCAATACGGCTTTGGCCTGTATTTCACTCATGCTAAAGCTTTGAATCAAGCCATCTTTCGCAACATCAGGTGTGGCAGAGTTGCGGATCAGGCTGATGACCTCATCCAGATGGTCTAAAGCAATCAGGTACCCCTCTAATATATGAGCCCGTTCCTGCGCTTTGCGCAATTCAAACTGCGTACGGCGAACAACTACTTCATGACGGAAAATAACAAACTCTGTGATCAGGTCTTTTAAATTAAGTGTCCGTGGACGGCCCCGTACTAATGCGACATTATTAATACCGTAAGATGTTTGCAGCTCAGTATATTTAAATAACTGGTTGATTATCAGCTGTGGAATAGCATCCTTCTTAAGGTCTATTACAAGGCGGGTATTTTCTTTGAGGTTGCTTTCATTATTAACATTGCTAACGCCTTCGATGATTTTATCATTCACTAACTGGCCAATCTTATCAACAATCATGTCTCTATTTGTCTGATAAGGAACTTCAGTGATTACAATTTTATCACGGCCTTTAGAATCGGTTTCTACAACGGCTTTACCTCTTACTACGCATCTGCCCCGGCCGGTAAGCAACCCCGCTTTTACGCCTTCATAACCGTAAATAACACCTGATGTCGGGAAATCGGGCCCCTTTACAAATTTGATCAGTTCTTCAATAGTGATCTCCCTGTTATCAATAAAGGCAATGCAACCATCGATTACTTCTCCCAGGTTGTGTGGCAACATATTCGTTGCCATTCCTACCGCAATGCCGGACGAGCCATTTACCAAAAGTTGCGGTATGCGGGTTGGCAACACACTTGGCTCCTTCAGGCTGTCATCGAAGTTCAGTTGGAAATCAACCGTTTCTTTATCTATATCTTCCAGCATGGCTTCTGCCACCCGGCGAAGTCTTGCCTCGGTATAACGCATAGCCGCCGGCGGATCACCATCCTGGTTACCGAAATTTCCCTGGCCATCAATCAGCATGTAGCGCATGCTCCACTCCTGTGCCATCCGCACCATGGTATCATAAATGGAGGCATCACCGTGCGGGTGATATTTACCCATCACCTCCCCTACAATACGGGCCGATTTTTTATAGGGTTTTGAGGACGACATGCCAAGCTCATTCATGGCAAAAAGCACCCGGCGGTGCACAGGTTTCAGACCATCCCTTACATCGGGCAGGGCACGGCCTACGATTACACTCATCGAGTAATCAATATAAGCAGTCTTCATCTGCTCTTCAATATTAATCTGGATAATGCGGTTGGAATCGTTGGTTTCCTGCGGTAGTTGTGTTTCTTCCATTTATAAAATTTACGTTCTTACAAAAGTAACTTTTTATCAGGGGAAAACAGTGTTATAATAGGTTCAAATACAACGAATTCACGTTTTTAAAACAGTATGTGGAAAACCTGGTTACCATTTAGATTTTGCCTGCAATTATTAAGTGATAAAGGTCAAAAATTTGCCTGCCTATTTTTTGACAGGAAAAATTTTCCAAGGTTGTTGTTGCTATTTCAGACGCATTAAAATGGTGCTTTTTTTCCATAATGGTTGTAATGGCCTGGTGCAATGCAGCCGGATTGGATGGAGGAACCAACAAGCCATTTTTCTGCGCTTGTACAATTTCCTGCAACACCGGAATATTGGACACAAGAACCGGCAGACCAACCGCATTTGCTTCAATCACAACGCACCCAAAAGTCTCGTAGTGCGAATAGAGCACACATACATCACAGCTTTGCATCAGTGCAGCTAGACTGGCCTGCGGCATTTCTGCATGAAAATGGTACGCAGGGCTGAATTTTTTTTGTGGCCATTTCTCGACAATTTTTCCCTGTGGGCCAACGATGTGTAATTCAACAGTTGGGTTTTGAGCGGCAACAGCATCAAACGCAGCAAAAGTATCTTCCATATTTTTATGGGCCGAAAACGTAGATACATGAATGATTCTGAAAACAGAAGTTGAATTTGGGCGGGTAGATAACGTGAAAATCGTTTCATCTACAACATTAGGTAAATGAATGTAATTGTTCTGAGGATGAAGCTTTTGTAAAGCCTGAATTAATGCTTTCGACACACCGGTAGTAGCTGTTGCATTATTCAGTATTATAGAAAAAAGGCGTTTTGACCATTGGTTATAGGCAGCGAATCCATTAATAGCCCCCGGCATATAGCCGGACCAGTGTTCGGTAACAAGATAGGGAATGTCAAATCTTCTTTTAGCCCATAGCCCTAACCACCCGGCATTTAAAATAATATGGCAATGTAGTAAATCCGGCTTCCCATTTTTTTCAATATGTTGGCGCAGGTACTGTTTTAATAGCTTAAACCATTTGCTCCAGCGGATTGCTTTATCAATCAGCCGGATGCCGGTACAGATTGGTTTGAAATAAATAATATGCTCGGTAAGGTTGCCTGTAGTATGCGATTCTATTTTATTACAATCATGTGCAAAGCAGGCAAAAGTAGTGACCGGTAAAAACAAGGAAGCAGCTTTGGCATGGCGCTGAATAAAATCACCGGCATACGGATCACCTTCATGCGGATACCATTGGCAAACCCATACAACATACGGCTGATTTGGCATGGCGGTAAAAATAACCTGTTTTAAGGCAAACGATATTTAATAGAGAATTACACCCGGCCGTAGAAACGACTGTTTAAGTTTGCAAGGTTAACAACATCATTCTATGGCGCTAAATAAGCGGATTAACACAAAAGCAACAGCCGATCAATCAACGGGTTTTGGAACCATCAGCAATATGTATGGTGGACGATACCTGGAAAAAAACGGGCTGCCAAATATCCGAAAAACGGGTATTCCTTTCCTGGAGCGGAATAGCTGGTATCATACCATGCTACAGTTGAGCCGGATGAAATTCCTGCTGGTAATTTTTGCCGCCTACATTTTACTGAACCTGTTATTTGCCGTCATCTATCTCCTGGTTGGTGTGCAGCATCTGGCGGGTATGACGGTGAGTACGCCTTTTGAAAAATTTGGAGAGGCATTTTTCTTTAGTACGCAAACTTTTACCACGGTTGGGTATGGCCGGCTGGCCCCTACCGGCTGGACGATGAGTTTTGTGGCATCGGCAGAAGCTTTAACCGGACTATTAAGTTTTGCATTGGCTACCGGTTTGATATATGGCCGCTTTTCCCGGCCACGGGCTTTTTTAAAATTTAGTCATAATGCCGTGATTGCCCCTTTTCAGGACGGCATTGCATTCATGTTCCGGCTGGTGCCTTATAAAAACAATAACCTGACCGATGCAGAAGTGAGGGTAACACTGGCAATGATGATAGATGAGAACGGACGGCAGGTGAATAAGTTCTTCAATCTGAAATTAGAACTGGACCGGGTAAATGCGGTGAGTCTCAACTGGACGGTGGTGCATCCTATTAATGAAGACAGCCCGTTTTATGATTTATCAAAAGAAGACCTGATAGCTGCGAGGGCAGAAATTTTGGTGTTCGTCCGGGCGTTCGACGATATGTTCAGCAATACGGTGGTAGCCCGTGGCACTTATATTGGTGAGGAAATTATTTTTGGCGCAAAATTTTTACCGATGTATTACCGGGATGAAAAAAGGGGAACAACCGTTTTAAACATGGATAAACTGGACGACGTTGAGAAAAAAGACATTTCATTTACCACCATGATGAAAGTACCGGCAATGAATCCTCCTATTTTAATCCCTCAATAATAGTCCCGAAATCTTCCGCCACCAGCGATGCCCCGCCAACCAGGCCGCCATCTACGTCAGGTGCTGCAAAAATTTCGGCAGCATTGCCTGCTTTTACACTGCCGCCGTATAAAATAGAAATGGTTTTTGCTACACTTTGACCATACTGCTCACCCAGTACATCCCGGATGTGCCGGTGCATTTCCTGCGCCTGGTCGGTCGTTGCGGTTTTGCCAGTGCCGATTGCCCAGATAGGCTCGTATGCAATCACTACCTGCTGTACTTGTTCAGCCGTTAAATGACAGATGCTCTCTTTTAATTGGTTCGTAACAAATTCGTTCTGGATGCCTGCTTCTCTGATGCTAAGTGCCTCACCGCAACAAAAGATGGGATTCAACCTGGTAGCTAATAATAGATCCAGCTTGGCTGCCAGTAACTGGTTGTCTTCTGCAAAATATTCCCGGCGTTCGCTGTGGCCAATGATTACATATTCCACGCCAAGCGATTGAATCATTTCAGCCGAAACTTCTCCGGTGAAAGCCCCGGCTTTTTTAGCGTAACAGTTTTGAGCGGACACAAAATATTCGGCTTTATTTTGGAGTTTCTCCTTTGCCAGCATCAGGTAGGGAAATGGTACAGCTACTACCACTGCCTGGTTTTCGGTAAGTTGGTGTTCCTGTTTCAGGAGGGCATCCAATAATGTATTCGCCCCGGCTAAATCCAAGTTCATTTTCCAATTAGCGGCAGCTATTTGTTTACGCATAAGTTTGAGATTTTTTTTACCACATAGGAACATAAGGAGCACATAGGTTCACATAGCGGAAATAAAGTAAAGAAAAGGTAGAGAACAGAGACAATAAGATAAAAGAAATAATTTATCAAAGGCTGCTGACGGAAATAGATTGCCTGCTCTTTATATTTATTTATGTTTAGTTAAAAAATATAATCCAAATTTATACTTAGAAAAGTTATCAAAATAACTTGAACATTTCATCAATCTGGCCTGGTCGCCTCCAAACCCTCCCGACCTATCGGTACGGGACAGGCTCTAAAGGGGGCTTTTGGACACTTTCAAACTTCATAGGAACTTCAAAATACTCGTAGTTATCACTAATTTTTCAGGTAAAAACGAGTTCCACTTTAGGGCAATGTGATTAAGATAAGGATTGATGTAGCAGTTATGCGCCGTAGGTGCAACCTGTTTGTAGAAGATAGACATCCTTGATGTTGGTGCATGCCACGTAGTGGCTACCTGATCAGAGAAGAGGGGTAGCCACTACGTGGCAATGATTCCCTTTGCCTCTTTGTTTGCTACAAACAGAAAGCCCCGATGGGGCTTATCTTAATGACATTGCCCTAAAGGGGTTAGGGGCAACCAACGCCGAATAAAATCCTGCTTCAATTGTACAAGTTATTTTGACCACTTTACTTATCATTACTTCAAACTTAATTTTTTTGAATTTCTATGTGAACCTATGTGCTACTAATCTGCCTATGTGGTAAAACTCACAGGTACTGTTCCACCAGTTTCCAAAGCACAATGCCGGCTGCCACACTTACGTTCAGGGAGTGCTTGGTTCCAAGTTGAGGAATCTCAATACACCCGTGGCACCTATCAATTACTTCCTGCTGCACCCCTTCTACTTCGTTGCCAAATATAATGGCCAGCTTCTCTCCTTTCCCAAAATCTGTTTGTTGCAGCGGTATACTGCCGGCTGCCTGTTCGGCTGCCATTAGCCGGTAATCATTTTTCTGTAACACAACCATTGCTTCCTGTGCGGTTTCAAATGCTTTCCAGGCAACCGTTTCCGTTGCGCCCAAAGCTGTTTTTTGAATGTCCCGGTGCGGAGGCCGTGGTGTGTAACCGCATAAATAGATAGCTTCCAGCAGAAAAGCATCTGCCGTACGAAAGATGCTACCAACATTGTGCATACTCCGCACATTATCCAACACTACTATAATTGGTAGCTTTTCAGCAATGCGAAAAACGGACGGCAGCATCCGCTCCAACTGATCCATGCTTAATTTCTGTATCATAGGGCCTGCTTGCTTGCAATCAAATGCCTCCCGGGATAAAGTTTAAAAACAGGTTTGTCCGTAAAGTTGTAGGGATCATTGGTGAATACATCGCGGAAGATGCCGTTTTCAATAGCATCCGGCAGCGTGAATTCTACGTAATTCAGGCTTAAATTCAACAGTACCAGTACGGCATACTGATCTTTCTTTCTTATAAAAGCAAATAATCCGTCGGGCAATCCGGCTGAAATACGTTCAGTGATGACAGCCTCACCGGCTGTATGTAAAGCCGGGTGATGGCTACGCAACGTTAAGAGTGTTTTGTAAAAATTGTGTAACGGGTATCCAATGCTGTGGTCAATCGGGTCATGTTCAAAAAAGGACAGGCGTTTTTTATTGGCAACTTCCTGCCCGGTATAGATTAACGGAACACCATCCCAGGTACAGCAAAAAACAGCAAACGCTTCTGCATACTGTTTCATCCGCTCATATTCGCTTCCGCTATGGCTGTTCTCATCGTGATTGCTGGTAAAGAGTGCCCGCAAAGCAGTTACCGGAAACCGGTTTTTGTAGTCGTTCAATACTTCATCCAACCCTCCTATTCCAATCTTCCCTTGCGTGTATGCTTCCATGGTGTGCAGCCATTTCCAGGCATATGTCGTATCAAACACATTATGGTATTCAACGACTTCTGTTTCTGCCAGCCAAAACAATTTTTTGATTCTGTCCAGTTGCAGGCGGGCATTCCGCCAAAATTCCAGTGGCACCAGGTGAGCCATATCACACCGGAAACCGTCAATGTCACAGGTTTCTACCCAAAACCGCATGGCATCTATCATGGCAAACCAAAGAGAAGGGTTTTTATAATTCAGGTCTATTACGTCCTCCCAGCCATTGCTATCGTAAAACTGACCCCACTCGTTTCGATTATAGTAATCAGGTTTGGATTTAGTCCAGGTATGCCCATAACCGGTATGGTTGGCAACCCAATCTATTAGTACTTTAAATCCCAGGTGATGGGCGGTATTTATCAGGTTTTTAAAATTATCGAGCGTTCCAAACTCAGGATTAATACTGGTATAATCGCTGCAAGCATAAGGACTACCCAGGGTGCCTTTCCTGTTTTCAGTTGCAATAGGTGTGATGGGCATAAACCAGAGTATTTCAATACCCATATCCCGCAGACGGGGCAGATGTGCGGCAAATGCGTTGAACGTCCCTTCCGCTGTGTATTGCCTCACATTTACTTCATAGATATTAGTGGTGTGTGCCCATGCTACCGGCTGAAATTCGGATGGCTCCATGTAAAATTGGTTAACAGATTTTGCTTATTTAACGGGCCCGAAGTTAGGTGTTTAGGCCTCAACTGCTAATTTTGCAGCATGTCCGAAACTATCCCATCTTCCCCCCTACACATCCGGAACTTCAGGCTTTATATGATAGCACGGTTCAGTTTCATTTTTGCTTTGCAAATGGTTAGTACGGCTATCGCCTGGTATATTTATGAGCTTACACACAACAAACTCAGCCTCGGTATTTTGGGATTGAGCGAAGTAATCCCGGCCATTTCACTGGCCCTATATGCCGGCCATGTAATCGACATCAGCGATAAACGGACACTCTTGTTCCGGAATATGTTTTTGTACCTGGCGGCAGTAGTGACTATGGGATTTATCGTAACACCGCAGGCTAAACAGCAACTCGGCACTACTGCCATTGAGTGGATTATTTACAGCCTCATTTTCATGACAGGCATTTTCCGGGCATTTACCGGACCTGCCTTTCAAAGCATTGTTGCACAATTGGTGTCCAGGGAAATTTTACCTAAAGCCATTACATTTGGCAGTGCTTCGTGGCAAATGGCTGCCGTTGCAGGCCCCGTTTTAGGCGGTTTATTTATTCGTTATATCGGTGTGCCGCTTACCTTTTTTATTTCGGTATTTTTTTTAAGTATTTCCATTGTAGTGATAGGGTTGATACCTAAACTGCCGGTAGCACATACTAATTTGCAGCAGCGTACCTGGGAAAGCGTAAAGGAAGGGCTTCGCTTTGTGTGGAAAACAAAAACGATATTGAGTGCGCAAAGTGTGGATATGATGGCCGTTTTTTTTGGTGGCGCTACAGCTATGTTGCCTGTGTTTGCGAAAGACATCTTACACGTAGATGCTTTTGCTATGGGAATTTTAAAGGCAGCGCAAGGCATTGGAACCGTCTTCATTTTGTTTTGGATGACCCGGCACCCGTTTAAAAAAGACCAGGGGAAACTGATGTTGATTTGCGTAGCACTCTTCGGATTAATGATGATCATATTTGGGTTATCAACCAGTTTCTGGCTTTCATTGGCAGTGCTGTTGCTGTCCGGCGTGTTTGATGGCATCAGCGTAATTATCCGCTCCACTATTTTTCAGTTGTTTGTTCCGGACGATATGCGGGGCCGGGTATCATCGGTTAACTCCATGTTTATTAATTCGTCAAATGAGTTAGGGCAGTTTGAAAGCGGCGTAGCAGCCCGGGCTATGGGTACGGTGCCATCGGTTATCTTCGGCGGTTGTATGACAATACTGGTTGTAGGTGTAGCCTGGATAAAAGCGCCGATGCTGCGGAAGATGAAGTATTAAGGTTCTTTTTTAGTACTCAAACAAAGTTTAATTTTGTCAGCGTTTCAGTAATTTGCAGTATAAAATTAATAAGGATGCCAATCAGTTATGTTTCTGATATATCAGGTAATGCTATTGCAGTTCAGATACCAATAGAGGAGTGGAATATGCTGAAAGGTAAATACCCTAATGACGACGTACTGCGAGAAGATTTGCCGGATCATGAAAAGATTTTTATCGAAGAACGCCTGGATGCCATTAAAAACAACCCCGCTCGTTTACGACCTATTCAGGAATTGTACAAGGAATTAGATAAAAATGATTAGTCAAAATAATGCCCTATACATTAGTTTATTTTGATGAAACGCTTCAGGATGTAAAAGAAGCAAGACAATGGTATAAACAGCAACAGGATGGTTTGGAGAAACGATTTTCGAAATCTGTAAAAAGCGCACTAACCAAAATCCGGAAAGCACCTGAAATTAATTCCATCCGTTTTAAACAAATACGATTTCAACACCTTGAAACATTCCCGTACGTCATCCATTACTATGTTGATGAGGAAATTAACTTGATAGTTATTACGGCCATTATTCATAAAGCAAGACATCCGGATGTAAGTAAAAGCAGGTTGTAAAAATGGGAACACCAAAAGAAAATATATTATTCCTGATTTCAACACCCTTGTACGTTCTGATTATCCTACTCGAAATAGTCATTAGCAACTGGCAGCATAGAAAGTTATACAACCTTAAAGATACGATTGCCAATGTGTATTGTACGGCATTAAATGCTTCCATCGATCTTGTGTTCCGGCTGGTGTATGTGGTTGTATTATCAACCTGTTATCAGCATCGGGTTGCACATATTCCACATGCAGTACTGTATTGGATTGTTTTAATAATAACCGAAGATTTTATTTTTTACTGGTTGCATCGCATGGAACATTTTGTACGCTTTTTTTGGGCCGTGCACGTTACGCATCATTCATCGCAACAATTCAACTTTACGGTTGGATTCCGCTCGTCGGTGTTTCAGCCGTTATACCGGTTTGTCTTTTTTATACCGCTTGCCTTTTTGGGTTTCAATGCAGTGGATATTGTATTTGCATACAGTCTTACGCAAACCTGGGGCATTTTCGTTCATACCCGGCTTATTAACAAAATGGGTTGGGCGGAATACTTGCTTGTTACACCATCGCACCATCGGGTTCATCATGCCAGCAATCCGAAGTACCTCGATAAAAACTTGGGAATGTTCCTTATTATCTGGGATAAATTATTTGGCACTTTTCAACCTGAATTAGCTGCAACTGAATACTATCCATTAAAATACGGCCTTACTAAAAACATCGATTCGCCTAATCCCATCAAGCTGGTAGTACATGAATGGGCAAATATGTCAAAAGACGTCAAAAAACCTGTTTCTTTAAAACAGAAGTTGGGTTATGTATTTGGCCCGCCAGGCTGGAGCCACGATGGTTCAACGCTTACCAGTAATGGAATGCGGCTGGAAGAAGAGAAAATGAGGGAGACGGCTGAAGGGTAATAAATAGCTGTTCCAAGAACAAGCCTCTGTTACAAATGCCATATTAGTTACCAGTTTCAGTAATTGAACCTTTTTTCCCATTTTTTCGTCCTGCTATCATAAGAAATGGTATTTATATCCATTATTCCTTCGCTATAAGCTAAATGATAAAAACGCCGGGTGGAATCTGAGTAATAATCCACCCCGTTCTCAACTTTAATGCTGCTGGTGTTTAGGTAAGATGGGTACAAACCATACTTTAATTTATAGGCTTCAAGTTGGGTGATCATCAAAAGAAGCATTTGTTTTCTATGATTTTTGTTGTGTTGTCTTAATACGAATACCCCTACCATTAGTAACAAACAAATTGCCGGGAAGATGAGGAAATATTTTTTTCTTTTTAATGTCATTTATTTCGGAAATAATTGAATGTTGAACCGTTTCCCGTTAACAAAATGTATTGAGATTCTAAAAGTCTGTCAGTGGTAATATATTATTGAGACGAATCAAATAGAATGGATACAAAGATTAATTTTTGTTAGAATTTAATAAACACGTGTTTCAGGAATCACACTATAGTTTTTTTGTTTGTTATTAAAATTGATCTGTATGCTGTTAAGCATTACGCCCGGATCAATTGCAAAAATTTTCAGGGTATGCCTGCCGGGATTTAATACGGGGAACGCAATGGTTCTGATGGCACTGTTGCGAAGTACATTTTGTTTCCATTCTTCACTCCGGCCAATGGTTTTGAAGTCAGTTATTTTTATTGGCCTGTCATCAATACTAACACCATAGCGCATACCAAAGCCCTTGTTCAACGGGTATGTTGGCAACGTATAAACCGTAACGGATGGTGAAGCATTTGAAAAAGAATAGAACGCATACTGAATATAAGCAGCATGCTGTTCAAGGTTTGTAGTATCAGGTACAGCAATTGAAGTAGTCCTGGTTGCTGTCAGTACGTTATTTGTATGTCCCAGATCATCCGTTACCAACCAATCCATCCCTCCTGCCTCTTTTTTGTTTGAAAAGTGTTGTGCCTGCATAGAAACATAACCATTGCTTTCAACAAATCCTTTGTAGGTTGAAAAATCAGGCAACGCGGGTTGAAAAGCCTGAATAGAAACGGTAATTTTCTTACTACCTCCTGAAAACACTATTACGCCATTTGCCAGTTCTACCTGCGGAAGTTTTGTCCGGTCAATATTTACCCAAATGCGCTGTGAATTCTTGTTTTGCAATGGTGCCAAAGTGCCTTCTTGTTGAGTAAGTGTTATCCAATCAGCAGATGGTTTCGCTCTCCATGAAACGGTTACTGAATCACTTAGGAAAACATCAACAAAATATTGCTGTCGTACGCCTGCTGTAAAAACCGGCAATTTTTTTTCCGTTTTATTGTTGAAAGCAAGGGTATCATATCCCTCCGGTATCGCATCCCAACTATCTACCTTTTGCAACCTGATTAGCGGCAACTCTGCCGGTTGGTAAACAGGAAGATCTCTTGGCTTCATAGACATGATACCTTTCCATTTACCATGTTGTAACACGTCATTAAAATAATTGGTTTCTCGTACGATACTATCATAAGCTGCTTTTGATAAAGCGGCATAATCAAATGCACTGATCCGGTTTTGCTTTGCATATATACAGGCTTTATCCCGGTACAGGAATTTTTTGTTCATCCATGCGGCACAAACAACCGGGTAATATACTATCTGGAAAAACGCATCTGCCTCCTTCCCTTTCATTTTACTTCGTAATATATTAACAGTTTTCTGCAAAGAACTATACTGATCAATCCGGCGCTGTGCTTCATCTCCAAAATAAAAATGATTGTAAGCAGTGTAGGTAGTTTTTGTGGTTGGTTCTGTTTGGCTCCATCCCATAAATTCAGGCCGGCGCTCAAACGCAAGATTATAATACTCCCAAAGTGTTTCTGTAATGAGGGGAGCTTCGTTCCTTTCAAAAATGCCGTCGCACCATTGACTTAAATGTTTTTTTGTGAAACTACTTTTCTCAAATGGCGTGCTATTGTAGGCCATGTCAAAAAACAACTGCATGTTATATTCCAACGGCTTAATGTCGCCCACATTCAAAACCCACAAACGACGGGCGCCTGCATCAAATGCCTTTATCATTTCTTCCCGGATGAGCGATGGATGTGTGCTGCTTAACCAAAGGTAATCGTGCGGACGACCCCAATAAGATGCATGATAATACACACCGGCGCCACCGGCACGGCCTTTTTCTGCTGAATTATTTAAGCGTTGTAGGTAACCGTAATTATCATCCGGCCATACAATGGTCACGTCATCCGGCAGTTTCAGTCCGTTGTCATAAATGTCCAAAACTTCTTTATACACTGTAAATACCTGCGGAATATTCGTAATGTTATTACTGATGTGGTTTTTAAGCATACCCCTTTGTTCATTGATAATCCGCTCCAATAAGGGTACTGCTTCTTTTGGATCCTTTACACCTTCTATCCCACTGTCGTGCACACCACGCATTCCCAGCGTATATACCACTTCGTTGCCTTTACTTTGTTGTACCCGCTCTTCCCAGTATTGTTCAACTTTTTCTTTGTTGGTAATATAATTAAAAGCGCCCATGGTTTTTTCATCCCATTCACCCACATTGTTGCGCAGCATGGGTTCTGCATGCGAAGATCCGATGATGATAGAATAGGCTGTGGCTGTTCTGGCATTTTCCGGATCGCTGTAAAATGGTTCTGTGCCGGGGTGCATGGCCGGCCACAAAAGATTTGCTTTTAAACGAAGCAATAGCTCGAACACTTTTGCGTATGTTTTAGGTCCAATGTTTTTTTTATCCGGCTCAAATGTGTTGGCTGCCCAGGGTCGTAAGCCCCAGTCTTCATCGTTTATGAAAATGCCTCTGTATTTTACCGAAGGCGGCGAAGAGATATATGTATCCTGGCTGATGAGTAATTCTGTTTGTTTTTTTACCGGTACATCCGCCCACCAATACCAGGGTGAAACACCGAGCTTTTCGGACAGAGTAAAAACACCATAAGCCGTTCCACGAACATCGCTGCCGGCAATTACAAATGCTTTTGAAATGCCGGGTAATGGCTTCTCAACAACCCGGAAACCAAAGCACTCCCATTTACCATTTAGTTGTTTATAAAAGGAAGATTGCGACCCTTCCAGTTTTTGGACAAGAGCAGAATGAATAGAGCCAATGACAATAATGTTTCCTTTTGCTTTCGAAAGATCGGTAACAACTGTTGGTTTATAAGAAGTGATTCGTTCAATATCGGATGCCAGGAGGTTTGCGGAGATCGAATCCAGTTCAGGCGCAGTGCTGTCGTAAATAATGGTAACCCGGGCATCTTTTGTAACGATAGGAAATGAGACGTTCTGTGCAGAAAGGTGTTTGGTAGTTAATAAGATAAAAATAAGAAGAAGACAATAATTATACTTATGCATATGTAGAGATAATGCTTCAAAGTTAGCCGGAGCCCGATCATTATTTATTCGTCTTGCTATATTGTGTGGGGAAGTAAAGAAACAGGAGATTCCTAAGTACCTGCTTTTCATAATTTCTTAATTGACACAACGTCTTCGGCTCCGTTCATCGCTTGTTGAAAATCTTATCATTTATAAAATGGGGGGTATGAGAAAGGTGGAAAAGAAAAAGGCTGCCTATTGTAGACAGCCTCTTAAGTGTTGTCCCAAAGATATTAATTTGTAAAAACTTTAGTAACACTTGAACTGTCGCCAATGAAGATTACAAACGGAATAAATTCAATTAAATAAACTGATAGACTGAGGTTAGTTTGAAAAAAATATTTATACCATTTTCGCCCCGAGCTTTGATATGTAGGAATTCATCGATCCCGTTAAAATCTATGTGGACAACTATCTGAGATGTTTCGTCCGGATTTAATATTTTAAGAAACTTACATTGGCGCATTGAAATTAATTTTAGATTTTTGCCAAAGTATTTTTCTAATAATTCGTGAACGATTTGCAGTTGAACGACACCTGGTGTTATCGGATAGCCGGGAAAGTGGCCGGAGTACACGATATGACCGGGGTTTAGTTCAATGGTGGTGATAAAACCAACCTCACTAACTGAAGTTTCAAGCACTTCAAAAAAGTCATTTATTAGTTTCAACTTAATCGCCTTTATTATCAATTAATATTAATCCCAAATTTTCAGGAATTAAATTATTGCACACCAGAACTTTGTTTATCCCCTCACCAAATACCGGATGCTTTCTGTGAGATAATATATCGATTCCATAATTCATAGCAAAGGCAGCGTTCGTAAAGTAGGTGCCTGTTATTTTTTGATAATCGAATATTTTTTTATGTCCAAATATTATTTTTAATTCCTCCGTTTTCTTTTCATCGCTATTCGAGTATAACACCAAATTAATTTCATTAACTGATATGTTATTTGAATTCAGAAATTCCATTATTATTCCGGACGAATCATCTATTAATCCAAAACTTCCTACGTCAACAAGATTTATAGATACCGGAATATCTTTTTCATTTGACAATATAAAAAAAGATGCTCCACAGGAAATATGAATCTTTTCATCGTTTAATCTTGCTCTCATGTTATAGATGGCTACTTCTGCTTCGTCTGCGCCTCCAACCAAAACATTGCTATATCCATCGTTAATACATAACATTCCATCTATTAAACCTTGTTCAAACGACAAACTGTTTTGCGTATGTGTCATATTATAACCATGATTTCCTAATAACAAGGAAATTTGTCCGGCTATTGTATTGTGAGTTGATACGATAAAGGATGTGGGAGATAAAAGGCCTTGATTTGCAGTGCGAATTTTGTCTAAGAAATTTTTAGTATGAACACAACAGCCCATGCTTGTGCCTACAATAATTCCGTCGGGCTGACTTAATCCCGCCTGCTCCAGGCAATCAATTGAACAGGCAATGGCCATCTTTAATACATCACTCATCCTTCTTCTATCCATTGCAGGAATGAATGCACTGTAGTCAGGTATTACCAATTCGGATACCTGCTTCAGTTCCGAAAGCTGCAATGAAAATCCTTTGTTCCCGAAGGTAGGCTGGTGTGATATGGTTGATGAAGCTGTAATGTGCATTTAATGTACTTTACTAAAAATTAAGCAGGTGCAGTTCCCTCCGAAACCAAATGAGTTTGAAAGTACGTATTCAACAGGCACATCAGACCGATAGCTTGTTTCGGGTACCATTCCTGTTTCCGGCATTGGCATTGAGAAATTTAAACTGGGAAATATCACCTGTGATTGGATGGACTGAACACAGTACACTGCCTCAATAGCGCCGGCTGCAGCCAATGTATGTCCGGTGAAACCTTTGGTGGAACTGAAAGGTGGTATGACATCATTGAATACGTTTTTTATAGCTATTGATTCTGATAAGTCGTTATTTCCGGTTCCGGTGCCATGTGCATTAATATAGCTTATTTTTTTCGGAGTTATATCCGCTTTGGTTAATGCATTTATCATGGCTAGGTATGCACCTCTGCCATTGGCTGAACTTGCTGTTTGATGAAATGCATCCGAAGCGTTGTTCCACCCGGACAATATACAAAGCGGGGTGTTCCCTGTGATAGCAATACTTTGATCACTTTCAAGAACTAAAAACCCGGCACCTTCACCCAGGTTTAATCCCTTTCTTGATTCATCAAATGGTTTGCATATATCCTGATCATAAATATTCAGTGAACTGAAACCTTTTATATCGAATAGTGCGAGTGGGTCTGAACCACCAACTATTACCCGGTCAAGTTTATTTCCTTCAATGAGGCGGGCACCTTGCATAATTGCATTGGCTCCCGATGAACAGGCGGTTGATATAGTACCAATGTATCCTGATATTCCTAATTCAACAGCCATTCTTTCTGTCGTTCTTCCATTGTCATGTGTCATCAGTTTATAGGTGTCAGCAGATGTATTCTGTCCGGGTTCGAAATAGTATTTTTCTGTCCGGTCTAACCCACCTATAGATGTTGCAGATATTAGCCCCGATCGGATTTTGTTATGATGTTGATTATTTCCCCAAGCCTCTTTTGCGGCAAGTAGCGCCAGTAGCGTTGTGCGTGAAAAATCTTCATCAGGCAAGTTAAACATCCGGATAAGTTCCTCATTGGTTATTTTCACCTCACCAAGCATTAAATGATGATCAGGTGATCTGCTTATTCCGGTAACCCCGGATTGTAAGGAATGTAGGTTTTCTCCGGCACTCAAACCAATGGCGCTTACAACACCGATGCCTGTAACAAATATTTTCACTTATTCTCAACGTTTTCTTCCTGTATATATTCAGCCATTGCGGAAATTGAAGCAAGCGCTTTTTTCCCAACCGTTTCATCCAGGATTTTTACACCGTGGTATTTTTCCATTAATACAACCAATTCTAATGCATCAATGGAATCCAGCCCCAAACCCTCTCCAAACAACGGAGCATCATCATCAATGCCCTCCGGTTTAATGTCCTGAAGGTTTAATTCTTCAATAATCTGTTTTTTGAGCGTAACCTTTAGATCCTGAATATTCAACATATAATTTTTTTAAGTAGTAATGCACAATTACATTAGATTAACCTTGCTGTCATTGCGAGCTTGGGTTCTTGCCCAACGAAGCAATCCCCCAGGTTTTGTTGGAGATTGCCACGGGCAAGAACCCTCGCAATGACTGCAATTAACCTCATCTAACTTTGTTCGCATACTTACAAACAATAATTTCATCTTTTTAATCTTAGACTCCGACAAGTTTTAATTCACATTCAAGGAGCTTCTTTCCATTTATATAATTTTCACCCTTCAGTAAAAACATGTTTTCCAGTTGAGCTATTAAGGTAACGATGGTATAGATTGTGTCGTTTACCTGGGGTAAATCATACAATTTTAATTTTGAAATACCGCCGATAAATCCGTCTGTCGTTTTTTTTTCGACAGACATTTTTATTATTGCCAACCCTGCCGAACTGCTTTGTGCAATATTTTCTATTAGTGCAAATTCCCTGAGTATTCCTTTTTCAACGAAGATATTATCGGGCAAAATCCGGAAATCCGTTTTAAACGTTTCATTAGTGGCCTCTATCAGGTTATCAATCATAATGAAAGGTGCCCGTTGGGGAATATATGATTCTATTTTCTCTCTGCTAACTATCATTAAGAATAAAGTCCGCCGTTAACATTAATAACTTCTCCGGTTATGTACGAAGATTTTTCAGAGGCCAGAAAACTTACGAGGTGAGCAACCTCTTCCGGTTCCCCAACTCTGCCGGTAGGAATTGATTTAATATATTTTTCCATGTCAATACTTTTAATCAATTCTGTATTAATGAAACCCGGTGCTACTGCATTGACTGTGATATTCATTTTGGCTACTTCCTGGGCCAGTGCTTTCGTCGCTCCAATTATACCTGCTTTAGCTGTTGAATAATTAGTTTGCCCGGGCACACCTCTTAGCCCGGAGATTGACGATATATTGATGATGCGGCCTGTTTTATTCTTCATCATTTGCCGGATAACATTTTGTGTAACATTGAACAAGCCTTTTAAAGAAATGGCGATAACATCATCCCAATTACTTTCGGGCATCCACATAAACAAACCATCTTTTGTGATACCGGCATTATTCACGAGCACCTTAATGAATTTTTCCGGATTGTTTTTCAGCCAACCGGCAATTACTGCGTCAACGGCCGGTTTGTCCTGAACTTTGAATTTCAAAAGTTCTCCGCTTCCTCCCTCACTACAAATTTTATCCAGTGTTTCCTGCGCCGCGTTTGTATTGGAAGAATAATTAATTAAAATGTGCAGGTGGTGATCTATGGCGAGTTGCAAGGCAATCGCCCGTCCAATTCCTTTAGACCCGCCTGTAACTAATGCACAATTCACGGCTTTATTTATTATTCTGTTTATCCCGTTTATTAATTCCTCGGATGCCTCTTATACTTTCCCAGGTAATAAAGGCACCTCCCAGAATTGCTAATAATCCCAGAAGGGCTTCCCCGCCACCTACTGCCACAATACCGCCAATTACGAGGCAAATTCCTGCACATGTCAATATTACAAGTAATATAATTAATAAAATTGCCCCGGCAGATGCTCCGGCCGCAAGCGCATGTCTGTATTTCTCTAAAAGCTTCGTCATTCTTGCTACTTTCTTCTCCAGTCTATGTACCTTCTTTTCTGTCTTTGTTTTTGCCCTACCTTCCTTTTTTGAATAGGTTGGCGGTTTGATCGTTTCCTTGTCATAGATGGTATTGGCAGCAAAAACTGCCTTAGTAGCTGATTCATCAGTTAAAGCCAGCTTGTATTTTTCACTATAGACCGGTTCTAAAGCAGCATCATCTGAATATTCATACAGGCTGCTGTTAACCGGAAAAATCGCCTGATCAACTGCTCTTACGGCACGGGTTATGGGAGAATTTGGGTAATGGTCGCCAATTCTGTTTCCAAGCAGAACCATCATTACAAAAGAGGATAGCGCAATACCCATAAAAGCTAATCTATGCCTGTTCAACTTTTTGGGTATGGCTATTGTATCCCGTTTAGGCAGGAAGGGTACGGATAAAAATCCAATGACAATAATGGCAGTAAACACATAGGCTGTAGTGTCGGATAATTTATACCCTAATTCTTTAAAATTATTGCCTACAAAAATTCCCAATGCCATTAAAGTCAATTGCAAAACGGTAATAAACACCTGTGTTTTTTTTGGATTAGCTTTTGCCCATCTGGTAATTTTTATTACCCTTGACGGGTTGCAATGGATAGTGCCCATGATGGCAAGCGCCATCAACGAAGTTATGAAATAGGTCAGACCATCACTTATAAATATTGTACAGGCAATAATTGCAAGAACAATCATAGCGATGACTATTACATTCTTTTTCATGGCAGAAACATTTATTTCAACTCAGTTGAAGTATAAGGCCTTATCCGATTGCTTTATTCCGGAAAAGCTGTTCCCGGTTAAGCCATCAATTTAAATAATAATTTCTTATTCCGGATAAAATTGGTTTTTTAAGCCGCTTTCATAATTTAAAACATCATCCAAAGGCATCCCGCAAATAATATTACATGTTAAACCAATATCCTCTGAAACACTATTTGAAGCGTTGCGGCTTATTGCAGCTAAAGTAACTCCGGTGCATAGTTGTTTAGCAAACTGGTTTGAACAAATTAACAATCGTTCTAGGTTCTCTTTTTCATTACCCCCAACATAACCACATGCTATTCCCACTCCCCGCCATAAATCAGCTTGCCGTGACAAGGGAAAAGGCTGTATCAGTTGAACAAGTTCATTCACTTCACCTTTGCTTATATACCACAATCGCCTACCAAGTCCCTGGTCAAAGCTATGCAATTCCTGCCCGGAAATACTTTCCGGAACCAATTGGTTTTTGACTGTTCTTCTCCCTTTAAAAAGACCATAGTAATAGCCTATTCCGTCAAAAACCATCCGGATCGTCACCCGAAGCAGGGATTCCAGGTAAGGAGTTGGAGAGATTTCGGATTTAGCAAATGCCCAACCAAGTCCGATGTCCATATGAAATGTATGCTCATTTGCAGAACGCTGATAAAAATTTATCCAGTTATGAAATTTTTTCCCGTTACGTAATTCTGCTATCGCTATCTCTATAGAAGCACTTTCATAGGCAACAGAACGAAACTCAGGAGGTTCAGAATCAAGAAAAGCAATTAGTTCATCCAATTCAGGATTTTTCTGCATATACTCCTGAACATGCAGAAATAATTTTTGAATGTATTCCATTTTGCCGGAAACACGATTATGCAAATTCATTTTTAGGCGTTTTGATACTTTTCAACCACATTTTTGCAATATCAACGCTAATGGGCTCAACCACACTTAAAGCATTTTCACTCTTTGATTTTTTAAGCAGTTCATCTTTTCCATCATCAATTTTCATATTATAAGGATCAACTTTCATGTCGTCAGGCGTTTCATGTATCTGAGCACTTACTAACCGGAATATCTCTGCCGAAATTTGTTCAAGTATTTTCAAATTAGATCCAACTTTAAAAATCAATTCACCGGATTTGTATTGGCGGCCAAGCTCGGTTTGAAATTTACGAAGACAGTCTAAATCAAATACATTCTGTTGATGGTCGGAGCATGGCTTACTATCATGTTGCCCCCATGTTTTAAACAGTTCCTGCATACGTTCATTTAATTTTCCAAATCTCCGGCCTATGCTGTCATTGGAAGAGGAATACTGTTTTAAAAAGGCAAGATCCGTATAGCCATTATTCATAAAAAGCACATTTGGTATAGCCCAGTATGATGCCCAGTCCCAAATTATTTTCATAAGCATGATTTGAGTTTTGCCAAAGATGCCATACATATTTCTATAGAGGGTGATCCATCCATTAAGCAGTTCCTTATGGGCAAGATCATAAATTAAGGTGCGTAACATTGTGTTTTCCCCACCAACATCCCGAACAATTAAATCCGTGATCCAACTATTACCGAGTGCAATCATATCTGACCCCGGAGAATAAAATGGATCCATAAAAGCCCCTGCTTCTCCTGTAAGCGCCCATCTGTCTGATGAGTAAAATTGTTTGGTATCATAGGCAAAATGCTTCATGACTTTAAAATCCATTTGGTTTGCAGTATGCTTTCCCAACATATCAGCTGCAAGCGGCTCGTGTTTTTCCAACCATACCATCGCTTTCTCAAAAGTGTTGAATTCGCTAAACGGATGATATCCCGGATCTGCGACAATTCCTATACTGGTCCTTCCTGAAACCAATGGAATGATCCAAACCCAATAGCCTTCACCCATCAGGTGATTGGTAGCCAACCGTCTGCGACCCGGATCGATAAAATTGCGCCAGGTCAGATTATCTGACCAGTCATCAACATCTATTACAGAATCTAACCTGAACCATGCTGAATTAATGTCATGGTTAATTTCTTTTTCAAGACGGAGCTTTCTTTTCAGTAACCCGTTTCGTCCTGTTGAATCAACTACCCACCTTCCTTCAGCATGGTATTCATAATTTTCTATTTCGAAACGGATTTTATGTCCCGCATTTGATAACGCTACATCCGTCACTTTTGCACCTAAAACAACTTCAACTCCGCAATCCGTTAATCTGCGTACCAGTTCGTTTTCCAACAGGCCCCTGTCAATCTGATGAGATGGATAAGGATTAGAAATTTTTGATCCGACTTCTACACGCCTGGCTATATTCCCGGTATGCTCCGGGCTAAAGAAAAAACGAAATCCAAACTTAGGTAGCTGGTGTTCGGTTAAATACGCTTTGAGGTTAAGTACTTCCCGCAGATAGGAAGAACCCATTTCACTTAAGGATTCACCCACTTTGTGCGTAGCTGCCGGTGCATTATGCTGTCGCTTTTCCAGTACCAGCGTTGACAGGTCTGGTTTAGCTTGCTTTAATTGCAAAGCAAGTGTCAAACCAGCCAGGCCGCCACCTATAATTAATACATCATATTTTTCGCGTATTTCCATGAACTTATAGCGTTTGTATCTAAATTATTGAAGCTGCCCTTTCGAAATTTAGAAGTAAATTCCTGGAGGGTGAAAAAAAATTCGAAATGAATCTGTTAGTATCTTACCAATAAACCACGTAGGTATATAAGGCACAATGGAAATACAGCTTAGAAGGCATTAAATTCTACACAAAACACATTAGAAAACTGTATTATTCTACGCAAATGCGTTAAGATAGTGTGAGGTCGGGTGGTAAGTTAGGAATGTTTAAATATGAGCAGGATCTCGTAGAGTAACGGATAACCCGTAAATGGTTAACTGTCCGAAATAAAGCGAACACAATAGTAATGATTTTCAATTAATTTCTTTTCGCTTTGATAGGTAGGTGAAAATCTACCATATAGCGAACGGGTTTGGGTTACAGTTTCTCTATAAGCCCCTCCAGTACATAATGTACAATCGGGCAAAACTCACTGTTCTTCAGGGTAATCTGCGGCCGTTTAAACAGCACATCTTCATCGGTATAGGGAAAGCGGGCACAATCTGAAGGCCGTTCTTCATAAATACCGCAGGCATTATCGGGTCCTAAAAACGGGCAGGGCTGCCGTTGCGTTACATAATCCCCTTCCTCATCCAATCGAAGATATGTTTCGATAAACTCCCCTTCTTTCATACGCAGGTGTTTGGAAATGCGTTTTATATCGGGTGTTTTAAACCGGGGCGAGTAGCCCTTACAGCAGCGGGCACAGGTCATGCAGTCAATATTGGCAAAAGCTTCCGCATGTAATTGTGGCAATTTTTTTAGTATCTTATTTTTATCTGCCCGTTGCAGCAATTGTTTATACTGCTTCTGGTGAGCAACGGATATTTTTTCCCAGTTATTTTCCGATGGGTGGCTCATGTGTAGTAATTGTAAGTAAACCGGATGCAAGGTAATTGTGTTAATAGGCTAAACGGCTACCAACCTTTACTTTCGCCGATAGTAAAAAATTATCGGACGATTTGAAATTGTAAGCAGCTCCTGGTAATACCAAAATCATAAATCAGCAATCTAAAATCATAAATTCTCCCGGATGGATCTTTTTCAAAAACAACAGCACGAATTTCATCAACGGCATATCGGGCCAACAGAACAGGAAACCACTACTATGCTCAGAATAGCGGGTGTGGCAAGTATTGACGAACTGATTGATAAAACAATTCCGGCTTCCATTCGTAGTGCAACACCGCTCCATATCCCGGAGCCGGTTAGTGAAGCACAATACCTGGCTGAACTTGCATCCATCGCAGCGAAAAATAAAATTTTTAAAAGCTATATCGGCCAGGGATACTACAACAATTTCACTCCAAGTGTTATTTTACGAAATGTATTTGAAAACCCTGGCTGGTACACCCAGTATACACCGTACCAGGCCGAGATAGCCCAGGGCAGGTTGGAAAGTCTGCTCAATTTTCAGACGATGGTAGCCGATCTTACCGGCCTGCCCATTGCCAATGCCAGCCTGCTGGATGAAGGAACTGCCCTGGCCGAAGCAATGACCATGTTCTTTAATCTGAAAAATAAAGTTGCAGATAAAATTAGTTGCCCCCGCTTTTTTGTAGACAACCGCATTTTTGCCCAATCGAAAGACTTGCTGATTACCCGTGCAACGCCATTACATATTGAGTTAATTTTTGGCGAATACGAAACGGCTGTAATTGATAGTTCTTATTTCGGGGCAGCCGTTCAATATCCGGATGCTACCGGTAACATACCTAACTATAAGGATTTTATTGAGAAAGTACATGGCGCCGGCGCTTACCTGGTAATGGCTACTGATCTGCTGGCACTTACCTTATTAACTTCCCCCGGTGAATTAGGCGCTGATGTAGCGGTTGGCAATTCGCAACGCTTTGGTGTACCCATGGGTTTTGGCGGGCCACATGCTGCTTTTTTTGCGGCAAAGGATGAGTTTAAAAGAATTATACCAGGCCGTATCATTGGTATCAGCATTGATGCCCAGGGCAACCGGGCTTTGCGCATGGCTTTGCAAACCAGGGAGCAACATATCAAAAGGGAAAAAGCAACCTCCAACATTTGTACTGCCCAGGCACTGCTGGCTAATATGGCTGCGATGTATGGCGTATACCACGGCCCCGGTGGATTGAAAGATATTGCCGCCAGGGTAAGCCTGTTAACCCGTGCATTGGCTAAGACATTGACAGAAATAGTCGAATCCTATGGAGGAAAATTAAAGAACGAACATTTCTTTGATACGCTCACTTTTGAAGTCGACAATGCAGCGGATTTTCAGAAAGGAGCTGAGGAAAAAGGTCTCAATTTCTTTTACACACAACGCACCATCAGCATTAGTCTGGACGAAACAACAACTATTGCGGACATCTGGGATCTTGTTGATTTCTTTCGTTCCGTAAATGGCAATGTGGAGAAACCTGTTTACAACCTGGAACTGGATACACCAATGCTGGATAATATTCCAAGCTCGCTAACCCGCACATCAGAGTTTATGACCCACCCGGTTTTCAATAGTCATCATAGCGAAACGGAAATGATGCGGTACATTAAAAAACTGGAAAACAGGGATTTATCGTTAAACCAATCAATGATTAGTTTAGGTAGCTGCACCATGAAGCTCAATGCGGCAACCGAGTTAATTCCCGTAAGCTGGCCTGCTTTTTCAGCCATACATCCTTTTGCCCCTGCAAATCAGTGGCAGGGCTATCAGCAAATTTTTACCGAATTGGAAAACTGGCTTTCAGCTATTACTGGTTTCTCTAAAACCAGCCTGCAACCCAACAGCGGCGCACAGGGCGAATACGCAGGATTGCTGGCTATTAAAGGGTATCACCAAAGCCGCAACGAAGCCCACCGCAATGTAGTGCTGATTCCTATTTCGGCACACGGCACTAACCCGGCCAGTGCGGTAATGGCAGGCTTTAAAGTAGTTGTGGTAAAAAGCGATGAAGAAGGCCACATTGACGTGGAGGATCTAAAGGCAAAAGCTGAACTGCACAAAGAAAATCTGGGGGCACTAATGGTAACTTATCCCAGTACACATGGGGTATTTGAAGAGGGCATTAAAGAAGTGTGCGAAACCATTCACCAAAACGGCGGTATGGTATATATGGACGGCGCCAACATGAATGCGCAGGTTGGCCTCACCGCACCCGGCATTATAGGTGCCGACGTTTGCCACCTGAACCTGCATAAAACATTTGCCATTCCACATGGCGGCGGCGGGCCGGGTATGGGGCCTATTTGTGTAAACGATAAACTGGCTCCGTTTTTACCAAAGCATATCAGCAGCAAATCTCAAACAGCAACGATTTCAGGTCCTCCCCCAGCCCCCTCTAACTCCCCCAACGGGGGAGAACCTGAAATTGCCGGCAGGGGTGCAGTAAGTGCTGCGGCTTACGGTTCGGCATCCATTTTATTGATTAGCTATGCGTATATAAAAATGCTGGGATGGAGTGGCGTTACCAAAGCAACCCGCTATGCCATCCTGAATGCGAACTATATGAAGGCAAAGCTGGAAAAGAATTACACGATATTATACAGTGGTAAAAACGGCACCTGTGCTCATGAATTTATCGTTGACCTGCGGCCATTTAAACAAAGTTGCGGCATAGAAGCAGAAGATGTAGCCAAGCGGTTAATCGATTATGGCTTTCATGCACCTACGATGAGTTTTCCGGTGCCGGGTACCATTATGATTGAGCCAACTGAAAGTGAAGACAAGGCAGAACTGGACCGGTTTTGTGATGCCATGAACTGCATTTACACCGAAATTAAGCAGGTTGAAACAGGACTAATGGATAAGCTGGATAATCCTTTAAAAAATGCACCACACACTCAGCACCTGGTTTGTGCCGATGAATGGAATCATCCATATAGTCGTCAGGTAGCAGCATTCCCATTAAGCTATGTAAAAGATAATAAATTTTGGCCGGCAGTTGGGCGGGTCAATAATACATTTGGCGACCGCAACTTAGCTTGCACCTGTGAGCCGGTATCGGCTTATGAAGAGGATGCAAATGCAAATGTGACAATTTGAAAATGCGACAATATACAAATGAAATACATCGCATAATCTTTAGTAGCCTGCGACTTTTGGAAAGTTTGAGAACTTTCCAAAAGTTTTGTTTGAGAATGTAAATAAAAATTGGGCGAAAGCATTCCTGAGGTTTCTATGACAATCCTAACAGAATTATATAGTCAGAGTTTACAAAGATTACCTCGTGGTGGACAGCACATAGTAGGTCATCAAAATGAAACTTCAATTATAGTTTACCAGGCTTACAAAAACAGTATTGCTGATTATGCGGTCGCTTATCAGCAATTGGGTGGACCGGATTATAATTACGATCGGATGTCATGGATTAAGCCCAACTTTCTTTGGATGATGTACCGCTGTGGATGGGCTGAGAAAGAAGATCAGGAAAGGGTTTTAGCGCTTTGGATTAGTAAAACTGACTTTGAAAAAATACTTTTAAATGCCGTATTTTCTACATTTAAAGCAAATTTCTATGATAGTGCTGAACAATGGGAAAACGAATTAAAGTTGAAAGATGTAAGGTTACAGTGGGACCCGGATCATGACCCATTTGGAAGGAAAGTTGAACGACGTGCTATTCAACTCGGATTAAAAAGGAAGACATTGGAAAATTTTGGAAAACAACAGATTCAGAGAATAGAGGATATCACTATGTTTATTAAACAACAGAAACAGCATTTAAATACTAATCAGTCAGACAAACTATTGGTTCCGGTTGAAACTGTTTTTAATCCTTTAAATATTGAATTAAAAAAGAAAATAGGATTATCGGAATAAGAATTAAACTGATTAAATAAATTATAATGAAATCAAATTTAATTAAAATCATCGTCCCTGTTGCCTGTGGACTCTTTGCCTTTTGCACAGTTGGTAGTGCCCAGGAAAAAGTCGATGCAGTCGCTATTCAAAAAATCAGAACCGAAGGCCTGAATCATTCCAAAGTAATGGAATACGCTTTTTACCTCACGGACGTTTCCGGACCGCGGCTCACTGCATCTCCCGGGTTTTATAGAGCGGCCAACTGGGTCAAGGATGAATTAATAAAGATTGGCGCTGAAAACGCCAGGTTGGAACCGTGGGGGAAATTTGGAACCGGCTGGCAACAGACACATTGTTATATCGCCATGACGGCGCCTTATTATTCACCACTCATCGGGCAGGCCCGTGCCTGGACCAGCAGCACCGCCGGAAAGGCTGCTATTAAAAAAGAAGTAATGCTGATTTCGGCAAAAGACTCGGTAGAACTATACAGCAATTATGGCGGTGGTAAGATTAAAGACCAGGTGGTAATGATTTACGCACCGGACACCGTACAATCTTCTGCAACGGCCGATTTTCAGCGTTATGCGGATACCGCCTTGGAAAGCATGAAAATCGAACGGCCGGATCGTCAACGCCGCCCTGATACCAGCCGTATGAATCAATCGCCGCAGGTAATGGCGCTACGGCAGCGTTTGATTTTCAACAGGCAGGTGACTGAATTTTTTAGAAAAGAAAAGCCTGCATTGGTTTTAAGCATGAACCATTCCGGCAACAATGGAACCGTGTTCGTAAGCAATGGCGGCTCGTATGATGAAAATGCCGTGAACTACCCCAACGTTTTATTGTCAAGTGATGACTTTTTGCGAATACAGCGGCTGGCAAAAGCCGAGCAACAGGTAGAAATAGAGGCTGATGTAAAAACAGCATTTACACCTGTTATCAATGCTGAAAATGTACTGGCAGAAATACCCGGATCAGACCCCGTATTAAAAAATGAAGTCGTAATGATTGGTGGGCATTTAGATAGCTGGCAGGCAGCTACCGGCGCTACAGATAATGCCGCAGGCTGTGCGGTAATGATGGAAGTAATGCGTATTTTAAAAACAACCGGTTTGCAACCGGCCCGTACTATTCGGATTGCTTTATGGAGCGGCGAAGAAGAGGGATTACTTGGTTCCCGTGCTTATGTAAAAAATCATATTGCCGACCCAACAGATATGGTATTAAAACCCGACCATAAAAATATTGTTGCCTATTATAACCTGGACAATGGTGGCGGAAAAATACGGGGTATTTACACCCAGGGAAATAAGGAAGCAGCACCTATTTTTGCCGAATGGCTCAAGCCTTTTTATGATATTGGTGCTACTACCGTTTCACCAAACAATACCGGAAGTACCGACCATGTTTCATTTGATGCTGTTGGTGTTCCCGGCTTTCAGTTTATACAGGATCCAATGGATTATTTTACCCGTACGCACCATACCAATATGGATACTTACGACCATTTAGTTCCTGCTGATTTGCAACAAGCTGCCACCGTAATTGCATCATTTGTATATGAAACAGCTCAGCGTAAGGAGCCATTACCCCGTAAACCATTACCGGCAGCAAGGCCCGCAACTACAGGTTTGAATAGATAGTGGATTATAAGGCTGAAAACTCCGGAAAAAACAATTGCTTCTATCATAGAAGAAAGACCAGGTCTAAAACCGGTCGGCACCGAAGGTCAGACCGTATTCATATTATTAAAACAACGGTCTGACCTTCGGTGCCGACCGGTTAAAATGCATAAAGTCCGGCCGAGGCCAGACTTTATTTTTATACATATTCACTCACGGCAACCTATCAATCACACTTTTCCCAATCATCTTCTTAGCTTACTGCCGCTTGTGCATCTCTGTATTTCTTTATGGTATCATGTCCTTCTTTCAATTCTGCTTTTTGCTCTGCTATTAACTGGCGTACATCAGCACTCATTTCAGCATCAGATTCTAATGCTTCTTTATATGCCTTTTGTGCAGCATCTTCACCAAACTCACAATTCGCTAATATGGAGTGGCGGGTATGACCAGAGAAGGCAGCTTTTACATCCATCCAAACCCGGTAGAATTTACCGCTATTTGTAGTTCCGTCAGTTTCAGCGTCGCCACCCAGGTCAATTACCTGCTGTTTTAATTCGGAGGCGTATCCCCTGCTGTCATCAATATATTTATTGAAAATAGCAACCAGATCAGCCTGGCCTTCTTTTGATTCATCGATCGCCTTTTCATAACCAACAATACGGTCGTTGTTGATCTCTATCAGACCATTGAGAACATCTACAAGTTTTTCGTTCTGTGCCATGACATTAAAATTTTTGATTGTACAGATACCACTTCAAAATTGTGCCAAAACATTTTTCGTACGTAAATCAAGGCGTTGCTACAACCGTGGGGAAATTGAATTCTGTCCGTGGGGAATTTACTCTACTCTGTTTAATAACTGCTTATAAAAGTTTCAACTTTTATATTTGTAATCATTTTTATTCATGAAGGATTACTATCAGATAATGCACGTTCCATACGATGCCACCCCTAAAGAGATACGTGCGGCCTATCATCAATTGGCAAAGAAATACCATCCCGATAAAAACCCGGATAATGAAACGGCTACCCTATCCTTTGTAGACATTCGGGAAGCTTATTTTATTTTATCGGATGAAGAAAGAAGGCGGAATTTTCACCTTCGGAGCAAATACCCATTTACCACACAACCCAAAGCAGTTGTGGAAACACCACATTCCGTTTTAAGCAAGGCAAAAAAACTAAACCGCTTACTAAAGGAAGTTGATGTGTATAGAATGAATGCTTCCGTCTATTCACAGGCCGTTCACCTGCTATTATCTGATCAGAATATCACGATACTTACCTCGGCTGTGGACAAATCCATCAAAGGATCAGTTATATCGGAAATATTGCAGGTTTGCCGTATTATCCCTTACAAAGAGGCCTTGCCCGTTTCCTGTAAGTTATTACTGATTGCTGGTAATGATGAAATATTGAAAAAAAAGATTTATCGATTTACAGATCAAAAAAGAGGACAGAACTTTTGGGAAAAATACAACGTCGTTTTTATTATTTTGTGTACCCTGGTTATTTGCCTGCTGATACTCATCCTCAGCAACTAATTTTCTACAAATAACCTTTACAGGTAGGGCTTTTGCATTGGCAGGGTAATTTACCATCGTGGTGTGTAGGCCCATAATCACAGGTCAGCTCCTCTCCTTTTGCAACCGCTGTTAAGGCGTAAAATTCTACCCTGGGAAAGCGTACCCGCAAAAACGTATTGGGCGAACAGGAATGATTGATATATCGTAAGGCATTCGGATTGACCGACCCATCCAACGCCTTGCCATTGCCAAACTCTACCATGGCTACCCGTTTGGTAGCCGAAGCCCGGTGGCGGGCTTCCCGCAAGCTGATAATTTCTCCGCCCAACTCCCCAATTTTTTTCCGTGCCGGTATTGCCTCACCGGCAAAAGCACCTCTTCCGTCTATCCGGCTCCTGGCATTGTGTATCTCAAACCGAATGGATTGTGTTTTCATAGCTCAGAAATGGTAGATAAAATAATTGTATAAAAACTGAACCGTATCGTATAAATGCTGCAACAATTTTACGAAAAACCTGTTTGAAATAATAACTTTCTTGTTTTTATTATGGCACATCCTACCATTAAATTGATACAAGCTTTACGTGAAACAGCCCACCGTCTGAAGAATGGTGCACCGTATGCCTGGGGCAACCATGGCGCCTGCAATTGCGGTAATCTGTTACAGGTGGTGGCTAACATCTCTAAAGAAGAAATTTTGCAATATGCCCATACCGGCATCGGCGAGTGGACCGAACTGGCAGAAGATTACTGCCCGGTAGCAGATATACCTGTAAACCTATTACTGCACAAGCTGCAACAAACCGGCCTCACCCCTACAGATATTCATAACCTGGAATATTTGGAAGATAAAGAGGTGTTGAAAGCCCTGCCGGACGGTTTCCGGTGGCTGCAACGAAACAAACGTGAAGATGTAATTGTGTACTTTGAAACGTTTGCTACGGTTTTAGAGGATAAACTGCAACATTTAGTAGAGGTGGATTTTAAAACGTTGTTTGATAACCCTGTTGGAACAAAGCAAACAAATAAATTTGAGGCAAATGCACTGGTATCGGAGATAGTGTTGGTGAAGTAACTCCATTTGGAAAACTATTGTTTTATTTACTTCTTATTGGTAAATTATATCTTGTTGTTGAAAGATAGCTGTTCAGCCGTTGGTTTACCAATGCTATATTAGCGGCTGGCTTATGTATTCAAGTTCTTATAATCTTCAAAGTCAACTTGCTCTCTTTCAAACAGGCTGCTTTTATTCAGAATCTGGTCAATAAGCGCTATACAGAATTGATTATTTTCAGCAGTTATAAATGCAAAGTCCCAAATGTCTTTTGATAATAAAAACCCTCCTTTGTTAGTAGACACATGTAACAGAACTTCATCATTCATCCACAAATCTTCAACTGACTCAATTTTGGGGTTTATTCCGTTTAAAGTTTTTAATAGGTCTTTGCCGAATTCAGTATCAGAAGAATCAAGGAAAAACTGCAAGAGTAATTTATCAGAACCATAAGCAGGTCTTAGATAATATTTATACGGTTTGCTCAAAGAGTTGTGCTTTTTTGATGGTTGTCAACTTGCAGCTAACATTCATATAGATATTACAATATCCGTATCATTAATCACCAGTTGATCTAATACATTAACTTGTTTTCTTTATTTGCCCAGTCATCAAATACCTCTTTTGCTTGAGGCAATGATAAGTGTTGCAACGGCAATTTTCTCTCTGCTACCGGAAGTGCAATCTCATCATAAATAAAATGGTCGTCGAAGCCAATAGCTGCAGCATCAGTTTTTGTGTTTGCATAATACACTTTGTCCGGCCGGGCCCAATAAATAGCGCCGAGACACATGGGGCAGGGCTCGCAACTGGTGTATAGTTCACAGCCTGCTAGTTGAAATGCCTGTACATGTTGGCAGGCTTTGCGGATAGTTACAATCTCAGCATGGGCCGTCGGGTCATTAGAGGAAAGCACTTCATTAAAGCCGGAAGCAATTATTTTACCTTCTTTTACGATTACACAACCAAAAGGCCCGCCATTGCCGGCTTCCATACCCAGCCGGGATTGCTGAATAGCCTGCAGCATAAAAAATTCCTGATCCTTTGTCATACGGCGGATAAAATTTTTAGAAAGGCAAATGTAAAACTCCACCTCACTACCTCACCCCCTGCCTCTCTTCAATAAATTGGAGAGGGGTGCCTCTGTATAGCATATATTAAAGAATACAGCAACGGGTTCAAAAGATTCAAATTTTTAAAATAATTCGGTAAGTTCAAGTAGCTTAAAACCGTACTCAGAAAGTAAACATAAAGTTTAAATAGCATAAACCCGCTGATGAATAACAATTTGTAGATCACCGCAAAGGCGCCCTTCTCTACCCCGTGGAGAAGGGCCGGGGATGAGGTTACAGCTTTTCCATAACGGGAGATAGATCAGGCTGCACTTTCCCAACTAACTTTTTTGATTTTAATTCCCGGTAAGCCAGTAATACGCTTAACAACATAAATACAGAACCCAACAGGAACGGAGCACCCGGAAAATAATAGGCAGCATTTGGCCTGGTATAATAAGCAAAAATATGGGTCATAATAAAGGGGCCGAAAATGGTAGTAACGCTGATCAGGCTGGTAAGTGATCCTTGCAGCTCACCCTGCTCATTGGCAGGCACTTGCCCGGTAATAATGGACTGCAATGCCGGCTGCGATATACCGCCTAAACAATAGGGGATCAGAAACACGAACATCATCCAGCTTTTTGAAGCAAATGCAAACAAAAATAGCCCGGCAGCATAAAAAATCAACCCCAGGTAGACACTTTTTTCGTTTCCGATTTTAGGATTCAAAACCCTTGTGAGCCCCGCCTGTACCAAGCCTACCAGCACACCTACCAGTGTAAGTGATAATCCAATCGTAAAAGGCGTCCACTTAAATTTTTCGACGTTGAAGAATGTCCAGTTGCTTTGTACAGCATGGGCGGCCAGGTAAATGAGAGTTAATGAAATGGCTAACCCGCTTAATGACGGATATTTTAATAATTGTTTTAAACTTCCAAACGGATTAGCCCGCTTCCAGCTAAATTCCCGCCGGTGATCCTTTGAAAGGCTTTCGGGTAAAACAAAATAGCCATATAACCAGTTAATTAAAGTAAGGCCGGCAGCTGCATAAAACGGAATACGTGGCCCAATTCTCCCCAACAGACCACCTATCAATGGGCCTATTACAAAGCCCATCCCGAATGCAGCCCCTACCAAACCAAAATTTTTAGACCGGTTATCCGGTGTGCTGATATCCGCTATATAGGCGTTGGCTGTGGTGAAACTGGCGCCGGTAATGCCTGCAATGGCACGGCCTACAAAAAACCAGGCTATTGAAGGGGCAAATGCCAGAAAAAGATAATCGATCCCAAACCCAAACAGTGAAAAAAGCAGAATTGGGCGGCGGCCATATTTATCGCTCAGGTTGCCTAAAATAGGTGCAAATACAAATTGCATGATAGCATACAGCGTAAGCATCCAACCTGCAATTTCGGAAGCTTTGCTGTTATCAACATGCGCCAGCGATTTAATCAGGTTTGGCATCACCGGAATAATAAGTCCGAATCCGATTACATCAATCAGCAGGGTGAAAAAAATAAAAATAATCGCCGGGCTACGTTGTATTGCCATCTGATAATCGAAATTGTTTTAGCACCCAAAGATGTAGGATTCTTTGCAGGACGGATCAATTAACAAGTGTAGAACAATAATTTGTTTTGCTTTATTACAAATGTTGCCGGTGCACAATAGATTTTTTACAGAGACCTATTATCAGAAAATGCAGTAGGCTAAGAACTCTTCTGATCTCTTACATCCCTGTCACTACTTTCCGATTTACCTGCATTACTATTATTTAAATAAGCTTCATCCGTTTCCTTTTTTGCGTTGGCGTCAGGTTGGGTAATAATGCGATCAATATCATTATCACCACTTACAGCAGCGTTTTTTTCTAAATCTCTGGGATCAGCTTCTCTTGATGCCGGGCTAATCCGGTCTTTTCCTTTCTCCATTGCCATGATTGGTATAGTTTATAAGGTAGGGTACAAATAACAAGCCATACAAGTTTAAAAAATGCTGACTATTCGTATAGGTATTTGTAAGCTTTTTAATTACGATGATGACTTTAGATGATGCATAAGTAACAAATAAAGCCATTAAAAATAGCAGAAATCAATTAGCTGATTCATTGTTTTTATTATACCGTAACAAATCTGTGGCTTGCCTAAAGGATAACTGTGTACGCTTTATAGTAAATGAAAAAGGATCTATTGGATTCTTTTCCAGCATTAAATATCGCTTTGCTTTTGACACGTAGGTGGTGCTGCTGACTTTTTCCCAGTTTAGATGGCTTTTGTTTAGTTCCCTATCCAGTTCTTTTTGGTAACAAGAGTCGCAGTCCCAAATATGCGTTTCCATATCACATTTGCCCGAATTGTCGAAATGTAAGTGTAGATCATAATGACGTTGGAGAGAATCATGAATGAAGTAATGAATAGTTGAGTCAGCTATTTGAATAACAGGATTCTGGTGCAGCGTTTCGCTAAAAACAGCTAACTTTTGTAACGATTTATTTTGATCAAGTTTGATAAATTTTTGAGCATGCACTTTACTACATGCGATACATGCAACAGAGATAAGAAAAACGATTAAGCGCTGCATTATTCTGGTTTAAGCAAACGGGATGGTAATTGACATCTCCCAAACAAAACTTTGTACTTCTCAAAACTCCTTCGCCAGGTAAAATTTATTTTTTTCCTTTAGCCGGCCGTCTTCCCACAATTCAAATTTGTACCAACCACTATGGTAAAAATCGGCCTTATCTAATGTCAGATAGATAGCTTTTACATGTTTAATGTCAAATACCGGCGTATCATCTTCTTCAGTAATTACCAGGCCGTATTTTTTAGTCAGCGCATCCGGCAGGTTCAAAATAATATATCCTTCCTTATCCGGATACACATAATTACTGGTTTTGAAAATATAAGGCGCTATATATGGTTTTATTAGAATTGTATCGTTTGGCAATACAGACAAGGTGTCTTTTGTCTGCGTTAAAATAGAGTCTTTAAAACGTTTGTACGCCTCACTTTTCAATGTGGCAAACAGTGTATCGGCCAGCTTAATAGAAAATAGTTTATCCGGTTGTTTCAATGCTTCTTTCATCTGTTCGGTTGCATTGTCCCTTCGTAAATCTATTTCTACTGTTGTTGCTACATCCCGGCCCGGCCGCTTTACACGGGTAAAAAAATAAGCGCCACCCTCCAACGAATAAAAGATACGGTAATATACCCGCAGCCCCGGTGCAATGATGTCCGTAAAACCATTTTGAGGGAGTTCTGGTGAAGGCGCTGAATAGATGGTTGAAAAGCGTTTAACACTATCATACGACCGCTGAACGGCTATTTGAACAACTGATTGAAACGGGTTTACCCAACTAATTACAACCCTGCCACTGCCCTTATCCGAAACAGTAAATTCGGGCAAGGGCGCCTGTGCAGCAGCCGGTTGAAATGCCTGCAGTAATACAACCAGTAAAATTATTTGTAAAAGAAAAAGCCTGGTACCCATGATTGCGGCAAATATAGAGGAAGCCTGTTTTCAGCAATGGCAATCAAAGGGTTAAAATTCTAAGGTACCGGGTGGCAACGACCGGTTTCCCTGAAGCCCCCCGCTATGCAACACTAATAGCTTTGAACCTGTTAAAAAGTAATGTTTCATTGCCAGGTTGAGCACGGCATAAAAAACTTTCCCTGTATATACTATATCGGTAGGAATCTGATTATTGTTATATAATTCATTCATGAAATGGATGAGGACGGAGTGGTATCTGGCAAAGCCACCAACATCATAACCCGTGACAACTGATAATGTTTTACCCGGTAATGATTGCTGCCATTCCTGAACTTTTTGCAATACGGCGCTGTCCTCTGTTCCGGCATCAATGCCAATGATATTACTAAAATTATTCGGGACAGCAGCTAACCCGCCGAATGTAGTAGCAGTGCCTACCCCGCAAATGGCATAATCATACATCGGTAAACGGAGCTGCTGCATAAACTGCGTTATCTCTATTATCCCCATTGTATCAGCGCCGCCCATTGGGATATAGAGCAGATTATTGGCGGTGGCAAATCGGATGGCTTCTTCCTCCTTGTAAAAAACAGCACGGTTGACAAATTCTATGATAGCATTCCATTTTACTATATCGTCAAGCATCGCTGTCTTCACACGGCTGTTTCCCTTAATCCGGATATGGCATCGTAAGCCATACTGGTGGCAAAGCCAGGCACAGGCATGGATATGATTGCTCCAGGGCCCGCCGTAGGTCAATATTCCTGCCTTATTTTCAATCAATGCTTTTTCAAAAAAACCTTTCAGTTTCATCCACTTATTGCCGCCCACTACCAGATGCATCCGGTCAAGCCGTAGTACATCCACCTTAATTCCGCTCTTTTCAAATTCGGCATGTTGCCAGGAATGTACCGGCGGTGGTATAAAATGCAGTTCAATCTTTTTTGTTGTTATATCCATTTTGTGGTATCCCCTACCTTAGCGGCGTTATAAAAAACACAGCAAATATGCAACAACCAACGCTGGTAGTATTAGCGGCAGGCATGGCCAGCCGCTACGGCAGTATGAAACAGATAGAAGCATTCGGGCCGCATGGCCAAACGATTATGGATTATTCCATTTATGATGCCATCCGGGCGGGGTTCGGCAAAGTGGTATTTATTATCCGCGAAGAATTTGCCGATAAGTTTAAGGAAATCATCGAACCCGATCTGAAGGGAAAAATTGAAATTGATTATGTGTATCAAAGCCTGGAGCAGTTTTTACCGGAAGATGTAACGGTGCCTGCCGATCGTAAAAAACCCTGGGGAACAGCACATGCTGTGCTTTGTGCCAAAAACGCTGTTCAGGGAAATTTTAGTGTCATCAATGCCGACGATTTTTATGGCCGGGATGGTTTTACAAAAGCCTACCAGTTTTGCACCACCGATTGTAATGACAGCACCTATGGTATTATTGGCTATACGCTTAGCAAAACATTGAGTACAAATGGTACGGTAAGCCGCGGCGTTTGCGAAACAGATGAAAATAATAATCTCGTTTCTATCGCAGAGCGTACAAAAATTTATTGGAAGGAAGATAAAGTGGTGTACGAAGATGAAAGCGGTGAGCATGAGGTAGATGCAGCCAGCCCGGTAAGTATGAACTTTTGGTGCTTAGCTCCCGGCGTCTTTGACTATTCCGAAAAACTTTTTCACGATTTTATCCGCGAAAAAGGCAATGAGCCAAAAGCAGAATTTTTTATTCCGATTGTAGGCGATAATTTTATAAAAGATGAGATGGGTGTTATTAAGGTAATTCCCACTTCTTCCCAATGGTTTGGCGTAACGTATCCGCAGGATGCCCCCGGCGTAAAACAAAGCATTCAGAAACTAATTGATGCCGGCGAATATCCGGAGAACCTCTGGGCCTAAACTTCTTGTTTTTCTTTTTTTTCCCCTGTTGGTGTGGCCGGCAGGGTTTTTTTTGTTCCGGTCGGCACCACAGGTCAGACCGTTTCTCGCATATCAGGATTTTCGGAATTGCGTGTAAGCCAACTCAATTGCTGCCAGACTACAGTTTATACTGAGCAAGGGATAAAACTGTGAATTGGTAAAAATAAAAAAGAGGGGCAGTTTTGTAATGACTAAAAAACAAAAACATGCCCGCTCTACTTTTCCATCTCAGCGAAGCCGAAATAGAAAAGCTAAGCTATGAACGATATGCCTACCCCGACCCGCTGGTACAAAAAAGGATATTTGCTGTTTATCTAAAAGCAACGCTGAATTGGAGCAATACGCTCATCGGGCAGGTAGTCGGGCTTCATTATAATCGGGTCGGTTACTGCATTGGTGTTTATAAAGAGCAAGGGTTGGAAGGCTTGCTGAGCAATCAATACAGTGGCAGAAAAAGTGAACTGGAAAATCATTCAGAGAGCCTTTTACAATCTTTTCAAAACCAGCCGCCGCTATCGGCTGGTGAGGCGGCAGAACGCATCCGGGAGATGAGCGGATTAGAGCGCAGTGCGCAGCAAGTGAGGGTTTTCATGAAGCGTCATGGTTTAAAGTTCATTAAGTGCGGCCATATACCATCTAAAGCCGATAATGAAGCACAACACCAATGGGTGGAAACAACGCTGAAACCCGTTATAGAAGCGACTGAAAAGCAGGACGTGCATTTGTTTTTCAGTGATGCAGCTCACTTTGTGTTGACGCCCTTTATTTGCCGTTTATGGTGTATGTTCCGGGTTTTTATCAAGGCTTCTGCAGGCAGAAACCGGATAAATGTGCTGGGAGCAGTCAACGCTATCACCAAAGAAGTCGTTACCTTAACCAACACCACCTACATTACCGCCAATACCTTAATTGCATTTTTGAAGCTGTTGAAAGAGAAATTCCCAGATAAGCCCATCGCCATCGTATTGGACAATGCACGCTATCAACATTGCTTTTTAGTAAAAACCATGGCTCAATCGTTGGGCATTCATTTATTGTTTTTACCGCCTTACTCACCCAATCTCCCTATCATTGAAAGGCTATGGAAGTTCACCAAAAAGAAAATACTATATGCTAAATATTACCAGAACCCAGAAGCCTTTCACATAGCCATTGAAACTTTTTTCAAAAACATTAATGAAAATTTCAAAGCAGATCTAAAAAATTTGCTCTCTTTAAATTTTCAATTCTTTGATAAAACTGATTCACTCTTTTATCCCTTGTGAAGTATAGCTATCAAAACAAATAAATTTCGGCTAATTCAATCCCAGAATTCTTTTTGCTAATTTCACATCTGCTAAAGTACCGTTTCTCAAACCTGCAAAATCTTTTGCACTACTGTAATTCCATTCATAAGCATTGGATACGATTCCTGCTACAACCGGATTATGATGAATATAGTCTAATACTGCCAGATCGTACATTCCCTCCCCATTAGAAATATCTTTGAATTTTGTTTTCTGACGGAACAATGAACCACTTCTGTCATTATGCTCATTATAGATTTGAGCATATTTACTTAATACCAACCTTACAGCATTTGTTAAATTCTGAGAAATGATATTACCAAGCTTAACTTCTTCAATTGATTGAGGTGTTGTATGAAATAGGAAATGAAAATGATTGGGCATCAGGCACCAAGCTAAAATATCACATTGAGGAGAAATGTACTGGCGTATTAACCGGATAAAGATCAAATAATCGTCGTCTGTAGTAAAAATAGCTTCCTGATTATTCCCTTGATTATAGCAGTGATAAAGTTGATGAGCAATAAGCGGCATGATCGATTGTGTATAAGAATGGGTTAGTATTTTACTGACTAGATTATACGAAAAATGTACAAGTTAGATAAAGATGGAAAAGGTTTATCTATTGAGGTGAGGCTGAGCAGTGAGCACTAATAAAAACGGTCTGACCTTTGGTGCCGACCGTTACTATCCGATAAACGCAAGGTTCCGCCTAATTCCTGCGTATTTACTACGTTTGAGTGGCGATTGCCGGAATATGATTTTGAACTTTTCTTCCGTTAGTTCTTCCCAGTCTTTTGCCGAGAATTGCAATATTTCTTGTATCGGTTGAAAAGCAGCTTCTGTGGTTGGCCGGGAAAACCGGTTCCAGGGGCAAATATCCTGGCAGGTATCGCAGCCAAACAGGCGGTCTCCAAATTTACCCTGCATTTCGCCGGGCAACAACATGTCTTTTAATTCGATGGTGAAATATGAAATGCATTTGCTGCCATCTACTATTTTATTGGGTAGTATGGCTTCAGTTGGGCAGGCGTCGATACAGCGGGTACAAGTGCCGCAATAATCACCGGCAAAGGGCGTATCATATTCGAGTTGCAAGTCAGTAATCAGCGTGGCAATAAAGAAAAAAGAACCCAGGTTTCGATTGATTAGATTGCCACTCTTGCCCACAAAACCTGCCCCGCTACGTACCGCCCAGCTCCGCTCCAGTACCGGAGCACTGTCCACAAAGCCCCGGCCTTCAAATTGCCCGATCGTATCCCGCAACTGCTGTAGAAAAATGTTCAGCTTTTCCCGGATTACTTCGTGGTAATCTTTCCCGTAAGCATATTTCGCTACAGTGGGGGCGTGCGATTGCTGTTGCTGTTCCGGAAAATAATTCAGTAATAAGGTAATAACGGTTTTTGCCCCAGGCAGCAATTTAGTAGGGTCAACCCGCTTGTCGAAATGATTGGCCATATAGTGCATCGTGCCTTGCATTCCTTTGTTCAGCCAATTCTCCAGGCGCCGGGCATCCTCATCCATCATACCAGCTTTTGCAATACCGCAATAATCAAAGCCCAGGGTTTTACTGAGGTTTTTAATCAAAAGGGTATTTGCAGACGGGGATGACAACAGGTGGAATTTTTACAAACTGCAAAAGTATTCCATTCATCTACTCATTTTCGAATCAACTTTGCGGCAATACCTTTTCCGATGAGCCTGTTATTAAAATGCCTGTTGCTGTTTCATCCTTTTTACGTATCGGTTGCCGAAATCAATCACAATACAAAAACCAGTAGCCTGGAAATTTGTGTCCGGATTATTACCAACGACCTGGAAGAAACGCTTCATAAAAATTATCCATCCTTTAAAGTAGATCTGATCAATGGAACTGCTGCCGTAAAGCATACCACTGACAGCCTCATCAACCGATATATCTGCAGCCGTTTTAAACTGATGATTGATGGCAAGCCAGCCCTTACCACATATATCGGCAGGGAGATTATTGAAGAAAATACGTGTTGTTATTTTGAAGTAGCGAATGTAAAAACGATGAAAAAATTACTGGTGTTGAATAAACTGTTGTATGACTGGCAGCCCGACCAGGTAAATATGCACATTATAAAATACAATAAGCAAGAGAAAACCTACAAACTGGAATACCCGGATTACGAAGCGGAATTTAGTTTTTAGGGAATTGTACTTCTAATTGTGTAATTGAAAACTAGTTCAATGGCGGTATTTATTAATAATGCGAATCAAGAGTTGACATTGATGGGTATTATTGGGCAGCGCCCAATTCTGTTGGTAGCATATATAAGCAATGCCAGTGTATTATTGGGCAGCGCCCAATCCCATTAGGCACTCCGGCTATGAAGGGGTCGGACGCTGCCCAACAAATGCCCGGCAATGGGTTTATCTACCAACAGGGTTGTGCTATGCCCAACAATACAGATGGCAATCAGTATGTCTGATTAAAACGTACAGCTTGTGAACTTAACTTTTTTGTTGTAACCTCCCCAACCCTTGATTCGAATTAATAATAGTTAAGCCATTATAACGTTACTTTTAAAGACAGCATCGCCCAATCATTCTTCAATGACATGGTTTGAAAGAAGCAATTCCGTCTTTCGAACGTCGTATTTTGTATTCATTGCGTCATTTGCACATTTGGCTTTCACTCCTCCAGGTTCATTTCTGTTTTCAATTCTTCCGACATGGTTACTAACAGTTTGTCAATCCTGGCGCCGTCCATATCTACGATTTCAAAAGTGAATCCCCGCCACTCAAAATTATCACCGGTTACCGGTATGCGTTCCAGTTGGTGAATGGCAAAGCCGCCCAACGTATCAAATTCCTGTTCATCTTCATCAATCCAGGCAGATTTATCGAAATGGCCCAGGAAATTATAGAACGGCAATTGTGCATCCACCAAATAGCTGCCGTCTTGGCGTTCGGTAATTTCGTAATCCGGGTGCTCGTCCTGGGCTACGCCACCAACAATGGCTTTTAAAATATCATTCAGGGTAATCATACCCTGCAGGGTTCCATATTCATCCACAATGAATGCCGAATGAACCCTGGATTGTTTTAGCTTCTCCAATACCTGGTAGGCTGTAATATTTTCGGGTACAAAAACTGCACTTCGTAAAAAATCTTTCACAGGTGTGTCCCGGTTAGCAAGAATTACGTCTTTCAATTGGATAATGCCTTTAATGTCGTCAATTACCCCGTCACAAATCGGATAAACACTATGCGCCAGCGGTTGCGCTTTTTCCATTAGTTCGCTCATGGTATGGTTCACATCAATCCATACAATATCGCTCCGGTGGGTCATTAAGGAAGTAATGGCCCGATCGCCTAAATGAAAAACCCGTTCGATGATTTCCTGCTCTGCTTCCTCTATTTCGCCAAACTCGGTTCCTTCACTAATCATCGCTTTAATCTCATCTTCCGTAACAACACTGTCTTTTGCGCTTTTAATATTAAATAGCAAAAAAATACCCTTTGTAATCTTATTCAGCAGCCATACAATCGGAAAAGTAAGCGTCGCCAAAAACTTCATGGGTAATGCAGCGGCGGTGGCTATTTTCTCTGCCCGTATCAAGCCGATCCGTTTAGGTACCAGTTCGCCAATAATAATGGAAGTAAAAGTAATAATGGTGATTACCAGAATGGTAGAAAGGGATTTAGCATAGGGTCGTAAAAAACTAACTTTCTCCAGCAACGTTACCATGTGAAAGTGTTCGGAATACACACCGGTGAGGATGGCAATCAGGGTGATACCAATTTGGGCGGTAGATAAAAAGATATCTGGTTTTTCAGATAGTTCCAATGCAGCCTTCGCATTACGATTGCCTTTATTTGCCATTTGCTCCAGGCGTGTTTTACGGGCCGATACAAGGGCAATTTCGCTCATTACCAGCAAGCCGTTTAATAAAATAAGGCCTAACAGTAAAAATACATCTGCCATTCAATTTAATAAGTTGGTTATAAACAAAACTAACGGATTTACAATACATGGGCCGGAAAGCTGAACACACATGCAGTTTATTCAACTGCGCCAGGATTAAGCGATAATACGCAACTGGCAACACGCAAGCTCAAAGTGAACCGTCAAAAGGGATTTGCCTGTTGCAAATTGCTCATTGCCTATTTGAAAATGGTAATATTGCAGCCGCATGCAAAAAAAGCGAATTGGAATTATTGGTGCAGGCCCGGCCGGGCTTACAGCTGCTTACCTGCTTGCCAAAGCCGGAAAAGAAGTAGTTGTCTTTGAAAAGGACCCGGTGTATGTCGGTGGTATATCCCGTACCGAAATTTATAAGGGGTATCATTTTGATATAGGCGGACACCGGTTTTTTAGTAAATCGAAAGAGGTAGAGGATTTTTGGACGGAAATATTGGGAGATGATATGCTGGAACGGCCCCGAAGCAGCCGTATCTACTACCATAAAAAATTTTTCAGTTACCCGTTAATGGCCATGGAGGCCCTGAAAAAACTGGGCATTGTTGAATCGGCCCGTTGCGTGATGAGCTATAGCTATGTAAAATTATTCCCCATTAAAAATCCTAAGAATTTTGAAGAATGGGTTGTCAACCAGTTTGGGCAAAGATTATTCAGCATTTTTTTTAAAACCTACACCGAAAAAGTTTGGGGCATTCCCTGCACGGAGATTTCAGCCGACTGGGCTGCACAACGCATTAAAGGTCTTTCCCTGAGCGGCGCCATCCGCAATGCTGTTTTCCCACCCAAAAAGAATAGCGGAAAAGTAATTAAAACGCTGATCGATACCTTTCGGTACCCCCGCCTTGGCCCCGGGCAAATGTGGGAAACCTGCTGCGAAAAGGTAAAAGCAATGGGTGGCACCGTACACATGGGTGTCGCAATTACCGGCCTCACATATGATCATTTAACGGATAAATGGAAACTGCAATTAGGTAATGGAAGTACCGTCGAACAGTTTGATGCGATTATTTCTGCGGCGCCGATGCAGGAATTAGCAAAAGCATTACAGCCGGTGTTGCCAGCTCCGGTTTTATATGCGGCGTCGCAACTGGCTTATCGTGATTTTATAACCGTTGTGCTGATGATGCGGGACAAAAAGCTGTTTACTGACAACTGGATTTACATACACGACCCCGAGGTGAAAATGGGGCGGGTGCAAAACTTTAAAAGCTGGAGCCCCTGGCTGGTGCCGGACGAACACATGGCGTGCTACGGGCTGGAATATTTTTGCTTTGAAGGTGATGGATTATGGACAAGCACCGATGAAGAATTAACAAAACTTGGAACGAAAGAGCTGGAACAGGTAGGCCTGGCACATGCCGGTGATGTGGTGGATAGTTATGTAGTTCGCCAGCCAAAGGCCTACCCGGTATATGATCACTATTATCAGCAGCATGTGGAAACCATCCGCATATCATTAGTTGACTATCCTGGTTTATACCTGGTAGGCAGGAACGGTATGCATAAATATAATAACCAGGACCACAGCATGATGACTGCCATGCTGGCTGCCCGCAATATTATTGCCGGTGAGGAACTATATGATTTGTGGCAGGTGAACGGCGATGCAGAATACCATGAAAGCATTCATAAAGACGACCATACGGGTAGGATGGTGCCGAGGAAGATTGCCGGTTAAGTCGGCCTTAGAATTACAAGCACCCAAGGGAATGAAAATTGCCTGGTTGTAAATGGGTGTTCACATTTACAGACGATAAATCATTAAGGAATAACTATTTGGTAAATCGCGAAATCTGAAAGCATTTTCCTAATTTAATTGCTAATTCAATTGTCTACATATGCTGCCATTTAACGCCAACCGGATATTACTGCCGGTCTTTTTACTGTTTTTTACCCTTGCACAATCAATACCTGCAATAGCCACCGTACAATCATTCAAAAAAGATGCGGACGGTGTAACCCTCATGCTGGACAAAGGCATGATGAAAATTAAAATTTGCATGCCGGATGTTGTACAGGTGAAATACACCATTCTTGATGCTTTTCCTGAGAAAAAATCAATGGTAGTAATCAATAACTTTTTAGCAGCAGTGCCATTCACCATTGAAGAGGATGGGATTATGTTGCACATTAACACCAGCAAGTTGAGGATAATTGTGAACAAAACAACGAATGCCATTGCTTACACAGACCTCAACGATAACTTAATTACTTCGGAAGATGCTGTCAATAAAGTAATGAAGCCGCATACAGTGGCCGGCATTGAAACCTATAGTTGCGAAACCACTTTTAATTCACCCAAAGAGGAAGCCCTGTATGGATTGGGCTGCCACCCTACCGATACGCTGAGCATTAATTACAAAGGCCGCAACCAGGATATGGCTATTTTGTACATGACCGGTGCTATACCGGTATTATTGAGTACTAAAGGATATGGGCTGATGTGGGACAATTATGCCGCTTCCAACTGGTACGGAGCAGAGGAAGGTAATACCAAATTTCGTTATACGTCTGAAAGTGGGCAAATGGTGGATTACTGGTTTTTATATGGCCCTTCTTTAGACCAGGTGATCAATTCCTACCGAATCACTACTGGTGTAGCGCCGATGTTTCCCAAATGGTCGTTCGGGCTGTTTCAATCGCAGGACCGGTATAAAACGCAGGCGGAAGTGTTATCCGTTGCCGCTAATTACCGCAAAAATCATTTACCCGTAGATGTAATTGTGCAGGACTGGTATTATTGGGAACCGTTGCCGATTGGTTCACATGTAATGAATCCAATTAATTATCCTAACCCAAAAGCCATGGTGGATGAATTGCACAAACAGAATTTGCATGCGATGATTTCTATCTGGCCGGTGTACGGGGTGGGATCGCCCACTTTCGATGCAATGAAAAAAATTGGCGGTATTACGGATATTGATTGGGATAACCCGGTCACCCATACAAAAGATTTATACTACGATGTATATAATCCAAGAGTGACTAGCCTGTATTGGGCGCAAACACGGGACAGCCTGATTAAGCGTTATGACTGGGATGCCTGGTGGATTGACCAATGCGAACCTGATAATAACGGCAAAATGGATGAAAGAAGAAAAACCCATTTTTTTAACGGGAGGGGTATTGATAATTTCAATAATTATTCGCTGGCCCATACAACAGGCATCTATAGTGGTTGGCGTAATGACATTCCAAACAAGCGGGCTTTTTTCCTGGTACGGCAGGCATTTGCCGGGCAGCAACGCAATGCAACCACGCTTTGGTCGTCGGACATTACCTGCACTTTCCGTGCTTTTAAAAGCCAGGTGCCGCAGGGCATTAATTCCTGTGCATCGGGCATCCCCTACTGGACGAGTGATATTGGCGGCTACCACCTGAACTGGAATGCACCTAACTGGAGCACACCGGCCAACCGGGAACTGTTTACCCGCTGGTTTCAGTTCGGCACTTTTTGCCCGATTTTCCGCATCCACGGAAAGGGCGAACGTGCCCTTTTCTCAGATAACTGGGATGCTGCCACTAAGGCTACACTGCTGCATTTTGACAAACTTCGTTACCGGTTGCTACCTTATATTTATTCGCTTGCAGGCCACAGCACTACTGATAATTACACCATGATGCGGTCGCTTGCATTTGACTTTCCTACCGACCCGAAAATTCAGAACATTCCCGACCAATATATGTTTGGCCCGGCCTTTTTGGTGAACCCGGTAACCGAGCAATTATTTACCGGCGCCGGTGCGGAAGGGAAGAAAAAAGAGAGAAGCGTGTACCTGCCGGGCGCCGGTAACTGGTACGACTTCTGGACTGGCAAAACCGTAACTGCCGGGCAAACCATTGATGTGCCGGTGCCGGTTTCAACCATGCCGTTGTATGTGCGGGCAGGTTCAATTATACCCATGGGGCCGGATATGCAATACGCTACAGAAAAAGTTGCCGATACCATTGAACGACGCATTTACCCCGGCGCCGATGGCCGGTTTACTTTTTATGAAGATGAAGGCGATACCTACAATTATGAGAAAGGGAAATATGCACAGTTCACTATTGACTGGAATGATAAAACCCGGCAGCTAAGCATTTCCGATACCAAAGGCAGCTTCACCGGTATGTTGAAAAAACATATATTTAATATAGTGTTGGTAAAGGAAAACCATGGAGTAGATATTGGTTTTACAACGGCGGATAAATTGATGATCTATTTGGGAAAAGCGATTCAAGTAAGGTTATAAATGTATTCGCTTTTATTTTGGATGGTTAATTGTTTAGGGGTTAGCGAAAATGCTATTTTAACACTGTAAAATTTAAAGAGACATTTTATGACAACATCCATATTTTGTACCTTGTGCAAGTGAAAAAAGCAAAAACAAATTATCTTGAATTTGAGATTGATAAATTAACCCGTTCCATTGAGAACGTTGCAACCGGCGACAGTTTTCCAACAGATATAACTCATTTGGTTAAAACAGATTTAAAACAAGTTGTAAAGAAGAATGGATGGGTTTTCAACTGGAAGACTGAACTTGATTTTCCCGAAAGGGAGGTTTACAAACTGACAATCCAAGGCAACCCTACTATTATTCAGGGATTAGTGAGTTTAAGCATTGAAGTTGACCACGTTTACATGCACCTGATTGAAAGTTCTCCATTTAATAAAGGTAAAACGAAAGTCTATTTGGGCGTTCCGGGAAATTTGGTTGCGTACGCTTGCCGTCTTGCGTTTCAACGTGGATTTGACGGTTTTGTTTCTTTTCATTCAAAAACAAAACTTATTGACCATTACATAACAACTTTAGGAGCTTATCATTTTGGTGGACATTTGATGATTATTGACACGCTGCCGGCAAAAGCATTAATTGATAAATATTTTAAATCATAAATTATGGGACTTATCAGAGAACCTTTAGATGTTGATTTTTATGTTGACCCGAGACCGCTGACTAAAGAGGAAAGAGAGAAAATCAGTCAGCATATTTGTGCGTACAAACATAAGATGGCTAAGAAAAAAAGTGACAAGGCTTTATCTAAAAAGAAGCCGCTTACAGTTTCGCAATGAAAGCACGAACTAGTACCTTATTTTCGAAGAATAAGCATTAATGGCACCCATTATCAGCCCAAAATAGATAGACAATTTTTTTAGTTATTAGAAGCGAAAAGAAATGGATTGAAAATCATTACTATCGTATTTGCTTTTATTTGGGATGGTTAGCTATTTTTGAGTTGGCTGCTATTTACATTATGGCCAAACCACTTTTTACTTTTTTTAGTCTGTTCTTGGTTGGGCACATAATTGCCCAACAAAAGACAGAATTTAAATTTTCCGTCTCATCCTTAGATAAATCTCTTTTTTTTGATAGATCGACATATTACGTTAGTCCAAAAATACTGGTTATTAAGGACGGGTCAGACATTGATTTCTCTTTTGGCAAAAAACTTGAAAAGGCGAAAGTTGTGTTTCAAGTGAAATTAGACAGCAGTGAAATGACCAGATTTTATGGGTTGACATCAATATTTGAAAATGATTCATTAAAATCTCGTTATGCCAATCTATGTATAATGGACGGCCTTATACTCGACTTCAATTTTAATTTAGGTAGTAAGAAAAAGACACTTTCGCTTTCAAATTATTATGTAAGCCAAATGCAACCTTTTGTAGACTTTGTAAATATGAAAGTGCCTAAAAAATATAAAATCTGGTATGACAGATTAGACCTTAAAAAGTTAATGGAAAAATGTCCTGATTGGAAACTGCTTGAGTATTAAAACAGCAGCCATAGGTACAATACAACCGACCAGACCATACTGTTATCCAAACCTCTACGACAGACATAGAACGACTTACCGTAAATTTGTCTTATACCTTAAGGACAAGTAGATGAAGGCAAAATACATTAATCCCTATACAGACTTCGGTTTTAAAAAGATTTTTGGAGAGGAAGCCAGTAAACCTTTGCTGGTAGATTTCCTGAATGCCCTTTTGCCTGAACAAAACAAAATCGTTGACCTTAGTTTTAAAAATACCGAACAACTCGGACTGAACGATCTTGACCGTAAAGCCGTTTATGACATTTATTGCGAAACCGGCAAGGGCGAAAAATTCATTGTTGAATTGCAAAAGGCAAAGCAGAACTATTTTAAGGACAGAACGATTTACTATTCTACTTTCCCGATACGGGAGCAAGCCGAAAAAGGTGAATGGAATTACAACTTAAAGGCGGTTTATTGTATTGGTATTCTGGACTTTACCTTCGATGATTACGAGAGTGAGCCGGAAAGGAGCGAAAATTTGCACACCATTAAACTCAAGAATCAGAATGGCAGGGTTTTCTACGACAAGCTGACTTACGTGTATTTAGAAATGCCCAATTTCATAAAGAATGAAAGCCAATTAGAAACCCGATTAGATAAATGGCTATACTTTATCAAAAACCTGGAAGACTTTCAGAGCATCCCAGCCATTTTTAAAGACGAAATATTTGAACAGGCTTTTAAGAAAGCAGAACTTGCCAACTTAGGGCAGGCGGATCTGGATAAATACGAAATGAACTTAAAAGTTTATCGGGATTATAAAAACACGATTGACACTGCTTTTGACGAAGGGAAAATTCAGGTGGCTCGTAATCTGAAAAATTTAAGTGTTGACATTCAGATAATCATTAAATCAACAGGACTTTCAGCGGACGACATCAACAAACTCTGAGAATCCACTGTGCCTAATAGGCGGCCTGTTGCAATAGAGGCTTTACGAATGTCATTTAACAGCCTTTCTCAATTAGCTTTTAAAACTATACTTTGGCTAACAGAATAAGAGAGTAATAGAAAGCAATTTATCTCACTTGGCGATTCATTAGTATTACAATCAACTCGTTGGTTCGCAACAATCGTTTTCAAATTATTTACGTTTTAGTCCAAATGTCATCAGTGTACCAAGTAAAATGGCAATGATCATCCCGATCTTAAAATTCTTAATCAGCCTGCCTACAATTACACCTACCAATACAGCTACGGCAAAATAAATCTGGGCTCTGGTAGGATTGAACATCGTAAATACTGAAGGTGAATATGGTGAATCGCCAATCGTGAATAGTGTTTTGTTGTCTGTCGTCTTCCTGACTTTCCGTCTTTCGGTCTTTAATTCCGTTATTTTCATAATGCAATCAGATTAGCCAGTAGCCGGTAGGCACCGGGTACACCGGCAGGTAACTCCCTGAAAAATACGAGGCTGGCATACACAAAATTGCCTTTTCCGTACTTGCCAATCATTAAAGAACCGTTACTATCTCCCTCGCCGGTATCGTGCATACTCAATGGCATATCATAATGGTTGTCCGTTTGTTCAGCCTGGTAGGTGCTCCGTTCCTGTATCCAGCCGGTAAAATCTTTTTGGGTAATGTTATTGGGGTAATTCAGAACCGGGTGCGCCGGTAGCCCAAACGTTACGGCTGCATCTTCTTCTGTCACCCGCTTGTTGGCAATAGCAAAAGGATACGGGCCTATTTTGGTCTGTGGCTGGCCCAGGTTATTCCGGTTGTATTGAACGATCAGGTTGCCGCCGTTTTGCACGTAGCCCATCAATATATCGTATTTATCAGCCATGTATGAGTTCACGTCGTATGCCCGAACACCGGTGATGACCGCATCAAAAGTTTTCAATAGTTCAGGTGTAATGGTCGTTTCAGATAATTCGGTAACAGTATAGCCCATTTGCCGCAATGCATCCGGTACTTTATCGCCGGCGCCGGGTATATAGCCTATTGTTTTACCAATTGTTTTCAAATCGATATTTAAGACCTGAACTGCATCCCGGTAGAAATAGTTAACTGTTGGAATATGATCGTACGTGATAGTACGGCTGGCATTGGTAAATGTTTGTTTTGTTGACGCATCTTCAAGTTGAATACGTAAGGTATCTTTTTCCAAACCCAAAGGCTGCAGGTAATTTCCGATCCGTATAGTAAAATTGGTTGCGCCACCTGCTACCGGTTTAAACTCCGGGAGCTCTTTTGAAAAAGTGAAATGCGTACCCGATAACTGAAGGCGGACTTGTTTAGCGGCTGCAGTTTCTTCCGATGCTACCGTTACAACCAACTGTCCTGAATCCTTACTTCCCTTGCGAAACAGTACTAAATTATTATTGCTGTATATTTTTTCCTTCGGCGTAATAATCACAGGATTGTATGATTCGCCTTTTACCGGATCCACGTTTTTGTAAAGGATGGGGCGGGTAAGCTGCACCCGAACGCCATTAATGTTTAGTCCAACCGTTGCGGAAAGTGGTTCGTTTTCGGCCCGGCCAATCAGTTGCTGATCTGTTACGTTGAAAGTACCCTTTTCCATATCCTGTTGCAACCAGTAAGGCTGGGTGCGCATAAACGTTTCTGTTAGCTTTCTTTTTGCAGGTAAGGTGTTGTTCACATTCGTCAATAATTCCATAGAACCAACAGCACCGGCAATAATACCGGCACGGGGTTCTGTAACTAAATCAGTAGTAATTTTTAGATTGCTTCGCTTGACGGCATTAATGGTATATCGCAGTGTATCGTCTTCGGCTACGTATTGCCTGGCCGTCGTAGCTTCAATAAACAACCCGGCGCAGGCTGCAATCACTTCTTTTATATCCGATAGTTTTATCTGTACCCAATAGGAAACAGGCTTATCCTGGTTACTCAGTTTATTGTAAATGCCAACCAACTGCGGAACACTGGCAGAAGGATCAGACGGATTGAAATGATTAATGACCGAATCCAGCATTTTATCAATTATTTCCATACCAGCCCTTTTCCAACTTACATCTACCCCACTCATAAAATTACTATCCGGTGCTTCACCTTTTATCAGGGTCAGGTTTTCACGCTGGCTACCCCGGCTACGGGCGGAACCAAAGCCCTGACTTTTATGGTTGGTACGGCTATCAGCGGCGATTTCGCCGTAACTTTTACCCAATAAAGGATTGTAACCGCCTACATCCACCGAAACAGATTGCCCTTCTGCCGTACCGAATCCATTCCAGAAAAGACGCTTTGCCTGCCAGGGTTGTACCCCATATTTGAATTGCTCCGGGAAGCGTTTGGGATCGGCTGCTGCATCAAAAGCTTCGTGGGCAATTATGGCTGATGCCGTATGGTGCCCGTGCCCACCCCGGCCATCTTCCGGGAAACGGGTAATAATGACGTCCGGCTGAAATTTCCGGATCACCCAAACGGCATCGCTTAATATTTTTTCCTTTCCCCATATCCTGAAAGTTTCTTCCGGGCCTTTACTAAAACCAAAATCAAATGCACGGGAAAAAAATTGCTCTGCACCATCCAGGCGACGGGCCGCCAGTAATTCCTGCGTACGAATTAATCCTAATTCTGTACCCTGTTCATCTCCCAACAGATTTTGGCCACCATCGCCACGGGTAAGGCTCAAATAACCAGTACGGTATTGCTTTTCATTAGCCAGCCAGGTTAGCAACCTTGTGTTTTCATCATCGGGATGGGCCGCTACATACAGCACACTGCCCAATACTTTCAGTTTTTTAATTTGCTGTAAAATTTCTGAGGATGTAAGGGATTTAGGTGTTTGCGAAAAACAGGAAAAGGTAAGTAGTGAATAGCAAATGGTGAATAGTGAAAAAAGAACAATCTTCTTTGACTGATGGAAAACACTACGACATTTTGTAAGCAGGCCGATGTAATGAAGTTTCAATGAGAAATTGTTACGTGAATGAATGGGCAACCTTTTTAGAAAGGCAGTCCGGTATTTTTCAAAAATAAGATGAAGCGCCAATAGATAAATTTTTTACTACACGGCTAATTTGGTCGGCAAGAAGGAAATGGTCTGACCTGCGGTGCTGACCAGTAAAGAAAAAGCCAGCCATTAATTTACCGGCTGGCTTTTGTTTCATGTAAAAAGATTATTTAACTACCTGAAAGAAAACGAAGTAGATCCTGGTTCAGTTTTTCTTTTTCTGTTGCAAATAGGCCATGTGGAGCACCTTCATATACAATCAGTTTTGCATTGTGTATTGCTTTGGCAGCCTCGTATGCAGAGGGCTCAATCGGAACTGTTTTGTCGCTGTCTCCATGAATGATGAGTGTAGGAACCGCAATACTGGTCAATTCATCACGGAAATCGGTTTGCGAGAATGAAACCATACATTCCTGTGTTGCTTTCGGCGAAGCCATTAGTGTAAGCATCTGGCTCCATTGTAAAAAAGCATTGCTTACCGGATGGCTCATCATACTTACGCCATAAAACTGCTTACCGAATGTCTCCAGAAAAGCCGGGCGGTCATTCCTGAGTTTCATTTTAAATTCATCGAACATTTCCTGCGGTACGCCATCCGGATTGTCATCTGTTTTCAGCATGTAAGGAACCACGCTGCTGATAAGCACTATTTTGGAAATCTTGCTGCTACCATATTTACTAAGGTAGCGTACCACTTCACCGCCGCCCATTGAAAAGCCAACCAGTGCTACACCACTTAGGTTTAATTCAGTAATTAAATCATTTAGATCACCTGCTAATGCATTGTAGTCATAGCTTTCGCCGGTATGGCCGCTTTTACCAAAACCCCTGCGGTCGTAACTGATTACGCGGAAACCGTTCTCAACTAAATACTCGCATTGGTACTCCCACATTTCGTGGCTCAGGGGCCAGCCGTGGATAAGTATAACAGGTTTACCGGAACCCATATCCGTATAAAAAATGTGAAGTTCTTTGCTACCGCTTTGGGAAGATTTAATAAAGGGCATAATCGTTTTTTGATGTTAAAGATGTAGACCATGTTTCAAAATACCTGCCACTCAACTGTACAACCATCAAATACGAATGAAGCCATTTAAAACTATACGGTTGTAGATTATTATGCTCATGCCGGTTTAGGCATTTCCTCACACAGTGAATATCATTAGTCTTTACTTAGGTGCCTTTCTGTAAATATAGACGGCTACAAATAAAAAGATAACGTTTGGCAACCAGGCAGCCAGCATCGGTGGCAAATTTCCTTTTGTAGAAAACATCGTGGAGAATCGGTCGATAAAAATGAAAATAACGGCAGCTATGATACCCATTGCCAGGTGAAAACCCATGCCACCCCGTACCTTCCGGCTGGCAACCGATACACCTATAAAACTGAGCAGCACTACAGACACCGGTGTAGCTGTACGATGATATTGTTCTACCAATAAATCATTGATAGACTCCGCTCCCCGTTGCTTTTGTAAAGCAATAAATCGTTGTAGTTCCGGTGTTGTGAGCTTGTCTTTGGTATATTCATCTTTTTTTATATCCTGTGGCCTGAAATTAAGCGGAATATACAACGTATCAAAGTGGGTGAGTTTCTCTTTTAACCCGGTTAATTTTCTTTGTAGCACACCCATAAGCCGCCACTTCAGTTTAGCCGTATCCCATTCAAGCCGGGCGGCCTGCACGTTCTCTGTTAGTTGCTCGTTTTCAATTTTTTGTAAAAAAAAATTGACGCCTACCTTACTGGCTGTGTCGTATTCAACCTTTACGTATCGGTCGGCACTTTCCTGAAAATAGGTAGTGAAATAGGCGGTGTTTTGCACTGCCATACCGTGACCATCAATGTACCTGGCCTGAAAAGCAGAGAAAACCCGGTTAGCCGGTGGCAGTACGTAGCGAAAAGAAAAAAACAGGATGGTTGCTAATAACCCGGCTGCTACCCAATATGGAAACAAAAAACGCCGGAAGCTGGTGCCACTGGCTAAGATGGCGATAATTTCACTCCGGCCTGCCATTTTTGATGTAAAAAAAATAACAGAAATAAATACAAACAGCGGGAAAATCATGGCAACAATATGCGGTAGAAAACCAACATAATATTGCATGATAATGTCTTTTGTACTTAGCCCGCTTTTTACAAAGTCATCCGTTTTCTCGCTTAGGTCAACAACAATGGTGATAATACTCAGAACTACCAGTGCGTACACAAAAGTGACGATGAACTTTTTAAAAATATACCAATCCAGTATTTTCATGCAGCAGCAAATGTAAGCCGGTGCTGCTTGCAGATGAGGCTCACCATCAGTTACAAGGCTTGCAGAAAGGTTAAATGTTTACAAAGCGATCCTGCGGATTACCAGTAAACATTTTTTTGGTCACGGTAGATATATCATCAATCGAACAGATAGAAAGTGAATGAATTATCATTCGGATAGTGCGGCGACAGTTATTTTTGATGCCGTTACGACCTTTCATTTTTAAATATTCCTATATGCACCGATCCCGGATGATTATTTTATTTTACTGCCTTTCCGGTATAGCAGCCGCTTTTTTAACCTGGGCATCCCAATCGTTGTTAAACGAAATCACTTATCTAAAAGGCATCGACCCGCCTTACGCTATTACCAAAACAAACGTCGGCGATGGATGGCTAACTTTAATATGCTTTTGTGCAGTTATCGGCATAGCCTTAACCGGCAATAAAGGCGTGGTAATGAATTTAAAAAAGATTGGATGGATGGTACTCTTTGCGGGTATCAGCTTAGCTATCAGTGTATATCATGCCGTTACCATCCTAAAGTTGCCAAAAGCCAGTACCGATGATACATTGGTAATGAAAGTTTCGCCGGGAGTAGGGCTTTACCTGACTATTTTGATAAGCCTTATTGTGATGATATTGCCCTTTAAACTCAGGGTTACAGCCATAAATGAACAAACAAGTATGGCTATATAAAAAAGCCCTGCGGAATACAATTTCCGCAGGGTATATCCTTGTAACAGCAGTGTTTTAATTAAACAACTTGCGGGTTTTGCCTCCGTCTCCGCCTTTTACGCCACCATCATCGTCATCGTCATCGTCCGAAAAATCTTCATCATCTTCATCGTCCTCTAAATCTTCCCAGGAAAAATCTTCCTCTTCCTCTTCTTCATACACAATCGACTCGTATAAATCAGCCTGCTCTTCAGTCAGTTCTTCTACAATTTCTTCCAGCTTATCCGTTTTCTTTTTCCAGACCATGGATTCCATTTCGTCCTCAAATTCCAGAAAAACGGCTTTTCCCGTTTCCATTAATACGTACACCAGCGCAACTTCGTCTGCATCTACTTCTTTTACCAGGTAGTACTTATCCGTTTTCAGGTCGTTATACGTTGCCATGACAATTGATTTTTTGAGCAGGCAAGATTAAAAGAAATAGTGAATAAACAAAATGATGGTTTTAAAAGAAGGTTTCACGATTTTTTGCCCAACCTCACATCTCTATTTACCGGGCAGGCAGGATCATCAGGGACAGAAAAGGAGTAATTACAATCTGGTGATCTGTTATCAAAATTTCCATTTCATCAGTTTTCATCGCACAAAATCAAAACCTGAACGGGCAACGATTTCATTACGGTCTTTATAATGGTGCCTGGCTTTTTATTTTACAACCCTCAGGCTGCATCCCATTACTATGGCATTTCTGTTTTCAAAGCGATAATGTTGTATTCAACCCGACCTATAGACTATAAATTTTAACCCCTATTCTTTGTAATCCTGCAATAAATTAATCGCATTTTTCACCATATCCGTATCCTTATCTTTAATTTCGAACGCATCTGATTCGTTCTCAGTACTTAACCGTATTGATTTAATTGGCTTACTTATCAGATCGTCTCTATCGGGTAAGCTGAAATAAAGGTTGATGTCGTCGCCGGTTGCAAAAACTTTAGACGGTGCTGTGTTCATATATTTTTTTACCGTACCATCTGTAAATTCAACTCCTACATAGCTCTCTGAATTTCTGGATGTTAACATCTTAGCCGGGGCATAAAAGAATAGTGAAAGTGTTTTATCGCCACTATAGGACGCTTTCAAAAACCTTACTTGTAAAACACTAAAGCTAAGATCGCTGGTAAGCTTTTCTTTTGACTTTGTTAAGGTATGGACACTGTCGACCTTGTCAATTTTTATATGGTCGATTTTTTGAGCAAAAGTGATTACAGGTAATATGAGGGCAAGCAATGCGATTTTCTTCATGCTGTAAAAACAAAAGTGAAGGAGTAAATGTTTTAAAATACTTGATATAAATGAAAATATGTTACGGATTGATCGCTGCTGTAAATAATACGCTTCTATGTGTGTTTCAAATTCTTGCTGATAAAAAAGGTTAAAAGGCCTGTATGGCTTTGTTGTAACATTTGTTCCAGTTTGGTGCTGGCTCAACCTTCGTTTCATATTATCAGTTTCAGAATCCCTCTTAGTAAAATGGTCAAAATAACTTGTACAATTGAAGCAGGATTTTATTCGGCGTTGGTTGCCCCTAACCCCTTTAGGGCAATGTCATTAAGATAAGCCCCATCGGGGCTTTCTGTTTGTAGCAAACAAAGAGGCAAAGGGAATCATTGCCACGTAGTGGCTACCCCTATTCTCTGATCAGGTAGCCACTACGTGGCATGCACCAACATCAAGGATGTCTATCTTCTACAAACAGGTTGCACCTACGGCGCATAACTGATACTACAATCCTTCACTTAATGACATTGCCCTAAAGGGGAACTCGTTTTTACCTGAAAAATTAGTGATAACTAAGGTACTCCCAATAGTTTAGACAATTTGTTTGTGTTGTTAAGAGAAAGGCTTCTATTGGCCCAATCTATAAAACGATTGCCGTTTTGCTACTCAAATATAAGGTCTGTTACGGCAATCGTTTTATAGATTGGGCAAGCCCGCCGGCAGGGCAAGCCCAACACTCAGGCTGCCGCTTTTTGGTACACTGTTAGAGGTGTTACATCTGCTAATGATTGGTGCCTCCGCTCACCGTTGTAGAATGAAAAATAGTGTTGCAATCCTTTGTACAAGCTTAGCCCGTCTTCATACACGTATAGGTAGATATGCTCATACTTTACTGTCCGCCACAGCCGCTCGATAAAGATATTATCCAGTGCTCTGCCCTTACCATCCATGCTGATTTGTATCTCTGCTTTTTTTAGTAGTTCTATATACACTTCACTAGTGAACTGGCTTCCCTGATCACTGTTGATGATCTCAGGCTTGCCATGCTGCTCAATGGCTTCCGCTACGATTTCACTACACCATTCTGCCGTCATAGTGTTGCTGATGCCCCAACCCACCACATAGCGGCTGTACACATCTATCACTGCGCACAGGAACATAAATCCATGTTTCATTGGCACGTAAGTAATGTCAATCTCCCACACCTGATTACGCCGCTCTATCTTCAAACCTCTTAGCAAATAAGGGTACTTGTAAGCTGCCGGGTCTGCTTTACTTGTCCGGGGTGTGCAATACAGTGTTCGCCAGCCCATCAGTTTCATCAGCCGCCGCACCCTTTTACGATTGATACGGTAGCCCAGTACAGTCAGCAGCACCAACAAACGCTCCACCCCATAAAAAGGAGTTGACAGGTATTGTTCATCTAAGAAACGCATCACCGCCAGGTTCTCTGTGCTTTCCGCCACTGGTTCATAGTATAGCCCACTGCGGCTCACCGCCAACAATTCACATTGCTTTACCATGCTAAGTTGCCCTTCTTCCTTTTCTATCATCGCTCTTCTTTCAGCTAACGGCTTTACTGCAATTTTTTTTTTAGAAAATCATTGGCCACCTTTAGCTCTCCTATCTGTGCATAAAGTACCTGAATCAATTGATCTTTATCTGCCGTATCAGTGGCTGCATTGCCTTCTTTGTCAAATACAGTGACTGCTTTCTCTAAAAATTCTTTCTTCCACGTATTAATTTGTGTAGGATGCAGATCATGTTTTTTGCTCAATGCCTCAATGGTCTGCTGCTCTTTGATCGCCTCCAGGCATACTTTACTTTTAAACTCGGTTGTAAATTTTCTACCGCTTGTTTTACTCATTTTTGACAGGGTTGAATAGTTACGAAATTCTATCTTATTTTCCTGTCTAAAAAATCGGGAGTAGCATATACTACGAGTATTTTGAAGTTCCTATGAAGTTTGAAAGTGTCCAAAAGCCCCCTTTAGAGCCTGTCCCGTACCGATAGGTCGGGAGGGTTTGGAGGCGACCAGGCCAGATTGATGAAATGTTCAAGTTATTTTGATAACTTTTCTTACCAATTTTAAATTCTTCATTGGTACAATTAAAGACCGGCTGAGAGATTGTCAATCTTCTGAAACATAATATTGATAAGCCTTTCATGTTATTCAGCAACTCTTGTTTGTCTGAATATTCTGAACAAAACAACAGCGCCCGAAAATAAATTATCGGGCGCTGTTGGGAGGCTATCTAAAACTACATTCGTGCTCCTCTTACTCCTTTACAATTTTGGTGGTATATATCTTTTTACTTTCCTGTAGAATTGTAAGGGTGTATATTCCTTTTGCCCAATTACTTACTACTATTTCATGACTGCCACCACTGCCGCTTATTTGGGTCATCAGGCGTCCTTGCGCATCATGAACCATTACGGTTTGCCTGGCTGTTCCGGAAAGCTGTATAGTTAGCTTGTCTTTGGCAGGGTTGGGATAAACCACAACCGGCGCTTTGTCGCAACTGTTAATCACAGAAAGCACCTTGCTGTACATATAATTCCCATTGACATCTGTTTGCCTGATCCGGTAGTACAAATTTCCTTTGGCAGGTGATGTGTGCGTATAATTGTAGGTAAGCTCAGTATTGCTGTTGCCCTTTGCACGTACCACCGCAAGACTGGTGTATAGAAGGCCATCTGTGCTGTATTCAATGGTAAAGTCCCGGGTGTTCAGCTCTGTCAGAGTCTTCCATTGTATCTGTACGTTACAGTTAACCGTGCTGGCACTCACACTGCCGAATACAACAGGTAGTGGTGTGGTATTAGTGAGGGCAAAGTTGATATTTGGGTAAGTAGCGCCAATACTTGCAGTAACATTATAGGTTCCTATAATATTATTGGCAGTAAATACACGGGATGTTGCAATACCGGAAGCATTCGTTACAACAGTGTCAGTACGGGAAGCACCAGGGAATGTACCGCTGGCACCGGTTGCCGGAGCGGTAAATACAACAGTGTCGCCTGCAATCAGGTTGCCCGTTTCCGTTACTGAAGCTTTTAGCGGCAAGCTGAACTGTGTATTTATAGTGGCTGTTTGTGGCGTGCCGGAAAATATGGCTGATGCATAATTTGTTTCTACTGCACCAATATCTCCCTGCGTGCCGATTAGTCTTGCAAATCCGCGTTGATCAGTGCCGGAATTAAGTGCAGGGTTGCCGGCATTGATAGCAGGGCTATTAGACATTGGCAAACAGGTTGGAGTTGTTCCGCCATAATTGCCGGGCAAAAACATTTTTGGATTTATACCCAGTTGATTACCGGTAGTAGTACCGCTGATGGTGTAACCACCAGTATTTTGTATCAGGTTGTATCCTGTTGAAGTAACAGCTCCATATACATCTATACCATTTGCTGCAACTGCACCTGCTGTCAATACACCACCCCCAACAATAGTATTACCCATTGTAAGTGTACTGGCATTTCTAAAAATATTACCTCCTACTGCTTTAGCGGTATTTCCAAAAACAGTACAATTCGTTACCGTAATTAAAGTATTGTAAAACAAACCTCCGCCATAGCCGACAGCGCTGGTAGTACCTGTTGCGTTGTTACCGGAAATGGTACTATTGGTAATCGTTAGTCTTGCAGCACCCCATTGGGCAATGCCACCACCCAGGCGATCAGTGATATTATTGATAATCGAAGAGCGGTCTATCGTCACCAATCCTGCACTGCCACTGTATATGCCACCACCATCAGAAAAGCTGGTCATGGCCGAAGCATCATTGTTTGAAATAACACAACTGGTAATATTTACAATTCCCGACTCAATCAAAACGCCGGCCCCACCAAATGTTGAGCTGGCCGGTAATTTACCATCTCGTAAAGTGATACCTGAAATATTAACAACCGCTGTGCTGCTGCCGGGAGAAATATGTATAACACGGGAAAGGTTTCCGGCACTAACTGTTAATACATTGGCTTCTGAGCCTACAATAGTAAGGGCATTATTAACAACTAACTCACCGCTGGTAAGATTAATCCGTGTTATTCCAGGGCTAAAAATGATGGTAGCGCCAGGGCAGGCATTATTTATTGCCTCACGTAAAGTGCCCGGTCCGCTATCGGCACTGCTGGTTACTACAATAGGTACATTCGCTACATAAAAACCAGCAGTTGCTGCAACACCATTTACAGATGCAACAACCGTATAGGAACCTATGATAGTATTTGGTGTAAGGGACACAGTTGCGATACCACTGGCATTTGTTACCACAGTTATACTTGTAACACCTCCGGTAAATGTTCCGCTGGGTCCCGAAGAGGGAGCGGTAAATTTTACATTGACACCACTCAGCGGGTTATTGCCGGCATCTTTAACGGTAGCCTGTAAGGCAATAGGAAAAGCAGCGCATACTGTTGCTGCCTGATTAGTACCCGAAGTGAGCGTAACAGCGGCAGGTAGCGTACCTGAAATTACAAGTGTATAATTTTTAGTGTTACCAGGGCATCCTGTAACATCGGTGACAGATATTGTTATTGGAAAGCTTCCTGCCTGTGTAGGTGTTCCAGATAAGGTATTACCTGAGAATGAAAGGCCCGCAGGCAGGTCACCGCTTAATGAAAAAGTGTAGATTCCACTTCCGCCGGTGGCATTAAAAGATTGAGTGTAAGCACTTCCGGTAGCACCGCTTGCAATAGTGGTAGTGGTTATGGTAATCGGGGTACAAGCCGGAGCGGCTGCACATGCCGTATAGGTTACTGATAGCGTATACGGCGAGTTAGAGGCTGGCGTTACATTCACATCGTGTACTACCACCGTAAATGCAGCACCGGCAGCTACCGTAAAGCTATAAATCTGGGTGGCGGCTGATTGTCCCGGTTCTGCCAGATAATTGGTACTGGGGGTAGCAGGTACTAATCCGGCACTGGAATAAGCTGCTGTATATATGTTTAATCCATTGGCGCTTGCCAGCGTAACAGTATAACATTGGCTGGATGTAGTTGTATTTGTAAACGTATAAGCGTCATACTGGCGGGCACCGGTCGTAACGGTGAGGCCAGGATTGGCAACGGGTGCCGCACAAGTAGAAGCTACCGTACCCCTTACCAAACGACCTGTTTGCTGTCCCGATGTAGCCGTATAATTAGCTCCTGTTGGGGGCGTTCCTCCAAGTGTTGCTGAAATGTTGGCAAGAGAAGTTTGCCCTACTATTACTGTAGCCGTATAACCAACTGTACCTACGCCACCGGTAAACGTTACTCTGATTTGAAAAGTAATAGCCGTTCCGCAAGCTACGGACGAGTTGACCGCAAAAGTAAAAGGCAGGCTTGTGTTAGAGGCATTAGTTGTAGTATTGATCGTACCATAGCTAACTGTGCCACGGGTAATGGTTACGCCGGAATTAGTCGTAGTAATAGTAGCACTTACACCACTGGCATTCGCCAATGAACTGTTTCTTAATTGTACTACCAGATTTCCAATTTCGCCCGGCTCTACTGAACCATTCCCGTTACCATAAGACCCTTCTGATGTGGTAATTGTACCGATGTTGATATATGGAAGGGCAACAGGATTAAGCGACTGCATAGCCTGAAATACTTGGATAATGCCATAGCCACTCACATTGTCATAACCGGGTGTCTGAATATCCAGTGCTGTACTGATAAGCAGCGTTCTCATTTGTGCCGGCGTAATAGAGGGGCGGGCAGATTTTATCAGCGCTGCAATAGCCCCGGCGTGGGGAGCAGCAGCAGATGTACCAAAGAAAGGATTCAAACCCGTACTGGCGGGTAAAGTGGTACCTACGCCATCTGCCGCTGTAATATCCGGCTTATTTCGTACCGTACCTCCATTTGTTGAAAAAAGGAAGTTGCCGGGCGTGATTGCCGTACCATCAGCGTTAAAAAAAATGCGCCGTAATCCATCAGAGGAAAAGGTTTCTACGGTGTTGGTATTTACAAAGGGATAACCCGTAGCAGGTACCGCCGCTACACAATAGGCATCTATTGCGCAAGAATGTCCGTGTGTTTGACCGGTGGTCGCTACTTTCAATCTTCCTCTGTTACTGTTCAGGTGAATGGCCCGTACTGCGGCACTGGCAGACTTAAATACAATGAACCGGTCGCCTGCCACCAATGCAGGTGGGGCGAATGCCTCATAAGGATTTTGCGTGCCACTCTGTACCGTTGTCGAGCTTGCCTTAACTGTACCGGCAGTATTAACCAGAAATAGATCATAGTCATTGCCGGATGCACCCCAAGGATCGGACCATTGCAGATTATACGCACCGGAACCAACAGCTATTATCGAATCGCCATTGGCGGGGGTAGAACCAAAATTATGGATAGTGCCGCTTTTGGTACCGCCGGGAAAAGTAAAGGCCGGAGAACCAGCATCATTAAAATCGCCTTCCCACACGCCAGCCGTACCCAATGCAACAGAACCCGAATTACCGGCAGAAGAAAAGTACAACCCGCCAGCAGCCGTTACCGTGTTCACGGCCTGGGCTACAATACCATCCTGAAAAGCAGGTTCGTCAAAATAAGCGAGATCATCAATAACAATATCGCAGCCATACGTATTTCGCAGTGCCACTATATTGGAAGCAAAACTGGCTTCACTTATATTTCCCGTTGCAAAAAATAGTTGTGCTTTTGGCGCAAGATCATGTACAATTTGCAACATGGCACGGCCTTCATCATTTCCACTGGCGGTGTAATCTGCTACCACTGTTACTGGTGTCGTATTGCCATAAGGATTTCCAACACCGGGAAGATCATCATTTAATACATCTGCCGGCGCACCACCTAACCGATTGTAGCTGTCCGACAACACGCCGATTTTAATTCCCTGACCTGCATAGCCATACGTATTCCTGGCATCGTCAGTCCGGTGCGACCGGTCACCTTCCGAATTAACGGAGCCGGCCTGCAATACCAGCGGATTGTATTCATTGTGTTCCTGTAAATATTTCTTCAACGCTTCCTTCACCCGCCGTTCCCGCTGAACCAGGGAAGGTCTGGGAAGCGTGTAGCCCCCATTTCCTTTGACAGGGCTTGCTGCAACAACGCTTTTTAAATTGCTTTTTGAAACTTTAGGAGCGCCTGCGCCAACCGTTTCAGACTGCACAGCCGGTTGTATAAACCGTACCTCCGGGTAAGCGGCAATTGCTTCTACCACAGATAGTGCAACCTGTGCACGGATGCTGTTGTACTTCGCCGATGCAAAAATAATCGTTCCCCCGGTTGCCCGGATTTTAGCTAACAATTCTTCACTTACTATAGCAGTAATGTCTACTTCAAGATAGCCTCTATTGTCACTTCTTAATTTAGCCGGTTCTAATTCAACACCCGCAACCATTTTTTGACCACGGGATTCCCGTAACCCTTGTAATAGCTGCGATGCCATTTTTTTCTCTACTGGCGAACGGGAGGCTTTTTCAGCCATTAATAATTGAATCTGCCGCATTGTTTCCGGCTTTACCTGCGCCAGTAGCGGAGCAACAACAAAAAGACTTAATATGGCCAACAGGGATGCGTAAAATGTTCTTCTCATAATAAAGGTTTGGTTTAAAAAATAGATATGAATGCCGTTATGGCAATTCACTAATGATTATTGAACAGGTGGTGGGGCTAACCCTTTAGTTGGTGTGGTGCTCTTTCCCGTATTGTTTACCGCTTGTACAGCCAATTGAATAAAGGTTACAGATGGTTCGCAGGCAATTGTTTCTACTTGCTCAATTGGTACGCTTGCCCTGATCGTATTGTACTGCTTAGATGGAAAAATAATCTGGCCACCCAATGCTTTTATTTTGTTTAATAACGAATCGCTTACACGGGCACTAATATCTACAGGTACATTGCCATTGCTGTCAAACTGTACTTTTATTGGTTCCAGTTCAACACCATCCGTCATTTTCTTCCCTGCATGTTCTCTGATTGCCTGTAGTAATTGAGAATCAATTTTGCGTTGCAAGGCAGTACGGGCCTGCTTTTCTTTTTGCAACTGCTGTATCTGCCGGACTGTCTTTTTATGTCGGACTTGGGCAGTTATACTGATAGTGATACAGGAAAGTATTAATACCTGAAACAGGATACAGTAAGATCGTGTATCTTTTTGCAAAGGAGCAGGATTATAGGATTAAAGATACCAGAACAAAAGAAACTTTGTAAACACTCAGGAGCGCAGAAAGCTAATTACCTTGATGTTAGATGCTGACAAGCATTTGCGTAAAATAAATAGTTACATAACAGAACAATACAGCAGCATTAAATGCTTTCAGTGTATAAAAGAAGTTCTACATAACGAATTACAGGCTAAAATTCTAAAAAAGCAGCGAAACTCAGACGACAAAAACGGGTGGCGCCCGAAGACAGCGGAATAGCTGTTGTTGAATACAAATACCTTGACAAAAAAAACTGCATTTCTGTATAATGATAACTGTTGCCGGTTTAGGTAGTTGTGTATGAAGGGCCGTAGTAAACGGTGATAAAAAATTTTCTTTACAGGAACAATCAACTGATGTACAGGATTGTGGAATTACAATAATTTCTTTATCGGAAGCAGCAAGTAATTTACCAGTATGAAATGTATTATGAAACCAAAGCCCAAGCCCGGCCTGCAGTGTAAATAATAGTAGCAGACAAAACGAAGTAATCCGATGTAGGAAACTTTGTTGTTTCATGTTGATATGCAAACATAACAGTGTTTTAATATAATTCTAATGAAAGATTAAAATTATTTATCGCTTTCAATCGTTAAATTTTACAGCTTCTATTGACTCTTAAAAGGTTAAAAGCTCTCCTGGCGTTCCGGTTATTTGCTATTAGTTTTTAATCCATTTCCGCCTAACCTAATGATAAATAAGCAATTGCGCAAACCTACTGAAATAGGGTCTGTCATCTGTCGTCTAAAACAACTTCTCACCGGCTTTCACCCGTACTTCATTTACAAAATTATGTGCCAGACGGGTTGGCTCCGGTATGCGGTAGCCACGTACACATTGCAATATCAATTGCAAACATTCTTTCTGCGTAATCAGGTTGCCCGGGGAAACAAAAACCGGTTTGGTATTTCGCTTTGTCCGCAGCACGTTGGCTACGATTTCATTTTGATGAATAAGATTGGTGGTGCTGCCGGGTTCGTTGGCAGGCTCGGTATATTTCCCGGTTAATAAACTCTTGGCGCATCCCAAGGTTGGTGTTTGCATCAGTACACCAAAATGGGTAGCAATTCCCATACGCCGGGGGTGGCTGATACCGTGGCCATCCAATACAAGAACATCCGGTTTTATTTTCAACGCTTCCCAGGCTTTTACCAATGCAGGCACTTCCCTAAAGGCCAGTAAACCAGGCACATATAGAAAATTCGTTTCATCAATTACGGATACGGTTTCCATTACCTGCAAGGTTGGAAATTTCATGACGACAATGCCTGCATATACAGTTGTGGAAAATTTATTAAAAGAAATATCGGAGCCTGCGATCGTGGTAACCGGCTTACCCATTGGCTGCAGCTGAATTTGCTGCCGCAGGTTGTTTTGAATAGCAATGGCATCAGTTGGCAAAATGGAATCGTAATCGAGCTGCATGGGTTGTAATTATAGACTGCTCAGGCAATTAATTTGCCACTCTTTTGCAGCCACTCATACGTGGTACTAAAACGGCACCCGTGCTGCTGTGCTTTTTGTAACAGCTTTTCGGTTCGTTCCAGCATGGCTACTCCGCCGTGGCGGGTAATATAACCGGGAAAGGCTGCACCACCTGCGTTACGATAATCCACAAACTCCCAGGGATGGTAATATAAATTTAAATAACCATCTTTTTGTATTGTCTGCCGGCAACAATTCCAGTAAAACGAAAAGGAGAAATTATGCAAACTAAGCCAGAAAAGTGGCAGCCGCCAACGGGGTGTAACGCTGGCTGGTAACTGTAACACTTCGTTCTCCATAAATGCAGTGCGTGGCCTTGTCAAATGGTTATAGCGGCCCGGCAACCAGGTTGGGTTAAGCGATGAATTATAGGCATACCCTGCCTGTTGCACAGCGGCATTGTCCACCGGCATCATACGTGGCATCCGCAACCCATGCACCGGGTGCTGAATGATACCTTCTAAAACAGATTTTGATTTTGCCAAATCCTTGTTTTCGAAAATGGAATGAAGATAGGTATGCGAAGCAATTTCATGTCCATCCTGATGCAGTTGTTTGATTAGTTCAGGCTTTGTTTCGGCGTACCTGCCGGTACAATAAAAAGTTGCTTTGGCGCCATATTTATCCAGTAGCGGCAACAGGCTTTCCATTCCTTTTGTACTAAATGCTATTTGTTCTTCAAACGACAAGCTGCCTTTATACTCAAATGGCATGTCAAATTCTTCCACATCATAGCTTAGCAAAATGGCTGGCTTCATGCTGCAGGTTGGTTTCTTTAATAATGTAATGTGGCCGCTGCTTTACCTGCATAAAAATTTTGCCAATGTAAATGCCAATAATACCTAATACAAACAACTGAAGTCCACCGAAAAAAACAATTGTAGCAATAATGGACGACCAACCGGTAACTGCGTTGCCATGTGCCAGGCTATAAATAATGTAAGGGATATATAACAAAGCACTGAATGAAAAAATAAGCCCCAGGTAAGCGGCCATATATAGAGGCTTGCGGCTGTAGGAAGTGATGCCATTTAGCGCAAAACGGAGCATACGGCGAAGGCTGTATTTACTTTTGCCGCTGTGCCGTTCGTCCGCAATATAATCGATTGCATATTGTTTGTAGCCGGTTAATCGCACAATAACCCGCAGAAATAAATCTGCTTCTTTCGTATTGCGCACAATATCAGCAACTTTCGTATCCAACAGTCTGAAATCGGCTGCCCCTGGTTCTACCCTTACCTCGGCCAGCACATTCATTACCCGGTAAAACCATCCGGAGGTTCTCTTTTTAAACCCACTTTCACCTTCTGTATCCTTCCGGCGGGTGTACACAATATCATAGCCTTCGTTCCATTTGCGCAGCATCAACGGAATTAAATGCGGCGGGTGTTGCATATCGCCATCCATCGAAATAACACAATCGCCATTAGCTACATCAATGCCGGCCTTGATTGCATTCTGGTGCCCATAATTACGGGCCAATTGTACAAAAAATAACCGGTCATCTGCCTCAGCCAGATGCCTGATGACAACAAGTGTATGATCGGTACTGCCATCATCCACAAAAATGATTTCAAATGAATACGGAAGGGTGTCAATTTCTTTTCGCAGGGCATTTACGAGTAAGGATATATTTCCTTCCTCATTGTGTACGGGGATCACAATGGAAACTTTTTTCATCAGTAGCAGGGTGGCGTTAAACAAGGTTAAAGGCAAAATAAACATTCCTGTTGGAAATCAGATAAACTATTTTACGGAAGCTGGTGTTGATACCTGTTTATTTCAAAAACATTGGAATGCGAAACAAAAAGGTTACCCTGAAATCTGAAATTTTCCGATGCCTGCCTGAGAATGTGAACTGGTGTTGGTTTATATTTCTGTTTATTTCCTCAGTTTCAGCCTGTGCCCAGCCGTCTACAAAAAAGCCCGGAGCTTATACCTATAAAACAGCTGACCCGGATGGCATTGGCAAACAGTATTTAGGGAGAGAAATTGCCTATGTAATGGGTGCAGCCGGGGCCGATTGGCTAGAACGTAACAACCGCAACCAGGAGGAAAATACCGACTCCGCTGTTGCTATGCTGCCGCTGCAACCCAACAGTGTGGTGGCCGATATAGGTGCAGGCACCGGGTATTACACCTTCCGCATTGCAAAAAAATTACCGCTGGGAAAAGTGTATGCGGTGGAAGTGCAGAACGAATTTATCAGTTACCTCAATAACCAAAAGAAAAAAGATAAAGTGGCAAATGTCGATGTCATCAAAGGTGGCGACCATTCGCCAAACCTGCCAGATACGAGTATTGACTTAGCGATTATGGTAGATGTGTATCATGAACTCGAATATCCTCAGGAAATGCTGCAAAGCATTCGGAAAGCACTGCGGCCTACAGGTAAATTGCTATTGCTGGAGTACCGTGCCGAAGACCCTTCGATAGCCATTAAGGAATTACATAAAATGAGCATTGCGCAGGCTAACAAAGAATTAGGAGCAAATGGTTTCAAGCTGGCACAACGTCTGGAGTTTTTGCCCATCCAGCATTTTCTTTTGTACGAGAAGAATTAATGTGATAATGTGCTGATGTGATAATTAGCAAATGTGCAAATGGAAAACCGTGGTATTTTGTAAAGCTTTCTTTTTATTGAAACTAAATAATTATTATAATAATTAATACCAGGTGAATAAAATTGTTGTGTATTTCATTTGCACATTTGCTAATTGTCACATTTGCACATTCGGCTTTCAAAGTTTCACCTTCACCCTGGCACGTCCTGTACCACCATTGTTGGATTTCCATTTAGGGCCTTCCTTCAGCAGGCGGATGGCTTCGGCATCCAGTTCTTTGCCCGAGGACTGCTCAACTGTTATGTTTTTTACTTCCCCCCTTTTGTCAACTTCAAAACTAAGTTCAACCGACCTGGAAGCCTGTGGGAGTTCGCTGATCCGGTTGTTATTCAATAAATAGGTGTTATAGTTATTAAGCCCGATCACCGGCTGTGCGGAAGACAAAGAATCAGTTTCGATAATCAACGGTTTAAGACCCGCCTGCTTTGCCTGTCGCTTTTGAACAACAAAGGGTAAGTTTTCTTTCAATTTTTCATCTTCCGGCATAATGATTTGCTGATCCCGATTGCCGGCTTTTAATTGCACTGTCTGGCTTTCATAGCCCAGGCTGCGGGTACGTACCGGTAAAATGCTGTCATCGTACGTAATATTGAAGTTGCCTTTGGTATCGGTGTATGTACCAATATTTTCGCCACTCACCATTACGTTGGCGTAAGGCAGCGGATTATTTCTGGCATCGGTTATCCTGCCTCGGAAAACATTTTGGGAAAGGCGATAGTCAGTGCTGTCTGATTTATTCAAAGGCTTTGCCCGTTGCTTATCGGCAATCTTATAAGTAGAGGAAGTCCCGTTTGGTGCAGTTGCAGGCATACTAACTGTTCCGGATAATGACTCATCTTTCAGTTCTTTTTTTGCCACGTCATTTGTAGCCAAATTTGTGTTATCCGTTTTTTCCGTAGCCAAGGTATCTTTGAAAAAACCGGGTTCACTATTTTTTAAAATAGGTGCCTGCGTTGGTTGTTTAGCTGCAAAATCCTGATTTGGCTCTGTTTCAGCGTTGCCATATTGTTCGTTTTTAACCACGGGCACCTGATTAGCCGGCGCACTACTTTTTGTAGTATTCATTCTTGCTGTATCTACTACTGTTGGCGCTGGCGTGGGGTTCGTGGCTACTGCAATCGCCTGTTGTTTGTCTTTGGCCGGATTCTGTAATAGGGAATAGGTAAACCATGCACTGCCGAGGATAATGACTGCGGCAGCTGCATACTGAAATACTTTTTTCCACCACACTGAAACTGGTTTCCGTTCTTCTTTTTTCGTAGTAGCGGGCGTTAGTTTATCAATATGTGTTTGCAGTTGAGGATGCATTTTAGCAGCTTCCAGGTAACCTTCCATTGCTTCCGCCAAAAACGGATCTTCCAATGCCGCTTTTTCTAAACGGTGCATTTCGGGTGCAGTCATCCGGCCGGTTGCATATCGCAGCAGGTCGGCAGCGGAGTAAGCGGGTATGTTTGGGTTATTGACTGGCATGTTGGTCCATACATATTTTAAGGTTCCGGCGGCCGTTTTGAATGTGGCTGCGTACTACATTCCAGGGCAGACCGGTTTCTGCTGTAATATCGTTATAGCACTTTTCCTGTAAATAAAATAATTGTACCACCTGCTTTTGTTCGTTGTTCAACTGTTCAATACAACGCTCTAATTGTGTAAGATGTGATTCTTTTTCCATTACGCCGTTCAGATGCACGGTTTCTTCCATTTGCATAAGGTGCTCCGGCAGTTCAACCAAATGTTTGTTTTTTCCGCTACGGAGTTTCATCAGGCAGTGGTTACGGGTAAGTGTGTGCAGCCAGCCCTTAAAATTTTCTATCTCATACTTCAGCACCTTTTGTGTCAGTTCTTCATAGATGTCCAGGCTTGCATCTGCCGCTGCATCCGGGTCTTTCAGATATTTGAGGCATACGCCAAAAATCAGCCCGTTGTATCGCTGGTACAAAATGGCCAGGAACTGCTGATCTTCCGACTGCTTGTACTGCTGCGTCAGCACCTCATCTGGTAATTGCTGATATGTAGGAATGGCTTTGATGGTAGCCGTAAAAATAAGGCAAAAACATCTTCCCTTCACCCTATTAACGGTCTTACAGGTTACACTCCCACAGGCGCAGGACTCCGTCCTGTGTCTATCCGTTACTTATCTCAGCACTATGACAATTCAGCTGTTTTATCATAAATGCAACTTTACTAATTGCTTGAATTCTTTCGGGAATTTTGATGAAAAGTAACGGTGGGGCACAGGACGGAGTCCTGCGCCTATACACCTGTAGTTTCTGTTTCTGCTGCCTGATTGCAACGGATTATTTTTTAAACAAAACAGCCCCGGCATAAAATTCCGGGGCTGGTATAAATCCAAAATAACATTAATTGCCTGCCTTACCCGCTACTTTTAAAGAGTAACCTGTTACCACCCGGATGGTAGAATTAGGTAATGCTTTTAAACTACGGCAGGAGGCATTGCTGCTCACCAGCGGATAGCGGTTGATGGAACTGTTGATAACTACGTCGGTGAAATCATCCGGCAATACACCACAGCTCCAGTTAGCTGTATTTTCCCAGGCTGTATTCAGGCTGCCATTCCATTTTACAACAAATTTTAATATATAAACCGGGCTAAAACTGTTGCCCCCGTTAGTAATGACAGCACGGAATTTATAGCCATACCACGAAGTTGGCGGCGCTGCTAGTTTCAGCTCAGCTGCCGTTGCACCACTGTAAACCGCACTATTGGCAATATTTACAAATCCTGCACCCATATCCACCTGCCACTGGTAACTACTACCAACAGCAGTGCTGCCCGTTTTATAGGTAATGCTGCTGCCGGGGCAAATGCCGGTATTATCCGGTTTTACTACAGCAATTGATTTATAAATGAAATTGTTGAAATGGTATTGTTCCAACTGGGAATTGTCCGGGTTAATATCCACCAGCATATTATACGTGCCCGCCAATGTATCGGTGCTCAGGTCAAAATTGATATGAGCGGTATCCCCGGCAGATAATGGTTTTAGCTTAGGTACAACTATCGTACGGGTGTTTCCCAAAGAATCTGTCAGCTTTACATTCACGTTTACACTATCAAAAGCGGTATTGCTTACATTTTTAAAGGCAATGCTGAAAGGATATTTAGATAATTGCAAACTGTCAACAGTCGTTGAGTCGCTACCAGTGTAGAACAGGTTCGGCGCAATAGCACCTTCCGGCACCGGCGTGTAATTGATCCGCCAGGAATCAAGCTGCCAGGGAGATGCATGTAACGAATCCTGGTTGCGAAGCCTCAGTTTTATATAAGGATAAGTTATTGCATTTACGGAGGCAATACTAAAATCCGGCTGGCTCCTGCTTCGTGTAAACAACGTTGTTTCAATACCGGCGTTAGTTACACCAATAACCGACAGCAATACACTGTCCGGCGCATTGCTGCTTTCCGCTGTATGCCCACGCCAGTGTACATCCTGCCACTGTTTGGCCGGCCCAAACTTAGGCGATGTAATGTATCCTAATGTATCAATTGTGGGGCAATCAACAGATGCGGTTATCCTGTCGTAAATAGTAGGGGAATAATAAAATTTAGAGGGGAAACGGGTTGCATCATTCTTCCGGTAAACCAGCGCCCAAATACGGCCCGCCGGATCGTTGATTGAATCAAGTTGAGCACCTTGTGCCTGTAGATAGTGGTACAGCGATTTGCCACTGCCATATAGAGCCGTATCTGCCTTCCAGACATCTGCTAATGACTGAGGAATGGCATCTAATATCAACCGGGCCGATACATAATAACCAACAGGAATAGAATCCATAAAATCAATTGCCTTTTTGCGATCAGCAGCTGTTAAATATGAAAACTGAAAATTGTAAGCACGGGTGGGAATACTATTATTTACAACACTGCCGTATAAGCCATTCGGATTTTTACGAGGTTGAAACGTAACGGTATCAAAAACATTAAAAATCACACAATTACCTGGATAGGTTGCCGAAGCAATCAGTAATTGACCATTTACCGATATGCTGAAGTGCCCGTCCTGTGAACCGCTTTCGGGATATTTGGAATGGGTAATAAACAGGTTATTGATCCGATTACCAAACCGGTAGGTACGGGTTACCGAATCAAGCGTTAACTGGTTAAAGGCGGACTTTTGTAACTGGTATAGATGAGACTGATTCCAGCCGGGTGTGCCACCAGGATTATACAGGAACGACGCGGAACGCCAGTTTACCGGGCTGCCATTTATAACAGGGGCAAGCCGCCAGTAATACACGGTTCCCTCCTGCAAATTGCCCATTGGCAGAAACTCTACTACCCCACCCTTGCTCAGGCTGTCTTTTGTAATTAATAACGGTGAGTTAAACAGTTCGGTAGTATCCATCTGCATCCGGTACGTACGCATGGCCTCCAGTGGATCAATGGTTGAACCGGCTAATTTGAAAGCCGGTGTTACCACAACAGATAACGGGTACGGATACACCGGGCGGATTTCATCATCCGAAATCTCAAAACCGGTGGTTGCGGTATTATTGCTTTTACTGATTTCGTTCAGCAGGTTTTGCGGATCAATGGTTACCGTAATACTATTGGTTCCTTTTTCCAGGTTTCCAATAATCGGCAGGTTTATTTCTACCGTATCGGTATGGCGAATTCCTTTTAGTTTTTTCAGAATGGTTTGGGCGACCGTGCCATTTGGCACTCTGCGTTCAATTTTGATAGTGATAGAGTCTGTTACGGCTTTCCCCAAATTATATGGGATTACCCGTACGTGAAAACTATCATCAGCAGCCGAAATGAAAGAAGGTGACAGAATAATATTTTGTGATTCAATGGAGTAGTCCGGTTGTAGCGTTGCAAAAGGTTTAATAGCAGGGTCGCCATTAATGGAAGTTTCTTCCAACGTTAGCTTGGTATGATAGTCACCGTTATAGGTATTCCAGGTAGTCTGTATGGTTTTTTGTTGTATTTCGCCCAACGATTGGCCATAATTAGTTCTGGTTGCCGCCTGGTACCAGTTGTACGTAATATAGTCCAGCGTATTTAAAACCCCAAAACTGGAACTGGCGATAAATGCAATGCTTCCACGGGATGGGGCTAATACAAATTTTTCGGAAATACTATAACTGCCATTGTTTAACCGGGCTGCATCATAAGCAAAAAAGTTACCGGCATTACACCCGTTGGCTATAAAAACCGGGTAGCGGCCATTACTGTTGGTGTAATCACTTGGGTTGTTCAGGTTAAAATCGAGGCTGGTAGAAGAAGAGTGGCCAAAATAAGTAAGCAATGAAAGGCCATTGTTAATTAAGCCTGCAACTTCCGCCGTACTTTGAGTAAGGTTTGGATTGTTTGCCTTAATGTAAGAATGTACTTCCCCGCCCACCAGGGTATCTACAATTATTTTCCGATAGCTTTCCATTAGCGGCAAAATCAGATCGCCGGTTTGGGCATCGCTGGCGCCAATTAAGTGCAGCACTTGCTTTTTCCAGTCCTGTGCAGCCTGACTCCTATCAGTATTTGCCTGCTGCTGTTCAAATTCAATTACCTTATTTAAATAATTCTGTAGCTCGTTGTTGTTGGTAACGGAAATCCGGCCAATAGGCGTCAACACATTCGGGTCAGTATTATTGGCGGCACTCAATAGGTTGTCCGATCCGGGATCACCCCAGGTGGGCACCTGGTTCAACTGGTCTTTATTGGCATTTTGCAAATTGGGCTGCTGGCGATACTCCTGGTAATTAACACCATGCCCAACCAGAAAAACAAATTTTGGCGCCACGGCAAAGTTTGCCCGTGCAAAGCGTAAAAAATTACGAATGCTGATTGGGTGTGTTTTAATACCATAGGCAAACTGATCTGTTATTTCATCAATATCAATAATTTTTGCATTAAAACCGCCGCCGGCTTCCGAAGCTCTGTAATTACGGTACAACTGAACAGCATTGCCAGTTCCCGAATTTAAAATTTTATTAGCTATTAACAGGTAATTACCCTGGTTGGCAACCGTGCTGTAATTAATGAAGTTACGGGGTATAAAAGTTCCTGTATTTCCGATAGCAGCACTGCTGAAAAGCACACAACTGGCCGGTGCAGCGTTTGGCTGCAATTTCACCCGGATGGTGTTGCCACTTACCTGGCATAAGTAACGTTTGCCATTGGTAACATCATATAAAACAGGGTCAGCACCACCGGTATTAAAATTCATAATTTCCAGGTAAGCACCGGCGGCATTGACAGGCAGTGTAAATGAAAATTGCGTTTGATTATCAAAATCAAACAGGCGGGGATAAGTAAGGCGGATGTACGATATTAAAATTGAAGAAAAAATATCGCCGCCAACCTTTGTGAAAGTTCTGACTGTAGTGGCATCTCCGCTAATACGGCTTAGTGGAATACCGTTAACCGTAAAATTGTATGTATCAAATCCATTATTATAAGTTGTCGCCAGAAGCGAATCATTCAATTCAAGCGTATCAGCACGGCCTCCGATGAATGCACCTGCACCTTTTATATACAAACTCATTGCAGGCCCGGCGGTATAGGCTTTCAAATTGGTAAGTGGAAAAGACTGGTTAGTTAAAGGGTCAGACTGAAAACCTTCTCCTTTATCGAACGACGCAGACCGTACGTATTCCCCCTGAATGTAGGTTGCATTTCCACCCCATAACTGTTCATCAAATGCTGTTTCTTTATCGTACAGGCAATAGGGTTGCGGCGTACCTGGATTAACAAGATTGTTTACTGTGTTGGCCAACCGTGCATTAGTGCCGGGGCTTACGGTTAGAAAGTAACTGGCTTCATCGGTAAATAAACTGTATTTATCATGCGGCTGGTAGGTAGGGTCGATATATAAATCCGCATCGGGTTTTCCATCATTGGCCTTTCCATAAAATTCAATGTAGCCGCCGGCGCCTAATGCACCGGTTGCAACAGATGTATAAAGTGGCACTTCAACCCCGTTACACCATAATTTAAAATCCTGGGCATTAGCACCACCAATACCTAAACCGGCTAACTGAGCCTGGGTGATGCGGTATAGACCGTTGGTTGAAATCTGAAATTTGTAATACGTTTTTGAATAATCTATCCATTCGTTCCGAAGTGGTTGGGCAAAGCAAACGCTACACACTACGGCTATACAAACAGCCGTCATCAATTTTTTCATAACAGTTAGTAGTTGTGGAAAATAAGAAAGAATATTGGAGACCTTGTAAAGATAATCTGAAAACAGCTATCAATCATAAATCCGGATGAAAAAGACTCACCGTCCGGTTAAGATAAACGCCGTCTTTTTTAATGAGGTACGGTAAATACCATAAATGAGGAAAGTCTGATTTTTCAGATGGCAAAAGAACAGCGGGACTGCTATTTTTGCCCGAATTAAAATTTACGAATGAACCTGATAGCAGAACTGAAATGGCGGGGTATGATGCAGGATATAATGCCGGGCACCGAGGAGCAATTGAATAAAGAAATGACAATCGGGTATGTAGGCTTTGACCCAACCGCAGACAGCCTGCATATTGGCAGCCTGGTGCCCATACTGTTACTACTGCATCTGCAACGGGCCGGCCACAAGCCCATTGCCCTGGTGGGCGGTGCTACCGGCATGGTAGGCGACCCAAGTGGCAAAAGCGAAGAGCGAAATCTGCTGAGCGAAGAAATGCTGAATAAAAATATCATTGGTATACGTGCACAACTTCAGAAATACCTGGATTTTGACCCGTCGAAACCCAATGCTGCCGTATTAGTGAACAACTACGACTGGTTTAAAAACTTTTCCTTTTTGCACTTTATCAGGGATGTAGGCAAGCACATTACGGTAAATTATATGATGGCAAAGGATAGTGTAAAAAAGCGGCTGGACGGTGAAGCCGGGATGAGCTTTACAGAGTTTACCTACCAACTGGTACAAGGCTACGATTTTTACTGGCTGTACCAGCACCAGGGTACAAAGCTACAAATGGGCGGCAGCGATCAATGGGGAAATATTGTAACCGGTACGGAACTTATCCGCCGCAAAACCGGCGGCGAAGCCTTTGCCTTTACCTGCCCCCTAATCACCAAAGCCGATGGCGGAAAATTCGGCAAAACAGAGCGGGGAAATATCTGGCTGGACGGGGCTAAAACGTCACCTTACACATTTTACCAGTTTTGGCTGAATGCCAGTGATTCCGATGCAGAAAAATGGATTAAGATTTTCACATTGTTACATCAGGAAGTTGTGGACAGCCTGGCAGAACGGCATCGTCAAAATCCATCGGAAAGAATACTGCAAAAAGCGCTGGCAAAAGAGGTCACCATTTTTGTACATGGCGAAGATGCTTATCAACAAGCGCTACAAGAAACAGTATTATTCTTTTCAAAGCAAAACACTTCTGCTGATGAAATGAGTGTGGAAGATTTGGAATCAATTCAAGGTATTACCAAGTTTTCTGTAGAACTTAAAAAACTACAGACTGGTATAGATATAATTTCATTGACAACAGACAGCGGCATTTTCCCAAGCCGTGGCGAATCCAGGAAAATGATTCAAAACGGCGGCCTGAATATTAACCGGAAAAAAGTAACAGATGTAAATGCTTCGGTGAATGAAAGCCAGTTGTTGCATGGCAAATATTTGCTGGTACAAAAAGGTAAAAAGAATTATTACCTGTTAGTAGCAGAGTAGGGCTGGGTGTAATACCAATTTTCGCAACCGGTGTAAAAGCCCTGAAAGGGCGGCATAGCTTAGCATAGGGTGAAGCCCTATGACAAAGAATGGCATTTCCCCATCCATCAAGCCCTGAAAGGGCGACATAGCTGCCCGTTATGTCGCCCTTTCAGGGCTTATTTACCAGGATGAATCATTTCCCAACGCAGGGCTTCACCCTGCGCTGTGCTATCTCGCCCTTTCAGGGCTGCACTTCTACCTGCGAAAATTTGTAATACATCTGTAGAGCTCGTTTTTTTATTTTTCCGAAAGCGGTTTAAACTGTAAGTGCAGGATAGCTATTCGTAACATCCAAAGAAGAATTTAGATTACTGATAGCAAATAAAAAATCCCGGACCATTACTATGGCCTGGCATTTTTTATTTGCACTGTTCTATCATAAACATGCTTTTATTTCCTCAATTGTATCATTGAAAGCCTTTTGTTTTCTGCAATCTTTTTGCCAGGCCAGGTCACGTTCGATGAGGTCTATTTCTTTTTTAATAGTAGCACCTGGTTTCCCTGCTTCTTCACCCAAAATAAAAACGGTATCTGAAATGGCAACACTCGTAGCAATATCATGTGACACGATAATCAATGTTTTTAATTCATCGCTCACCGACACCTGTAGTAACATATCTATTACCTTATCCAGTACACATACATCCAAACCGGAGAACGGCTCGTCCAGCAACAGAAAATTAGAGTCTTTTAATAATTGCTGAACAATACTGGCCCGTTGCCGTTGCCCGCCTGATACCTGTTGCGGATAACGGTTTAAAATTTCGGAGAACCCAAATGCTGCTGCCCACTTTTGTATCACTTCTTTTTCGTTGCCGCTGAGCTTTTTGTTTTGCCTGGCGGACAGTAGTAAGGATTGATAAACGGTTCGCCACTCAAACAGGTAATAATTTTGAAATACGACCCCCATATCACCGGCCTCCACCTGTTTCTTTTCGTTAATGATAATGGTACCGGATGTCGGTTTTTGCAGCCCGGAAAGTAATTTAAATAACTGCGTTTTGCCGGCGCCGCTTTTGCCAATCAGTGAAACCACCTGCCCCTGCTTCATTGTTGAACGTACGATGTTTTTTATCCGGAAGCAAACATCCCGTAATACCATTTTACCATCGTACTGCAGGCATACGTTGTCCGCCCGAAGCAGTACTTCTTTTTTTTCACAAACTATCATAGTAAACTATTTAACCGGGTATAAGGAAACAGCCATTTACGGGTGATTCCTAATAAAAAATCGAAACATAAACCCATTGAGAAAATGACCAGTTGTAGTGCCAGCACATTCGTAAGATCGTTATACTTATTGTATTTGATCAGCAATGCACCAATACCACCTTCGCTCATATTCAATCCTTCTACCAGCGTTATCATCAGCCAGGCAATAGCGAAGTTGTGCCGCAGTATTTCAAACACCTGATCCGCTTTCCCAACAATAATTATTTCATAGAGTGTTTGCCAGTTATTGTACCCCAGGGTTTTGCATAGCTCGTACTCCTGGTGATTGCTGCGCAGAATAACAGCGAGGAAAGACGTAACAAAAAAAGGAACAATACCAAACACAAGCAGCCATAGCTTCAACGTATTTCCATCTTTAGTTAATAGGGTAAAAACGAAGATCAGTCCTGCCAATGTGAGATACCTGCACTTAACAATAAACTGCGCAATGCTTTTAAAAAATGGCAGCACAGACAGATAAGCAAATACAAGTGTGAGGATAATGGAATACACCATTGCCTGTATGGTAAGGCATAAGCTTACCAGTACATTATCCATTAATAAACGGGTTGTAAGCAAGTGCATAAATGCACTTGCTACTTTGCCTGGTTTAGGTATCAACCCGTCTGATGTGATATGCCATAACAGCAGTGACAGCAGTAATTGTAACATTACCATCATCACCAACGTCTGCCTGCTGACGATTGCAAACGGCTGAAATATCTTTTTCATTTTCTTTCGTTATAAAATTTGGTAAACCGGAGGTATACAGGCCTAAGTACCTGAACACAATTAAATTAGCTAATCCTCACGTCATTGCGAGATCGGGTTCGTGCCCGATGAAGCAATCTCTCCGGTAATTCATGGGGATTGCCACGGGCATCCGCCGCGGCGGACGCAATGACTAATATTAATCTAAAGTAATCTACATTACTACCCATATGGTTGTGGCAACGTTGTCACCCTTTCCATACAGGCAGCTCCGGATTCATTACTATTCACCTAATACAATTTCCACCCGTCGGTTCTGGCTTTTACCGGCTTCTGTTTTATTATCGGCTATTGGCTGGCCCGATCCAAATCCTTTGGCTTCAATCCTGTTATCAGCCAGGCCTTTTTTCACCAAATAGTTTTTTACAGCAGCAGCCCTTTGTTCTGATAGCGGTATGTTCAGTTCATCAGAGCCATTGGCATCTGTGTGTCCATACACGCCTACTTTCAGACCTTCCGCTACAATAGCAGATTGCTGAATCTCGTCCAGGAGTTGGTAAGAGCCTGGTTTTATCGTAGCAGAACCGGATTCGAATTCGACACTGTAGGATTTAGAAGAAACTTTTGAAGTAATGGCTGATGCATACTTCGTTTCGATAGCCCTGCCTTCCAGCAACTCCGGATGATTAGATACAATGGTAAAAAGGAACGATTTGTCAACTGCTTTTTCATAAGGCATAAATGTTGGCATCATTTGCGGGTACATCTTTACCATCAGGTTACCAAATGTGTTGTACACTGCTTTGTACCGGTCTATTTTATCGTTTCCCAATCCATAGGTGTTCGCCATATCCTGCAGGTTAAAAACGGCTGACCCTCCCAGACTTACTTTCTGGCCCTGAATGTCAGTTTCCTCTACACCATTGTAGTATTTTAGCCAATAAGCAGCATCCTGTTCATTATATAATTCGGCACTTACTTTAGCTGCAAAAGCTTTGGCATCGTTAAAAGAACGAACCTGATCCCCGGCCTGCGCCAAAGCAATAATCATATTTTCAATGTCCGTACGGTGATCATACGCCCATTTTTTAATGGCAATGGTTTGATTAGGCATTTGTGATGCATACTGCTTTGTATTAGCGATGGTTATTAATCCTCCTTTTTTGGTCGCAATATTTACATCACCGGGTGTCCAGGTAGCTACGCCGTCAACTCCAATTGTGGTATCTTTTCCTGTTGTACGCCCATTCACTACTACCTTACGGTTTTCTGTATAACCGCTAATGTATTTATTGGGAGCATCTAAGAAATCACTGGCAGCGATAATGTTGATAGCTGCTGCATCGTACGTCGTTTCATCCGGGTTTACGCTTAACCCATTGTCGCCGGCCCATTTTAAAAGAATGTTGATATCACCATCCCGCAGTACGCCTGCCACGCATTTACCAATGGCAGTTTTAGGATTTTCCTTCCACTCCTTTGGTCCCATTACCTGATCTTCCCCAAAAGACTTGCCGTGGGTTACTGGTATGATCACCGGCTGATACTCCGGTCCCAACACTTCCAGTTCTTTCGATAAAGAGGTCATAAAGGCCGGCATACCATCTCCCATGAATGTAATGAGTACGCCGGTGGCATTGGGATTTGTCTTATAATCCTGTGCAAATTTTACCAGGTCGGCCATTTGTTTATTGCAGTCATCCTGGCGCAAATAGCTAACATCCAGTTTAGCCGCATCAAACAGCGAACCCTTCGTTGTGCGGGTGCTACCATTGGCATACATTCCGGAAAACTGGCTGTTCCAGGCCATACGTTCCCACGTTATCCGGGTACCACCATTTACAGCAATTGCATTTGATGGCAATGGTAAATGAATAGCATTGTTGCTAAGTGATGCTTCGGGTGCATCCGGCAACATCACCTTACCTACTTCTAATGAATTGCCTACTTGTTTAGGGCGGCTCTGATACCACCTTACACTTAAAATTCCGGCTGTAACTACTGCAGCAATAATTACTATTTTACCTGCAGGTTTTAATTTAACTGACATGATTTGTTGTTTTACTGTTGTTTAGAAATATATGTTCTGTTCAGGCATACTCCTAGCATTCAGCATAAAATGAGTATTTATTGCTGGCAGTTATACGCCTGATGTATAAAAATTTATTTAATCTAACAAGCCCCGGTAACGGTTATTAACCGCTATATCTTTTAGCTTTCCGGTATCACTGTTTTTATGTAACGAAGACTCGGTATAATTAAAATCCGAATGCTTATTGAATTCCTTCATTAATTCCACAGCATGGGCCGATTTGGCTTTATCTTCTAAAATTTTATCATCCATAAACCGGGAGGTAACATTAATAGCCGATTTAATATGGCCGATCTTCTCTCCTATTTGTTTTTTTAAGATAGCTAATGCGGTCTCTGCATCCCTGTTAAGATCATCATCTCCTTTAAATGCTTTCATGGCACTGCTTACAGCAGACAAACCGGTCGTAACGGAATAATACAGATCCTTCTTTGATTCCAGATCCAGTTTTGCATCTTCCAGCATGATACCACTTTCATCGTAAGCTGCGTCAGCAAAGGATACGAGCTTATTGAGGTCGCCCATAACCGGCGTTACATTATCAATATACTCCCGGCAGCGAACCACATTATTTGCATACAGATCTACCTGCCGATGATTCTTGTTTTCAACCTGGAGAATTTTTACTTTCTGTATATTTAGCTGCAATTCCTTTTCTTTGGCAGAGAGCTTGTCCGTTAATTCAGCTTGTTTGCCTTTTAGCTTGGCGCCCTGCTTATATAATGTGTCCCGGTCATTAAAACCCTGGTCAATTTTTAATTGCAGGATCGCAAAGGGATTTAATTCGATAGCCATTCCGATGGTATAATCTGCTACAAAGGCAGACAAATAGGTAACAGCACGCCAAAACTTTTTATTGGTAAATAGCATCAAAAGAAAAACCAATACCACGCCACCAATTATCAGGTTTACCAGGCTCCAGGTAATCGTAATAAGCCATGGCAGCACAAACACAATAAATCCGTAACCAATGCCTGCAAAAAGGGCAATGCCGATGATTGTAGCCGCTATGTTTTTAGGGTTGGAAAAGAAATGCTGTCTGGCTGATTTTATAATGAACTGTTTCATGATTATTATTTTAAATATTGATTAATTTTATGCGTGTCACTTAGCAGCCTTGCTTTACAGCTTTGTAAAGCCTGCTGATAACTGTGATTGCTATTGCTGATTTTAGCCTCGTCAACCGCTACTTCCTCGGTCCAGGTTGTTATCTGTTGCTGCATCGTTGCTATTTGCTGAGAAAGCTTTTGTATAGCTTGTCCGGTAGTTTCCATCTCCTCTTTTTTGGCCACTACTTTTTCCTGAAAAGAAGCACGCATACAGCTTTCAAAACTGCCATTGTCTTCATCCAGTATATTGACGTATTGCTGTACTGAGGCTAAGAGTTTTTGTTTATCCAACCCTTGTACATGCAGGCCTGCAAAGGCCGTACTGTACAGTGCTTTTTCGTCGGTCATCACGGCCTGCATTACATCAATCATTTTAGAGAACTCCAGATAACCTGGCCCGGGAAGGCCGGCTTCTGCAAACAGCTGGCTGAAGTGTTCGATAAACCTGCTATCTGCTGATGAATGTTGAATACCTGGTAAAATGAATGTTGCTGCATTTGCCGGATGTAACGGTAAAGGTTCCACCTTGTGGCTATCATTTATCTCGACAAAAGCGGATAAAAATTTTTTGCGAAAAGAGTTCATATATATAATTTTAGAAGTAATGATTCAGGTTGGGCATAGCATGCCTGTTACAACTTTTCAGTTGTCTGTCAGCCATCTTACTTTTAAATAGCAAGAAGGCTATTATTTCAGCATCACTATGTTGATAGGGCTGGAAATGTGCACCGGGCCATAAGCGGGCTTAGCCGTTGCGGCAATCTTTTTTGTACGCATACCTACTGTATTTTGCGTATTGACTGTAAGACAAAGTAGTAAGAAAGCCATAACAGCCATCATTACTACCATCCTGAGATGATCGCTCATGATCAATAATGAAAAGTAAACGGAATTGGCAATGCTACCAGCATGTTGCTGATATTACCATGGCAGAAACTGTAAGCGAATTTATACAGTGGAGATGAATGGTAGCTTTACACGTTGGCGGTACCGGGCAAATAGAAATTCTAAGTAAGAATTCATTTTATTTGGAGAAAAACTCCTGTTTGATTGGCGATGTAAAGATATATGTGTAAATGTCATCCGTTATTCCGTTTTTACTATGAACGGTAAAACGAATTTTATAAATGGTAAAGAAAAATGTACAACCGGCAAAAGTGCTAATTTAAAGTAGAAATAGTTGGCTGAGTGGTCATTAACAAGGCTTAATGGCTTATGCACAACGGTACTGCGCACCACAAACAGGGCCGGCCCAATCCGTGGGCTTTTTTCAGAGGCACCCTGTTACCCATTATGAATGAGTTCGCCATCGTAAAAGTAAAAGCCCTGCAAAAAACGACTACAGCAAACAGATAAAGCTAATCTCTATCCGCAACTTTAGAACTGATCATCCGCCTGATAAAATTTTCGTTTGTGCAATAACAGGAACGTATATTGTAGGGCATGTGCTTACCAACTGCACATTCACAACAACGTAGAGACAACTATGGTGTTTCTGATTTGCCGGAATTGAGACGCCGGCATGGCGTCTCTACATTTATATTAAAAATAATCTTATGAATAAAAGGATACTTGTAACCGGCGGGAGTGGCAAACTTGGCCAGGCATGTGTGGAACATCTGGTTGAAAACGGGTATGAAGTAGTAGTAACAGACAAAGTAAAATTCCCTGGTACAAGTGTACCCACCATTATTGCGGACCTGGCCGATTATGGCCAGACATTAGAGGTGATGCAATCCGTTGGCTGGGAAAATTATATTACATCTGCAAACAATGCTTTTGATGCTGTTGTACACCTGGCAGCGATTCCCGGGCCAGCCGTTACTACACCCTCCGAAGCCTTTCGGATCAATACGCTTTCCACTTATAATGTGTTTGATGCGGCACAGCGATGTGGTATTACAAATATCGTGTGGGCATCCAGCGAAACACTATTGGGCTTGCCGCTGGAAACAGCCGGTATTCCCTACATACCAGCCGATGAAAATTTCCCGTTGTACGGCCGTACCGCTTATTCGTTGAGCAAAGTGCTGGGTGAAGAAATGGCAAAGCAGCTTTGCCGCAACCACCCGGAAATGAAAATAGCCTGCCTTCGCTTTTCGAACGTGATGAATAAAGAAGAATATGCACATTTTCCTGAATTTGATAAACAGCCGGAAAGCCGTGCCTGGAACCTGTGGGGTTATATTGATGCAAGAGACGGCGCACAAGCTATCCAAAAAGCCATTGAGTGGGATGGCACTGGCATGGATACTTTTATGATTGCCAACGAAGACACAGTATCGGGTATTCCTTCAGTTGAATTAGCGGCGAAATATTTTCCGAATGTATTCATCCATAAGGAATTGGGGAAATATGAGTCTATGTTGAGTATTGAAAAAGCAAAACGATTGTTGGGTTATCAACCGCAACACAGTTGGCGGAATAATTGAAAGTGATTAACATAAGGTGTCATGACTCAAACATAATAAAAATGAAGTATCGGAAGTTTGCCAATACCGTAGAACTGTTACCTGCCATAGGTTTAGGCTGCATGGGTATGAATCATGCCTATGGTGAACCAAATGATGTAGAAAGTATTGCTACCCTAAACCGGGCTATTGATTTAGGCATTACCTTTTGGGATACGGCAGATATTTATGCCAAAGGTGGTAATGAAGAATTGGTAGCTAAAGTATTAAAACCTAACCGCAATAAAATATTTATCGCTACCAAATTCGGTTTTGAATTATATAAGAATCCCGGTTCTTTCAATGGTTCGCCGACTTATCTGAAAGCCGCTGTGGAAGAAAGCCTGAAGCGGTTAGGTACCGATGTTATTGATTTGTATTATGCCCATCGAATTGATCCGAATGTGCCGGTGGAAGAAATGGTGGGTGCAATGGCCGACCTGGTAACCGCAGGCAAAGTGCGTTACCTGGGTTTATCAGAGGCATCGGCCAATTCCGTTCGCAAAGCACATGCGGTACATCCGATTGCTGCCTTGCAAAGTGAGTATTCATTACTTACCAGGGAAGTGGAAAAAGAGATATTACCTGTATGCAAAGAATTAAATATTGCATTCATTCCGTTTAGTCCGTTAGCACGTGGGCTGGTCACCAATACACTGGACGTAACAACGCTAAAGGAAGGCGATTTCCGAAAAACACTGCCTCGTTATCAGCAGGAGTATGCCGATAACAACAAGCATTTATCAGAAGGTTTTGCAGCCATAGCTACAGATAAAGAATGTACACCGGCACAGTTGGCACTAGCGTGGGTATTAGCCCAGGGCGAAAATATTATTCCGATCCCCGGCACAAAACGAAGAAAATATTTAGAGGACAATGCCGGTGCGGTAGAAGTTCAATTAGTTGCTGCTGATCTAAACAGCATAGAAAAATTATTGCAACAATTTCCCAACACCGGCGCCCGATACAGTGAAGCATATATCAGAATGGTAGATAAAAGCTGATCCTGATTTTTCTCCGTTAATTTAGTACAACACTTATCCCTATTACATTGTCACTTGATTAAGCTGTGTAAGCGCATGATGCTGCCCATAACTAGTTGTTCGAAATGTTTATAAGCGGCTACTTCCATCAGACTTTGTTAGTCAATGGTTCGGAAGAAACCAGGCGGCCATTCTACCGATATTCAAGCACTTATAATAGCGGCGTTTTATTTTCTTGCAAGTCAGGTCTAAGGCTAAGGAAAGTTATTAAAATAACCTGAACATTTCTTCAATCTGGCCTGGTTGCCCCCAAACCTCCTAAAGGGGGCTTTTGGACACCATCAAACTGTATAGGAACTTCAAAATACTCATAGTTGCCACTAATTTTTCAGGTAAAAACGAGTTCCCCTGTAGGGCAATGTCATTAAGTTAAACCCCATCGGGGCTACCTGTTTGTAGCAAACAAAGAGGCAAAGGGAATCATTGCCACGTAGTGGCTACCCCATCTTCTCTGATCAGGTAGCCACTACGTGGCATGCACCAACATCAAGGATGTCTGTTTTCTACAAACAGGTTGCACCTACGGCGCATACATAACTGATACTACAATCCTTCACTTAATCACATTGCCCTTTAGGGGGGTAGGGGCTACCAACGCCGGGTAATATCCCGCTTCTATTGTACAGGTTATTTTGACCACTTTACTAAGTCGGAGAAAATAGTTTCAGTCATATATTTATTCATACAATTTCATACAATAAGTTTTGATACTGCGTATTGAGAACGGCACTTCTTCTCTGTCTTTGCGCTTTGTACATACCTGGTACTTTGCTATTGATACACTCATTACCGCCATGTTGAAGTGATTATACAGCTTCGCTATCCACTATAGCCAGACAGCCGATCTCCAGGCCACGCTTTACCTGCTGAACCGTGCCGCTCCAAAACCTGCCCGGCCCGTATGTTTGTTTGCCGCTCTTGCTAATGTAAAAAGGATCGGAGACAGCAATACATTCCTTTTTCTACAAAGGCTGAAAGAAAGCATGGAACAGCGACAGAAAAGGTAATTTTTGGCTAAACTGCTGACCAATAGCGTTTTCCGGGTAACCGCCATAGCGGTTTAGGTTAAGGAAACGGCAGCCTACCGGCAGCATCAGCCAACGTTCAAAGAGCCAAAGGAAAAACTTGCCTTGTGGCTTGGGTAGCCCTGTTACTTTTTATATTGTTGCACTGACAAAGTTTGCAGCTTTGCCAAGGGCAGTAGAAGGGGTTAATTGCAAAACTTATTTTACTGCCCATTTTCATCCCGGCTATTCTTAATACGTCTTTATAAAGCTTCCGAACTAATGATCTAATACAATTTTCCCCCAATCCACCAACGGCGGGAGCCCTGGCAATCCTTTTATCATAAAAATCCTGATTCATACATTTTTCCTACTTTCAGCTTTTCTTACCTTTCTTATCACACTAAGTTGAAGCTATGCTGGTGAAAACGTTTGGCAGCGCTGTATTTGGCGTTGATGCCAAAACCATTACGGTGGAAACGGATGTAAACAATCAGGGCAAACCCGATACCGTAATTGTAGGCTTGCCGGACAGTGCTGTAAAAGAAAGCCTCGAACGGGTGGAAAGTGCCATCAAAAGCAATGGTTACAAAATGCCCCGCACCAAACTGGTCGTGAACATGGCTCCTGCCGACATCCGTAAAAGCGGCACTGCCTTCGACCTTACGATTGCCATTGGGGTATTGGCAGCTACTGAGCAAATTGAAAATGCGGATGTACTCAAAGAATTTGTGATTATGGGCGAGCTAAGCCTGGATGGTGAAGTGCGGCCTATCAAAGGTGCGTTGCCCATAGCTATACAAGCCCGACGTGAAAAGTTTAAAGGCCTGATGGTGCCCCGGCAAAACGCCAGAGAAGCGGCCATTGTAAACGAGTTACAGGTATATGGTATCAGCCATATCAGTGAAGTAGTGGATTTTATAGAAGGCAAGAATACAATAGCGCCTACGGTTGTAGATACAAGAGACGAATTCTTTCATGCCCAAAGCGATTTTGACATTGATTTCAGTGAAGTAAAAGGCCAGGAAAATATTAAACGGGCACTGGAGATTGCAGCAGCCGGCGGGCATAATGCCATCCTGATAGGGCCACCCGGCGCAGGCAAAACCATGCTGGCCAAAAGGCTTCCAACCATTCTGCCCCCCCTCTCCTTACTGGAAGCATTAGAAACAACTAAAATACATAGTGTAGCCGGTAAACTTCAGGAAGATGCTACACTCATTAGTAAGCGCCCGTTTCGTAGCCCACACCATACTATCAGCGATGTAGCATTGGTAGGTGGTGGCGGCAATCCGCAGCCAGGTGAAATTTCGTTAGCTCATAACGGCGTATTGTTTTTAGATGAATTACCGGAGTTTAAACGTACCGTGCTGGAAGTAATGCGGCAGCCAATGGAAGAAAGGAAAGTGACCATCAGCCGGGCAAAAGTAGCAATGGATTTCCCGGCCAGTTTTATGCTTATCGCCAGTATGAACCCCTGCTGATGCGTTCACTTTTTCCGGGGTTTTTACTGAGGTAAGGTGAAGGTAGGTAGGCAAGCGCTATGTCGATGGTATCGGTGTTGATTGTGATTCGATCAGTTATGGTTTCAATAATTGATCGTTTATCTTCAAAGGGAAGATCAATCCAATTCTTATATAAGTCTTGTGCGTCTTGAATGATGGTGTCGGTCGAAAGGTGTTGAATCTTAAGAAAGTCTATTTCAGCCTCTAATTGTGGTAATTGTTCTTCTATTTGCCGTAGCTGTAGTTCAACTGGTTTATATACTGTTGCAAAATCTTCTTTTGAAAATTCATTTGAAACTCGAAGCTCAAGCCACTTCTCTACGTTTTTTCGCAAACGAGTTTGTTCTGATCGAAGTGTGGTGAGAAGCAATTCCTTTTCTTCGATAACTTGATTTGATTTTTTATTTATCGTTTCAATATTTGATTCTGTTAAAAGAAAAGATTTCAATTGTTCGTGAAAGATTGTATCAATGTCGATGACCTCAATTTTGCGTTTACATGGCTTGCATTTATACACAGGTGCTTCGTTGTAGACATACATTTTCTTGCCGCAATTACAGTAGATATATCCTGACAAAAGATAGACAGGTTTTGGTCCCACCGTGCCCTTCTTCCTTTCCTGCTGAACTAAAATCTGGTTGCATTCATTCCAAAGTTCTTCTGATACAATAGCTGGACATGGTAGTTTCACCCAATCTGATTCTGGCTTCATTATCCATTTTTTTCCTTCACCTAATGACTTAGTATAGTTTGCGATTCTCACTCCTTTAGCCGTACTGTCTTGGAGCAGTCTGCCAACAGTTGTTGCACTAAACATCGAACCATTCCGGGTACGGTATCCTAATTTGTTTAACTCGTTAGCTGTAGATTTTTTCCGCTTTGACTTGCTGAAAATCTCATAGAGTAATTTACGCACTGGTGCTTCCTTTTCATCAACTACTAACTCTCTGTCCTCCCATCTATACCCGAATGATCCAGGGCCTCCTAAAGGCTTCCCCATGCGAGCTCGGATAGGTACTGATGCAGCAACTCTATCTGCAATTTCTTCTCTCTCCCATTGAGCCATTGCAGCAATGATGGTAAAGAACAGTCTGCCAGCAGGAGAAGATGTATCAATAGATTCAGCAAGTGATATGAGGTCAGCATTGCTTTCCCGAAATAGTTCAGAAATTTCCAAAAGCTCTTTCGTGTTCCTGGCCAGACGTGCAAGTTTTGAGAATATAATTCCTGTAATCGTTCCATCAGAAATATCTTTAAGCATGCGCTTTGTTTCTGCATAGTCCATAACTGATTTTCCGGACATAGCGTCAAGCCGATAGACAGTAATAACATTCCACCCTTTAGCTTCTGCATACAATTTTGCTCGTTTCTCATGATGCTCTGGGCTATCCCCTTGTACTTGCATATCGGTTGATACACGAATCCAAATGCCAATATTTTTATGTGTATTCATACTATACTTTTTAAAACATATGTGAAAGATATATAAATATACTAATTTATTTAGTATACTTAATGAGAATCAAGCACTTTTTTTAAGAATTTTTGAAACAATTCATAGCAGTTAAAAGTGGAAATGAAGATACTTATAATGGTAAAATTGGCTTTCATATAAAAGTGATATTTTGTTCTGTTATGTTCTACAGCCAAACCATAAGATATATGAAATACAGATATTTCTCCTTACATATGAGAAAGTTTACATAGAAAATAAGTAAGCAGCCACAGCAGTTATGCCTGCGATAGGCAACCGGTATTTGCGTGGGCAAAAAGCCAAACAGGAAACGGAATAAATCCCGCATACCTTCTGCTGGTTGAGCCTGGGGCGGGTGCGGTAGGGTGCAGGGCAAGGGCATGAAGCGTAGCGAAATGCTGTTGCCCTGCTATTGTGCGTGAGCTTGCACCGGCCCCAGGCACACCAGCAGTGCCCCGCCAGCGTTTTTATGCCGTAGTCTTTTGGCTTTTTGATTGGGTGGGAAATAGCTTTGCCGTACGCAGGCACAACTGCAATCAAAGCGGTCAGGAGAAATAATATTTTTTGAACTGCTTAATTAGTAAGAAATCATGGCATCTTTTGGTGCAAAGACCAAGTGGCCTGCCCTTTATCCTGCCGTGTTCAGAAAGGTAGAGAGTAAGCACAATAGTTGTTGCGCATATGCAATGCGAGAGCCTAAGCGCCGGGCACTGGCATCGCCTGATGTGGAAGCTATATACGAAATAGAACGAAGCGGAATGGAATACTTGTACTGAAACAGAAGGATATAGGATTATTCAGGTTTTGTGGGTTGGCCTACACATGCATTGCATATGCGCAAAGCAGTACCGTATTACTCTTGTTTTAAGACATGGCGGAAAAGTCCACCCGGTTGTTTTATCATTCATTGTCTCTATGAAAATATATGCCTCGAAAATTTGACAAAATGTATTAATCAATCATTGATGTAAAGTAATTCCTTGTTACCCCATATTTTAAAATCTTTCACCAATAGCTTAGAAGAAATCGTTTCTTCAGACACTATTTCAAACAACTGTACAGTAAATTCATTGGTGAAAAACTCTACTACTTCATCAGACACAAACATCCCGTAAACCACTGGTTCACTGGATATTATAAAAAAGTAGAGTTCAGAAGGCGCCAGTGAAATAAATTCAATCAACTCTGCTTTTGCTATTTTTGCCTTAAAGAAGTGCGTGGTAATGAAGCTCATGTATAGTGTTCAAATATGGTACTGTTTAGTGCTAAAGTAGAGTAATCTGCATTATTGCAAACAGATAATGAATGTGTATCTCAATCGTTGTTTTGAATTGCAAGCAAGATGGTCAAATCACATTGCATTTTTAGATTTTGCATCTGATAAGGAAGCACGGCATCTTTTGGTGCAAAACCGAGTATCCTGCCTTTTATTCCGCCGGTCTGAAAGGCAGAGAATGAACACAACTACTACTTGCGCACAGGCAATGCGGGTGCCTTAGCGCCGGGCATTGGCATGGCCTGACGTGCAAGGCGGTCATAGAATGGAGCGAAGCGTAATGAAATGCTCCGTCCTGGAATGGAAGGTCATGGGAGTGCACCGGCATTGTGCGTTGACCTGCACCTGCATTGCCTAAGCGCAAAGCCTCCACGTATTTCTCTTGCTTTTAGAACATGGCGGAAAAGGCCACTCGGTTATGCACCATTCGGTGTCTATAAAAGACTACGTGACTGGAAAGATATATAGTAGCACTCCCTATGAATGGAGCGTCGCAACCGCTGTCACATCATGGTATTAACAGCCGGTAACCAAATACGAAACCCAGTGTAATCCTTGTTAAAATCTATAATTATTTGCTACAAGTGTAATCAATATAAAAAGGCTGAAGATTTAAACCTCAGCCTTTTGTCAGTAAAAAATAACAATTTGCAGAACATTTTTTTTGCTGTTCATGCACCATTAAAATGGTTATGTACCCTTCTTATCTGCCTTTTTAGCTTGGTCAGAGACTGATTTCATTTCTGCTGGATCAATCTGTTGCCAAGCAAGATTTAAGGCTTTTAAGTAAAACTTCTCTAATTCACTTGATACGATATTGTAAACCTGGTTATCTTTATTAAGCTCCTCATCCATAGAAGGAACACCATTCCAACCGATGATTCCAGTGTAGGTAAATGATGAAGACTCAAGAGCAATATTTTTCTTCCATATCAATTCACCATATTGAGCCGATTTAGCATTGATCACTAAATTGCCTTTAAACGTTACTTCGCCACTCATATGTTGAGTTGCAATAGATGTTGCTGCAGTAGGACTAAGGATGGCTGCCCAGTTAGTTTTGGTGGTAGTAGAGTATTTACGATTATACTGCGGACTAAGCTCAATTCCAACCTCAAGTACAAAGCTTGAATTAACCTTGTCGTTAAACACCATCTCATCCCGGGAGTTGAATGGACCTCTCATCGTAAATCCTTTCGCAGTTAAGAGCTCTTCAAAGTCATTTCCCATACTTGCGGCCATTTCATTAAACGGTGGCACGAAGTACTCTGGATTTTTACCAACATATGTAGGCTTTACAATAGCTATCGTAATACCAGTTGAACCAGCTTGCGACCGGGAAGGCGGACTAAAATCGAATTTAGCCGGCACTCTCTGAACAGGAGGTGCCGTTGAAGTAGTACTTTTCATGGAACCGCATGAAAGTAAAAGAATACCAGCAGTTGCATAAAGCCACAGATTTTTCTTTGTCATACAAAGTTAGGTTTAGGTTTAAAAAATAGGTGTTGAACTGTGTAGGCATGTTAGAAGTGTTGTTTATGCCAGTGCACCATTAAATCAGCGTAGAACACTTTATAGGTACCAGAGAATAGACAAAATTAATACATGTTGGTAGAACTACCAACACTATTTTTTAATGATTCCCTGACATTGTGCCTGCAAGTATTGCCATGAGGGATAAAGACCAAAAAAAGTTGAAGAAATTTGCCGAAAAGCTTTCTGCTCTAAGAAAGCAAAAGGGCTTAAGCATTCGAGAGTTATCCTCACGATGTGATGTTGATTATGGCAAAATCAGCAAATTGGAGAATAGCAAAGCAAACCTCAACTTAACTACACTATTCGAACTGGCTGAAGGTCTAGATGTCAATCATCGAGAACTATTAGATTTTGATTTTGACTAACAAATTTGTCAATAGATCAAAAGTATTAGTATACACATATGCTTGCGCATATTGAAATGAGTAATTTGTATCCTGTATAATTTTATATTGGAAATTATTAAACAGCAAAATATTTTTACAAAATTCTTGCATTATTAAATATACATTTATATATTGGCCCCATAATCAATAGCTTGGTCGACTGTTAGTCTGTGGTTCCCTCTAATAGCATGTCCAATAAGTTTTCAATTTCCTAATCTTAAAACTTACTTGTATGGCATCTGATAGCACCACCAATCAAGCAAACTGGTATCACCACTTTGCTGATTTTCAGTATTCTTCTCACGCATTCTATGACAAGCTCCAAAACCTTATAAATGAGCAAAATTATCCGGGAGTAAAGTCATACGTTGCTCCCCATTCCGAAGGAGGTATTTTGTCCGCAAAAAGAGATTATCTTTCTGTCCACCGGAATGAGACCCGTTTTGATATATGTGCCGCTCCGTTTGGTAAAGGCTTCTTCATTTCATGGTGGCTAACAGAAACTTCTGGATGCTTAACCGCTTTGTTTTTAGGAATACCCAAGTGGGGAGAATGGTTATCCAATTATGCAAATAGGAAAAGTTTTTATCATGTAGATTCACAGACAATGTTTAAAACCGCAATTCATTCTTTAATATTAGCCGTTATTGACGATATTACTGAGCCAAAAGGAATTAGACTTTCTGAAAGTGAAAGATTGATTCCATCGGGCAGAAAAACACAGACAAGATAATGGATGAGTAAATAGTACATTTTACTTCTTCTTTCTTTTTAAGGAACTCATTACAACCTGTGTTACCGATGCCCGTTTTCGCTTCATCTCTTCCTGGGTTACTGCATCGTAGGTAACATTAACACGATAGCCTTTAATTGTTGATTCAGTAGCAACCTCTCCCAAATGCTGGCTTTCGAGGTATTGAAAAAATACATCAGGAGTAAAAAACTTAATATCCTTTGCTTCAAAATCAGTTATACCAGTACGGCATTTTGTCTTAATTTTTTCAAGTTGTTTTAGATCACCGGAAAGCGAAACGATTGTATCATATCCTGCGTTGATACATTTTACTATATTATGCATCTCCCAATCTGCCTCAGTGGTAACACAGATTTCAACAGCAATAGTTTTGCTCTCCTTGGTAAGTAGTACATCTACTTTGCCATCACCTGTTGGTGTTTGTGCTTCAATAGTTGCAGTATACCCTTTGGCTTCGGCCATACGTTTAACTAATGCTTGTAGGTAGATATGCGTGCTAGTTGCTTCTGGTTCCTCACTTAGGTTAATGCCTGGTTCTTCTGCTATTAGTTGTGGCTGTATTGGTGATACCTCTTTCTCATGTTGAGGTAACCTAACGGGTTCTTCTGGTTTTATAATAACTGTCGGTGCTTCTTCTACTGAAGGTTTCTTTACTTTATCCTGTGGTTGCAATTGCAGCGAAAGACTTTCAAATAATTCTTCTTCAACTTTTGCCCTGGTACTGGCATACTTTGTACGACTTAAATTAATTATGTTTTGAGTTTGGTTTTCTTTAGTATCGGCATCAACAACGGCAGGTAATACTGTATTAACTGAGCAATCATATTGCGGTTGTTCTATTCTCACAATTGCTTCTCCTCTACTCAGATTCTGCATGTCGTTTGCATCAAAATTGGTAAAACTATTTTCCAGTTTTTTTGCGTCTGGTTCACCTACTCTAAATACTACTCTTGTATAACTGTTACCAAGTACACTGTTAAGTAACTCCCCATCATCACGCTGCAATTGCTGCAAATCCTGATGGGAAAGCACTAATCCAACATTGTATTTCCGAACTCCTGAGAGCATCTCTTTAATGGAAGGTGTAATAATATTTTGAAATTCGTCAATGTAGATAAAGAATGGATTTCTTTGTTCGGATGCCTGGCGGGCAAAAGCTGCTTGGTGTATTTTAGATAGGATTATTGAGCCGAACAAATAACTATTTTCCGTACCAATTAATCCTTGCGATAATTTAATCAACACTATCTTATTGCTATTCAACAACTGTTCAAAATTAAGCCCGGTCTTTTGCACTATCATATTCCTGATAGTTCGTGGTCTTAGAAACGTATCAAGCCGAGTGAGTATTGGGCCAACAGAATTGCTTTTTAAAATTGGAAACTCTTTGAGCCAATAATATAGCACAGATGGATCACGAACAGTCTTAAGAAATTTTTCTCTATAGTCTTTCTCAATGAGAAACCTTCGTACATCGTGAAGTGTGCCGCCTTCATTGCTTTCAAGCATCGCAAGAATGGCATTTCCAAATACTGCATTCATTTGGTCGCCCCAGGAAGTAGATAGCTTGCGAAATGATGCTACTAAGTCAGAGGAAAGGATTTCTTTTTCAATATCATTATGAGCTTGTAAAATGTTTAGGCCAATTGGATAGTCAACATCAGAGGGGTCTATCAATACGACATCGTGCAGCCTACTTTCCGGAATTCGAGCCATCACATCTTGCACCAAATCTCCGTGTGGGTCTATAAGGGCTAATCCTAAGCCTTTTTCAATATCTTGTAATATCAAATTCGCAATAAGTGTGGATTTGCCAGTGCCGGTTGCTCCGATGATGTGGGTATGTTTAAGCCGTTCATCAATGCCCGTTGTAACTCGTACATCAGTGTTATTATGAGGATTCGTACCAAGACTATAAGCTTTGCCGGTGGCAATAGCTGGGGTTGCTCTCGTTTTCCTGGTACTTGCAAAAAGTTTCTTTGACTGAATAGCTTCTGTTGGGAAATGGAGTAAGTGTATCAGTTCATCTACATTGAGCAACATTCCTAACCTGTGGGATTCTCGTTTATACACATCGTCGATACGAGTATGAATGTCATACTCAAGGTTAGGCAGATGAATAAGTGAATTATATGCACCCTGTGAAGTTTGCAGGAGTGGATAGCTAACGACTTGAATTGCCTCTCCACTTTCATCCTGTGTATCTCCTTGCCCGAATGTTCGAATGGTAACAGCAAACAGGGGGCTTTTAATTTTTTCTAACGCGAGTTCAGGACTCTCTGGAGCATCCACGAAAAAGGAGGTTCCATCTGATACAGTTACGCTGTGGGTAATGCTTTCTGACCAAGGATTAATGGCAGATTTAAATAAAATCTGTAAGCCTGCTTGTGTTCCCTCTTTTAGATGTTCCAATGCTCCAAAGAATGCTGTTAGCGAATCGAAATTGAAATTTTTTGATACTGGAAGTGGCCTGACGAATTCTTGCTGTAAACCAAAGTCTGTTACATAGGTAGATTTACTTCCAAGTAAGATATGGTCGAGGTATTTGTCTTGTTTAGAAATGGAACATTGAGGGAAAAACGATTTGATGTTGGCATATACAAGGTTAGTGTCTACTTCCCGACAGACAAACTGAATAACTATTTCAGTATGATTACCAATAATCTCAAAAGAAATAGGGTGCTGTGTGTATGAAAGCATGATAAGGAGTGCTCGCATATTGTCAATTACAATATGCCTTTCCTTTGGAAACGTTAGTTGTAGAGCGACAAGATTAGAATCATCGTCATAGATGAATGGCTCAATATCACTATAGTCAAAATCGAAATACTCGTCTACATTAGGTTTGGCCGGTTTTCCTTTTATGAGTTCAATTGTTTTGCTAAGTAAGGTGTGGTGCTTGCCGTCATCTATGTATTGTTGGTATCGAGGAATTTCCCTTACAAAGGGTATAAAGGGTGGTTCTAAGTCGATGGGCACATCACCTAGGAGCCATCCTCGTCCTCTGCATTCCCATTGATAGAAACGGGCAGTAATATATTCTGCATTTTCCAAGATAGACATATCTTAAAGGTGGATAGATCGGCTTAAAGATATTGTATGTTATATACTAATATACCCAATTCTTGGGCTTTGGTAAATGTATACTGGTGAGAAGAAATAGAATCGTCATCAGTGTAGAAAAATGAAACATAATTTTTTGACTGTTATAAAATATTTAGTAAAAACCAAAATCCAAAAGTACCTTAGGATGCGTTTCAAGTCCTTCAGCCAACTTAAATCTTAAATAAAGTGGTGAGGGTGAGGTTCTCTTTATTATTCTGAAATCTACTGGTGCTTTACTAATTAAAGTAACTTTATATTCAATTTAGTTTATAATATATCCTTTACTATTTCAGCCTATCTATTAGCTTCATCAATGCTTCAAGTTGGGAAGTCAAGCGAGCGATTTCAGCATCTTTAGACGCAAGAAACTTTTCATACAGTTCCTTTTGATCAGCATAAAAGTTTTCAATCTGTCCTTGAGCACCGTAGTTTGATGCATGATTTTGAATAATGAGCGGTTCATTATTGGTAATATCCGTAACTGACACCCCTAATATACCTGACAATTTTTCAAGTAGCTCGGCTGTAAGTTTCATTTGGTTGTTTTCAATACGAGAATATGAGGTTTGGTTAATCCCCAATTCATTTGCCATATATTCTTGTGATAACCCTCGAAGCAACCGTAAGCTTCTGATCTTGCTTCCGTACATTTTTTTACTTTCCATAAAGATAATTTAAAGATGCATAAAATCCTACAAAACAGCATAAAAGATGCGAAAACAGCTTAGGATATACAATGTATTGGCTCAACCTTTGGCACCTACCTCAAACCCATATTAGAAGTTGCAACATTAAGAATTTGCCTGTTAAAATCAGGGAAATTAACTGTAAAGTCATAAACTATAAAGGGTTTAGTCTTCCTCTTGTACTTCGAAATCCACACAACCAAGTTACTATAGTTTCTCATAATAGAAAGCTTAATAAACTCTTCAACATATATTTCACAATTAAAACTTCAACCATGAAAACTTCGAAACAACTTCTGTTACTTCTGTGTATTTTTTCGTTAGGGTTTGGATGCAAACCAAAAGAATTAAGTGATGATGAAGCCAAACAAACGGTACAAAGACTTCTTGATAAAAGTGCAGGGATAACGCTTCAAGAATGGCAGGGGTTGGTTAAAGTTAGTGACACAGAAATGACTGGTAGAGCAGAATTAAACTGTGGCAGTTATAATGGTGGCAAACACCCTCATATAGCATTTACTTTTCACAAAGATGTGAATAACCAATGGGTGCTAGACAAAATGAACGATATAGATAACGTATATAGTGAGGATATTTTCAGGTGGATAAGGCAGTCGTTGTATGAAAAAGTTAACCCATGATAGCATGAGGATGCATATAAAAGCCTTGACTTAGAAATTTCAAAAGCATATATTTCGTATTCCGTCGCCGTTAGGCGTCCACAGCCTTCTTCGGAAGGCTGTAAATATTTATACACGTATGTATACCAAAGATTTTGATACCTGGAATACCATTAAAAAACAAATTCAAAAACAGGATATGAATATCAATTTTCTGGCTGGTGAAATTCGGTGGGTTTAAATTGGTGTAAATGTAGGAAGTGAGATAGATGGCAAAGGTGTTTCCTTTACACGACCAGCGCTCATTGTGAATGTGTCTGGTTCACATATTGCACTTATCATTCCCATGTCTACCAAAGTGAAAGATGTTCCAGGGTACATCTCATTTTCATTTAAGAACAAAATAGTGGCACTTTGTATTCATCAGACACGTATAGTATCACAGAAAAGAATCTTTAGGAGAATCGGATGAATTTCGGAAAGTAAATTACAGAATAACAAAAATGAAATAAAGAAATTATTGGAGTTATAACCATTCGCAGTATTAATTAACTTCCCTATCAGATCACACGATAATAACAATTGCCCTCCCTTGTGAGGCTTACTTCCCGATTGGTATACTACTCTTAAAAAGTAGTATGGCAAAAAATACAAAAGCTAAGCCTGGTGCTTCTGCTCCTTCAAAAAACAGCTTCGCTGAAGCACTTTTCAAAATCAGTTACCGTTTTTCGTTATCAAGAGTTTTTGATGACTTCCTAACGATGACTATGGCCTCGTTTACTCAAAATTTGGAGACTAAGGTTTCATGGTATGAAGAGGAATACATGCAAACGGTAGCATATTATAAAGATTCTGAACTAAGGCATGAATTTCCTAAAGCACTTGCGTATCTCATTTTAGAAATGGAAGAACGGGTTGGTTCATCACTAGGTAATGATGTATTAGGTGATTTCTTTGAACAGCATATTTCCAATGGAAGAAATGGGCAATTCTTTACACCGTATCCGGTTTGCCAATTCATGGCGTCTATAACTCATACAGATGTTGTATGTGATGATGCTAATGTCGAAAAAAGACCATTGCGTATTCTTGACCCTACCTGTGGCTCTGGCCGGATGTTGTTAGCTTCTCACAAGCTTAATGGTGGTAAACACGAATACTATGGAATCGATATTGACCGGATCTGTGTAAAAATGACTGCACTTAACTTATTCCTCAATGGAGTTTGGAATAGCGAAGTCTTGTGTGCTGATGCATTGTGCCAAGATGACTTTGTAATTTCATACTATATATCATTTGTTCCATTGGGCATATTTAAAATTGAGGAAAAAGAAAAATCACGACTTTGGCATTTGCATCAAAGATCATTTCCAATTATAGAAAAGAAGGAAAATTTGAGTGATTCCATAGAACTAAATATAACTCCCTTCAGTGACAGAAAAAAAGATAATGGGATTCAATTAATTTTATTTTAAAACTGACCTCCTTCAGGAGGTTTTTATTTTATTGAAATACTATAACAATGTATAACCCGTTGTTCTATCTGGTCCAGTTATGTAGACCTATTTACAGTACTTTAATCTGATCTTCGTTCTCTACAACTATTTCTGGTTTGCCTTTATAGTTTTGTACTGTTCCAGTTATGCAGATTGTTTTGCCAGGTAACGTTTCCTCCGGTTTATACGCAAAGTTACTGCGGTTTTTAATCATAATCACTGCTGTAAATGGATTGTTCGGATAGTCTCCCCCCATATTGATATAAGTGATTTTGCCGGTAAACTTTGTGCTGTACACTTTACCGCATACGGTGGTAGTTTGCCCAACCACTGCCGCTGCCTGTTCTGCGGGAACTGTAGCCATAGATTGTAATACAGTGCCGCTGGTGCTTACTTGTGGTTTGATACTAATTGGCTCTATTGCAATAGGGATATTCTTTGCCCGGCTAAATACATATTCCAAGCAACTGGCTAACAACCCTCCACCGTGCCGAAGCTGCTGTTCCACTATAATTTTGCTCTTTCGGAGGTAACTATCGTCAATATTGTGGTCAGTGACGACATAGAGTGCCGACAATAGCACCTGGCTTTCATTGAGCCAAATCATAAAGTCTACCGGTTGCTCTCTTGTTGTTTGAATCATCCAAACGGGATAACCGATAGGTTCTCCCATATTCGCAATTGTAATACCCTGACTTTCTATTATATCAGTATCCCATATATGATGGAGATTCGTTTCTTTCCCATCGTATTCTACCTTTTAGTTGTTGCCTCCCCTGTCGGAACCATAGCCAACATGTAAGGGTTGGGTAAGATCACCACAGAGGTGAAATAATATGAGTACATCAAACCGAAGCCGCTCTGGACTAAGCGTATCCCTGTGCTGCAGTTCTGCATAGGCCGTATTGAGGGCCGTGATGATATCACCATCTGCTGCTGGCTGATAATTGGCATCTGGTTCAACGTTAGTGTAGTGCCAGGGAGCGGTATACTTGTAAGCCTGTTCAGAGCGTACATCATCCATCCAGGTGGAGGCTTGTTCCGGTGTCATGGTGCCGAGAACTTGCAGCACCTTTTTCCGAGTTGCATCACTTAAATGGTGCATGGCAAGTTCTGCTACTATTTGATGCCCACGGCTGCCCCAGGCGAAAAGCTGGAAGGGTAATAGCAGGGTAAGAATAGCAACGGAAAGCAGGCTTCTAAATTTCATGCTGTAAAGATCAAGTTAAAAAGCAAATAGCTAATGTCCTTTGTTTCTTGTGCCCTTGTAATACTTCTTTTGAGATTTTTGTTAAAATGATGTCTAGGTTTCCGTTACCGGCATATTGCCAATATTCTTTTTCGTCTGCGAACGCAAGTAAGTGCTATTGGGGTTATCATACAAACATTCCATGAAGTACATACCTTAGCTACCTTAAGTACTTATAATGAAACTACTTACTTTATTGATGCTGGGTTTCGCTACTTATAGCCATGCACAACATACTGACCTTAAAAAGCTGTGGGTAGGCGAAAAAAATAATTACCTATCAATATCCGATAGCTTAGTACATATCGAACACGAATATTATTATAAAAACAAAACTGGTATTTCCGATCGATATTTTAGATATGAGACTATTAAAGATACACTCAGAATAAAAGAGGAACTATCAAAGGAAACAAAGCTTCATGATTTCATCATACAAGAGCTATCTGATAAAAGATTAACAATTAAAGCTATAGACTCATTTAGTAGCACCATAATAGACTTTAATCAACCACGAAGTAATGCATTTCATTTCAGTAATAGGGAAAGTGTACACACGGATAGTATTCGCTTTGAAAAATTACTATTCCATTCTACCAGATGTTATGGGATGTGTCCGGTTTTGACGTTGATGTTAGACAGTAGTAAACAAGTCGAGTTTATTGGAAAACAAAACGCTGTTAAACAAGGTTTTTACACGGCTAAGCTTTCTAAAAAACTTTATCATGAGCTATTGCAGATTCTTAGTATTTCTGAACTGGACAAATTGATAAATACTGAACAGGCATATATAGATGCACCTGCTCATGCAATGGAAATCTATTACAATGGGAAAATGAAGTACATAAGAGCTACCGATTTTCCAATTATGGGTCAATTACTTCTGGAATATTTGAATGCAATTCCTAAGAAATTAGAATTACGAGCATCAGAACAACCTTTTCAAATAAATTTTTCAACGCCTAATGCTGAAAAAGACAACTGGTAAAATCTCTCTATTTCAACTCATTCTTTTGTGATGGATTCTCAAATAAATATTTACTACATCTTTGGGCAAACGCTCCTGTATGAAACGAAAGATATATTAGCTGCTTTCCCTGGTGTACTTTATAGCTACTACACAAATCAAAGAAAACCGGAAGATGCAGTAAGCATGTGGGTGACAGTGTAAGCATTTGCGGTAAGGTTACGGCGACGTGTGCCTAAAGAATAGTAGCGGACAGCCCACGCTGCTAAATGTCGGTGCTGCCTATCCAAACAGCACTTTAAAGGCCGTAATCTTCGATAAGGGGAGCCCCTGTTTCCTACGGCTGCGGAAGTGTACTATAAATATTGAACCGCGTGCGCTTACCGTTCAGGTAGAACTTTACAATGGTAAACCACAGATTGTGGCAGTTAACTATAACCGAGACATGAAAAGTGTAACTTTGCAAAAAATGCAAAATTAAATCATCAAAAAGGTGACTAATAACTACAAATTATGAAGAACATTCAGTTGATTACATTAGATAAATATAATGATCGTTCAAAGTTTGAGAAAGTTGAGGAAGGTATATATAAGGCTCTTTTTAACTATAACGACAATATTGTTAAAAATGGAAATTATGTAACGGCTTTTTCATTTACCTTGGAAGAGGATTTAAACGAAACTGGCGATATACAATACCCTCTTGAAGACCTATTGGATAAATATTTAGCTCATGTTTCAGAATTTATTCAGTATGAAACAGGCAATCCTGTTATGAAGTTGGAACTATGTACAAAAGGGTTGGATAGAATGAGAGCATTAATAACAATAGTTGACAAGCATGTTTTCAATAGACAGGTAATAAAAGACGGTGAAACGTATGTTGAATTAGTGATTGAATAATGCAATTGTATTGCAGACAAACTTGAATGATAATAAAAACTAATAAAAAAAGAGGTATAACATGCCGAACGCACAATAGAGTAACGCAGGTGAATTTAACCCCTACGTCCTCATAGAAACATAGTTGACAGCCTCTCATAGTACGGCATTTAGTATCATTTTGGTATTCCATCAGTAATTCCCTCTCTACTCTAGTAGTCCTTATAATGCTCAACCTGGCCCCTCTTTCTACTGATTATGAACTTTCCAGTAAAAAACAGTTCATAATAATACTGCTGATGTAATCTGGTACTACAATACCCATGTCGTTGAAGTATCTAACCAGTGCCGGTTTATCTACTGGCCAGCTATCAAAAGTAGGGCCTTCATACCAGTTCAGGTACCAGCTATTGCGAATGTATATACCAGCGCCAAAGTGAGCGGAAACCACAAACTCTCTTTTTGACATCTGTAGTATTTCGGGTAGCGATTCCGAGTAAAATTCCGTCAGCGTTTCCATAGCTTGTGCAATAGTTTCCGGAATGCCAGTAAGTTTTACTTCTTCCATGACTGCATACATTGACAAAATAAAAAAAGCCATTCTAATGTAAATCAGAATGGCCGTTTAGTCAGTGGTAGGGAAAACAACTGAATTATGTTAAAGTAATTTGCTGCACTTTTCTATTAATCTGAAATCAAAATTACGGCTTTGTACATAATTACCAACTCTATCATCAAGATTCTGGCTCGTTTCGCAAAAAGACTTAATTTTTATTTTCGATTTGCAAATAATGCAAAAAATACTTGCTGAAAACAATTCATTATTGTTCAGCCGTACTACTATTCAGGAAATCATTGGTTTTCACCACCCACAGACTCACTTTATTAGGTAATTGGCAACATGCAATTATCAAGAGAAAATCACAAATTGGGTGACACCGTACATTTACGTGGTCTAGGGAAAGACAACACACGGGCCCTTTGGTAAGTAGTTCAAAGTCTAAACAAGCTCTGCTAAGAGCTACCCAATTCTATGGAAACCTAAGTCCGTCTAAATCCAACCCATGAAAATCTCTACTTCATCAAAGGGCCTGTTTTTTATTGTTAGGCTGTGGCTTTGTTTCTTAAAAAGTAGCTAAGTGTTATTTAAGGCCGATCAATTTTTTTATGCCTGGGGCATCAGTGACGTAAGAGCACAGTCTGTTGAAATAAAAAAGCCCGGCTAATGAAAGACCAGACCATCAGTTACCTTTACTTTTCTTCATTAACCTGGTGCGAATATAAGACCGGCAGCATACTTTTTAATTACGTCCTTGCCTCCTGAAAAAACGCATCTTAATCATGTGAAGTAGTCCAGGTAGCTTCAACCCGCTGAGCTACATCTTTTGCTATAGTATGTAGCTGATTGGTTTCCTGATCTTCTTTATCCTTCTTTTTGTAAAAAAAGTGCGTTAACGAGCCAATACCCCAGGCAACAAGTAAAAAAGTAAATAAGAAAAGATCATCCCGGCCGTGAGATTTCATGATTACAGATTTTCTGCTTAGGTCAAAAATTACAAGCCCAACTGTCAGGCCGGATAAAAACTTGAACATAAATGGATAGTTTAATGTTTACATCAATTTGTAGTACTATCTGTTATCCATATAGCGTTTACACAAAAAAGCTACAATAACAATCGTAAGCAGCATACCCACAACTATTAAAATTACTTTTATATTACCCTTTGGTCTTTTCGGAACGTATGAAGGCTGATTCAATGACGGAACGGCAGGAAGTAGATGTTTTAATTCATCGAGCTTTTCGATTGTCGTCCACTCTAACAGGCCATCATACCAGATTAAATCTGAGCCTTGAAGTTTAATCTTACTCAGTTGTTCAATTGTAAACTGGCCGATAGATTTTCCGTCCTTCTTCAAATAGTATTGTTTCATCGGGCAAGGATTGTTTCTCGATTTTACAACAATGTATATTTTATAGGATTTAGCATATAAAATTCTCTTTTAAAGTTTGCTTAACTGGTCAGCCTACCAGTTCCTTAAATTTCTTCCTAACTTACTAATTATGGGTAAAACAGGGAAATTGCAGACAATGTTTTTATACTACTTTAAATCAGCACCAGTAGAAATGTTTTCTGCCGTAGATACCATTGCAACTAAAAACCTATTGCCAAAGTTAAAAGAGAGGTATAAATACAATATAAAAGATAGTGGCTTCTGTATAAAGATTTTATAAAGACTACTCCCTTTTACAACTACAGATTATGCACTTTCCGGTAAAAGCAAACCATTAAAATGCTACTCATATGATCCGGGTACACAACGCCTAGGTTGTTGAAGTATTTAACCAGTGCCGGTTTCTCTTTTGGCCAACTATCACAGGTATGGCCTTCATGCCACCACAGGTACCAACTATTGCGGATAAACAGGCCGGCGCTGTAGTGAGCGGACGCTTCAAACTCCTGCAGTGACATCTGTAGTATCTCAGGTAATGCTTCGACATAAAATTCGGTCAGCGTTTCAACCGCCTGTTCTATTGTTTCCGGAATGCTGGTAAGCTTTATTTCTTCCATAGCGGCTTACTTTAATAAAAGTAAAATAAGGCATCTGTCTCCCTCACTTGTCCAAAACCCCGTGTTAGCGGTTTGTTGGATTTCGGGAACAACATGGTAAGTCTTATAATTTTTTTTGCATTAGTCTTTTACACAACGTATTGAAAAACCTGCAACCTTAGTATAATTCAACCGGCTAATAATTGTATTAAAATTTTTTATTGACATATATAAAGCATCCGTAGTATTCGACGAAGCGATGGTTGACGACCAAAATAGAGCATAAGTGCCAAATAGTTGAAACGTTCCGTCAGGAGCCCTATAACCGCCAGGTAATCCCGTAAAACCACTACTATTGGTTGCACCAGTGTTAGGATTTATCCAATTACTAGTGTCTTTCAACCTGCCGCCATTATTCATTATACAACTTGAAGCAGATAATACTGACCATTCTGCATCTGATGGTATATGCCAACCATCAGGAGCTAAACCGCGTGAATCATTTACTGCATACCAATTATATAACTTACCATAAATTGAAGAGTAGGTAGCAGAATCATTATTATACCAACACCATGCACCAATTGTTAATATAGACCACACTGAAGGATCCGTAACATATGGAATTGCATCTCCGTTTCGGTATTTACTAACTGTTAAATTTTTAATCGCCCAAATCTGGTCACAAATTTTTACGCTTGGAAGTGAAATATTAGAAGCAGCCGCACCGCTTAAATTGGTCCAAATCACGCCATTAAAAATTTGTAGTTCATTACAGTCATTACACCAAATAACAAGGCCAGCCGCCGGATTATGGATTGCATTTCTTTGTAAAAAAGTCATTCGCGGTGGCAGAAATCCTTTAGATGTCGAACTAATTTCTAATTGAGCTGAACTATCTGGTCGTATGGTACCAATTCCAACATTTTGACAAAAACAACTAACGAAAATAAACTGAAAAAAAATGAACAGGAATGATGTTTTCATTTTGATGAAATTTAATTTATTAAAAATATCCAATAGCTTGAAAGAAAAATCATTAATAAAGAGTTGAATATTTAGAGGCCTACCAATTACTGCCAACAGATATTATAGTGACCCGTTTACAAAACCAATTTTTTCTAACTCTTTCATTCTAAATTTACATGTAGGCCGCTTTTTGGATTGTCATTTCGCCAATACAACTTACCAATTGTGTCCGTTTGGCTGATCAGGTTCCTGTGGCCTGCTCTACTGATTCGGTTCTTTCAATCAATTTGATATAGGCTTCAATGTCTGCCTTCAGTTCCTCATTAGATTCATGAAGTTTTACCACCTCTCCGGTTTCATCGCTTACATCAAGCAAATAGCGGCCGGCCCATTGTTGGTACATCTCACTATGCTCCGCAGCATCTGCTACCAGGCCCCGGAAGCGTAAGTAGGCATTCTGATAGGCGGCAAAGTTTGCTGGCTGCTGGGGATCGGTGAGGCTGGCAAGTAGTTCTTTTAAGTCGCTATGAATTTGAAGCATTCTGTTTGCAAAGTAATGGCGGGAAAGAGTATGCATTATGCTGGATTCAGTACCTGTTCAAAGAGAGCACAACCCGTTGACAATAAAAAAAGGCCCGGCTAATGAAAGACCGGACCATCAGTTAACTTTTACTTTTCTTCATTAACCTGGTGCGAATATAAAATTTTGGACATTTTGTAAAGCTATTTTTTATAATAGTCAATCACCCGTTTGGTGAATAAATTCAACTTAGTTTGTGTTTCTGATAGCAGTTTAAATCCTGCCTGGATGCCCTCAGATGGATGCCTGATTTGTATCTGACTTAGAAACTTGTCATTAGCATTAGCATACGTGAATGTATGAGCGAAGTCTTCGGGACTGTACCACCGCTTGTACATTGGATCGTATATCCAAAACCCTTTACTTTTAGCCTCTTTCACTATTTTTTCACTACTATAGCTCAGCATAAAAATAAATTATTTGGACATTAGAACATTGATTTCTGTACATCTTCACCCAACGGCGGCAGTCCTGGCCAATTGTATTCCTCAATGATGTCTTTATCATCCGGCCGGCGTAGCCTTCCGCCACGGATAGTATAGACCGGGTGATAGGCTAATTTGTCCGGTGGAATCTCATATTTAAAATACTTCTCCATTTCAGCATCTGTCATGTTATCTACTAACCACAGTTCCTCATGCAGCTTATCCGGCTGAAATAGTACAATGCGGGGATCGTTAGGCTTTGCGTTATGTATTTGCTTCATGGCCGTATTTATTACAGCCTTCCTGGTAAGAAGTGAAAATGTATAAACCATTTCATTGCCTCTTCCAGGTATCTTTCCATAATTGAATAAAGCTGGTAGTGCAAATGTGCGGCGGTGTTTTACCCATATATAGTAAGGCACCTTGTTTTTCCAGCCTTTAATTTCCCGGTGTTCGAAAATACCTGTTACTAAAATCAGGCAATGCTGATGGCGGATTTTGTGCCAGTAGCTTTTTTTATCTCCTACTACTCTTTCACTCCTGGTATTGCACATGCTGGGACGTCGTTTCTCTACTTCTTCCGGCGTTTTCATAAAGTCCCCTACCACGCCCCATTCCATCATTACCATCTTAAGTTTGCCATCTTGCCTTATGATCGCCGGGTACTGCTCAAAGCTTTGTGCCTGTATATGTTCCTTCGGTTCAAAGTTCATTTTCACGGCCGGGTCTACTTCTACATCCGGAAGGAAATCTTTCAATTCCAGAACATCAGCCTTGCAGCTTATATCGTAGCACATACAAAACGGGTTTATGCAACGTTCGGATAGTTCAGGTAATATTCGGGAAGTTTTACTTCTCTGATTCCTTCATAGGCAGTAGCAACAAAATGGTTGTCTTTGTCTTTATATATCCTGCTATCTGTTACTAATTCATGCAGTAAGCCGGATAGCACTTCTCTTTGTTCTTCAGGTAGCGCCAGCGTTGTACCATCATCAGCTAATTTGACCTGCATATTTGTATGCTCATTCAGATAGATGAAATACAGTACATCTTCAGGAATCGGGCATTGTTCAAATACAACCTTATAAAGGTTTTCTTTCATAGTTAGGGGTGCTTCCATTGTTGGTGTTGTTTGCATGGTAAAAGTTATTATGGATTTTAATAAATACATTCAGGTGTTGCCTTTCAGCTTTTTGCCAGTTCTTCTATCCTCAAACGTATTTCTTCCCGGTGGCTGTATTTCAGCGTAATGTAAACCTCACCATATTGTACATCCATCTTTGTAGCTAACGTGCTATCTCCTTTAATGCGCCAACCAGTATGACTTGTAATATAGCGCCGTATATTTTTTTGGTACCGGGATACCATCCGATTTTCAGCCTGCGTTTTGTCTTTTACTATTGATACCCACAAACTATACCTACTCTCCGGGTTTATCATTTCTGCCAGCTTGTTGCGGTGTACCTCGTTTTCAAGTTCCAGAATGCGGGAAAACTTATCTGCCTTCTGTGCTTTCAAGTGGTCAGCAGCGAAACCAGGATCGTTATACGGAGTAAATAAAAGTCCTTGTTTATCTATTGCGACCGCCTCTGTGCAGTTGAATGTTTGACTTACCTGCCAGAAATACTTCTTAGCCCTGAATGTTTTTTAATAATTCTTCTGTGAGTTGAATAAACGGATTAAACATATCTGTCAGTTTTTAAATAACAACCACATCTTCAATTCTGGTAGTATAGCATTGGGAAAGGTGTTCACGGCGCATCTTATATCGTTTATCGAATCCTTGTGAGGCAACCTTTATTGTATCCTTACCAAAGCGACTGTTTACCTTATCCAGGGCAGCCATGGCCGTATTGAGCTTTGCTTTGTTATCTGGTTCAAAAAGTGCTGTTTGTACCTGGGCTTGTGGTTTTAAATTCTGCACAATTACACCGGCTTTCATATAGGAATAACCATCTTTCCAAATGATGTCTAATCCCTTTAAGGCAGAACTCACAATAGAAGGCGTATCATTAGCAGCCATAGCAAGCTTGACGTTGATGCTATGGAAATATTGGTTGTCCTGTGCCCGGTGCGGGTTCGTCTGTATAAACGCATGTACAACCGTTGCATTTGATTTTTCTCTACGTAATTTCTCTGCACAATTTGCAGCGAAATTTGCTACAGCCTGCGCTACATCTTCTTTCTTACTTGTCAGATTTCCAAAGCTGCGACTGGTGCAAATATTCTTTTTAGGTTTACGTACTTGCTGCCACTCTATGCAAGGAATACCTTTTAACTCATTTAGCAGGCGCTGACCGACAACTGTCATCTTTTCCCGAATAAAATCTTCGGGGGCAGTAAGAAGGTCGGCAGCCGTCTTAAACCCATTCTTTTCTAACATGAATGCGTATTGAGCACCAATACCCCATACATCCCCTACAGCACACCACTCCATCATTGCCATCTTCTTTTCCTGCGTATCAGCACAGTACACACCTACCTGCCGAAGTTTCTTTTTTGCATAACGGTTAGCCATTTTAGCTAACGTTTTCGTTTCTGCTATTCCTACACTGACAGGGATGCCTATATATTGGAAGACCTGTTGCTTAATTGTTTTACCGACCTTATCTAGGTTAATGTGCTGTATGCCAGTAAATCTGGCAAAGCATTCATCAATAGAGTATACTTCCTGCTCGGGAACATGCCGGCCAATGATACGCATCATACGGCCCGACATATCATCATATAAAGTATAGTTTGATGATTTCACCAGCAGGCCCTTTTCTTGCTCAAACCGCTGAAGCATAAAGTAAGGTGTTCCCATTACTACGCCGATAGCTTTAGCTTCCTCGCTGCGGCTGATGGCACAACCATCGTTGTTTGATAGAACTACTAATGGTTTGTTGGCCAATCCTGGCTGGAATACCCCTTCACAGGCGCAATAGAAATTATTTCCGTCAATGAGGGCGTAAAAAGATTTTTCCAATTGGTGTCAATTATAATTTTGGTAACGATACCCCAGATGTAAAATCCGTGTGATTCATTGATAAGAGTGGGAGTATAATTTTTATTGGCTGGAACAAGCCAGATAGAACCATCTTTAGGGTAGTAATACTTGACAGTGAATTTGTCTTCTACCACTGCAACTACCATATATGATCTTTCCTGCTTTCTGTCGGTAGGTACAATAGATCTATCTATAATCAAATGAGAACCGGGTACCAGATGTGCCTCAATCATACTATCCCCACTCACACGGCCAACGAATGTGCTGTCTTTATCCCGAATCAATTCTTTATTTAAGTCAATAGGGTGCTCACTGTAATCGACGGCAGGTGATTCAAAACCAGTACCTGCACAGATGCCAGTATCAAAAAGAGGAATATGGATTTCGGTTAGTAAGTCAGCAATTCGGCCAATGATCTCAATATCACTTTCAATCATGTTGCTAAATTGTTTAGCAATATTAAGGTGTAAACTGTATTACAATTGCGTTTTACTTATCTTATTTTACTTTATTTAGTGGATAAAGGCAGAATTACTAACATTTTTGTGCCTGTAGTAGCTTTCCAGTGTGCAGAAAAAAGCCCCCCATGTAGGAAAGCAAGTACCTATTACTCTTAGGGTTTAAACTCCACGATAGCCTGATTCATTATTTTCAGGGATGCTTTTATGAAGTTCATTTTCTCATTTACATCGGCTTGCAGTGCTTCGGCATACATCGTAATATAGCCATTTCCATTCTTAAAATATTGCAGGTTTACCTCATCACTCATATTATCTACCACATATGCTCCGGAAATATTTTTAAGCAGATAAAAAACCCTCAGTCCGTTGGGAGTAAGAACCACTGCCAGGTAGCGACCGGTATGCGCCAGGGCATCGCCTTCGGAATAATGGTCGGGGTAGAGTGTAAAATAGTACTTCGCCATACCCATCTTGTAATGCCTGGTAATAACACCGTGAGTATAGTCAACTAAGTCTGTAACAATCTGATTTTGAGGGAGTAATTTGAGGGTCATGCCTCAAACATAACTAAATGACGTTATTCTTTTCTGTTCATTTTGTATCACTGCCACTCGTAGTCATTTCCTCATTGGACTGAAGAAGTTTTACCAACTCACAGTTTTTGTCGTTTCATCAACCAGGAATCACCGGGATCAATGGCACACTTTACAGGCCCGGCGATTATAAATACTTTCTGCTTCGCTTTGTGTTACTTCCTTAATTGTATGAGTGCAATTATCCAGGCCCCGGCAGCTTTTCTTTGCGTGGTAAGCATACGCTGAGCCGCCTACACATATCCATACAGTGGAGGAGGCTGCCGGCATGAATGAAAAAGCAAAGCTGCTCAAGGCAATCAGGCAGGCAATCAGGAAACGTTTCATGGCTAGGATAATTAAAAGTTGATAAATATAATCAGATCCCGTAGCTTAAACGCTGTACATTAGTGTAAAACCTTATGAAGTACCTATCAGTCTACATACTTTGTACAATACTTGCGATGGTGTTAATAGTCAGTATCTTTCACTTAGTGGCAAAAAATATCACACTTACAAGGCCTATGCCTGATTCGGTGAAGAGTATTAATACCATCAGCATCATTGATACACTGGCCATCACTGCACCAGGTGATACGCTATATCAGTTCAGGACGGATACAACATACTTACCTTAATTCCTATTCATTTTAAAGCAGTTTTGCTGATGAAAGTAACGCATTAAAGAATAAATTATCCTATTCTCAACCAAACAATCCCTGCTCCTTATTTTCCTCAACCGGTTTTATATACCTCTCAAATATTGCTTTCTCAACCATTTCCCTACTTCTCCCATACTTCTTATGGGAAAGTTCAATCACCTCATTTTTAAAAGACGTTGCCATTGTTTTAGGAGCAAATGTGGTAGCACTAAATGGCTTGGAAGTCGTTCCATCAATCATCAACTTTAGATACATGGAGTATTGAGGTAAATTGACTAAATCGTCCTGATTAAAGACAGGATGAAACTCTTTAGCCAAATATTCAGCATCCGCTGCACCAATCCTAAAAGAAATCAGCGTGCCAACATTACCAAATATGGCTGATCGGATTTTCTCATGTACCTGGTCAATGTACTGGTGAGCAAGAAATAATGACAGTTTATACTTCCTCGCTTCGGCCAGTACATCAGCAAAGGATAAGGAAACGAAAGAGTGCATTTCATCTACATAGAGATAAAAGGGAGTTCGTTCCTCCTCTCTTTGTGTTGAACGGTATAAAGTTGCTAATTGGATAGAGGTAACTAATATACTTCCTAACAGAGAGGATACGTCTTCACCTATTTCACCCTTGGATAAGTTGGCAATCAGAATCTTCTTTCCATCCATCACTTGTTGCATACGGAAGCCCCTTGTCTTTTGACCAACAATATTTCGAAGTGGAGTGCTTGTAAGGAATACTCCAGTCTTGTTAAGAATAGGGGTAATAGCCTCAGATCGTAAAGACGGGCTATACCTATCATACTCATTTTTCCAGAATGAAAGGGTGTGTTTGTTAGTGACATAAGTAAGCACCCGATTCCTAAAATACATATCCGTTAATAAAGGTTGAATATCGAGCAAAGTGGCATCCGGATATTCAAGAAGGGTTAATAAGGCAAATCGTAGAATATATTCTAGCCTGGGACCCCAGGAATCAGCCCAAATCTTTTTAAATGTGGAAATAAGTCCCGAAGCTACCAAGTGATGGTAATTGGGGTGAACACCTTTAAGTGGATTGAAAGCTATAGGATATGAAATGTCTTTGGGATTGAAATAGATAACATCGTCTAACCTCTCCTGGGGTACATAATTTAAAACTGATTCCGCAATGTCGCCATGGGGATCAATGATACATAGCCCTTTGCCTTTTTGAATATCAGAGATAGCCATGTTCAAAAGCAGGGTTGATTTACCTGCACCGGTTTTTCCTATGACATATACATGACCTAATCGGTCAGCGTCTTTAATGCTAAAGGTCTGTTTATCATTTCTCCAATTAGTGATACCAATAGGGGTGCGGTCGTACATGCTCACATAATAACCTTCAATATATCCCATTGTAATGAAGGGAAAAATGCTGATAGTACAAAATGCTATATTTTATAGCTGAAAGTGATTGTCAATTATAAATTCTCAGGTTATCCACAAGTGAATACTAATTTGCATTTTTATGAAAATATGTGATATAATTTCATTGTACCGAAAAAGGGCGTCAACCGTTAGGATGATAGCCCTTTTTCATTTGCGCTACTTAAATGATCGGTCTTATCCACAAAAATATTAAAAGTATGATTCTTGAAACCTGAACTGAAAGTTTGTGCGCCTAATTTGCTTTTAAAATAATCTGTCAGTTCCAGTTTACATTTTGATCCAGGTACAAGGTTTTTCATAAACTTAATATCATAGGTTATAGCTCCGATTATAAGGTCTGTTAACTGTAGTAAATCATTTGACTTCGAATCAAATCTACATACACCTGCTAATGCCAGCCGCTTTTTACCACTATTAAATTTTTTCTTTATATCAACTTCAAATCTGATCTCTTTTGGAGTGGTTACATGATCAGCTATCAAAACAATCAATTCATTTTCGCTTAATGCTATATCAAGCAATTTTAAAGTTATTTGTTCATATGCAAGCCATGGATTTCTATTGAAAGTTTTTAAATAATAATCACTCTTTGTGCTGATGGAGTAAAAATAAAAAGCGATACTCTTTGTTTCAAATAACGAATCAATTGTTATTTTAGCAAAACCAAGATTATTGTTTGATAATTTGTTGAATTTCAGCTCATCAAAGAATCTGTGTTTGCTCCTTTCAAAATACAGTTTGCTTTGGAGATAATATGGCTGGCTCATTTTCAAAATACCGACTGTAAAATATTGATCTTTTTGGTCACTAAGTGTTCCAGTTTCATCAAGGAAACAAAATTTTGTCCAAATTTTATTATAATCTGAAAGTTTTAAATCTTTGGTTTTGATTTCATTACTGTGCTTGAAGAAGCTCATGCTTCATGGTATACCATACCCGCCCGGTCGATTAGACTTTAAAGTTTTTCTATCATTAATTTAAAAGAGTTACAAATTATTTTTGCAATTAGTGTTTGCAAAACGTGTAAGGTAATACATCAATTATCCATTTAAAAATATAAATATGTAACAAACCAAAAATTGCTCCAAATTCGAAACACCCTTTCTTATTGTATCTATCAAAACATGTAACACTATAAGTGTTACATGAATGATGAAATAACAATGGAACTTAAACAAGAACAAATCAATAAATTCAAAGAAATTCATAAAGATTGCCCTGAATTTAATCAATTTTCAGAAACGCAAATTGCTGAAATCGCCAATGGGGTAGCTAATTACTATTTATCACTATTTAAGATTTTACAGCGTATAAAAAAAGAAGAAGGAGAAACATTCAGCTAATTGTAAAAAGGTTTTCTGTTTAAATCTATGCTATAATTGACAGGGTATTCCAATAAACTTTTATGGCAAATAGCATCAATAAAGCAGTAATAATATGTAGAGTATCGTCTAAAGAACAAGAAGATACTGGCTATTCGCTGGATGCACAAGAAAAATTACTTGAAGAGTATGCAGATAAAAACAATTTCCATGTTTTAGCAAGTTTTAGAATATCAGAATCAGCAACTGAGAAATTTGCCAGGAAAAAATTCATTGAAATTCTTCGATTTATTAAGAAGGATAAAGCTAATCTGATTCTTTGTGAAAAAATTGACCGCTTAACAAGAAATCCTAAAGATGCACTTATTGTTAGTGATTGGGTGCATGAAGATAAAAATAATGCGGCACACTTTGTCAAGGAAAATTTTATTGTGAGTCAAAACACGAGAGCTCATGAAAATCTTGTATGGGATATGAAAGTAGCTGTTGCTCGTTTCTATACAAACAATCTTTCTGAAGAAGTAAAAAAAGGTCAAAAGGAAAAACTTGCACAGGGATGGTTGCCAACGAAGCCACCTCCCGGCTATGTAACCTCGGGTGAAAAAGGACATAAAATTCATGTAGTCGATCCAAATCTATCAACGCATATGAAGAAGTTATTTGAATTGTATGCTACGGGTAATTATTCCATAATTAAACTCGAAGATGAAATGTACAAAGAGGGCTTAAGATCGAGGAACGGTAATAAAGTCTTACAAAGTAGAATATATGAATTATTGAATGACCCATTTTATTATGGATATATGAAATGGAATGGTGAATTATACCCTGGCAAACATGAACCTCTTATTAGTAAGGAACTATTCAATAAAGTGCAATCTATTTTGAATAGACGTGGTAAAAACCCTCTTTCAACCAAACACAAAGTTCTATTCAAAGGTAAAATTTTCTGTGAGGGATGTGGAGGAGTTGTGAGTTGGGAACTTCAAAAAGGTACATGGTATGGTCACTGTAATAATCATTTAACGTCACGTAATTGTCCTCTAAAGACCTATATAAAAGAAAAACAAGTTGAAGAGCAGATATTCTCTATTTTGGAAGCAATCGCTCCTAAAAACGAGGCAGTACTTGAATGGATTGAGCAAATGATACTAACTGAACATAAAGTGCAAGTTGAGACAAGAGAAATTGAGATTCAGAGGTTAAATGGATTATTGTTGAATATAAGAAAGGTTAAGGATAAATATTTTGAAGCAACAATTAATCAAATAGTTCCGCTTGAATTCTGTACGAGAAGAATTGCTGAATGCGACCAGGAAGAAAATGAACTATTAACAGCACTTGACAACGTTAAGAATAAAAGTGATGACTTTCAACAACTATGCCTTCTAATTCATGAATTGGCCTTTAAAGCACGAAAAATATATACAATGGCATCCATTGATGAAAAGCGGCTACTATTATCCCAAATATTTACGAACTTTATACAAAATGGTTATAACATAAAGCCCAAATTCAATTTAGCTGCAGAATATCTGATAGAATGGATTCCTAAGTTAAATACAATTTACGAACAACAAAAAGTCCATACGAAGTATGGACTAAATGCTGAAATTGACCCAAATTTACCTGCCCTGCTCGCTTGGGTGGATAAGCTACGAACTTTAAAATGGATTGTTGCATTCCCTTTCTCTAACGTCTCATTACATCAGATCCAATCTCTACTCCAAATATCTTTATAGAATTGGCAAAAAAGCAATCCATCTTACTTATTACGATTGACTGGTCATGTCTTCGGTTATATTTTCCTAACAAGTGTTTTAAAACCATATTAGTCTTTGATACATCTTCAAACAACTTCTTTATCATAATCTGTTTTAAAGTTACTCACTCATTTCTTTTGCATCTAGCGTGAGACAAAATGTTTGCAAAAAAAACGAAGCAATCATTACAAACCATAAAGGTTACTGTGAAGAAATAAAAATTAAGAAATACAAAAGCTGTTTTAATGTATTATCAGGACGGGTTTTAATTCTTAAGCAAGAATTGTATGGATTTAGAAACAATGTATGCGCTCTACCAACCCCATATAGGCGAAGAAAACAATGGTTCAGACCTTTGCCTATATGGTAAAGCAAGATACAAACCAGCGTGCAATAATGGGGCAGCATATAGCAGCCTGTAAAGGGAGCGGTCAAACGGTAGCAGCTTACTGCAACGATCATCACCTTAAAGCCCATCAATATTATTACTGGCAAAAAAAGTTACAGCTTCTACAGCCCATGGGTAAATTTATAAACATCAATCCGCAACTGTCCAACGCAATTGTAAATATCACCTTTATCAATGGCAACCGTATCAGCTTTGAAGCCATGCCGCCGTTTGATTACATCAAACAATTAATCGGAGGATAGCATGCTACACCTCAGTAGCCATGAGCACTACTATTTCTACAACCAGATCGTAGATATGCGCAAGGGCTGTTATGGGTTGTGCGGCATTGTGCAAAATGAGCTAAAGAAGAATATTTTATCGGGTGATGTGTTTGTATTCATCAATAAACGGCGTAACCAAATCAAATTATTGCAATGGGATAGGGACGGCTTTGCGCTGTATGAAAAACGTTTGGAGAAAGGCACCTTTGAACAACCGTGCAGTATGCAAAACAGTACTGGTATTTTGCTTACCCACCTGCAATTACAGCATATTTTACAAGGTGTGATTTTACAATCCGTAAGGCACAAAAAAAGATTTGCGATAAAAGCCTGAAAGCATTGCCAGCATTGTGTTTTATACTTGCTTATGGGTTAATTAGCCTTACATTTGCTGTATCAATTTTGCTGCACAACATATCGATTTTAAAAGCCTTTACGAGCAATCATTAGTAGTCAATATTGCTAATCAAAAAGTAAATCAGCAACAATCCGAACAGATCAATTTGCTGCGTTTACAAATCCTGGAATTACAAAAGTTTATATTTAGCGGCAAACAGGAAAAGTTTAAGCTTGCTGCCAATAGCAACCAACAACAGATCGTCTTATTTGAAAATGATCAGGTAGGCGAAGTAGTGGTAGAAAGCAGTAAACAGGTAAAGGCGTATGAGGTAAAGCAAACCGTTGTACGCCTAAACCATCCGGGCCGCCATCCACTGCCGGCACATCTGCGCAGAGAAGAAATCATCCTGGCACCTATAGAAGATATTACAGGTTTAGTCCAGGTAGGCGAAGAGATCACAGAGCTATTAGAATACTGCCAGGGTGAACTATATGTAAAAAAATACATCCGCCCCGAATATATAAAACCCAACGAAGAAAGCACACAGGCAAAACGGGTAATAGCGGCCTTGCCCGCTATGCCGATAGCAAAAAGCTATGTAGGGGCCTCTTTACTGGCCCACCTGATGGCCAGTAAATACGTAGACCACCTGCCCATTTACCGCCAACTACAAATGCTTGGCCGCCAAAAAATCACAATAGAAGATAACACGGTCAATAATTGGTTTAAGCAAGGCGGCACCTTACTGCTACCGCTCTTTGAAGCCCACCAGCGGCAGGTGCTTTCCACCAATTATCTGAGCGTAGATGAAACGCCCATTAAGGTGCTGGACAAAACAAAAAAGGGTACCACCCATCAGGGCTATTACTGGGTGTATTACAACACCATAAGCAGGCAGGTATTGTTTACCTATCAGACAGGCCGGGGTGCAGAGTGGCCAAAGGAAACGTTGAAAGATTACCAGGGCTATCTGCAAACAGACGGGTACAGCGCCTACGATCAGTTTGAGGATGTGGAAGGTATTACGCCGTTAAATTGCTGGGCACACGCAAGGCGTAAGTTTATAGATGCCCAAAGCTTTGATAACCAAAAAGCAAGTGAAGTGCTTGGGCAAATACAACTGCTGTATGGGGTAGAAAAACATTGCACAGAAAGTAAGTATGATGCGGATGCAATAACAAACTACCGGCAGCAAAAGGCCGTACCCATATTAGAAACATTGCACCAACTCCTACAGGCACAACTTACCAATAGCTTGCCCAAAAGCCCTTTAGGTATGGCCTTGCAATATACCTTGGGCCGGTGGGATAAACTGAAAGTGTACATCCGGGATGGCAATTTAAGGATAGATAACAACCTGGTGGAAAACAGCATACGCCCTATAGCCATCGGCAGGAAAAATTATTTATTTGCAGGCAATCATCAGGCTGCCCAAAGAAGTGCTATGCTATACAGTTTATTTGCTACCTGTAAACTGCATCAGGTAAACCCCATTGAATGGCTTACGTATGTTTTTGAAAACATCAATAATCATAAAATAAATGCAATCGAGCAATTACTGCCGCAAAATTATCCCGCTATATTGGCTAAGCTGTGATGGGGTTCGTAGAGCGGATACGAAACAATTACTACAATGATTAAAGTAACACAAACCAGTTTAAATGTTACCGCCAACTTTGTATTATTTATTGTCAGTACTCTGATTCGGAAATGACTTTCTCTGAATAAGATAGTCGCTTAAACCCGCGGAATCAATTCCATGTTTTTTTAGCTGTCTTTGTAAATAATTCAATTCATCATAAGTCACTAAACCGATATTTTCCAATCCACTGTGATTTTCCTTCCTAACACTCTTAGAGATTTCACCATTTTTTGCTAGCCAATCATCTTTAATTGCCAGAAAGTTTAGAGCCATTGCCTTATTTCCATTTCCAGTTGTAAGATTCATTCCTGTAAGAACTTCAGGAGATTGACGATCCTTTTCAATTATTGGGTCAAAAATGAATTCTGAGTGCTTTTCATCATTAGGATAGTCTGAACTGAAATGGACACCAATCCGTAAACTATTATTAAAAAACTCACAAACACCGTGATAAGTATATATGTCTTCGTCATCTGGATCACTAGTGTATTTAATTTTTAAAATAACTTCAGAAAGGGAATCTATGGTTAGTTCCATATGCAATGGTTTAACACCAGTATTAGTACTGTATGTATACAAGTGATAACATCCTTTGTATTTTCTTGCCTTATCTAAGCGGTAATAAATATACGTAGTATCGCTTTTGTTGGGAAATGTCAAAATACTCATAGATTGATTAGCGAGAAACAACTTTTCTTCAATCTTCAATATGGTACTTGGAAGTTCTCGGAAGGCTTTGTATGAAACGAAACCATTAGCTTTATCTAGGTCAGAAAAGTACTCAAAATTTATTAAGCTCACATTATTTTCAGGGATACAAACGATTAACTCTCGCAAAGCCATTGGATTCTTATTTAATGAAGATATAGAAGACGTGATTCCTTTGAAGACAAACGTCTTAGAGTCGTCATTAACTGCACAGTTGAATGGAGCTATGTACTGCTTGCGGCGCTGGCCATTATCATCACGCATAATCATACATATCATCTCTGCTTCAAGATAGGTTTCTCCATAAAATTCTATCTTACTGGAGTTGCTAATCGGATGACGTACTGCTAAACATTGCTTCTCTTGATCCTTGAACTCAAACGTATAACTAAAAATTGCTACCTCGTTGCGATTTTGTCTAAATCGATTAAATGCGTAAAAAACATGACCCTGAAGTTTAAGTTTCAACCTATCGTAATTTTCATTACCCTTTCTTTTAAAAGCCTGAATATTCCGTTGTACTATTTGATCAAAACTATTAGGAGAAAAGGATGATAGTCTTGTATTTCGATTTTTGTTCCTACATAAGTATAATATAATTTCCTTTTCTTTCCAATCAGATTCCAATATATTACTGCTTACCTTTCTTTTTTCTCCCAAAATATTATCTGTATATAAAAGTGGGACTGACTTTGTCTCTAAATAATTTTGTATTGTATCGGGGTTACCAAAATCGATTACTGCACTCTTATTTTTTGTCATGATCACATTGGAATTGACAGGTTTACCTGAAAGTGAATTTGACAAACAGCTAACGTTTAGAATTAGTTCATTACTAGTTTCATAGTTACTAAAATCTGGAAGTTCAGCGCACAAAAAAATATGCGTTTTTTTATCAATACTTTTTAAATTAATTAATAAGGAATTGTTGAGTATTTCACCTGTGCCATTAAATCTTCCCCGTAGACTCTCATACTGAACATCAAGAAACTGCGAATTTCTACGATTTAGGAATAATACAGTTCTTTTGACTTTGTTAGATGTTGGTTCGACTTCATCATATACATAAGAGTTCCATGCACCTAAAAGAGGTGAATATATATTATCAACGGATCGGCTTTGTTGCTCATTTTTCATCAAAACTAATTTTTCAGGTGAGTAATCTAGAAAGATTTTCAATAAATTCAATTTATCTTCTCTGATAGATTCACCAGCAAAATACCTAGTCAAAGATTTTGCATCTATATATTCTCCGTTCTTTGGAGACTTAAATAATTCAGAATATTTTTCATTACTGAGAATGGATGTAATTTTTGAATTAATATCATTGCGAGCTTGAGCAAGTTTTACCCCCTTTAGTAGTTTTAAAGAGTCGCATTTCAATACCCTTTTTAACTCTTCTTCAATATCACTGGGTAGTCCCGTTTTCAGATAGGTAGATTTAATCACTTTCTCTTCAGGGGATTTTTCTATTTTTTTTTCCATCTGATTAATTTTCTTCGAAAGTAAGTGTTTATTAATGTATAGACAAAATATTCTTACAATTTTCGCTTAAAATTGTCCATTGATCTTTATAAAATGTCCATACCTTGTGCAACGTACCAACAAATTTTGATCTATTCACCCAAAATCTAACAAATACAAATATATGATTTTGCTGGAAAATTTGAAAATAAGACTTCCCCTAATCGCACTATAGAAGATAAATATAGTTTGAAGTTATTACTGTTTACCGTTGAACAAATTCAAAATTGTTAGAACACTTGTATAAAACTCTTTTAAAAACCACTTTTCTATTTGTACATAAAATTAATACTGTTATAAACTTTAAATCATGATATTGATAAGAGCACCATCATTTTAATTACTGATATTAATGTCGTTTTGACTGAATAATCTACAATTCATACAATGGAGATTCAAAAAATTTAAATTATAATCGATGAAAAATATTATTTGTTTAATTGTTGCAGCTTTGCTGCACTTTAATCATATCGACGCACAGCCAACAGGATCAACAACTTACAATGAAATTAGAGCAATCTTAAGAAATAATGGATGGTCAATTACCGAGGAGAGGTACGGAACTGCACAGCAAGGTAATACTATATATAGTTATATCCCATTCTATTCAGATCGGAAATATTTGATTTTTTCTTTTTCAGAAGACACAGATGTTAAAGATGTAGACTTATATGTATATGAAGATACCGGTGAGCTTTACGCAAGCGAAATTGAAAACGCAGCTACGGCCTCCCTCAAATTTGATGTCTATGCTACTCGAACAATGAAAGTTGTGGTAAAAAATTGCCGCTCTTTGACGCCTAACTACGCTAGTACTTTGAAATTCATTATTGCTTATAGATGAAAATTACAGGTTAAGTAGTTCTTGCGATGTACTCCATAGTACGCAGATTAAATCTCTTCATTAATTAATAGCACTTGCAAAATAACAAGTTAAAGGGAAAAGAGCGTTTTGTGTCGCTCTTTTCCTACTTGAAGAAAATCATTAAAATTTTCCATTTTCAATAATTTTGCTCGTTGAACATTATTACTTTCCCTACACACATAATTTCAGTCTATTTTCCTGTAATTTGTTTCCTCATATTATTTGACATTGTAACGGCTAAGACACTAAAAGGCGCTGATAACATTTGATAGTTTCAAGGCAAATTGTATAGGGTGTTTAATTTCTTAAGTTCAATAAGAGCTTTTATACTAAATCATATTCTGAAGCTATAATTAGTTTATTTTCATTCATTTACTTCAAGATACCTCATAATATGAAACAGTTTTATTTGAATAGTTCTATAAGCAAGTTTTTCTTTTCGCTTATTTGTACCCTCTCCTTTGTGGTAAAAAATTTATTTCGTATGACTTACACACATGCAATAAAGACATTTATACTTTCTTTTTTCCACCTTTTCTTTATAAATCTATGCTATTCGCAGTCAATTTCACCTGGGGATACAAGTATGTGCGAAGGGCAACGTGTAATATTAACAGCTAACCCGGCTGGTAATTCCTACCAGTGGCGTAGAAATGGAAGTCCTATTTCTAATGCCATATCACGTACATATTCTGCTTCCGTTTCAGGAAACTATGATGTTATTGTAACAACAGCCGGTGTTCCAGTGACTTATCCTTCCGTAACTATTACTATTAATCCTAAACCTGTTGCCTTGTTTAGTTTTATACAAACCGATTCATGTTTTAGCAATCCTATTCAATTCAACAATCAATCCTCACCTTTAACCGCTCTGAATTATTCTTGGGACTTTGGTGATATAAACTCCGGATCTAATAATTTTTCTACAGCGCAAAACCCACTTCATAGATTTGTTGGCGCTAACCAGGGTGGCTCTCAAACATTTACCGTAAAGCTAAAAGTCACAAATAGTTTTGGCTGCGACAGTACTTATTTTACAAACATCCGGTTTAATCAGCCATCAAGTAAGTTAGGGGGTACCGGTTTTGAAAGTCCTAATATTTTTAAAAGCTGTAACAATACCACAACAACATTCACTTTCATAAACCAATCAACAACAACCAATATTTTTTATGAAATCCTTTTTGGTGACAACACTTCATATTCAAATTCTACTCTTACAACTATTAATCATAATTACTCTGTAGGGGAATACACGCTTAAATTTATCGTAACCGGGGCAAATGGTTGTAAAGACACAGGGTTATATAGGGTATTTGTGTCCAGTAGTCCCGCCGGTGGACCAATACCACCAGGCAACACAATAGGTGGATGCGTCGGCACTACCATTTCTTTTCCACTTAGTGCTACTTTGAATACTAATCTACCCAGTACTACTCTCCATATCACGATTAACGATGGAACAGATACTGTATTACATTTCCCATTTCCACCGTTCTTCGTACATACCTTTAATCAAACTAGCTGTGGCATAAGCCCCAGTAACTCTTTTACGTTAATTTATGAAGTTATAAACCTCTGTGCAACAATACCCGGTACAATTGGTGGTATTAAAATATCCGATAAGCCTATTGCATCATTTACTATAAGTCCAAAAGATACAATATGTACCGGCACCATAGTTACATTTGCTTCTCCACTACAACAAACGATTGTCGGCAATGCTTGTGTACCTAGTAAAGTAATTTGGAAAATTTCTCCTGGTGTGCAGGGTATTGACTGGATAGTGACTTCAGGCACTATTGGAAATGATTATGGATTGAATGATCCATCAGCGTGGGATAGTGGAACTCATACTCTTCGGGTAAGGTTTCTTATTCCTAGAAATTATCAAATTAGATTAAAAACAGGGGGAGCATGTGGGTCGGATATGGTGGATGATTCCCTAAGCAAAAATATATGTGTAAACCCTGTCCCATCAGCTACATATACAGGTGATACTACGACCATTGGCTGTGCACCATTAACCATACACTCCGCAATAATCGTTAACACTATTAATACGTGTGGTACCAATAAATTTGAATGGACTGTTACCTATATAGCAACCGGATGTGTCCCGGTAGGCTCCAGCTATACCTATATTTTAGGGGATTCAACTTCGAAAGATCCAGTGATCCGGTTCAATAATCCCGGAAAATACACTTTGAGTTTAATGGTTTTTAGTCCTGCAATGTCATGTTCTACATTAGTTTTCAGCAAACAGATAACGGTTAAAGGCAAACCCAACATTTCATTAACATTATCTGCGACTTCCATTTGCCAGAATCAATGTATCACGATTACCAAAACTGTTACCTGTGATACCGCAAACAGTACGTATACTTGGTCTTTCCCAGGAGGTAACCCTTCAGCTTCTTCCTTGGCTAACCCGGGCATCATTTGCTACCCTACCCCAGGCAATTATATCGTTACACTTATTGTAACCAATGAGTGCGGGTCGGATACGGTATTAAAACCAATTGTAGTAAAAGGGCTTCCGCCAACACCTCATGTCACAAGCAACAGCCCCGCGTGCAGCGGAGGAATTTTAAATTTGTATGCAGATACCATTCCAGGCGCTACTTATAACTGGACAGGCCCTTCCCGGCCGCCCTATATCCCAAGTTCTTCACAAAATCCAGTTATTACTATTCCTAATATTACTATAGCAAGTAGCGGCATTTATTATGTTACTGCGACCATAAATGGCTGTACTTCTTTGAAAGATTCAACGGTAGTTAAAATTAATCCGAAACCGGCAAAACCAGTACCTTGCGTGAGGATAATTAATTATTGTTTAAATAGCATAGCTGTTCCGCTATGCGATACTGCATTACTAGGCAATACCCTTTATTGGTGCATGAATTACCCGCTATCTGGGTGCAGCTCTAATGCTCCAACACCTTCAACCAGCGTTGCACGTACTATTAGATATTATCTTTTTCAAAAAACGGATTCATCCGGATGTGAAAGCGATACTACAATTGTAACAGTGATTGTATCACCCGCTATCGGAAATGACAGTATAAAAAGTGATCAGGTACTTTGTGCAGCAGGAATTACTCCTACACCGCTGATGCCCGTATTGGCAAATCCAACTGGTGGCAATGGAAGTTTTACTTACCAATGGCAGGATTCGAGTGCCAATAATTTCTGGTTTAATGTACTTAACGCTACAGGGCCAACCTACACTCCTGGAATAATGACGGTAACCACCAAATACCGGCGCATTGCAAGAAGCGGTGGCTGCGCCGATACTTCCAATGTTATTACCATAACGGTCGGTTCATCATTTGGAAATATTAATATTGACAGCGCTCAAACTATTTGTGCAGGCAACATCCCGACTTTGCTGACCGGTCCATCTGGATTATTCACTTATCAGTGGTACGATTCAGTTAGTAACCGGCCCTGGCGGCTCATTGACACAACACAGAATTATCAGCCTCCTGCGCTGGATTCATCCACTTATTATAGAAGAAAAGTAACCAATGGCAATTGCTCCGCCTATTCACTGCCTGCCCTTATTACGGTGTATAAAAAGCCGATTGCTGGAACGCTTACCCCACCGGTCGTGAACATTTGTAGGAATAGTAGTATTACCTTAACTATTTCTTCTTCAAATACCATTTTGAAATGGCAGATAGGGTCGGTACCTGCAAATGGCCTATGGCAAGATTATAATATACTGACAAATACAAATACGTTTAGTAATGTGCAAAATTCATTTTCGGTAAGAGTCATTGTTGTAACAAATGGGTATGGTCAAGGGTGCAATTTGTCTGATACCAGTAATATTGCTATTATAAATGTGTTTTCAAAACCGGTAGGAGGTCATACTAATCCTAATGATACAGTTTGTATAGGAACTAATGCCGGGACTATAACAATTTCGGGATATTCTGGTCAAATTGCGGGTTGGCAATATTCTTCCAACAACGGTTTACAGTGGAATACAATTATATCTACTGCATCTTCCATATCCTACAATAATTTAAACACGACTACTTGGTATAGAGCCATCATAAAAAACGGTCCATGTGATTCGGCATTTTCTGATACAACAATAATTTCTGTAGTGACAAATGGTGATATAGCTGTAGCCATGGCAGATACAAGTCTCTGTGCAGACAGCTCAACTTTACTCCACGCCAATACACCAATAAATGGTTACGGTACATGGTCCAAAATAAGTGGTCCTGCTAATAATACAGTTTCATTTAGTAACCAGTTTTCACCGATTACAACTGTATATGGATTAATAAAAGGGAGCTACAACTTTCGTTGGCAGATTAGATTTAGCAGTTGTACACCAACTTACGATGACGTAAGAATAGACGTTTACCCAACTCCAGACACAGCGAATGCTGGAAATAATGAAGCGATTTGTGGAAATTCAATAACCTTACATGGCAACACACCGATCAATGGAACTGGAAGTTGGAGCAAAGTTAGTGGGGGTAATGCAGTTTTTATTAATAATAGCTCTTCAAATGCGACTGTAATAAATCTTCAACCAGGAACCTATATCTTCAAATGGAGCATTAAAAGCGGCTCTTGTCAGGCGAGTGAAGATTTAGTTCAGATTACTGTCTATGATTCGCTGCCACAAGCATTTGCTGGTGGTGATACATCCATTTGTAACCAGCCATTTTTTAATTTGTCGGGTAGTAATCCCTTATTTGGTTCAGGCAAATGGATGCAAAGTGCGGGCCCCCCAGCACATATTGTGGATTCGTCTTCACCACACACACTTGTTACCAGCCTCCTTACAAACAATGTTTATAAATTCTTGTGGATTGTGAGCGGCCCCGTAGGCTGCGGTGTCTCAGCAGATGATGTTACGATAACTGTACGTCCTGCTATCACTGTTGCAAATGTTGGTAACGATACTTTCATATGTAATTTTCCGTTTATATCGTCTGTTGCTTTACATGCAAATATAGACCCAGCAAGAGTATTCGAAAAGGGCCAGTGGAGTATCGCAATACAACCAGCCTCTGGTAATGGTTCTTTTAGTAATATTTATAGTCCAAATGCTGTTTTTTCTTTTAGTGATGTGGGCCAATACAAGCTTGTGTGGACTATCAGTAGTACTGAAACTCCTGCATCTTGCCCTCCTTCTTCCGATACGATAACAATCCATATATCCAGCAAGCCAAGTTCTGAATTTAAAATCTTACCTAGCAACTTTTGCTTAGGTGAGACAATAACAGTTCAAAATCTGTCAATGAATGCAAATCGGTTTGTCTGGGATTGGGGAGATAGTACTTACTCATTCTTTAACGAAGGACATCATACTTATAGAAGAGAAGGTACCTATTTGATTAAATTAATTGCAAAGAATGCTCTGGCAGGAGAAACATGCAACTTCGCAGATACTTTCCAAATCTCCATTCTGATTAATCCACTACCTAAAATCAGTATTTCCAAGAGCAACAATATTACATGTATATTAGGTTCAGCAAAGCTATTGGTAAACGGTGATTCAATTAATAGTTATAAATGGAGTCCATCTACTGGATTAAGCAATGACACAATATCAAACCCGATTGCTGCGCCGGACGTTACTACTACATATAGCGTATTAGTAGTGAGTGATAAAAATTGTTCGGCAACAAGTAGTGTGGAAGTGAAAGTAATTAAAGGTGATCCAAATAAGGGTTATTTTGTTCCATCCGCGTTTACGCCTGATGGGGATGGAAAAAATGACTGCTTTGGCATACAAAGTTGGGGCTTTGTTACCAATTTACATTTTGATGTGTACACTCGTGCTGGTTTTAAGGTATTTACCACTACTGATCCGGCAAATTGTTGGGACGGCACCCATGAAGGTCATAAATTACCTTCTGACGCATATGTCTATAATATCATCGCGGATACGAACTGTGGAAAAAAAGTGGAAAGAAGTGGGACAGTAGTATTAATTAGATGATTGTAGGTGTAAACCAATTGTCATTAAATTAAGGCAAATAAACACGCTCGAGCCAGCCGATAGGTCCGCTGGAGTTTTTACTTATAACTTTATTTCGTATGTTAGAGATAAAACAAGATTAATTTAGAGTAATCTTGTAATAGTGAATTCCTTTATTTTTTATTGGTACACAAGTTTGCTTTTTAAAATAATATAGGCTACTATATAAATGATCGAAAGGTCACTGATTCTATTGCTTAGGGGCCCGTTAACTCGGGTCCCTTTTGCTTTATTACATTTCCCTTTTCCAGCAAATAAATTCTCGAATTTTTTGAATATCAAATATTATTAGTCCCTTACTTCTCAAATACGATAACTCCCTGGAAACTTTACGTGACGTAGCAAACAAGATAACTTTTTTACCAGCGCTTAGCAACTTTTCAACCGAATCCGCAAAATCGCTATCTCCACTCCATAATACAAATATTTCAGCACTTTTGCGTTCACAATCAAGAAGCATATCAATTCCTATTTCAACATCAAAGTTACATTTACGATCTTCAATAACATATTCTCCTTTTTTATTCATCTTTTCAAACTTATCGTTTAAATATTCAATAGTTGCTATCTCATATTTTCGTATCAGAGACCGTTTGACAAATTGATCTAATAAAGTAGTACTATCCTTGGTAATGCTTGAAGCATCAATTGAAAAGTTCATGAGTTTAACAGGCTTTGTTCGTAGTGTATATCTATTATCTTCAACTTCTTTTCTTTCCTTTTCAGATCGATCATTTCCTTCAAGATAGCCATTATAGAAATTAATTGCTTCTATCGTATCAAATGAATCGAGAAATTGCTTCAATCTTCGTATATCAATATGCCAACCTAATTTTTCACTCCATGGGCGGACATTCGCGTAATCTATGTATATGCGTGTGGCAGCATTAAAGAGATTTTCTAACTGCTGTATGACAGATCCTTTTTGTGCAGCGAATTCTTTAATTTTATCCGTTTTGGGAATAAACATACAGTTAGTTCATCTTCCGATAACGATAATTATAACTTATATAGTTACGTAAAAATTGACCATAGGAAGATGCATTTAAAAAGGATGTATATAAGTTAGGAGGTACATCAAAGTATTCATACAAAACCCCGGAAGTAAATTCTACTTCTAAGATACCTGATTGTGAGTCATAACCAATAGATTTAATATTTGAGGATGCAATCGGTACTTTGATCATATAAATATACTACCACAAATACATGCTTTACAAATTTGCATATTCTGCAATTGACCCCATCTTATATAATGTCATTACCTTATCTACAATACAGGTAAGAATAATGATGAGTAAAAATAATTCTTTTAAAACTCTACCATTCACATTCATTGATTTGTTTGCTGGTATTGGTGGTTTCAGAATTGCACTTGAAAAATCAGGGGGAAACTGTGTGTTTTCTTCCGAATGGGACAGGTATTCTCAGCAAACATATAGAAGCTGGTTTGGTGATACTCCTAAAGGCGATATTCGTCAGATTAAGCCACAATATATTCCTGACCATGATATTCTTACAGCAGGATTTCCGTGCCAGCCATTTTCAATAGCTGGAGTATCGAAAAAGACAAGCCTTGGGCGACCACACGGTTTTAAAGACAGAAATCAAGGTAATTTGTTTTTTTACCTGGCGGCAATAATAAAAGTAAAACGGCCACCAATATTGTTTCTTGAGAATGTTAAGAATCTTAAATCTCACAATAAGGGTAGGTCTTTTGAAGTAATTGAAAATACACTGAAAAATTTAGGTTATAGGGTCTTTCATCAAATTTTTGATGCTGCATTCTGGGTTCCTCAACATAGAGAACGAATCTTTATTATCGGTTTAGATAAGAAAGTCTTTGGTGACAATCCACCATTCAAATTTCCCATTCCTCCAAAAAATATCAAGCCCAAGCTGAAATATATTCTTGAAAAGAACCCAAACCCGAAATACACGCTTAGCGCACATTTATGGAAATACTTACAGAATTATACAAAGCGTCATAAATTAAGGGGGAATGGATTTGGATTTGGCATCGGTGACCGGAATGGTATTACTCGCACTTTAAGTGCCCGATACTACAAGGATGGCTCAGAAATTCTTATCTCTCAAGGAAAAAATAAGCCGCCACGAAGACTAACACCTCGTGAATGTGCACGGCTTATGGGATTTCCCGATGAACTTACTATCACTGTTTCAGATACCCAGGCCTATAGACAATTTGGAAATGCAGTCGTAGTTCCAGTGGTTCAAGCTACTGCAAAGAAATTGATTGATATAATGAGTTGGCAATTGGTTAAAAACGGAGGCTGTCTGGTAAAGAAAGTGGCGTGATTACCAGGGTGAGCGCCACCATTAAACTCATGAGGGGTAATAAAAATGAATGCGGTTGTTTCATTCACTTTTTTATTTCTCCTCATACCGCTGAATGCGAAAGGTTGAACGAAATTAGATGCCGAGAGAGGGAACGGGCATGGAACCAAGCGCAGTGATAACGGAGCGGGTGGAATGCTGTGAACCTCACGATGGCAGATACATGAGTTGAACCTGAGCTATCAGGGCGCTGCTGCCTGTTACTCCGGGTCATTGCCGCTACATGCTGGGATTGCTCGGTGAGCTATCTTAAACTCATGAGGTGTAATAAATCAGAATGGTTGTTGGTCTGATTTATTTCTCCTCATACCTTATTGCCTTGAAAGGTTGAGTGAAATTGACGGTCCAAGTGGAGGCGGAATGAAACCCAGGCGGCGTTATGTGCTGGCTTCCCGGAATGGCATGAGCATCACCTGGGCGTTGGCTTTGCGGATAGATGGTGTGCCATGCCTTGCAGGAAAGGGGTGGGTGCCGCTCGGGTGCCATGAAGCCGGAACGCAGTGGCCGGAAATGAACTGAACCTTGCTTAGAATCAGGGAATAGGAGTAATGCAGTAAAACTTTAACCTTACTTTCTGATGGATAGGGATGAATTGGTTACAAGGCAATAGAATAATTGACAATTCAAACAACCTTTGCTATTATAAATATATCCACAAGAAAGAGTACTTCATAACGGGTTCGTCCTTATGCGGTGCTTTTTCATTTATACCCTATTTTATTTTTTAAATTATCCATGTAGTTTATTTTCTCTTTTGCTTCGTGTCGAAGTAATTGAGAGCATGTTTTTATGTAGGGACTTAGTACCATTTCAAGTTTTTCATGTTCATATAAATACTTTACAAGACTGTAAAAATCACCGTCACTTGTAACAATAAGTGCTTTATTATAGTTTTCCTTTTCTATCAAAGCATGAAGTACCAAATCTGCATCACAGTTTCCTTTTGGTACACCTGTTCCATCATAAATGACAGGCTTAAATATTAGGACATAACCAGCTTTTTGAAGGTCAGCATACAGAGTTTGCTGAAAAGGTATAAATCCGATAAACACATATGCCGTTTCAATCTTGTATTTATATCGTAGATAGATTCTGAATTTTACCCAATCAAGCTTCCAACCAAGTGATTTTATACCACGATATAGATTTTGCGCATCGATAAAAGCGAAGTTTTTCACATTCGTATTCTATCATGATACTTGTGTGTTGTGAATAAATATTTTATCCGAGTTGACATTAGAATATTAATTAATGCGAAAGATTCTTACATACTATCATCAATTGATATCAGGACAAATTCTCCTCCCTTACTGAATTGTATACAACCGGCCATACTGTAAGTGAATTTATTCATTTACAAACTTTATAAAACCTTACAAATGGAAATTGAAAATACTTTCAATGTAACTTTCATTGCGGAAATTGAGTTAGTCTACAAGACAAAAGTAAAAGCATCTGATAGACCACAGGTAAAATCAGCGAAGGATTGTTATAACATTCTTTTGAAAACTTGGGATGAGAACAAAATAGAATTTATAGAGCAATTCAAAATCGTACTATTAAATAGGAGTAACAGAATATTGGGAATTTTAGAAATTTCATCAGGCGGAATTACGGCAACAATTGTTGATCCAAGGCTCATATTTGTTGCTGCATTAAAAGCTAAAGCCACATCCTTGATACTAACTCATAATCATCCGAGCGGTAATGTTCAGCCAACCAGAGAAGACGAAAATCTAACACAGAAGTTACGTCAGGCGGGAGAATTTTTAGAGATTTCGGTTGTGGACCATTTAATTATCAGTAAAGAAAAGTATTACTCATTTGCTGACGAAGGAGCTTTATAGCTCCTTTTTTTTATAAAAAGGCGAGTTATCTTCAATATGTAACTACTTCCCAATTAATTATAATCCTACAGCTTTACATTTTTTAAATTATCTTTAGCCACATATTCTGAGGTATGCCGGATTGAATAATTATACCCTTGAGCGTTCTTGGTTTGATAACCGTCTTTCCATGAAAAGGCACACAGACAATCCGTTTTGATCCATCGGTAATACCATGATAATAGTAGTGATTACCATTTGCATAATTAAAAGTAAAACCATTTTCTTTTAAGAAATTTTCAACATCACTAAAATTCCAATTGAAAAATCCTCGGGTCATTAGACTATTGAATAACCATACATATTTATAGGGTATGGAGATTTAATTGGTGTAGGTGAATGGAGTATCGCCCACAACTTTTCGTATTCATTATCTGCTTTTTGATTTAAAAAATGAAACCGTGTTCCTTTAATCTTTTTAGCTGATTCCACATATCCGCTAGCTGCTTGGAGCAAATTAAAAAATGCAAGTTTTGGGTCATCACTGGACTCAACTATATTAAATTCAAGTGCTACTGCATACCACGTGTCTTCATCTTTAAAAACGATATGTCTAAATTTTCCTTTTTGTGGTGTATTCATATATATAGAATATATCATCAATGTTTTTGATTAGCAACGTAATCATTTAATTCAGTTTCCTATTTATGAATACATTTTTAGTTATAAATAGAAATTATTTATTGTCCACAAATTTCCCCTTCTTCTTAATCAACTTGTAGTTTGGTAAAATTTTTCTATGGAGAAATGTCGATTTCCAAACAGGTTGAAAAATTTTAGGCGATTATTCTTTTTTTCACAAAAAGAGGTCGCTTTAATTCTTGGACTGAAAGATACAAGCCAGTTATCTCGATGGGAGAAAGGTGTAACGTTACCGAGTATCCTAAACTTGTTTCGTTTGGCAAAGCTTTACAAAGTACTTCCAAATGAAATGTACATTGATATTTGGAAAAGTATTTCTCTTGAAGTGAATGCCAAAGAGCAAAACCTGTTAGCTCCCAAAGAGCCACTTACTATTAACCAAGTAAAATAGCTATGACATAAAAATCGCATGGTGCATAACGCACCATTATTAATAGTACTCTAATGGATTTATGTTTTGTTGTTTTTGTGAGTGAAAAGCATTTGCTCAATATTCAATTTTGGAAAATCGAAAAATCGAAAATTGGATATATAAAACGAACGTAAACGATAGATAAAAAACGTAACGTAAACGATAGGTGGATAAGTGAAATTATAAGTAAGCAGTTCTTTAACACTATGCAAAATTATGAACCTCATGAGGTTAAACTTGCGAACGAAATCGCCGAGACTTTGAAGGACAGGGATTCTCTTGCATTGTTTCTAACCTATGCACGTAAATATAAAGACACGTTTCTCAAAGATAAGTTAGCGAAAGTTATGGCTATTGATGAGTCAAAGATCAGAAGAACAAGAGGTGCATTATTCACTTTTCTGGTCAATCAGCATGGCACCCACGGTCATACTCGGTCTTAGTTTTAATACACGGATGCTGGGACTGGCAGTGATATCAGGACCTGATCTCCTGGCATATCATATCAAGCTTCGGAAAGAAGTTTGGACTCTCCACAAAAGAGAGACAATACTCACCAGTCTGCACCCGTGGTGTGAACGTTATAGCATTAGCAACGTAGCCTTGTCAATACCCTATGAAAAACAAATATCATCACAAACACAGGAACTATTGGAATCAATTACCCTACACTTCAAACAAAAAGGAATTCCTGTTTCGTCGTATACTCCCCCAATGGTTTCTGCGTTTTATCGAAACGCAAAAACGAAAAAGGAGATAATGAAAACGATAGCCGACCGCCATATGGATCTGATGTATCATTATACAAAAGAGATGAGGAATAAGCACAAATATTACATCAAACTTTTTGACGCTGTTGCTGTTGCAACGATTCATTATGAACGGATGAAACACAAAGTGTAGAAACACAAAACAGAGCCGCCCGGCTCTGTTTTATTTTCTGCGATAGATATTTCATTTGCCTGCTTAGCGAATCTCCCTTTCTGATGAAATATTCTGACTGTCTATACAATGAATAGTGTAGAAGTTAAGTATACGGCTTTCCCATGCAAACGCATCACACCATAATAACAGGAGATAGTAGAACGATGTCTGAAATTGAAAATCAGTCGGTGCAATTGATTGTTACTTCCCCTCCATACTGGAACCTAAAAGATTACGGAACGAAAAAGCAGATTGGCTTTCATGACAGTTATGAACAGTATTTCAAGAATCTCAATTTGGTTTGGAACGAATGCTACCGTGTTTTATCAAGTGGCTGCAAACTCTGTATAAATATTTCTGATGTGTTTACCAAGGCAAAAGAATACGGCAGGTATAAAGTGATGCCGATACGGGAAGAAATTATTAGGTTTTGCGAAAGCATTGGCTTTGACTATATGGGAGCTATCATTTGGCAAAAGATCACCAATTCGAAGCCGTCTGGTGGCGGTGTATTTATGGGTTCATATCCCTATCCAAGAAATGGAATTATTTCGATAGACTATGAATTTATACTTGTATTCAAAAAGATAGGTGCAGCTTTAAAGCCTACGCTAAAGCAAAAAGAGCAATCACGGCTTACGATTGATGAATGGAAAACCTACTTCACCGGGCATTGGAAAATTCCCAGTGTCAGACAGATTGCCCATTGTGCAATGTTTCCGGTAGAACTACCTAAGCGTTTAATTAAAATGTTTTCGTTTATTGGCGAAACAATTCTTGATCCGTTTGCCGGCAGTGGCACTACCGCATTAGCTGCAAAAAATACCGGAAGAAATTCCATCAGTGTTGAAATTAATCCTGCTTTTATTCCTGTCATTAAAGTTAAAATGGAGATTCAAAAGGATGAATTGAAAAGTGGCAAGTATCTATTTTTAAAAAGTAAGGGACAATAGGTCTTAGTATCATCTTTCATCCTTCCCTCTTGTTTGTTCCACGTTCTAATTCCCCTTCCTTATGACAAGTGTAGAATCCTTCTATACTGTGATTGAAACAATTCTTTCACAATCAAATTTTGAATTATGGATTCATACACCAATGCATCAGTAGGTATCGATGTATACCAGATCGTCACCAATCAGATTATTACGCTCCTTGAAGCCGGTATCGTACCTTGGCAACAACCATGGGTTGATAGTGGGCCACCGAGAAACTTGTTCAGTAAACGGCACTATCGGGGCATTAATTTTTGGCTGCTTCTTTCTTTGAACTATGTACATAACGAATTCCTTACCTGGGACCAAATCAAGGCAGTAGGTGGCAGTGTTAATAAGGGTGAGAAAGGTCATATGGTCGTTTACTGGAAAAATGTCCAAAATCCACAGGATGAAGTAGATGAAGAGGGTAACCCGATCATGATACAGATACTGCAATTTTATAAAGTATGGAATATTGAGCAATGCCGGGATTTGCCGGAACGATTCCAGATAGATGTGTCACCGTGTAGAGTTGCCTTTAATCCCATTGAAAAGTGTGAGGCTGTTATTACTTCTATGCCTTTGTGCCCGATAATCCGGCACAAAGAGCAAAGAGCCTTCTACAATTATGAAACTGACGTTATTAATATGCCGAAGAAAAAAAGCTTTAAGACTCCGGAAAGCTACTATGTAACCCTTTTTCATGAATTGGTACACAGTACCGGGTCAGAGAAACGTTTGGGCAGAAATACGCTTTCTAAGATGGTTCCCTATGGTTCACCAGGTTATTCCTTAGAGGAACTTATCGCTGAAATGGGAAGCGCTTATTTGTGCCAATCATCTGGCATTCTGAGTACTGAGATTTCTGATGTGGCAGCATATCTGGCTAACTGGTTAGAAGTATTTAAGAATGATAAGCGGTTTATCATTCAAGCCTGTGGTGAGGCACAGAAGGCAGTGAACTTTATTCTTAACACAACTGGAAATGAAGCAAAACAATTCGTTGGAGCAGCTAAAGTAGAATCTGTTAATAAGTAGCACAACAAGGCCTGTTTTGAGAAATCAAACAGGCTTTTATTATTTATCAAAAGCCTGCATGAACTGCTGAAGTAAAATTGATGGATTTTTAGTTTCCTACTACTTGCCTGTCAGACAACTTCCCCTCTCTTATATAATACTCTCAATTTTTATACACTGAAAGAAATTATTCTTTAACAATTAAATCAGTGTATGTATGTCAAACAACAATCAAAGAGAACATCAGATTGATGTGTATTCCCTCGTAACTAACCGGATTATTGAACTAATGGAAGCGGGTTCAGTTCCCTGGCGAAAGTCCTGGACATCTGCTGGAATACCTCGCAATGCCATTTCTAAACGTGCGTATCACGGTATCAACATTATGCTCCTAAATGCGTACGGTTTTTCACGCAACTTGTTTCTCACTTGGCAGCAGATCAAGGAATTGAATGGTTCAGTGATCAAAGGTGAAAAAGGAATCATGATTATTTTTACTAAAACGCTTGAAAGAGATGTTGAAAAGGGTGGAACACACAAAACAGAAAAGAAGTCAATGCTCCGGTATTATACGGTATTCAATATTGCTCAATGCAAAGATTTACCTGCTGAACTTACCTCTACAGAAGCAGAAGATTTGCCACCTATTCCATCGTGTGTTTCCATTGTCGAAGGCATGAAAAATGCGCCGGCAATAGTGCATAAAAAGCCTGATGGGTTTTATTACCCGCCAGAAGACTATATCAACATGCCCAAAATGAAAAGCTTTAAAACCAATGAAGATTATTACGGAATTCTCTTTCATGAATTGATTCATTCAACAGGTCACCAGAGCAGACTAAAAAGGCCAGAAGTGTTTGAAAATCCAAAGTTTCGTACGCAGCCGTATTCTTTAGAAGAACTGACGGCAGAAATAGGTGCTTGCTACCTTCGCTCCCACGCTGGTCTCTCAATGAACAATATGCCTCAAAGTGCAGACTATATCAAAAACTGGCTTTCAGTATTTAAGGGAGATAATAAGATACTCATTCAGGCGGCAAGCCGAGCACAAAAAGCGGTAGAGTATATTCTCGATCCGAACCCTGGTGAAGTATGTGCTTCTAAAGAAGTAATAGCTGAAGCAGCTTAATTTCTTTTGTTGATTAGAATTCGTCTTTTATAGCACCGAAGCCATCTGATTTCAGATGGCTTTTATTTTCGAAATACAACATACATGCATGATATATGAATTTAAGAAAATCCCCAATAAATAAATATTGGGGATTACTTTAAAATTTTACAAGAATACTTCCGATTATTCTGAAAAGATAAATCCAAATTAACTTGCCAATGCAGGTGCTAATTCGTAATATTTTTCTTCACTAATAAATCTACATATGTTCGTTCCCGGATCACATACATAAATTATTTCGCTGTCCTCAAGAATAATTGTAGTAAGTTCTTCAGGAGTTAATCCTTCATTAACACTAAAACTGTTCTTATCCTGGTAGAGTAGCGTATTGAACTCTTGTTCTGTGATACCGTTATCTGCATTCTTAATTGACTTAAGGAGCTTTCTTTTAAGATTAATGAATCTTGAAAATGATGAATTGTCCATAAAAAAGATTTAATTGATTATAAAATGTATTTGTAATTACTATACACAATGATATATAAATTGCAACCCAATGTTCGAATAAGAATAGAGAAATAGTTACCGCAAGTTATTTCTTTAAAAATTTCCATATTATTTTAAGCCAAAATACCTTTAAACTAAACTAATCTTCTTCCTCTATGAATTCTTCTTTCTGCTTATTCCAGCATAATGTTAAGGCAGTTTCTAAATGTTTAAATAAAATCTCTTTACAATCATCTATAACGTCTTTATTATACTTTATATTTTTACCAACGATGCCAAAATAATGGTTAAATGTAAACTTTTCGACGTTTGATATATTACGGATGTAAGGCGATAAGTTTAAAATTTTTTTCTTTTCTAAACCGTGCCAAATGCTTTCTGAGTTAGAAACCAATTTTGGAATTGTTTTCTTCCAAATGAATATTACTTTCGGAAATTTGGTTGTTATATCTCGATCAACATCTCTTAAGAAATTCTTTGAAATCTCTTCCAATTTTAAGTGCCTAAATAAAAAGCGCAGTATTGTTGGTAAATCCCAATGAAAAACCTCATGAAAATTGGCACCTTTAAAATTATGTTTGATTTCCTTGAAGTTTTTATTATACCAATCTTTTAGGTATGTACTTAATGCATAATCCAAATCAGACGGTGTTTTAAAAAAAGAGACTGTGTGCTGAGATTCCCGGTATAATGCTGTTCGTAACAAAAACTTTAACTGCATGTCTATTTCTTCTAAATCTTTACTTCTTTGAATTTCCTGAAGCATCGTTCGAAACCAAGCATCGTCATAAGTTTCAATACTGCTGTCCGGGAATAGGCAAGTTTTATCAATAAAACGGTAACGTTCTAAAATTTCTACAATTGAAGGGGTTAGCTTTTGAAAAGCATGACTTAAAATTTTTGATATAATCTGTACATAAATTGCGTCATACTTGGAAACATTATGATGATATATTAAATGTTGATATAATAAATATCGAAGGTTTATAAATTGTTCGATACTCGAAAGCGCTTTGGAAGTTATATAAAAATTATAAGTGTAGCCAGTAGAATCAATATATTCTTTCTTAATGACTGTATTATTAATAATCCTTTTATAATCGAAATCCCCAACATTTAACCCTGAAGAAAGTGTATCTCTGAGTGTGTAATCTAATCTGTCTGCATCAATATTAGAAGATACAATTGAATGAAGACATTGAACAATTTTTCTTTTGTCATTTGAATTAGTTTGAGCATAATTTTCTTCTGATTTGTAGCCAAAAATTTCTGTTGCAAATCTTAATACTTTTGCTAATTCGGGTTTAGCATTTTCATCAGATTTAACATGTTCATCAGGTTTGGCATTTTCATCTTTTTTTACTAAATTAGATAATATAAAAAGACCAAAATATTCATGTAAATCGTTTGTTTTCCAATTATTAATATCATCAAGAATATTGGCCTCTAATGCAATTTTTTTCTTAAAGTTAATAATCGGATTTAGTTCATCAACATTCAATTGCTTTTGAAATAAATCAATTCCTAATTCAAATACATGAGAGAAAGGAAAATGTCCAATATCATGTATAAGACATGCTAGACGAACAGACTGCCAAGTAAAACCTAATATAAAATTCAAATTGCTTAATTCTGCCTCAGTTCTAAAACTAGGATTAAATCGGTTTGTAAACTCGCCAATATTTTCATAGGAGTCATTCCATGCTTTAGCAAAAGCATCATATTCATAGGCATTTCCATCAAATAAAAATTGCTTTACAAATTGAGATAAGTCTTCAACAAATTGAGGAAAATGGTTTTGATCGAAGTTCTTGAAACTTCTTAAAAACAAGTCCCCGCCCATATGCATTACTCCCAGTGAATGACTGAACCTAGTCAACTGGTTTGCAGGATATGTTAGATATGCAGTAGAATTTTGATAAATAAACCTTAAGCGTTGGAAAATAGGATGCTCAATGATGATAGCTTCTAATGGTGTGAAGTAAACATACCCGTAAACAGCGTCCCTAAGAGGCTTGTAATTCATTTTAATTTATTGGTCACAAAATACTAATTGAGTTGTGATTTTTCAACTTTTAGGCCATATTTATTAATCCAAATTCAAAAGAATTTTATACCGTCTTATTTCACAAGTTATAAACCCAGTATCCACAAAAAAACTCGGTTTTATGCACATTTGCGCTATCTGGACGGATTAAAAGTTTTGAAACGTAATGATAAAATGCTTTGAAGATAAGGTTTAACTCCTTACGTTATTTGTTAGAGGTAAGATTTGCTCATAACAAAACTACTTTAAACCACCGAATATATTCTGTTTGCTTATTTCTGCATTTGTTTTGTATTTGAACCAAAAGACGTCTAAGTGGTTATAGAACTTTGAGATGCAGAAAAAAAGATCAAAGTTTAGGGAAATAGAGTAAAACTATTTCCATGCCATGGCAGGTTTGGATGTAAAAGTCATTAGCTATTAGAGAGTGGATGCTTCTACACCACTTTTGTGCTGTTTTCTACCGAAAAATAAAACTGCCTGTTTGATATGTGTGAGAATCACTAATATTAAGCTGTTTTAACAATTTTACTTATGTCTGCAATATAAGTTTATCCTGTGCAAAAAATAATAGGAATGAGGCATGTTTCATAACTAGTTGATTAATAAGTGGTTAATTCAATAAGAATTGAACTTATGAAGATTGGAGTATAGTTTTATTCAAAGGACAATGGTTATTTGCAAAATATCAGTAAAGTATGAATTAGCCTTACCTGTGTTTTGCAGCAATTAATCATCCCTTTGAGTGCTTGGTAAGCCTACTAAATTCTAATTCCTTGCCGTTGTTCTTGATTCGTTGCATGCCTTCCAGACTGAAACCGTCAGCTTCAAAAAAAAACAACTTCTGGTAGATCATTCAAGTCATACTCTAAAGGTAAATGTTAATAAAAAGAGGTTGTCTCAAAATCTTGCCTTTAAGACAACCTCTTTTTATTAGGTAATGTTTAGAGGGCATTATGTTTCTTGGTGAGGCTTTGATAATGTCAAGCTGCTATCTTTAGCAGACATTAACAATATATAAAAGGAAGAAAAAGCGTTTTTTGCTTTTTTCGCTGCTTTCAGGGCAACTTTCTTCCTTAAGTTCTGGCCTAATGCCAACAATTCGGTTTCAACTCCTACTTCCTCTTTTCTTTGCAGCATAAAGCTTTTAAACCGATGGTTGATTTTAATGTTTCTAACCTTGGTTCCAAGTCGCAGTACCCCTGCTTAGTTTTTCTTTGGCGATCGTTTTAAAGCGGTTTAAGTTTTGATTTATTTGAATTTGCTGATTGCCTTTCCTCTGTGGCATGCGACCCGTAGCTGGATGCCTTCACAGTTTTGTGCATAATAGGTAGTAATCGTTTGCGTATATCCGGCGCTAGCTTTTTTTTTAATGCGTGCTGCTGCAATTCATCCTTGGCTCATAAGAATGTTTTTGCGAGCTGTAACGAATACAAGTCAGTTGACTACATGACCATGACTTCTATGCCTCATTGACGAATTGGCCTTTTAAGGAAAGAAATCTTAAGATTGAGGAACCTGAGCTCATTTCTACGGTGGATCTAATGTCAAAATCTTGGATAAAAACAATAAATTTTGAAGAAGCTGTATGATGAACTGTAAACATATTCACCCTGAAACAATGGATTGCAATTAGTGCATAACAGGTTTTGTTTGCCGGTCTTTTTTATACCGTTCTTTACTACCTTCAAACTTTGATAGTGTGGGCAGTTTACCTCTAAGTTAATTTTGACAGAGGCAAAATTTGGCTGCTTAAGCTGCGAATTTTACTATCGCTCTTTTAAAAACACCACTTTAAATTTTTACTGATATTTTCATATCTATTGCGGAAATCCTTTTTTCTCAGTTAAGTATATAATAAGTTAATCCTCATGAGATGATAGTGACAGAAAATTTAAATAGATTATCACACATAACTGATGAAGAATGGAAAATTGCGATAAAAAAATGTTATGGGCACATCAACATAAAACTTGGAGACAAAACTCGAATAGGCGCTCATTGTCAGCAACGTTTGGGCATGAAAGCAAACGACTTTTATCTAAAAAACGCGCTATTAGCCATATACGAGGGTATCTGGTCCTGGGATCCTGAAAGATTTACCATCACCGAACAGTTAATTAGGATAATCAACAGCATGATTTCTGAAGAAGTACGTAAGTATAAAGTAGAAGTAAAAAGGGGTAGAAAGACCATCCTCATGGAGCCTGAACAATTGTTTTTAGCTCTAGAAGAGAATGATGATGAGGATTATGATGAAGATAATCTTGACAAACTCACTGCTGCACTTTTCCAAGCATGTGAAAGTAATGAAAAATACAAAACATTTTTAGAGTTGAAAAAGAAAGAATTGAGCTACAAAGAAATTGCTGATGAGATGAAATGTACGATTTCAGAAGCGTACCAGTTAATGGAAACGATTTCCAGACGGAGTAGAAAACTTTCTAAATTGATGTAATTTTAAAGCCCCCAGAAAATGACAATACCGGCAAATATTTCTGAAAACTCGCGGTTTGCAGTTGAGTTTTTACTTGAAGCTAATTTGAAAAGTGAAGAAGGCATTGAAGATGTTCCCGTAGATTTTATTGAAAAGCATCTCAATCTTGTACACCATTTAAATGCAACTAAACATGAAAGGATACTTGTAGATGCGAAGCTTTTAACTACGGAGGAACAAATTGAACTGGAATCACGCAATGATGGAAATGTTAAAACTAAACAATGGACTCATGAATCAGTTTTAAGTCTTATTGCCGAAACTAAAAACCCTAATCCAATAGAGGCAATCAAAGACAAGGCAAGGAGTGTTGTGTTGTATGCCCTCCAGAAAGGTTGGACTGGTCCACCTTTTAATTCGATAGAACTTGCAAAAATTTTGGACTTCGATATTTCGCCTAATGACACGGTTTTAGATGCTAGAACAGTTGCAATATCTAAAACAAGATTTTTAATCGAGTATAATCCATTTCAAAAGCCTAATAGGCTGAATTTTTCTGTTGCACATGAAATTACACATACATTGTTCCCAGACTGTTATAAACAGATTAGACACAGGGAAGAGGAGCCGGTTGTAAATAGAGAACTCGAACAGCTTTGTAACATTGGCGCTTCTGAGTTTCAATTACCCTACGTTATCTTCCCAAAGGATGCAAATGATCTAAAGGAAATTACACTTGAAAGCCTTATAGCTTTAGCAAAAAAATATAAGTCATCACTTGAGTCAGTATTTTTAGGATTTGTGGCGGCAATTGATCGTAATTGTGCAATTATGATTTGTTCTTTCCAATCTGAACAAAAACTAGTTCTAGATTATCATAAAATGTCAGCCCAGTTTGACTTTTCTCTCCCAAATAATTTTGAAATTCCAATTGAATCGAGAGCGTATTATTGTACGACTCCTGGTGCAACAGAGAGAGAAACTGTAACGTGGAGCATTTTTGATAAGCCTTATAATGCATTTTATGTTGGCATTTCGCCAGTAAGAAAAGACAACCGGGCAAGAGTAGGAGTTATTGTGGTACCGAACGATGGACGGGAGAAACTTCAAGATAGAAGGATTATTATAGAAACTGGAGATGCTACGAAACCCCGAGGAGAAGGCATCAAAATTATTGCACAGGTGGTAAATACGAGTGCGGGTCTCGGCTTTGGTTTTGGTAAATCCTTATCTAAAAATTATCCAAGTATCAAACAGGCTTTAAAAACTTGGAAAGAAAGGAAAATAAATTTCAGATTAGGTAAATCTCAACTTTTATCAGTTTCAAATAACTTGTACGTTTTTCAAATGCTTGCACAAAACGCACTTTATGCAAAGAACGGCAAAACGCCATTGGATTACCAAGCTTTACAACTATGTTTAGCTGAATTAAGAGAAGAAGCACTAAATTTAAAGGCGGATGTATTTATGCCGCTAATTGGAACAGGGCAGGCGAAAGGAAAATGGGAAATTATTGAAGGCTTAATCTATTCGGAGTTAATCAATCATGACGTCAAAGTTCACATTTATTTGTGGGGAACTCAAAAGTCAGATGATTTTAAACCTAGTTCTAGTTTGTCATTATTTAACGAAGAATCAACATGGCAGAAAGAAAAATAATACTTCTGATTAGCGGAGAGATTGCATCTGGTAAAACTACTCTTGCACAAAACCTTGAAAATAAGTTTGAGTTTAATTTAATGAAGACCAGAGAAGCGATTAAAGATTTAGCTAAAAAGAAATTAAATTCGGAGGAACCAAATCGAACTTTTCTTCAAAGGTTTGGTACCTCATTAGATCAAAAGGATGGAGGCAAATGGGTACTTGATTATTTTCAGAACGATTTTGGATTTTCATTTGAAAAGAACAGTTTCTTTGTAGTAGATGCAATTCGTATTCAGAAGCAAATTGATTATTTTCGGAAAGCTTATAGTTTCTCAGTTTGTCATATTCATTTGACAGCTTCGGAACCATGTTTAAAACAACGGTTTTTACAACGAGAAGAAGTAAGAGAACTTTCAGCATCACAAGCGTTGAAAAAGTATGAAGAGGCAAAGGCGGACGAAACAGAGCAACAAGTCAAAACATTGTTTGATGATGCTGATTTATGTATAGATACTGAGCTATCAACAAAAGAAGATGTTTTTATTAGAGTTGCAAGTTTTTTAAAACTACTTGCGCCTACAAAAAATGAGTTAGTTGATATTATTGTAGGGGGTCAGTTTGGATCTGAAGGTAAAGGTCAAATTGCTGCTCATATTGCAAATGAATACGATTGTTTGATTCGTGTTGGTGGTCCAAATGCAGGACATACTGTATATGAAGAGCCAGACAAGCATGTATTTCATTTACTTCCTTCTGGAAGCTACCGTAATCCTACAGCAAAATTGTTGATGGGGCCAGGTTCCGTAATTAACGAAGGGAAAATTTTGGATGAAATAGTACGTTATCGCATTAGTGACGAATTGGATAAAAAAAAACAAAGATTGATTATCGATGAAAATGCAATAATTATTGATGAGAAAGACATTGAACTTGAACAGAAAATTCAACAAATGATAAGTTCAACTGGCCAAGGTGTTGGAACTGCAACAGCTAACAATTTACTAGCTCGGTTATACGGTGACGACAAGCATAAAGCTAAACACTCGGTTAAGCTGAAACCTTTTATTGGAAGTACGTTTGATGTATTGGAGGATATGTACCGCAATAATAGAAGAATTTTGCTTGAAGGCACACAAGGTACAGGGCTAAGTATCCATCATGGAATCTATCCTTTTGTTACATCCAGAGATACGACAGTTTCTGGATGCTTATCTGAAGCAGGGATATCCCCAAGAAGAGTTAAGAAAATAATAATGGTTACCCGTACTTATCCAATACGAGTGGGTGGAACTTCTGGACCTTTTATTAGCAAAGAGATTGATATGGTGACAATCGCCAGTAGATCTGGAAAGAATGCTGAAGAATTAAAAAGAAATGAGAAAACAACTACGACAAAAAAAGATCGTAGAATAGCTGAGTTTAGTTGGGAATTATTTAGAAAAGCATGTGAGCTAAATTCTCCTTCAGATATTGCTTTGACCTTTACTGATTATATTTCAACAAAGAACGAAAAGGCTCGTCGATATGACCAGTTGACTATTGAAACTAGACAACTCATTGAAGAATTGGAAAGATGCTCCGGTGTCAAAGTGTCTCTTATAAGCACATGTTTTGATTACCGAGCTATTATTGATCGTAGAAATTGGAAATAATGGATATACAAAAATTTATTAAGCTTAGACCTTATTTATATCATTTGACTGACAAAAGAAACCTTGATTCAATATTTGAAAACAGGACTTTAATAAGCACAGTTAATTTAGTATTACAAGTAAATTTACCTAATGCAGAGACTTTTTTAAGAACACGAAGAGTCGGACATCAAGATATATCTAATCAAAAGTCAAAAATTATATTACGCGACCAAGATCCACTTTTCGAAAAAATCGCCTCAAAAAATTTAGAGCTAGGTATTACGTTCGGCGACTTTGTATATATTTTAAATTCTCGTGTTTTTTTCTGGGTAAAAGACACTGATCTTGCAACACATTATAAGAGATATGAAAATCAAAACGAATTTCCCGTTGTTTTAAGGTTCGGTACGACTGATCTATTGGGAGCTAATGAACATAAGCCCATGTTTTGCAGACTTAATTCAGGAGCACCTAGGTGTAGTTCTTACCACCCGGAAGGAGCGCCTCAAAGGGGAAAAAGCACTTTCCAATATGCTGAAGATTATGAACGTACTCCCAGTTCCGTAAGAGAAGTAACCTTTGAAGGTTCCTGCAAATTACCAACTGAAATATTGATGGCATATCATCCGACAAAAAAATTCAATAGGATTTGATGTAGTTTAACTTCCTAGACCGCCATTAGTTGTATCGTTTACCGGTGTCGGTTTAGTGTTAGCAGGCATATGTTTGATAATTGAATCAATTAAGAAACTGTCTTTCTGATGCTTTGTTTCAAGAATTTGTATTTTTTCCTCATAATTTTTATTTCTAAGTTCTCTAACATCAGCTAAAAAAACGTTGACAATTGCTATTATTGCGCTTAGTAAACCAACGAATGAAAATATTAAAGCCAGGTTATACCTACTTAAATTAGTTTCAACTTTCGTTGTAATCTTTTCAAGGTTTAAATCAACTTTATTCTCGGTTGTCTTTGTACTTTTAATTGTTTCCTCCATACGGTAAACAACTGGAGGCAGGGAGCTTTGGATGCTATGCCCCTGATTTGCTCGTCTTAAATAGTAATCTACATCACGCTTTTCAGTTTCAAGTTTATCATTTGTTGGTTTCCAATTCTTATACTTTCCTACCCGGATCAATTTTTCATCAACTGTTTGTTTGGAAATCCACTGCTCATTAGAACTTATTTTTGTAAATTCCATTTCTATTAATGATTCGCCATACCCAAATACATAATCATTATTCGTTAAATTGTGCACCGGTATATTTATTTTGCCAACAAACCCTGGATCTACAATAGGTCCAGTTCCAAGTAGTAGACCACGATAAGTGTTTGTAACTCGCAAATTAAATCGGACTATGATGTAGGAAGGTAATCGGAGTTCTTCTAAAATTTGAATATAGGCAATTGAATTACTTTTCAGCCTAAACTCTCCGTCAGCCTTAATATCTTTCTTAACTTTTTCATTCTTTTCATCCCAATAGACTGCCAAATCACCAACTCTCAAGCTAAGTGTCACGCCGTTTAACTGGTTTTCTTCAAAAGGCCAGATCATGCCGATGGCACGAATATAATCAAATACATCAGCTGAATTTAATAATGCTGATTCAATTTCGGGAAAAGGATCGAGGTTGCGGTATTGAGAATACTTATGCTCAGCTTCATTTTTTGTCATCTAGCTATAAGATATTTAGTTAAGTACTTTAGGAGTAAAAGAGCAGCTCTCATTATCGTAGCTTATCATTCACAACTTAGTTTCATGTCTCACTTAGCGGCCTGACCGTAAAAAAGGTAAATGTTAGAAACTTAACGTGATCTGTGCCAGGTTAGTTAAAATTAGCTAAGGAAAATTGTATCCGCCTGCTTTTAACTGCTTTAAAAATGCATAACCCGAGTTCCAGTGTAATTACTCTTGAATAACACATATAGAATTAAACTTTGCTAAAATCAAACCATTTCCTTGATTTGTTTGAATTTTTTCCGAATTAACTCCATCAATCAAAAAGTCGACTATATATTCATGGAAAGGATATCCCGCCATTATCGAAAACACAATACCACTTGAAATCCTTGGGTTGATGTCATAAACAAAAGTATCATCTGAGTTTTTAACAACTTGAAAATTCCATGGACCTGAGAGAATAATTAACTTAGATATTTCAAATGCCAATTTTACTAGCTCAGAATCTATGTCAATTTTAGAAATTATTGAGTTTGCACCGTCAACGACTAATCTTATTCTGGGTACAATTAAAAGTAATATGCCATTAACATCTGTAAAGCAATCTATCGTATAATGTGTCCCGTTTATATGATCTTGAATTATCGGGTCGCTAACAAAATCTAGATAAAACAATGCTTCATCAATATTATTTACGAGAAATGTGTATTTAGATCCTTGACCATAATTAGGCTTTACAATTAAAGGATATTTCTTAATTTTAAACATAAAATCATCTCTACTATAAATATTGGGTGTTCTAATACCAGCATTGAATAATAGTTGATGAGTTTTCTCTTTTGACAGTAGACAATTGAGCGTATCAATAGTAGAATTGAAATAATTTATATTCTTTTCTTTCAACCAATTTTTCAGCTCTAAGATGACTTCCAAATCAAAATTACTAGCAGAAAACACGCCTTTAATATTATAACTAAGAATTACATTTTTAATAAATTCAGAACGTTTAATTGCCCTATTAGAAGGTAGTTCAACAAATTGATCTACAAAATGACGGCTACTACAATATATATTATCGCTTAAGACGACAATCTTGCAGTGTGGTTTACATCTCTTGATGTAATCCTGCATTTGTAAAATAAGAGTAGTTCTATCTACACTTACGAAAAACAAAATGTTAGCCATCTAATAAATATGATATGGATTCATTTACAGCGCTAACACTCCAAATTCCACTGTTGTATTTTATGTGAGACAATTTTCCTAAATCTAAATCTATGTATCCATAAAATTTAATTGGGTAATTATCCATTTTTCTGGAAATATAAATCAGAATAGCTATCAACGCAGATCTATGTGCTACTAATATTACATTATCATTCTGTTTTGAAATAACTTCTAAAAAGCAATTGATTACCCTTTTCTCGAAATCAGACTTCTTTTCCCTAGATACATCATTTTGATATTGGTCGAAATTGTAAGAATTGTAAAGGCCCTTTCTATATAAATATAAGTTTTTACCAAAAGTATCATCGACATGTTTAATGTCAGAAATACTTGTCCCTTTAAGTTTGCCGGCATCTGTAGACTTTAGAGATTTATATGAATTAATTGGTATATCATTAAACTTCTTTGATATAATTGCTGAAGTTTCGATAGCCCTCGTTGAATCTGAGCAATGAATAGAACTAGCTACTAAGTTTTTCTTATTAAAATATGACTTTAACCCGATAGAGAAAAGGTTACATTCGCCTATTCCTGTATTAGTTAAGGGTTCAGAATCTTCACCTGAGGATAATAAGTTTTTTAAATTTTTTTCAGATTCAAAATGCCTAATAAGAAAAATTTCCATTTTAAAATTTTAGATGTTTAAATGCGGGAAATTCGCCACTAGTTTGATTGAATTATCATTTGGAGCATTTGTGTGATCGCAATGATATCCATAAACATTATAATTATTTAACCTTAAACCAAGTTCTTTATAATAAACATGTGCCTTACCTTCTTTGAAAGAAAGTTCATGAAACACCTCAACATTTTTTACTCTTACAGAATCAAGAAATTTAATTGTCAAATTTATATCGCCTAAATCTCCTGAATAGTAGAGTAAATCATCACCTGTAGCAAAGTAGTATGCATATGTTTGAAGTCCTTCAAAATGCGCACCTTTTGTGTCTATAAAACCGATTTCTGGAAAGTCGGTAATGGGAACATATTCAATGTAATCAGTTGGAGTGACTAAAAAATGTGTTAAATAAATATCAACTTCCGATTTAAACACATCGTCTGTGTATATTATTTTTAATTTTTTATTTTTTGTCGTTAGATAATCTATTATTAAAGGATGAATACTACCTACGTGGTCACCATGAAGATGAGTAATTAACAAAAAGTCGATGTCTTTTATTAAATGCTTATCCTTTAGAGTACCAAATATGGTATATCCACAATCTATAAGTACTTTACCAAAGTCCATATAAATTAGCGCAGCTGAATTTCCGATTTTATAATCGAATATACCACCTGTACCTACAAATTTAATTTGCGGAGACATATTATTCATTTTGCTTGAGTTACATTAATAAAATATTTATGAAAAAAAATTACAAAAAGCCAAAATAAAGTTATTGTAATGACTATTGCACTAAAGATTCTGCTATGAGAGATTTTATTTTCAAGATCACTTCTTGATTTAGTATGTAATCGCATTTCCATAGGAATTCCGAAATGTTCTTCTATTTTACTTGAAATTCTAACTGCTCGTCGAAAGATATGCCTATTTCGCCGATCAATAAAAAATAATATCCAAGCAATGTAAATTGCCGAAATTCCAACTATAATGAATATCGAATTTTTTGTTTCAGGCTTATTAATATAATCAAATAATACTGCATTCAATGCAAATAATCCAAAAACTTGGAATCTGAAATTGACAAATGTTGTATAAACTTGGGTACATTGTTCATATACGGTATTTAGAAACACGTCTTTTTTATTTTCAGCCATGGCTTTTCTTCTATTTTAAAATTAGGTGCTTTCAAAATTACAGCTAATATAGTAATATATAAATTTCAATTTTGCAAGTTATCCTGTCTTTAGCTCCGTCTTTTAAATATAGATTAAAGTGGATGATTTCACTTGTTTATCAGTTGTGTTCTGATGTAATAAAGTGTGGAGCAAAGGTGTAGCTAATTCGAAACAGCTCTCAACACCAGAATGAATTTGTTGCCGTTGGCTGCCTAGTACTATGCCATCTAGTGTATCATGGGGACAATGGGTGTTGTAATCCTATATCTACCTTACTTTCACAGATCTTCTTTCAACTAGTGTGACGAACAGGCAAGGGTCAAGCATATTATCACGATACGTCCAATTGAATCTTTCTATTTATCCATTCTGCATCGGCTTAGTAGGTGGTATCTACATAAATTCAATGTCATTTGGTCTGCTCTACTCACCAGCCAGCTTTACTTCTAAATCTGGCTTTTGTCCATCCGTATCTCCTGAGGCTTGACAGAATGGCCTACCAAGTGCCTAAATAGCTAAAGCATCCTGCTGCTCTTTAGGGAGTAGTTTTTTTCAATAAAAAACACTTCCCGCTTGTAATCATCTATGACTATTTAATGCTTTCCTGTAATTATTGCTCCAATAATAATTCCAATTATGATGGCAATAATGATGGCAGCTAGACCGAACACTTTTTTTGATTCACTTTCCTTAATTTGCCGCTGATAGGCTTCCAACTGGCGGTTACTTTGACGCATAAGCGCATCTTTTTGGTCTTGCTGTATGGTAAGTGCTTGTATCCGGTCCTTCAAAACTTGAGCAGCATCCTTTGAAACATTTTCTGTGTTAAGCAATTTTGTCTGTAGTACTGATAGCTCTTCATGGCGTATCCGCCTATTTTCCTCTTCGGTGTGCTTATAGAGTTTTAGGGATGCGATCAACTGCTCTTCCAGGTTTTGTATTTGCTTCTGGTAATTGGCAGATAGTGTTTGAGTGATGTCCTGTACCAGCTTCGCCTTTGAATTTTCCAGTTCCTCAACGGTATTGTTGTATATTTCTTTTAAATAAGTGCCAAAGTGCGTTGGCGTAATGAACTTTTTATCCGCCATCTTTTCTGCTAATGTCACGTTATCAGCATGACCAATTGCGGTCGCAAGAATTGTCTTACAGTCCAACAGACATTCTGCAATCTCCGGTAGTTCAAACACGTCTAGGTTCTCTCCCCCGCCCCGAGCGATGCAAATGAGGTTTGGAGCAATCTCATCTATTTGGCGCACCATAGAGGTAATTTCGGCTACAGAAGTAAGCGTAACTCTGACGAACTCAATCTGGAATAACGGAAGAGCTCCACCTAACCCTCTACGGATATCGGAATCAATAATCGCAGATTTTCCGGTTATTACCTTAATGTGAAATGTTCGATTTTCGAATATGGCCTTCTTTATACAGGTATCTAAGTCCTTAAATCCTAAAGTCAGTTTCCCGTTGACCAAGTCAATCTTTTTTACATCCTCCTCAGAGAACTTATTGATTTGCTGGTTTAACAGTTCAATAAGGTGCAGGTTGATTTCAATACTGGCATTGCGGTTATTTACCTTTCGAGTGATATACCCATTTAGTTCTATGGTGCGGTTATCCTCTAACTTATCGTGCAGTAAGGCCGGTGTTAGGAGGGTGAGATAGTTGTCGTTTGCTTCATCTTTGATACGGTTATAGTAGCAGCCACTATAGTTCATCTTTCCTTCTTTCCGGAAAATACCTCTTACTTGCACCAATTTGCGCTCCTCCTTGATAACGATGGCAGCGTTAATGATGGAAACTATGGATGCCGGTGAATAAAAGAAGGTGGTTTGGCTAATAGCAGGGGCAACAGTATTCATGGTACTAAAGGCTAAGGGTATGGGAGTAAAGCTAAGAATCTCTTCAGCATCTTGTCAATGTATATGTATGATAGGACAATTAAGAACCAGTTCAATTTACCTTAAGCCTCGTGTCAAACCTATTGACTGCTTGTCCAGAATCAACGATGTTCCCTACCTTACTCTGCACCAGTTTGCTTGGCACATGCTTCCCTTCCTCCCATGCTCGTACTGTTGAAGCGTTTACTTCTACTAACTCTCCAAACTCTTTTGGTGTTAGTCCCTCGGTATATCGGTATCGGGTAATACGACCGCCCAATGTTGAAACATCAATGTCAAAGGGAAAGTATCCTAGGAGGGTAATAATCTGAGGGTACTGTTTCACAAGAGGACTGGCTGTTCCGTTTTCCCAAAAAGTTACAGAATCCTCAGTCACCCCTATTTGTTCCGCAACCTCCCTTTGAAACAGACCAAGTTCAATCCTTCTATTACGTATCTTCTCACCTAGTGTCTGAGGATTTAAAATATATTCGCTGCCATATGGTTTACGGACAGATTCAGCTTGTGCGGAAAAAGGTAACGCAGGGATGCCCATGTGGCTACTTTAACCACCCGGAACGGGAATGCACCTGCCCGCCCGGCGCCGTACAGAAATACCTGAATAAAATTAGTGGCCCGCTACTGGACCGCATTGATTTGCACGTAGAAGTAACCCCGGTTCCGTTTAGTGAACTGAGCAATACACAATCATACGAAAAAAGTGCGCTGATCAGAGAAAGGGTAATGAAAGCAAGAGATATCCAAACGGAACGATATAAAGAAAGTGCCGGCACGTATTCCAACGCACAAATGAGCAGTAAGCAATTACGGGAAGTGTGCCTGCTGGATACGGGTAGCGCTAATCTGCTGAAAAGGGCCATGGAAAAACTGAACCTGAGTGCCCGTGCCTACGACCGCATTTTAAAAGTAAGCCGTACCATTGCCGACCTTGCCGCTGAAGAAAACATCCGTCCGGAACACGTAGCCGAAGCCATTCAATACCGAAGCTTAGATAGAGAAGGTTGGGGAGGATAAAACCAATGTGAAAATTTGAAAATGGCGCAATGGCTCGATAAAAAGGCAATATGCAAATGTGACAATTGGCAAATCTGCAAATGAATAGAAAATACAAATGGGCAATAAACGCTGAGTAACCGGCAATAAATACAAATGAATATAAAAACATCACTTGTATTAGCCCTGAAAGGGCGGCAATATTTCAGCATAGGGCAACGCCCTATGAACAATTTTACGCAACGGAAAGAAAAATCCACATCAATCATGCAGTCGCTTTTTAACTGGTTTATGCTTCATCAGGAAATGATTTATATCGTTATCCTGATGATTTTTTTGGGTATTGAAGTAATAGGCAGGGTGCCTGCGGTATTGCACACACCACTAATGAGTGGAGCCAATGCGATTCATGGTGTGGTAATCATAGGTGCCATTATCGTCATGGGCCGTGCAGAATCGGGGAATTATGTAGCCCTGGCACTGGGTTTTTTAGCTGTCGTATTGGGTACATTAAATGTAGTGGGTGGCTTTGTTGTTACTGACCGGATGCTGGAGATGTTTAAGAAGAAAAGAAAAAATTAATTACTCAATGACGCAATGACGCAATTACTCAATGCATAGAACATTTGAAGTATCCATCCAAGATGAACAGTAGCATATAAGAATTGAGCCATTGAGCCATTTTCAAATTTTCACATTATCTAATGACCCTGCTCAACATAATCTACCTCTTTGCCGCTGTTACATTCATCCTGGGGTTAAAAATGTTATCTCATCCGGAATCGGCCCGGCGGGGAAATTTAATTGCAGCTGCCGGTATGTGCCTGGGTATTTTTGGAACGATCTTTTTGTACCGGGATGGTGAAGGAACAAAGTTGGGTAATTACCCGTGGATTTTTGCAGCCCTTATTATTGGCGGTGTAGCAGGCTGGGTAGCCGCCCGAAAAGTAAAGATGACCGCTATGCCCGAAATGGTAAGCCTGTTCAATGGTATGGGCGGCGCCTGTGCCATGCTGATCAGTATATCAGAATTCCGGCATCAGTATTATGCATCTTCTTTTTATATATCAGACATTTTTGTTTCCGGGAAAATTCCTCATTTCGGCTATCTCGAAATGATTATTATCACAGCAGGATTAATTATCGGCACTGTTTCATTTGCAGGTAGTATGATAGCCTGGGGTAAACTCAATGGCAAAATACGGGACTGGACTTTTAAAGGTCAATCTGCTATTAACCTGGCACTATTGATTGGCTTGGTTGTATATGCAGCTTTTGTTATCTATCAATTACCATTTGCACAAACAGCAGATAGGTCTGTAATTCAAATTGGCTTCATTAACACCTATCCCTATCTCTTTTACGGCATCCTGCCTTTGGCCGTATTGTACGGTGTGTTGTTCGTAATGCCCATTGGCGGCGCCGACATGCCGGTTGTTATTTCCCTGCTTAATTCTTTTACCGGTGTGGCAGCGGCTTTCGGTGGGTTTATGTACGATAATAAAGCCATGCTTACCGGCGGTATTTTAGTTGGCGCCGCAGGTACATTATTGACACTGCTAATGTGTAAAGCCATGAACCGCAGTCTGAAAAATGTGTTGATCGGTTCATTTGGCGGCGGCAACACCGCATCGGCACAGCAGCAAGGAGTAGCTGGAGGTTATAAAGAAGTAAGCCTTAGCGATGCCGCCATTGTGTTAAGCTATGCCAATAAAGTAATGATTGTACCGGGATACGGACTGGCCGTAGCACAGGCTCAGCATATTTGCCATGAATTGGAGAAAACGTTAGAAGCCAAAGGCGTAGAAGTGAAGTATGCCATTCACCCGGTGGCTGGTCGTATGCCGGGCCACATGAATGTGTTACTGGCTGAAGCCGACGTGCCCTACGAGAAGCTATTGGAAATGGAACAAGCCAATGATGAATTTCCTACAACAGATGCCGTACTAATTTTAGGCGCCAATGATGTGGTGAACCCTGCTGCTAAAACCGATCCTGCCAGCCCTATTTATGGTATGCCGATATTGGAAGTGGAACGGGCAAAAAATGTAATCGTCAACAAGCGTAGTATGAAACCCGGATACGCCGGCATTGAAAATCAATTATTTTTTCAGCCCAAAACCTCCATGCTGTTTGGTGACGCAAAAGCAGTACTACAAAAGTTACTGGAAGAAGTAAAACAAGTGTAAAAAGCCCGGCCTCCCGAACCTCCCGGATGAACGGGAGGTTCAAGCCGGACATTCATATAATTACCGGAAAATGTTTTATTCAATGCTGGTTATTTATTCATTTTAATTTTATCCCACATCAATTATCCATTCCATAATCACTTTGAATATGAAATGCAACTTAAAGTGCCGTAGGCACGATCCATATTGTAGCCAGGGATTTTAATCCCTGGAACTTTCGGTGTATTGCATTCCCTTTCAATTATCAATTAACCCTTGCATCTTCCCTCCTCTTTCATTCAAAGTCTCCGCGGCCTTCCTGGTTTTAATGAACAGGAATTTATCCAGGCTCACGAATCACCGGAGCAGGTCACCGCTATTCGTATCAATGCATCTAAAACGACATTAGACGACAGACAACGGACGACAGACCACTTAATACAAAATACAGACTACAGACCACAGACCACAGACCACGAACTTCAAAAATTGGTAGAAATTCCATCAGCAAATGCTGAATTACAGAAATCACAAATCACGAATCACAAATCACAAATCATTCCCTGGTGCAGCACTGGTTATTATTTACCGAACCGCCCGGCTTTTACCCTTGATCCGCTTTTTCATGCAGGCGCTTATTACGTGCAGGAAGCCAGTAGTATGTTTATTGAGCAGGTGTTACAGCAAACCCTTGATCTTTCACAACCAATGAAAGTGCTGGATCTATGTGCTGCCCCCGGTGGTAAAAGCACACACCTGCAATCGCTTATTTCAAAAGAATCTTTATTAGTAAGCAACGAAGTTATCAAAGCAAGGGCGTCAGTTCTCACGGAAAACATCACGAAGTGGGGAGCAGCGAATGTGGTGGTTACCAACAATGATCCATCCCATTTTCAGCGGCTGCCGCATTTTTTTGATGTGCTGGTAGTAGATGCGCCTTGCAGTGGCAGCGGCCTGTTTCGTAAAGACCCGGCCGCCATTGAAGAATGGAGCAAAGAAAATGTCGTGCTTTGCAGCCAGCGCCAGCAACGCATTTTAGCCGATGTGTTACCCTGCCTGCAACCGGGCGGCCTGCTCATTTATGCTACCTGCAGTTATTCCGCAGCCGAAGATGAAGCAATACTGCAATGGCTCATTCAACATGCTGAAATGGAAAACATTCAATTGCTACTCAATCCCGATTGGGGTATTGTAGAAACAACGATGAACAATTCCTACGGCTATCGCTTTTATCCCAATCGTTTACAAGGCGAAGGTTTTTTTATTGCCGCACTCCGGAAGCCCGGCAAAGCTGCACAAACCTCATTATCGCCCATAAAAACAAAACCATCAGATACAGAAAAAAAGGCTGCTCTTGTTTTGCAAAACTGGCTAACAGACGAGATGCAATTTATTCCTGAAAAAGAAGATTATTTGGCCATGCCTGCCACTATTGCTGCCCATTTGCCTTTGCTAAAAAAACATTTGTACCTGCGTAAAGCCGGCATCAATATGGGCCGCCTGATCCGCAACGAATTGCTGCCCCATCATGAACTGGCACTATCGGCGCACATTTCGGAAAAGGTGGCTGCTATACAGTTGAACGAACGGCAGGCTTTGCAATACCTGCGACGGCAGGATATACTAATTAAACCTTCACAAAACGGATGGCTATTAGTTAAATATCAGGGCTATCCGATCGGCTGGATGAAAGCAATCGGCAACCGGATGAACAACTATTACCCGATGGAATGGCGGATCAGAAAGTAAAACACCGTTAAAAGATTCACGTGGAGATTTATGGAGCATCAATTCAAAAAATGCCCGCTTATATTTGTCGTCCTAACAATTTTACAATGATCAAAAGCATATATACCGGCCTGCTGTTTTTATCACTTAATGCCGGTGCGCAGGAAAGCATTCAGGCGGAATCGGAAGGGGGCAAACCATATATTAATCATACCGTATCCAGCGGTGAAACACTTTCCTCTATTAGCCGGAATTATAAACTTACCGTAGCTGAAATAGGCGGGTTTAATAAAATAGATGCCGACAAGGGCTTACAAAAGGGTCAGACTATCCGGATACCGCTTCCGGTAAAAAGTCTTAGCCAGATTGAGTGCAATGGCTGCCGGAAAGTATATTACAAAGTACAACCCAAAGAGGGACTGTACCGCATTGGCTTACATTTCGGAAACGTCAGTGCTGCTACGCTGCAAAAACTGAATGATCTTCCCGGTGAAAGTGTAGATATTGGCAAGAACTTATTAGTAGGTTATTTACCGGTAGCTGGCGGAAGTACGGCAACGGAAACTGCAAAAAAACAACCGGAAAAAGAAACAGCAAAACCGAAGGAAGAAGTTGTAAAAACGGATAAAAAAACCAACACCAAGCCTGCCGAAACGATTACAAAAACCGAACCTCCGGTAGTAACCGAAAAGTCAGTACCCGTTGAACAAAAGCCGAAAGAAGAATCCAAAACACTTAGTGTAATAAAAGAAACGTCAACACCCTTCATCGCTGTTAAACAAAACACTTCCAACGCCCAGGGCACCGGCCTTTTTGCTTCAGGCTTTGAAGGTAAAGCCGGCATTAGCAAAACAGGAACGGCGGCGGTTTTTAAAAGCACCAGTGGCTGGGACGATGCTAAATATTACGTACTGATGAGCAGTGCAGAGCCGGGAACAATTATTAAAATAGCAAATGTTGCAACCGGCAAAGCCGTGTATGCTAAGATATTAGGCGAATTGCCGGCCATTAAACAAAATGAAAATATGTTGCTGCGTATCAGCAATGCCGCAGCGGCAGCATTAGGTGGTGGGGAAGAAACGATGAGTGTAACGATTAATTATTAAAAGGTGTGGTCGCCTACTTCAGATTAATATTTCCGTTTTTGCAACGTTCTTGCCGATGCAATCTCATTATCAGTGAGGTCGTAATTAGCTAACTAATCTACAAAAAAAAGATTATTTTATTGAAGATTGTTTCGTCGGACAAGAACCTTTTTGCAATGACGGGAAAAAATCTGAATTACGAATTTATCTGCTGCTCATATTTTAATTAATGCCTAAAAGTGTTCGCCTTTCAGAATTAGTAAACGAAATAGAAGACGCTATTGCAGAGCGCTTTGCCGGTGAAACATGCTGGATTACCGCCGAAGTAACAGATGTAAAAAAACAACCTGATAAACGCTGGTGCTTTTTAAAATTTATTGAAAAAAACGGCCCGCTTATCACGGCAGAAATCAGGGGTGTATTCTGGTCGAACACCTATTTTAATGTGGAGCAATTCGAAAAACTGTCGGGCCAGGCTTTTAAGAGCGGGTTAGAAATTACTTGTAATGTACGGGTGCGGTTTCACAAGCGGTATGGAATTGATTTGGAAGTGCTGGAAATTGATCTCAGCTACGCCGTTGGTAAACTGGAACTGGAAAAGCAACAAACGCTTGACCGGTTATTAAAAGAAAACCCTGCAACAATACGCCTGGTTGGTGAGGAATACATTACCACTAATAAACAACTATCGCTGCCATTGGTACTGCAACGAATCGCACTGATAACTGCACCAAACTCCGATGGAGAAAGAGATTTTAAAAACGAAATACGGAACAACCAATACGGTTATGCATTTGCTATAACCTCCTTTCTTACCCAAATACAAGGCGATCATTCCAGTAAATTAATTATTCAGCAATTACAATTAATAGAAGCTGCACAGGATAGATATGATGTAGTAGCGATTGTCCGGGGTGGTGGTTCCCAAACGGATTTCAAGCCCTTTGAAGATTACGATTTAGCCAGGTATGCGGCTCATTTTCCGCTGCCCATATTTACCGGTATTGGCCACGACCGGAATACCAGTATTGTAGACCTGATGGCCCGGCAATTAAAAACGCCCACCAAAGTAGCCGCAAGCATCGTTGACCATAACTTTAATTTCGAAAATGCGGTAATGAATTTGAAAGAACGGTTTTTTAATACGGCCGCAAATCTGCTGGAAGATGCGCAAAGGAATTTGCAGCAAATAAAACGTACGGTAAAAGCGTATAGCCCGGCAACTATTTTAAATAAAGGATATGCCATGGTGATCAACAATGGAAAGATCGTAACCGACCCTGCGGAAATCAGGTTATTGGACAATATGGTAACGATTTTAAAATACGAAATGATCAGCAGTACGGTGACCCAAAAAATAGATTATGAACCTGACCTACAATGAAGCGTACAGCCGCCTCACGGCATTGGTTGATCAGATAGAGGACGATACCATGATGCTGGATACTTTGGCTGAAAAAGTAAAGCAGGCAAAGGAACTGATTGACTTTTGTGAATCAAAATTGCGGACAATTGAGGAAGATGTGAATGCTGCAATGGTTAATGAAATACCTGGTATTTCCGCATAAAACAGCCATTTGCCAAGTTCTATAAAATCAACTTTTTTCTCAGTTTACAGATTAATAATCAGGCTTTGTGTTTGCTGACACGTATCAAAAAACGAATAGCATGGAAAAGAAAATATTAGGCGGATCCGGCTTACAAGTGATGCCTTGGGCTTTTGGTGGCAATGTGTTTGGCTGGACAGTGGATGAAAAGGAAAGCTTCCGGCTGCTGGATGCTTTTACCGATGCAGGCTTTGACCTGATAGACACTGCTAATTCCTACAGCCGTTGGGTGCCGGGCAATAAAGGCGGCGAATCTGAAACCATTATTGGCAACTGGCTGAAGCAAACCGGCAAACGCAATAAAATTGTGCTGGCAACCAAAGTAGGTAGCGATATGGGCGAAGGCAAAAAGTTACAACGGGATTACGTCATAAAGGAAGTGGAAGCATCGCTGAAACGACTGAAAACAGATGTGATAGACCTCTACCAGACACACTACGATGATGTAAATACTCCTGTTAGCGAAACGATGGAAACCTACGCTGAATTAATAAAACAGGGAAAGGTCTTGGCTATTGGCACCAGCAATATGAGTGCCGAACGATTGCAGGAATCACTGGATTACAGCCGGCAAAATAACCTGCCTGCATACACTACGCTACAGCCAGAATACAACTTGTACGATAGGCAGAAATATGAAACTGAATACGAAAAGATAGCAGCGGACAACAATTTAGGTGTAATCAATTATTTTGCACTGGCCAGTGGATTTCTTTCCGGAAAATACCGCACAGAAGCTGATGCAGGCAAAAGTGCCAGGGACGGCAATATTGTAAAGAAATACCTGAATGACCGTGGCCTGAACATTTTAAAAGCACTGGACGAAGTGGCTGAACAATATCGTACTTCACCAGTAGCTATTTCACTTGCCTGGTTGCTGACAAGGCCTTCTATTACAGCGCCTATTGCCTCTGCCACCAGCGTAGCACAAATTGAGGAATTATGGAAAGCGTTTGAGATACAACTGGATGAAGAGAGTGTGAAGAAATTGGATGAAATAAGCGGGTATTGATTTATCTTTTCATAACAATATGCTAACATTTTTCCGTTAGTAAAGTGGTCAAAATAACTTGTACAATTGAAGCAGGATTTTATTCGGCGTTGGTTGCCCCTAACCCCTTTAGGGCAATGTCATTAAGATAAGCCCTATCGGGGCTTTCTGTTTGTAGCAAACAAAGAGGCAAAGGGAATCATTGCCACGTAGTGGCTACCCCTTCTTTGATCAGGTAGCCACTACGTGGCATGCACCAACATCATTGATTTCTATCTTCTACAAACAGGTTGCACCTACGGCGCATAACTGCTACATCAATCCTTATCTTAATGACATTGCCCTAAAGGGGAACTCGTTTTTACCTGAAAAATTAGTGATAACTACGAGTATTTTGAAGTTCCTATGAAGTTTGAAAGTGTCCAAAAGCCTCCTTTAGAGCCTGTCCCGTACCGATAGGTCGGGAGGGTTTGGAGGCGACCAGGCCAGATTGATGAAATGTTCAAGTTATTTTGATAACTTTTCTTACTTAGTAAAGCGAAATAAATAAGTTGAACAAATCATGGATAGATTCTATAGTTGAGTTCCGGAATGAGGGGATGAAAGGTTATTCGGTTTTGATCAATAAGTTCTTTATCTATCTTCCTGCCTGTTGTGTATTGCTGAAGGTTGAGCCTTACCGCCACTGTTAAGCCTGTTTGAGTAGCGGTCTGCCCGATACATTGTTGAACAGTTTGATAATCGGTAAAAACAACACCTTCCATCGCTTTATGCACCTGACAGAACAGGCGATGTTCTATCGGGTTCCATTTAGAACAGTAAGGCGGATAGTGACATACAATAACAGATAAGCCTGTTTCCTTGGCAAAGAGCTGTAGCTGGTACTTAAAGGCATGATGGCGATAGCTATTGGCACCTCCTGCATCGCAGAACAACAGGATGTTCTTTGCATCCGGGTAGCGATGAATACCATGTTCCCACCACCACCATAGCAGGTTGTCTATTACAAAATCTGCTGTTTCGCTGCTGCCCCCGATAGAGATATAGCCTTTATTGGCCTGCATATCATAAATTCCATGAGGAATGACTTTGCCTTCTGATAAATGCTCATAATCGTGGTCATATACTTTCATAGCTTTGGTGCTGTAGCATTTGCCCCCTCTGTATAAATTACCTAACCGCTCTTTTTTCTTGCAATCCATGCTGAGCACAGGGCTTTGCAGGCTCATTACCAATACCATCGCACAAATGATTTCAAACTGCTCATTGCGACGGCTGTAGCTGCCAGTGGCTAATTGTTTGGACTGTTTTCGATAGCCATACCCCTGTTCTTTGAGTACCCGCTTTACAAAACTATGGCTTATTTTAAACTGATGCTGTGCTTCAAAGAGTTGTGCTACTTGCCGGGGCCTGAGGCTTATCCAGTAAACAGTTGCATCGGTGGGGCTACCGGCTTTGAGGCTTTGAAGTAAAATGATCAACTGTAAGGTGGCATCAGCCAGCTTTTCTGTACTTTTTTTTTCGCCCGCCGCCTGTTTTTCGCTGCCTGCCTGCTGTTGGCACTTGGGGTTGTAGTAAGCCAGCCTGCATTTCCTTTTTGGCAACCGTGACTGTAGTACGGCTGAGTTGTAACAGGTGGCTGATGTAAGTCGTACCGCCCCAGCCTAATTTAGATGCTTCAACAGCCGCATACCAACGCTTTTCCCTTTCTGACAGCCGATTATAATGAAGACGCATTAGCTCTTCTATTTGATGATTATAGGGGCTTATCATCTCTGGTTTTTATCCCAAATTTATACTGCTTTTTGTTCAACTTATTTATTTTCATTTACTTATGTTTAAACGAACCTTATGAGAACCCTATCCGCCGTCACCTTTTTTGTACTGTTTATTGCATTTGGTTGCACCAAAACTGAAACCCCTAAAGAGATAGCCAAAATAAAGGACCATTTTACATTAAAACAGTCAATACATCTTGGGGATGAGGGACCTAATAAAACGGATAAAAGCGGTAAGCTATTTGACGCAAGCGGCATAATAATAACTATCGAAAACTCAAATCCCGTCATTAGTACTACTACAAATTCTAAGGGAGAAATTAATTTATCAATCGACACAGCATTAAAATCTTTTACGCTAATTTATGCAAAACCACTTTATGGAACCTTTAAGAAATACTATACAGTAAGTAATGATAGTCTTTATCAGGTACGAACAAGCAGTTGGGATAGTAATAGCTCACTAATAAAGCGTTATGTTGGTTGGGAGTCGATAGTAGAAGATTTGGATATGGGACTTACAAGTACCGTAACCGTAAATTCCCTTCAGGCTTCTATCGTAAACGGACAGCTAAAACTAACTTGTAATATATCTACTCCTAATACACAAGGAGAAACATATGTGCGACTTTTTTACCAGAGAAATTTGCCATTTACGTCTTTCGCAACCGTACTTAAGAATGAGAAAACGATGAGTGGGCAGCTTTTAGTACACAACGGTAGTAATGTCCTCGATTTTTGTGCAAGATGCTGCTTATATGGATATTCTGGTATGAATAGTGGTGATACAGTTTATATGACGGCTTATGGAGATTCCTTTATTGATAATATTTATAAAGACATCTTTACCAATCAACTGGTAATGCCTAACATAAACTTAAGTAACCATATCATGCCTATCTCTTTTGTACTTCCGTAAAGTAAGGTAACATCTGAAACTTTTTATAAAATGAAAACAGCCCCGCAAAATTCGGGGTTGTTTTCGTACCAAAATAAAATCTAATGTTTAACCGCTTTTAATCCTTCATCAATGGCATCTAAAAACGGCTCCGTATATAAATAATCTTTACCCATAATTAATCTTTCTTGGGCTGATGGCTGTTTACAATACAGCCTCTAATTCTCTCAAATCCGTAATTTGTGAATCAACGGAAATAGGCGCTGAGGAATCAGCATAAAATCTATCAAGAAACCGCTTCATTAAAAGAAAACTAGTAGTTGATTTCAGCGGAGGTGAATTTAACTGGCTTATCAAATCCCCAGTCAATTTTACTTTTTTAGCCTGATATTGTGACAACATAAATTTAGAATCATCATTCTGATGCAGGAAAATCATTTCCTCCACTTTTTTAACATCTTCAATCAAATCAATTAGTTTGTAGATTTTGCTGTTTGCCATTGTGTAAATTTAATACACAATTTCTAAAAAGCCTTTTGAAAGCTTGTTACCTGCCCTGTTACGCCTTGTTTTAGTAAATAGATCATTCCAATACGCTTTATCATGTTCGTACTGATAATATTTTTCACTTAAAACCGTATGAACAGCAACAATGTATCCGTCAACCTGATAAATATTTTCAGAAGCAGGATATTTAAAAGATTGAAGTGCGTGTCCTAATGATAAAATGATTTGATTGTCTATAAAGGTTACAATATCGATATCATTCGGAATTGAGGCTTTGGTTACGAACGAGCCATCTATCCATTGAAAAAGATCAATATCACCACATAATTGTTTTAGAGCATTCGAATAATTTATGTAAGCATTAAAGTGTCCTGTTCTTAACGAATTGGGAATTTTATCAACAAACTCACGTTTTAATTCGTTTACAGAAGAGGCAATTTTTGTATGTGGAAGAGAAGACCAGTACGAGTGAAACTGAGCATATTGTAAATTTTGAGTAAGAATATTGTCATACTCTCAAACAAACAACAGCCCCACATTTTGCAGGGCTGTTACTTTTATTGTCTTCGTTCTACGCAGGATCTCCTGTATTTTAAACCTGTGATTTGTATTCTATTTCATCGCTGCTTTCAACCCTTCATCAATGGCATCCAAAAAGGGCTCTGTGTATAAATAATCCTCCCCCGGTACCAGTTTTTTATCCGGAAATACGTTCATTGCTAAGTCTTTCGTCATGCGGCCACTTTCCACTACATCAATGCAAACCTTTTCTACCAGGTTGCAAAAATCAATCAGTTCCTGATTACCATCGAGTTTACCGCGGAAGGCAAGGCCACGGGTCCAGGCAAAGATGGAGGCAATAGGATTAGTGCTCGTAGGCTTGCCAGCCTGGTGATCCCGGTAGTGACGGGTAACGGTACCATGTGCCGCTTCGGCCTCCATAATACTGCCATCCGGCGTTACCAATACACTGGTCATTAATCCCAGGGAGCCAAAGCCTTGTGCTACACTATCACTCTGCACATCGCCATCGTAGTTTTTGCAAGCCCAGATAAATTTACCGCTCCACTTCAGGGCGCTGGCAACCATGTCATCAATCAGGCGGTGCTCATACACAATACCTGCTTCCTTAAATTTAGCAGCAAACTCATTATCAAACACTTCCTGAAAAATATCCTTGAAACGGCCATCATATTTTTTCAAAATCGTATTCTTGGTGCTCAGGTACAGTGGCCACCCTTTGGTGAGGGCCATATTCATACAACTGCGGGCAAAGCCAATAATACTTTCATCAACATTGTACATGCTCAGGCTTACACCCGGACCCTTAAATTCATATACTTCCCTTTCAATCACCTGTCCGTCTTCGCCTTCAAATTTTATGGTCAGCTTTCCCTTGCCTGGTACAACAAAATCGGTAGCCCGGTACTGGTCGCCAAATGCATGACGGCCAACAATAATCGGATCAGTCCAGGTAGTTACCAGCCGGGGAACGTTTTGCATTACAATCGGCTCCCGAAAAACGGTGCCATCCAGAATATTGCGGATCGTACCGTTCGGGCTTTTCCACATCTGCTTCAGGTTAAATTCCTTTACACGGGCTTCGTCCGGCGTAATGGTGGCGCATTTAATGCCTACACCGCAGGCTTTAATGGCATTAGCGGCATCCACCGTTACCTGGTCATTGGTTTCATCCCGGTATTCCATACCCAGGTCAAAATATTGAATATCAACATCTACATACGGAACGATCAGTTTGTCCTTAATGAATTTCCAGATAATGCGGGTCATTTCATCGCCATCCATTTCCACCACCGGGTAGGCAACTTTAATTCTTTCGGCCATAAAAAATAATTGAAGTTTTTAATTAAGCGAAGCAATGATAAATACTTTCCCTGGTAAACGTTTTCAACCTGCTAAGCCGCAGTAACAAAAAGTTGCGTACATGTGGGTAGAAAACGAATAATCATGAAAGGCATACAAAAATATAGTTTTGGGCTATTGGGCATGGCAGCTTTTTTAACCCTTGCCTTTACCTGTAGCGGGTGCATCAAAAAACAAAAAACGGCTTCCATGGAAAATACTCCCATAACTGTAAATAGTGATACAAAAACGTTACTGGCGTTAGGCGATAGCTATACCATTGGCGAAAGCGTAGCTGAAACCGACCGCTTTCCTAACCAGACACTTAAGCTGCTGATAGAGAACGGATTTAAGTTTAATTACCCGGCTACCATTATTGCCCGCACCGGCTGGACCACCCAAAACCTGCTGGATGCGATGGCGGCCAGCGATGCAGCTACCCATGTTCCTTATGGCGCTGTTACGCTTTTAATAGGCGTCAATAACCAGTTTCAGGGCCGGGACACTGCTGAATACAGGCAGCAGTTTTTTACGTGTCTTCAAAAGGCCATTTATTTTAGTGGCAATCAACCCGAACACGTATTTGTAGTAAGTATTCCCGATTGGGGTGTTACCCCGTTTGGTGCCTCGTATGGCGCTGCCCAGGTAGCCACTGCCATCGACCGATTCAATACCATCAACAAAGAACTTACGGCACAAATGGGTGTTTCTTACACCAATATTACACCTGTTTCCCGTCAGAATGATCCTACATTGGTTGCCGGCGATGGCCTGCACCCTTCCGGCAAACAATACGGTTTATGGGCACAAATGCTGGCGGCGGTGATGGAAAAGCAACTCAAATAATATAAAAAACACCTATTTTGGATACTGCGGTTGTTGTTTTGCTGCGCTAAATATCACGGGTAGCCCAGTTCGAAATTAATTTTATGGGCCATGAGCAATTGCTATATTATAGCGCCATTGGCGGCCTGTCCCGTTTTTCGGAATTGGCACCGTTCAAGTGAAGAATAATTATTGAACTATCGCCGGCGTTTAAAAAAGGATCAAAACCATTCTTTCTATTGGTGTTTTAAGCAGATATATAGCTCCGCCCCTACCATATCATCCTATTGGCTGTTTGCCCGTTGCTCATTTGTGTTTTGTTAACTTCCGGCAGGCCATTGGCAGGCAACGCTTCGTCCTGTATTTTTACAGCTAAACACGCTACCGCACTGAACCGTTTCCTTAAAATATTACGCCGTACCCTGTTATGGCTGCTGATACTAATGGCAGCGTTGTGGATTTTGATACAATTACCCCCGGTACAAAACTGGATGGCCGATTATGCTGCCAGCCGTTTAAGTAAATCGCTTCATACAACGGTACGGGTAAAAAATGTAAGTTTCACGCTGCTGAATAAGGTAAATCTTGAAGGTCTGTACATTGAAGACCAGCATAAGGATACCCTGCTAAGTGCCGGTAAACTGCAGCTAAATTTTACCGACTGGTTTTTCTTCAAAGACAGTATTGACCTGAAATATATCGGGCTGAAAGATGCCGTGATATATATGCAGCGTAGCAGCGATACCGTCTGGAATCATCAGTTCATTATAGATTATTTTGCAGGGAGTAAAAAAACGGATCCCGCAAAACCGGCTGACACTACTAAAAAAAGCGTAACACTGCATATTCAAAACATTGACCTGGACAATGTTGTTTTTGAAAAAAGGGATTACTGGAAAGGCAATACGCAGTATATCAGCATTGGTACCTTACAAATGCAGGCCCGCCTGATTGCTCCCGCTACCAATCTTTATGATATTGCAGCACTTACCATCGATAAGCCCCGTTATACCAGTCGCAGTTATAAAGGCATGTGGAGCTATGAAGATTCAGTTGCCTGGCGGCGAAGGATCGATGCGCTGCCGCCAGGTGGCGGTTTTCCTGAGAATCCCGGTGAAATTCACCTGCATATTGCGAAGGTAAATTTGAACGAGGGCTACTTCCAGTTACGGAACAGGCGGGCCATTACGGCAGTACAGGAAATTTTTGATGCAAGGGATATTTTTCTTGGCAACATCAGCGGTACAGCTACCGATTTGCGCTGGGAAGGGGACACCCTGAGTTTGCATACCGATATCACCGGCGGAACCGGTAACGGCCTGGAACTAAAAAAACTGCAAACTGATTTTAAGTTTCAGCCACAGTTAATGGAAATGCGAAACCTGGATCTGCAACTGGCCAATAGCCGGATTGGAGATTACTTTTCCATGGCATTTAAAAACACCGATGAATTCAATGATTTTGTCGACAAGGTTTTGCTAACGGGCAACTTTAAAAACACGGTAATCAGCACCAACGACCTGGCTTATTTTTCCAGTAGCCTACGGGGTAAAAACCAACTGATAAAGCTGGATGGGCAGGTGAGCGGTACGCTGAACAGTTTGGCATCGCCCGATCTTAAAATGACAGTGGGTAACACTAAGATTAATGGATCATTAAGCCTGAACAACATTACATCTGTCAATGATCTCTATATTAACTTTAATACATCCGGCAGCATTTTTCACATGGCCGATCTGTTGCCCTGGGCGCCGGCTATCGGCAACCTTTCTCCTTCGATTAAAAAGGCTTTGCAGCCACTTCAGTTTAAGGGTTCGTTCCGGGGCGGCATCAACGATTTTGCGGTAAATGGAAATTTGTTAACACCACAGGGTGCTGTTGCTACCAACATGAAGCTGAACCTGGATGCGAAAACGTACACCGGCACCATCAGTACTACCAATCTAAACCTGGGTTCACTGTTAGGCGTAAACAATTTAGGTAAACTCACCTTCGATGGTAGCCTGAAAGGCCGGGGTTTTGGAAGCGATGCAGGCATTGATTTCAATGGCAACGTGAAAGAAGCATTTTATAATAATTACTATTACCGGAATATATCGGCAGCCGGTTCACTCAAAAATTCACTGCTGAAAACGAACCTGGAACTAAGCGATTCCAACCTGGAAGGTAACATCAATGTGGAAGTGAACCTGAAACGGAAAACAAGGGCTTATATTGGCAGCGGAACGCTTACTAAAGCGAACTTTAAAACACTGAACCTAACTGCAAAAGATCTTCGCTTTAGCGGAACTTTTGACGTAAACTTTACCGGCGAAACTATTGATGATTTTTTAGGATATGCCCGCTTGTACAACACGCACCTGTACAATGGTGAGGTGCCGTTTAGTTTTGATTCACTCATCGTGTACTCAATTATTAATCCCGAAGGCAAAAAAGAATTATCACTTCAAACCAACGAACTGGATGCAAGCGTAGTTGGCAAATTTAATATTGAAGGATTGCCTAATAGCTTCCAGTATTTTTTAAACAGTTATTATCCGGCATTGATCCCGAAGCCAAAAACGGTCGCAAAAAATCAGGATTTCACCTTTGCTCTGAATGCAAAAAATATTGAGTCGTACCTGCATTTAGTTGACCCAAAAATAGATGGCCTGAACAACAGTAGTATTACCGGAATTATTAATACTACCGATAATCAACTTGTCCTGAATGCAACCGTTCCCTATTTTAAATATTCAACGCTGCAGGTCAGCAATGCTAATTTTCAGGCTACGGGCACAGCCAGCAAATTAAACCTGTTTGGCACGCTGGATGAGTTTCGGTTAAGCGACAGTCTTAGCTTTCCTGGTGTAACAATCAATGTAGCTACTGAAAATGAAGTAAGCCATTTACAGGTGGCTACCAGCCGTGGAGGATTGCTGGATGAAGCTTCCATCAATGCTGATTTTACAACGAACAATAACGACCTACGCCTGAAACTGAATCCATCGTCATTTATCTTAAATAATAAAAAATGGACCATTGACCAGGGTGGAGAAATGCTTTTGCAAAATAAGCGGTTGTTTGTAAACGATTTTACTATCCGGCAGGACAATCAGGAGATTACATTGAGGACTGTACCGGCGGCAGAAGGCAACCAGAATGAAGTACAGGTGCAAACCCGTAACCTCAATATAGGCGACCTCCTACCCTATGTGCTAAAACAGCCGCAACTGGAGGGACTTGCTACGGGTAACTTTATCGTTAGCGATCCGCTCGGTAAGCCTGCCATTCATGTTCAAAATTTACGCATTGACCAGGCCCGTATGAATGGCGATTCCATTGGTGTTCTGAATATTGGTGGCAATGTTGATCTGACTACCGGAATTATAAAAGCCACGCTTCAATCCCCTAACGATAATTATCGTTTTAATGCAGATATCCAGGCCAACCTCTACGATAGCACCGGTAACCAGATTAATATTATATTAGACCTGCAACGGGAACGGTTGAGCTTATTGAAAGGCTATCTGAATACCATATTTGATGACTTTGACGGATATGCTACCGGAAAATTGCAGATAAAAGGAAAAGCAGGTAGCCCGCAGTTAATCGGAGATGTAAAAATTACAGGTGGCAGAATCAAAGTACTGTATACGCAAGTCACTTATTTTATCGACAGCGGTACCGTAAGCATGCGGGAAGGGTATATGGGATTTGGCGCCATGCGCCTCCGTGACCGCTTCAATAATACCGGCACGTTGCAAGGCGGTTTTGAGCACAACTTTTTCCAGAAAATGGTTTTTAACCTCAGCGTTAAAAGCGATCGGTTGGAACTGCTGAACACGACATTAAGGGATAACCAGAGTTTTTACGGCAATGCCATTGGCCGTGGATTTTATGAACTTAAAGGCCCTGGCGCCAACCTTACTATGAACATTAGTGCAGAGCCGACTGACAGTTCCCATATTTTTATACCGAATACAACTACAGCAAGAGATAACGGGGAGGCCGACTTTATTGTATTTAAAAAATATGGCCGGGAGCAGGTAGCGCCAAAAGTTGCTGAAAGCGACTTGCATATCAACGTGGACCTGAAAGCAAATAACAAAACACAAATTGATGTAATATTGGATTATGCCAACAACGATGTGATAACCGCCTATGGTAATGGCAAGCTAACGATTAATTACACCAATAATACCTTTACCATGAAGGGCCGGTACGATGTGGAAAAGGGGACATATAATTATAACTTTCAATCTTTTATCCGTAAAGGCTTTGACCTGGCCGGCGATGGCAGCAACTATATTGAATGGGTGAGCGGCGATCCGCTGGATGCTAACTTGCACGTAAATGCGAAGTACCAGGCCAAAAATGTACGCTTCAGTGATTTGAATGCCAACAATAATTTTAGCCTGGGGAACAATAACCTGAAAGGCGATGTGGAAGTATCGGCACTAATTACCGGTAAATTAATAAAACCGGATATTGATTTTAATATCGAACTGCCAAGGGGCAGCCAGATAACGAATGACCCTGCGGCAACCCTTGCATTGGAACGCATCAACAAAGATGCTTCAGAAAGGTTGAAGCAGGTAACCTACCTGATTGTGTTTAACCAATTTGCACCGTATGGCGAGAGCCGTAGTGTGCGTAATGCCGGTACCGACCTGGCCGTAAATACGATATCGGAAATACTCAGCCGCCAGTTGGGAAGCATACTGAGTGATGTGCTGTACCAGATTACCGGCGACCGCAGCCTTCAGGTTGACTTTAGCACTTCGGTATATAGCAGTAGTGATATTACCAGCGGCAATGTGAGTGCAACCAGCTACGACCGCAGCCGGGTGAACTTTAAGATCGGTAAAAGCCTGGCCAATAACCGCATCATCATTAACGTAGGCAGCGATTTTGATTTTAGTGTACGCAACAGCGCCGTTAATAGCTTCCAGTTTTTGCCGGATATTAGTGTAGAATTTATTTTAAGCCCCAACCGTAAACTGCGGGCCATTTTATTTAAAAGAGACAACCTGGAATTAGGCAGCCGCCGTAACAGGGCCGGTGCTTCCCTCAGCTTCCGTCAGGATTTTGATCATTTTTTTGGCGGTAAGCCGGATGCAAACATTACTATAAATTCTAAGGCAGCAATTGATAGTACAAATAGCCCGGCTCTTGGTAGCAAGTAATCAGCTTTTTTTTTACTATGTCTCGAAATTTTCACTTGGATTCCTGGAACGGAATAACTAAAGACAGGGAATAGATCATTGGAAACTTTTAACACAACGGGATTGCAATAAAAATAATTGAGAGGTTGTATTGGCGAACTTACAATACAAAAACGGCCGACAAGGTAATTAAGAACGAAGAAATTAGAAAATTTGATTTTTTGATTGAGGCCGCCTAATATTATGTTCGCTGCCATTAGTGAGATCCTTTATAATAATTGAAGCCTATGAACATTTTTAAATTTTCACAAGCAAGACAACAAATATTTTTATTGTCATTTGTAATTGCCATAACATTTATTTCATGTAATTAAGACACTTCAGACAAGCAATTGTCTCAAAGTAATTCTAAAGACATAAATGTATCAGACAACCAAGACATTTTTGGGAAATGGGATATGTGTGCAACTTCAGGTAACGGAACAATGATTCAAATGAATGTTTGTCCGACAGTTACTTTTAGCTCGACAGGGTTAGGTGACGATAACAATCCTGTTTTCAATAATTTTATGTGGACTTTAAAGAAAAACCAATTGAAAGTAATTTACAAGAACAAGAATTTAAATCAGACTTTTCCAGACACTACCTATTTCGTATACTTTACCGAAGAAAAAGATAGATTAGATTTAGTAATTCGACATAATGACCACTCCTATTACTTATCAAAATCTTTTAATCCGAAATAATGGCAGCTTGCATTGGGTTTTGTACAAGCGGGGCGGACGGAATACTGATGAACTTTAGCCGTAAACTTGTCATTTTATTTTTCAATTGTACTTCAGTTCCAGACTGGACAAACAACAATGCCCGGCCTGTACAAAGCTTTACTATAACCGTGATCTGCTTCTACCACCTCAATTTCAAGAACATTCTATATTTTGTAACTTCGTAACTGAACAAATACATTAGGCTATGCAATATGGCGCTATCAATATTGACCCTGAAACAATGGGTGGGACACCCGTTTTTAACGGTACACGGGTTCCTATTCAAACATTGTTTGACTATATGGAAGGTGGTGATGACCTTAATGAATTTCTCGATGACTATCCAACCATTTCAAAAGAAGCGGCTATTCAGGTATTAGAAATGGCAAAAAAATCGTTGACGTCCGAAAAGATGCTGCATGAAAATTTTGCTTGATGAAAACTTACCCAAACAGCTGAAGGCAGATTTTGGACCTGACCACGAAGTAAAAACAGTTCGGGATATGGGCTGGCTGGGCAAAAAGAATGGCGAACTTTTGGGTCTCATTGTTTTTAATGGCTTTGACTGTTTCGTTACTATCGATAAGAATCTGCGCTATCAGCAAAATCTTGATCGCATACAACTAATAATTTTCCTGCTTTTAGCAATCAATAATCGCAGAGAGACGTTACAAGTACTCGTTTAAAAAATAATAGACAAAATAAAAGAAGGCAACTTGCAAAAACTAAATGAAATTTTTTGATATATACTGCCTATTGCTAACAATTGAGAAGGCTGTAAACTGAATTGTGTCAAAAGAAAATGATAACTTCAAATGCAGCACTTGGGGAAACAAGAAAAGCAAGTTAATGCGCACGTATCGAACAGCAATCTGTTAAACGATTTCATTTGGGTAAAGGTGTAACCGGCAAAGACGGCGCCTTTACCTCTTTGCGCAGTCAGTCTTTTATATACTTTTTATAGCAGGCTTAAGAATGATAGTTCCATTACAAAGTAAAACAGGTGAACTAACTAAACCAATTCCGTCAACTTTTCCTTTAAAACTTTCACTCCTTCCGTAGCAGGCATTTCAATTTTTACCAGGTTGCGAAAGCCGCTTATTTCGGGGATACTTTTATCAATAATGAATTTGTGTGCAAAGGGTGGTACACTATAAATCAATCCTGCAGCGGGATACACGGCTAACGAGGTGCCGATACATACGAAAATATCTGCATTTTGCATTACCGTCTGGGCTTCTTCAATCATGGGTACCGGTTCTTCAAACCAAACAATATGCGGCCTTAGCTGGGTTCCATCGCCGGCCAGTTGCCCTAATTCAATATCCTTATCGTAATCGTAAATTAAAGTATCATCCATACTGCTGCGCATCTTACGGATTTCGCCATGCAGGTGCAATACGTTGCGGCTACCGGCCCGCTCGTGCAGGTCGTCAATGTTTTGTGTTACAATCGTTACATTAAAATCTTTTTGCAGGTCTGCCAGGCCTGTATGAGCCGAATTCGGTTGAGCTTTCAATACATCGTGGCGGCGCTGATTATAAAAGCTGAGCACTAGTTGGGGGTTGGCCAGCCAGCCACGGGGAGTAGCAACATCTTCCAAACTATAGTTTTCCCACAACCCATCCGTATCTCTGAAGGTACGCAGGCCACTTTCGGCACTAATGCCTGCCCCGCTTAGTACAACAATGTGTTTCTTTTCCATTCAAAACCCTGTTTAAAGTTCAAAGTTTAAGGTTTAAAGTTCAGCATATTGACGCCACTAACAAATTCTATTTTCCTCTTGTGATAGTTTCATAGTTATGTGATAATGAAGGATTGCAAATACACACCAAAACCGAAAATCAGAACTTTAAACTTTGAACTTTAAACTTTGAACTTCTTCCAGCAGCTTTTGTTTGTCAACAGCAATAGTGCCTACCTCCTCACATACCAGGCCGCCTGCCAGGTTACTGATTTCGGCCATTAAGCGTGCATCTTTGGTAACTGCATATACCAATGCCGCTACTGCTATTACCGTATCACCGGCACCGCTTACATCGGCAATATTGCGGATATGTGCAGGCAGTAATTCGGAAGTGTCGCTATATTGGTAAAACACGCCCTTTTCCGATAAAGTAATACACGAAATATGATGCTGCAATTTTTGGTGCAGTAGTGTATGAATGGTTCTCAGATTTGGAATGGTAACGGCTGTGTCCAGCAGGTTTAAGGCCTCAAAAGCTTCTTTGAGATTCGGTTTGAAAATGTCAACAAACTGGTAGCAAAAGAAATTTCTACGCTTGGGATCAACTGCCGTAATGATGCTTTTTTCCCGGCACCAGTCAATGACAGTAGTTATAATTTCCGCTGTTAGTACCCCTTTATTATAATCTTCAAAAATCAGCACTTGCGGCTGTACCTCTTCCAACATAGTTTTTACACGATCTAAAAATTGTTGTTGCAGGTCTATTTCCAGATCGGTTGTCTTTTCCTGGTCAAGCCGCATCATTTGCTGATTGCGACCAATGATCCGGATTTTATTTGTTGTAATCTGCTGATCGCTCTGAACCGAAAACTGCGTGTTGATTTCCTGTTCCAGCATCATACGTTCCAGTCGTTTTCCATCATCATCTTTTCCCCATACGCTTAGCATGTGCACCTGTGCACCCATGCTGCGTAGGTTCAGTGCCACATTACCTGCGCCGCCAATACGGTAATCGGTTTTATCGAGTGCAATTATGGGCACCGGCGCCTCCGGCGATATCCGCTCTACCCTACCCCACATATACGTATCCAGCATTATATCGCCTACAACGGCAACGGTAATGTTTTGAAAGGAACGAAAAAGTTGTTCGAAGTTCAAGGTTCTATCAGTTTACATGTTCACTCATTCACCAGGTTGCACGTTCTGCTATTTTAATGTTGTTTTTGACTACTATACCTGTTGAATGTTGAAGAGAAGTTTAGGGCCTCACGTCGAAAACAAGTGAATCCCGTTCGCACGGGAAACCAGTAAACAGGCCAACTTGTATTTACCGCAGATCAGCTTTTTTATTATTTACCGCTATGTAATAAATAGGAATACCAGCCAGCACAATTGCTAACCCCGGCCAGGTAAACTCCGGCTTGTATTTAAGCAATAACCCGCAAAATGCAAGACCCATTACGATGTAAATAAATGGCAGAACCGGGTATCCGAATGCTTTGTAATGCCGCTCCGCAGCCGGTTGTTTTTTACGAAGAATAAAAATACCGGCAATCGTTAGTACATAAAAAACAACCACCACAAAAGATACATAATCCAGCAGATCACCATAGCGGCCACTGAGGCAAAGCAAGCTTGCTACCAGGCACTGAATCCATAAACCATAAGCTGGCACCGCATTTTTATTAAGCGTACCGGTTTTTTTAAAAAACAAGCCATCTTTCGCCATCGTGTAATATACCCTTGCTCCGGCCAGTATCAGCCCATTATTACAACCAAAAGTGGAAATCATAATCATGACCGCAATTACATAGGTGCCAACATGGCCAAAAATAGCCTGCGATGCGGCTACGGCCACCCGGTCCTTTTCGGCACCTGCAATTTGATTTAAGGACAAAACCCCGGTGTACATTACGTTTGCCGCCACGTAAATAATTGTTACGATAAGCGTTCCTAAAAATAAACTCAACCCGATATTACGTTTTGGGTTTTTTATTTCTCCGGCAATAAATGTCACATTGTTCCATGCATCACTGCTAAAAACCGAACCAACCATAGCTGCTGCAATGGCACCTAAAATACCAACCCCAAAAATCGGAGACTTTGTAAACCCTTTTGCGTTATTGCATATATCAATTGGCGTGAAATGTTGAGGCTGCCAGGCATTCGACCAATTGTTTTGCCATATCGTATGGTTCAGCAATGCAAGTCCTGCTATGATCAATCCAAACAGTGATAGAAGTTTTGTACTCGTAAAAAGCGTTTGAATCCATTTACCTGTTTTAATACCCTTTGTGTTTGTATACGTTAAAAATACAATCACTAAAATTGAAATTAGCTGTGCTGCACTAAGTGAAAAATAATAGGTTGGATTACCACATTCATCTATCCCTTTTTGAAAATGTATCAACAGATTTTTCTCACTCAATGCCGGAATTAAATAAGCTGCAAACTTGCTGAAAGCCACGCCCACCGCAGCAATGGTGCCGGTTTGTATTACGGCAAAAAAACTCCAGCCATATAAAAATCCCACCAGCGGATTGTACGCTTCCTTTAAGTATACATATTGCCCGCCGGCTTTGGGAAACATGCCGCTTAATTCGCCATAGCTTACTGCCGCCGTAATAGTCATAAAACCGGTAATGAGCCACACTACAATCAACCAGCCGGCGCTGCCAACATTGCGTACAATGTCGGCACTCACAATAAAAATGCCCGAGCCAATCATGCTGCCCACCACAATCAGGGTTGCATCCCAAAGTCCCAGTGATTGCTTAAAACCGGTTGCTTCGTTTGCCATAGTATGCAGGTAGTTTAGCCGTGAAAGTAAGGCAAATACATCTCACCCCACCCCTCTTACTTGTGGAAAAAAAGGGTAAAAGCAGTCTTTATTTCTAACGGCATGATGTGAAGCTTTTACAACATCAACCCTTTTAAAAATAAAAAAGCGACTGAAAAATAGATAACCAGACCGGTTACATCTACTAAAGTAGCTACAAAAGGAGCTGAGCTTACGGCAGGATCGGCACCCAGTTTTTTAAGCAACATGGGCAACATGCTGCCACTAATTGTTCCCCACAATACTACGCCCATTAAGGCGAACCCAACCACAAAAGCAACCTGTGTACTGTACAGTCCATATACATTCGGGAAAATGCTGCTCCAAATCATCACCCGAAAAAAACCAACAGCCCCCAAAACGGTACCTAATAACAGACCGCTCAGTAACTCCCGCCGAAGTACCCGCCACCAGTCCTGTAGCGTAATTTCGCCTACGGCCATGGCTTGTATAATGAGGGTGCTGGCCTGCGAGCCGCTATTGCCCCCACTGCTGATAATTAACGGAATAAATAATACCAATACAACGGCCTTGGCTATTTCGCCTTCAAAATAATTCATAGCGGTTGCAGTAAGCAATTCCCCCAGGAAAAGAACAACCAGCCAGCCTACCCGTTTGCGAAAGAGTTTTAAAAGCGGCATGTCCAGGTAAGGCTGATCCAATGCCTGCGTACCACCCATCTTTTGCATGTCCTCGCTGAACTCTTCACTGGCTAACCACAGTACGTCATCAATAGTTACAATGCCCAGCAGTTTATTGCTTCGGCTAATAACCGGTAATGCCACCCGGTTATTCATTTTAAAAGCTTCGCTGGCGGTTTCCTGGTCATCATAGGCATGCAAGGTGATGTACCGTTCGTCCATTAACTCACTCACTAATTTATCCGGTGAAGCAAGTATTACATCCCTGATCCGGATGTCGTCTAAAAATTCACCATTATCATTGATCACGTAAATTACATCAATCGTTTCTGAATTCTTTCCATACTTCCGGATGGTATCAAAAACTTCTGCAACCGTATTGTGTTCGTATACATATACATAATCCGGGGTCATAAGCCGCCCTACCGAATTTTCAGGGTAGCCCAATAGTGAAAGGGTTATCTTCCGCTCTTCAGGGTTCAGCAGTTTAATCAGTTCCCTTACCACATTGCTTGGAAGTTCTTCCAGAAATGCCGTACGATCATCCGCCGGCAGTTCGTTCAGCAATTCGGCGGTTTTGAAAGCAGGTAATGCGGTGATAATTCGTTTTTGCTCGGCCAGGTCCAGAATTTTAAATACACTTACGGCCCGGTGCATATTCAGGTTCAGCATAATCTGCACTTCATCATCCTCATTTTCATAAATCAGGTCGGCCACATCACTGATGTTTTGATCATTCAAAAATTCAGCAATGGCTGGCGTATCGCCGCTGGCTATCAGTTGTTCCAGTTGTTCATTCAGCAGAAGTTCACCCTCCAGTTTTTCAGTCATATTGCGGTAAAGATAAAAAAGGGCTACATGCAGCAAAAAAATTAGCAGAAAGATAACCTACGGCTAAAATCACCGTACCGGAATAAGTGAGAAATCGGGTGATGAGAATACGTAAAGCATTAGAGAGAAGTAAAAGTTATATGCAGGCCGAGACAAGATGGTGTAGTATTGTCGTAAATAAAAAAGCAACCTGATGGCAGGTTGCTTTTTTGTTGTAAAATCCTTGTTTAATTCAGCTTTAATTCCTGTGTAACTGAACTGGTGCGGCCATTGGGGGCAGCATTATCCAGCGTACCATTTTCAATAAACCTGATTTGCACGCTATCTACACCGGCAGTACTACCAGGAACACCCAGTAACAAAACGGTGTAGGCTTTTTGCTGCTGCAACGTAATAGTACGATCTTTACCAACAGTGCTACCGTTACCAATTGTCACATTTACCTGGCCGGGTGCAACTGCTATAAAATCCGAAACCGAACCATAGGCAGCCGTACGGTTGCTAACACCTGTGCCGGCATCAGAGACAGTTACATGCAGGCTGTTAATAGAATCAGGAATGGCATTGATGTATCGCAGGTAAGCCTTTCCATTTGTAGCTGAAAGACTATCAAAATTGTCCTCGGTTACTACATTTTTATAAGCACCTTTTGCTCCTACCACAAATGCCGAATAATACTTTGCGGAATCAAAGGCGAATGAAGTGGTAGCCAGAACATTGCCCGCATAGGCATCACGGGATTCAAACGTTCGGGTGCCGGGGTAAATACGCAGATAAGCACCCGTAAAGCTGGTATAATTCAACGGAAAACCGGTCAGGTTATTTCCGGAAATTGATACCCCTACCACTTTGTCCGAAGCCAGGTTAAAAGCCATCAATCCTGCAACATTTGTATTTACAACAGGGTTGCTACCCACATCATCCGATTTCCTACAACCCACAATACCGGTAAGCGCCAAAAGAGCTACACCGGCTGATAACACACGGATTTTTGAAAAAAATACTCGTTTCATATATTACTTGTTTATTAGTTACTAAAAAATTGAATTGGCCGGTTACTGCCGGAACCGGCCATGCATTAGTAACCGGGTTATTTTGCTAATAATTATAGTATGAAAATGATGCCAGTGAGGTATAAACAAGTTGTTAAATGGCAACCTTAAAAACTACTTAACATAAAGAATTCTTAATATGATTAATAATTCCTGATAATAAATATTGTTATATGATATACGCGTTTTTATACTGCTTCATCAGGAGTATCGCTTAGCGTACAATGTATAATGGTATATTGTCGGGGAATGGTGCGTTATAAATTTCGCATCCGTTCAATAGCTCCGGGTTTTAACCGGGAGACATAATTCACAAAAGGGCTGTGGCTTTAGCCAAATCCGGCAAAGGGTCATTGTATTTGGCTAAAGACGTAACATTTTTCCTGATTTCATACCCGGTTAAATCCGGGGGCTATTAAAATGGGAAAATCGTATTTGCGAAAAAATGTAATGCCCCCGTCTGGGAATGCTTCGTTATTCTGTATAAACCAGTGAAATATCACAATTTAGCAGCCTGTCCTACTGAAGAATCAAAATGCCTGGCAGGCGCTAATACCTGTCTTTTGTTTTCTTTCCGGTTTGCTATCTTTTTAATTAAATTTCTTCCGATCGCCAATCCGGGCTTTTCAATGAAACGATGGGTTACATACGAAACGCCTATCAGCGGTGCAAGGGTAAGCAAAGTACAAATAAACCAACTTAGTGAAATGTGAAGCCCTAAGCTATAAATATGCTTATAAACCGGCAGAAGTAGCCATATAACAGGAGGATGATTTAAATAAAGTGAATAGCTTAGGGTGCCTAAAAAAATAATTACCCGGTTCGTAAAAAAAGAAACCGGGCAGACGGACAACCCGATAAACAGGATTGCATAGATGAAAGTCATTGTATAGATTCTTGTAAAATAGCCTGCTTTTATGTATTCAAATACATATGGTATTGTAAGAAACAGGGCTATTGCTATTGAAAAAATCAGAAAACTTTTTTTTCGTTGCTTTTTTTCTCCAAGTGTTTTATGAACATAGAATATTACAATTCCGGCAGCAAAAGTTGGCAGGTGGGATAGAATACCCATCTCAATTATGTATTTGTAAATCATCAATCTGGACATAATTACATAATGAACGTACGAAATCAACAGCGTCAACAACAAAAAAGCAACTGCCTTTTTTAAATTAGTCACCCATTTGAAAAGAACGGGGAAAAACACATAAAAGATCACCTCTATACTTAATGTCCAGCTCGCCGGCACAATACCCCATTGCTTTCCCGGAAAAAGGTTATAGCCAAACCCTGCGTATAAATACAAATCAGGAGTTACTAACATGTATAAGTGTAGCCCCCAGTTATATGTAATAATAACTATTAACCATATATAATATAATGGAATTATTCTAAATATTCTTCTGATATAAAACGTAATGGTGGATTTTGCATCAGGCTGTGTGCCATAAAGCGTATAACATAAGGTAAAGGCACTTATGATAAAGAATAGGGTTACACCTGAAGTTCCATTAAAAAGCATTGGGTAAATACGATCAGATATCCGAAGGTTTGGCTGAGGAACGTTGACAATATGAAAAAGGATAACATAAATAGCAGCAAATCCACGCAAAGCATCTACAAAAAGAAGCCGGTGCGGTTGTGGCAAATGATTTTTTGTCATACCCTGAAGCGTTTCATAAATATTGGAAAGAAAATCTTTAAAGAACTCATTTGCATCTGCAATGGGCAGTAGCAAATAAGTGAAATGCAACTATACGAAATTTTTAGAATCCAGTATTAAAGCCGATAAGAATTTTTAGTAAAATAGCAAGAATTTTTTTTGTAAATAATTGGCTTGTAAGCCGGCAGCTATTTTCAGCAGGTTGTGCCCGTAGGTTCCACAGGGTTTTTCCTGGCCCAGGCTGGGAACAAAAATTTAACTGGATGCAAAATGGTTAACTACATACTGTGGATTAACGCTTAAAGGCCCAGCGCCCTTTCCAATGTTTCTCCGTTGCTGATCCTATCTTCCTCTGTTAATTCATCTTCTGGTTCCTGCTTCTGTTTTTCCCTGAAATGCACCATTACATTGTGCACAGAAATATCACGTTCAGCCGTAAATGATACATTACATACCTGCCCTTGAAACTGGGCAAGAAAATTATTGACATCCTGTTCTACGGAAGCAGGTGTGCTGTTCGAAAAAATTTTTATTCTGTCAATTGCCATTTGTTTTAATTAAAGGGGTAAAAAAATCTAATTTATATATAACCGGTTAAACAGGGAATTTTGCGTACCGGCACAATATATTAGTTACATTTAAAAAGCCAGGGCGCAATTCCCCGGCTTTTTAAATGTAATCAAGTCTTAGCTTTAAAAAATAATCTTTGACAAAAGTACTGTTCAAAATACTACAATACTTATAAGTAGTTGTTTATCAATCCAGTTTGTGGCCTCGTCAGGAATCGAACCTGAATCCAGGGCTTCGGAGACCCTTATACTATCCATTGTACTACGAGGCCGTAGCGGTTAATAATTAATAATTGACAATTAATATCAGCTTATGATTCGTTGTTGCATTTTTCGACTCGCCTTGTCCTATTCGCTATTGCTATTTTGTATTCATTGAGCAATTGAGCCATTTTCAAATTGTCAAATTTATCTTCCGGGCTGCAAATGTGCAGCAAACCATCCTTATTTCCCAAAAAGAGCCAGGTTAGTGCTGAATATTTTTATGGCAATAGCCAGCAGGATCACCCCAAAAAACTTACGTACTGCTGTCAGGCCAGCTTCACCCAGTAATTTTTCAATCCATTTTAATGACCGAAGCACCAGGTAAATACTAATCAGGTTTAGAAGAATACTGATTAAGATCACATACTGATCGTAGTTAGATTTTAAACTCATGACGGTTGTAAGCGTACCACTTCCGGCAATAATTGGAAAAGCCACCGGAACAACCGTGCCACTGCTGGCATTGGGATCACTTTTAAAAAAATCGTGGCCTAATACCATTTCCAGGCCCAGGAGAAAAATAACGATAGAGCCGCCCACCGCAAATTCATGAATGCCGACTCCTAACAAAGACAGAAAGTTTCTGCCAAAAAATAAGAATAATACCATCAATGCACCGGAAATCAGTGTTGCTCTAAGTTCCCTTATCATACCCATTTTCGATTTCAGGGAAATAAGCAGTGGGATGGAACCTATAATGTCGATTACTGCAAACAGGGTAAAAGTTACAGTTAGTATTTCATTGAGGTTCCATTTCATAGAGGCAAAAATAGTTATTGCACATCGCTATCCGGTATGGTATAAAAATGAACCGGAAAAGAGAAAGGACGGTAAGGACTCTGGCATTGTTTTTAAAACAAGCCTTAAAACTTCCATTATGAAAAGAGATGGCTCACTGGTAAGCCTTTGGCAAGGCACCGTTCCGGATTACCCTGAAAAACAAACTGAACTCCCCAATATTATTTTTGATGTGGTAATTGCCGGCGGAGGAATTACGGGCATTACAACAGGCCTGCAACTGCAAAAGGCGGGAAAGAAAGTACTGATTGCCGAAGCACACAATATTGGTTTTGGTACTACCGGTGGTACAACAGCGCATCTGAATACGTTTATGGATACCACGTATGCGCAAATCATAAAAGATTTTGGAGAAGAGGACGCAAAACTGGTAGCACAATCGGCAAAAGAAGCCTTAAGTTCAATCCATTCCAATATAGAGACGTATAAAATTGAATGTGATTACAGCCAGTGCCAGGCTTTTATTTATTCGCAGGACGAAAAACAAACAAGCGAACTGGACGATATAAAAAAGGCAACGTTACAGGTAGGTGTAGATATTAGGGATACCGATACCATACCTGCATCCATACCATTTGAAAAAGCAGTTGCGCTGTCCGGCCAGGCATGCTTTCACCCCATTAAATATATTCGGGCACTGGCTGCTGAATTTGAAAAGGCAGGAGGAATATTGCTGGAAAATTGCCGTATCAGTGAGGTAAAAGAGGAAGATCCGTTGCAGATTACCAGCAGCCGCGGCCCGCTACAGGCACACAACTTTATTTATGCCACACATTTACCCGCTGGTCTTAATCTTACCCATTTTCGGGCGGCGCCATACCGCAGTTACGTAATTGCAGTAAAGCTAACCTCAGAGGCAGACTATCCGGCTGATTTTATTTACGATTTATACGATCCCTATCATTATTTCCGTACGCAGGAAATAGCTGGCGAGAAGTATTTTATAGCAGGTGGCGAAGATCACAAAACCGGGCATGAAGAAAATACGGAAACCTGTTTTTTACAACTGGAAGCTTTTACCCGTAAGTATTTCCCGGTAACCTCAGTTGCCTACAAATGGTCGTCACAATGGTACGAGCCTGCGGATGGATTGCCTTACATCGGGCATTTACCTGGTAATGCTGATAATGTGTATTGTGCAACCGGATATGGAGGCAACGGGATGATCTACAGCCACGTAGCAGCCGCTACACTAACGGATATAATTGTTAAGGGCAATAGCCCCTATAAAAAGTTATTCAACCCCGACCGGATGAAGCCGGTAGCCGGTTTTGTAAATTTTATAAAAGAAAATGCAGATGTGGTAGCCCAATACATCGACAAATTTTTACCGGCTGATAAAATACATTCATTGGTGGAACTATCCGCCGGTGAAGGCCGCCTGGTAAAATACGAAGGGCAACAGGTAGCGTTATACAAAGAGGAAAGCGGCAAGGTACATGCGCTAAACCCAACCTGTCCACATGCCAAATGCCAGGTTAGTTTTAATACGGCCGAAAAAAGCTGGGATTGTCCCTGCCACGGCGCCCGGTTCAGTGTTTCCGGCGAAATGCTAACCGGCCCTGCCCGTAAAGATCTGGAAAGAATTCAGTTGCAATGATAGTCGTAAATCGTCAATGGTGAATGAGAACAGTATTGATGGGTAGTTGTATGATAATAATTAACATAACGAACTTTTTATCACTATTTCTAAATAAAACAGGAAAGGATATATTTATTGAATGATTAGTATTCAATATGGATCATTCACCATTGACCATTCACTTTATAAATCAAGCGTAACTCCCACAGTAAAAGTAAATGGCATGTTATTGTAGCCACGTATATCAAAATAATTTCTCTTATCTAATAAATTCATGGCGCTCGCAAAAAAACGTAAATGTGTCTTCAGTTTATATTCTGCATACACATTTAAAATGGTATAATCACTCAGTGGCAAATCCGACTTTTTATAGCCGCCCACATCATAACGTTTGCTTACATATTTTCCATTAATGCTTATATAAAATCCATTTACCTGGTAAGCAATCGTGAGGTTTATATTGTGCCTGGGGCGGCGTAGTAAATAGCTATAAGTAGTATCCTTAAAATTTATCCGGCTTTGTGTGGTTTCCTTGCTGGATAAGTAAGTGTAATTTGCTATTATACCCAGGTGTTTGGTAACCTCAAAATTGGCTTCGTATTCAACGCCACCTACTTTTTGTTTAGGGAAATTGAAGTATGTAAACTTGTTGTAATCATAGTCAATTCCATTGGTAACTTTTCGGTAAAAACCAACCAGGCGCTGGCTGATCCGCAGATGATTCATTTGAATACCCGCTTCATAACTGACAGATGTTTCAGGATTCAACTTTAGATTACCGGTGCCACCCGCAGCGTACAATTGATACAGCGTTGGTGCTTTAAATCCACTGGAAATACTGCCAAAAATCCGGTAATGATTACTGATATTATAGGATGGATTGAAAGTGTAGGTATAATTGCTTCCATAGCGGCTATGTACATTTAGCCGACCCCCTAATTCTGCGTTCAGTTTATTGTTGATACTGTTGTACAACAGCGAACCATATAGTGATGCCTGGCTCAGGGATGTATCTTTGAAAGTAGATTTGTAAGGCCCGAAAGCGCTAATGGATAAATAATTATTATTCATTGTATGGCGGCGAAAATCGGCTCCTTGCAAAAAACTAAATCCGCTACCTAATTGAATGGTTGCATATAATTCGGCAAATTGTGTTTTGCCATAATATTCATTCCGTTCATATTTGTTAAAGCCGGAAACAAAACCGCTATCATTTAAATATAGCCGGTTTATATCGCTATACTGAAAATTACCGGTTAATGAAGCGGAATTATTCTTAAACAGGAATCCACCTCCAACATTTAAATTATTATTTTTGATGGTATAATCTTTATCATCTGTAAAACTGCTTGCATCTATGCCCGCTTTGTAATGGCTATACATGCCAAATGCCCGGAGTAAGAGTTGAGGTGTTGCCTGGTAATTTAACGTAGTATGGCCCAAATTTCCGGTGTAGCCATCTCTGTCAAAACCTTTAGTGCCGGTGCTGTCAAAGGCTGTAGAAAAGCCGTCTGTGTTCAACCGTGCATATCGTGCCGTATAAGTGAGTTTACCTTTCTTTCCATATACCTGCAAGTTACCTTTAAAAGTGATAAAACTACCGGCTGCTGCTGTAGCTTTTAAATTAAAAGGTTTATTAATGTCTTTTTTAGTGGTGATGATATTAACGACCCCGGCAATGGCATCACTGCCGTACAAAGTGCTTTGCGCACCGCGGCAAACTTCAATTTGTTCTACGTCATTAATAGATATTAGGTTTAAATCGTAGCTATTGGAAAGTTCCGACGGATCATTCATAGGAACACCATCCAATAGTATCAGTGTACGGCCATAAGAGGCGCCCCGCATGAACACTGTTTGTACGCTGCCGGTAGGATTATAGGCGCCGGCAATAGTAATGCCTGCCTGTTCGTTTAGTACCTGCGCTACTGTTTTGCCGGTACTTTTTTGCAATTGCCCGTAAGTAATAACAGTAACTACTTTACCGGTCTGGCTTTGTTTCTGTTCCGTTTTGTTAGCCGTAATAATTACCGTTTCTACCGGCACACCCTGCAGGGTATCCGTTTGCGCAGATAAATTGCCTGCTACAAAAAAGCTAATCATTAACGATGCGAAAATTCTGTTCATATAATGGTTTCATTTTACAAAATGAACCCCGGGCATACAGCATAGAAATGCAGCTTGTGTGCACACAAACAGATTGCATCTCCGGCCTTTCACCCGAAAGCTCGTTGATTAATAACAGGAGATGGCAGGTCTTCTGGCTTGGCCCTGCCGGTGTGCCTTCCCACACCGGATTGTCCGGGGCAGTGGCTTTTACATCAGCAAAACTAGTAAGCAGTTTATTACTTACACGGGCCTTTACAGCTACGGGGATAGCACCGGAATTACACCGGTTTCCCTTTTAATCCCATTCCGATTGTTATCGGAACAGGAACCAAATCCGGCCGCAAACATACAGGGATTGTCTTAAACCGTGATAAGATGGGATTATGGGATAAGAATGGGATAAATACAGGTTTCGTAGAGACGTCATGCTGGCGTCTCAAAAACAAGGTTGTACAAAATATCCACAATTTTATTTCTTCCATCGCCAGCCAATTCCTACAAAATAATTTCTGCCAGGTGAGGCATTATAATACCTGCCTGCAGCCGCATTAATATCGTTACCAAGACTATAGTTAGTATTTAATAAATTTTCAGCACCGCAATAGATATCAAATATATGATGTGCTACTATTTTTTTCCAACCCAAACGGGCAGATAACAGTTGATAAGCGGGGGCTGTTTCCAAACCGGCATCGTTTAAATAAATCTTATCAGAATACGTGTAAGTCGTATTCAGGTATATGCCTTTCAATAAGGAAGCATCCAACATGATGGTAGCATAATTTTTTGCATTGCCTGGTAAAAGGTTGCCCGTGTAATCTGCTTCTATCACTTTATAATTCCGGTACGTAAAATCCTGTAGCGCATACGAAGCAGCAACATGTAACTCATGTAAAAAACCCGATTTATTATTTACCATCTCATAGCGAACCAGTGCTTCCATCCCCTGTTGATTGGTGCCACCCGTATTTACAAAATAATCATTACCACTGGCATCTCTGCGCTGCGAAATAGCCTGTTGCAACCGGAACCGGTATAAGTTTATATCGTAATACCATTTGTGCAGATTTCCCCGCATTCCTACTTCATAATTCCAGCCCCGTTCCGCATTGAGTGTGCTGTTGATGCTGCCATTGCCTGGTATTAGTTCTGAAGTTGTGGGTGGCGAAAAGCCCTGCGAAAGCACGCCATACACAGATATGTTTTTAAATGATTTTAATATAGCTAACCGGGGCGAAATGACATTGCCAAAACTTCGGTTTTGCGGCACTGACGGGTAGCGGCTCAGCCGGGTGATGCCGATAAAAGTCTTATTATAATTAGCGCCCGCTGATAGGGTCCAGCCACTAATCGTCGTAATAGCTGCCTGTGCAAAAGCGTTATACTGCCAGTTGTTTACTTCATCATCGGTTTGCAGCGAATCAGGGTTTCCGGCCCGGTTGCGATAGGTTTTTACCGTAAAAATGCCTTTCTGAATTTCGGAGCCGTAGATCAGTTGCAATGTCCTTTTTCCTAAAATAAGGTCGTTGGTAAAAACGGTTCTTGCTCCTGCATGTGGCTCAGTTCTTTTTTCATACACGCGGATTCCCGGATTATTAAACCAGGTAAAAGCCCCATAAACAGATGTGGTATTTTGCCAGCTCTTATTTATATGGTATTCGTTAGCCAGACCTATAAAAAATGTTTTTTGGTAAATAGCTGCCTGCGCTTCCTGCGCAGATGGTTGCGTGCCGATCCGTGGCCGTGCTGCTTTGGGGTTTGCGTTATATTGAGCCAGTGTAAGCCCACCGGGTGTCTGGTAATACAAATCGCCATATAGCGCCAGCACCGTCAGTTTTTGTTTTTCTGAAACATGCAACCGGCTTTCATAAGCAGCCATACTTCGCCGCATAGCCGATTGCTGCCGGTAGCCATCCGACGCTTGGTGCTGAAACGAGATAATACTTTGCCGGTCAGCAGCGCCTAAAAATGCTTTCGCCTGCACTTGCTGCAAATGGTAACTGCCGGTGGTGTAATTCGCTTCCGCACCGGGTTGCCATAATACCGGTTCGGTTTGTAGTAATAAGGCGCCGCCGGTTCCTGCGCCGTACATACTGCCAGCCGGCCCTTTTATAATTTCTATGGATGAAATATTATAAAAGCTCAGTTGGTTCAGGTAGGTGCCGCCACCGGGGTCTGTAAAAATCATATCGTTCAGGTACACTTTTACATTGCGTACACCAAACGGTGCCCGCAAACTGCTACCCCTTATATTAAGGCGGTAACTACCAGGACTGCGTTCTTCCATTTTAACGCCGGGTTGTGTATTGATAGCAGGCAATAGCGATGTATTGCCAAACCGTGCCAGTTGGGCTGCGCTGATTAATGCAATAGCGGCAGGGGTTTGCAATAAGCTGCGATTTTGGCCGAATGCTTTTACGGTTACGTTTTGTAATGTATCGCCTATATTAAATCCTGTTCGTGAAGACACGAACAGGTACATTAATGATGAATCTGCCGTTCCGGTTTCCATCGCACTGGTTCGTGTCTTCACGAACCGGGATACTTTTAGGGTATCTTTTAAAGTAAAAATGTTTACCGTTGTATCCTGCGCCCTGGTAAAAATTGGCAGGCAACAACAAAGCCCTATTTTTAGTGCAGTTATCAATTTCCTATTTTTCAACAAAGTAGCTATTAAAATTCTTTGCTTATGCATGTAAGCAGGCAACGCCTGGGTTTATTCAGTCTCACTATGATTGTGATTAGCCTGGTAATCGGTATGGGCATATTCAAAACACCGGCCAGTATTGCGGCAAAGGCAGGTACACCGGCCATTTTCTATGCGGCCTGGATAGTGGGTGGTGTAATTGCTTTATTTGGTGCATTGGTGTTTGCGGAAATTGGCACCCGGCTACCCGTGGTGGGGGCCTATTATAAAGTGTTCTCCTATTGCTACCATCCTTCCGTTGGTTTTACTATTAATATTCTCATCCTCATCAGCAATGCGGCATCGCTTGCGGTGGTGGCACTCATTGGCGCCGATTATGTGAGCGACTTACTATTTGGCCATCCCAGTGATAATGTGTTCAATGTAACTATTTCAATTGTAGCCGTTGGTTTGTTTTACCTCGTTAATTTATTAGGCCTGCGCACCAGCAGCGGTGCACAAAATGTACTGATGATTATTAAAATTGGTTTGATTGTATTACTTATTTCTTCGCTTTTTTCGGGTAATACAGTCGCACCACATGGATACGACAAAGGAGTATTGAATGTGTATGATGGCAATAATAGCATTAAGCTCCTGATCGCCAGTATGGTAGCAGTTTCATTTACCTATGGCGGGTATCAGCAAACCATTAATTTTGGCGGTGAGGTAAAAGCTGGCAATACGCTGCCAAAAGGCATATTCATTGGCATACTGGTGGTACTTTGCCTTTACCTAAGCATTAGCTATACCTATGTGCAGGTAATTGGTTTCGATAAAATGAAAAATGCGACCGTTATCGGTGCCCTGCTATGTGAAGCCTGGTTTGGAATAAAAGGTGCAAAAGTGTTTGATGTGTGTATGTTTATAAGTGTGCTGGGCTATGTAAATGTGTTGCTGATGAGCAATCCACGGGTAATGTTTGCTATGAGTGCCGATAAAGTATTTCCAAAGCCCTTCTCTTACCAACATCCCAAAACAGGCGTACTGATTCCAAGCCTTTCGGTATTTGCTGTTGTTACCATTCTCATTACGTTTTTTGGGAAAAGGGTAAATGACATTCTCGACTTTTCCATTTTTCTGGATTGCCTCGGATTTATTACAGCAGCCGCTGCACTGCTCATTTTACGCAGGCGGAATATGGGCAGTAAAAATGTAACCGGCGCTGTTCGTAAAATAGTCCCGGTGTTATGTGTTTTATTTATTGCAGCCTATTGTGTGGTTCTTTATTCGGTAATCGTTAATAATACGAATGCAGCATTGGTAGGAACCGGCTTGTTATTGTTGTTTGTAGGATTATATTTTGCTTTTTACCGAAATGTAAAGGTGGTAATGCCGGATAGTGCCTTTCAGCTTGATGCCGGGGAGGACGAAGTGGAAAGATTCTCATCAAAATAAAAACTGATACGTTGCGGCGAAGTTTATCCGGGCGGGCCTGCGGTCCCAGGGTTAAAACCCTGCGGTACAAAATGGATCGTGCCTATCCCAAACAACGGGACAGGCTGGCACTATAAGTTGCATTTTCACACCCAAAAATTGTATTTCAAACCCATAGCCTTGTAGAGGCGGCTCATTTTGTAGCAACGGGTTTCAACCCGTTATATTATTGTTCCGTTGTATTATTGCCCCTATGCTTTCTTATATCCTAAATGAACTTGGTGAAAACCGGGACGAATACTTTAATGCTATTGCTCCGCCTATTATGCAGACGAGCAATTTTGCCTATCAGAAAGTAGCAGATTTCAGAGCTGCCTTTGAGAACGAATTTGACGCCTGCCTGTACAGCCGGGGAAATAACCCAACCGTAAACATTTTGCGGAAAAAGCTGGCAGCGCTGGACGGAGCAGAAGATTGCCTGGTATTCAACAGTGGCGCAGCAGCCATTTCTGTTGCCGTGCTGTCGCAGGTAAAAAGCGGCGATCATATCGTAAGCGTCCGTGGCCCGTACACCTGGGCACAACGCCTGTTTGAGAAAATCTTGGTGAGATTTGGTGTGAGCCATACCTATATCGACGGAACCAGGATTGAAAACTGGGAGGCGGCAATGCGGCCCGGAACAGTTTTATTTTACCTGGAATCACCCAATAGCTGGACCTATGAATTACAGGATTTGTCTGCCATTGCAGCATTAGCAAAAAAGAATAAGATCATTACCGTTATTGACAATAGCTACTGTACGCCTTTGTATCAAAAGCCATTGGATGTAGGAGTTGACCTAAGCATGCAAACAGCCACTAAATACATCGGCGGGCACAGCGATGTAGTGGCGGGTGTGTTAAGCGGAAGCCGGGAAATGATAGAGCGTATTTTCAACAGTGAATATATGACCATCGGCAGCGGTATACAACCTTTTAATGCTTGGCTGCTGATTCGGGGACTACGTACGCTGCCTTTGCGTTTGCAGCGAAGCAGCGAAACCGTCGTGCAGGTAATTGCCTGGTTAAAAAAGCATCCGAAAGTTGAGCAGATCATTTTTCCTTTAGACGAAGATTTTCCACAATTAGAGCTGGCCAGGCAGCAAATGAGTGGAGCCTGCGGGTTATTTACATTCGTAATGAAAACAACCAATGTTTCGCAGATCGAAACCTTTTGCGAAGCATTGCAACACATCCTGATGGCTGTAAGCTGGGGCGGCCACGAGAGCCTGATTATTCCCCGTTGTGCAGGCATTGAACCTGAATTATTTGATCCAACGATTGTTGAACACAGGATGCTGCGGCTATATATCGGACTTGAAGATGCAGATTATTTGATTGCTGACCTGGAGCAAGCTTTTAATAAAGCTAAGTAAGTATTGACTTTGCTATAAATAAGGATGCGGAGCCTGGAGGCGCCGCATAGCTGAAATACAATGAGAACCAAGAGCCTTTTGCTGGAGTTAAACCGGCGACCGTCCCGATACAAATCGGGATGCTCTGTTAACGAGCTAAAAACTATTTGTCCTATTTAGTGTATGTCCGGAAACGCCTAAAAAGTGGCTATCAGGTTGCTGGGTTACGGCTTGCTGATAGTTGTTTTTTGTAATTGATTGTCTCCACCGTCTGCCGTTACTCTCAAAAAGTACTTTTTCTTTGTTTTCCGTTGCCATCGGGCGCACTTCGTCCTGCAAGTTTATCCTTGCGGCTGTTTTCTGTGTTCTTTTTAGGCTGCCTGCTTTTTGTTCAGATAGCGTAGCTTATCCGCTACGCTTTTTGCTTCTTTGCGTTTTTGCTCTTCTATTAAATGGTTGCCTATAATATGAAGGTTGTATGCTAAAACACTCAGCCCAACACTTCTTTTATAACCTCCTAACCCTTTGTCCACACAACGGTTTAGCCCGTGATGTTCCAGCATATTGATGTTGCTTTCCACTGCCGAATGGGCCCGGCGCAATCGCTTAAAGGGTTTTGTGCTTTCTCTTTCCCTGACTTCTTTGCTGTGCCTGCCGCTTTTGGGCAGCACGGCCTGCGAAGTATAATCCTGTTGCAAGCTATCCAGGTTGGCCTGGCTGTAAAAGCTCTTATCAAAACTGTGGGAACTTATGTTCTTGCCGCCATAGTTGTGTTGTATCCTTTTTGTAAGCGGGGCTACCTGGGCTGCATCTTTTTCTCCCTGCATTATTTTGTAATCTACGATCAACTGGTATTGGTCGGTGGTAATGAGCAGCAAATGGCCCAGTTCTACTTTTTTATTCAGCTTGCCTTTTGTTATCCACTCTGTATGTTCCTCAAATATGGAAAATACCTTCTCCGAGGCAGGGATGGTTTCCTTTTTTAATAACCTGCGCTCTATCTGATCAGTAAACTTCTTTGCATAATCCGTATACGTCTTTAAGGCTACTATACACAGTAATATACGTTTCACATCCCCGCTAACAGGTGGAGCAGCTATCAGTTCACCAAAACGCTCCTGCAACATGTTGGATTGCTGCAAATAAGTTTTAACCGCCCTTGTCTTTTGCACTTCGTTTTTACCGTTGCTACGGAAGACCTGTTGGGATGCCTGGCGAAAAAGGCTCTTGGTGGTGCTGTGAAGCTGCTTTAGTTTCCGCCAGCCTTTCAGGCTCGCATCAGCAGGGCTTATTTTCATCAGCTTTTCAACCATGTCAAGCCCCTTGCGCAAACTATCCCACAGCAAATTAAGATCGGTAGGGAAATGCACATTGGTTTCTAAAACATAGCTGTCGGTTTTAAGCTGAAGGCTTCTTTCTTCTTCTTTTTTTTTAAGCAGGTTGTGCCCTTCTTCTACCACCATCAAATTAATCTGTTGCAGCAGTTCCTCATCTATCAGCGATACGTTGTCCACTATTGTCTGGTAGGCAAACACTAATTCCTCTATACCGAACTTCTCTACGTGCACGCCTAAAATTTGCCTTAGCAGTTTATGATAATTTGCCATATCTTCCAGCCTGTCCCAGTTCGTATCCAGGGTATGGCGTATGACTGCCAATACAAGTATGTGCCATAAATCCATACCCTTGCGCCCCGTTTTCTTTTTACCTGCTACTACTTTTTTCTCAAGTAAGGCAAACACTTTTTCGTTTAAGCCAGGGCTAACAAAAATGTGCTGTAGTGCCTTTAATACGGGTGGCAGTTCATCCCGGCTGCGCAACGGAAATTTCACTTCGCTGATGGGGGTGATGCCCAGGGTGGTTTGCTGTTCAAAATGATACCGCATTTTTCACTGATTTATTAACCAATAATGCCGCAAGTATTATCCCAAACTCAACCCTGTTCACATACTGTGCATAATATTCGGCAACACTTATAGCTTAGAACCTTTTACTGCATTGGGTTCTATTGTTTTCCGACAAACACTATTTATTATGGAGCCTTTTGCCGGAGTCGAACCGGCGACCCTTTCATTACGAATGAAATGCTCTGCCAACTGAGCTAAAAAGGCTTGCTTAATAGTTTGTAAGAACTTCTGCCCCGGCAACTCTCCCGATGCAAATCGGGATGCTCTGCCAACTGAACTAAAAAGGCTTGCTTAATAGTCTGTAAGAACTTCTGCCCCGGCAACTCTCCCGATGCAAATCGGGATGCTCTGCCAACTGAGCTAAAAAGGCTTGCTTAATAGTCTGTAAGAACTTCTGCCCCGGCAACTCTCCCGATGCAAATCGGGATGCTCTGCCAACTGAACTAAAAAGGCTTGCTTAATAGTTTGTAAGACCTTCTGCCCTTGTAGCTCTCTTGAGGAAAATCAGAAAGGGTTAAAAATCGATTATCCGGTTTACTCTTTATTCACAATCGTTACCCGGTCTAATTTAATGCGCTGATTCATTACCGGAGTCGTGAGAAAATGTTCAATCCTGCTATTGCTGATCGTGAGCGAATGTACATCACCAACTGCTAACCAGCCAAAACTGGAATTACTGATGATGGCATTTAATACGTTAGGCTGATTAGGGCGCAATTTGTTGTAGCCTTCCAGTTTGCAATTCGTAATTACCGTAGGATAGGTTCCCCAAATATCAATACTGCCAGTACATGCATCAAAACTGCCGCCACCGCATTGTCCGCCCATTAGTTTGGTATGGCTCACTTGTACAATAGCGCCTGTCTGGTAAAAGCCGATGCTACTATTTTTAATAATAATTGGCAATAGTGGTACACAGTTCTCCATGCTAAACTCAAAAGGAGCTGTCCAGTTGAGACCTCTTTCCAAAGGGTAAGTACTCGTCGGAGTCAATACAACATTATCCAATTCAAAATATAACCGATTGCCCCTTACTCCGCTGCCGGAATAATGATGCAATGCCAGCTTCAACGAATTTTTAATAGTCAGGTTTTTGAAACGGCAGCTAACATTGGGATGAATATACATGGTATGCCCTTCGGCAATACGGCCATCATCATTCACAATCGCCGTTACATTTTCTACTGTTTGTTGCCCTCCTCTTATCCAGTTGATGGCGGCTGTTGTTGGCGACCTGATTTCTGTTACCTGGCACTGCAGTTTTCTGAATACCACCCGTATGCGGTTGCCCGGTTGAAAAAGTGTACCGCTTTTTTCGGTAATCATCCTGATGGTATGATCGCTGGTGGAACGGGCGGCCTGTAAAAGGGCTGTTTCGTTTCCGTTTTTGTCATATACATACACATCGGCCGAAGACTGCAATACCGGCATTGCTGCATTTAATTCCACATCCCGGTTTACGCCAACATCAACCACAACTTTTTTCACCGTTGTTTCTATGGCTTCTTCCAGCGTAACCACCGGTTTGCGATATTTTTCCGGTATATAACTGTTGTAATCATAAAACGAAAAGCCCGGGCTATTAATGGTCAGCGTATTTCCGTTTGTAGATGCAGAGTTTAAAAACCGGCGCATGTTAGGCGTACCACCCCCATCAAAAACGGTGTTTTCAACCAATACCTTTTTGGCGCCATTAATTGCGTTTGACACACTTTCCGGCACCTGTGCAAATACGGTAAGCGGATTATATACTTTCCAGTTACAATTACGAACGGCATACTCACAAAAACTTTTCACGGTTCCGTTTGCATTCCATTGTCCGCCTCGGGAGGTGGTAAACCCTACATCGAGTCCTCCGTTAGCAATAATATCAACATTGTCAAAAAGAACGTGCTGCACCTCATTATCTGCATAACTGGTTCGGAAGGTTACATTGTCGCAGGCAATAGCCGTTCCGGCCCGGTCGGCGCCTTCAATAGTAAAGTTGCGGAATGTTTTGCTTTCAACACCCAATGTGCCTGCCGGTGTGTTCAGGTAAAACAAGTCATATAATAACTCATCTGCCGGGTTGATATAGACCAGATCCTCCCCGCCGAATTTAAGGCGGGTTTGGCTTTTGCTGATTCCGGCAATTTCCAGGTTGCCATTGATGGAAAAAAGACATCTGGTTCCGGCATCTGTACGGCCGCCGGTTTCAACCCGTTTTGAAAACAGGGGCGTTATATAGGCCGTTCCGATGTAAGAAAGCAGTAGTTTATTTTTACCATTCGCAGCGCAGTAGGCCAATGCAGCCCGAAAAGCTTCATAATTATTGGTAGCCAGGTACGCTTCGGCATTGGTAACATTCACAACCTGCTGCAAATGAGGGCTTTCGATAATAGCCGTACCATTTTTTACAGATTTAATCATCGCATTCAAGCTCAATGGCAGATTGCTGTATGCCGGATAGCTGCGGGCTTTTTTTATTACCAATACTTTCCCTACGTCATTGGCTGTGAAAGTGTAAGAAACAGCAGTTACTATATTGTTTTGAAGTGAAACATGGATTCGTTGAAAATCTGCTTTTACACCGAACTGCCTGGTGTCCACGACATTATTTTGAGCGAAAGCCCAACCGGCTATCAGTAATAATAACAGTAGCGATGCAGTTTTCATAAGCCGAATGTAAAGGGTTCGCCGTCCGGATATCAAAACGTGTAAAGTCAGGAAACATTTCCTGTAATACCGTCATGTAATGATTTCTGCTATCTAACCATAAGGCATAAATGACCTGCCGTTTATAATGCAACCTGCAACAGACTCTTAAACCTTCCCATACTTCACGTGGGGTGTTTATATTGCGACCAGAATTTCGTTCAAACTTATTTTTATTATGTGTGGAATTGTTGGCTACACTGGCCCCAGGGAAGCATACCCCATTATTTTAAAAGGACTGAAAAGACTGGAATACCGTGGCTACGACAGCGCCGGCGTTGCGCTGCTGGACAATGGCCTGAAAGTGTATAAGAAAAAGGGGAAAGTGGCCGAATTGGAAGAAAGTCTGGTTGGTAAAGATGTACATGGGCATATCGGCATCGGCCATACCCGCTGGGCTACCCACGGCGAACCCAGCGACCGGAATGCACATCCGCATTCATCCAACAGCCATAAGCTGGCCATGATCCACAACGGAATTATTGAAAATTATGCACTCATTAAAGCAGAACTGGTTAACAAAGGATATACGTTTACCAGCGATACGGATACAGAAGTGTTACTGAATTTTATCGAGGATATTCAAAAAAACATCAGTGGTACATTGGAGGAGGCAGTACGGATTGCCTTAAAACGGATTGTCGGCGCTTACTGCATTCTGCTGATTGATCGGGATGATCCTGAAACCATTATTGCAGCCCGTAAGGGTTCGCCGCTGGTAATTGGCATTGGTAAAAACCGCGATGAGCATTTTTTAGCATCCGATGCTACCCCCATTATTGAATATACACGGGAAGTAGTGTACGTAAATGATTACCAGATTGCCATTGTAAAACCTGATACGCTGATACTGAAAAATCTGGGCAACGAAAAGGAAACACCTTTTATTCAGAAACTGGATATGGAATTAGCCAAAATTGAGAAAGGAGGCTATGACCATTTTATGCTAAAGGAAATTTTTGAGCAGCCCAGTACTATTTTCGATTGCCTGCGGGGTCGACTTCACGCCGGTACCGGAACCATTAGCATGAGCGGCGTGGAAGATAACCTTGCCATATTAATGGAGGCCCGCCGTATTATTATTGTAGCCTGTGGCACCAGTTGGCACGCCGGGCTGATAGCAGAATATTGGATTGAGAACCTGTGCCGCATACCGGTAGAGGTAGAATATGCCTCTGAATTCAGGTACCGGAATCCTGTCATTAACAAGGGAGATGTAATTATTGCAATCTCGCAAAGCGGCGAAACGGCAGATACGCTGGTGGCATTGGAAAATGCCAAAAACAAGGGGGCTTTTATTTTTGGTGTTGTAAATGCGGTAGGTAGCAGTATTGCCCGCCTTAGCCATGCCGGTGCTTATACCCATGCCGGCCCCGAAATAGGGGTTGCCTCTACCAAAGCTTTTACCGGGCAGTTGGCTGTGCTGGCCATGATCGCATTAAAAATTGGGTTTGAGAAAAATACACTCGACAAAGAACATTACCACACCTTGCTGAAGGACCTGGAAGCCATTCCGGACAAAGTAAAAGAGATACTTAAAGATACATCAGCCATCCAATCCATTGCAGTAAAATACCGGGATGCACACGATTTTTTGTACCTGGGCCGCGGTTATAATTTTCCGGTAGCGTTAGAGGGTGCATTAAAACTAAAAGAGATTTCCTACATCCATGCAGAAGGCTACCCTGCTGCCGAAATGAAACACGGGCCAATTGCATTGGTTACCGAGGAATTGCCAGTGGTGTTTGTGGCTACCAAAGATGCCTTTTACGAAAAAATTGTAAGCAACGTTCAGGAAATAAAGGCACGTAAAGGAAAAGTGATTTGCGTGGTAACTGCCGGTGATACTATTATCCCTGGTATGGCAGACGACGTAATGTGTGTTCCGGATGCCGATGAAATGTTTGGGCCAATGCTCAGCGTTATTCCGATGCAATTGCTTAGCTATTATATTGGCACTGCGAAAGGATATAATGTGGATATGCCCCGCAACCTGGCAAAAAGTGTAACGGTGGAATAGATGCCATTATGCCAACGTATAAAATTTTATTGTAGTATATTTAAACATACTGATGCCTGAAACCTGCCCTTAAAGTGATTTATTTTTCATGAAACTTCATATAACAACCCCTGTTTTATTTTTATCTTTTTGTTTAACAGTTTGCAAAGCACAAACATCAGATAAAGTAAAATATGATGCCTTTTCATTTGAGCTTGGCAAAACAGGATTTATATATAACCTGACTTTTGACCATAAATTTCAGAGTAAGAATTATGGCTTTCGCATTGGTTTTGGTGGAAACCCCGCAAATTATCTTAGTATTTTTTCAGCAGGTGGTGGCGGATATTATTTAATTGGAAAAAAGAACAATTATTTTGAGCTCGGTATTGACTTATCTTATTTGACAGTAGATGAATCTAGTGACGACCAGAGAGGCGTTGTATTATTTTATCCCGACTATCCAATCAAAACATATTACGCAAGTATGAACTTAGGTTACAAACACTACGGCCATAAAAATATGTTCAGGATAGGTATTTCACCGGGTTTTTTCAAAACCGGCTTTCTGCCTGGTGGTTATGTAAGTTTCGGTCTGGCCATCCCATAACCACTTAACTTATTCAATTAGTGCTGTCATCTTATATTTACAAACACCTGCTTACCGGATGTAACTAATCAGTCATAAAGTATTCATACAAATAAAATTGTTTGTTTTTTATTCTTCGATTGCAATATGAATCATATCATAAAAAGCCCGCTGCACACCTTAGGTCACAATTTTATAAAACCGGAGTTTTTACCGGAAGGAAAGGATGAGTATTACCTGCGAAACCAGCAAGCTACCAGGGAAAGAAACTACCGCAACCTTACCCCGGATGAATTGGTCATCCTGATCGGGAACCGTAATTCAAGCGACAACTGGAACAATATTTTGGTAAATGAAATATTCAACCCGGAACTAATACAAAACTGTAAATTTTATGGGCTGGTACGTATCGGAAAATTAGAACCCTGCCTGCTGGAATTCAGCGAATTGAAAGTGCCGGTGGGTTTATACAATAGCCTGATTATTAGTTGCGATTTTGGTGACAATGTTGCCATTGATAACGTCACTTATATCAGCCATTACATTATTGAGGATGAAGTAATTATTATGAATGTAAGTGAGCTGCTCACCACTCCGTACGCCAAGTTTGGAAATGGTATTGTAAAAGAAGGCGAACCGGAAAGCGTTCGCATTCGCCTTGAATTATGTAATGAAAATGCAGGCCGCAGCGTACTGCCATTTAATGGTATGCTGCCTGGTGATGCCTGGCTTTGGAGCAAATACCGGGATAATAGTGAACTGATGGAACGGTTCCGGCAGTTTACCGAGCAATTAAATGACCGGCGGCGTGGCTATTACGGTACGATTGGCACCCGCACCGTCATAAAAAATTGCAAGATTATTAAAGATGTTCATATTGGTTCCGACGCATATTTGAAGGGCGCAAATAAAATTAAAAATGTAACCATTAATTCATCGGCCAAAGCGAAAAGCCAGGTAGGTGAAGGTTGCGAAATCGTCAATGGTATCATTGGCTTTGGCTGCCGTATATTTTATGGCGTAAAGGCTGTGCGTTTTGTAATGGCCGATCAAAGCCAGTTGAAGTACGGCGCAAGGCTTATTAATTCTTATTTGGGTAGCAATGCCACCATCTCCTGTTGCGAGGTATTGAACTCCCTTATTTTTCCCGGACATGAGCAACACCACAATAATTCTTTTTTGTGTGCGGCATTAATTATGGGCCAAAGTAATATTGCTGCCGGCGCCACTATTGGCAGCAACCACAACAGCCGCAGCCCGGATGGTGAATTAATTGCAGGCCGGGGCTTTTGGCCGGGGCTATGCGTAAGCCTGCGACACAATTCCAAGTTTGCGAGTTATACTATTCTGGCAAAAGGCGATTTCCCGGCTGAACTACATATCCCGATTCCATTTTCCCTGGTTAGCAATGATGTGGCACGAGACCAGTTAATTATAATGCCAGGTTACTGGTTTATGTATAACATGTACGCCCTTTCCCGCAACACCTGGAAATATATCGACCGGGATAAACGGGTCAATAAAATACAGGCTATTGAATATGAATTTCTGGCGCCGGATACGGTTAATGAAATATTCGAATCATTGGCATTATTGGAACAGTTTACAGGCACGGCATTTCAAAAACAACCGGGCTATTTTTCTTCAAATGGCGACGATGAAATAGCTGTAGGCCGGCAGCAATTAATGAGTCGGGACACGACGTTCAAGAATTTGGAAGTACTGGCCCGTGGATTTGAAAACACGAAACGAAAAGCAGTAATTGTAAAACCGCTGGAAGCCTACCATTTATTCCGGGAACTGATTGTATTTTATGTAGTTACCAGTATTATAAAATGGATGGAAAAAGAAAATATAACGGCGTACGATGAATTCTATGAAGGGCTGCCGGATACCTGCGAACGCCTGCCATGGATAAATGTAGGTGGCCAGTTAATGCCGAAAAAAACCGTACAGGAGTTTATTTCCGGCATTACAGACGGGCATATTTCCGGCTGGGATGAAGTGCACCAATTTTATTCAGCACAGGGAAGCGGGTATGAAAAGGATAAGTTGTTACATGCCTTTTCATGCCTGGAAGAAATGACGGGAAAAACTTCGAAAAGTGTGAGCAGAGAAGAATGGATTGATTTATTACAGCAGGCTGTTGCTACAAAGGAGTGGATGGTAAAAAACATCAGCGATAGCCGGGCAAAAGATTACAACAATCCTTTCCGTACCATGGTGTACGACAACCTGGAAGAAATGAATAAAGTAATGGGCAAACTTGGTGATAACAGTTTTATTCAACAGGAGCAAAATCTGCTTCAGGCATTCCGGGAAAGAATAAATCATGTGGCAGGCATATTTACAGAAGTGCTACAGCCTGCATAGGTTCCGCATCGGTCGGTACCACATGGCAAACTGCGCCCTTACAGCATATATACGGTTTGACCTGCGGTACCGACCGGTTTTTGTTGTCCCTACCGACAATACCTGTTTTCAAACCGGCATTCGTTACATTATAATTTACCGGTAATCGAATCAATTAGCTTTGTAAAAAAGCCAAAATAAATTTTACCCCAGATGGGTGTTTTAATATAGCGAACAGCTTTTCGCCTGCTCTCATCATAAATCACCGGTATCTCAAAAGCCGACCAGTGTTTTTTGGTTGGTTTCTCGCAAAATAGCACCGCATCAGCAGTTACATTACTACCTTTCAATACTGCTATCGAACCAATGCCGGATTGTAGTCCCCTTGGCCAGCCCTGGTGATTTTGAAGTGCATATTTTAAGCAGGCGGTTGAAAAATTTTCGATGGCCGTTTTATCAATGGTATTGCTTGTTTCGCCGATTATGATAAAGGTATTTAGCTGGGTAGCAAACCAGCTCCATTTAAATTTTTTAATATATCCAATGATGCAGGATATGCCCCCGATATTTTCCTGTTTTAAATAAAGATTTTCCTGTTGTAGGGCTTGTTCAGCAGTTGGCATAACAGAAATTTTTTGGATTGAATAAGTGATGGTGCATTAAAATGAACCAATAGAAAATTAGCATTCACAAAACCAAAAGCTAAAATCTCAAATCGCCTGCCTTGCCTTTATTTCCAAGTATTTATTTACGGCGTTGATGGTAAGCTGCTGCGGTGTCGTTAAAATGCTCAGTATGCCATTATTCGCTAACTCTTTTACAATCATTCTTTTTTCAAAGCCAAACTTTTCAGAGATCGTTTTTGTGTACAGGCTTTCAATATCATTCACCACCCGTTCACTTATTTCTTTCAGTTCGGTATTTTCAAAAAAGATGACTAACAGCAGGTGGTGGCTTGACATTTTTTTCAAATAAGGCAACTGTCGTTTCAGGCCGCTTACCGATTCGAAGTTAGTGAATAGCACCAGCAGGCTGCGCTGCTTTACATGGCTGCGTACCTGCATATATAGTTTTTCAAAATCACTTTCCAGAAACTGGGTTTGCTGCCGGTACAAAGCCTGCAAAATATTCTCCATTTGTATAGGCTTGCGGTCAGCCGCCAACAGGCTTCCGAATTTGTTGGAAAAGGTCATCAGCCCAATGCGGTCTTGCTTGTTCAGGCAAACCTTGCTTAATACCAGTGTTGCATTAATGGCATAATCCAGCAGCGTCAGTTGTTCAAAAGGCATTTTCATGAGTCTGCCTTTATCAACCAGGCAAAATACCTGCTGGCTGCGTTCATCGGTATAGTGGTTTACCATCAGGCCACTGCGCCGGGCGGTTGCCTTCCAGTTAATGGTGCGGATATCATCGCCGCTCACATACTCTTTAATCTGTTCAAACTCCATACTGCTGCCAACTTTGCGTACACGCTTGCTGCCAAATTCGTTGTTTTCTGCTGTACGGGCAAGCAGTTCATATTTACGCATTTGGTTGAATGACGGGTAAACAGCAACTGTTGCATTATCACCAACCGCTATTTTTTTTATTAAAATCCCCAGGCCGCTACGGATGAGCAAAATAATTTTCCCAAACTCATATTCGCCACGCTCCACAGGCCTCAGCTTATATTGTATGGTAGCATTGCCCCTGCCTTTCATTTTCGTTTCAAACCGTTGGTTGCGCAATTGAAACTGAACAGGTAACTCATCAATAACGGATACATGGACCGGAAAACCAAACCCATTGGTTATATCGATAAAGATGGTAGTCCAATCACCATTGCCAAACCGCTCCGGCATAATACGTTTTGCGGCAGGTGGATTACCGGAAAGAAAAAGAAATACCAGATCGGCCAGCACAATCAAAGCAAAAGAGGCAACAATAATTTCAGGAATGAGCAGGGGCAGGCCGGTAAAAAACCAGACAATAAATAAAATGACCATACCTCCTATCGCAAAAAACCAGCGCTGTGAAAACAGCAACTGGCTTTTATAATTTTTTTTCCCGGATTGCATTACTACTATTTCGCCTCAAAATAAGATAAGCTGCCGTATTGCAAAAATGAATTGTTCAAAAGCGATCATTTTATTTACCGGCGCCACCCGGCGACTGGTATCTAAACTTCACAACAGCGTTATTTTGATTGGAAGAAGATATACGGAGGTCGTAGCGTTTGTCGCCGGCATTTACAATCATCAACGCCGTATTGGGCGGAATAGAACCCAGGTTTTCAGCCACCATCGTTATTTCCTGGTCCGGATTTTCTTCGTCTATTTTTATTTTTAACGTAATTGGTTTGGTAGATAAGCCTTTGTGGGAAGCAATCAGCCTGCCATTTAAAAATACGCTGATGGTATCGCCATCAATTTCGCCATTGTCATACAGGTTTACTTCAATTTCGTTAGCCGACGTAAGGATGGTGCGTACCAGGTCATTCTGCCGTTCTTTTAAAACAGGTGGCAGTTCTACTGGTTTTACCAGTAGTCTTTTTGGCGGATCTGTCTTAACTATATCTGGCTTCACATCGTTTTTAGGTGTCTCAAGCTTTGGATTCGGCGTTATTTTAACTACATCCGGCTTTGGCTTTACAGTTGGGACCGGTTTTTTTACGGGCGGCTTGGCAATGGCTACTTGCTGCTTAGGTTTAGCCACCGGATTTTTAGCGGTTGTATTCGGTTTGGTAACCGGCCTTTTAGCGGTCGTGTTGGGTTTGGTAGCCGGCCTTTTAGCAGTTGTAACCGGTTTTTTTAGCGGCCTTTTAGCGATTGTGTTGGGTTTTATAACCAGCTTTTTCACCTGTGGCGTATCAACCTGTTTTTGTTCTTCTTTTTCTTTTTTTATAATAAAATCTTCCTTTTTGAAGTCCGAGGTAGTTACTTTTTCCAGGTAAATTTTTCCACTACCACCATCCGCACCGGTTTTATAATTCTGGCTGGTGTAATTACCTTCCAGTATTTCCCTGTCGCCTTCTTTACGGTACTCCAGGTAACAGGTAAACATAGATACATCAGCCTCATCTCCACCATTACTCATTTTGTATTCCAGCAGCTTTTCTTCTTTAAAAATCAGGTTTTTTGTGATGGGTGTCCACATACCAATCAGGGAAGCTTTTCCGTAGAAAGTGGTATTTTGATATGAATACGTCACTCCTTTCAAAGCCCTTTCGGCATTATCAATCTGAATTTCGTATTTATTATTGGTGCCATATATTATATCCATACGGCTGTTATAAAATGTGCCCCGCCATACGCCGGTCAGGTTCTGCGCCTGCACCGGTGACTTCAAAAAAGGAAACAGCAAAAAAACAATCAAACGTTTCATATATGTATAGGTAAAATTAAACCGTAGTTATCCGTTTACAAATCAGCAAGGATCAGGTCATGGAAAACAGGTTCCAAAATAACTGTTTTACGTTAAAAAACAATTTCTAAAATTACTACGGGGCAGTTGACAGGCTTGTTAACGGCACGTAATAGTTTGTTAATTTCGCCAACCATATCTAAGAAGATATGAGTTATAAGAGATGAACTGAAAGTTATGAGATATGAGAGATAAGATATGGGTTCCTGAATAACGACTGCTTTAATGAACATAATCACGTTAAGAAGGTTTTCGGTATTATCATTTTGATGGTATGGCTCAAAATTCATAACTTATATTTCATCTCTCATCACTCATATCTTATAATTTCTCTCTCATAACTTCTTAAATAATCATGATCACAGTTACTTTCCCGGATGGGGCACAGCGGCAGTACGAAGCCGGCACTACCAGTATGGATGTTGCCAAATCTATTTCAACAGGTTTAGCCAAAAATATTTTAGCAGCTACCGTTAATGGCCAGGTTTGGGACCTTACCCGGCCGTTGGAGCACAATACCCATATCCAGTTCTTAAAATGGACGGATGATAGCGGTAAAGCTACCTTCTGGCATAGTAGTGCTCACCTGATGGCGGAAGCATTGGAAAGTATTTTCCCCGGTACAAAATTCGGTATCGGTCCTGCCATTGAGCGGGGTTTTTATTATGATATAGACTTAGGTGGTCAACAGATTACAGAAGAAGATTTGAGGAGAATAGAATTGAAAATGGAAGAACTGGCCGGGCAAAAAGAGGTGTTCGAAAGAACGCATGTTGCCAAAAATGACGCCATTGCCTATTTCACTGAAAAGGCCGACCCGTATAAATTAGACCTGCTGCAAAACTTGGAGGACGGCCAGATTACTTTTTATAAGCAAGGCGCCTTCACGGATTTGTGCCGTGGCCCGCACCTGCCGGATACAGGCTACATAAAAGCCATCAAGCTCACCAGCATTGCCGGCGCCTATTGGCGGGGCGATGAAAAAAACAAAATGCTCACCCGCATTTACGGTATCACGTTTCCGAACCAGAAAGAGTTGGATGAATACCTGGTGTTCTTAGAAGAGGCTAAAAAAAGGGACCATCGAAAGTTAGGAAAAGAGTTAGAGCTATTTGCCTTTAGCGAAAGAGTAGGTATGGGCCTGCCACTTTGGTTGCCTAAAGGTGCCATGCTGCGGGAACGCCTTCAGCAATTTTTGCAGAAGGCACAGCTGGATACGGGCTATCTGCCGGTAATTACCCCGCATATTGGCCATAAAAATTTATACGTTACCAGCGGGCACTATGAAAAGTACGGGGCCGATAGTTTTCAGCCTATCAAAACACCGCAGGAGGGAGAAGAGTTTTACCTAAAACCAATGAACTGCCCGCACCACTGCGAAATTTATAGAACACAGCCCCGAAGCTATAAAGATTTGCCGCTTCGGTTTGCCGAATTCGGCACCGTATACCGATACGAACAACATGGCGAACTGCATGGCCTTACCCGTGTACGTGGTTTTACCCAGGACGATGCCCACCTTTTTTGCCGGCCCGAGCAGGTGAAAGAGGAATTTATGAAAGTAATTGACATGGTGCTATATGTGCTGGCTTCGTTAGATTTCAAAGATTTTACTGCACAAATTTCATTACGTGACCAGGAAGATCGGAGTAAATACATTGGCAGCGATGAAAATTGGGAAATTGCTGAAGCGGCCATTATTGAGGCAGCAGAAGCAAAAGGCTTAATAACGGAAACCGTGTTTGGTGAAGCAGCGTTTTACGGCCCTAAGCTTGACTTTATGGTGCGGGACGCCATTGGCCGCAAGTGGCAGTTGGGAACCATCCAGGTTGATTATAATCTGCCGGAACGTTTTGACCTGACTTATATTGGAGAGGATAATACCAGGCACCGGCCCGTAATGATACACCGGGCACCGTTTGGAAGCTTGGAGCGGTTTATTGCTGTGCTTACTGAACATTGTGCCGGAAAGTTTCCGCTTTGGCTGGCGCCGGTACAGGTAAAAATACTGCCCATCAGCGATAAGTTTATGGACTACGCTTTGGCAGTGCAGCGGGAGCTTCACCGACAAGATGTCCGTACGGAACTAGACGACCGCAACGAAAAGGTGGGTAAAAAGATACGGGATGCCGAGCTGGCGAAAGTGGCCTATATGTTGATTATAGGCGAGAAAGAAGTAGCAGACAGCAAAGTATCGGTACGCAGGCAGGGCAAAGGTGATGCAGGAACGCAAACGCTGCCTGAGTTTTTAGCCGTCGTACAGGAAGAGGTAAGAAGTAAAAGGGCATTTGCATAAAAAAACTATTTTTACCGTATGACGGCAACCCAATCGTTCAAAATTTATGATATTTTACAGAAGCATTTCAAGAGTAATGATGCAAAAGCAGTTGTTGAGGAAATAGAAACGATTATAGATAACAAGTTTGAGAAAGAAAAAAACAGCTTGTCAACTAAAGAAGATATCTATAGGTTAGAGCAAAAAATCCTTGAAATGCAGGCTACTCTGGAGCGAAGATTCAATGCAATCATTATGTGGACGATAGGTACAGGTGTTGGAATGATTGGCGTTCTGATAACTATTTTTAAACTTTTTATAAATAAGTAAAAATCAAATAACCTAAAATCAATAAAGATTTCTACCACAAAAGTTCAGTTTTCTCACTAAATTCTATATGTATACTATGTTACTATGTGGTTAGAAAATCTCATATTTGTTTCACCTAAAATTAATTAATGGCATTTCCACCAAGACCCAGAAATTTTAACCCCCGCTTTAACCGGCAACCCGAACCCGAACACCGCATCAACGACCGGATACGCGTACCACAGATACGGTTGGTAGGCGACAACGTAACCGTGGGTGTTTATCCAACCCAGGAAGCACTCAAAATAGCCCAGGCACAGGAACTTGACCTGGTTGAAATTAGCCCGCAGGCCGACCCACCGGTTTGTAAAGTAATAGACTATAAGAAATTTTTATACGAGAAAAAACGAAAGGAGAAGGAAATGAAAGCCAACTCCAAGCAAAGCGAAGTAAAGGAAATCCGTTTTACACCAGGAACGGACGATCATGATTTTGACTTTAAAGCCAAACACGCCGAAAAGTTTTTAAAGGAAGGCGATAAGGTAAAAGCCTATGTTCAGTTTAAAGGCCGTGCCATCATGTTTCAGGACCGTGGCCAGTTGCTGTTGCTGAAATTTGCGGAACGCCTGGCAGAAGTGGGTGCTTTGGAAAGCCTGCCCAAACTGGAAGGCAAACGCATGATTGCCATTTTTGCCCCGAAGATTACGAAAAAACAAGCGAAATAAATTTTGCTTTTGAACTATTTATAATGCTCTCTTTTTTTGGGAGCATTTTTATTTATATGAGATGAATGTCATACCGATACCAGATGCTATGTACGGGTGTGATAAGTATGTGTTTTTATTAATCGCACCAGAGGAAACAAAGTAAGATGCAAGCACTATTCAATTGCTTTTTTGTTCTGAAATACTATAATCTGTTGGTAAATTATTTTTCTTTGTTTAAAGATCTGATGATAAGTAGCATTACCAGGTTGGCAAATAACAGTATCACAAGAAATCCTACCGGTTTTGCATTAATGATGCCCTGTACAAGCCTGATTGCGCCAATCATCAATACTAATACAATGCAGTGAGCCGGTTGCAGCCTGTTTTCTTTATGTGTAGCGTCCGTAATTACGGATGCTTTTCTTTTTAATACCATCAGGTAGGCAACAGCTACAGTAAGCGATGTAAAACTCAGCACAATAAAAAAATGCAAAAACTGTTTTCCGGTAAGATGGAAGGGGTTAACCACGTTCATTGTATGATAAATGTACAATAGTGGAATTGCTAAGCAAGTAACAGCAAGGGCAGACACTTTTATTGTATTATAGATTTGTTTCATATTTTTTAATTTAACTGATTAAGAACCGCATCCTCCGCAACCGCCACCGCATCCTCCGCCACAACCACCACCACAACCACTTCCGCAACCGCTTCCACCGTCTGAAGTTTCGCTATTGCCATTTTTATGTCCGGATGCGCTTTTTGGGAGTATTGCCATAAAAAGGAAGAAACTGATTATTCCTAACCCGGGCAGTGCACCAGCGCAGCCCCCAATCAGGAAGCATCCCCCAAGTACAATTACTGCAGCTAATACTTTTATAAGTTTTGCAAAGGGTCTTTTGTAATCAGGCAGGAAAGCCGGATCCCAAATATGTTCCGGCGGTTCTTCACTAAAAACATTCCGGTAGCTATTTAATGTGTCATCCAGCCAATGATGGTGTTTTTCATTTTCGACAGGCCCTCCCTTAGAGGGATGATGATGGAGTTTGCGTTGTAAAACAGTTTCGCAAAAAACTTCCCAATAATTGATGGTATAGTTAAGGTGCATGTGCCAAACCTTATCAACTACGGGTGGCGGAGAGGCGCCCTGTGGCAGGGTGCAACAGAGGTATGCAAAGCGCTTATATTCTTCAATAGCTGCCAGCGTAAATGCTTCATCCCAGTTATTTTCTTTTGCCAGCTTTGCTGAAAAAGGGAAACTGGCATCTGCGTCGTCCAAGGTACACGCACTCAGTCTTTGCCATAAAGGATCGAGTTGATAATTAGTATCACCTGGTAACCAGGCTTGTGTAGATTTTGTTGTTTTCATGTTATTTGTTTTCATGAAACAAATATGATTCGGCCGGGAACGTCTGAAATATTGTTACTGTATTGTTTAACTCTATTTTCGTATTATAATCGTATTATTATGACAAAAGAAGAATTAGGAAATCTGGAACGTTTAATGAATTTTCTTTCTTTCCAGTTTCTGAAAAAAATAAAATGGCAGGATGTTTCGAAAACAGAATGGTTACATATCAGTGCAGAAATAAAAGAGCGGTTGCAGCAGAAGGGGCAAAAAGCAAAAGAACCTGTTCAGGAAGCGTTAGGTGATCATTACTTTTATGAACACCTTATAGTAAAGAAATTAAAACCCTGGAAAAACAGAACACCGGTGGCTTCCATTGGAATTCCAAGTTTTTCCAAACTGAATAGGATTGCCGGTGCTTTAGGTTATAACAGCTATATAGAATTTATAAACAGCGCAGAAGATGCCTTTCATTTTAATGAACTGAAAATCAACGTGCCACTGGCATTTTTGAATACTACATTGCTTAATAACCTTACGGGGCACTGGTACTGCTATAACCGCAACGCACCATTTCATTCCAAGAAAGGAAATGAAGAAAGAGTACGACGTTCTTCCATGGAAATTTATAAAGCAGGGGATGAATATTTGGTAGAACGCAGCGGAAAGGACAACCACAAATATTACGGAAAAATAACTGCTTATGCTGACTATATTTTTATCATCATGAATAGTACAACCTATATCCGCCAGCGGCATTTTATTTCCCGTATAAAAGACGTAGTTGCTAAACTAAAATACCCTGAATATAAAATCACTCAATTAGGTTTTGTAAGCACTTGTGTTAGTTTTAATGAAGAGCCGATCGCTTTGTATGAAATTTTTGAACGAGTAGCGGCTAAAGATTATTTGCCTGTATCTGTTGATCTTTCATTGGATAATGAAGAGTTGCCTAAGCATATTGTTACCAGACTAAAGGATATTGAGAAGAACAGGATTATTCAGCATTGAAATAATAGATTATTCAGAAAGCGTTTTAAAAAAGGTTTGAAGGAAATTTTAAACTTACTACGTACAGCCGTTATTATCCTAACTCAAATTCAATCAACAACCTATTTTGCTACACGATATTCCTGACTACTAACGTCCCGGGCAAAACCCTTGAAAAGATTTGAGAACTTTTCAAGGGTTGCAACATGCGTCATTTTAAAATAACCGTTCCCAGTTGCCCGGTAATTTCCCGCTCCACGTCTTTTAATTCTTTATGCACATTTATCAATCGTATCTGCTCCTGCATATCGGCTGATACGGATAATTCTTTTTGGTTTTCGATTAGCATTTCTTTTATTTTCCGCAGCTTAAAATATTTGAGACTATCAGCAGTTTCATCCGCTTCAGCATTAGCTTTTATCACTTTCATTCCCTCAAATTTTTTTTCCCAGTTCGGGCTTAACTCATATGGAAATTCAATCAGTGAAATGACCATTGCACTCATTTCTTTATCATCGTGATATACAAAGGATTTCTCCGTGGGTTCCAGCCCGGCAGCATACCAGCTACGGTATGTTTCGGTTATTTTCTCTAATAACTGATTATCAAAATCAAAGGATTGCAGGGCATCAAACACATAATCGGCAATCTTTATATTTTCATCAAAAGGCAGGTAGCCAAACAACAGCAGGCATTTTACTAATGCCCGTTCCTGTAATTCGTTTCTTACTAATAAATCAATGGCTTCATCGCCGGCATCAAACGGGGCTTGAGGCGTTGATTCTTCGTTATTGTCAAAAAGTTTACGGTCTGTTTTCCCTAGGTGTTCCCGGATGAAATTATTGACAAGATTGGTTAGCCCGGCTTCATCAACCTGTAACAGTGCTGCCGATTGTTTAATGTAATCCTGCTGCCGCGTAAAATCTTCCGCCTTATTGATCCTGGAAATACTTTCAGCAATGCTGTTGACCAGTTCGCTACGTTTTCGGCTATCGCCCTGCGCATCCTGCAGCGAAAGTTCCAGCCTGAACAGCAGGAAATCCTTTTTATTTGTCTTGATGAATTCATTGAAAGCTTCTTTCCCTACTTTTTGTACATAACTATCCGGGTCTTCTTTATCGGGAAGCAATACCAATTGCACGGTGAGGCCTTCTTCCAGTGCCATATCCAAACCACGTACTGCAGCTTTAATACCGGCTGCATCGCCATCGTAAATGATGGTCAGGTTATTCGTGTAGCGGTGCACCAGCCGCAACTGATCCTGCGTAAGAGACGTACCGCCGCTGGCAACCACATTTTCCACACCGGCCTGGTGCAGACTGATGACGTCGGTGTAACCTTCTACCAGCAGGCACTCATCCCTTTTATCCATTTCCTGCCGGGCAAAGTAGATACCATACAGGATTTTGTGTTTTACATACAGTTCATTTTCCGGCGTATTAATATACTTGGGTGCTTTATCGTTGCTCTTAATAATTCTGGCGCCAAATCCAATTACTTTACCGGTATGGTTATGCACCGGGAAGATGATGCGGCCCCGGTAATTGTCCCACCAGCGGCCATCCCGTTCATTAACCAGGCCGCTTAGTCTTAGGATTTCCGGATTATATTGGGCAGCGATGGCTGTTTTATAAAATACATCATTCCCTTCCGGGCTGTAACCCAGCTGAAACTTTGTAATCACCTCATCTGTAAATCCTCTTTTCTCTTTCAGATAACTTAATGCTGCCGATTTACCTTCTTCGGTTTCCAGTAATTGCTTTGTAAAAAACTGTTGTGCAAACTGGTTTACAATAAACAGGCTATCTGCGGTTTGTTGTTGTAATTTATACTCCGGGCTAGCCTCGGTTTCTTCTACTGCTACGCCGTATTTATTGGCCAGCCATTTCATCGCCTCCACATAGCTCAGCTTCTCATGCTCCATAATAAAGCTGATAGCGTTGCCGCTTTTACCGCAACCAAAGCATTTGTAAATTTCCTTACTGGGGCTTACGGTGAATGAGGGAGTTTTTTCATTGTGAAACGGACATACACCCAGGTAATTGGCGCCTCGTTTCTTCAACTTTACAAATTCACTTACCACATCTATAATCTGGATGCGGCTTGTAATTTCCTGTATGGTTTCTTTTGAAATCAATTGTTTAAAAGTAAAAGGTAAAATACGAACAAGATGGTTTTAGTGTACACTTTTTCCGGATCACAGCCAGCGTAGCATATAAGTGTGGAAATATAATATTACCACATAGGCACATCCGCCCCGGCGGACACGGTAGGCACATAGGAATACAGGTGTGGGAATACAGAGCGTTCATGAGGTAGTAACTTAAGCCTTTAATTTTGAACCCATATTCTTACAGTTATTTGTATTTCTGTATTCTTATGTGCATACCGTGTCCGCCGGGGCGGATGTGCCTGTGTGTTTCAAAAATGTATTTGTATTTCTTTATACTGTCATACCTGTGTAATTCTGTGAAGCTATTGACGGCTTCTGTTTGTTAAAATATTAAACAGCCCCATTATCAAGTTTGTCCTTCTTCCTCCATACAATTAAATATCCTGCTGAAAGTGTCAGCAGGATATTTAATTTTTTACAAATCTGTTTCCTATCAGTAATTCGATAAGAAGCGTATTCAGCCGGAAATTAATAATCATTTTGCAACTTGTTTTCCTCCTTCTTCCGCTTTTCTTGTTCCTCTCTTTCTTTTTTCTCCTTTTTTTCCAGTTGCCTTCTTTCTTTTCTGCTAAGTTCCGGCATTACTGCTTTGGCAGTATCTTTTTTTACCAGTTCTTCTTTTTTTGGCGTTTCATCACCATAACCACTATTGTCCGTCTCTACTTTTGGTTTTACAGTGGTTGTATCAGCACTTTCTTTATATCCGCCATCTCCTGAATAATCCTGATAGTCATCCGTTTCGCCATTGCCAAAATCCTGTGCCTGTGCATCGGGCCGGTACATGGCATTGATTCCTTGAATGTAATCGTAAATGATATCCTCTTTACCTACCGTGGGTTTCTGGAACTCTGCTTCATTATCATAATCCAGGGATTTATCATTATATACCGATTTCATGAAATTACCACAGGTTGGCAGTGCTGCTTTACCACCCTGGCCTACACCGGTAGTAGCAAAACGAACAAAGCGATCGTCGCAGCCTACCCAGGTACCGCAAAGCAACTGCGGTGTATAGCAAATAAACCAGGCATCGCTGTTGTCATTAGTTGTTCCGGTTTTGCACCCGGTTTCTGCTTTTATGCCATAACTGTTGAAGTCCCTGGCAGTACCGAATTTAATAGCACCACCCATCATTTTAGCCATCGTATAGGCCGTTACTTCACTAATTACTTCTTTGTGCTGTTGTTGCACCTGCACCAGCACATTTCCATTCCGGTCTTCGATGCGGGTAATAAATTGTGGCTTGGTGTTAAAACCGCGACCGGCAAACATGGTGTACATCCACATCATTTCGTACAGGCTCAGGTCGCAACTACCCAGGGCGATGGAGGGATAGGGATCAACTTTGTGTTGCACATTGCAGGTGTTCAAAAATTCAACAAAGCGTTTCGGGCCAACCTGCTTCATCAGGTAAGCAGCGCAAGGATTAAGGGAATGTGCCAATGCTTTAAACATAGGCACGGTGCCACCACCACCCCGTTGTTTATTAGGTACCCAGCCAAAACCGGGAAAATACTGTGCAGCGTTTTGCAAAGGTGTTTCCGGTGTAAAGCCGGCTTCTTCCATAGCAAGTGAATATAACATTGGCTTAATAGTAGAGCCTACCTGGCGGCTGGATTTCACGTTCACATGGTCGTACTTGAATGTTTTATAATCAATACCTCCAACCCAGGCTTTCACCACACCGCTTACCGGGTCCATCGCCATAAAGCCGCTTTGTAAAAACTGCCGGTGGTAGCGGACTGAATCATAAGGTGTCATGACCGTATCCCGCTGATGATTTCCGTTCCAGGCAAATACTTTCATGGGTTGTTTTACATCGAACGTTTTGCGGTTATCCGCATCGCTCATGCCATCTTCCTGCTGGTCTTTCCAGCGGTCTGTTTCTTTTACATATTGTTCCAGTTTCGATTCGTGGCCTTTCCAAACGCTACCGGATTTGATATTACCCTGGCTGTTTAAAATCGCCTGCTTGTTTGGAATATTTTTAGCCATTGCATCCTCGCCATACTTCTGCATAACCGGATTGATGGTGGTATAAATTTTTAACCCGTCCCGGTAAATATCATAAGGTTTGCCGTTAGGTTTTAATTTGTCTTTCAGCAGTCCTTTTACTTCATCCTTCAACACGTTTTCCCGGAAATAAGGAGCAATGCCTTCATTCTGGTCCAGCTTTTTGTATTTCAATGGAATAGGGAGCAATTTGAGTCGTTCTGCTTCGGCAGATCCCAGTTTATCATTACGCACCATCTGGTCTAATACCACATTCCGCCGTTCCTGTGCTTCCTTCATATGGCGGCGTGGATTGTACTGTGTATTTCCTTTTAGCATTCCTACCAATACGGCTGCTTCATCAACGGTAAGTACGCCAGGCTCTTTCTGAAAAAAGTGCGGGCAGCATTTCGGATGCCATATACATTATCACCAAAAGGCACCGTATTCAAATAGGTAGTAATGATCTCATCCTTGGTAAAATTGCGTTCCAGTTTAACGGCTATAATCCATTCTTTTAGCTTCTGCATGCCCCGTTTTAGTTTGTTGGTGGAACGCTCCCCACCAAACAGGTTCAAAGCCAACTGTTGCGTAATGGTACTACCGCCACCTTCCTTGCCCATATAAAATACAGCACGGGCAATGGATTTTCCATCAATACCCGAGTGCTCGTAATAACGTTCATCTTCTGTAGCAATCAGTGCATTAATAACGTTAGGCGATATAGCTTTCATCTCCACCGGGCTGCGATCTTCCAGGTAAAATTTACCCATTAACTGGCCGTCATCGGCATATACTTCGGATGCAATGGAAGCAGAAGGGTTTTGCAAATCCTGAATGGATGGCATCGGCCCGAATACTTCGTAATTGATCAACGTAATAAAAGTAACAATGGCAATAATACTCAGGAAAGTAAGCCGCCAGAGTATTTTTTTTGCCGTTTTCATACGGCTTTTGGTATTGGCAGTCTTCATATAAAGTAAAACGTTTAAAGCGTTACGAAGCTAAGTGAGAATGATTAAAGATACACAACCGGCAAATGTAGAGACGCATGCTTTACGTCTCCTGATGATAACAGGCAAAAAGCGAATGCAGGATTAGTAGTAAGCGTGTAAGGTGTATAAAATCTCCCCGGAAAAGTAACCCGTGTTATCCCCTCCTGTTATCAGGAGGCAGCAATTATCACTAAATTTTCACAGTCCTGGCTATTGGAGGCAACATTCATTTTAAAACGGGTGTCATCAAAACATGAAGCTATGCTTTTTCTTATTATCTGCCATGCTGCAGCTTTCCTGCTTTGGCCAGTTTGACAAGTCAGTAACGCTGAACGCTACAATAAATTTCGATGCTACCTTGAACGGGTTGGCTACCAATGATGTGGGTAGCGGACTGGGTATTGATGCTTCCTTTTTTTCGAAGCACCGGCTGCACGCATTGATTGAAACAAGTGCTGACTGGTTCTTTGGCGACAAGCTGCTGGTGTACGACAGTACAATTGGTAAAAGCGCTAAAAATGCTGCTGTTTACAGCATCAGAGCAGGGCCACAGTTTTTCGTTACAAAGCACATAGCGCTTTCAGCAACTTACGGCCCGGCCTGGCATGTAGTACGCAACTTTCGCTACTCCTTAGATGATGGTTTTAAACTTAGTGTCACTGCCTTTATGGGCAATCGGCGGCATTTTGTTACAGGCTGTTTTTGGTGGACATACCCAGCGGCCAGCAAACGATTCGATACGTGGGCCTGGCGGTTGGTGTTAGATGGTAGCGGTACTACCCCGGCATATGTAGGGTTCATCCCTATTGAAAGTTTCACAGCATTTTTTATATAATTTGAGAACCGACGAAAGCCTCACGAACTGCTATATAGCAATTGAATATTCAGTTAACCAGTTGATTCCGTTTGGCAGAATTGCCTATAAATGATAGTAAGCATTACGTTCTGCAATTGCTTATTGCCTGCTACCTTTGGTACATGCGTGTACTACTTGTAACCTGGAACAGTTTGAAAATGGCGTTGAGCGAAATGCGGGCTAATAAACTGCGTACCATCCTGTCGTTGTTTGGCGTTACAATCGGGATTATTTGCATTATTGGGGTAATGGCCGTGGTACAAAGCCTGGAAAAAAACATCAATGATGGGTTGAAAGAATTAGGCAGCAATACCATTTACGTACAGAAATGGCCCTGGGGCGGCGGTGGCGATTATCCCTGGTGGAAATACTTTAAAAGGCCCGACCCGGATTTTGATGAACTAAAGCCTTTAAAAGAACGT
>CBDFGC010000036.1:0-159039 GCA_965246935.1 Chitinophagaceae bacterium | reverse complement strand
CCACATTCTAACTTAGCACTGCATCTTCTTTATGCGTTAATTCAATTTGCTTCCATCTGCTTATGTGGAAAAATGATCCTCATTCCACAACAACATAAACCAGCCCAACAACGTTTTGAATCTACTTTCATACAAAAACACAACACCTGTACATGCAACCAAACCTGTGCTTTTTATTTTCTATTCGCATGGTGCTTTGGGTGTTCCTTTTCTTGTTTCCCTTATTTATTTTTAGTCAGGCTACTGATGCGACGATCAGCGGAACGGTAAAAGATGCCGGCAACAAGCCTGTGAAATATGCAAGCATTGCACTTTTGAATTTTCCCGACAGCCTCATTATAAAAAGTACCACTTGTAATGCAGAAGGTAATTATCATTTAAACGGTGTAAAAAATGGAAAATACATCCTGCATGCTTCAGCTATTGCGTACGAAACAGGGAATGATTTGCTAGTAGAAATTGTTGCCGCTAAAAGCTATCATCAGGATATTCTGTTAGCTACAGCAACTAAAACATTGGCAGATGTAAAAGTGGTTTCCCGTAAACCACCCATTCAGATAAAAGCCGACAAAACCATTTTGAATGTAGCCGCCAGCATTAACGCAACCGGCTCCTCGGCTTTTGAGCTATTGGCAAAAGCGCCGGGTGTACGTATCGTTAATAATGAAGATATTTTGCTAAATGGTAAACGAGGCTTGGCTGTTTATCTGGATGGTAAATTACTTCAACTGCAAGGCAGAGAAATTATTGATTTTTTACAAACACTTTCGTCGGCCAATATTGAACAGATTGAAATGATTACACATCCTTCGGCCCGGTATGATGCTGCCGGAAATGCAGGTATTATTAATATCCGCACAAAGAAAAATTTGAACCTGGGTTTTAACGGCAGTGTGACCCTAACCGGAATTGTCACCAACTACAAACCCAAAGGTGAAGGGAATACCAACCTTTATTATCGGCAAAAGCAGTACAGCTTATACGGAACTTACAGCTATAACGGCGGCAACTATAAAAATGCGCTGGAAGATACAAGGGCACAGGTTTTAGCCAATACCGGCATTACCAATTTCAGCCAGCATTATCAGGGCACTTTTTTCAGGCAGGTACACAATTACAGAGCTGGTGCTGATTATTTTCTTTCTAAGCGGAGTACACTGGGTTTTGTTTTAAATGGTGGCGCTACAAACTGGATTTACAATAGAAACAGTATAACTGATATTTATAAAACAGAGGCCAAGATTGACTCGCAATTAGTTTCGAAAACCGTTCAGCCAAAAGATTATCGTACACAGAACTACAATCTTAATTATCTGTACCACGATACCCTGGGACATGAATTGAATATAGATGCCAGTTACGGATCCTATAAAACTACGGCCAATAGCAATCAAAGCAACAGGTATAGTTTTGGGCCAACACTATTGCGATTTAATGCCAATACCAGTAACAATTTTGCCGATATTACTATTGCAGCCGTTAAAGCAGATTACACCCAAAAGTTATGGAAAGGTATACTAACCGTTGGTATAAAATGGAGTGATGTACAATCAGACAATGACCTATTATTTTACAATATTATCAATAGCGAAGCCAAACCGGATACCGGCCGTACGAACCATTTTGTTTATACCGAAAAAATTGCGGCTGCTTATTTTGATTATAGCTTCAACTATAAAAAATTTGATTTTCAAACAGGTCTGCGACTGGAACATACGGCTTCCAACGGAAGCTTAACAACCATTTTGAATAATACCAGCAAAGCGGTTGATACATCTTACACAAAGCTTTTTCCAAACCTGGTTATCAACTACAAGGCGAATGAAAACAACAATATTGGCCTGGCGATGAGCCGTCGCATTAACCGGCCTGCTTACCAAACGCTCAATCCATTTGAATTTGTGCTGGACGAACTTTCTTATACAAAAGGTAACCCTTTTTTAAAACCGCAAACAGCATACGATATTAAGCTGTCGCATTCTTTCAAAAGCATATTTTCCAGTTCTGCCAGCTTTACAGTAATTGATAATTATTTCCTCGGATACCGGGATACACTTGCCGGTGGTAAAACATTCAGTTCCACCATCAATGCAGGCACTCAAAAATTTTATAGTCTTAATTCTTTTGTGCAGCTGAATCCCAAGTCGTGGTGGGATGTATTTGCCAGTGCTGAGTCTTACTATCAAACAGTAAATGGCTTAGCCGGCAACCAGCTTTTGAAGAAGGGACAATTTTCGTGGAGTAGTTCGGCCAGCAGTACTTTTCGGTTTGGTAAATGGTGGAGTACGGAAGTATCCGGTTATTATAATTCCGGTTACCTGGATGCACCTGCTTTAGTAATGCCGCAATGGTCGGTTGATGCAGGCATACAACGAAAAGTTTTGAATGAATCAGGTGTAATCCGGTTCAATGTAACCGATGTATTTGGGTCACTTCAATTTAGCCTTAACCGCAACTTCGGCGGCTTATATTACCGCATGTACAACAAGTGGGAAAGCCGCCAGTTCCGGTTGTCTTTCAACTACAAGTTTGGCAACAAAAACGTAAAAGCTTCCCGTAGCAGAAACAATAGTGCTGCGGAAGAGCAACGTAGAGTAGGGCAATAAATAAAGATGGCCTGAAAATTTGATTTTAGAGGGCTTCTGAAAATAAGATAAAGAGAATGAGGGGAGTATAAATGCAAGAGAAAGGGAATCGAAATTGCCATATTTTCCATAAAAAAAAGCCTTTAAATATTGCTACTTAAAGGCTTTTATTGGGGTGCCCAGAACTGGATTCGAACCAGCACATCCTTGCGAACGCTGCGACCTGAACACAGTGCGTCTACCAATTTCGCCATCTGGGCAGGGCCGCAAATGTAATATGGCAAATGTTTAAAATCCCATTTTTATTAAAAGAATTTATAGCGCCAGTAAACTACAGCCTCGTATGTCGCTATTATCCAGCCGGCCCCACACTTCAAAGCGCCCATCCGGATGCAGTTTGCCAATATCGTCCGTTGCGATAAAAGGGCAACTATAAGCATTGGCTAAATCAATGATACAGATGGCACCAGTGCCGGATTCTTTTACGGCTAATGGATCGTCTTCATCCCGTACCAGCACTTTCATCCACGGCGGGCACCTGAACAGGCCTTTTGATACAGCATATGCCTGGGAAAGCAGTTCCGTCATGCCATACTCAGAATGCACGTGCCGCAGGCTAAATGCCTGTTGCAAAAACTGCTGCACCTCGGGTCGGGTCATTTCTGTTTTTCTGCCTTTCATACCGCCGGTTTCTACCAGCACTGTATTTGGCAATGGAAAAGGGTGTTGCCCGGCAAAATCAATCAGGGCATAGGTTACACCAATCAGCCAGGTTTTTTGGCCTGTAGCTGCCCGTCGTTTTAATACCTGGCTCAACTTTTCGAAATCGTACAGGTATAACCCGCTGTCCTTATTATTACTTCGGGCAATCAGTTGCTCCGTCATATACACCAATGACGAACCCTGCCTTTCGAGGTATGAAGGCAATAAGCCAATGATCGCCCAATCCGCAGGCTCACCATAAAATTCCCGGAATGCAGCCAAAAAGCTTTGCTCGTACCAACTTTTATAAGCTACCAAATGCCTGCTGTTGGCAACACCCGTGGTACCGCTACTGGTAAAAATTATTTCAGGGTTGTATACCGTTGTGGTTACCTTATGCGTTTTAAAAAAAGAAATTGGCAAAAAAGGAATAGCGGTAAGCGTTTGAATATCTGGAACCGGCATTGCTGTAGCCTCTACCCAACGCCGGTACACGGAATTGTTTTGGTACTGAAATTGAAACAGCCGAATGGCTTTTTCAATAAAATTACTTTCTGTTGTTCTTAAAATTTCCTCAATTGAGTAAGGACTGTTTTTATTTGCACCGGATTCCACTAAATTTGAGTATGATGTTTACAAAGTTATTTACCAGGCTTTTTGTTATCTGCTTCATTGTAATTGTTATCGCAGGCTGCGGCAAAGATAAATTTGATACCCGGCCATCGCTAAAATTTAAGAGTATCAGCTCGTACAATATTCCCAGGGGCGCCCTTTTTGAAATACGGCTTGAATATACAGACGCAGAAGGCGATTTGGATGTAAGCGATAGTTCATTGATTATCAATCGTACAGTAGCCCGTTGCGCTTCTGCAACTGCTAACTTTAAAACAAATGCACTTCCTCCGATACCTGCAACCAAGAACTCTTCCGGCGAAATTGTAATCCGTTATGAAAACGGTACGCAGAATCATACTTCTGAAGGTTATGGTTCCTACACCGCCAGCCTCTGTAATACGGTTGCCAATATTGATACAACTACTTTCCGTTTTTACATCCGGGATAAGGCTAAACATGTAAGTGATACGATCGTTATTGACAGGCCCGTACTTATTCACAGATAAGGTGCTTTTAACCTGGCAGCGCTGGACCTACTATTCTCAATGGCTGATTGCTATAGGGGCTGCGGCACAATGCTGGCAAACGGGCATCTGGTTACGCCTTCCACCTGTTAGCCTCTGGCTGATTCTTTTCGTTTTTTGCAGCACCTTACTATTGTACCTTTTTCACTTTCGCTTTTACCGCATCAAACAACCGCTGAACGACCGGCAACATTTCTTTGTAAAATACCGTATGCTGTTGTCGGTACAGTTTGTTGTAGGGGCCGTAGTGTTAGGCATCTCCTTTTTTAAAACAGGTATTCATTTTTTGATACCGCTGCTTGTGCTTGCGTTGTGCGCCGTTGCCTATACCCATTTTATTAATAAACCACGGCATCAGGGCATCTTCCGGTACAATGGAATTTTTAAAATCCTGACACTCACATTTGTCTGGATGGCAGTTACCAGTGTCCTACCGGTGGCAGCTTCCGGCCGGGCCATGTTTACACCTGCCTGCCTGCTGTATTATTGTTTGCGCTGGGTATTGATGATTGCCATTTGCCTGCCTTTCGACATCAGAGATATGCATCAGGACAAACAACGGGGTAATAATACTTTACCGGTATTGATAGGTGCAAAATATTCTTTCCTCCTTTGTTATTCCTGCCTGTTGCTACACGCATTGCTGCCGTTTGCAGGTCTGGCAGAAGGCTGGTATGGTAGTAAAGTTGTGTTTGCAAACGTTGTTGCCACGTTGCTCACGGCTTATTGTACTTATTACGCCAGCCGCAATCTGAAAAAAGATTTTAGTTGGTTTTTGCTGGACAGCAATCTGCTGTTACGGGCTATTGTTAATGGTTCGGCGCTAATCTTTTAATTTCGGGGCAAATAATTACACCAGCATGTCGAAAGCGAAGAAAACAGAGGTAAAGAAAAATAAGAATGAGGTGGAACCAGCTCCCGTGCTTACAGAAGCATCGAAACAGTTTATGCGTACTTATCTGAACACACCAAGCCCGGTTGGTTTTGAAAGTAATGGTCAGAAGGTATGGTTGGAATACATTATGCAATATGCCGATGAAAAATTGACGGATCCATACGGTACGGCAGTTGCTATTGTGAATCCTGGCCAGCCATTTAAAGTGGTAATAGAAGCACATGCTGATGAAATTAGCTGGTTTGTAAATTATATTACGGATAATGGCCTGATGCATGTAAAAAGAAATGGGGGCGTCGATCACCAGATTGCGCCCAGTAAGCGGGTACTTATACACGGAACAAATGGGCCGGTAAAAGCGGTATTTGGCTGGCCCGCCATCCATACCCGCCTGCACCAGGGAGATAAGGAACCTACGCCGAAAGTGGAAATGCTGTGGCTGGATTGTGGCGGCCGTAATAAACAGGAAGTAGAAGATTTAGGGGTTCATATTGGCAGTGTGGTTACGTACGAAGATGGATTTGAAGAATTAGCCTATGACAATTATATAGCCCGTGCTTTTGACAACCGCATTGGTGGCGTGATGATCGCTGAAGTGGCCAGGTTGCTTTCGGAAAATAAAATTACCCTGCCGTACACATTGTATGTGGTGAATGCTGTGCAGGAAGAAATCGGCCTGCGTGGTGCAGAAATGATTGCCCGTCGTTTAAAACCGGACATTGCCATAATAACCGATGTAACGCATGATACGACGACGCCCCTTATCAGCAAAGGTATTGAGGGCGATTGTGCCTGCGGAAAGGGCCCGTCGCTGGCTTTTGGCCCGGCCATTCATAATAAGTTGCTGGATATTGTGCGTAAAACAGCCGCCGGCAAGGATATTCCGGTACAATTGCGCACCGTAAGCCGTAGCAGTGGTACCGATACGGATAGTTTTGCCTATGCGAATGATGGCTGCCCTTCGGTACTTATTTCCATACCGCTGCGGTATATGCACACCACCGTTGAAATGCTGCATAAAAATGATATTGAAAATACAATACGACTGATGTATGAAACACTGCTGGTTATTACGCCGCAAACAAACCTGAGCTATTTTGATTAGATCTTTTGAACAACAGCATACAACGGATTGAAATCCGTTGCTACAATTTGGATCGTACCTACGGACCCAGGGTTGAAACCCTGCGCTACAATATGGATCGTGCCTACGGACCCAGGGTTGAAACCCTGCGCTACAATATACCTACGGACCCAGGGTTGAAACCCTGCGCTACAATATGGATCGTGCCTACGGACCCAGGGTTGAAACCCTGCGCTACAATATGGATCGTGCCTACGGCACTTCAAACCACATTCCTACACTCAAAGCCTCGTAGAGGCGACCCATTTTGTAACCAGGGATTTCAATCCCTGGAATGTTTCCACAGGGTGTGATTAAATTTCATTTATGTATCTAACCAGACTATATCGCTACAATAAATGGCTGTTTGCTGCCATTGTGTTTTTTGTGGCAATGCAGTTGCTGGTAACGTACAAACGGGGAATGGTTATTTCACCCTGGTACAATTACGGCATGTATTCCGAAAGAATTTATCCAAAGCAGGTATATGAAGTAAATGCTCAATTAACAGGCTCCAAGTGGCTCTATTTCATTGCTCCCCAACTTGATGATAAGATTAATCTGACGCTGGATAATTACCGGAAATTACCGGGAAATGATACCTTATACAACAGTGAGATAGTACGGCTATTTGCAAAGTTACGTTTACCGGTTCCTGTAGCCCGTTTCTACCAAAGTAGTTTTAGCGAACAGAATTTTAATGAATGGTTCAGCAAGTACTATCATTCGTTTGTATCCGTAATTTCATTACCGGCATCCGGAAAAAACACGCCTCAACCTGCCATTTGGAATGGCCATGAACTAAAACAAAATTGAGTTTCAGCACCCAGATGAAATGGAAATATTTACCTTCAATAAACGGATTCAATTTACTAAATGGTTTATTGTTATATTTTATGTGTTAGCCGTATACAAATGGCTAAATGGCATGTGGCTGTATCAGATGCAACCGCAGTTTTTTAATACCCGGTTTGATTTTGTTACCTGGCTATTTATGCAAACCGGCATTCATCAGTGGCTGGTGGGCAACCGCACCGGGTGGGTTTTATTTGATGCTGCTTTTTATATTATGCCGCTCATTTACTGGATCGTATTTAAAAGAAGTATCAAATGGGCTGTTCCGGTTGCAGTGCTGCTATTGCTGATCAACTGGATTTATGTTCAATGCTACACGCTGTATCCTACTAATTCGATTGAAGGTTATTTAGCATCGCTGCTATTCCCATTTTTGCTGATGAGCACTAGGCTAAAAACATTTTATTTTTTGATGCAAGGACTACGCTATTTTTTCCTGTTCTTTTTTGTTTCGGCAGCACTCTGGAAATTTTACCAGGGTGGACTATTCAATACGCAGCAAATGAGCGGCATCCTGCTGATGCAGCATAAGGAGTTTTTGGTATTTGCACCGGAATTTTGGTACACGAAAATGATTTATTGGATAGTACAGCACCCATTAATAGGTTACGGCTTATACGTAACGGCTACTGTATTGGAATTATCTTTTTTGACTGGTTTTTTTACCAAAAAGTACGACCGCCTTCTTCTTGTTTTATTCGCATTATTCCTGCTGTCCGATTATTTTTTTATGCGTATCCCCTACTTTGAAATATTGCCATTGTGCCTGCCACTATTTTTTTCTAAATATGCAGAACCGGATGATCATCCGGTATCATTAAAACCGCTGAGCGTGGCTTAATTAATTTATAGCCATATTTGTTATAGCCACAAGGCATCAGGCATTTGCTATTTACCATTCACCATTCACGATATTGACGATTCACGATTCACGATATACATCACTGGATTCTCTTTACTCCACCCCCGGCTATCAGGTAATTGAAAACTGGTTGAAAGGGAAGGGATTCTTCCCATTTCGGTTTCAGGAGGAAACCTGGATGCATATCATTAACGGCGAAAGCGGCCTGGTGAACGCTCCTACGGGTTGTGGCAAAACATTTTCGGTTTTTCTCGGCAGTCTGATACAGTTTATTAACGAACATCCGGGGGACTGGAAAACAAAAAAAAACAATGGCCTGCAAATGCTTTGGCTTACGCCCCTGCGTGCTTTGGCAAAAGATATTGGCAGGGCTATGGAGCAGGTTTTTAGTGAATTAAATATGCAATGGACGGTTGGTATTCGCAATGGCGACACGGCGTTGACCGAACGTGCCCGGCAAAAAAAACAGATGCCGGAAGTATTGATCATCACACCGGAAAGCCTGCAACTGCTGCTGGCTATGAAGCAAAATGAAGATTTTTTTAAACGCCTGCGCATTATTGCTGTTGATGAGTGGCACGAATTGTTAGGGAGCAAACGAGGTGTACAGGTAGAACTGGCTGTAAGCCATATTCTTCATTTAAAAACTCCCGAACAAGCCATATCCGTGTGGGGGATTTCAGCTACCATCGGCAATATGGAAGAAGCCCGCCAGGTATTGCTTTCCGCTCTACAAAAAAAAGGGGTACTGGTGAAAGCAGAACTAAATAAAAAAATTCAGATTGAAAGTATTTTTCCCGATGAAATTGAGCGGTTTCCCTGGGCCGGGCACCTGGGTACCCGGCTGGCCCATAAACTGCAACCCATTATTGAGGAAAGCCGTACTACCCTTATTTTTATCAATACACGGGGCATGAGCGAAACCTGGTACCAGACTTTACTAACCGTTCAGCCGGAGCTGGCAGGGAATATGGCGCTACACCACGGCAGTGTGGAACAGGAAATCCGTACCTGGATTGAAGACTCATTGCATGAAGGCGCATTGAAGGTGGTGATTGCAACAGCATCGCTGGATTTGGGTGTCGACTTTAGGCCGGTGGATACGGTTGTACAGGTCGGTTCGCCGAAAGGTGTTGCCCGTTTTTTACAACGTGCAGGCCGCAGCGGACACCAACCCGATGCCATTTCTAAAATTTACTTTTTACCTACCCATAGTCTGGAATTAATGGAAGCCGCTGCATTAAAAGAAGCAGTGTTTAACCAGGAAATCGAAAGCCGGGACCCGATGCTGTTGTGCTACGATGTGTTGATTCAATTTTTATGTACCCTGGCCGTAGGAAATGGTTTTAAACCGGAGGAAATTTATGAAGAAGTGAAAACAACCTATTGTTATGCCGAAATTACGGATGATGACTGGCAGCAAATTCTTCATTTTATTGTAAACGGTGGCAATGCATTGCAGCAGTACGATGAATACCAGAAAGTGATCATTGATGAAAACGACGGCCTGTATAAAATCACTAACCGGCGTACCGCCATGCGGCACCGCATGCACATTGGTACCATTGTTAGCGAACCCATGATGAAAATAAAATTTATGGGGGGCAGTTTTGTAGGCGTACTGGAGGAAAATTTTATTGCCCGCCTGCAACCTGGTGATGTGTTTATGCTGGCGGGCCGCAAACTGGAACTGGTGAATGTGAAAGACATGGTAGCTACCGTAAAAAAATCAAATGCCGGCAAGGCCATTGTACCCAGTTGGGCCGGTGGGCGTATGCCGCTGAGCAGTAATTTAAGTGCCCTGCTCAGGCGAAAGTTGAATGAGGTATCAGAATGGCTGGATAGTGAAGAGAATAAAAATCTGATCCATGAAAAAGTTGATTTGGGAGCAGTTCGTATTGCTAAACGAACCATGGCTGAAAAATCAAACCTACCCAAAGAACTCACCATTTTAAAACCTTTATTCGATCTGCAACGCCAGCTTTCGCACATACCACTGGAAATCGAATTACTGATAGAACACATCGAAACCGGCGACGGCTATCATTTATTTGTGTATCCGTTTGAAGGCCGGCTGGTGCACGAAGCCATGAGTGCGCTGATGGCCTACCGGATCAGTGCAAAATACCCGATCACCTTCTCTATTGCCATGAATGATTACGGGTTTGAACTGCTCAGCGACCAGCCCATCCCTGTAGATGACAGCAATGCATTTGAATGGTTTTCGCCGGATAATCTGGTATTAGATATTCAAAAAAGCAATAATGCTACAGAAATGGCCAAGCGTAAGTTTCGGGATGTGGCCGTTATTGGCGGGCTGGTATTTCAGGGTATGCCGGGCGAACGAAAAAAGGCAAGGCATCTGCAGGCATCCTCGTCATTATTGTTTAAAGTATTTTCGGAATACGACCCCGATAATTTGCTGTTACGCCAGGCTTACAACGAGGTACTGCAACAACAAATGGAAGAAGTACGGCTGCGTAATGCTTTGCAACGTATTCAAAACAGCAACATCATCATTAAATTTCCCACCCGCCTGACACCATTCTGCTTTCCGATAAAAGTAGACAGCCTGCGGGAAACCCTGACGAGCGAAAAAATGGAAGACCGCATTAAAAAAATGCTTGCCGCCAACTAATGGCATCCTTTTTACCGTAACTCTATTTTTATTATAGTTTTGTCTTTTAAGCATTCATAATGATCGACCTTACTACGTTTGATATTGAGGCTGTAAGTAATCCAAACAATAACATTTTCGGATTGCCATTTACAGAGGAAGATGCACGGGTGGTGATTTTACCTGTGCCCTGGGAAGTGACCGTAAGCTATGGAAGCGGTACCGCAAGGGCTGCCGACCAGGTATTTAAGGCTGCATTGCAGGTAGACTTATACGACCCGGAATCGCCGGAGGCCTGGAAACAGGGATTTTACATGCGGCCTATCGACAAGAAAATATTGATGAAAAGCGATTATTTACGCAAGGAAGCGGAATTATACATCGACTATATTTCAAAGGGCGCTGAAGTAGAAAATAACCGGTTCATGAGTAAAAGCCTGAAAGACATTAATGAGGGAAGTCTTTATTTAAATAACTGGGTGTATGAACAAACGCTGACATTACTAAAAAAAGGAAAGCTGGTGGGATTGTTGGGCGGCGATCACAGTATTTCATTGGGGTTTTTAAAAGCACTTTCCGAAAGTCACGAAACTTTTGGCATTCTCCAGATAGATGCCCACTGCGACCTGCGCATTGCTTATGAAGCTTTCCCATATAGCCATGCCAGCATTATGTACAATGTGCTACAGGAAGTACCCGCTGTAGAAAAGATTGTGCAGGTGGGAATCCGGGATTATGGTAAAATAGAATACGATGCGATTTGTAACAGCAACGGACGTGTAATTCCTTATTTTGACAGAGAATTAAAAGACCGGTTGTTTGAAGGCGAAATCTGGAAAGACATCAGCGATGAGATTATAGATAAGTTGCCAAAAAAAGTATATATCAGTTTTGATATCGACGGCCTTGATCCGAAGTTGTGTCCGAATACCGGCACACCGGTGCAAGGGGGGCTCGAAGCGGAACAGGTAAATTATTTATTTAAAAAAGTATTGAAAAGCGGCAGGCAGATCATCGGTTTCGATCTGAACGAAATCGGAACAGGCGAAGGCTGTATGGATGCTAATGTGGGAGCCCGTGAACTTTTCAAGCTTTGCAACCTCATGGTTACCTGTAATCAATAAGCAATGTGCAATTGACGACGGACAACAGACGACAGACCACTGGTTAACAATCGGGTAACCAAAAGTTAGTAATTACAGGGACCCGGTTTCAACGGTTTTTTATGGGCCAAACAATTGAATAAGAAAGATGCTGAGGTGGCAGCCTATCCCGATTTTTCGGGATTGGCACCATTAAATTTAGTGCTACTATTGAGCTATTTCCGAAGCTTATTTATAAAATCAATCTCTCATTGATCCGTGGTCTGTTGTCTGTCGTCCGTTGTCCGCCCTATTTATCCAACACGTTCATGAAGTGATGCTTTCCTTTCAGCATAAATTGTTTGCTTTGTTCAATGGCATTCATAACCTGTTCCAGTATGGCTTCTGCTGATTGGGTGTAATCAATTTGCAACGGCTCTTTAATGGTAACCGTAAGCCGGCTCCCTTTCTTTTTAAACTTTAATCCTTTTTTATCGAAAGCCCGCCAAAAACCATTAATGACAACGGGCACAACGATAGGTTGGTTATTTTTGATAATATGAGCCGTCCCTTTCCGGCCCGGTGCAAATGGCTTAGTGGTGCCCTGTGGAAAAGTAATTACCCAGTTTTTCAATAAAGCCGCATCTATCCGTTCAGTATCATTTTCGTTGCGGCTCCGTTGTACATTTTTACCTTCCGCCCGCCAGGTACGGCGTACACTGATGGCCCCCGCCAATGCAAACAAACGACTTAGCAGACTGCTCTTCATGGTTTCTTCAGCCGCTATAAAATTTACGTGCGTATATGGCCATAACAGGTAAAACGGATTGGAAAGCTTACGGGTAAAACCGAAACGTCTGGCGCAAAAAATATGCAAAAAAGCCATCACATCAGCAAAATAAGTTTGATGGTTACTTACAAACAACACATTGGTTTGCGGTAAATCTTTCAGGTGGTCCATTCCATTTATTTCCAGCTTATTTACCATCGTGAGGCCAGGATATGAAGCAAATCCTACGATTCCAAAAACAATTTTTTTAAGTAAAGAAGTATGCAAAATTTGTTTCAGAAAAGGCATAGCAAAATGTTCTGAGTCTTGAAATGAACGGCTAAATGTAATTGGTTTGAGTTATACATAGCTGCCGGCAACAGTATATTCTTTTTAGGGATTGCTATATGCCTGTTTAGTATTTTAATAATTAATCAAATAGGCCCGTGTTTTCCGGATCGCAGCCGGTGTGAAATACAGGTATGGGAATACAATTTAACCACATAGACACATCCGCCTGGGCGGATGTGCCTATGCGGTTCAAAAAATGTATTTGTATTTCTATATACTGATGTATCTGTGTAATTCAGTATAGCTACTAAAGGCTTGTACTTGTTAAAATACTAAACAGCCTCCTTGCTATTACATAAACAAGTCAATACGATATGAATAAAACAGAAAACCCTTGCGGTTTACATTTTATTGTAACAACCGGCTTAGTTAACGAATAGATTACACACGGTATGCTACAATCCTATCTTGAGGATGGGTAATCCTTTGGGATAGCCTCACCCGCAAAATATCTTATTACCGGCGCAGTGGTTTGCAGGTTAAGTATTGAGTATAACTAAAACCACTTTTCAGTAGTTCTAAAAAGTTCAATCAATGGCTGTTATCAAGTGCTCTTTTGGTTTCCCGGGTTTGTAATTCGGTCGCCACTTTTTCCGCTTTTTCTTTTGCCTCTGCCTCAGAATCAGCTTCAATAGTTGCCCAGATTGTTTCTCCGGTTGTTTTCTCTAAAATAGTATCCGCAGGAACAGCGTCCTGATCGGTTTGCTTAACAGATACAACCTGTTTATTAATCAATTGGACAGAATAGGTAACCATAAAAAGAATTTCAAGTTTTATTTTAAAAACCATACCAGATTAAACGAAGAAACAACTGCGGAAAAAAGATTGTCGGCAGATAGTTCAGATTGATTGACAATAATCGGTTGAATCCAAAAATATCGTATTAAAACTTTATGTCCTGATTACTGGATTAACACGCAGTTCCGGATACATTTACTCCTGTAGTTGCTACAAATATTGGACTGCTCCGCAGTTATTGGTCATTTATAAGTACATATCATTTCAATATTTGTAGGGAAAGATATTTTCAATGTCATCAGAACTGCTGAGCAGTTCAATATTGGGGTAACATTTTGGGATGCCACTCCGGTCACTCAGTTACTAAAATCAGGATTTTAAAAAGATATGTATGCTAATTTAAATAGCTCCTCACCATTGATTTCAGATCTTTAATATCAAATGGTTTAGCCAGCCAGCCATCGGCACGGGCATTTTGAGCCATCAGCTCAATTTCTGCATTTGCAGAAAATAAGACAACTGGTATTGATTTATAGCGTTCACTACCTTTCAGGTGCGTTATTAACTCATGGCCTGCAACTCCGGAGAGTCCGTTATCAATAAAAATAAGATTGGGAGTAAGCTTTTCCAGGAAGCTTTGCAAGGTTTCAGCAGTATTACAAGTAATCACCTTAATACCTTCCTGCTCAAGTATAATGCGGCAGATATCTAAGATATCTGCATCATCGTCGCAGAAAAAAAACGCATTTTTCCATGAGCAGCGCCGCTAAGGTTGATTTGAGAGGTTGAAAATAGGTATTTAGTAGCTTATTTGTGGGTTAACAAATTTAAATTCAAAAGGTTACAAACAATTTACACTTTTATATCTGCCAGCATACGAAGGCGGAGTAATTGCTCTGCTACCAACATGTCTACCGGCCGGGTCAGCTTAATGTTAATGTCTTCCCCTTCCATCAGTTTCACCTCTATCCCAAATGCCTCCACAACACTTGCTTCCATCTGTAAAACGTTCTTTAAAGTCAATTTCAAAGGCTGGCAGCAACAATTTGCTATGAAACGTCTGGGGTGTTTGTACCAGTAATACCTGGTTGCGGTCCACACCATGGCTTTTACCACCCTCGGTTTGCAGCCGGATACTATCTTTGGAAGCTAACACCGGAATAGCCGTGCCATATTGGATGGCTGTATCGTAGCAGTAGCGGATAAGCCTCGGTGTTACCAAACAACGTACACCATCGTGTACAAAAATGATACTCTCCTCCTGAATCAGTTGCAGCCCGTTCTTCACGGAATGAAACCGGCTTTCGCCACCAACAGTAATTTGTATCTGTTTTCTGTCAAAAAAAGCATCAAGAATTTCTTCTCCTAAAGCAACATGGTCAGGCGGCAGCACCAATATAATTTGTATATCAGCAAAAGCATCGGTAAAGGCTTTGATAGTATGGTACAGCACCGGCCTGTCATGCAAGGGTAAAAATTGCTTTGGTACATCACTATTCATCCGCTTGCCAATACCGCCTGCCACAATCACCACATATTTTTTCATAAACAAGTTTTACCGTTCAAACTTAATGTAAGTTTCATCAACAAATGAAATGTGCTGATGAGATGATGTGCTCATGTGCTAATATCTGCATTCGCATAACCCAGCCGGCTAAACATAAGCACATCATCCCATTGGCAAATTAGCAAATTAGGAATTTGTACCTTGCGCACTTCATGAGGAATCTGTTTATTATAATTATTTCAATTGCTACTGCCCTTTGTTCCTGTGGTGGTAAGCGGCTGCCCACCCCTGCTGAAACGGTAGCTACATTACAGGAAATTCAGGAACTGGCAACGGTGGAATACACAATCAGCAAAGTGGTGAAAGCAAGCGATAATAAAACCTGGTATAAAATAGGCGACCGCAAAATTCTGATTACCTGCGAAGCCACCGTAAAAGCAGGTATTGATATGAAAGATATTACTGAAAAAAGTATTGTTTACTTCGGGTAAAACAATCCGCATCCAATTGCCTCCACCAAAAGTGCTGTCGGTTAATTTACCACCGGAGGGTATTCAGGTAGCATTTGAGGAAGTGTCTTTTTTCAGAAAAGAATTTACAAGTGCTGAAAGGGATGATTTATTAAAACAGGCGGAGGATCAAATACGGAAAAGCGGCAGTGAGTTAGGTATTCTTACCCGGGCCAAAACCAATACCCAGTTATTTTTGTCGAAATTTTTGTTGCAACTGGGTTTTGAAAAAGTAGAGATAAGCTTTGACGGTAAAGAACAAAGTAAAGAGGATTGAATGGGCAAGGTTCAATAGGCAAGAAACAAGAGGCACAAACAAGATTCAAAGTACGTGGCTCCTTTATTTAGGGTAAAAAAACATTAACTACCATTGCGTGAAACCAACCGGTTTCGTTATTTAATTTGAAACGATTTTACCATACTATCCGTCGCCTGCTTCTCCTGATTTTATTGGTGCTGGCTATTCTTTTTATTTTTGAGCGCCTGCATATTTTACCTTCTTTCAGCACCTGGTTTAAGCCTAAACCAGTGTTAATTGATAATACACCGCTGGTAATTACCCAAGTAAAATCAATAGCATTACTCAACACGGCTACACTTTACAAAGAGATAGTGATTGATTCGGTGAGCCTTAGCCAAACTACCCTGCCCCTTGTATTTTACCCCTTTACACTTACGCCAAAACCGGTGGAATTGCGTAAGGAAATTGTGCTGATTATTAACGGAAAAATAACCGCTGGTATTGATTTAAAAAATTTGCCCAACAGCAATATATTTGTGAAAGATGATTCTGTTCGCCTCTTTTTGCCAAAGCCTAAGATTACGGATGTGTTCATTAATCCATCCGGTACGGAAACTTTTTATGAAAATGGTGTTTGGACTAATGAAGAGGTGACAGCCGTAAAACAAATAGCACGTACCCGCTTATTGGCCGAAGCGGAGAAGCAACACCTGCTTCCAAAAGCAGCCAGCAAAGCAAAGGCTGTGCTGGAGCAATTTCTTCGGTTGTCAGGATTTAAAAAAATTACGATCCTATTTTATTAAAAAATTAAAAAGATGCACGATAAAAAAATCATTGTTGCTTTTCTACTGTTTTTCTTTTTTACTGGTTGCCACCAGGCTAATGAAAAGCACACTGCTGAACCTTCTCAAAAAACGGATAGCAGTTCAGGAGCAATTCATGAAATCGAAAGCCGTGAATCTTTTTTTTACCGGCAAACAATGGATATTCATAACGACGTGATGGCGAAAATGGGCAAGCTTGTCGGCTATAAAAAAATGGTGCAACAGCAATCCGATTCCATCAATCAGATACTGGCCACTACCGATTTCCCCAGGCAAATGGCGCAGCGAATATCAAGGCAGTTAGATACATTACAAGTGCTTGGAAAAAAATTAGGAGCCGCAGATAGCGCTATGAATGCCTGGATGGGGCAGTTTAATCCGGATCCAAAACTGGCCTCATCTGATGCCAATGCTGACTACTTTGAAAAACAAAAAAAGAGCGCTGAGACAATGAAAAAACAATTTTTCGAGGCGTTAGCAGCAGCAGAAAAATTTTTGAAATAAAAAAAATGACAGTCTTTCAAATTTCTGTTTAAAGAGATCCTACAACTTTACGGATTAAATTATTCGCTTTTAATTAATCGCAACCTGAATTTTTCACTGGCTAAAAAATGTTCAGCAATTAATACAAAACCATGTATGGCTGCCATTCCCCACAGCTCGTCTGCTGTTGAATTCAACTCCAAACGGTGCAACTGATTTTTTCCTCCCCTGTTGTGAATAATATAGTAATTGCCTGATTCCTTCGTTTCTGTTTGTTCATATCGCTTGTAGCCTATTTCGAAAGAACGATAGTCATTATCCGGTTTTACAAAGTCGTAATCAAATGCCCCTGCCAAATGCCTACCAGTTCTAATCCTGTTCGTTTTTACAGCTGTATTATTAGTGGTAGCCGTGGTATGCTCCTCTTTAAAAAAGGGTTCTATATTTTTTAAAGAATAAGAACTATCAATTTCCAATAATGCGAGGTCCGTAAGTGTAAAGTCAAAAGCATCTCTATATGCCGGACGAATACTTAAACCCGTTAAAAGACCGGTTGCAATTCCTGTAAAGAAGGCAAGTTCATTGTGTGATGCAGCAGCATCATTAACCGTTTTTTTATAACCTTCAGCAATAATAAAAGAATTTCCATTTGCAGTCGGAACCAGATCGTGTATGTAGAGATTGCCGAAATCATTGATGCCTCCTGTATCAACAACATCTAAATATTTTGCAATTTCTTTATCCCAACTAAAAAGACCTGTATGAATGATCTGCCCGGAACTGTTTATTTGAGCGGTGCAAACACCAAGTGCCGGAGCTTTTAAGATTTTCCCTTTTTTAAAATACGTTCCAAGCACCATCATATGATTTCCACCCGGTGCCTGTATGGCCGAAGTAAGATAATAATGGAAATTATCGAACGAATTGGAACTTAGAAAGCTGCTGGTGGCGGTTCTTTTATCTACGCCAAGCAACCATGGTTCATATTTATTATCGATAAGCTCCTTTTTTGTGACCAGGTTAAATAGTAATAAACTATCTGTTGAACCTATGTAATCAGCCTGGGCTAATTTTATATTTTCATTAGGGCTATAGGTAACGGGATCACTTTCGGCAGAAAAAACAGTGACCTCATAAGTAAATTTCTGCCCCTTTTTTGTTGGAATAAGCGTCAAAAATTGTTGACGATCAAATGCTATCAAATACTTATTCTTTTTCCTGCCGGGGCTTAAACCGTTAAAATCTTTTTCAAGATAATACTGTGAATTTACATCCAGCTTTTTAGTATATGTTTTTTGTAAACTGCCTTGCCAGTTATAGATATTGGTAATAACCATTTTTCTTTTATCATTCATACATAAGAAGATAAACTTATTATCAACAGCTACTGTTTCAAGCAACACCTCTTTCTCAGGTATAGGGAATACCATCCTGCCGACCCTGTTTAAATTACTGTCATATGCAATCATTGTGTACTCACTAGTGTGCATATCCTTTTTTTCAGATGTGTACAAAACATAGTAGCCTTCAACTACATTGCCCGACTGTATAACACCAACATTACGTTTTTCTAATGACCGTACGGACGGCAAAGAATCGACCGCCTGCGCACACAAATTCGAGAATGTAGTGATAGAAATAATCAATCCATACAGGCTGCGTGTGTAAAAATGATTTTTTGATAAAAAAATTGACCTTTGCAAACGGCGTGCAAATAGAATTGCTATTAGATGCTTTCTGAAGGCTATGGCGGTCATTGATTTAAAATAACGGCAAATTTTAATGAAATTTCATAACAAACCGTGCCAAATCTGTAACGAATTTAACTAATGCTGCTTAACCCGCAGTTCGTGCAACCCTAATAATATCTCCGGTAATTTCTTGGCTGCTGTAACTGATTCCATTACTTATTTTTGTCATTATGACCACGACCGAACTTAGCAAGAATTTTGAACCGAAAGCCGTTGAAACCAAATGGACACAGCATTGGAAAAATAACGGCTATTTCAATAGCCAACCAGATGACCGGCCGGCCTTTACCATTGTAATACCCCCACCCAACGTTACCGGTGTGTTGCACATGGGCCATACCCTTAATGAAACCGTTCAGGATATCCTTGTTCGCCGTGCCCGCATGACCGGCTATAATGCCTGCTGGGTACCCGGCAGCGACCACGCAAGCATTGCCACTGAAAGTAAAGTGGTGCAAATGCTAAAGGAAAAAGGTATTGACAAGGCAAGCCTTTCCCGTGCCGAATTTCTGCAATATGCATTTGAATGGAAGGAAAAATATGGAGGTATTATTTACAACCAGATTGAACGGCTGGGCTGTAGCGTGGACTGGAACCGCACTACCTTCACTATGGACGAACACTACCACAAAGCAGTGATCAAAACCTTTGTGCGGCTATACAACGAAGGATTAATTTACCGGGGAGCAAGGATGATTAACTGGGATCCGGCAGCTAAAACGGCTTTGAGCGATGAAGAAGTGGAGCATCGGGATGTAGAAGGAAAACTGTACTACATCAAATACAAAATTATCAGCGGTGATAACCTTAGTACTGAATCACCCGCAGGTGACAATATTATCCGGTACGATGCCGAGCCGCAACCTGATAAATACATCATCATCGCTACGCAGCGGCCGGAAACCATTATGGGCGATGTAGCTGTATGCGTACATCCAACCGACGAACGCTACCAGCATTTGCGGGGCAGCTATGCCGTAGTGCCATTGATAAACCGCAAAGTGCCGGTTATTTTTGATGAATACATTGATCCGGCTTTTGGCACAGGCGTACTGAAAGTAACACCGGCACATGATATTAACGATTACAATATTGGTCTAAAGCATAACCTGCCTATCATTGATACCCTTAATGAAGACGGAACGCTGAGCGAAGCTGCTGAAATTTATATTGGCGTAGACCGGTTTGAAGCACGCAAAAAAATTGTTGCAGAGTTGCAGGAAAATGGATTCCTGCTGAAAGATGAACCCAACCCTACCCGTATGGGTTACAGCCAGCGAAGTGGTGCCGTGGTGGAGCCTCGCATCAGCACCCAATGGTTTTTAAAAATGAAAGAAATGGCGCCATCTGCTTTGGATGCGGTTATTGGCGGAAGCATTAATATACATCCCGGCGACCGTTTTATGGCTACGTATAAACATTGGCTGGAAAATGTAAAAGACTGGTGCATCAGCCGGCAGCTTTGGTGGGGCCAGCAAATACCTGCCTGGTACGATGATGCCGGAAATGTATATGTTGCCGAAACGGAGGAAGAAGCAAATAACCAACAGGCAATAAGCAATAGGCAACAGGCAATAAGCAATAGGCAACAGACAACAGGCAATGGGCAAAATGCAGGCTCTATTGACGATTCACGATTGACGATTCACGCTCTTTCCCGTGATGCTGATGTACTCGATACCTGGTTTAGCTCCTGGCTTTGGCCCATGGAAGTATTTAATGGAATTACAGCACCTGGCAATGCGGAAATAGCCTACTACTACCCCACTTCCGTATTAGTAACAGGCCAGGATATTATTTTTTTCTGGGTAGCCCGGATGATTATGGCAGGGTTATATTTTGAAAAAAAGATTCCGTTCAACGATGTATATTTTACAGGAATGGTAAGGGATAAGCTGGGCCGTAAAATGAGTAAGCAGCTTGGCAACAGCCCCGACCTGCTGAACCTGATTGACCAGTATGGCGCTGATGCGGTACGGTTTGGCATTATGATTTCTTCCCCGGCTGGCAATGATTTATTATTTGATGAAGCTTCGCTGGAACAAGGCCGTTTCTTCAATAATAAGCTATGGAATGCATTGAAGCTGGTAAAGATGTGGCAAAGTAGTCAGCAGTCGGCAGTCAGCAATCAGCAGTCGGCAGCCAATAGCCAAAAGCCTTTCGCCATACGATGGTTTTCCGCCAGGTTAAATCAGGTAAAAGCCGAGATAAATCAATTAATCGGACAGTTCCGGCTTAGCGAAGCGTTGAAAGTGCTTTATTCGCTGATATGGGACGATTTCTGTAGCTGGTATCTGGAATGGGTAAAGCCCCCGTTCGGTGAGCCGATGAATGCGGATGTTTATCAAATCACCGTTCAGTATTTTACAGCGCTGCTAGCATTGCTCCATCCGTACATGCCTTTTATTACAGAGGAAATTTATCATTTATTGGAACAACGAAATGAAGGCGACGACCTTTGCATGTATCAATATGCACCTGCCGAAGCATTAGATGAATCTTTATTAGCAGATGGTGAAAAGCTTAAAAAGATAATTACGGCATTACGGGAAGCAAGGGTAAAAAACAACCTGAAACAGAAGGACGCCATTGAACTCAGCATTCAAACATCACAAAGGCAGTCGTACCATGCGTTTGAAACCATTTTACAGCGGCAGATCAATACCAGTTCAATTGATTTTATAAATGAGCCTCCGGCCGGCACCATTACCCTTGTGATAGACGAAGAACGTTTTTTCATACAATCTTTGCAACCGATAGATACTTCCGCACAAAAAGCAACGTTAGAAGCAGACCTGGTGTACCAGCAGAACTTTTTAAATAGCGTAAACAAAAAACTGGGTAATGAAAAGTTTGTGCAGAATGCCAGGCCTGAAGTGGTGGCTCTGGAACAAAAAAAAGCGGCTGATGCACAGGCAAGAATTAATGTCATCAACGAAAGTCTTGCAGGTTTATAGGCTTTATGTCTTCAATCAAAACCAGGCTTCAAAATATGGGTATGCAAAAACGAGTATTTCTTTTGTTGAAATGGCCGCTCCTGCTGTTGGTATCCCAACTAAGCTGTCAACTTTTTGCACAGCCAAAAACAGATACGGCTAAAAATGCAAAACCGGTATTTACTTCTTATTTGGGGCCATACAGTGTCGGCAAAGCACTCAATAGTGATATCAAAAGATTGATGAGCATGAACCCAGTCATAAAAGTAAAAGATACAAAGGGCAATGAATACAAAGTAATTTCATACGAGGTAACCTGGAAGCGAAAAGAAATGAGCGATGATTTTAAAACAGGTAAACCCAAAACGGTATATTATATGGTTGGAACCGATGTAAGAAGTAATCAGTTGCCCGAAAGCTTTCGTACACAAATCAGTACAGACATTAAAGCCGGTGAAGAATTAGGTTTTACTAATATTTTGTATACTGATCCTAAAAAGAAGACGAATTATAAAGGTCCGGATATCTTAATTAGTATTTTATAAAATATCAATTGCCGTTGGCTTTAGCCAAATGTCATTAAGAGTAGGGTTGTAGTAGCAGCTATGTACCGTAGGTGCAACCTGTTTGTAGAAAATAGACAACATTGATGTTGTTGCATGCCACGTAGTGGCTACCTAATCAATGACAACGGGTAGCCACTACGTGGCAATAATTCCCTTTGCCTCTTTGTTTGCTACAAACAGGTAGCCCCGATGGGGCTTAAATTAATAACGTGGGGCTAAAGACAACAGCAATTGATGAAAACCGATCTAAGACTTGTTCTGCCATCTGCTAATCTCCTGCGTCCATCTGCCAACTAACGCAGGCATCATGCGAATTTCATCCCTCCGAAAATTGGTTTTAACTACTTTGGCAGAAATTTTAACCCCATGCTTTATTCCTTAATTGCGCTGGCACTTGCTCCAGGCATCGCCATTATATTGTTTATTTATTGGCGGGATAAGCATGACCGTGAACCTTTAAAACATCTGATAATCTGCTTTGTGCTGGGTATGGTTTCAGTAATACCAGCCCTCTATATTGAACCTGCCATTGAAGTTTATGGGAACGAAAATTTTTTCGATGTAGGGTCAGTATCCGATAAATTATTTGGTGCTTTTATCGTAGCCGCAAGTGTAGAAGAAATTTTAAAGTTTTCGTTTTGCCGCATTTATGCTTACCCTAAAAAAAGTTTCAACGAGCCGCTGGATGGTATTGTTTATATGGTAATGGTAGCAATGGGCTTTGCCACTATCGAAAACATCGGTTACATTTTTAAAACTCCGGAAGCCGGATTGAGTATAGGCATTATGCGGATGTTCCTTGCCGTACCGGGCCATGCCTGCTGGGGAGTCATCATCGGCTATTTTATGGGCCTGGCTAAGTTTAAACCATCCGGATTAAAACGAGTAACACTGATGCTAACCGGGCTGGTACTGGCTATACTACTGCATGGAACATATGATGGATTATTATTTCTCCAGGAAACCGATACCTTTCGGGATTATGGATTGCCCCTGTTCGGTGGCGCCATACTGACCGCTATTGCAGGCTACCTGCTTGCCTTTTCAGCTATTAAAAAACACCGCAAGGTTAGTCAACAAATGTTTGTGATAGATAAAAATGCACCGTTAACAGATACGACCACAATCCATAGTTGAAACATTTGAAAGGACTTGCAATTACAGGTGAATAATTATAACGGCAACGCCGGATACGTATAGGACATCATCGGGGTAAAGCAAATGGAATACAGACTATTATTTTACTGCCTGCCATTTACAAGTCTTTTGCAGGTATCTGCATATCTGAAGCGGAAGTATATAAATGTAAGAATTACAGAAGAGGTGTTTTAATATTGCCGGAAAATCGAGTCATGCTCTATACTTTAATAGCACTGGCCCTTGCTCCTGGTGTGGCCATCATGCTATTTATTTACTGGCGTGATACACACGACCGGGAGCCTATGAGGCACTTGTTTATTTGCCTTATTTTAGGTATGCTATCCGTCATTCCTGCCATGTATATCGAGCAACTGCTTATCCGCAACGTTCAGAATTATTTTTTTGAAACCCGGTCGGTTGCCCGAAAGTTGTTTAAAGCCTATATTGTTGCGGCCGCTGTGGAGGAGTTAATTAAATTTTCTTTTTGCCGCCTCTATACCTATCCAAAAAAAGATTTTAATGAGCCTTTGGATGGTATTGTTTACATGGTAATGGTGTCCATGGGTTTTGCCACGGTAGAAAATTTTATGTACATATTTCATAATACAAATACCGGCCTTGAAACGGGTATTATGCGCATGTTTTTCGCGGTGCCGGGCCATGCCTGCTGGGGTATTATCATTGGTTATTTTATGGGCCTGGCAAAATTTAAACCAAGGTTAGGCCAGCGCATCAGCCTTATGCTGATTGGTTTGTTGGTGGCGATGTTGTTGCATGGTACTTACGATGGGTTACTATTTATAAAAGATACTGATATGTTCCGGGAGTATGCCTACCCGCTTGTGATGGGTTCTTTGATCACTGCAGTTTTAGGATATGTGCTGGCGTATAAAGCCATACAGCGGCACTGCAAACGAAGTGAAGAACTATTGGTAATGAATGAAAATGCACCTGTAACCGATGGAAATAGTACAATTAGCTGACGCCCTTGAAAAAGACATCCCGGTAATACGGGAAATAGCGGTGGCCGCTTGGCCGGTTGCTTACAGCCGAATCCTTAGTGCCGGGCAAATAGAATATATGCTGGCAACCTTTTATAGTCCAAAAGAATTGCTACGGCAGATGAATACAGAGGTACAATTTATTATAGCATATCAACAAGGTAAAGCAATAGGCTTCGCAGGCTTTGGTCGGTATGAAAACGATTACAAATTATACAAGTTGTATGTACGGCCTGCCATACAGAAAACCGGCGCCGGAAAAATACTGATTCAGGAAGCGGAGAAGCGCAGCCAGGCAGCCGGTGCAAAGCGACTTATTTTAAATGTACATCGCAACAACCCGTCCCGTGGTTTTTACGAAAAGCACGGGTTCCATATTTACGAAACCATTGATATTCCTTTTGGGCCGGGCTTTATGCTGAATGATTACCTGATGGAAAAGGGCCTCCCCAACCCCTCCAAAGGAGGGGCTAAGAACGACCATCAAAATGAATAGTGAAATTGATTTTTATGATTCATATTTCGCAACTTTACTGTAATGAAAAAAACTACTTATCTCCTATCCGTTTGCTTTGTAGCTATTACTGTCATGGCAAATCCTACTATCAATGCCAACAAATCTTTCGACGCATTCAAGTACCGGTTTATTGAAGCACTTTGGAAAATGTATCCTGATTGGGCCAGCCAAAGCGGCTATCATAAATATGATGAAGTGTTGATTGTGCCGGATGAACAAAGCCGTGTGGAGCAGAAGAAATTTGCATCGTTGTACCTCGATTCCTTGAAAGCATTTACCCAAAATGAACTGGATCCTAATAATCTAACCGACCTGAAATTGCTTCAAAACCAGTTGCAGTCCATCATTTGGAACATTGATACTAAAAAAGAATACCAATGGAATCCTTCCAATTATAATATTACGCCTTCGTTTGCCTATATCATTAATGAACCATACGATAAGCTGGAAAAAAGACTGGCCAATATTCAAAAGAAACTTCAAAATGTAACTGCCTTTTACGATGCGGCAAAAGCTAATCTCAGTCATCCGGCTAAAGAATTAACGGCATTGGCTATTCAGCAAAACCAAGGTGGGATTAGTGTATTTGAAACAGATCTGATGGATTCGCTTAAAGTTTCGAAGCTTTCGCAGCAGCAAAAAGATGCTATTACCACATCAGCAAAAACGGCAATAACATCGATAAAAGACTATATAAATTGGCTCGAAAGTGATCCTAATGAAGGCGGCCGCAGTTTCAGGTTAGGTAAAGAATTATATAATGACCAGTTTAATTATGATATTGAAAGTAGTCTGAGCGTTAATGAATTGTACAAAGCTGCTGAAAACAGGAAAGAATATTTAACGACTGAAATGGAAAAGCGGGCCGCTGAATTATGGCCGAAATACTTTGGGAATGCAGAAAAGCCAGCTGATAAATATGTGCTGATCCGCAGGGTGATTGATACTATTTCAACACAACATGTAAAGCCGGCCGATTTCCGCACTTCTATTGAGAAACAATTGCCTAAGTTAACGGCCTTCGTAAGAGAAAATGACCTCCTATATATGGACCCGTCGAAGCCACTGAAGGTACGCAATGAGCCTGGCTATATGGCGGGTGTGGCTGGTGCATCTGTCAGTGCACCCGGCCCTTATGAAAAGGGCGTAAAAACGTATTATAATGTGGGCAGCCTGGACGGCTGGGCACCGCAAAAAGCAGAAAGCTACTTGCGGGAGTATAATAACTATACCTTACAAATTCTGAATATCCATGAGGGCATTCCCGGCCATTATGTGCAACTTGTTTATAGCAACAAATCGCCTGATCTTGTAAAAAGCATTTTCGGAAACGGCAGTATGGTGGAAGGCTGGGCGGTGTACAGCGAGCTAATGATGATGGAAGCTGGCTATGATAATTCACCCGAAATGTGGCTGATGTATTACAAATGGAATTTGCGCAGCGTTTGTAATACCATCCTTGATATTAGCACACACACAAAAGACATGAGTAAGGAAGATGCCATGGACTTGTTAGTGCGGCAGGCATTCCAGCAGCAGGCCGAAGCAGAAGGCAAATGGCGCCGGGTAAGCGTTAGCCATGTGCAGCTCACCTCTTATTTTAACGGCTTTTACGAAATACTACAATTACGGGAAGATTATAAAAAGAAGATGGGCGATGCATATTCCATAAAAGCCTTTAATGAAAAATTTTTGAGCTATGGCAGTGTACCGGTAAAATACATCCGGGAAATGATGCTGGGTGGGAAGTAAGCGCTATAGTAATAACTGAACTTACGCAGCTTATATAAGATTAAAATGCTCAAACCATTTGTCGGTATTCATTTTCGGCGAGTTTTGCATACAAATAAAAAAGATCGGAAATTAACTGTTTTTTATTTGCCTGTTTGATGACTGGATGAATAGTAATACAATATATTTTTTAATAGCAAGTAAATATACGCTCTCTTCATTCAGCCCTGAAAGGGCGATATAATATAGCATAGGGTGAAGCCCTATGTTGATGTGTAGGATAGTGGATCATCAAGCCCTGTAAGGGCGCCATAACTAGGCTCGTCTCTATTACGCCCTTGCAGGGCTTTACATGCATATTGAACGTTGCAGTGCCATAGGGCTTCACCCTATGCTGTTCTATTACGCCCTTACAGGGCTTGCAACATTTTGTGTATTTTATGAAATGAAAGAATGCAATTGCAGCAATATAAATTATATCATTTTATTCTGTTAAGCTGCGTAAGTTCAGTTATTTAGTAACGAGAAATGTCGTATCCTATAATTAATTAACTGGGTATAAGTAAAACATATTATTATCACCACCCAATAAGTCATTTACTTCCTCGTCAATCTTTATTACGGACATGGTTGCGGATACGTTCAAGCGTTATTTGTTCGGTTTCATAAATGGTCAATGCTTTTTCGAAATCAATCTCAAATGGTGATTGCTGAACTAAACCTAATGCTGTGAGAGCGAAAAGCGCTTCCTTGTGCCTGATGAGATCAACAGTAATATAGGCTAACCCGCCATTCTCATTTCTTTGAATGCTAACGCCTTCTGCAGTTATTATAATTTCTCTTTTATTACGATAAATATACGTTGCTTTATTTAAAAATTTATCCTTCAATAACCTGTCTTGTGCAGGACGCTGCACTATATCTGATGGGCACTTATATTATCTACATGTTCACAGCCGGATCAAAATGCATGTTTACCCATCTGTTTACATCCTCACTAAACTCGTTGGTAGTGCGGTTATCAAAGAAAACTTTTTGTATAGTAGGTATATTAGCCTGAACATCTTCGATGGCTATGGTTTCGCAGCCATTAAAACGAACATCTAACTCCGTTAAAGGCAGATGGCATAATTGTCCGATCAGCACCCAGCTGTTGGTCAGATTGTTTGAATTAATATTTAAAACTTGCAGGTATTTAAAATCGTAAAATGGTCTTGGTAATTCCGAAAGGTTATTCCCAAGCAGTGTAAGGCTTTTAATAGGCAGGTCTATTATCTTCAACAATTCTTCTTCATAGTTAATACCGGGGCAACTATCTAACCACAATGTTTCTAAGTGCGTTAATGCAGCAAAGTTTTGAGGCAAGGCATGAAAAAGATTGTTACCTGCAAGCAACGATGTCAGGTTCTTTAATTGGCAAATGGATTCGGGAAGGGATTGCAATTGATTGTCGGAAATAGTGATTGCCTGTAAGCCAGGTAAGCCGGTAAAAAATTCTTCCGGGAATAGCTGTAATTTATTTTTCCCCAATGAAAGCATACGCAGGTTCGGAAAATTCCAGGGTGTTTGGGGAAGGCTTTCTAACCCGGAACCATATATCGTAATATCTTCCAGTTTCGTTAGTTCGCTAAAGGTTTCGGGCAGCGCTTTCAAATTTTCGTTGCCCGAAAAATCGATTGAGGTAAGTGTCTTCAGCAAACCCAATTCGTTTGGCAAGGATTGTATGTCTGCATTAAAAGCTTTGATGGTCGTAAGTTTTGGAAGCTTAGCCAATTTCGTACAGGCATCTGCCCAATTTAGCGTGGTGCAATTGCTGAAATCAATGAATTCAAGGTTGATGAATTTTTCGATTTCCGGAAATAGCAAGATTGGTTTTTCCTGCCGTAAATCAAGGCCGGTAACTGACAGTGGATTTTTAAGTGCTTTTTTAAGGCTGCGTTGTATTTGCATGGCTTTTTATTTTCTAATTGTTGACGTAAAATTATTAGCGTAGCTGGAGATCTCAAGTGCAAGTTTGCAGGCTGTATCAATTATTATGTATTTGGCAGTGATGAATACGTAGATGGTTGCCAGCCGGTATTAAAATAATCAAGAGGTATTTTAAACGGATGGGATCCTGCACTTTCAAATAATACCTGAAGCATTGCGTTGATAGCATGTATTTGAATCCTTAATCATGCACAATACTAATCTTTCAAACGTCCGTAATAGCAAACGATCATTACAAACGTTTGGCATGTTTGCAATCATCCTTTTAATGGCAGTTAGTGCTACCTGGTGGTTTACACGTAATTACTACAACCATAATAAAGCAACAGACAGCGCTTTTCTGAGGTTGGATAGTAGTTTGAACATTGCAAACAAATTTTTAATCAACGCATGCTCCGATGACTCAATATATGTAAGTTCTAAATCCTGGCAACCCGGTTTTGAGAAAATTCTGATTTTATACAAACCTAAGATAGATAGTGTACTGCTTATTGCCAGAAGAATGCACAATTACATTCAGGCAATAAAGCTATCGTTAAATTCAAATGTTAACCAGGATAATGAAATTTTAAGTAATTCGCAACAAACTACACGGATGAAGTTGATTAGTAATGAAATGGCTAAAAGTTTGTACGACTCACTGAATGCTTACTCCAATTCATTACCTCATATATTGCCGTTTAAGATTCGGAATTATAATCTTACATTACCTGTTGACACTTCAAATCCATTTTCTAAGAATACAGAAATCTGGCAGAAAACGTATTTTGATGAGTTAACAGGACCGGCAATGCTGTCATCCCTTACAGAACTTGATTACCAGGTTTTTTATCAGCCAATAAAATGACTGAAATAATTCGTAGCCAATGGAGTGATGATTTGATTGGAGATTGTCATGTTTACGAACCATTTGTATGTCAGAATAGTATGTACTTTCTGCCGGGACAAACGTTGGAAATCAATGTTGGTTTAGGGAGATATTGCAATGATATTCAGCCTCAAATAATTATTAATGGTCAACAACAAAAACTAAACGCTCAAGGTATTGCCGAATATAAAAAACCAATAACTGTTAGTAAAGATGGTTCCATACCCATCAGTATCTCCTACATAAACCCCAACACCGGACAAATTATGACTATGTCGAAATCTATACTTTATACTGTTTTTCGATCGCCAAAAAATAAAATATATTAACCACGGTACGGTACTGAACTACATATATAGAGTCACACATTTATGTTGCTGAAAGCAGTTGCTTCAAATAAAAGCTATTGATCAAACAATTCTGCTAATTTATTATCTAAAGCAGTATCATTGCTTCCTTCTTCCCGAAAAATAATTTTCCCGTACAGATCAAGTAGTATTTTGGTGGGATATGATACGACGCTGTATTTTATACCGATATCATTTTCAGTTTTCGCACCTTTCAATACCTGGTGCCAGTTGCCCGTGCTGTCGTGTTCAATTGCTTTTTTCCAGGCGGCGATATTTGTATCATCATCGGCAACACTAATGATGTCAAATCCTTTTTGGTGGTACTTTTCATACAGGCGAATCAAATGTGGGTTACCTGTCCGGCAAGGCACACACCAGGTGGCCCAAAAATCAATCAGTACAACTTTGTTTTTATTAATGGCAGCTAATGTTATTGTATCACCATTCATGTCTTTAGCAGTAAAATTTGGTGCTACACTACCTGGCAAACCTGCAATAATAGTCTGTATTTTTCTTCCCCAATAGCTCTTTTGAATATTTGCATTCCAGCTATTATATAACTGTCTCAACGAATCGGAATTGATAAACGGTTGATTGTAAAATAACAGATAAGGGATAACATAGGAATCCGGATGTCCGGCGATAAATGAAAAAATTATTTGATGCATCTGTTGATTTTTACTATTTATTCGGTTCTGTAAAATACTGTCTTGCTTACGCAACCTTGTACTTTGTAAGTCACTTTCCATCAGCGCTTTGATACTATTCGATTGGGACGTAAGAAAATCTCTTTCAAGTAAAATAAAGCGTTGCTTTTTTGTGATTGAATCAAATTCGTTTTGTGAACGGGAACCTGTGATAGTTGCCTGCTTGAAATGGTTCCAGGTAAAATGCCCCTCCATCCTACCAGGCTCAATAAATAGCTCTGCAAAATTCGGATCGTCGTTGTTGTAATCCGGGTTGCCTTCCGCTTTTATAAAGGCATGTGTAGGTTCTTTCAATATCCCTTTAAATGAAAATTTTCCATTATTTATCAGGGCTTCTTTTTCTATAAACTTTCCGGTTTCCGTAATATAACTTAAATACAGTTTTCCTTTTTTCAAACCCTTTATATCCCCGTAAAATGTGAAATCGGATAACGTCTTTTCTATTTGTGCACTCACTGAAAGAGTAAGAGAAATATAGAAAATAATAAAAATGAATTTAAGCATACAATTTAAAAAATTGTGGGTTGATTATACCAACACATGCAGCCTTATCCCCTTCCTACCGGCCCGACGGCTTTGGATTCAATAGGCGCAGGACTCCGTCCTGTGTCTATTTGTTACTTATTTGTAACGTTCAAAAAGACCACATAAAAGTAACGAGCCGGCACAGGACAGCGTCCTGCGCCTATGTGTAACATACATTTAATGTACAATGCCTAAGAGCAGGAACAGGTTCCTAAAATTACTAAGCAAAGTTTTAGAGTAACCGGAAGGTGAGGCCTCACACCAGCACATGTGTTTGTTTGATTATCCCCATTACAAATACACTTTGCACATGTCCCATATTTTCCAACTGGCTTAGTTTGTTTACATGAAAGTTGTAGTAACTATCCATGTTTTCTGCCATTACTTTCAGCATAAAATCGAATTCCCCGGAAATGCTATAACATTCTACTACTTCATTCAGGCGGTTGATGGTTTCAATAAATTTTACGCCGGCATTTTTACTATGTTCTTTTAAGGATACATAACAAATCACCATCAATGGCTTCTTTACTTTAGCATGATCCAGTAGTGCTGCATATTGTTTGATGATTCCCATTGTTTCCATTCGTTTAATCCGCTCATGCACCGGTGTAGTACTCAGGTGAACCTGCTCTCCTATCTCTTTAACGGTGGCCCGGGCATTTTTTTGCAGCAAACGAAGAATTTGCAGGTCTTTATCGTCCGGTACATAATCGGAAGCAATCACATTTTCTGTTACAAGTTGTTTTGACATGGCAAAATGAGTAATTATTCTTTAAAAATAGCCTTTGTGAACCATCTGTTCCAAATATTTTTATCTCTGTAGAAAAAATCACTACAAATCATACATTTGTGACCTAAACAAAAACTATGACAACAACTTCTTTCTCAGGTATTGATTTTAGTCTTAAATCCAAAGTGGCTGACATTAACCTGGCCGAATGGGGCCGTAAAGAAATACGCCTTGCTGAAGCCGAAATGCCTGGTCTGATGGCTATTCGTAAAGAGTATGCCGACGCACAACCACTTAAAGGTGCCCGTATTGCCGGTTGCCTGCACATGACCATCCAAACTGCTGTGCTTATTGAAACCCTGACTGCCCTGGGTGCCGAAGTAAAATGGAGTTCCTGCAATATATTCTCTACCCAGGACCAGGCTGCCGCTGCTATTGCTGCTACCGGTGTTGGCGTATTTGCCTGGAAAGGCCAAACCCTGGAAGAAGGCGACTGGTGTATTGAACAAACCTTATTCTTTGGTGGCTCCGACCGTCCGCTAAATATGATTTTGGATGATGGTGGCGACCTTACCAATATGGTTTTTGACAAATATCCGGAGTTGATTCATCATATTAAAGGACTGAGCGAAGAAACAACTACCGGTGTTCACCGCTTGTACGAGCGTATGGTGAAAGGTACATTGCCCATCCCTGCTATTAATGTAAACGACTCTGTTACCAAATCTAAATTCGATAACAAGTACGGTTGCCAGGAAAGCCTGGTAGATGCCATCCGCCGTGCAACTGATGTAATGATGGCCGGTAAAGTTGCTGTGGTTGGTGGTTATGGTGATGTAGGTAAAGGTTCTGCACTCTCTTTACGCGGTGCCGGCGCCCGTGTAATTGTTACCGAAATTGATCCGATCTGTGCATTGCAGGCTGCGATGGATGGTTTTGAAGTAAAGAAAATGATCGATGCAGTCAAAGAAGCAGACATCGTTGTTACCGCTTCAGGTTGCCGGGATCTGATTACCGAAAAACATTTCCGCCTGTTGAAAGACAAAGCCATTGTGTGCAACATTGGTCACTTCGATATTGAAATAGATATGGCCTGGTTGAACACGAACTATGGTAATACGAAAGATACCATTAAGCCACAGGTTGATTTATACAACATTGACGGAAAAGACGTTATCATTCTGGCAGAAGGCCGCCTGGTAAATTTAGGTTGTGCTACCGGCCACCCAAGTTTTGTAATGAGCAATAGTTTCAGCAATCAAACACTGGCCCAAATTGAATTGTGGCTGCACCATGATAAATACGAAAATAAAGTATATGTGCTACCTAAGCACCTGGATGAAAAAGTTGCCCGCCTACACCTGAGTAAGATTGGTGTGGAACTGGATGAACTGACAGACGCCCAATCAGAATACCTCGGTATTCCGCAGGCTGGTCCGTTCAAAACTGATCAATACCGTTATTAATCATTTTTTTTGATGAATTAAAAGCCCCTGCCTCTTTGTTTTGAGGTGGGGGTTTTTGATGTAGAGACGCCATGCTGGCGTCTCAAAACGACACAATTGAGACGCCAGCATGGCGTCTCTACAAACCATCAAAAAAGCGATACACTCCACGTTGCCTCAAAAGTATTCCCCGCCTGCAATTGTATCAACCCCTCTTTACCCGGCCATTCACCGGTTGCATCTACGCTATCGGCAATGCCGCACCAGGGTTCAATGCACAAAAAATCGGCGCCCGGTGCTGCCCATAATCCCAGGTACGGAAAATCATGAAACGTAAACTGAAGCCCGTGTTGGGTTGCAGAAGACAGCAATCTTACTTCGTTCGATTGCAGGTGTCTCAAAACAATCGCATCGTGATTAAAAAGTGATTTTGAAAGCGGGAGTATTTGCGTATTTTGTAGTAACGGTTTCGATGCTTTTTCAATTAAACCATCTTTACTAATCGGCCACCGGCCTACGGTTTCTACTTTATTAAATTCCAGCTCATAATCTGTGTACGCTGTTCCGGCCGTAATCGGCAGCTTAAATGCCGGGTGGCCGCCGACCGAAAAATACATTTCTTCATTGCGGGTGTTCACCACGGTGTACGTAACGGAAAGTTGATCCCGTATCAACGTATACGTGATGCTAAAATTAAATTCAAAAGGAAAGACTTCCAAAGTTGCCGCATCACTACCGATACTTAAGGTGATGGATTCGGCTGTTTGTTGGGTTACCGAAAAAGTTTTATTCCTGGCAAACCCATGCCGGTTCATCCTGTATGTTTTTCCCTGATACGTGTATTGATTGTCTTTCAGGGTACCTACTATTGGAAAAAGTACAGGCGACTTTTTACCCCAAAAAGCAGGGTCAGCATTCCATAAGTATTCCATCTGAAATTGCTGATGGTAAATGCTGTTTAATTCGGCCCCTTTGGCCTGTACCGAAACCTGGAGAAGATCGTTTTGTATCGTAAACATGGGTTAAAGTAAGTAAGCCTGTCGCAAAGGAAAAAATCATTTATCAGCATTGCAAATTTTCCGGGAGATCGTATTTTGCTCCTAAATATTCGATACAGTTATTTGCCGGAGGGGTTTTTGAAAACAATTGCCTTAACACCTTATTTGACGACTAGTGCTTACCTTTATCCGTTAGTAAAACACTTCATTCACAAATTTCATTTTTACTATGGCGTTTATAGACCGCATATTACAACCACCTTCTTACGGATGGCATCATCCGGATGGCAGCCTGGTAAAGCCTTCGCCCTCCACTATTTTCAAAGAGTTTTTCTCCCGCCTCAATATTTTTGCCACAAAGAAAAACTGGCTACCCTTTATCAATTGGGTGAAAGTCCTTTGCCTAGTACCTTTTGCTGTTTTCTTTTTCTGTTTTTACTTCAACTGGTGGCTGCTCGGAGCTGCCTTTATTTATGGAATGATCATGATGGGTACCCATGGCACTGTATGGCACCATCGTTACTGTACGCATGGCGCCTATACGTTCCGTAATCATTTCTGGCGTTTTTTTACGCGAAACTTAAGCCTGGCCGTTATTCCGGAAGAAACCTACACCATTAGCCATCACGTACACCATGCCAAAAGTGACGAGCCGGGTGATCCGTATTGTGCCGAAGCAGGCTTTCTATATTGCTTTTTAGCCGATGTAAACCACCAGCCCATTGCCAAAGATTTAAGTGAGAAAGATTATGAACACGCACTGAAACTGATGCGGCATACCGGCGTGATGGCAAATACCTATAAGCAATACCAAAAGTGGGGTTCGATAGCTAATCCCTGGCTTACCGTACTGCACTGGGTACTTAACTGGAGCTTTTGGTATGGCATATTTTACCTGATTGGCGGCCATCCATTAGCTTGTGCACTATTTACCGGCGCCGGTGTATGGACGGTGGGCGTACGCACTTTTAATTATGAAGGGCATGGAAAAGGAAAAGATCAGCGCAAACATGGTACTGATTATAACTGGAACGACAGAAGCATTAACCAGGCGTGGCCGGGCATCGTAGCCGGTGAGTGGCATAACAATCATCACCTGTATCCTAAAAGTGCCCGTGCCGGCTTCAAACCACATCAAATCGATTTTGCCTGGTACTACATTAAATTCATGCACCTGATAGGCGCTGTATCGTCTTATAACGATTCCAAAAAAAGCTTTTACGAAGAGCATTATTTGCCACATAAACAAGCTAAGAACGGTAAACCGGAAGCAGTTGCTTTAGAAAGAAATGAGCGGATTCCTTCCGCCACTTCTTAACATAGTTATTGTTACTACCGGCATCTATTTTGAGTATTGACAGCTTAATCATTTAATTATGAAAGCTGTCTTTTTTTATATACTTATCGCCTGTACTACTATTGTATTCTCTACAGCCGTTTTGCCGGTTTTTGCGCAGCAGAAGGATACAGCTGCTCAACAGGTAAGCAATGGGATTAACGCCAGAAAATTTACGTTTACGGCACAAACGGCATCGCCGCAAAGCGGAAGACTCATTCAGCTTACTTCCCCATATGATATCAGGATTGGTAGCGACACCATTGTATCCTACCTGCCGTATTTTGGCCGTGCGTATGTGGCGCCCATAAACACGCAGGATGCAGGATTGGAATTTACAAGTGTCGGCTTCAGTTATGAAGTAGACAAGGGAAAGAAAGACGAGTGGGATGTTGCAATAAAAACAAAAGATCTCCGGGATAACTACACATTGCTATTTACCATTTACAACAATGGCCAGGCACAATTACTCGTAAGCAGCAGTAATCGCCAACCCATCCGCTTTGATGGCTATGTTGTTGCAAAAAAGGATAAATGAAATTTCTAAAGCGGTTATTTGCCGGCCTCTTAACTCGCCTTAAAACCAAATACAGATTGATACGATTACACTACTTTTTTAGGCCGTACTTTTTATGACACTAAACTTATCTTTCCTTTTTATGAACCATCGTTCAAAATAGGTATAAGATAAATATGAAAGGCAGATGGTAGAAGCACACACGAAACAAAAGATTAAAATGAGCCGGGGAATAAAATCGATGTTGAGATGATATAACAGCTTACTACAAATGAAAATACATAGTGGATGTATGACGTAAATGCTGTAAGAGATTTTTCCTAAGAAATTCCAAACGCTGTTTTCTAATCGTATGATCGATTTCGGATTCTGACTAACATTTACAATCAGTATAACGGCAATTACTGAAAATATTTCCTGGTTAAAAGTGCTGCTGATGTTGAATTTATTAAAAATAACCAATAACATAGATAGCCAACCAATGCATTGAAAAACATAGCTGGTAATGAGGTTGTAAAATAAGGCACTTTTTGCGTGTATCAACGTTGCAGCAATACCGCCCAACGCCATACAATGAAACCGGTTATAATAAAAGAAAGCCCTTGCATAACTTAATGGTACCCTTGAGTTCAGCAAAATGACAGTCACTTTCAGGATAAAAAACACGGCCGCAAAAATGACAAGTGTCCTTAAAATATGCTTTGACCATTTGATGATGAGTGGCCAAAAAATATAAAACTGCTCTTCAACACCCAGCGTCCAGTAATGATTGATTAAATTATTGACATCTACACCTATCATCATGGACACATTCGGTAGCAGGAACAGGTAAAGCGGAATTATCCATGACTGAAACCCCTGCCAGTCAAAAAAATAAATACACAGAAGTGCTATTAACAGGTAGGCATAATATAAAGGCCATATTCGTAGTATGCGGCGGGTATAAAATTTTTTAATTGATATGGTATTTGTCTTCACTTTTTCCAGCAATAACAAATACGTAATTAAGTAGCCGCTCAATACAAAAAAAAGCGTAACGCCGTAACCGGCCAGGTCGCTACGGGCAGCATACGTAAACTGTAATTTAGCCTCCAGATCTGCGCTAAGATGGCGTACTACAACCCCCGACGCAGCGATAGCCCTTAATCCATTGAGCCCGGGGAAATGCAGTTTAGACATAATTTTGCAGGTGATCTTTCACTGTTAAATAAACGCTTATCAAAACTGTAGCTTCATTGTAAGACCGCTTTTCGCAACGTTACGAGTTTGCGTAACAAAGATTCCAGCAAATCAAGGCGCAGCATGTTCGCACCATCACTCTTGGCAACTGACGGATTTGGATGCGTTTCAATAAACAAACCATCGGCGCCGGCGGCAATGGCAGCCTTGGCAATAGTTTCAATTAACTGAGGATTGCCACCCGTAACGCCGCCAGGCTGATTGGGCTGCTGCAGGCTGTGTGTGCAATCCATAATTACCGGTACGCCATGTGCCTGCATCCAGGGGATGTTCCGATAGTCCACTATTAAATCCTGGTAACCAAAAGTGTTTCCCCTTTCGGTGAGCATTACTTTTTCATTCCCCTGACCTTTAATTTTATCGACTGCAAACTTCATGGATGGACCATTTACAAACTGTCCTTTTTTTACATTTACTATTTTACCAGTATCAGCGGCGGCTAATAGCAAATCTGTCTGCCGGCAGAGGAAAGCAGGTATTTGCAAAATATCAGCATAGTCAGCAGCCATGGCAGCTTCCTTATGTGCATGAATGTCGGTGGTCGTAGGCAGGCCAAATTTTTCACCGGTTTGCTTCAATAATTGCAAAGCTTTTTCGTCGCCAATGCCGGTAAAGGAACTTCCGCTGGTGCGGTTTGCTTTTCGGTAACTGCTTTTAAATACCAGTGGGATTTGTAACCTGCGGCAAATGCCGGAAACAGTTTCAGCAACTTCGGCCAGCAGCTCCCCTCCCTCAATTACACAGGGGCCGGCTATTAAAAAGAAATTGTTCTTATCATATTGCTGAGAAGAAAAAAGTTCGTCTAAAAATAAATTCATCCTGCGAATATAACAGCAGGCGGAAAACAATCATTATCTGATCATTTTGATAAAGTTGTCTTTTTTTCTTCGGCAGACGTCAGCCACCGTTCCGTTATTCGGAAATAACTGAACCAGTTTGTCGGATAAGTAGTAATACACAATTATATTAGATTAATCTTTTAGCCATTACGAGGGTTCTTGCCCGTGGCAATCCCAACAAAGCCGGGGAGATTGCTTCGTCGGGCAAGAACCCGATCTCGCAATGACTGGAGTATTAATCTAAATTAATTCTGCTTGTATGCTTATGATGATGATAAATCAGGAAATTAAAAATCCATATAAGTTTTCATCGCCCTTTACTTCCGTATAATTAATGTGGTGATGTTGCAAATTGTTCAATAGCTGGCTGTAATCTTCTTTAGCCCGCAACTCAATACCCACCAATGCCGGGCCTGTTTCCTTGTTATGTTTTTGCACATATTCAAACCGGGTAATATCGTCGGTAGGGCCGAGTACATCGTTTACAAATTGCCGTAATGCACCGGGCCGCTGTGCAAACCGGATCAGGAAATAATGCTTTAATCCTTCGTAAAGCAGGCTGCGTTCCTTAATCTCCTGCATACGGTCGATATCGTTGTTACTGCCGCTCAAAATACATACAACGTTTTTACCCACAATTTTATCTGCGTAGCAATCTAATGCGGCAATGGATAATGCGCCGGCAGGCTCGGCTACAATCGCTTCCTCATTATACAATTGTAAGATCGTTGAGCAAATTTTCCCTTCCGGTACCAGTAGCATATCATCCAGCATGGCCTTACATATCGGAAAAGTTATATCTCCTACCCTTTTCACGGCGGCGCCATCTACAAAGCGTTCAATCGTAGTAAGTGTAACCGGTTCGCCGGCTTGCAGAGCACTGTGCATGGAGGGTGCACCCAACGGTTCGGTGCCAATAATCCTGGTATGGGGTGATACCGATTTAATATAGGTGCCAACACCTGCACATAAGCCGCCACCACCCACCGGCAAAAAAATAAAATCAGGATTGGATAAATCCTCCATTATTTCTAAACCAACCGTACCCTGTCCTTCAATAATTCTTTCATCGTCAAATGGCGGGATGAACGTAAGGCCATGGCGCCGGGTATAATCCCTGGCAGCAACAGCGCACTCATCAAAATTATCACCGGTCAGCCTTATTTCTACTGCATCACCACCAAACATGTGTGTTTGTGTTACCTTTTGATTGGGGGTGATGACCGGCATAAATACAACGCCTTTACAATTTAGTAGCCTGCAGCTAAATGCAAAGCCTTGTGCATGGTTTCCGGCACTGGCACATACCACGCCTTTTTGCAACTGTTCAGGGTGCATCGTACTAAGCTTATTGTAAGCACCGCGTAATTTATAGCTGCGAACCGGTTGAAGGTCTTCCCGCTTTAAATACACGTTGCATTGGTAGCGGCGGCTCAGGCTGGCATTTAACTGTAACGGGGTACGTACAGCAATGCCTTTCAGGCGTTCTGCAGCTTGCTGAAAATGAAAGATTGGGGCTGGCATGGTTGGTTGCAAGGTTAGCACAAAAAGGGAAAGATGTTTTAAAATCCAGTCATTGCGAGATTGGGTTCCTGCCCAACGAAGCAATCCCACAGGATGAGTGACCGCTTTCAGTCTTCATTTCTATTAGATTGCCACGGGTACAGCCTGTCCCGTTGAAAGGGAAACCCTCGCAATGACTTGTAGATTATAATAGCCATTACAGCTTTTCCCATCCAAAACGTTTTGCATAGGCGATCATCCAACCTACTACTTCGTTATAGCTTTCGGCGCCTTTGGGCTGGCTATTCAGTTTTAAATATTTATCGTACAGCCAGCTGATAACAGGGCTAAATGGGTTTTTGTAGCTATGGAAAAACTGACGTATGATATGCCGGTCGGATTGCATTTTTTCCGGCAAGGCATCTATTCTCAGTTTTGCTGCCACGGAATCCCGGAAGTAAAGATCACTAATAGCATAACTATACATATCAAAATAAATACTATACTGAAATGCCGGATTTTTACTTTGCCTGCAGGCAATGAAGGATATAAAATTAGCCTCGCTTTCGCTGGCATATCCAAGCTGGTGGCCCATTTCGTGGCACAGCACGGCAGGTTTTAAAATGACGGGTATGCTTGTATTAAGTTGAGCTTCGGCTGTAAACGGATTCAGATAACCTAAAAAGCCAATATAATTTCCCAGGCTATACATAATCTGCGGCTTGATACTTTTAGCCTGATATAGTAAAAATGGAAACTGAATAGCTGCCCGTTGGTAGCAACCCACACATTCATCCGCTAATACCGATTTTTCCTGGAATGGTAAAAACGCTATAGAGTCATTTACATAAAACTGTACCCTGTTTTGTAAAGTATCCACCAGTTGGGTAAGTTCGGCAGTTGAGTAATTGCTGAACGTTAGTTGCATCTGGTAAGCACTGCCAAGCCTGTTATAATTAAAACCCCATAACCAGTTGAATGAAATATAAATTACAAAACATAATTGTAGCAACCGCTTACCATATCCGAGCAATAGCACTTTATTCAATTGTCTTTTCCGCCAGCGGTTGATGAACTTTATCAAACCTGCTGCAAGCAGTATAATGACCAGCCCATATAACACATCGCCAAAACTAAAAGGCAGCCATCCAAAAAGCATCCGTTCCCCTTCACTGATATAAGGATACAAACCGGTGGAATAATATTTTTCTATAATTAATGGAAACTGATTGATGCAAAATGTCAGCAGTGCAATAACGGCCAGCAGGATCAGCCATTTATTTCTTGAAAAAAATTTGTTCATGCTTTTATTTATACATCAGCTACGCCATGTTCCTTACTAATTTACGAATGCCCAGCGAACACCAAAACGGACAAACTGGCCCGGCGTTGGATACAAGGGTGCTGCAAAATTGTTCTTTGTAAAACCAAAGCCGTTGCTAAAACTAATGGTATTCAAATTTTCCACCCGTATAAATAATTTAAAGCTTTTAATGCGCATGTTAAGGAAAGCGGCAATATCGGGACGGTTGGAAATGGTAGTGGCGTCCTGCCAAAAAAACTGCCCTGTTAGTGGAGAATAATCATCGGCTTTGAAAGGGGTAAAATAGCGCAGCTCCACGCCTGTGGCCAGGTCCAGGTTCTTAAAAAAATTACCCTCATAAGCCAGGCGCTGGCTTGTAAAAAATGCCGGCAGGTGAATAGCCACAGATGTAGGTTGCTGAAAGTTTATCTCGGAATAAAGGCTCCAGCGCTTACTGAGTCTGAACTTTTTTTCTGCACTCAGGTGCAATACATTAATAATTGTTGATTCCTGAACAGCATTGAAATAGCTGTTGAAATAGGCGTAATTAGCCAGCAAATAATAATGGGCCGCCAGTTTCACGCCAAATTGCTGTTCCTCAATGATACCGTAGATGTGTGTTACATTTTCTTTTTTAAAGTTAGTGTTAGCAGGTTGTAACGGAAAGCTGCTACGGCTATCAAATACAAAACCCGGTGTATGGTTGCTGTTTTGAAAACCAACTTCTGCATAACCTATCTTTTTACCCAAATAAGCCTGTGCGCTAATATTGGCCATGTAATCGCCGATATAAGCACCGGTTGCGTATAATTGTCCACTGGCATTGATATCCCATTTACGATTGCGGGTACGGTTACGGTATTCACCAAGCAGGTAAATGTTGTTCAGCCGAAGGTGGGTATTATCAAGCGTGCCGGTAAGCAGTTGGTGTGCGGCTCCTAATTTGAGAAATTGATTCTGGTTGTCTTTGACAGGAAAAAGAATGAGTGCGAATTCATTCTTTATTTCGCTCCAGCTATCCATAAAGGTTAGCGGCGCTGTAATAGCATTATACTTGTAATATTTTGCAATCGAATCCAGGCTTACATTATCACTGAACCGGTACGAACTGCTACCAATCGTAAGATTGTGTTGTATCCGAAAACGCGGATAGAATACCCGGATTACCGTTGAATCCGATTTTGGGTTCAGGGTATCCGTTTGTAGCGAATCAGTTTGTCCAAAATCGTACTGGTGCCGGAAGAAAAACTGAGTGTTTGTATAGAGTGCCCCGGTAATCGAACTTCCGCCGCCAAACGGATTATAACTGTACTGCGGATCGCCGCCCAGTTTGGTAGGTATCAAATAGCGGTTGTCGTTGCGGGGATCTTTTAACAGATCGGCACTCACAATGCCGCCGCTTTCACCGGCGGAAGTGCGGTTGCTGATGAAGATGGCGGTACCACTATACCGCCTGGCCTTTGAAGTAAAAGGAATCGCTAACCGCAGGCTGCGATTGGTGTTTTTTAAATTTTTTAATGAACCGGGTGAGCTGACATATCGGTAATCGAAAGTCACGTTATAGGTTGGCTTGAAGTTTTGCGTAAATAAAATGCCAATTGATTGCTCCAGGTTAGGGCCGATGATATAGGTGAGTTCGCTGAAAGGCTTTGTGGTCTGAAACAACCGGGTTCCGGCTACGCGAAACTGGTAGAGGTCGTACGCATGAAACCCTGCATCAAAACCGGCGTACATGTGGGGTGAAAATAAAATGGGCCTCGCCGCCGAACCTAAATTGCCGAGGTACAGATAGTCGTAGGGCTGCACAAGCACCCGGTTCTGATTTAGTACGTTGCTGTCCAGGCGTAACTGACGACTACTGTCAAAAAACCGGTAAGAGATAGTAATACTGTCTGCTAAATCATTACGACGTTGAAGACTATCCTTTCCGCTGGTACGACTGCCTGGCGGCAACGGCCTGCCCCTGCTATCTGTTATGGGTTGTGTTGAGTTATCATTGATTACTACCGGCGTATTAGTCCTGGTGCGTTGCGCATTTGCCATACTGAAGGCAAAGAATAAAACCGGGAGTAAACAAATGAATCTCAAAAAAAACATGGCGCAAAGAAATAGAGAACGGGCGGGTTAAAAACTTAGCGGGATTGTAAAGTTTACGTTCAAGGGACAAGGAACAGGAATCAAGGTTAAGAATCAAGAGACAAGGTCAAAGCCTAAGCATCTACCATTAACAAGTCATATGCTAAAGGTCAATTTTAATTTGTATGCAGGAACATGTAATTATGAATTAGTCTTGTTTTGTGAGTTGCAATACTTATTTACTTGTTTCCCTGACCCTTGTTTTTTGTTTCCTGACTTCTTTTCCCCCCGATCCTTACCTACTGGTTGTTTATAATTCTCTGATTAATTCTTTGAAAATAAGTGTGAGTTTAGGCTCAGCGGCATTAGCAGCTTCGAGAACTTCCTGGTGGGTAATGATATTTTCTTCTTCGCGGATACCAATATCGGTAATGATGCTCATGGCAAAAACGGGCAGGCCTAAGTGGCGGGCAGCAATTACTTCCTGTACCGTACTCATCCCCACTGCATCGCCACCTGCTATACGCAACAGCTTGTATTCTGCACGGGTCTCAAAAGTGGGGCCTGTTACGCCACAATACACGCCTTGTTTTACATCGATACGCTGGGCTGCCGCAATGCCGGTGGCTTTTGCGATAAGTGACTTACTATACGGTTCGCTCATATCCGGAAAACGCATCCCTAATTCCGGCACGTTCTCACCAAGCAGCGGGTTTACCGCAAAAAAACTGATATGATCATTAATAATCATCAGGTCGCCGACTTTAAAGCTAGGGTTCATACCGCCGGCAGCATTGCTAATAAGCAGGGTTTCGATACCCAGCCACTTCATTACCCGGATGGGGTAGGCAACTTCCTGAGGAGTGTACCCCTCGTAAAAATGGAAACGACCCGCCATACAAACCACTGTTTTACCACTTAGTTTCCCGAAAATAAGCTTACCGCTATGGCCTTCTACCGTTGCTACCGGAAAATGCGGAATGGCTTCGTATGCAATTTCACATTCAATGTCTATCTCTTTACCTAAGTTACCCAAGCCGCTGCCTAATACAATACCTGCAACCGGAACCGTACTATAATGATCTTGTATAAAATGTTTTGTTTCGTTTAATTGCTGAATAACAGTCATTGGTTTTTGTTTTTGTAAAAACACGCATCCTGGCGTGTTCTATATTACAGGTTGATTAATTGAAGTTTTCCATCCTGTGCATAACACACTGTAAGGCGTATTCCTACATTAATTCTGCAATAAATCTTTCTAAACCTTTACGCTTCGCATCGTCCAGTGTGTAACTAATATTCTTTGTATAATACGTATTCAAATCATAATAAGGCGATGACAAACCTGCGATCACATCTGCAATATGGCGTAGGCCAACCGCATTTGCCTGGTTGAATTGCCGGATAAAGTTTTCCGGTAATGGCTTGTTGGCTACCCAGGCGGCAAATACAAACGGAAGGTTGGTATACGCTTTCCAGGCAGCAGCAAGGTCGTAAATATAGGCCGATCTGAGGCGCTGTTCAAAAGCCCGGTCGCCGATTACTACGCCGGCAGTAGTGCCCGTAATGTGGTCACGAAAATCGGCCTTCGCATCCTCCAGCACAGGGCGGTGTTTCCAATAACTCCGCAACAGGATTTTTGTTAGTGCTACGGAAGTTCGGCTTTGGTAATCCAGCAGCACTTTCTTCACCTGCAGTACCGGCACATCGCTAAACAAGCAAACAGAGGCCACATTGTCAATAGCGCCAATACAATAATCTGTAATGATATAATGCTGCTTTAATTTTGGAATGATGGCCACCGGTACCAGGCCCGCATCAATGTCATCGTTTATCAATTGTTGGGCTATGGCGGCAGGGTAATCTTCTGTCAGGGTAATTTGCTGCATCAGTTCCGCATCCCGGTGAATGCCATACAGCAATGGCTTTGTGTTTAAGTAGCTAACCGCCCCAATCCGTATTTTATCCATTCCAATCGGCTTTCGTGAATTGAACAGGTGTGGAAAAAACCGACTGATCCCCGATTTGCTGCACCCTATTTTTGCGGCGAAGATAGCAATCGTAAATCGTCAATGGTGAATCGGGAACAGTAAGTGGTCTGTCGTCCGTGGTCTGTTGTCTTCCGGTTATCAACTATTAATTATTAACTAAAATGTCGCTTACTGCAATCTCCCCTATCGATGGCCGCTATCACCGCCAGACAGCCGTACTTACAGATTACTTTAGTGAGTATGCATTAATGAAATACCGGGTATTGGTAGAGGTGGAATACTTATTAATGTTGGCCGAAAAAAATTTTTTTAAATTAACAGCTATTTTAAAGGATGCCTTGCAGCAAACGGCTGTCAATTTTAGCGCAGCCGATGCGGAAAAAATCAAAGAGATTGAAAAAATCACGAACCACGATGTAAAAGCTGTTGAATATTTTTTAAAAGAAAAACTGGACGTGGCGGGTGGGGGGCATTTGAAAGAGTGGGTACATTTCGGGTTAACCTCTCAGGACATCAACAATACGGCGATACCGCTTAGTTGGAAACATTGCCTCCAAAAAACAGTCATTCCCGAAATAAATAAATTACGTAACCATATTACAAACAACGCTATACAGTGGAAAGGTGTGCCCATGCTTGCCCGAACGCATGGCCAGCCAGCCTCACCTACCATTTTAGGCAAGGAGTGGATGGTATTTGCCGAGCGATTGCAAAACGGATTGACACTGTTGGAACAAATTCCGTTTGCTGCCAAATTCGGTGGCGCTTCCGGAAATTTCAATGCACACCACATCGCTTTTCCGCAAACCGATTGGATTGCATTTGCCAACGAATTTGTAAATGAAAGATTAGGACTGCAGCGAATGCAGTTCACTACTCAAATTGAGCATTACGATTCCTTTGCTGCCCACTGTGATGGCCTGAAACGGATAAACACCATCCTGATCGGATTATGCAGGGATATGTGGACATACATCAGTATGGAATATTTTAAGCAGCAAACCAAATCCGGCGAAGTTGGTAGCAGCGCCATGCCCCATAAAGTAAACCCCATCGACTTTGAAAATGCAGAAGGGAACTTTGGTATTGCCAATGCACTGCTGGAACATTTTGCTGCCAAGCTTCCCATTAGCCGGTTGCAAAGAGACCTAACTGATTCCACTGTTCTGCGGAATATTGGCGTACCGGTTGGCCACATGCTAATAGCGCTTACCTCACTCCAAAAAGGGTTGAATAAACTATTGCTGAATGAAAGCAAAATACAAGGGGATTTAGAGGACAATTGGGCGGTGGTTGCCGAAGCTATTCAAACTATTTTACGAAGGGAAAATTATCCCGAACCTTACGAAGCGTTGAAAGCACTTACCCGTGGTAAGGTATCCATCACCCAACCGGATATTCAAACATTTATTAACGAATTAGCTATCAACAGTGAAGTAAAGGCAGAACTTCTTGCCATAACGCCACACAATTATGTTGGGGTAATAGCTCACTTTTAAATTAAACGCAGCATGGTTGAATTAATTGAGAACAATATTGGAGAGAATCTGTTAAAATTAACCAGATATGATGCTCATCATAAAAAAAAGACAAAACCTGACTTAAAAATAGTAGTTTTAATCCTTAATTCAATTTCTAAGATAAAATTTAACCAGAAATAAATCCTTTTTTCTCTGAAAACATTCGGTTTTTAGCCTTTAGCAGCTCGTTTTGTGCGGTTGACTGATGCGATTCCAGGTAACAACTGCTGATTAAAAGATGGGAAAATTAGTTCCTGCTCCATTAACACCAGCATTTACTATTTGCCCCTGGATTTTTTAAAAAAGATTGCGCAGATTTGGATGTGTTCAGAAAAATCGTATTTGATTTCTAAAACAGATTGCCACTTATGAGCAAGATAGATGTATTAATAATGAGCATTATTGCCGTTATTATGGCTGGATTCTTCTGGCTTGATACCCGGTGGTCCTTTTTCGGGGCCGGCGTATGTATAACCATCATTTTCTTTATTTCAATGGGGTTTTTATTTAGAAATTTAGAGTATGGTCACCGCAATAAAGAATGGAATCAGTTTTTGAACAGCCTTGACAAAAGCGAAACGCTTCCTGAGGTTACTACTACCGATGCTAACGCATAATGTGCTTTAATTTATTACAGATAAAAAGGTGTCTATTGATTTTGATCACGTAAATTTCTATTGGATTTACATCTCATCAGTTTACCTGCATTCATATAACAAAAAATAAAAGCAGCCTAAAAGACTGCTTTTATTTTTTATATTGGTGAGATGTGTTAGACACCCGTAGTACTTGTGTTGGTATTTGTGCCGGTTGTACCCGTCGTGCTACTATATCCGCTTGTATTCGTAGTGCTTTTGCCTTCCAAATTTTCTACATCTACTTCGGTATTGCGTACAGTATCGTGTATGGTTTCATCACGTTCATTTACATCCTTTGTCACCCGTACTTCCTCCACTACCCGGGCTTCTTTGTGAACCACGGGTACCTCGGCAGTTTCGGTTAATTCAATGTTTTGTTCCTGGAAAGTACCCATATCACCCGCATTTACCACACGGTTTACTGGTGTACGTTCTACAGTCACTTTTTCTTCCCGCAAGCGGATGCTTTCTTCAACCGGGCGTTGCACAATACGGCTGCGTACCCGTACACCTCCCGTTTCCACTGTTCTTTTACCAACTTCCAGACTTTCCTGCACTATTGGTATTACACCTTCCCGATTTGTATCAGAGGTATCGATATTTTCATCTGAGGTAGTATTATCATACGAAGTTGAATGATCCTTACCATCGGATGACATACCCCTGACCTGGTCATATGCTTCATCTGTGTAAGTCATAGCCGAATTATCAGCCGTGCCGGCGGATGTTGTATCCGACATGGGCGCTGATGCATAACCGTATTCACTGGCTTTCTCGTCGACATTCACCGCACCATAATCGTCCAGCAAATCAGCTGCACGTTCCGCTTCATCATCCGAGTCTGCATGAACAGTTACCATCGCTCCGCTTTTTTGAGCAACGGTTGAATAACGGGTAGCTTCATCATCATTACCTCCGAAAAGGTTTCTGAAAAAACGGGTAACGGCATTACCACTATCATGATCGCTATCCCGGTGCGTATCACTGGAAGTGTTCATGCCGCTACCGTCCGAGTTTGTGCTGCTGCCATCCGAATAAGAGCTACCCGATGATGAATCACTGCTGCCGGAAGATACATCAATGTTTTCACGGCTAAAACCGTCCTGAACCAATTGTTCAACTGCACTTTGTGCTTCTGAAGCACTGTCGAAAAATCCGACTACTGTGTTTGCCATAATTGACTCCTTTTGTTTTTGTTGTTTTTATAAATAGTATTAATTATCCATGATGCTGACCGGTTACAGGAGTACGTTCAATCTGTACTTCTTCCTGACGTAAGTTGATGTATTGCGTTTCTGTTTTTTCAGTAATTCTTTTGATAATATGAATCTCTTCGATAATCTCAAATCTTTTTTCCACAATCAGTACTTCTTTTACTACCGGTATAATCATCGTATCCCCTTCGTGGCGTATTTCAGGTGGGTTAAGTACTACCTGATTTATCGGAACACGATTTATCTCGTATGCTTCCGAGGTAAGCGGAATAGCTACTTCCGTTTGCTGTTCGGTGACTTTTTTGGATATGCGGATTTTGTTTGTCTCGACCGTTTCTTTACCAAGTTCAAAACTTTCGTGAACAACCGGTATAACTGTCACGGATGGTTGCATATTATTGTCGGCAACCGGTAAAATTATTTTTGCTGCGTCTTCAATATTTTCAATGGCGGTCATGGGTGGCTGCTATACGAATAGCGTGCCTCATATGCTACACTGCAAATGGGTTGTTATAGGTAGGCCATTCATAATGTTCAGATTTCCTGTACGTTATAGTTGCCCGGAAGATGTTTTAAAATAATTATAAGGGTGCATTGTAAACGCACGGATTGGGATATGATTTTCCCAACTGTTGATTTTTGCTGCAGAATTTCGGATGTTGTAATTTCTGCTGAACAGGCTGAAGCAAAATGCGAAACATAATATATCTACCTGGATTTAGCAGCCACATCTTTTGCGTGGTGACTGTTGACAGGTGGTAGTTTCTTCCGGATATAAATGTGCTTAATGTTATTCTTACCGGTGTCCCGTTCATCAATCTCAAACCGGTTAATATTTTTTATCAGCGGCAGCATTTTGTTGAAACCATAATTGCGGGGATCAAAGTCGGGTTTCTTTTTTAGCATCAGGTTGCCCAGGTCACCGAGGAACGCCCATCCATTCTCGTCTGCCAGGTCGGTGATGCTGTCGGAAAAAAGCTTAATGATTTGCGGGTCAATCTTATTAAGTGGTTTGGGCGCCGGTGCTGTAGGTTTGCTGGTCGTTTTTTCATCGCTGCTTTCCGACGGGCTTACAATTTCCTTTTTCAAAATTTCAATATAAATAAACTTGTCGCAGGCCGTGATAAACGGGTTTAGGGTCTTCTTTTCGCCAATGCCGATCACTTTCATTCCCGCTTCCCGCAGCCGGGTAGCCAGCCTGGTAAAATCACTGTCGCTGCTCACAATACAAAACCCGTCCACCTTACCGGTGTATAAAATATCCATCGCATCAATAATAAGGGCACTGTCACTTGCGTTTTTTCCGGTGGAATAGCTATACTGCTGTATGGGTGTAATGGCATTTTCCAATAGTACATTTTTCCAGCCGGCAACGGTCGGTTTAGTCCAATCGGCATATATGCGTTTAAAAGTAGGCGTACCGTACTTGGCAATCTCCTCAAACATTTCCTTCACGTTGGAATACGGAACATTGTCCGCATCAATTAGTACGGCCAGTTTGAGGTCTTTGTTAGGTTCTATCATTACAGGGATTCAAAATAAGGTGTAAAGTTACAGGCATTGGATGATGAGATCAATAGCCAGCAGTTTGTGTGTATTTAAAATTGTAGTGATCAACGCCCGTTACGTTGGGGAAAATCAGCGGATTCTTATAACCTTTCCAGACAGCAGTTTACGATACAGCCTATGCAGTCCGGACCTACCGGTGCAAGGTTATTTTGTTATATTCCAAAAGCTCATTTTCCGCCTGATGGTAAAGCCTAACTTTTTGTAGAGTTGAATGGCGCCCGTATTTCCTTCTGCTACATGTAAATAAGGAACTTTTTTCTCACTGAAAATTGTATTTACCGTACAGGCAACCAACTGTTTGGCATATCCCTGCCCTGTATAATCCGGATGGGTAACGACTGCACTTACTTCTGTAAAATCATCCATTTTCATGCGTTCTCCGGTTATGGCAACCAGCATTTCATTTTTAAAAATTCCATAGTACCGGCCTAATAATGCAGTCTTTCTTTTAAAGTAGCCAGGTTGCACCAGGTTCACTAATTGGTATAAACGATCATTATGTTCATCCGTAAGTGGTACAATCTCTTCATTGATGTCCATACCAATTTTATCCGCACAAATCATTTGCAGGCATGCCACCTCTTTTTTGAATTGTAGCTGGTTTGAGAGTTCAGGTTTTTCACCAACGATAAAAAAATTATCCACCAAAGCTGAATAGGCATCGATGTATGCTGATATTGTATTAGCTGTTTGAAAACTACCAAACGCACAGTAATCAGGATGATAGCATTTTAAGCCAGGATAGTTAATTGAAAATTGTTGATGACTTTCACACAATGAATGCCAGACAGGGTTGTTAAGTTTATCATCATTCGGGGAATTCAAAATAGTTGATTTTAAATGATACTTGTACGGCGGCAGGAAGATACCCGGTGCCTGAAATGCCTATATTGGTGGAACATTATTAGTAGCTGGTTTTGTCTTCGTTGATACCAGAATATCTGCCAAAATAAAGGTTTATTGTATATTTTCATATTTTAATGCCTTTTTTGCCTGGCGGTTTTTCCCGCTCGTATGTCCATTAAAGAAACAGTATTCTATACACCAAAATATTTTCTTTCCTTTTTAGGCCTTAACCGTACTGTTTCCTATTTTTGATACCCTTAATAACCCTATGCCAGCCAAAATTATCACACTGCTCCTGAGTGCTTGTCTGTACTTTGCCAATAGCTATGCCCAACAGCCACTCCTGCAACGGCAAACTATTCTCCTCAAAAGAGTTATCGAAAAAAACCACTACAAAGCCCGGCCGGCAGACGATGCTTTCTCCGCCCAGGTGTTCGACCGGATGTTTGATAAGCTGGATGAATACAAATTGTTCTTCACAGCACAGGATATTGCACAGCTTTCCGCATACCGCAATAAAATTGACGATGAAATGAACGGACGGAGCTGGGGGTTTACCGACCAGCTGATTAAACTGTACAAAGCACGGATGCAAAAGGCCGACAGTATGGCCAATAAGCTGCTGGATAAGCCGGTCACATTCACTACCAACGAAACTTTTACATATGGCAAAAACCAGCAGCCACCTGCCGACAATGCGGAATATGCCCTGCGTTGGAACCGCTATATTAAATGGCGGGTGCTGAGCCGCCTGATGGATAAATATGAATTGAAACTTTCCGATTCCATAAAAGTTACCAAGGCAGATATATTGAAAGAGGAGCCTGCTACTCGGGCCGCCATAAAGGAAAGGGCAAAAAAGCGAATGGCCATTGATGCAACAGACGCTAATGCCATCCCTAAAATGATTGGCAGTTTATACCTCCAAACCATTGCCACCAATTATGATCCACACACCGCCTTTTTTCCGCCGGAAGAAAAAGAGGAATTTCAGGATGCCCTTAGCAGCCAGAGTATGGAGTATGGCTTTAGCCTGGAAGAAGATGAAGACGGCGGATTGAAAATTGACGGGCTGGTACCGGGCGGCGCAGCCTGGAAAAGTGGCAACATGCACGATAACGACAAGCTACTGCAAATAAAACCTGAAGGCGAAGTAGCCATTGACGTAAAAGATGCCAGCCATGATGAAATAGCAGCGCTGCTAAAAAGCCATGCCAATAAGAAGATAGAGGTAACAGTGAAGTCGGCGGATGGCGCCATAAATACGATTGCCCTGCAACGCCAGCAGCAACGTAACGAAGAGAACATTGTAAAAGGTTTTGTACTGAAAGGTGAAAAGAACATCGGTTATATTTCGTTACCTTCCTTTTATACTAATTGGGGTGATGAAACCAGCAGCAGTTGTGCCAACGATGTGGCCAAAGAAATTGTAAAACTGAAAAAAGAAAACATACAGGCCCTGGTATTAGACCTTCGCTACAATGGTGGTGGCAGCCTGCAGGAAGCGGCAGAACTGGCCGGCATTTTTGTGGACATTGGCCCGCTGAGCCTGATACGTGGCAGCGACGGCAAAACCATGATTTTGAAGGACCCTAACCGGGGTACAATTTACGATGGGCCGATGGCTATTATGATCAACGGCCAAAGCGCTTCGGCTTCGGAATTGGTGGCGGGAACCTTGCAGGATTATCAGCGATCGCTGATTATCGGCAGTACTAGTTTCGGCAAAGCCACCATGCAGGCTATCCTGCCGTTAGATACTACTTTAAAAGAAACAGATATATCAAAACCCGGAGCCAAAAGCAGCGAGTTAGGTTATGCAAAAGTCACCGAAGGAAAGCTGTTCCGCATTACCAACAAAACCGCACAGCTTAGCGGGGTGGTACCAGATGTAGCGTTGCCGGATGCGTTTGAAGCCATGGATTACACCGAACGTTCACTGGAATTTGCATTGCCATCCGATACCATCATCAAAAATGTGATGTACGTAAAATCAGCGTCCCCACCAGCAGCGCAATTGGCACAACAAAGCAAACAGCGTATTTCAGCCAATCCCTTTTTTGTAAGTCTGCAAAAAACAATTGTTGCCATGAAAGCTGCCCATGCACAAAATGCCATACCGCTGCAATGGGAAGCATACCAGCAGTGGATAAAAGGGGCTGAACTCCCTGATGAGCCAAAAACCAAACCGGCAGAGAAAAAACTTTTCACCATAGAAAATTCTGCTTTTGATAATACCATTTACAAGCTGGATGACTACCAGAAGGAAATGAATGATTATGTGGTGAATGACCTGAATGACGATCCATATATCGACGAAGCCTACCGGATTATGGTAGATTATATTAAAACAACCAAACCCTAAAGCAAACCTGAATTGATGAAAAAAATTTTTACAGTTGCCTTGCTGCTCAACATTGCTTTTACTGCATCAGCACAGGATCAAACGCCCGTAGTGTACCTCAATGGTTTCAGCAAATCGCTGGATGGCGTTTCTAAAAAATACATGCAGTACATGAGTGCTACTTCGCACGGGGCCAGTGTACGAAAATCTGAAAAAAAGCGGCAGGATTTACTGGCACAAATTGATAAGTCACGTGGTGAAGTAATTGGCTTAGGATTTTATAAAGGCGATAAAACGTTGCAACAATCGACAATTGAATACCTGAAATTAATAACCAATAACCTGAATGAGGATTATGCCAAAATGGTAAACATGGAAGAAATTGCCGAACAGAGCTACGACAATATGGAAGCATACATTTTGCTAAAAGAAAAGGTGAGCGAACGCATGAATGAGACCTCCAAAAAAATGACGGACAACGAAGCTGAGTTCTGCAAAAAATATAATATCAATTTAATTACGCAGGAAACCGAGCAAAGCCAGAAAATAAAAGACATGAATTTGGTGGCTGATTATTACAATGACATTTATCTGATTTTTTTTAAATGTAATTCCCAGGAGACGGATATGATGGAAGCGGTAAATAAAAAGAACGTAACCTCCATGGAACAGCTTAAAGGAGCGATGGTAAAATATGCTGATGAAGGTCTGAGTAAACTGGACACTTTTAAAGCCTACAAAGGCGATAACAGCCTAAAAAATGCCTGCCAGAAAGCACTGATGTTTTACAAAAAAGAAGGTGAAAAAATGAGTGTTTATACTGATTTTTTTATGAAGGAAACCGCCTTTGAAGGGGTGAAAAAAGGTTTTGAAAGCAACGCTTCGGCCAAAAGTAACAAAACAGAAATCGACAAATATAACAAGGCTGTAAAGGAAATGAACGACGGCAGCAACAGCTATAACAAAACCAATGGGGAACTTAACCAGCAACGTACCGATATGTATAATAACTGGAACGAGGCCGGACGGGTTTTTATGGATAAGAACATGCCCTATGCGGGATGACCTTTCGTGAATCGTCAATCGTCAATCGTGAATGGATTCAAGAAAATTAATCATTCTTTTCTTATATAAACAACAAGAATCCTGTCTTATTCCAGATGGGATTTTTTGATTATATAGGAACTCGCTTCCGGATAGCATTGCTAAATAGCGTTTGGCAAAAGGTGTATCTGCCGGGTTGCTTTTGTTCATTAAATTACTGACAGCTTCAATTCGCTAAATTTTTTTGCTGATTTGTACTAATAACTAACGCTGTGCGTTTGGCTATTCATCTCCCTTTCATTCATTGTTCCCGTTTTTAAACAAATTTAGTTTTCATATGAAGCCTGCGTGCCGGTACCTTATTCTGCTATTGAGTATGTACCTGCTTGCCTGCCACAATCCACAAAAAGCCGAACACTCCTTTTATTATTGGAAAACAACGTTTGAAGAAGGTAACGAAGGCGATACGATGCTGATAAATTCACTGGGCATACAACATTTTTACATCCGCTATCTGGATGTGGATTGGAGCGAGAACCTGAACATGCCGGTACCTGTGGGGCAGTTAGGCAATATTTATTACCAGGTGGCCCGGCCATATATCAGCACTAACTATACGCCGGTTATTTTTATTACCAACCGTACCTTTCAGCAAATCAGCGATGCCTGGTGCGATACACTGGCTATACGATTGAAAGAAAAAACAGATCAGATTACCGGCGAACTGGAGAAAACCATGGAAGACTACGCTACCTGGTCCGGTAATTATTCACAATCGGATTCACTTAGGAATGTAATACGGCAGCAAAGGAAAAACCGGGTAAATGAAATACAAATTGACTGCGACTGGACAGCCAAAACCAGGGATAAATATTTTCTTTTTTTGCGCAGGCTGAAACAGCAAATTCCTGATAAAAAGATATCAGCTACCATTCGTTTGTACCCGTACAAATACCATCAGCAAACAGGTGTGCCGCCGGTGGACAAAGGCCTGCTAATGTGCTACAATCTATCCGATATTAAAAATACCGCTACCCGTAATTCGGTGTTTGATGTAGATGAACTGAAGAAATACTTAACGATTAAAGATTATCCGTTACCCCTGGATATAGCACTGCCGGTATTTGGCTGGCAGGCCTGGTTTCGGGGTAATTCATTTAAGGGAATACTGTATTTTCAAAATAATGCATTGGAAAACAATACAGCCGTTTTTAAAAAGACATCTGGTAATACGGTGCAGGTTCTACAGGATTATGTGCTGAGTAATAATTACCTGCGGCAAGGTGATGTGTTGCGAAATGAATTTCCGGATGAAGAAGAGTTGACGAAAGCAGCAGACTTGCTGCGGGATGAATTTCCGAAAGCCGGAAGGATTGCCTTTTATTACTGGAATACCCAAAACGTAAATCGATATGAAAAAACGATCCGCAAAATATATGATAACTGGTAGCCTGCTGCTGGCCGGCCTCTTCGTTTACTTCGTCAGTAAAAGTTGCGGGCCGGATTTGGAGCTTGACGGGACCCGTTTTGCCTTGTTTCAAAATGATCTCACCGCCCAGCCGCAACTGGAACCGTTTTATTATTCCGAACGGTTTATGAATGCCTATCAACCTGATCCATCACAAAATGATTATCACCGCAATTGTAACGAGTGGCGAACATTTACCGGAGGGGCTGCCAGCGAAAAAGATATTTATGCGTTGCAATACAAGACATCACCGGAAGCATTTCTGCTGGCGTACAACACAAACGACTGGAAGCCCTTTGCCGGTAATAGCTTTGCACAGTGGCTGCTCCGCAAACAGAACCGGGCTGCTTTCGATTATTTTCTGCTGGCGAAACGGGCAGAGTTTTCGTTTGGAAACATGGACCCGTGGGAAACCGGCCGTATTGAACGGCCTGCCTGGGTGGATACGTTAGTGACATTGGCCATTCAAAAAGCAAATAGAAATATTCCGCTTTTCCTGAAAGAACGCTACGCTTACCAGGCCCTAAAGCAGTACTACTATTCGGGTAAAAGGAACAAAGCAATGAAAGAAGCCATTGGCAAAATGTATCAGGAATACCTCAACAAAAGCGAATCGGTAGCGGCGGATTGGAGCCTGTTATTTTATGGTCTGCTGCAACCCAATAATAATCAACGTACTATTTATCTGCTACAAACTTTCGACCGTTCGGACGAAAAAAAGGTATTTGTGTATCAGAACCTTTCGCTGCAGGATCTGCAGGCAGCACAACGGGCGGCAACCGGCGCAAAAACAATTGAACTCATTCATACGGTTAAGGGGATGAAAAATCCAGGCCGGGCATACGCTGAAATCGCCGCTGTTTACCAGGCTAATCCGCAAAGCAAATATTTACCACTGCTTATTACCCGGGAGATTAACAAGTTGGAGGACTGGATTACATCCTGGCAGCAATTGGGTTTTACATCAGCCACGGCGGAGGCAGTGTATATTGGGGAACAATACAGAAAGCCGGGCAACAGCAACTTTCCGCCATATGAAACCCTGGCCGCCGGCAACCGGCGCAGTGACGAGCTATACCTGAAAACCTTTTTGGTGCAACTACAGCAAATGCAGCAGTTGGGTAAAAGCAACCAATCGTTTTTCCTGCTGGCAGAGGCACATTTGCAAAACATGGCCGGCAATTATGCCGCAGCTAAAAAGCTATGCTCGGCTATACATGCAACGAAATCTGCCATGCAATCGCAGCAACTGGTGGAAGCCACTATTGCATTGGTAAGTACGGAAAATATTTTAGTAGCAGAAGTAAAAGAAAAGATTGCCGATAACATCCGGCAACTCATCCGGCTCAATCCTGCTTATGCTAAGTACACACAAGAGATGCTGGACAAGTATAATGGCTGGCATGAAGATTCGGCAACTGCTGAAAATAAAGATGATCTGAACGAATTGATGTTGCTGATTAGTAGCCAGTATCAAAAAAGGGGAGATATTGTCACAGCCGGGCTGATTTACCAAACCTATGGTATACTTACCAATCATTATGATGGCTGGATTGCCAAAGAGGATAGCTGTACGTATGGCCGCATTGCCTACTTCGACCGCAATGCTGCACCGGAAGACTTGGATGCCGTGCTGGCCTTTAAACACAAAAAAAATAAAACAGCTTTTGAACAATTGATTAACCCGCCATACTGGGGTAAGGATGATTTTTACAAAGACCTCAAAGGCACCATTCAGTTTCGCCGCAAGCAATACCGGCAGGCATTGGCTACATTCGAAACCATCGCCGATACTTTCTGGCGGGGCAATTATGAGTATGTGCATTACCTGCATACATCGGTCGTCACCCAAACCTACCCTTTTCTACAGGAGCAGCCGGCGAAAAAATATGCTGTTGAAAGTAAGAAGCTGATTATGCGGCACTGGGTGCAACTGATGGATTCTTTACAAGCTGCTACCAACCCAAACAAGAAGGCAAAGCTGTTGTATCAGTTGGGCAATGCTTATTACAATACCTGCTATTACGGTAAAGACTGGATGATGTTTGGCTATGGCAAATCGGCCAGCGAATTGTATCGCATAGGCACCAGCAATTACGATTGGGCCTGGTACAACTTTGCACCGAATAATAGCACTTACCAGAATACTTATTACAAATGCAGCGATGCCATAACCGCCTACACCCAGGCCCTGCAACTCAGCACTGATAGAGAACTCAAAGCAAAATGCCTGCTGATGCTGGCCGACTGCAATGCCCGCCGCCATGAAACCCTTAGTGGCTTTTCCAACCGTTGGTCAGACAAACCTTATCTAAGCCCGTACCTGGGCCGGCTGCAACAAGCCTATGGAAAAACAGCGGTGTACCAGGATGGATATATGTATTGCCCTGATGTAAGTGAATTTGCAAAAAAGTAAAACTTAGCCTGTATGCTTTACAAAATCCTGCTAATTGTCATAGCTATTAGCTGCCAGGCAAACCTGTTCGGCCGGCGCCAGGCTGACAGTGCCAAAGTGTGGCTAACGGTAACAGATACACTCGGAAAAACAGTAGAAACAATAGTCAGTTTTAAAGGCAAAAAAGATGGCCATTCATTTCGTTTTAAAACCAATGCACAAGGACTGGCAGTTTGTACCGTTCCATCAGGCCAAAAATATACAATTGCCATTCCGGTTTCCGACGATTTATACGATTACGAGTCGCCGGCCGCCGGCCTGCAGGAAGTGCAATTGATGCTGGCCTTCAATACTCAATATCAATATGAAACAGCCAACCAACTGAACGCATTAATGATTCTGAAGGTTTTTAATGCACCTGCCGGAACAAGCCTATTAGCCAAAACTGATACCGGGCCAGAAATAAAGCCTTATCCCGAGAAAGACCGGTTGTTTTTGAAAGTGCCCATCGGGCAGTCTTATACCCTTTTTGCCAAAGGCGTAACCATCAGGCAAAACAAAGTGGATATTCCGGATAAGGCGGGCAACATTCTCCATTTCGCTTTGTACTTCAAAGATGCCAAAAATGCTGAACTTATTCCAGTGAGTAGTGTGTCTGCCCTCATTTTTGTAAAGCATACCAACCTAGACGACAAGCCGGTTAACGGTGAGAAAATTGTTGTTCAGGGGAAAGTAAAAACCAACAATTTCAACCTAGTTACAGACACGAATGGTACCGGGTTAGCCTTTGTTCCAAAAAATGATTCATACCTGCTCTCCCTTAAATATTTCCCCGATTTTCTGAAGGTTGACATTTCCAGCGAACGGGACGAAATGATTACCGATAAAGTAAATATTCATTACCCTGGCACCGTTGAAATTGAAGCGAGGACAAAGGAAGAACTCAGGTTGATTGCGATGAGAGATTCATTGTACAAACTGCGGCTGAAGCAGAATGAAATGTCTGCTCTACAATTACGAAAATCCCTGGAGGATGAAGTAACTTTTACCCGCAGTCAACTAACAAAAGATGCCCGTTATTTTGAAAAAACTAACAATGTGGTTTGTGCCGTACTATACCGCAACCTGCAGCGCTGGAACGCCAAAATGATTGTAACCGACGTTACCGGTAGTATGTATCCTTATATGCACCAGATTGCACTCTGGCACATGCTGCAATTGATGAATAAGGAAAAATCGGCCTACGTTTTTTTCAACGACGGCGATAATAAGCCCGACGACCGGAAAAGAATCGGTAGTACCGGCGGTATCTATTTTACGGGTGCCAGTCAGCCTGATTCTGTGATAAAAACTATGTACCTGGCCATGCAGAACGGCGGGGGCGGTGATGCCCCTGAAAATGATGTGGAAGCCTTGATGAAGGCTGAACAGCAAGCTTCACCGGACGAAGAAGTGATACTGGTAGCAGATAATTATGCCCCGGTAAAAGACATTTCCCTGTTAACTGAACTGCACCGGCCGGTACGGGTAGTGTTGTGCGGCCTGGACTATGCCATTCAAACGGATTATTTATGGTTGGCTTATCAAACCGGGGGTAGCATACACACCATTGAGGAAGACATTACCAACCTGGCTGCCTTACATGATGAAGATAAAATCAGGATCGGCGGCAAAACGTACCAATTCGTAAAAGGTCGTTTCTTTCTGTTGAACAGTAGTAAGAAGATATAATGACGAACAATTATTTGTTCACTTCACTGGTAAAATGAAATTCAATGTCCGGGTTATTGGTTCGTTCGGTATTCAGGAACCATTCGCTGTTAGCTAAATACACCAGTTGACCATCTTTGTCTTCACCAATGTTGGCCTGCTTAAATTTAATAAAATCATTCAGTTTAGCCGGATCTTTTGCCGTTAGCCAGCAGGCTTTATAAAACGGCAGGGTATTGAACTGTACGCTGGCACTATACTCATGCAGCAGCCGGTATTGGATTACTTCAAATTGTAATTCGCCCACGCAGCCGATAATTTTTTTATTACCGCCAAACTGGGTGAACAACTGGGCAACGCCTTCGTCGGTTAGCTGCAACAACCCTTTTTCCAGTTGCTTGGTTTTCATAGGGTCTTTATTTACCACCTCCTTAAATATCTCCGGTGAAAAAGTAGGGATACCGGTATAGAAAAACTCCTCCCCTTCTGTAAGTGTATCGCCTATTTTAAAATTGCCGGTATCAAATAGGCCCACCACATCACCGGGGAATGCCTCCTCCACCACTTCTTTTTCCCTGGCCAAAAACGAATAGGGGTTACTAAACCGGAAATCTTTATCCAGCCTCACATGATGATAATATTTATTCCGTTCAAAGCGGCCGGCACATACCCGCAAAAAAGCAATCCGGTCCCGGTGGCGGGGATCCAGGTTGGCATGTATTTTAAATACAAAGCCGCTGAATTTCGGATCAAATGGTTGTACTTCATTGACAGAAGTTTGGCGGCCCTGCGGTTCCGGGCCAATGTTTACAAAAATGTCCAGCAGTTCTTTTACGCCAAAATTATTAACTGCACTACCAAAAAAGATGGGTGCAATTTTGCCCGACAAATAATCTGCTTTTTTCAATTGTCCATACACGCCGTCAATTAATTCCACATCTTCCCGCAGCGTAGCGGCATCCCGTTCCCCAATTTTTTCGTCCAGTACCGGCAGGTTCAGATCATCAATGGATATGACTGCCTCGTCATTCCCCTTGGTGCCGGCGGTAAATAACAGCAGGCTTTTATCGCTTAAATTATACACGCCTTTAAAGTCTTTCCCACTGTTAATCGGCCAGGTCATGGGGTGTAGCGAAATATGCAATTCATTTTCAATTTCTTCCAGCAAATCAAACCGGTTTTTTCCATCCCGGTCCATTTTATTTACAAATACAATTACCGGTGTGTCCCGCATCCGGCAAACCTCCATCAGCCTGCGGGTTTGTGGTTCTACCCCATTTACACTATCAATTACCAGCACTACGCTATCCACGGCTGTCAGGGTGCGGTACGTATCTTCTGCAAAGTCTTTGTGGCCAGGCGTATCCAGCAGATTAATGAGTTTATCCCTGTATTCAAAAGTCATCACCGATGTGGCAACGGAAATACCACGCTGGCGTTCAATTTCCATAAAATCGGAAGTAGCATGTTTTTTAATTTTATTGCTTTTTACAGCACCGGCTGTTTGGATAGCACCGCCGAATAGGAGGAACTTTTCTGTAAGGGTTGTTTTGCCCGCATCCGGATGGCTAATAATAGCAAATGATTTTCGTTTTTGTATTTCAGTAGTATAATTCATGTAATCTTTTTAAGCCGGACTGGTGCTTACCATTATCGGTTTAGAACTTGGTGCAGGCAGGGAAGTCTATGTTCCATTAGCCCAATGCCTGTACTGTAGCCAAATTGGAAAATTTTAGTTCGGCCTTGTTTGTCAACCCGCTTGCGCCAAACCCATGCTAGATGAAGTATCAATTTAATTTCTTCAAGAACACTATCTTGTCCTCGCCTTCATTCCAAAAATCTTTAATTACAGCTTCCTGCCTATAGTGTAGATCTGTATAAAATTTACGCGTTAGCCTGTACTGGTCGTCACTTGATGTTTCAACAATTAAAATTCTTTTACTATTATCTTTAAGTAGTTCCTCGATAAAATTCATCATTTTACGCCCAATTCCTTTCCCTTGAAGTTCCTTCCTGACGGCAATTGCGTAAAGATTATAAGTTCCGTTGGTTAACTTTTCCGGGGCGCAATACCCGATTGCAGAAGGTGTCCCTTCAGTTATACAAGTGAACCAGATTGATTCCGTGTCATGATTGCAGAAATAGTCGGCGATCATCTCATCAAGATATTCCGATGGAAATAATCCGCTTGAATCCAAAACTTCTTTCAAATTGCTCAAATCTTCTTTTATTACCTTTCTAATTTCGTTGTCCATTTTTTATGCTTGTTGTTATAAAATTTCACCAAATACTTCAGTTTCAAAAAACCACGACCGGAATCTTATTTTCTCATTAAGCAGTCATTAAATTTTCAACCGGCAGCGAAAATAAGCACTGTACAACCTGCGTTCATCATAAAATATAGTTGTTGAATCCTATTATTTAATGTACACCGTCCGTTAAGTCATTCATCGGGTGTATTACAAATTTTCGCAGATAGAGGGGCAGCCCTGAAAGGGCGAGATAGCACAGCACAGGGTGCAGCCCTGTGTTGGGAAATGATTTATCCTGGTAAATTAAGCCCTGAAAGGGCGTAATAGGATAGCGGTTATTGCGCCCTTTCAGGGCTTGATGGATGGGAAAATGCTACTCTTTATCTCTTTGTCATAGGGCTTCACCCTATGCTAAGCTATGCCGCCCTTTCAGGGCTTTTACACCGAGTGCGAAAAATTGTAATGCACCCCATTCATCCTGTTAAAACTGAAAGCCCTACTTTTGACGCCGTTGTGTATTTTATACATAGCTACAATTAGACAGGCCGGAACATAGGATGTACTAATGGTAAATCGCAGGTAATTATGGCAAAAAAGGTTACTAAAATTGGCGTTCTCAGTTCTGGCGGCGACAGCCCGGGTATGAATGCCGCTATACGTGCGGTGGTACGTACCGGAATTTATTACAAGCTGGATGTATTTGGGATATACCGGGGCTACAGTGGCATGATTGATAATGAAATTGAACCGATGGTAAGCCGTAGTGTAGCCAATATTATTCAGCGGGGCGGCACCATCCTTAAAACAGCCCGCAGCAAAGAATTTTTTACAAAAGAAGGCCGCCAGCAAGGCTACGATAATTTAAAGAAACTGGGCATTAACGGGCTGGTAATAGTGGGGGGCGATGGCAGCTTTAGAGGAGCACAAACGTTTAGTAATGAGTTCGATATTCCCTGCATTGGCATACCTGGTACCATTGATAAAGATATTGCAGGCACCGATTTCACCATTGGATTTGATACGGCCGTAAATACCGCAATTGAAGCCATTGATAAAATACGGGATACCGCCGATGCCCACGACCGCCTTTTTATTGTAGAGGTGATGGGCCGGGATGCCGGCTATATTGCGCTACATAGCGGCATTGCTACCGGCGCCGAAAATATTTTATTGCCCGAAGCAAAAACCAATATTGAAGCACTGGTTCAATCATTAACCACCAATGAGAAACGTAAAAAACTCGTAAACCTCATTGTGGTAGCCGAGGGCGATAAACTGGGCGCCGCTCAACTGGCCAGCGTTTTAAAAGAACGTATTCCACAATTAGACACCCGTATTTGTGTGTTGGGACATATTCAGCGGGGTGGATCCCCTACCTGCCTGGACAGGCTCATTGCCAGCCGTATGGGCTACCATGCAGTAGAAAGTTTATTACAGGGCCGCTACAATGTAATGGTAGGAATTTTGAACAATAAAGTAAACTACTTACCATTGAACCAGGCTGTAAAAGAAAAACAAACCTTCTCCAGTGATTGGATGAAAATCGTAAAAATACTTTCATCTTAACTTTACACTTCACCCTACATTTAGCGGTGCATTTTCCAAAAATTAATGGAATGGCATTTTCAAAATATACCAATGAGTAAGACTTTATCAAAATACCTGCATCAGCAGATGGATAATGAAGCAGGTATTCAGCATAGCAACAAACGAACAAAAATTGTTGCTACTGTAGGCCCCGCCTGCAATACGTACGAAAAACTATTAGACCTGGTAAAAGCCGGCGTAAATGTTTTCCGGCTCAATTTTTCGCATGGAAGCCACGAGGATAAATTAACCATTATTGAATTTATACGCCAGATCAATTCTACCGAGCCCTATAATATCGCTATCCTGGGCGATTTGCAGGGCCCTAAATTGCGGGTAGGCGACATTGAAAACAACGCCCTGTTTATTCAGCCGGGCGACATCCTCACTTTTACCAATGAGAAATGCGTAGGCAATTTGGAAAAGATTTATGTAAGCTATCCTAACCTGAGTGCCGATGTGCGGATAGGCAATAAGATTTTGATTGACGACGGTAAAATGGAAGTAGTGGTAAAAGAAATTACCCGTGAGAAAACGGTCAAAGTAATGGTAACGCAAGGAGGAACCCTTTCATCAAAAAAAGGGGTGAACCTTCCGGATACTAAAATTTCGTTACCGGCCCTTACTGAAAAAGACCTGGTTGACCTTGAATTTATCATTGAGCAAAAGCTGGATTGGGTGGCACTCAGCTTTGTACGCAGTGTAAAAGACCTCGTGATCCTCCGGAGCAAACTACAGGAAAAACAAAGCAATACCAAGATCATTTCTAAGATTGAAAAGCCGGAAGCGCTTGTCAACATCCGGGATATTATTGTGGAAAGTGATGCGGTGATGATTGCCCGTGGTGACCTGGGGGTAGAAATGCCGGTAGAAAAAGTGCCGATGATTCAGAAAGACCTCATTAAAAAATGTATGCACCGCGGTAAGCCGGTAATTGTGGCAACCCAGATGATGGAAAGTATGATTAGTTTTAGCAAGCCTAACCGCAGCGAAATAACCGATGTTGCCAATGCCGTGCTGGAAGGCGCCGACGCCGTAATGCTGAGCGCTGAAACTGCTACCGGCATGCACCCGGTTTTAGTGGTGGAAACAATGACTAAAATTATTAAAGAAGTAGAGCAAACCGGCTACGATTATAACCGGGAAGAAATGCTGCGCCCACAGCCGCACTCCCCTTCTTTTTTAAGCGATGCGTTGTGCTACAATGCCTGTAAACTGGCTGAAGACGTAAAAGCGGATGCCCTGATCGGGATGACCAGAACCGGTTACACCGCTTTTATATTAAGCAGCTATCGGCCAGAAGCCCCGCTGTATATTTTTAGCAAAGAAAGAAGCCTGATCAACCAACTGAGCCTTAGCTGGGGTGTACGGGCCTTTTTTTATGCCGAGGAAAACAGCCTGGATGATATCATGCACGACCAGATTGAAATTTTAAAAACCCGCGGTTTTATTAAAGCCGGGCATGTAGTGATTAATACCGGTTCAACGCCGGTGGAACTGCACCTTCCAACAAATGTGATTAAAGTAACGAAGGTGGATTAAGTAGTCAATACTCATTAGTCCGGCTGGTGGTTGTTAACTGATGGCTATCGACTGACGACTGTCGACTAAAAAACTGACAATTAAATTATGTATCAAGATAGAAACAGAGACCGTGACCGGGGCGGATATAACCGCCGCCCACAATACGACCGCCCGCAATATAATCGCCCCGCTCCTATTCCGGAGGGTTTTGCACTGTATTACATCGCCGCCACCTGCCCTGATGACGTGAACACGCATATTCATCTTTTTAAAGATTATATGCAACAGAAATTTGGCAGCCGGGCAGCTCAAAAATCGCCTGCACACCTCACTATTATTCCACCCTTTAAAGCCGAGGAAGATTTACAGGGACAGCTGAATGATTTTGTAACAACCTACAACATCGGCCTCGTTCCCATTGACCTTGAATTGAAAGATTTCGGGCACTTTAGCAACCGCGTTATTTATGTGGATGTGGTACCCCAACCATCCCTCAATGCATTGGAACAGGAGGTCAATAAACAATTTAGCGAAACTTTCCCTTCCATCATTTTCCGTACCCGACCGGATTTTAACCCGCACGTAACCATTGCTACCCGTGATATTCCCGAAGACCGTTTTGATGAAGCCTGGGCTTATTTTGAACACCAGCAATTTAATATGGGTTTTACCTGCAATGCGTTATCGTTGTATAAACTGGTAAATGGAAAATGGGAAATAATAAGGTGAAAACATAGACGAAACATTTATAAAAAAAGGCTGTTCCATAATTGGAGCAGCCTCTTTTAGTGGGTACAACCAGACGGTCGAAAGTGCTTCGAAGAATTTATGCTTATCCGGTATGCGGAATTACAGATCCATGATTTTGTTATCTTTTATCCATTCTATTACTTCCATTTCGTCATTACATACCCGGATGGTTTTAAAATTGGAGGCGTTCGCCGATAGATATACCAGATGAATGACGTTGCCCGGCACCGTAATTTCTGCAATACCATTAATTTTATAATCATAATAAACCGGTTTGATAATCTGCCGGAGTTCCCGGCTCATTTTGGATTCATCGTAACGCTTGATGTCGCCTGTCCAATTTCCACCTTTGTCATAGTAAACGCAGTTTTGCATATCAGCTTCAATAAAAGATGCCGTATAGCCACCACTTTCCAGCAGGCCCCATTCCGGCCGAACTTTACCGGGATAGGTTTTGGCAAAATTTTTAAGCGCCTTTTTGTTTACACTGACCGTTACAGAAGACGTTGACGTGCTTGCTGCTATTTTAAAGCCCGGCAGGTTATTGGTGTGCGAAAGTTTATTGTCGCTTGATGCTACTTCCTGGGCGGTTACCTGATTAAAACTGATCAATGCAACGAGAATGCTGCCTGATAAGGCGGAGATGATCTTTTTCATTTTGTTGTTGGTTGGTTATTTTTTTTAATACACCAAAACTATCTGCACCATGAGGTGCAGGTACAAACAACTCTACCAGTGTAAATGAAAAATCTGCCAACAGCACGGAGCAAAAAAAATCCGCCCTGATGGGGGGGATTAAATAATAAATATATTAAAGCAATCTATCCTGTTATCTCAACGCAGTACTTCTAATTTAAACTCGAAGCCAGGTAACACATCTTCGCCATTCAATGTATGATTGAATCCTTCTATTTTACTGATGGTGCCGTCTATGCGGTAAATAAAAACAGTTTCGGTTTTTGGGTCAATCAGCCAGCCAAGTTTTACACCATTGATCCGGTATCGTTCCATTTTTACTTTTAATTGAGTAATTTTATCCGAAGGTGAGGCCAGTTCTATCACAAAATCAGGAGCGATGTAAGCGAACCCTTTTCGCTGCTTTTCTGTAAGAGCATTCCAGCGTTCATGGCTTATCCAGGCTGCATCCGGGCTACGCATACTGGTGTCAGGAAGAAAAAAGCCGCCTGACGATTCAAATATCAAACCTGATTTAAGTTTCCGATTCCAATTTCCTAAATCTATTATTATTTCCGAATTTTTGCCGGAAGATTCACTGCTGGCTGGCGGCATAAAAAGTATTTGATGGTTTTCATCCCTTTCAATAGGTACATCCTTGTTCTGTTCACAAAAATGAAAGAATTCCTCATCCGTCATGCTTTCAAAAGGAGCATACTGAAGTTCCATTTCATATTGAGCGGTGATAATTTTTGCCATAGGTTAAAATGCTGGTTGAATTATAGTAAATAAAAGATAAAGAAATTTACTATTTCTTTAAATACAATCCAATGATCATCAGGGCCAGTGTTATAAACAATCCTACCAGCCACTTAATTGTGTCTACTTTTTTGCGCTCGTACTTCAACTCTGAGTTTGCTTTCAACATCTGTTAATCTGGCATTGATGTCACTTCTTAAAATTTCAATATCCTTATTGAGAAGTGTTTCAAATTTTCTATTGCCTTCCAATATTTTCTCTTCTACTACTGCCTCAATTGCCTCAGTTAGTGCATGGGCTTTTTCAGGTTGCTGAAACTGAGCATTCAGCAGCTCATAAATTTTGAGACTTTGTGTAGCGGTCATCTTTGAAATGTAATGTGTTTGAGCCATACAAATGTTGGGTTTGTTGTATTTCTTATTGCTTTTGCATAGAGTCCAAAATTTAATTAAACTAAAAAACCGCTGGCATGGCTGTATGCAGTGCTTTCAGGTAATCTGTAACTTTCAGATTTTGTTTCAATAATTCCAGGTTAGCCGGGCTGATAATGTAAAAACTAAACTTATTTGCTTCCAGCCAGGGAACAATATCGGAAGCTGCTTTTGGCCGCACTTTATTAATGTAAGCAACAGCGGGTGCAGCCGTTGTAAATTCAGGGCTACTTACCAGTACCACCGTATAATCTGCATTCAGTTTTATCTTTTGTGTCGTCAGTGGCTGAGCCAATTTTTGCTGATGGTACCGGTTAAAAGCATTGGCAGCTTCGTTTAAATACACCGCATCTACCTTGTTCAGCAATATCATTACCGATTGCGGTTCGTTTGTATTTACCACAAAACCCTCAACAGGCTTTGGCACAAATACAGGTGGTAGCTGTGTTTTCACTAAAGAATCTTTTGCAGTAGTGCTCAATTTTTTGTTTGCAAGTGCATTTGCTATACTATCTCTCTTCACTTGGTTCCTGGCTGCCACTACTGCCCGTATAGAATCTCTTGCTGTATTAGCAGCGGCGATCCGGGCAGCAGTGGCATTTTTAATTGAATCCCGTTTGGCAGCGTTCGCAGCAAGGAGGGCTATTCTTGCAGAGTCTTTTGCATTTTTTGCAGCCGCAAACTGTGCCGCAATTGCTTTTTTTACGGAGTCCTGCCTGGCTTTATTGGCAGCAGCCAATGCAACTCGGGCTGAATCTCTTGTTGCTTGTTCAGCGGCCAGCTTAATCGCAGCAGCATTTTTCTGCGCCAGTTCTTTTGCTTTACTGGCAGCCAATGCGTTAGCAGCATTAATGCTATCGGTATTTAGCTTCGGCATAACAACTGTATTGGCTTTCGGCACAACCGGAATAGGTACATAATCCGGAATAACCGTATTGCTGTCCTCGCTAACGCGTACAATATTTGCCTTGTTCAAATACTCTTCAATTTGCTTACGCCTGCCTACCACTTCCGCAAGCGTTTTGGCTTTTGCTGCCAGCGGTGATGTCGGATAAGTAGCCGACAGTACATTTAGCCGGTTGATAGCAGCCGTGTCCTCCCGCTGTTTAATATAATAAACAGCTTCAATGTATAGCAATTGTGGCGTCCAGTACATATTGCCATATGAGGAATCCGCTTTTCTTTTATCAGCTACGGCCTGGGCAAAATTGCCTTCGATAAACTGATTATAAATATTCTTATAAGCATTTGTTGCAGCCGGGTTTCCATTTTCCCTGCCAAGATTCGGCGTGTTCATACGTTTAGTAAACTCACCATCTTTAAATTCCGCATTCATGCGCTTCCGTAGTGCATCTGCTTTAGCCGTTTCACCCAGTTTATTATAGCAATAAATGAGGTTGAACATTACTTCCTGTGCCATGTCATTTTCCGAAATACGGGCCAGCAATGCTTCATACACTTTTACGGCTTCAGGTAAATCCTCAATGTTATTTTGCAAAGCCCTGCCTTTGGTGAGCATTGCTTCGTTTACACTTTTATTTGATTCTGAAAGCTTTGTAGCATCTACCGGAAGATTTGTGCTCAATGCGTCGAACGTGATATCAGTAGGCGAATAAATCTGATTGATGTCTGTGGATGGTGTGCCGGACGTGGCAGTTCCGGCAGCTGATGCCTTGTCGGTGATTGCACTGTTAGCCACCCCAATCGCTGTTCCGGATCGCAGTATGGCCGAACGGCGCCAGTTGTCTACATTTGGCCGGGCACCCCATCGTTGTTTAAATTCATTAAAGCCATTGGCTCGTACCTGCGGATTATAAAAGTAAAAATCTTTACTACTGTTATCGAAAAGGTTAGCAGGCCCTTTACCAATTTGAAAGGCATTTACAGATTGGCCGGTACTGCTGGAGTCTACCTCGTCTTTTAATCCTTTTTCTTTACGAAGCCGCTTTGCCAACGCACGCAGGTACGCATTCCGTTCGGTTTCGGGCATGGCCGCAATTTTTTGCAGGCTGTCCTGCGCATAGATAACCCGGTCAGCATCGTAAATACTTTTGGTTGGTGGCTTGCGGAAAGTAACACGCCCTGCAACGGTACTGTCCATGCTGCCGGTATTTACGCTGTCGTAGTAAAAACCGGAACGGCCATAAGCCTTCGTATTATACAGCATATCGCTAAGCACCAAAAACGACCGGCTGCGTTGGTCAACATTATCCGTATTGTAGGCAATACTTTTATTCAGGTATTTTTCTGCCATCGCATACCCACCACGTTCCATTTCAGCAATGCCGGCAGCATAATAAATAATATCCCTATAAAACTCATATTTTTCCCGGTGTGCCATTTTCACAAGATCGTCAATATTCTGCTGTACCACATTCGGATCGTCGGCCTTGCGTAACCTTATCGAACTAAGCCGGGCATACACTTCCATTACGATGTCGGTAGTCGTGTTTACACACCGGGTAAAATAAGCCGCTGCCAGATTGTTGTCTCCGCTTAGCTGGTACATCTGCCCGATTAAATAATACCAGCGGGCTTTTTCGGTACGGTTATCTGCTACAGAAACTGCCTTAGTCAGGTAGGCTGCACTGCTGTCATAAATCTGCTGCTTATAATAATTATAGGCTTCTACTTCTGCCAGTTCTTCCTTTAACCGGGCCGGAAAATTAGGATCGTTACGCAGGGTTGTAATCAGCGAAGCGGCATCCATGTATTCCCCTGTTTCAATATAGTTACGTATCTGCCAAACAAACGATTCGTTGCGGCTGGGCGGCTTGGTAAAAACTTTTTGGGCAATATTTCTTTTTTCCTTGGTGGCAATGGTAAAAGCACTGGCACCTTCCACCCGGTTACTGCCGATTAGCTGGTCGTCGCCATCTTTATCTTTCGGGCTATAAGTATAGTTAATGAACTGGAACGTCATGGCTGCCGAATCAAAGTCTTTGCGCAGCAAATAAGCACGGCCCATCAGCAGGTACATATTATCTATCCAGTCGTTGCGCAGATCGTGCAGCAAAATGCCAGCGGTACATTTTTCAAGAATACTGTCAATATCGCCCGATTTAGACGTAGCATCCAGCGAGTAATTGTAAAATGGTAGTAAGGTGGTATAGTCTTCTTTGTGTTGGGTTTTGGCATTTTCTATTATTTCGTTCAGCTTGTTATTGGCGTTGAAATAATAATTATAATGGGTGAACATGTTTTGCAAAACATGACGGGGAAGCGTAAACTTTTTAGAAGCCATTTTTTCAGAACCTAACTGTCGCTCCTCAAATTCTTTCGGTTTCTTTAAATTCGGGTCGGATGTTGGCTGCGCTGAAAGCATGTTACTAAAACACAGAGTAGCAAGCATCGCTATTATAATGGTTCGTATCCTCATTAATAAGCATTGAAAAATTATAGTGGGCAAGATAAAGAAAAAAGAAAGTGGCAATGGCAGCCTTAGCCCGATACAGTAAGTTTATGGATGTTTTAAAGGTAAACAGAACGTTTAAATGGCCGTATTCATTGCATTCATCAGGTATAATTTTGAGAAAAGACCGGAAGTCAGAAAGGCGGAAAGACGACATGCCTTTAAAAGACGGGAAGACCAGAAGTCGGGAAGACGATAGACCACTGGTTAAAGGTTTCTAAGCAAAAAATTGTTGCCAAGGGTTACCGGGTTCTTCTGCCGAAGCAGATAATGGGCCAGGCAATTGGGTTCCGAAGGAATGCCTTTGGCAAGTAAAAGAACAGTTGTAGTCCGGATGTCCGGAATATTAATTAGCGCATTCATGTGTCCACCGGCAGGTTAAACAATTTCCAAAAATTATTCTTATATTCAATCTTCACCGATCTGTTGTCTTTCCGACTTTCGAACTTTCGGTCTTTCGGACTTTCTTGCCGTCCGTTATCTGTATTTTTACGTTTTAAACTATGCAAAATTTTACACCTGCCGCTACCTTAAAGCGTCTTAAAAACCGGTATCGGTTGGTAATTATCAATGATGACAGCTACGAAGAACTAGCTACATTTCGGTTAAGCCGAAGCAGCGTGTATGTTGGGATGAGCATGATTGTTGTGTTACTGGCGGGTGTTACCATTGCTTTGTTAGCTTTTACCAATCTTAAATACCTGATTCCGGGATATGGCCGGCAGACAAACCTTACAGAAATGCGTTTGTTAAAGATGCGTACCGACAGCCTGGAGCAAGTCCTGATAACCCGCCAGCAATACCTGGATGGGGTACAGAAAATGCTGACAGGAGATGTACCGGGTTTGCTGCCGGATACACAGGTTTTAAAAGAAAATACGCCTATAGATAAAAAGTGATAAATGAAAGTGATGAATAATTGTATTGATGTAACCGTAAACCAATTGTATGCGACGTGTACCCGGCGGAATAGAATGGCTGATGATTATTTTGTTTTTTGGCCTGTTTCAGGCATTTCTGCCTGCTATGATGTATATGTTGGCCGGTTCTTAGCATTTAAAACAGGTGAATGAAAAAGAAACTTCTTCCGGCAGTGATGCTATTTGTATTAGTTACAGTTGTGGTTGCTATTTTTAATAAGAAGATTTTTGCAGCCGGGGCCGATGCCTGGTTGATTGTGGGCGGCAACACTATTTTATTTGCCGCTACGCTGCTTTCAATTTACATGAATACAAAAGCCATGTTGCATCATAACACCCACGGTTTTGTACGAAATATGTATGGCGGTTTTTTACTGAAGTTTTTTATTATTATACTGGCAGCAATTGCATATATCGTATCGGTGACAACACCAAACAGACCCGGGCTGCTTATTTGCGCCTGCCTTTACCTGATTTATACTTTTTTTGGCACCCGTAATGTGCTCAACAACAAGAAACCTGTATTAGATGGCAACGGAAAAAGTACCGTTTGAAAGACTAAAAGATTTTTTGCCGGATAAGAGCTTTGAATTGGTAATGCCACTGATTACAAAGCATAAAGTGCATTTACTGATCGCCAGGGAGCGGCAAACCAAATTAGGCGATTACCGGCATGCTTTTAACAACCGCAATCACCGCATCAGTGTAAACAGTAACCTGAATAAATATTCTTTTCTGATTACCCTGCTACACGAACTGGGCCACCTGCTGGCATTTGAAAAATACGGCAACGGCATACTTCCGCATGGCCGGGAATGGAAAAAACTATATGCCGGTTTGCTGCATGCTTTTTTGGAAAAACATATTTTTCCAGCAGATATTGCAGACGAACTACAGGCAATTTTACATGACCCCGGCGCAAGCAGTTGTGCTGAGGAAAGCCTGCTGCGGGTACTACGCCATTACGATCAGCGCCCTCCACATGCAAAAACCGTTGAGGAATTGACAGAGGGTAGCCAGTTCAAAATTTCGAACGGGCGAAAATTTATAAGAGGCGAAAAGATGCGGAAGCGTATTAAATGCGAAGAAGTAACTACCGGAAAATTGTATTTATTTAGCCCTTTGTTCGAGGTGATGATTGTGTAGGCCTTTTGCTGCATATTTACAGTTTTTAACTCAAAGACTTAAAACGAATAATACATGAAAAAAATACTGATAACTGCTCTTTCCCTTTGGATCGGTACAACCTGTTTTGGCCAAACCGAAAAAGGAGATTTTCTCGTAGGTGGATCTTTTGGATTCCGTACTAATAAAAACAACAGCAGTTTTAGCCTGCTCCCTAATGCTGGTTACTTTTTTGCCGACAATTTTGCCGCAGGCGCAAATCTTACGCTTGATTTTTCAAAAAATGGTACCATTAAAACTACAGATATAGGTATAGGCCCCTTTTTACGCTACTACTTAGGCAAAACGGTTGTGCGGCCATTTTTAACCAGTTCGTTTGGATTTATCAGCCAATCGTATAAAGTAAACAGCACTAAAACCACTACCAACGGAGTTGATTTTTTAGCAGGTCTTGGCTATGCTGCTTTTATAAGTAATGATGTGGCAATTGAGGGAATTGCCGCTTACAACTATACCCATTTCAAAAATGCCAGTAGTTATAATGGTTTCAGCCTCAATTTCGGCTTTCAGGTATACATTAACAAAGGTAAAATGGCAAGCCTGAGACAAGGAAAAATAGAATAGCAATCGTCAATCGTGATTGATTGATGCCAACTTAAGTTCTCACTTAAAATGCAGCAGGATCAATACTCATCTTTAAAACTAAATGTAAACATTGACGATTCACGGTTGACGAACATCATTCACCATTTACAACTATGTCCGACAAACAAACTATCTTTCAAAAGGCAGCTGATATGCTTGCCTCACTTCATTTTACAATAGCCCAACAAGATGACCAGCGGCCCTGGGGTGGATTTTATGTGATTGACGAAAACCAGGCACAGCAATTTGCGACTCATTTTTTTCCTAACGAAGATTTTGAAACGTTGCAGATTACAAAAAAGTTAAGCCCTAAAATTTTAATTGTTGCTCCCAACACCCGTCTTAGCTGGCAATACCATCACCGGCGGGCTGAGATATGGAAATGCATCAGCAGTACCGTTGGTGTGGTGACCAGTGATACAGACGACGAAAAAGACGAGCATATCTTACATGACCAGGATATTATTAAATTAAAACAGGGCGAACGCCATCGACTGGTAGGGAAAGATGATTGGGGTCTGGTTGCCGAAATATGGCAGCATACCGATGCTGCAAACCCCAGTGATGAAGAGGACATCGTTCGGGTGCAGGATGATTTTGGCAGGTAATTTTTGAAACAATTGGATAAATGGCAAAGCAAAAATGGATAGCTGTTATCGCAGGATTGGGGATGATGCTTTGTTTTCCACTATACTTTTTATATTTTATCGGTTACCAGGTTGCCGGTGCTATTAATAATGATACACTCATAACCCTCATCCTGTTTATCCCTTTCCTGATCGATGCTGTTATTTTATGGATGTGCCGGGGCAGAGATGTAACAAAGTCACGTACCTACAATGTTTTCTATTTTTCCAATCTAATTATAGGTAGTGTGCTTTTAATCCTTTATCTGTTGATTATATTTTCAACCGGTGGGTTGGATACGAAGAATTTTACCTGTAATATGGAGATAATATACCCGGGCCTGGAATAAAGTCCGGCAATAGTTGGCAGGTTTTGCACTGCTGAATTTACCAATTCCGCTACCTCTTGTTTTATTGAGTAAGTTTTCCTTTTAAATACTCTTTTCCTAAGGCCGATTTTAAAAACATTTCCCGGTCTTTTGCCTCCTGCCTTGTTTGGAATGTTGCTGTGTAAAAAAGAGAAAAAGGACGATATGCTTTTGTCGTTTTGTTTTGACCAGACTGATGTTGATCCAGGCAATTTTGTAAATCATTTGTCAGGCCTACATACATGTAGTTTCTTGAATTTCCGGAGATAGCATAAACAATAAACATTGCGATAAGAATAAAGCAAGGACAATATTCTTGCTTTGTACCCGGGACTATAGCGATACTTTGCCTTAAAACATATACTGAATTAAGTTAACTTAATCACGGGGTACAGTAGGTTAATGTTTTTTTAGAAAATAGGAGAAAATGACACCCTTACTTCAATTTGATTTTCAATTCTCTCAATTCAGAGAAATTACATTTTGCAATTAATACTTCAAAACTAACTTTTATACTTAAAGGAATTTGTTCAGTAATGCCTTTTTACATCCTTTAACAAATGTAAAAATTATTTAATCAATTTTGGACCTTCTAAAGACTTAAAATGATGTATTTCAATTTATGTTAAAAGTCAATTCTGTTAAGGCTTTCACTACAAATGAAGTGAAATTTTTAGGACTGGTATTGATGAAGTTGAATGATATTTAAAAGACTTTGGGTTCCTGTATCTACCATCGCTGACATTCGTTTTATAGGGTAAAAAAATTCTCATATGGGAATTGCAAAGTCCGGTATCAGGTATTTATTCTATTAACTCATCTTTAATATTGCACTGATAATAATTACAATTGTTCCCAGGGTGTTACAGACGAATTAAAAAAGCCATTCTAAAGTTAATTAGAATGGCTATCCAGTCATGATTAGGGAAAACAACTGAAATATGTTAAAATAGAACGTTATAATGAGTAAGCAACTTGTCGTTGCGTTTGCCAATATTTCAATGATAAGACATCTTTAACCAAAAAAAGTTTGACAAGTTTCGCAAAAAGCAATTTTATTTATTTTCGATTTGCAAATAATGCAAAAAATTCTGGTTTAAGAAAATTCTTAATTGTTCAGACGTACTAATGTTTAAACTTTTATTAGTTTTTATGACTGTTAGTATCATTATTCAATTACTTGGCAATATGTCATTAGGCAGGGAAGGTCAGCAGTTCTATATTTATAGCGTCTAGGGAAGACAACAAATGGGCCCTTTGGTAAGTAGTCAGATGTTTGAATTAGTTCTTTTGAGAGCTTTCCAATTCCATGAAGACCCAAAGTTTGTCTATCATCCAATACATGAAGACCACTACTTCATCAGAGGGCCTATTTTTTTTGTTCTTTTATCATCCATATATATCCTTGCTTCCTAAAAGTAAGCGACCCTTTGCCGTTGCTTTTTTTCATTGGTATCAATAATACCATTTCAACGAAGTGCATTATAAGCCGGTTGAAGCTGTATAAGGAAAAACCGCAGTCTATTAGATATAAAACAGTGCAGATAACAGGAGGAAGAGATTTATAACTAAAAGAACGAAACGAAAAACCAAACGTTAAAAGCGTTAACTGTATTGAGTTTTGAACGTAAAAAAACCACCCTTTTGAGGTGGTTGTGTGCCCGGGACTGGAATCGAACCAGCACGATCTTGCGAACGGCAGATTTTGAGTCTGCTGCGTCTACCAATTCCGCCACCCGGGCAACAGACAGGAAATAGGTGCGGGCTGCAATGTTAATCTGCATAGTCCGATTGTCCAAAAATTTTTGAGTGCTTCAGCTCTTTGCAGTGATGCGGGCTACATATTTACGTTTGAAGTAGTATTCTTTTATTAACAGCAAATCAGCTTCCGGTGTAATACCATCCTGGTAATGGTCAATGAGGGGCTGCACGTCTCCGCTGATTTCTTTTTGCAACTTCGTCACCGCTTCCTTTATGATATTTTCATCTGCACCGTCCATTTGCAATTCATTTAATTCCATTACTTCCATCAGAAATACAGGTGGCAAATTGTATTTTTCTTCCTCCTGTAACAGACCTTTTAATTGCAATACATACTTCATCGTAGCATCGTCATTTAAAAAAGTTTTATAGGCTTTGTTAACCAGGGACGAAAGTTCAAGCGTTTCTTCTTTTTCGCCTTCCGATGCATGGGCGTAAAAATCGGGGTGATATTTCTTTTGTAATTCAAAGTAACGTTGGCTTACCAGTTTCCGGTTGGGTGTAAAAGATACCGGCAGGTTGAAAAGTTCGAAATAATTCATACAGGGATTGTCTTTACTGGGATAAGATGGGATGATTTGGATAATACATGGGATGAATACAGGTTTGTAGAGACGCCATGCTGGCGTCTTACTGATTGACAATTTGTATTTTAATTATTTATTTCAAAAGAAACCCTTTCAGTGTAAACCATTGGGCCATAAAAATGTAGCGGCCAGCCAGCGCTTTTCCTTTTACTGTATAGATCAGCCATAAACAGAACCCGGCTCCAAGTTTAATCAACAAATCAATTGCTTTTTTGATCAGGCTACCGGTTCCTTCGCCACTTGTTTTTATTCTTTCTTCATTGCCGTTTTTTGTGTAAAGCTTTTTAAAGGACGCCAAGGTCAACCGTTCGGCATCAATATTATGCTCCGAAAATGCCTGTGGCACATACCAGATTTCAGAATTGATTTTTCTTACTTTTTCATAGATGTATTTGTCATCGGCACGGGCCTTTAACCGGTTATTAAAGCCGCCGGCCTGTAGCAAAATCTGCTTTGTATAAATCATATTGCAACCTACCGGATACTTCATCCGTCCGCCAAATTTACGAATGGCTGTTCCCCGATCTATGGTGCCGGTTAATCCTGTCAGGTAAGGACTTAGCCATTCCGGCGGTGGCCCTTCGGAAAATTTCGGAAGGGTGCGGCCGCCCATTCCTGTCATGCTTGGATGGGTAGTAAAAAAATCAAAAATTACCTGCAGGTAGGTTAGTGATACTTCTACATCATCATCAATATATACCAGCACTTCTCCCCTGCTTTCGGCAATGCCCCGGTTGCGGGCAAAGCTTAGCCCCTGCTCCTTTTCAAACACATACCTGAATGGCAATTGCAGATGGCTGCTGATAAAATGCTGAATAATGGCTGCTGATCCGTCCGTACTGTTATTATCTACCACTATTACTTCCCAGTTATTAATTGGCAACGTTTGCCCTGCCAGGCATTGCAGGCAGGCGCCAATAAATTTTTGGCGGTTGTACGTACATACAATCACAGATAAGTGAAGCATAATGGCTTGCAACAATACGATGCAATTGATTATCGCATAACAGGAATGTGAAAGGAAGATGTAATCAAGGCGCCACTATCTTTATCTGCAACCATTTACCCTTTGGACAAATGCAGTTTTTTGCTCCATTTATTCCATAAAAGATTCACTTCTTCCGTGTATTTCCGGGAGATAATAATCCAGCCGAAAACCATTATAAATAACAAACTGCGCACTACCGCATCGGCATACAAGTTAGAAAGCCGGGGTATAAAATAAAATAATACAATTGCAACTGTTCCGATTAATAACAATTCAAGGTTTTTAAGCTGAAAAGGTTGCAGATTAAATTGACTGTATAAAAAATACCACCGGTAAAAATTGTAAAACAGGCTGCTGATCAGCACTGCCAGGGCAGCCCCGTTGATGCCGATGTATTTAATTAAAAAGAAGTTGAGGGGAATACTTAGCACTGACCAGATCATCGTACTTATAAAATCGAACCGCCAACGGCTGGAAGTGTGGATAATTAATGCATTCAACCCGGTAGCAAGATTTACCAGTTGAGAAACTATCAGTATAATGGATGGATAAGTGATGTTTCTAAATTCCTCCTTTTTCAGAAATGCAATTGCACTTGGCAAATTAATAATGATCAACCCGCCAAGTCCCAGGCCTGCAACCAAAAGGTTGATGGCACTTTTTTGATAAATGCTGTTTATACCCTTTAGGTTGCGGGTGCGCCAATACTCCGATAATATGGGCACAGCGCCGCCGGTAATACTACGGTTCGGTACGTCCAGCACCTGTGAAAAAAACAAAGGATACATAAATACAGCCGCATCATTGAAGGATTTGAGTCCTGCTAAAAAAAGCGTATCGCAAACCCGTACCAATAAAGTAAGGAGTCCGGTGAAAAAAAGGAACATGGATAAGGAAAGCATCTTTCCTTTGAGCCTGCTGGTAGTTCGGCTAATGTGCGGATACCACGTAAATTGTTTGGTGCGGAATAAATAAAAAACCGCAGCAGCAGCCGGCAGCAAATAAATAAAAGCAAAAAAGTAGATGTACCCGGTAAAATGCATGGCCCCGAAAAACACCAGCAACAGCAATCCGGAGGTAAATACTCTAAAACTGATTTCCTTTAGCAGGTTGTAAATAACCGATTTGCCGCAAATCCAGAAAAAGGGTTCCGCTGCCGTGAATATCAGAAGGCAGGTAGTAAACGGAAAAAGTACCCAGTAAAAACGGGAGAAAATTTCCATATTGTTCCGGCCAAATGCCAATATAATATAAGGCTTACACAGATACATGGTCGGAAGCACCACCGTCATGCCAATGGCACAGGCAGTAACTACCAAAAAAACTAGATCATTTTTTTTGGGAGCAGCATAATAGCGGTAGTAGGGATAAAATTTGGCCAGTATGGAGCCTGAACCAAACATCGCAATACTGGCTGCCACCAATGTAAAATCAACCACTACACGGGTAAGACCTATTTCTTCAGTTTTGAGAATGAGTGGGCTGATCAGTAGATTGACAGCTCCAATGGAAAACCCGATGTAAGTAAATAGAGACGACAGAATACTTTGACGCTGAATGCTTGGCATGTAAATATTTGTACCGGCAAAGATTTACAGAAATTCCTTTCTATTTTTAGAATGTTCCCAACATCGGATATATCAATCAAAACATACTCAAAACAGTTTTGTAACATTGCGCCCGGAGTTTTCTATCTCCTCCCGAAACATGAAAGTAGTATTATTTGCAGGTGGCCTCGGCACCAGGCTTAGCGAGGAAACGGATGTGCGGCCCAAACCGATGGTAGAAATTGGCGGTAAACCCATCATCTGGCACATCATGAAGCTGTATAGTTTTTACGGTTTCAACGATTTTATTATATGCCTGGGTTATAAAGGCTATATGATTAAGGAATTTTTCATGAATTATTTTCTGCACACTTCCGACATAACGATTGATATTGGCAATAACAAGGTAGAAGTACACAACAGTAATGCAGAATCTTTTAAAGTTACGCTGGTTGAAACCGGGCTTACCACCAAAACTGCCGGACGGTTAAAACAGGTGCAGCCATATATTGGCGACGAAGATTTTATGCTGACGTATGGTGATGGCCTCGGAAATGTAAACCTCCCTGAACTGCTATCTTTTCACAAAGCCCATAACAAAATTGCCACCGTAACTGCTGTACAGTTAGAAGCCCGGTTTGGCGGTATGGACCTGAACAGCAATAATGAAGTAGTTGCTTTCAGGGAAAAAGCAAAGGATGAAGGTAAATGGATTAATGCCGGGTTTTTTGTTTTAAAGCCTGCTATTTTTGATTATCTGCAGGGTGATATGAGTGAAATGATGTGGGAAGATGAGCCGCTGGAAAGGTTAGCTGCCGATAATGAACTGGCTGCTTACCGGCATTTCGGTTTTTGGAAACCGATGGATGCCCTCCGGGATAAATTAGAATTGGAAACGCTTTGGAATACCAACGAAGCAAAATGGAAACTATGGTAGATCAAAGCCGGTTTTTACAGCAGTCATACGCAGGCAAAAAAGTTTTTTTGACGGGCCATACCGGTTTTAAGGGAGCCTGGATGCTGGCATGGCTTACCCGTTTGGGTGCAACTGTAAAAGGTTATGCCCTGGCGCCGGAAAGCCCGGATGGTGTTTTCGCTACGCTGCCGCCATCCCTCGACTATGAAAGTGTAATTGCTGATATTAGAGATAAACAAAAGCTGAAAACGGAACTACGGGCATTTGAACCGGACTTTATTTTTCACCTGGCTGCCCAGCCATTGGTACGATATAGCTATCATCACCCCGCCGATACCTTTGATATAAATGTAACCGGTACGGCCAATTTGCTGGAAGCGGCTTCTACACTTACTGGCAAGTGTAGCATAGTTGCTATTACTACCGACAAAGTATATCATAACAACGAATGGGTTTTCCCCTACCGGGAAACGGACCGGTTAGGTGGATATGATCCTTACAGTGCCAGCAAAGCCTGCACAGAGCTGGTAATTGATTCATTCCGGAATTCCTTTTTCAATTTCAATAATTACGCAACACATCAAAAAACCATTGCCAGTGCCCGTGCCGGGAATGTGATCGGCGGCGGCGACCGGAGTGCTGATCGGATTATACCGGATATTGTTCGTTCTTTAGCGCAGGGGCAACCGGTAGCGGTACGCAATCCCGGAGCGGTAAGGCCCTGGCAGCATGTGCTGGAACCTATCGAAGGCTATTTGCGTTTGGGTGCATTGTTGCATCAGCAACCCGACACGTATGCGAAAGCTTATAATTTTGGTCCTGCATCTACCAGGCAGATTACAGTACAGGAAGTGGTGGAGCTTGCTATTGAAAGTTGGGGGCATGGCAAATGGAAGGACATCAGTTCGGATATGGCACCACATGAGGCTGGGTTACTATCATTAGATATTAGTTTGGCTACTAAAGAACTGGGCTGGCAACCTAAACTTTCTCATACCGAAGCGATACGGTGGACGATTGACTGGTACAAGCAATACCATGAAAACAAACAATCCATTATTGAGCAACAGATTGCAGATTATGAGAACTGCACATTAACAACTGATAAATTACGGAATGCAAATCCTGACAATTGATCCGTTCCGGTTTCATCCCATTTACCTGCAGGGTGCCTACCTGGTTGAACCCATCGTACGTTCAGATAACCGGGGATGGTTTTTCCGCAGCTATGCATCCGAAGCTTTTGAAACGGCCGGGCTTACTACCCAATGGCTTCAAATGAATCATTCGTTCACCCAAACAGCAGGTACCATCCGTGGGATGCACTTTCAGCACCCACCCTACGCAGAAATTAAACTGGTTCGCTGCTTAGCTGGGGCAGTGTATGATGTTATCGTGGATTTACGCCAGGGTTCCGCTACGTTTTTACAATGGTTCGGTACCGAGCTTACAGCCCAAAATAAACAGGCATTGTACATTCCACAGGGTTTTGCCCACGGTTTTCAAACGCTTACACCCGATTGTGAACTGGCATATCAGCATAGCACAGCTTACCAGCCGGGTGCAGAAGGCGGCATACCGTACAATGACGAACGGCTGGCCATCCAATGGCCGCTTCCGGTCAGTATTATTTCCGCACGGGATGCTGCTCATCCATTATTAACCTCCGATTTTGCCGGCATCAAACCATAACTATCATGAATTGCAGATTTTGTCAGACACCACTACAACACGTTTTTATCGATCTTTTTAATTCGCCTGCTTCCAATTCTTTTTTAAAGAAGGAAGAATTAAATGAACCGGAAGTTTTCTTTCCGTTAAAAGTATATACCTGCCATCATTGCTTTTTGGTGCAGGTAGATGAATACAAAAAGAGCGATGCCATTTTCGATAATAGTTACGTTTATTTTTCTTCGTATAGTACCAGTTGGCTGGCTCATGCAAAGGCATATACCGATAAAATGATCAGCCGCTTTGGTTTGGATGGATCATCACAGGTAGTGGAGATAGCCAGTAATGATGGTTACCTGTTGCAGTATTTTCACGAAAAAAGCATACCGGTATTGGGTATTGAACCCACTGCTAATACAGCGGAAGTAGCAATAGCAAAAGGAATAGAAACCTTGACTGAATTTTTTGGCGTGCAATTAGCGCAAACGCTGGTAGCTAAGGGGGTACAGGCAAAATTGCTGCTGGGAAATAATGTATTGGCACATGTGCCCGATATAAATGATTTTGTAAGTGGCATGAAGCTGTTGCTGGCGCCCGACGGAATAATCACCATGGAGTTTCCGCACCTGGTTCAGTTAATTGACAACAACCAGTTCGACACCATTTACCATGAGCATTTTTCCTACCTGAGTTTTTACACGGTGCAACAAATTTTTGAAGCAGCCGGTCTCCAAATGTTTGATGTGGAAGAACTACCTACACACGGCGGCTCGTTGCGGATATATGCAAAGCACAAAGAAAATGCAGCAGTAACCGTTGAGGATAATGTTGCCCAACTGCTGGCTAAAGAAACCGCCAAAGGCATTGCCATATTGGATTACTACAACGGTTTTCAGCAAAAGGCATTTAGCGTAAAAACGGATGTGCTCCAATTTTTATTAGAGCAAAAAAAAGCGGGGCAAAAAGTGGCTGGTTACGGTGCCGCTGCCAAAGGCAATACGCTTATGAACTATTGCGGCATCAAGGCTGACCTGGTAGATTATGTTGTAGATGCCAATCCGCATAAGCAAAACAAGTTTCTGCCCGGAAGCCATATACCTGTTGTAAATGAAAGTTATCTAAAAGAAAACAAACCGGATTACGTCGTCATTTTCCCCTGGAATTTAAAAACAGAAATTTCAGAACAACTTAGCTATATCCGGGAATGGGGTGGAAAATTTGTGGTTCCGATTCCGGAATTACAAATATTTTGAGTTGCTGAATCGTTTAAGACTTTGTATTATTAGAAAAGCAGGATTTCACTTAGTGACAGATTTCCTCAGGTTGTAAAATCTTTGTAAGTTTATTCATATAAATAAACGTAAAATGCAGGTAGCAGTTGAAAAAAGCAGTGGACGAATCCGCAAACAATGGAGTAAACATACAACAGTAGCTGAATTTGAAAAATGGGAAAGCAGACAAAAAGGCGATTGGATTTATGAATTCTATTATGGGGAGATCATAAAAAAAGGTGGCATGAAACAATTAGAAGCATTAGTAGTAAGTTTTCTAATGGATGGCCTTTCCATCACTTCTGCAAAAATTAATGGAGGAAAATTTTTCCAGGAGATAGAGGTATACATAGATGAGCAACGGAAACGTGTAGTTGATCTTGCATTTTTCAGCCGGGAACAAATAGTTTCCATGGCGACTGGCCAAAAAGAAGTACCTGCATTTGCTATAGAGCTATTATCGAAAAATGAGCTGTTTGAGGAAATAGAAAAGAAACTGCAGGATTATTTTGATGTTGGTGTACAATTAGTCTGGTATATTTCTCCAAAATCGAAAAGGATTTATGCTTATTCAGCCAAAAATGTAGTAAAGATTTTTGCAACCGGAGATGTGGCTATTGCAGCCCCTGTTTTACCAGACTTCAAAATTGAGATTGACAAACTGTTTACCATTGCCTGAATGAAAATACTGGTAACGGGCGCCTCCGGTTTTATTGGCAAATATGTAGTGGACGAATTATTAAAAACGGACCATACCATTATTATTGCCGGTCGGTCGGAACCCATCACACAAAGTAGTTCCACAAAAGAAAAAACTAACTTTTCCTACCTTGATCTGAATCAGATTGATCCGGCTATTAATTACTTCGATTATTTCGGCTGCCCCGACGTGGCTATTCACCTGGCCTGGCAGGGCCTGCCAAACTACACCCGACTATTTCATTTTGAAGAAAATCTCTTTAATCATTATCAGTTTTTAAAGAACTTGGTTACAAATGGATTACCGTCGCTTATTGTTACAGGAACCTGCTTTGAGTATGGAATGCAGGAAGGAAAGTTGTCGGAGGATATGGCTTCCATACCTGACAATGCTTATGCACTTGCGAAATATTCACTGTACCGTTTTTTGACGGAATTAAAAAAAAGTACACCTTTTAACTTTACCTGGTTACGCTTATTTTACATGTATGGGGCCGGGCAAAGCCCGAACTCCTTATTTTCACAGCTCACAAAAGCATTAGAACGGAAAGATACCAGCTTTAATATGAGCGGCGGTGAGCAGGTGAGAGATTTTTTACCTGTTGAAAAAGTAGCAGCGATCATTACCAAGATTGGTTTGCTACAAACAGATATTGGAATTATCAATTGCTGCAGTGGCCAGCCGGTAAAAGTAAAAGATTGGGTACATCGGTTTATAGCAGCAAATCGTCAACAGATTGATTTGAACTTGGGCTTTTATCCGTATGCCAATTATGAGCCGATGGAATTTTGGGGAAGTACAAAAAAACTAAACAGCGTTATACATTTATGAGTGATCCTACTTTAGCATTTGAACAGGAAAGAATGGAACGTATTGAGAAAAACGGATTAAATACAAAACTCCTGGAAAGTGCGGCGGCTTTCAATACGGTCTCTAATTCTTTTCAATATTCCTATAATTTTTCTTGGATGGGGCGTCCTATTATTCAGTATCCGCAGGATATGATAGCCATGCAGGAAATAATCTGGAGTATAAAGCCGGATCTGATCATTGAGACCGGTATTGCCCATGGCGGGTCACTCATCTATTACGCATCGCTTTTAGAGTTGATGGGGGATGGAAAGGTATTGGGAATTGACATTGACATACGCAGGCACAATCGTACTGCTATTGAGCAACATCCCATGTATAAGCGAATTGAGATGATAGAAGGTTCATCGATTGACACTCTTTTATTTGAAAAAGTAAAATCGTTTGCAAAACCTTACAAGAGGATAATTGTGGTACTGGATAGCAATCATACACATGAACATGTAATAAGCGAATTAAATCTTTATTCAACACTGGTAAATCCCGGATCTTATATAGTGGTATTTGATACTATTGTGGAAGATTTACCCGAAGGTTATTTTTCTGAGGAAAGACCCTGGGGCATTGGAAACAATCCCAAAACGGCAGTTCATGAATTCCTGAAAACAAATACAGATTTTGAGATCGATTCCGCCATCAACAATAAACTATTGATTAGTGTGGCCCCGGATGGATATTTGAAAAGAAAGAGCGGATGAATCTAACAAAACTGCATATAATTATTCCTACCCTCAAAAGACCAGATACACTATACTGGACTTTGAAGACCGTTCTTGAACAGGATTATCCAAATTTTGATGTTTTAGTCAGTGACAACTTTAGTAATGACAACACGCAAGACGTAGTGTCTTCATTCAATGATGATCGTTTAACTTACATTAAGACAAAAAGCAAACTATCGATGAGCCATCACTGGGAGTTTGCACTTTCCCATATTACTGATGGTTATCTAACCATTTTAGGCGATGATGATGGCCTTTTACCAGGCAGTCTTACAAAAATCTCAAAAATCATTCAACGGCATCAGCCTCCGGCTATCGGTTGGCGCTTTGGCAATTTCAACTGGAAGGGGTTGCCCCCTTATTTTATGGTACCGCTTGGTGGTTGCTACCGAATAGTTGACGCAAAAAAAGAAATAGATACTCTATTCAAAAAAAGCGTTTACAATACCATTCAATTTCCAAGTTTATATGGCGGCTTCATAAAAAAAGACTTGATTGATAAATTAAAGGGGAAATTCGGCGGTGCTTTTTTCCATTCCAGAATTCCTGATTTTTTCTCCGGTGGAATTATTGCTGCCAACGTAGAAAAATATATACGCCTTGAATATCCAATTACGATTAATGCAACTTCAAAGCATAGTACCGGCTTTGCTACTGTTTCAAAGACCTCGGAGCAAAATGCATTTACTGATCTAAAAAAGAATGATGCATCAAACATCCCTTTTCATCCCAGCCTGGTGTTCGTTCGTTCGAACGCAATACCTATTGCGGAGGCAATGTTGCAGGTGAAGAAACTGGAACCATCATTCCCGGAACTTAACATCAAAAATGTTTTGCAGGATGTTATTCATGAGGCTGCTACCTGCCCCTCCCGGGAAATATATGATGAATTTATTGCCGGCATAAACGAAATGGGTAAAGTAAATAACATTGAAAGTTATACTGATGATATTATCAGACAGCACCCTTATACACCTCTATTATCACCAATAGTAAAAAATAAATTTTCTCCAATTACAAATACCGTATATATAAATACCACTTTATCAAGTATTGAAAACGTATATGATGCTTGTAAGGTAGCTTTTCAATTTGCAGCAGCAGAACTCAAACTAGCAAAGAGTAATCTCTTTATAAGTTTGAATTCATTGCCTGGTTTTATCCGCTATATCAAAGGGAAGTCAACTCAGGTATATAAAGGTTATTTCCAAAATAACAGAAAATCATGATGGCCGGTTCTATAAGTGTAGTTTATTTATGTTGGTTACCTTACGGAATAAAATGTTTCAATGACTTCATAGATTCATACAAAAAATTTGACGCGGGGATTAATCACGATCTGGTCATCGTTTTTAAAGGAGCTGAAACTCCTGCTGATACTTCTCCATTCATAGATATACTAAAAAATCATCAAATTTTATTTCAACAACTCTCTTACACCGGTGACGAACTTGATGTTGCCACCTATTACTGGACGGCTAAGCAACTTCACTGTGAGTATATGATCGTCCTAAACTCCCGTTCCAGAATCTTAACTAAAAACTGGTTGCTGTATTATTACTCTTCTTCTAAAGCAAACCCAAAAACTGTTTTAAGTGCAACCGGTTCCTGGCAAAGCTATATTTCATCTGTTTTCGCAAAACAAAAGTTAATTTATGAGAAAAAAATTCCTTTTGGCAAAAATGTAAGCAAATACAAGCTCTTTATTAAAGCAGCAACATTATGGTATTATTATTTTCCATTATTTCCAAATCCTCATATCAGAACAAACGCATTCTTCATCAACAGGGAATTGTTTATATCTCTCAGTATCAGAAAAATAGTCTCAAAAATAGATGCATACAGATTTGAGAGTGGCAGACATAGTTTTACAAATCAATTGAAAAAAAAAGGGTATGAGGTTGCTTTATTATCAAATGAAGGCAGAATATATTCCGAGAAAGAATGGCCAATGAGCAATATCTTCTGGAAAGGAAATCAGGAAAATTTGATAATTGCTGATAATCAAACCGAGATTTACTTAATTGCAGATATAGGATATAAAAAATTATTAAGCTGGTTAGCCTGGAGACAGAAATGATTACCTGATAAGCAGCACACTCCCTTTCATATCAACTGCTCCGCATGGTGTTTTTGCCTGAATGATATAAATGAAATTGCCCGCCTGCTGTAACTGATTTTTATAGCGACCATCCCAACAAATGTTTGGGTTTGTGGTATAAAACACCCTTTCACCCCAGCGGTTATAGATAGTAAAATTCAGGTCGGTAACCTGCCCCCAATTTTTTATACCAAAGCATTCATTCAGTCCATCACCGTTGGGTGTAAATGCGTTTGGCAGGTAATGCATACCATTGCCCTCAAACTTAACCAACACCGTTAATGTATCCTTGTTTTCGCAACCATTAAAACTGCGTCCGGTTACCGTGTACAATGTAGTAACCGACGGTGTTGCAGCCGGGCTGGCAATGGTGCTGTCGGACAAACTATTGCCTGGCACCCACCGATACGTATTTGCGCCGGTAACTGCAAGCCTTGCTAAGCCATTAGTGCAATCTAAGTCGTTTGATTTGCTTAGCGTAAGCACGGGTAAAGGAAGCACATTTACCACTACATTGAACTGGGCTGATTCATTGCATATGCTATCCCGAATGATTACTGAATAGCTGGTGCCTGAAGCCGGGCTTGCAAATGGGTTACTAATGTTATTGGCCGATAATCCCACCGCAGGTGACCATAGATAGCTATTGCCCCCATAGGCATGCAATTGCACTTCATTTCCCAAGCAGGTATTTGCTAACGGATCTACTTTAAAGAGGGGCAATGGCTTGGTAGTTACGATAACCGAATCCTTTGCATTACAACCATTGGTACCTGCAACCGTCACCGAATAAATAACAATAGGATTAACCGGTGTAGCAACAGGATTTGCGATGAACGGATTGCTAAGTGAATTGGCAGGTTGCCAGGCATAGCTGGTACCGCCGCCTGCATTTAATTGTACAGAAGTATTAAGGCAAATGGTAGTATCGTTTGTAAGAGCAGTAATTACAGGCAGTGGTTTTACAGATACATTCACTGTGTCCTTTGCGGTACAACCGTTTATGTTCGTTCCGCTTACAATGTATTGTGTATTTAAGGCCGGGAATGCAAACGGATTGTTGATGCCCGTATTTGACAAACTGCCTGTAGGTGTCCAGCTATAAATAACTGCACCATTTGCCTGCAGGCGTACCGTGTCTTTCAGGCAAATGATGGTATCATTCCCTGCACGAACAAAAGGGGTGTCAACATTGATAATTACGCTATCCCTTCTAACGAAAACCGGTGCAAAGGCCAAATCATCCAACGCAAAATCATTACCGGAGGCCTGTGAATTTGTATCTATGATTGATAAGTTGATTGAGGTCTGTAATCCTGAATTCCAAATAGTGGAAAACCGGTTCCACTGGCAGGTGGTGCCTGCCGCAGCTACCGGTGTCCCCAACCTGATGCCATTCACTGCAATATGAATTGTAGCAGGGTTTAAAGTGTTCAACCCGGCCAGCCAACCGGATAATTCATAATTTGTATTTGGCACTACAGCAACAGTTTGCGACCATACAGGGGCGCCCGTTGTAGTTGAGCCGTTTGCCATCAGCATATTACCGGTACCAGATGTATGGTCCGTATTACACGCGGCGCTGGTACCCAGCCAGGCACCGGCGCTGGTAGCAACATTGTACTGGCCACTTCCGGAGTTAGCCGGCGTAAATGTATAGGCAGAGGTAAAGCCGGTGTTACCCTGCGAAAAATTACCGTTTGCAATCAGGTTATTTCCGGTCACCAATGAGGTGAAATAGTAGATGAAGTTTTGCGGCGTACTGGTTGTCGGGTTTGCCAGCAAAGGATTGTTTAAATAAATAGCCGGCGACCAGCAGAAAAGATTAGACGGTACGGTTAACAACTGTTTGGAAGTAGCATAGCAGATGGTAGTGTCGTTTGTAAGTATAATATTCTGGTAAGCAGTTCCTATTGTAATGATCTTGGTTATCGTATCTACACAATTACCGGACGGGTTGGTATAACGGATGGTGTAATTACCCGGAGCAGCAAAGAGGTGTGCCGGACTTTGATTATTTTGTACCGATCCACCATCGCCGAACGACCAGTAGTTATTGAGCGGTACAGGTGCATTGCTAATGAACTGAATGGATAACGGGGTACACGGATCAAACTGGAAGGAGAAATCCGAGGTATTTGCCCCCGGTATATTTACCATTTTTGAAATACTATCCTTGCATCCATTGGCATCTGTAACTACCAGTTTTACCAGGTAATTACCGGTAGATGCGTATTGATGGACAGTATTCTGAGTAGCAGCGGCCCCGCCATCTCCAAATGTCCATTGCCAACTGGTAATTGGTGCTACATGCACAAAACTGAAACCTTTGAAATCGAAAGTATTACAATTAGTCAAGCTATCCTTAATACGCAGTGAATCTATGTTTTTTTGAAAGGGAAGTGTATCAACCGGTATTTTTAAATTGAAAAGCGTAATTCCGTTTTGCCCGGCGGTGGCGCCCCACGGGTCATTGCCAAAGCTGGTAGCTACTCCATTAGCGCCACCTGCCTGATTAATAGTAACACCAGGTACAGAAGCTTGTTTAGCCCATATCACACCACCACTACCGCCGCCACCCGGACCTAATCTACCATTACCTCCCACAGTCATATTGCCGCCCTTACCACCGGAAATATTACAATTGAATGTACCAATTACCTGATTGATATTAAAAAGCAATGTACCCCCACTACCACCACCGCCCATACCCTCATGGCAATCCGTACCATTGGTTGACGTACAAGCAGTAGCATTCTCCCCTTGTAGAATAATGTTTTTATTGTTCCCTTGCAGATAATTGGCTGTAATAAATGCGATGCCTGCACCATTGCCACCTTTTGGGTAAAATAACGCAGGATTATTGGCTTGACCCGAACCTGCTCCCCCACCTAAAAATACTTTATTCGTTGCATTGTTATAAGTAAGGCCTTGTCCGCCAATACCACGGTTGTCAAAAGGCACCGTACCACTACACCCGCCCAACTCGTACTGGTAGCCGCCAAAACCACCATCTACTGAATTAGCACCGCCGGCGCCACCGGAATTATGAGAGTTACCTCCACCTCCACCATTTGCGTTTTTGCCTTTCCCATACACTTTTCCGGACGAAAGTGTGGCTACACCTTCCCCTTTTTCACTAGCCTGGTATGGATCGGCGGGATAAAAAAACTGATTTTGATTGCAGTTTTCTGTATTGGTGATATCGTGGATACCACTTCCGCCTCTAAATCCTCTTCCGCTTACATCAACGTCCGCATTTAGTGTCAATGTATCTCTTACATTAAATGCAAGCACCCCTCCTTTGCTGCCATCCCATGGTAAACAGGTAAGGGTAGCTGACACATTAGTGCTCAGGTAATATGGCACCCTGATTAGCTGAACCTTTCCTGATGGTATGGTATATTGTCTTGTTAAGTTATTTTTTAATTCAACCACATTACCAATTCTGGATTTCACGTAATTAAACTCATAGTTACCTGCATTGCCATAATTTATTACCGTACCGAAGTTCGAGGTGTTGGTAGTGTCAATAGTTGCACCCTTCATTTGAATAATTAAAACCGTATCGCCTGTATTGAAAGTAGAACCATCCTCAACCGTTATTTTATTATCACATGGCACCAGGCTAATGACGGGCGTGTAAGTATTAATAATATTACTGATACCTGCACAACCATTGTTAACAGTTATAATTACAGTATCGGACTTTTGGCAAAACCCATTGCTTGCTGTTACGATATATGTTGTGGTGACAATAGGCGTAGCTACGGGAGAAGCTATCGTAGTGCCTGACAAACCGGTTGCAGGTGACCAGGAGTAGCTTGTTGCATTTGATGTTGTAGTAAGCTGTACGGATGAACCACTGCACAAAGTCGTATCTGCTCTTGTAGCAACAACCGGTTGTGGCAGTACCACAATTTGTTTGCAAACGGCATTTTGTGTTGCCAAACCATCATCAATGCTAAGATTTACGTTATATATGCCCGGAGTGTTATAAGTAAAAGCAGGCGGTGTTTGAAGGGCAGAATTTGGAATACTACTGCTTGTACAACCGGTGAATTGCAAACGGGTGATTGTGTTATTATTTACGTTGGTAACAAACGTATATAAATCAGATCCTACCCTGAATAACTTTGAGATAGAGTGCGGAAAACTAAGGTTGCCGATATTCCCTAATGAAGCGCCAGAAGGCACATTTTGCAACCCATTATTAAAGTTTAATCTTACAAGTTCGTTTGTGGCGCCATTCACTACAAACCCAACGTTTTCACCACAATATTTTAAAACTGTAATATCTCTTGGCCCATGCAATACCCCACCGGGGTTACCCAGATTTACTGACGTAGGTATATTTAAAAGGGAACTGCCAAAATCAAGACGGATAACCGTATTAACCGGCTGCTCATTTGTAATAAATACCCGCCAAAAATTATTGTCATTTATGGCATAAATACCAGTTGGTCCTTGTAAAAGATTCCCTGGATTACCAAGATTGATAGCTGTGGGGACGTTGTTGAAACTTGTACCAAAATTAAAACGTGTAATGGTGCCACTGTTAGCGTTTGTAGTGAGGCCATACCAATTAGCATTCTCTTGAAATAGATGGAGATCAACGGGATAGTTAAGCGTTCCGATATTGCCCCAATTGGTTGCAACAGGATTTGTGTTAGTGAGCGCTGCGCCAAAGTCAAGCTTCACAATTTTAGAGGGATTACCGGAGTTTGGATTGCCGCCCACAATAATCGCATACCATTGGCCCTCGTTAAATATTAGCTGTATGCCCTCTAAGTTACCGGGCAAAACGCCTCCAAAATTGCCGAGATTAACAGCGGTAGGCGTATTGAGCAAACTATTTCCAAAATCCAAACGTGATAGCGTACCCGATAGGTTGTTGGTTGCGAAAACGTAGTAGTTACCATTATATAATGTGTAATCCGTAAAAACAGGAAAGGAGAATGTATTTCCTACGTTCCCTAAATTTAGACCCACCGGCGACTGATTGATGTTGGCAGCACAAAAATTCCAGAAATAGTTGCTCCCGCCAATCGTAGTATTAGTAATATTTACCTGTTGATTTACACAAACGGTATCGGGCGCTGTAAAACCCGGGGCAACTACATTTACGGCACAAGAATCTGCAACGAACGTACAATTAGGATTAGTAGCATTAATAGAAGCACCGCCATTTAACGTACCATTCCAGGCAGGATTGCCTTGTTTATTAAGGAGGTTATCAAAAGTATAGTAAGCAAGTAGCCCGGTTTGGGTTGTAGGGTTAGGTAATGAGCCGTTCATATAGATTCTGATCTCCGACTGCGTTCGGGCAACATTCCATATCCGCACTTCATTGATGTATCCAACAAAATTCTCAGGCAGTGTTTGCGGAGCAAAATATGCGATATAGGTATTCCAGTTATTTTGAATAAGATTACCAGTGGCAGCAACCTGGCTCATTAGAAAGCCATTACGGTAATACTTTAGCGTAGCACCATCATATACCATTGCAATATGATACGTTTTATTTAGTTGCAAAGGGCAAACGTCAGGTGTATAGTAAAATCCGTTGGTGGTCGTAATCAATCCACGGGTGGGCCGCAAAATATAGTTGACATCCGGCGGGCCGGAATGTTTAGAAACAATATCCCCTTCAGTAGCGACGCCATTGGAAAGAAAAGAAGTACGGTTAATTACTGCCTCAATGCTTATTTTATTACCTGAAATGTTCAGATTTCCGATGTTTACAAAGGAAGGTTGCGTAGGGGTACTTAGCCAGTTATTGCAGGTAAGTGTGGTTTGCCGGGCGGCAGTACCACCTCGAATATTTTTATTGTTGAGGGATTGGGGCTGTCCAATAGCATACATGCAAAGGATAATCATCCCGAGCATTATTCGGAATTTCATAAGGGTCTAAAGGGTTTGGCTGGGCCAAATATAAATTGAATTTCAAAGATAATTCTCAGATGATGAAAATTTCCAGAGCAAACTCATCTGAATTTTACGGAAGAATGCTGTTGTTTTTTCAGTTGTAAGTCATCACGCAGAAATGGCAATGGGTAACAACGTGGATTTTGAAAAGACCAACCGCCCCTGTAGAAATACCGAACACCCGGTAGTACTTTTTTGAAGGGTTTTCTACCCACCAAAACTGCCTAACAGCGCTAAAAATAGTATGGCTTGCACGAGCCATAAGACTTTTATTCGCAAAAAATTTAAATGTCCTAACGCTGCTGGAATGTGTAGCTTTATAAAAGTATAAATGGTTCATCTGTAACCTGCATTTTAACATCTGAAATTAAGGTTGATGTCATGTAAACTCTTTATTTTCGCCTCTCGTATACGTCTTTATAGAAACCCTGATGTGCATCATTATACTTGTAGAATGGATACGCTTAAAGCACTTCTTATCCGGTTTCTTATACGTATTCAGGCCTTTATACAATCCTTATTCTATTAGCCAAATAACTTTTAAATTTCTGTTGCACTAATTTAATTATTTTTTAAATTTTTGTAAGTACGTGTTTATTTCAATTATAGGCATTTATTTCAGATTTAAAATTCAAAACTATTCTTACAATTCCTTTACTTAAATTCTTAAATGAAGAAAATTTACTTTCTGCTAACCGTTTTATTTTTTTTGTTTCTTACCGGCCCGCTCAAAGCCCAGACAATAACAACAATTTCAGGAACCGGAACTCCGGGTTATAACGGCGATAACATGGCTGCATCTATCGCTCAATTAAACCAGCCTTCGGGTGTAAAAGTTGATGGTGCAAACAATATACTTATTGCCGATTTTTTAAATCATCGCATAAGAAAAGTTGGCGCCGATGGTTTCATTTCAACGATCGCCGGTACCGGTTCTCCGGCTTATAATGGAGATAATATTTCAGGTGTTTCAGCAAGCTTATACCGTCCTGAAGCCCTGGCATTAGATAATGCCGGGAACTTGTTTATTGAAGACACCTACAACCATCGGATCAGAAAATTAGCTGCAAATGGAAATATTACTACGGTAGCAGGGAATGGTACCGGTGCCTACAATGGTGATAATATGATGGCTACGAATGCGAGTTTATACTATCCTTCTGATGGCGTATTGGTTGATGCAGCAGGGAACATTTTTATTTCGGATTCATACAATAACCGTATACGAAAAGTAGATATAAATGGCGTAATTACTACAATAGCCGGAACGGGTGTTCAGGGGTATAATGGTGATAATATTTCTGCAACCAGTGCAATGATATATTATCCTTACGCTCTGGCTTTGGATAACGCCGGCAATTTATATTTTGCTGATGGCGAGAACAACCGTATCCGTAAAATTAGCACCACCGGTATTATTACAACAGTTGCCGGAACAGGTGCATCAGGCTATAACGGAGATAACATACCTGCAACCAGCGCAACTTTGAACGATCCACAAGGCATTGCATTTGATGCTGCCGGAAACCTTTATATTTCTGATTCGTACAATAACCGGATCCGAAAAGTAAATAAAAACACAGGTGTTATTACCACTGTCGTCGGAACAGGGACAGGCGGTTACAATGGTGATAATATTTCAGCTACGTTGGCACAAATAAAATCCACAGTGGGTATTGCGTTTGATGCAGCTGGTAATCTCTTCATAGCAGATTTAGGAAATCATCGCATTCGTAAAATAAATAATGTAGGCATCATTTTGCCACTTTCTCTTACCGGTTTTACTGCACAGTTTCAAAACGGTAACGGCCTTTTACAATGGCATACCGGCAACGAAATAAATACACAGCACTTTGTGGTGGAATCAAGTAAAGACGGTGTATCGTTTTCTGCTGTAGGTTCCGTGAAGGCAAACAACACAGCAGGCAAAAACAGTTATTTATTTACGGATACAAAAGTAAAAAATGGTGTTACTTATTACAGATTAAAGATGGTAGATGTGGATGGTAAATTTACTTACAGCAACATCCTCGCTATCAAAACAGGTGCAGCTACTATCTCTTTAAACCTGTATCCTAACCCTGCCGGTAACATTGCCAATCTTTCGTTTACCTCTGTAGTTGCCGGCAAATACACGGTTCAAATTACGGACCTATCAGGCAGAATTATCAGGCAGCAGAATGAGGTATCTTTAGCCGGAATGAACAAACTTACAGTAGACCTGCACAATTTTGCAGCCGGTACTTATACGCTTACAATTACCACCACTAGTAATGAAAAAGCAAATATTAAATTCACAAAAAGCGAATAATTTTTCAACTGATTATGAATGTGTAAGAAAGTATAGACGCCTGAAAGGCAATTGTTACAGCGTACACTAATATGCTATCCACATGAAATAAGTATTATTAAAGAGGCCATTAAATTTCAACCATTACATCAAAAATTTTTCTGTATTTAAAATTGAAAGAAATGAAAAAAAATTACTTACATCTCACAGTATTATGCCTGCTCATTTTTACAAGTATTAGCAGGGCTCAAACTATCACGACAATTGCAGGTACCGGTGTGCAGGGTTATAACGGGGATAATATAGCTGCCAGCATTGCACAACTCAATTCACCTGCGTATGTTATTCCCGATAATTCAGGTAATATTTACATAGCCGATTTATTAAACCACCGGGTTAGAAAGATTGATGTAAACGGATTTATCACAACAATAGCCGGTACCGGCTCTACAGCGTATAATGGAGATAATATAGCAGCCACTGTTGCCTCTCTGTACAACCCGACAGCCGTTGCTTTTGATCAAACAGGAAACTTATATATTGCAGATGGTAATCATAGCCGCATCCGGAAAATTAATACTACCGGGTTCATTACTACCCTTGCCGGCACAGGAACTTTTGGGTTTAACGGTGATGAGATGCAAGCAAATACTTCACAAGTTAATTTTCCCACAGATGGCCTTCTGGTTGACGCCTCAGGAAATATATTTTTTTCGGACACCTATAATCACAGGATCAGAAAAGTAAGTCCAAGTGGTGTTATCAGTACTATTGCCGGCACAGGCGTAGCAGGTTACAATGGTGACAATATTTCAGCAGCTTCTGCTCAACTTAATCTACCATACGGGTTGGCGCTTGATGCTACCGGTAATCTGTATGTAGCTGACGGGCAAAATCATCGGATTCGAAAAATTAGCACTACCGGCGTTATTACAACGGTTGCCGGAACAGGTGTAGCAGGCTATAACGGAGATAACATACCTGCAACCAGCGCAACTTTGAACGATCCACAAGGCTTCGCTATTGACGCTGCCGGAAACCTTTATATTTCTGATTCTTACAATAACCGGATTCGCAAAGTAAATAAAAACACAGGTATTATTACTACTGTTGTCGGAACAGGCTCAGCCGGTTACAATGGTGATAATATTCCAGCTACATCGGCACAAATAAGATCTAGTGTGAGTATAACGTTTGATGCAGCTGGTAATCTTTTCATTGCAGACTTAGGAAATCACCGTGTTCGCAAAGTAAACAATGTAGGCATCATTTTGCCACTTTCGCTTACCAGTTTTACTGCACAGTTTCAAAATGGTACCGGCCTTTTACAATGGCATACCAGTAACGAAATTAATACACAGCAGTTCGTGGTGGAATCAAGTAAAGACGGTGTATCGTTTTCTGCTGTAGGTTCGGTGAAAGCAAACAACACACCAGGCAGTAACAGTTATTTATTTACGGATACAAAAGTAAAAAATGGAGTTACTTATTACAGATTAAAGATGGTGGATGTGGATAGTAAATTTACTTACAGCAACATCCTTACTATCAAAACAGGTGTAGCTACGATCTCCTTAAACCTGTATCCTAACCCTGCCGGCAACATTGCTAATCTTTCGTTCACTTCTGTAGTTGCCAGCAAATACACGGTTCAAATTACAGACCTATCAGGCAAAATTATCAGGCAGCAAAATGAAGTATCTTTAGCAGGAACGAACAAACTTACAGTAGACCTGCACAATTTTGCAGCCGGTACTTATACGCTTACAATTACCACTGCTAACAATGAAAAAGCTAATATTAAATTTGTAAAAAAATAAAAGTATCAATTAAGTATAGTTGCTTTATAATAGAATGGGCTATGTCAAATTTTCGACATAGCCCATTTTGATTGGTATAAAAAGTAACGAAGATCAAATGTGTAAATACGGTGTTAATTAACTAATGTGGTATAAAAAATCATGTAAAAACAGAACTATAGTAAACGTAAGTATTTTTCAGAGAAATAACATTGCTTTGCCTAATTAAATCAGTTGCAGCAGAGTTTGTAATTCATACTTAACTTAACAAGTATAGATATGGAGCAGGTAAAATTTAGTGTTATTCTCCCGGTACATAATGGTGGTGATTATGTAAAGGCTTGTATAAAAAGCATTCTTAATCAAACTTATACGCGGTTTAACCTGATTGTGTTAGATAACTGTAGTACAGATGGCACATTAGAATGGATTAGAGACTTGAAAATCGACGGTATAGTAATTCATCCGTCACACAAATTATTACCAATTGAAGCAAACTGGGCACGCATAGTTGGTGTAGAAAAAAATGAATTTATTGTTTTTACAGGCCATGATGACTTGTTCGAGCCGGACTACCTTGAAACAATTTTTCGGTTAATTAATAAATATCCACATGCAAGCATTTACACAACATATTTTAATTTTATAGATGCGCAGGGGAAAACTATACGCTGTTGTAAACAAATATCAGAAAAACAGGTTGGGTTTGAATTTTTAGTCTCCCTTCTAACGCACCAAACAGACTTGGTAGGAACAGGCTTTGTAATGAGGTCAAAAGATTACGATGACATAGGCGGCATTCCAACAAGTTATCCCAACTTATTATTTGCCGACCTTACTATCTACCATCAATTAAGTTGCATAACCTATAAAGCTGTAGCAACCAAGAATTGCTTTTCATTTCGCCTGCATCAAAGTACAACTTTTACTACCGAAGATTCAAAGTTCCGGGAAGCTTTTAAATTGGTAATAAAATATTTCATTACCCTACAAAATATTAATGAACAATTTTCGAATGTCGTTAGCAGCTATGGGAATGAGTTTATCCTGTATTACTGTAAAAGTCTTTCGCACCGGATGATAAAGAGTAAAAAAAGTAAAAGCGGATCCGTAAAGCAATTTGTGAACGAATGCAAAGGTTACTCAATGCAACTTTCTACAAACTCAGAATTACATCCGGAAAAAATATTAAGTATTAGGTTGGCGCTTTTGATCGATAGAAATCCGGTTTTCCGACGTCTTTACCGGTTACTCAGAAAAATGTATTCGAAACCTATTTTCAAGAACTAACGAACTTCAAATATCCTTTTGTATTTTTTACAAAATGCTTCTTTATTGAATAATTCCATTGCCCGGCCTCTACTGTTTGAACTCAGTTTTTTTAATAGATTTCTGTCTTTTGCCAGCATTGCGATATACTGTTTTCCCTGCTCTACGATTAATGTTTCATCCTTTTCTGTTATTAACAAGCCATTTTCATTGTGATAAATGTAATCCGGTATAGCATTTACAGCCGTTGAAACAACTGCCCTGCCTTGTGCCATCATCTGCATTACTACTAATGGCAGCCCCTCAAAGGCTGACGTAAGTATCAATACATCCGATTGTCTGTAAATTCCCTTCATCAATAATGGGTCTTTTATGCTACCATAAAACTTACAGTATGGATAATTGTTTATGCCAATAATAGTTTCGACGTCGCCTACAAAGGAAAAGTGAACTGGTATTTTTTCCTCATGTAATTGCTTTGCAATTTCAGCTATCAGATGTACTCTTTTCTGTGGCGACCCTCTACCAATGAAAACAACTTCCAGCTTTTCATTCATCGTATCATACTCAGGTGGTATGTCGATAGAATTATCTATAAACTGAAGATGTTCATACAAGGGCGGGTCAAAATGATTTTGCCGGTATTGTTGTTTAACATCTCTCAATAATGCCATCGAACTACAGATACGCACATTTAATCTTTTTGCGAAACCAATATTATAAGGCAGCCATTTGTTTACATTGCTTAGCTCGATACATCTTACATCCCTCTGCAAATGCGGCACTATCTTGTAAAAGAAAAGGCTTTCACCTCCAAATACTATTGCATTTTTACTTTGGTTAATCCGGGAGGCGAGCACACCACGGTAAAAGAAATTTACAAAGTGATATAACTTATTATCTATACGACGATACAAATCTAATATACGTATACCCGGCAAATTGTATAATTCTCTAAACTGGTTGTTAGCAGGCTTTTTTGAAAAAATGACAATCGGTTTTTCAGCAGCAATACATTTCGTTATGTCTGCATTAACCTGGGGAGTACCTCCAATGTCCGCATTTGGAAAAAAAAGAAAGATTGTATGCTTTGTCTTAAACGGAAATAGTAATCCAAAAAATTTACCGGCCAAAACAAATGGCAACATGAGTATATATTCTATCATCAGCTTAGTACGGGCTTGCTTATACGTCATGATACAGGGTAATATTTTTGCAATAGCTTACATAAGTAGTCTTCACCGAATTGTATTTGTAATTGACGGATAATGGGTATTATTTCATTTACATCGATTTGCGGACTGCTTCCTTTATCAACCCAATCATATATGCCTTTTTTTCCAAAATGACTTTCAATTACGGAAATTATGTAGGCAACAGAATAGTTGTAAGGGTTAGCTATATTAATAATAGCTTGCTGCTTTCTTTTTTCTGATAGTATGGTATGGCAAATTTGGTACATATCGTCTAAATCAATCAGATTTCGTCCGGCACTTCTCCATACAGTGAAGTACTTTTGACTTACAATATGGTCAATAAAATAATTCAGTACAATATGCGGATTACTGGTAACTCCGACGGGATTTGAAACTCTGAAAATAATAAACTGAATACAATTTTTTTTAATTAATTGTTCCATCGCAATCTTGTGTGCCACATAAGAAGAGGACTGTAATGTATTGTCGTAGATACTGCATGTACTAAAATAGACCAGTGCTTTCAAAGGGTTTTCCGCTATTGTTTTTTCGAGAAGATACGTTTCTCTATTGAACTGCTCAACATTTTTATTGCTTGAATTCGAAACGCCGGATGCAAATATTATACAACTATTATCGTCCTGATACGCTATAAATCTTTTTGCGATCATTCCATTTCCTACTACCATATTATAACATTAAAACGTATTAGTCCGGCTATTCTATGTACACCTTGTTTTTTTCAGTTTATGTGATACATAAATCGGTAATGGTATTACATTCCTTACATTCAGGCTTTTGTCAGTCACTTGTACGCCTTCTTACTTTGCTTTAAATCTTAGTTGAGCTTTTTTCCAAATTAGATTTTTGAATACCAGATGGCCGCTTATAGCAGAGCAGGTATTTTCTTACAAAACTTACTTTGTTCAACTTGCAGCTAATACAGGTTCTGCTTTGGATGGTTGCAATGCGTCTACGTTTTTTGCAGGACCGGCACCTGTGGTTGGTTGCCGGTAAAACTCTTTAAAAATCAACCGTAAACTCTGGTCATGGGTCAGATAATTTACAATCCAGTTAATGAAAACCATAATCCGGTTTTTTACGCCAACCAATAGAAATAAATGCAGGCCCATCCAGATAAGCCACGCAAAAAATCCAGAAAAATGCAGTTTTGGTTTTGGTATATCCACCACAGCCAGATTCCTGCCTACGGTTGCCATCGAACCCTTATCATGGTACTCAAATTCGTATAACTTATTCGATTTGCGTTCCATCCGTATCAGGTTATCGACTACATTTTCTGCCTGGTCTATTGCCACGGTTGCCACCTGTGGATGTCCTTTTGGATATTTGGGTGTTTCCATATAAGCTACGTCACCAATAGCATAAATATTTTCTTCACCTTTTACCCGGCTGTACCTGTCAACCATAATGCGGTTACCCCTTACGATCAGTGATTTATCGATGCCTTCCGGAACGTTGCCCTTTATGCCCGCTGCCCAGATTACCAGGGCAGACGGTATGGTGTTTCCGTTTTGCAATGAAACGGCCGAACCATCATAATCTTTTACAATTTCATTCGTCATTACCGTAACTCCCAGCCTTTCCAGATATTGACGACTCTGAGCGGCCGATTTTTCGCTCATAGCACCCAGGGTTTTATCTGACCCTTCCAGCAAAATAATTTTCATTTGGTTAAAGTCCAGTTCCGGGTAATCTTTAGGTAAAACGAATCTTTTCATTTCAGCAATAGACCCGCTGAGCTCTACCCCGGTAGCACCGCCCCCAACAATCACCACATTCATCAGTTTTTGCAAAGTCGCCGGATCTTTCGTCAGCAACGCTTCTTCAAAATTTTGTAACAATCGGTGGCGAAGCTGAAGTGCCTCAGTTGTCGACTTCATGGGAAATACATGTTGTTCAACATTTTTGTTTCCAAAAAAATTTGTGTCAGCGCCGGTGGCAATAATCAGAACATCGTATTCATACCCGCCTTCATCGGTTTGTATGGTTTGGTTTTCAGCATCAATGGATTGCAGATTGGCAAGCCTTATATGAACGTTCTTGCTTTTTTGAAACATTTTCCGCAACGGAAAGGAAATATTACTGGCATCGAGGCTGGAAGTGGCAACCTGGTAAAACAGTGGTTGAAACTGATGATAATTAAATTTATCAACTAATGTTACTTCAAACCCGGGTTTGTTATTCAGCTTTCGGGCAATTTTAAGCCCGGCGAACCCGGCTCCAACGATGATAACTTTCATAACGGTAATTTGAGTTACAAAGATAAACAAACTTTCAATTATTATTGAAAGTTTAGATAGTAATATTTATTGGGCTAATGCTTACTGCATAAGCAACCGCTATGCCATCAATAAAAGAAAACTTTTTTATAATTGTAACCCTTAGTATCACCTATACCGTCTTGTTTTTTTATCTGTTTACAAATTATTTTAAAAAAGCATGTTACTGGCATTTGTATTGATATGAAAATCTAAACTTTATACTATGGCAAAGTATTCAAAAGCAGCTGGTGAGCATGTAAAAGAAACAATGGATGAAATGAAAAAAGGGAAACTTGTAAGTGGCAAAAGCGGTAAAAAAGTGACTAACCCAAAACAGGCAATTGCCATCGGGCTATCAGAGGCCCGTGAAGATGGAGCGAAAGTTCCCAAAAAAGCGGCAACAAAAAAAGCAAAAAAATAAGCAAACATCCCGTTTGCTTATCCTCAAAATGAAAGTTGCCAACTTTCCAAAAGTTGGCAGCTTTTATACAATTTGTTACCAGATGTTGCGTGGGCACCAGTCACCATACTTATTACCTAATAAAAAACCTACTACCACTTCGTGGGTTCCTTTTGTGTAATTCTGGAGTGCAGATGTGGTGTAGTCATACGCATAACCGATGTTCAGTTTGTTGCTGATATTTACACCTACCATTCCACTGAATCCATCTTTCACCCGGTAAGCAGCCCCGGCCCATAATAAATCCTGGTACATAAATTTAGTATTGATATCTACCCCTACCGGCAGTGGGTCTACGATGCGTATAACGGCAGAGGGTATAAAACTGATATCATCGCTTAACTGGAACCGATACCCGCCCTGTAAAAACAGGTGGGGATACGTTTTGCGATCTACTTTTAGTGTATCATTTGAAAACTTTAACCCCTGGGGTAATATTTGCTGTACCGATAAGCCTAAAAAATAATCTGCACTGTATAACCATAAACCGGCTGATAAATCAGGACGTAATTTATTGAGGTAATTGCTGGTTCCTACTGCGGGGTCAACCGGATTATCAAAAATTAATTTACTGCGATCCAGTGAATTACTGGTGAACCCTGCAGAAAAACCCGCAGCTAGACTTGTTTGGGTACTGATACCAATGTGGTACGCATAGGTTCCGTACATGGAAAAACGTTTTAAAGGGCCGGTCTTATCATTTATAACGGTAAGGCCCACACCGCTGTGTGGTTGCGCTGCTTCGTAATCCTGCCAATACTGCCGGCCCCGTGGATTTTCGCCGTTCATGTGGAATGATGTAGCGTTCTCCCGGTCATCTTTTTTGTGAATCGGTGCCGAAATAGTAAGATAGGTAGTGACGGGAGCATCCTGTATTCCTACCCATTGATGGCGGTGACTGACTTTCACATCAGTATAATTTTCAATACCAGCTAATGCCGGGTTAATAATGAAATTATTTAGGATGTACTGGGTATAATGCGGCCGCTGCTGTGCTTTCGCTACACATGCTGCCGTAATGAGCAGCATCAACATACATTTTCTCATGAAAACAAAAATAATCTTTGAATTAGAATTAACGCAAAATAGTTACAGAACCGGTAATTGCTTTGCGCCCGTTTTTGGGATCTAATATGTAATAATAGGTGCCGGCCGGCAACGGTGTACCGTTGAATTTACCATCCCAGGGTTTTGCATAACCATTACTCAGTAGTACCGAACGTCCATATCTGTCAAATACCTGCATTACGCTGCCCGGATAGCTTTCCAGGGATTTTATCACCCAAACGTCATTGATACCGTCGCCATTGGGGCTAAATACATTAGGTATTTCCAGATCTTTCAAAACTTTTACCAATACATCATCTGTAGCTATGCAATTTCCGGAACTGGTAACTGTCAGTGTGTACGTAATATCTGCTAACGGTTTTGTTATGGGTTGCAACGCAGTAGAATCGCTCAGCCAGGTTGCCGGCGACCACCTAAAATTGCTGGCGTTAGAGGTGGCTTTTATCAACGCCTGTCCACCTTCCAATACAAACAAATCAGGGCCGGCATTTACCTGTGGAATAGCATTCACAATTACCTGCTTGGTAACGACAGGCGACGAGCAACCGTCGGTAGTTGTACTTCGAAGGGTTACGTTATACGTTCCGGCCTGGCTATAAGTGTGGGATATATTGCGGTTACCACCGTTCGTATTATCGCCAAAAACCCACGACCAGGCAGCGATACTAAATCCCGGGTTGGTTGCAGTATCCTGGAAGTTAATCGCATTTCCGAGGCATACCTGCTGCGGATTGAGGGTGATGCCAACCGTAGGATTGGAATAAACCGTTACCATCTTTGATATTTCGTTCACACATACCCCTCCTGAATAAGCCACCATCCGTACGGTGTATTGATTAGAAATTTGAGTACTATTTGGATATGGATGATAATATATTTTATTAGTTATAGGTGCATTATCAATCAACACAAGACCAGGATTATTCCCGTAATCCCAATAAATTTCCAGTTTGGTAATGCTGCCAAAATTCACACTTGACTGGTTTTGTATAATAAGTGAATCCGAGGAACAAATATTGCCATTGTTGCGGATGGCAAAATTGGCCACAGGTGCTCCCCCGTTTATGGTTACTTGTTTTGTAAGTGTGTCCGAACAGCCACTTGCAGCGGTTACTATGAGCCTGACCGTGTACATACCTACCGATGTGTAACGGTGACGTCCGTTTTTGATAGTGGAGGTATTAGGGTTAGCTGGCGTAGCATTCGCATCGCCAAAATTCCATAAATGCTGAAAGGAAGAAGCTGTTCCGTTTGCAATGGTGCTGCTATCGGTGAACTCGGCATACGGATCACTCAGGCAAACCTGCGGCAATCCGAAATTTACCGTGGGTGCCAGTCCGATTACAACCGGCTTTGTAACTAAAGTGCTGATACATCCTTTATCGCTGGATACTCTTAACGATACATTGTAGGAGATAATGGCAGGATAGCTATGGGTAACCGGGTTGCCATTAGTTACATCCAGTAAAGTGCCATCGCCAAAATCCCATTGCCAGCGGGCCAGGTTGCCTGAATTGGCAACGCTTGTGCTGGTAAAAACGATAGGTTGCCCCTTACAGGATGGTGCACCAATTGTAAAATTAGCAGTGGGCACCCTGTTTACAATTACTGTTCGGCTGAAAGTATCCGATGAGCAGCCAACGGCTGATCGTACATACAATTTAACGATATAGGTGCCTGCATTTGGGTATGTATGTTGCGGATTTTGCAAGGTATCAGTTGCATTGTCGCCAAAATCCCAGAACCATTTTACCACGCTGCTATTTGCAGCTGTGCTCTGATCGGTAAAGTGGGCCGTATCGCCGGGGCACATTTCGGGAATCATATTAAACTGAGCTACAGGCTGGCTATACAAAGAAGTCAGTGGCCGCAGCGTATCATCTACACAACCCTTATTACTCGTTACAGTAAGCAACACACTATAATTACCAGGGATAGAAAACTGATGAACCGGGTTTGCAGTAGTAGCCGTACCACCGTCACCAAAATTCCAGCTATAAGTAAACTGGCTTTCAGACGCATCGCTAATACCTGACGTACTGAAAAACTGACCTGAGCCAGAAGGAAAACAAATAACCGGGCTGGTGAAATTAGCTAACGGGTTGGGGTTAATGGTTATTGTACGGCTGAAAACAAGGCTTTTGCATCCACCGGAAGCTTCTACCTGTAACGTTACCGTATAATTTCCGGTAGCAGTATAGGTTACTATCCTTGATGTATTTGCGGTGAGCGTATCTTTTTGTCCGTTTCCATAATCCCAATACCATTTTATTATGGTACCAGTAACTATGGCGCTGCTATCGGTAAATATGACTGGCTTGCCCGGGCACAAAGGAGCAGAGACTCCAAATTTAGCCATGGGTGCATTGTTGATGATAATTTGCTTGGTGGTATCTGCAAGGCATCCTACGTCTGTTATCACACTCATTTTTACATTATAGGGACCGCTGGCAGTATATAATTTTTTTGGATACTGTACCGTATCAATACTGCCATCACCAAATTGCCAGTTCCATTTAATAATTTGCCTGCCTAACGCATCTGTTGTATCCCTGAACCGGACGGAATCACTTAAGCAGCCGTTATGATTCCAATAAAAATTGGCCTTTGGCTTCTCGAAAACTTCTACGTTATAATCAATCTGGTTACTACCACTGCAACCATCAGAAGTTGGATTAATGGCCGTAACTGTAACCGGGAAAGTGCCGGTTGTTGAATAATTATATTGGTTAGGTAGCCGGTACACATACACCGTTTTGCTATCTATAATATAAGAAGAATCGGGAATAGGGGCAGTGTTGGTAACATTCGTAAAACTGCCATGAAAATCCCATGCTAACGAGGTAGCCAGATAAGGAAGTGTAATAGCGAAAGTAAAGGGCGTATTAATGCAGGTCGCGGGAAAGTCAACAGTAGCATATTGGTTTCTGATGATTACGTGTTGATAGAGGTCTTTTACATTTGTACCTGCATTATAACCGTAGCTTTCCACCGATCCAAATCCATAAGCAATAGCAGAAAATGCTGAATCCGCCTTCAGGTTTTGCACCGGATTTGACAACGTAATATTGGTAACGTTTTCCTGCAGGTATGAATAAATAGTACCCGGTATAGGAAAAAATGTACCGGTAGGCGCCAGTCCGTTTATTTTAAAACTTGGTGCCACTGCGGTTTTAATAATAATGTTCAGGTAACAAGCCGTCACATTGCTTTGCCCATTGGGAACATAATTTTTATGTGCTGAAAAAACAGTGATGTCGTTAATGGTTTGCTCCAGCGGATTCAGTACTACCATTTCGGGATCTCCCAATGGCGGATTGGCCCCTGTAATACAGTTTTGACTGGTAATATACTGAATAACAGAAATAGGTTTATCAGCAGTAATTTTAGTGGGCTGGCCGGTTTTATATTCATAGTATCCGTTAGTGGGGGTACCGCTCAGCGTAGTTGTAATACCTGATTCTGTCTTGGTTACTATAGTTGTAGGATCCTGCACAAATACCCTTACAATATCGCTGACACGGGAAAAGAAGGGTGCTGTCAAAAAGTTTTTTCCCCAGGCTGAAAGAGGAAATAGTTGCTGGTATAAATTATCGCCGCTCGTGGCAGTGCAGTCGAAACCCGACCAGGTAGTTGCAGAGTATACACCAATAGGCTTACAACCACTTACTCCGCTGGCTATAGACCGTACTTTGGTTCCGGATATATCGGCACTAATGGAAAATTGCAACTGATAAACGTCACCTGGTTTTGCCAGCAGAACCGTAAATGGCACACCGGCGGCGTGCGTTCCATTTCTACTGCTCACTGCAGGCGTAATTTCAACCAGTGTGTTTGTATCTGCAGCCATCACGTTTATCTCACCATAACTGGAACTGCCGCTTCCGGTATTGCGGTAGCTGGGCACAATATACTCTTTACCCCAAACATTTACCGGTAAGACAAGGGTAGCCCCACTACGTGCTGAATAAATAATATGAGCGTAAACCGCAACGGGCTTATCAGCTGTAACATGAATGCCGGCATTTAATTTATTCTGCTCCTCTGTACTGGCCAGATAAACATAACTGTTACTTGCATTAACTGCTCCGCTTAGCCCAATAAAAATACGGGTAACATTATTGGCCGTAACAGTATAAGGTATAACGGTGCTTGTACCAGATGTAGTACCAACGGTAACTACACCCGAAGTATTGATGTTTGAAGTAATGTAAACACCCATTGTAGAATTGGTCGCATTATCGTGCCCGGCATACGATATCCAGAAGTCTTTCCCTTTATTAGAGAAATCCTGGGTATAAGCAATAGAAAATAGCAGCAAACAGGCAAAAAATACAACCCCTTTTTTCATGTATAATGCTTAAATTTTTAAATAGCAAGTTATGTATTTAGCTATGGTTTTGAAAACTCAATAACAATACAAGGACTTCCTGACAATGATACCTTCAGAAATACGAATGTGGCCTATGGTTTTAAATAATTGGTAACCTGCGGACCTATGCAAAATAAGGCATCTATTATGCTAAGATGGGTCAAAAATCCGGTTTTATCGGTAAACACCTGTATATACGGGATCATCGCAAAGATAGTATGTGCATCGAATGAATTATCCTGCTCAAACCGTTCCGTTTTTTTAATATCCGGTTTTCTTTTCAACCATCGTAATACCTGCCGGATAATAGTGTCATCCAATTCCACCAAATAGGTATATGGCTGCAATAGCAACGTTTGTATGGATGGAAAATAATGATCGAAAAAGGGAGCTTTGCCATAACAGCTTTTTATTGTACGCAGGTGCTGCACCGGCCAACGTTGTGTGTTGTCAATCTGCACGTTTTGAAGCAACGTTTTTTGTTCCCTGCCCGATACCAGTGGCACACTTAAAGTAATACCGCCATTGGCGCCTGCTATTTTGCACCGATTGGCCAACGATTGCTTCTGATAGGAACCCCAGTGCTCCAGGCGCCATTCCTCTGCATCTATCACTTTTTGTACCCAGGAAAGGGATGGCCAGTATTCATATGGTAACACCATAAATGATTGCAGAAAGCAGGTTTTAAAGTTTTCCGGCTTATTTTGCGGTGTATGAAAAAAGAGAAAGTTGTCATCATTTTTGTGGCTATACTACTAACGGCCTGCGGTAAGGTAAAAGACTTTCAGTTTAAAAAAATCGTAAGCTGGCGAATAAATAGTATGGGCTTTAATGCCAGCAGTGTGGCAGCCGAACTTTTATTTTACAATCCAAATCGTTTTACAGTAACCTTCAAACACCTGGAAGGAAATGTAGCAGTAGAAGGTAAAGATTTTGGCTACTGTACATCCGATACAACGGTTAAAATTGAGCCTAATCAAAATTTTATTTTACCGGCACTCATTCAGCTAAAGCCTGCTGCCACTTTATCCGCCGGCCTGCAATTATTAACCAAAGATTCTGTCCAAATTCGTTTCAACGGTTTTGCAAGGGTAGGCCGTTCCGGATTTTTTATCAACTATAAGTTTGATACGGAAACAAAAGTGGCAACCAGCTTCTGATACAGGGATAAGTCTTGAACTGGGATAGGATGGGATGAGTAGGATAATACATGGGATAATGGATGGCAGGACGGCATCGCTGGTTACGAACATTAAAACTTCACGTTCATTGGGCAGCCTGTCCCGAAATTTCGGGAATGCCATCCTTTATTGCTTGTATTCATTGAGCAATTGCGCCATTTGCTAATTTTCACATTTGCTTATTGCCTATTGCTATTTGGTTCCTGGTTTCTTCTTTTTTGGTACGCCGCCGCCATCGGCTACTTTTTTGCAGCAGATCGGTAGTTTCTTATAATAATCTTCGTTGGCGGTAACTTCATCCGCATCAAAGCCTGCATTAGCAATGGCTGTTTTCAACTGTTCAATATTCGTACGGTCGGGGTACCATTTTACCAGCGTAACACCCCTTTTAAAAATAACATTGATTTTGATGAGACCTTCTATCTGTTGCGGCACCGCCTTTTCAATAATATCTTTGCACTCCTGGCAAACTGCTGTAGGTGTTTTTATTTCTGCTTGCTTGGGTGCAGGCATTTGAGCAACTGCCGGAGAAGCATAAGCAAAAAAGAGGAGGGCAAAACAATAAATAACTTTCATTGGTTGTAATTTGGTGTTTATGATGTTGTAAGTAAAACGTTGCAGCAGGCTAAAAATTATAGGACAAGATAACAGAACTTATGTTGGGTCCCAACCTGCAGGGTCTATCCGCCATTGGTTCAATAGATCTTGTTGTTGCGGCGAAACCAGTCCTCTATCGATAGCACACTCTATTAAGGTAGGGTAATCGGTTAATGAAACCAGCTGTACGCCTGCTGTGGCAAATGCTTCCGCCGCCTGTGGAAATCCATAATTGAAAATAGAAACCATTCCTTCGATCTCCAAACCTGCCACTTTTAGCACTTCTGTTACCTGCAGGCTGCTTTTACCGGTGCTGACCAGGTCTTCAATTACCATTACTTTTTGTCCGGGTTTAAAGTAGCCTTCGATTTGGTTGCCAAGCCCGTGCTCTTTTGGTTTGGGCCGAACGTAAATAAACGGCAACTTTAACTGGTCGGCAGCCATAGCACCCCAAGAAATACCAGCTGTGGCTACACCTGCCAACATTTCAGCGTTTTCGAACTGCTCAAAAATAACGCTACACATTTCGCTTTTAATAAAATCCCGGATGTAAGGGAAAGACAATATTTTGCGATTGTCGCAATAGATGGGGCTTTTCCAGCCACTTGCCCAGGTAAAAGGCTGGGAAGGGCGTAGCCTAACCGCTTCAATTTGTAGTAATTTTTCTGCTATAGCTTTTTTATCGGTCATTTGTTTTTCGTTTACAAATATGTTGATCATTCGTTGTTTCAATTGCCAGGGGACGATCGGCTGCCCGAAGCCATTTCCCTATTTTTGGCGGTGAAGGTCGTACTGGCTGGCCAAAAGATAAATTCAACTTATCAACGAAAAATTTTCATCCTGAAATTAGATAGTCGAATACCAAATACCACTCATCGCTGTCAATTAAAAATTTTACATCATAAATCCTACATCTAAATTATGTCCCATTATAAAATTTATTTCAACGATAAGCCTTTTATCATTACCGATACATTACAGGCGGATGAGGAACATCTTACTTCAACCCATGGAACAATCATGTTGAATCATTACGACCGGGCTTCGTTATTGCAGGCTACTTACAATTTAGAGAACACGGAAGCTAAAGCGGCAATTGTGCTGACGGATAAAGCGGCAGAAACATTTGAATTATTCCGATCATTTTTCACACTAGTGCAAACCGGAGGTGGGCTGATTGAAAATGAAAAAGGTGCTTATTTATTTATTTTCCGCAGAAAAAAATGGGATCTTCCAAAAGGGAAATTAGATGACAGCGAAACCATTGAACAGTGTGCGTTGCGGGAAGTGAGAGAGGAAACCGGCTTATGCAACGTAACATTAGGAAGCTTTCTGTTATATACCTGGCATTCTTATTCGGAGCGGGGTAAGCGGATTTTAAAACAGGGAAGCTGGTACCATATGCGTGCGTTATCTACCGAAAAACTAGTTCCGCAAACGGAAGAAGACATCGAAGAAATTACCTGGCTGCTGAAAGCAGAATGGGCCTTCGTTTTGCAAAATACGTTTCCGTCTATCAAAGATGTACTTCAGGCAGATTAAAGTTCAAGGTTCCAGGTTTAAAGTTCTGATTACCCGAGGCATAAAGTATTGGTTGCTATAAAATTTTTGGTTACATATACACAAATTTTTTCTGTTAAAAGTTATCCTGCAAACTGAAATTCCGAACTTTGAACCTTGAACCTTGAACCTTGAACTTTAAACTTCTACACCGGGTTTAGTTGCAATGAAGCAATTACCTCTGAAGGCAGAAATTGCCGTACATCTCCCCCATTTCGGAGTACATCTCTTACCAGTGTGGATGCAACCGAAGTATACTGTGGAGAACAGGTTAAAAATATCGTTTCTACATGCCGGTCCAGGCTGCGGTTCATATCGGCGATGGCTTTTTCGTATTCAAAATCACTTACATAACGAATACCTCTGAGTATAAATTGAGCCCCTACATTTTCGCAACAAACAACCGTGAGTCCCTCATAAGCAACTGCTGATACTTTTGGGTTATCCTGGTAGCAGTCCTGTACCCACTGTAAACGTTGTTCTTCGCTGAACATTGGTTTCTTATTAGCGTTGCGCCCAATACCCACTACCACTTTATCAAACAGGGGCAATGCCCGGTCAATAATGTCCAGATGCCCCAGTGTAATAGGATCAAAGGTTCCGGGAAAAAGAGCAACACGCATAAGATTTGTGATTTAGGAATGATGATTTGTGATTTCTGTTAAGGTAGATTGTTTACGTTATCAGGCAGTCAGAATTGCAACCATTTTATGATCGCAATTCAGGATTTAAAAGTTGTTGTAGAATTGCATTGGACACCTGTTTATGATTTTATCAGATTAATAACTTGTAGTAAGTCCGTATCGCACAAATCATAAATCACAATTCCTAAATCCTAAATCTACTGCTGGTTGGACAGCAAATACAGCACTGCCATGCGAACGGCAACTCCATTTTGTACCTGGTCCAGAATAATGCTGTGGTTACTATCGGCAACGTCGCTGTCAATTTCAACACCCCGGTTTATTGGCCCCGGATGCATAATGATAATTTCCTTATTCAACTTGTCAAGCATTTCTTTTTTGATACCATATACGAGGTTGTATTCCCGCAAAGATGAAAACAAAACCTGGTTTTGCCGCTCCAGTTGTATACGGAGCACATTGGCAACATCGCACCATTGAAGTGCTTTGTTTACGTCATATTCAACCCGAATATCAAATGCCTGCTGTATGTAAGCAGGTATCAACGTTGGCGGCCCGGCTACCATCACTTCGGCGCCCATTTTGGTAAGCAGATAAATATTGCTGAGTGCCACCCGGCTGTGCATAATATCGCCAATAATGGCAATCTTTTTCCCCGCCAGGCTGCCTAATTTTTCCTGTATGGAAAAAGCATCCAGCAGGGCTTGGGTCGGATGTTCATTAATACCATCGCCGGCATTAATGATCGCCGCACTAATATGTTTCGATAAAAAATGGGGGGCGCCACTGGCACTATGCCGCATCACTACCATATCCACCTTCATGCTCAGGATATTGTTTACTGTATCCAGCAAAGTTTCGCCTTTGGAAACAGAAGAACCGCTTGCTGAAAAGTTAATGGTATCGGCACTCAGCCGTTTTTCGGCCAGTTCAAAAGAAATACGGGTTCGGGTACTGTTTTCGTAAAACAGATTAACAATTGTTACATCCCGCAGTGAAGGCACTTTTTTTACCGGTCGTTGCAGTACTTCTTTAAAATCGGAGGCAGTTTGAAGAATTAAATCGATATCTGAAGGAATCAGATTTTTAATGCCTAACAAATGTTGGGTGGAAAGGCTCATTAAGGGTCAAATGTACAAGTGTAGTATTAAATGAAAAATACTGGTGTATAAGTTATGAATCCAATAGCACAACTTCATCATGACCATCTGCCTCCTGCCAGAATACTTTTACTTTTTGTGAAAAGATCGTATCAATTGTTTTGCCTGCATAATCAGGTTGAATGGGAAACTCCCGGCCGAAACGGCGGTCAATCAGGGTGCACAGTTCTACTTTTGCAGGTCTGCCAAAATCAAGTAAAGCATCCAGTGCAGCCCGGATGGTACGTCCGGTGTACAGCACATCGTCTGCCAACACTACTTTCTTATTTTCCATGCTAAAGCGGATATCCGTTTTATTAGCAATCCGGAGCTGCTTGCGCACATCGTCCCGGTAAAAAGTAATATCCAGTTTGCCATAATTAATTCTGGGAAAAATATCTTCCAGTGCCAACACCAGCCGGTTGCTAAAAGCAATGCCGCGGGGTTGTAGTCCAATTACCACCGTACTTTCTATGTCTGCATGATTTTCGGCTATCTGGTGTGCCAGCCGGCGAATGGTAAGTTGTAACTGCTGTCCGTCTAATATGGTTTTCACGCCTAACGATTTTAGCGGCAAGATACTGCAAGCCAAAAGCTTTCAAAACATTTGCATTCCGTTTGCCACCGGGCAACAGGTGTATCTTATCTTCACAGCAGCAAAATCATCTTATGAAAAAATTAGTTACAGGTCTTTTTACGTTATTGCTAACGACAGTTTGTTTAGCACAGGAAACAGGAATGCACTTTGAACATAATACCAGTTGGGAGAAGGTTTTGGCAAAAGCCAAAGCTGAGAATAAACACATTTTTGTGGACTGCTTTACCACCTGGTGCGGCCCCTGTAAACAAATGAGTAAAAATATATTTCCACAGGAATCAGTGGGTAAATTTTACAACGATAAATATATTAATGTGAAAGTGCAGCTTGATACAACCAGCAAGGATAATGAAGATGTAAAAAGCTGGTTTGCCGCAGGAAAAAAGCTGGCTACAAATTATAATGTACAAGCATATCCCACCTACCTATTTTTTGATCCAAACGGAACAATTGTACACAGGGCCGTAGGCAGCAGCGATGCCGAAAATTTTATTGTAACAGGTAAGGATGCTTTAGATCCTAAAAAACAATATTATGCCCTGAAACGCCAGTATGAAGCAGGTGCAAGGGATGACAAGTTTATGTACTCGCTGGCTAAAATTGCAAATGGAGCCTATGATCCACCTTTCTCAAAAACGGTAGTGCAGAAATATTTATTCATGCAAAAAGATTTACTTACAGATGAAAATATTCAATTTGCCGCCAATAATTTAGAAGCCAGCAAAGACCCCGGATTCAAGGAAATGCTCGAACATCCGGAAACATTTGATAAAGTAATTGGACAGGATTTTTCCAAACCATTGATAAAACAAATAATTGCAGCGGAGGAAATAGACCCCTTTATTTATTTAAAAGATCAAAAAGCCACAATAATGCCTGACTGGAACGGTATTTTACAAAAAGCCCGTGCAAAATACCCTGCTTATGCGCCGGAAGTAGTGGCTCATTCCCAGGTTCTCTATTATCAGAAAAAGTATGACTGGAAAAATTTCGCTACGGCTGTTTCTGATTATATGAAAGTGTACGGGAGCAATGCTGCACCAGAGCAAATAAATGATTTTGCTTGGACGGTTTTTGAAAACTGTGATGACATGGTCTGTGTGACAAATGCCTTAGAGTGGAGCAAGCAGTCTTTTGCTAAAAATAATTATCATGTGTATATGGATACGTATGCCAACCTATTATACAAAGCTGGCAAAAAGAAAGAAGCAATAGAATGGGAAACAAAAGCCATGTTCTTAGCCAAAGCTAACAAAGAGGACACAGGCGATTACCAGACTACCCTTTACAAAATGAATAATGGTGAAAAAACCTGGTAAAAAATTAATAGCCAACGGGCAATACGCAAATGAAAGGCAGGTACCGCGGATTTTTTCTAAATCAACGGTACCTGCCTTTTGACATACTATTATTTTAAGTCAAACAAGAGGCAACATTATTAATTATTATTATCAATTAAATCGCTCCTTCCTGTGGATGATTTTCAGGTATTGGAATTGCATCCGGTGCTTTCAAAAACGGGTAGCGGTAATCCGTTGATGGCGTGAAAGTTTCTTTGATGGTACGGGCACTCAACCAGCGGTATAAGTTTAAAATAGAACCCGCTTTATCGTTGGTACCACTGGCCCTGGCACCGCCGAATGGCTGCTGTCCTACCACAGCACCGGTGGGTTTATCATTAATATAAAAGTTCCCGGCAGCGTTCCGTAATTTCTTCGTAGCAAGTTCAATGGCCTGCCGGTCTCTGGCGATGATGGCCCCCGTAAGTGCATAAGGTGAAGTAGTATCCACCAGTTCTAGGGCTTCTTCAAACTTTTCCGCATCGTAAACATGGATGGTTAATACCGGACCAAATAGTTCTTCACACATGGTCACATATTTCGGGTCAAAAGCTTCAATAACGGTTGGCTCAATAAAATAGCCTTTGGTTTTATCACATTTACCACCTGCAATCAGCTTTGCTTTATCGGTTTGATCTAAATCACGGATGTATTTTTCCAACTTGTCAAAACTTTTTTCGTCGATTACGGCATTGATAAAATTGCCGAAATCCTCTACCGTTCCCATTTTCATACTTTGCAGATCGGCTATTAATTTATTTTTTATTTCATCTGCAATGTTGGATGGCAGGTACGCTCGTGAAGCCGCAGAGCATTTTTGGCCCTGGTATTCAAATGCGCCACGGGCTAATGCTGTTGCAACAACCGCCGGATCGGCACTTTTATGGATTACCACAAAATCCTTTCCCCCCGTTTCACCTACAATCCGGGGATAGGATTTATATTTACTCATGTTCTTCCCAATGGTTTCCCACATCTTATTAAATACACCGGTTGAGCCGGTAAAATGCACGCCTACAAAATCCCGGTGATTAAAGCATACCTCGCCCAGCGTAGGGCCGTCTACATAAATTAAATTAATAACACCATCGGGTAACCCCGCTTCCTTTAAAATTTGCATAAACATCTGCGCACTGTACACCTGTGTATGAGCAGGCTTCCACACCACCACATTACCACACAAAGCAGCCGATGTAGGCAGATTGCCCCCAATGGCCGTAAAATTAAACGGGGTAATGGCCAGTACAAAACCCTCCAGCGGACGGTACTCCATACGGTTGTGCATTCCCGGGCTGCTAACAGGTTGCTGTTGGTATATTTCGCTTACAAAATGCACATTGAACCGCAGAAAATCTATTAGTTCGCAGGCACTGTCAATTTCAGCCTGATACGCATTTTTACTTTGCCCAAGCATGGTGGTACCATTCATATGGTAGCGATACTTTCCTGCAATCAGATCGGCAGCTTTCAAAAAAATGTTTGCCCTTGCTTCCCAACTGTAGGTAGCCCATGTTTCTCTGGCAGCCAATGCTGCATTGATTGCTTTTTCGATATGGCTTCTTTCTCCTACATGATAATTGCCCAATAAATACTGGTGCTCATGTGGTGGTCGTATTTCTGCCAGTTTCCCGGTACGGACTTCCTCCGAACCAATATACATGGGCACATCTATTACATTGGTTTTCAATTCTGCCAGCGTTTTTTGTAAACCCGCTCTTTCGATGGAACCGGGAGCATAATTTAGTACTGGCTCGTTGGCTGGTAACGGATAGGAGAAATAACCTAATGACATAAGGTTTAATCATTTATAATTTCCGATAGATCAATTTCAAAAGCTGCCTCAATAGCTGTAATATAGCTAAGGTCACCTTTATGTTTTCTGAAGTAGAACTTTTTTTCTTTGTCTGAAAATGATGAAAGTGTTTCTATTAGCCTACTAATGTGGCGGATTCTTTCACCATATAAATAGTCATCGTTGAAACCTAAATAATCAATAAAATTTTTTGCATCCTGATCATTCGGATCAGTCGGCTCATAAGTAAAGTCGGTATAAACTATTCTATTTGTAAATTGAACTATATACTGGAACCAAAGTGTTTGGAAAAAAGCAGATCCTTTGTATATCCTGTACTTGGCTATTTTCCTTTCGTTTGCTGAACGCAATGTTGCATAGTAATTAAAATAATTATCACTATCCTTCTTTGAAGGATTAAAGTGTTCTACATCTATAGAATCTCTTCCCGGCTGAATATACGTTTCCGTATAAGCACAAAAGTTTTTCTGTTCGCTCAATAATTTGAATTTAAGTATGGAATTATCTGAGCCTGATTGGTAAACCCAATCATCTTTGTAAATTTCAGAATCCACACTTTTAGTAAGAAATTTCATCAAGCAGGGAAATTATAGAGGCGTCCAACTTCATTTATCTCAGCTGCCAATTCCATTTTCTTCTCAATGGCATCAGTCTTTTTCAATTGACTTTTTAAATCAAGATACTTCTTCCATTCTTCAATTCCTTTTTGACCCATTAATTCCCTGACACCAAAATCCTTCTTCAAAACATCATTTGGGTCATCCCCTTCTGGCGCCTCTCCTCTATATGTTTTAACTGTCCCATCTTCTTTCCATACTAAAATGATTCTTTCGTAAGGCTTGAATTGAGCGGCAATAATTGGGTTGTGAGTGGCAAAGAACATTTGGGTATTGTTTTGCCCTCTTTTATCAATAACTATTTGATTGTAAATTTCTACCAGATCAAAAAGAAAATCAGGAAATAAACTATTTTCAGGTTCGTCCACTAAAAGAAATGCCCTATCAATTTCCCTATTAAAATATAGCGAAAAAATATGACCAACACGAAAGATGAAGTTTCGTATACCGGTACTTATTTCGTTGTAAGGAATAGTTTTATCCAACCCTTTTAGCTTAATATAAACTTTAAGATTGTCATTTAGCTGAAATGGATTGTTAGCACCATTTACATCGAAGTATAAACCGGCCTTTGAAAGAATTTTATCCCACACTCTATTTAAGTGATCCAAAACCTTCGGACTTATTTCGTCAAACTCCTTAATCAGTTGGGCCTTCGTTTTTACAAGGTTTGTAGGAATGTTTTCATAAGCATCTCTCTCCTCTGCTCTCTTCCTTAAATTATAAACAAGTATCTTCCAAAATGTATTTAAAGTGTCTGGTGCTACCAACGCATAAAATGGAAAATTTTTTGAAAAATCTAATGCCTCATTTACAGTAGTCTGAGGAACATCTTCTATTGAATAATAACCATTGTCTATACTTTCTGCAGGGCTGTAAACAACTAAATCTTTTACATCATCCTTTAACTTGAATATATCAAAAAAGCCAGGATCCGTTTCTTTCAATAACAAATAATTAAGTTCACTTGTATCTTTTATATTTTGAAACTTATTGTTAAGTATCGTTTTTACTATGTTTTGTATTTCGTCTTCAGATAACCTGGATATTTCGAAAATGAAAGATCCAGTATAAGTTGTAACAAACAGAAATTTTCTGCCTTTTACAACAAACTCATATATTATTTTTGAGTTTTCTATGTAACTTATGACGTCGGTTCCCTGTTGAAAAATAGCAAAATCTGCTGATATATTAATTCTAGAACTTAAAAAGATACTAATTGATTTTAATAGTATTGATTTCCCGGTACCATTACTTCCAATAAAACAAATCTTCTCTAATGGTTCTCCCGTTTCGGGATTGGTGAAGTCAAGTTCCACGTCCTGAAATTGCTGAAAGCCCTTAATGTAAATTTTACAGATTTTCATTATTACTGTAGTTATTTAATTTACACTTTCGCCTTCCTTTTCCAGCATTAAATACGCTTTTATAAATCCATCCAGTTCGCCATCCATCACCGGTTGCACATTGCCCACTTCGTAATCAGTCCTATGATCTTTAATCATTTTATACGGGTGAAAAACATAGCTTCGGATCTGGCTGCCCCATTCTATCTTTTTCTTAGTACTATTGGCGGCATCTTTCAGGGCATTGCGTTTTTGCAATTCCATTTCGTATAAACGGCTTTTCAGCATTTTCATGGCCAGTTCCCGGTTGCCCAACTGGCTTCTGTCCTGCTGGCAAACTACTACAATGCCGGTAGGAATATGGGTAAGCTGCACTTTTGTTTCTACCTTGTTTACATTTTGCCCGCCGGCGCCTCCGCTACGGCTGGTTTCCATCTTTACATCTGCCGGGTTTACCTCAATTTCAATGGTATCATCTATCAATGGGTATACGTACACACTGGCAAACGAGGTGTGCCGCCGGGCATTGCTATCAAAAGGTGAAATTCGTACCAGACGGTGTACACCGCTTTCCGCTTTTAGAAACCCATACGAAAAAAAGCCTTCAAATTCCAAAGTAGCACTTTTAATGCCGGCACCGTCACCTTCCTGGTAATCTACTTCCGTTACTTTCCAGCCTTGCTTTTGGCCATACATGCGGTACATGCGAAGCAGCATATCGGCCCAATCCTGGCTCTCTGTTCCTCCGGCCCCGCTATTTATTTGTACTACAGCAGGTAGTTCATCCTCAGGCTGGTTTAAGGTACTTTTAAATTCTGCATCCTCAATGGCAGCAAGCGCTGCCTCGTAAGCAACGCGTACGTTTTCTTCTGTTTCCTCTCCTTCTTTCCAGAAATCATGGAGCACGGCAAAGTCTTCAATAGCTGTATCAACCTGCACATACAGATTTACCCAATACTCATGCTGCTTAATTTCTTTTAGAATAGCGGTAGCCCTGGCATTATCGTCCCAAAAACCGGGTGCCAGCGATAACTGTTTGTCATTTGTGATTTTCTCACGGCGGTTATCGACGTCAAAGAAACCTCCTCAAAACCAACAGGCGGTCTCTCATATCTTTCAAATATTCTTGTGTCATAGGGGTGCAAATTAAGTGGTAAAGTAATCCGGCAATAAAACAGTTGTATTTAATCTTGCAAAATACCAGCTAAAATAGAATCTATGCAGAAAGGTGTCATCATGAAATGTGTTTGGGCTATTCTTATAACAGGCATCCCCTTATTAGGTTTTACACAGGATACAGCCCAAACAGCTTTGGATACTGTTTTTTGCGGTGATACCAGGATTGTCTTTTATAGCCGTTGCTTGGATGACACAGCTACAAAAATTTCTTTTGTACATGTTCACGAAAATGAGACAACGGCAGTAGCGGCCGCAAACCTACTGATGGACACTTTACAAAGAGGGTGCTTTACGACCTGGCAATGCCAGCAGCAACGTTTTGTTGAGTTCAAACTAAAAGGCGTCCAATACCGCTTCGATCCAAACCGGATATATACCCAAACCGGTATTAAGACAACGCTAAAAAGTAACAAGGGTGCTTTTTCTGACTCGGCAATGCTTTCCATACAAGTAATTGCGGATGTGTTTCTGAGAAAATACATAGATAGTAACAGGCTGATAGTGGCATTACATAATAATACCGATGCAGGAGGTCTATCTATTAGCAGCTATAAAAAGGGAAATGCTTTCAGCAGCGCTGCAAAGCAGGTATTTATAAATCCAAAGCAGGATGCTGATGATTTTTTTTATACTACAGAGGTAGCATATTTCAACTTTTTGAAAACAAAAGGTTTTAATGTAGTGCTGCAGGATAATGTAAAAGTACCGGATGATGGTTCATTATCTGTTTACGCTGCCACCTACCATATTCCATATATCAATATCGAAGCTCAGAACGGCCATTTGCAACAGCAAATAAAAATGCTTAGCACCGTTTTCCAATTAATTGATGCTATAATAAAGTCAGATTTTATGTCAAACTAAAACTTCGTCAGAAGAAGCATAAGATAATTTGTACATGTATGTGCGTAATGGAGTCGTAATACACATTTCAGGTGCATAAACTAAGATATAATGTGATTAGAATTGTGCTGAAACTGTGCATACAAAAACCGGGAAAAATTTGGTTTTCGATATGCAACCACCCTATTTTAGCATAGCAATTGAGAGGGTAACGCACCAGCAAAAAGATAAAATTGCATGACATTAAAGCATCTGTAACAGGATGAGGTTTTGAAAAGCAAGTTTTCTTTACGCAGGTAAATTACCGGATTAATAGCACAGCACCGGGTTAGTAAGTTAAGTAATGGCTTCGGCTAATATTTAAACAAGCTTGGTGCTTTTTTTATGCCCATACCTCAAGGTTTATCCAATTTAAATTACTGGTTTTAACAACCATTTAAAAAGTATTGCAATCATCTGAAATCCTTTCATCGCTTGCTACAGCGGCTTATTAAAACCTACTTTGAAAATATCAAAAAATTAAAGATGCTTCAGTTCCCCCCAAGAATTTCCGTTAAATTGATTTTACAGCTGCTCACCTTCTATTCTGAAATTAAGAAACCATTTTTCATAACATACTTATTTTGCAAGTGTGTGTAAAACCGTCCACTAATACACATTTAAGGTGTATAAACTATGATGCAATGTGATTGAAATTGTGAGGAAACTGTGTGTACAAAAACAATAAAAAATTTGGAATTTGACGCGGTAGCGCCCTATTTTAGCATAGCGATTGAGAAAGTAACGCATCTGAAAAAAGACAAAATTGCATTACATTAAAGCATCTGTAACAGGATGAGGTTTTGAAAAGCAAGCTTTCTTTCGACAGATAAATTACCAGATTAATAGCACGGCACCGGGTTAGTAAGTTAAGTTGAGGCTTCGGCCGATATTTAAACAAGCTTGGTGCTTTTTTTATGCCCATATCTCAATAAATTATTTAAGGCAACTCTGCGACAGCGTATGTGCTTCTTCCCGGGTCATCTTACCTGCCTCCTTTAGGTTAGGGTATTTATCCTGAATTTTTACCAACATACAATTACAATAGTTTTTTGCCTGATCCTGACTCAAAAAATTACCATCCTTTATGCATTGGTTGAGAAAAAAATTCTGTGCAATTGTTGGCCAGTTACCGCTACTCTTTTTATTTAGAATCTTAGCATCTGATTGTGTTTTTTCCATTTCAGGTTGAGCGCTGACGATATCGTCTTTTGCAACAGCTAATGAATCACTCGGTAGGTTTACAGCCGGTGAAGAAGATCCATTTTTAGTGTTTGTTTTTGCAGTTGATGATTCATCTTTACAAGCGTTCAGGCAGAACAACATGAAACCGCAGATGATAATTTTTTTCACAGATAATAGGGTTAGCACAGCTATAAAAGATACTGTACAATACTAATAAAAAAAGCTGCAAAGCTTCATAAGCCGGATTCTGTTTCCCCAAATTATGGGGATGCTATCATTTATCTGCTCCCGGCATTGCTACCGGGATGTAGCTGCCTACCCTGGAACCCGTCCTTCCTTTTACAAAGCAGGAACAAAAACGAGCCGCTCTTGAAGATTCCTATATGTGGCATTTCAGTACCTAAGGTTTACCCTTCCCGACTGTTCCCAGCCAGGACTGTAAGCTCTTACCTTACATTTTCACCCTTACCCCGCAAAATGCGTGGCGGTTATTTTCTGTGGCACTATCTGAATCTCTTCCACCGGGGCGGAAAAATTTCCCGACGTTATCGGGATAGGTTCGCTCTATACTGTCCGGACTTTCCTTATCCCGGTAAACCGGGACACGATAGCTCAGCTTTGCAGCAGGGCAAAAATAGGTTTTAGTAAACAGTCAAAATTCAATAGTCGGCAGTCAGCAGTAAAGACAATCACAATACGCCAGATAAAAGAATAAAAAATTACTGAAATATTTAAACTTTATATCTTTCTTTTCGACTGTTGACTGCTGACTTCCGGACTGTCGACTAATTGTCTTTCGGACTTTAATCAATCTAAATAAATCTGTGTTGCACCATATCCATACCAGGGATGATACTGGTTTACAAAGCTCTTTACACCTTTTTTAAGCCGTAATTGTTCATGTATTTCATCACGCAGTTTGCCGGTGCCAATGCCGTGGATAACCGTGAATTCTTTAAGATGATGTAGTTGTGCCAGTTCCAGGTGTTTTTCAAAAGTGTCCAACTGGATCGTCATCATTTCAAATGGCGTCAATGAGCCCGGCTTTTCATGTAATTTTTCAATATGCAGATCAATAACGCTTTGGGCAGGCGGCAAATGACGGCGGCCTTCTTTGGCATCATACACTTTAAAGCCGGCATTTTTCAGTTTGTCTAAATCATTATGTTTTTCAACCGGCACTACTACCCTATCCGGAAATGTTTCAAATAGCAAATGCGAAAACGTAGCCTCTCCTTTTTTCCGGATCTCCTCTACTTTGCCAAACACCTGTTTTGCTTTTGGCTTGTAAAAAACTTCATGGAAATCAGCTTTTGTTTTATCGGCCTTCAATAACCAAAATTCAAAATCAAGCGATGGTCCGTCGTTCAATGATTCAAACGGAATATCCATCAGGTAAAAATCGTTAAGGGCAAAAATTTCATTTTTTAATTCAAAGTCTTCAGCGCCTTTGTAGCGTAGCCAGTACCGGAATCCATACCCGTTCTGTGTTTGATTAACGAGATATATTTTCAGGGATTCAACCACATCATCATCAAAAATGTCTTTATCAAAAACCGGTAAAAAGGTGAGCCATACGCCATCTGATACTTTATATCTTTCCGTACCTTTTTCCCGTTTCACATCTTCAATATATTTCTTAACCGGTTTTTTTTCCGGCACAACCGGCTGTTTGGAAAACATTTTAAAATAAGGAAAATCAAGTTGGTCGTTATATACCGGAAACTTTACGCCCCGTACTTCTACCAACACCATCTTATCATTAATGATTTCTGCTACCTTACCGTCTTCATTGCTATGTTTCACAACAACACTATCACCTACTTCAAATTTCATAACTACCTCAAATAATTAGCTGCAAAATTGGTGATTTAAAGATCATTCTTTTCAAAAACAGTTTTATCCGGGTTGGTGAAAGACCTATCTGTTTCAGATTTGGCTAACCGGCTATTATGCCGGCTGTAAGCAAAATAGATAACCAACCCAATAGCCAGCCATATCAGGAAACGAAGCCAATTCGAATGATTTTCTTGGGCCATCAGGTAAAAACAGCTCGTCAATCCCAAAACTGGGATCAATGAAAAGTTTTTCATAAATGTGAGTACTGAAACAAGAAGTGCTACTATCCAAAACAAGATCATCGGAAAGCCCTCTTTGCTCAATAAGCCACTAAAGTGAGTAGGGCTGTATTTAAAAACAAGCACAACGGCAAGGACAAATAATGCCGGCACAATAAATTTGCCATTTACATAAGGTACCCGGAACTTACTTTGCGGCCTGTCGGGAAGATGCTGCAATACCAAAATACCGCCGCATACCAACACAAATGCAAACAGCGTTCCGATGCTGGTAAGTGCTAATACAACATCCAGGTTCAAAAACAAAGCCGGAATAGCAACCAGTAAACCGGTAAGTACCGTAGAAAAAGATGGCGTTTTATACTTTGGATGAATACGGGAAAAAATCTTCGGAAGCAGGCCATCCCGGCTCATGCTCATCCAGATGCGTGGCTGTCCCATCTGGAAAACGAGCAGCACACTGGCCGTAGCAATTACGGCACTTACTGCAACAATTCCGGCTATCCATTTTAATCCACGGGCCTCAAACACTTTTGCCAGCGGATCACCGACATTTAATTGAGTATATTTTACCATCCCGGTAAGTACCAGGGCGAGAATTACGTATAAAATGGTACAGATAATCAGGGAATAAATCATCCCCCGAGGCAAATCCCGTTGTGGATTTTTACATTCTTCTGCCGTAGTGCTGATGGCATCAAAACCAATATAGGCAAAGAATACAGCCGAAACGCCCTTTAAAATACCTCCGATTCCATTAGGTGTAAAAGGCTTCCAGTTTTCGGTGTTGGTGTAGTAAGCACCCAGCACAATTACCAAGAAAATAACGGCTAATTTTATGCCCACCATAATGTTACTCAGGCTTCGGCTTTCTTTAATACCTACGAAAACAATAGCGGTAATTAGCCCCACAATCAGTAAGGCCGGTAGGTTTAATCCATAATCAGGTGTAATCCACCTATCTGTGGTGCAGTAGTCCAGGCAGTAAATCGTTCAATCAGCGCACCGTCTAAATTTTGTAACACCTGCCCTCCGGCTATTAGCTTACTGGCCTCATCAAACCCATGGTGCGCTGTCGTAAAATCCATGGTAAGCCATTCAGGTATGTGCAACCCGGCTTTATCCATCAGCCCGGTGAAATAATCACTCCAGGAAATTGCTACGGCGATATTGCCAATGGCGTACTCCATCAGCAAATCCCAGCCAATGATCCAGGCAAAAATTTCGCCGAAGGCTACATAAGAATAGGTATAAGCACTACCAGAAACCGGAACTGTGGAAGCAAACTCTGCATAACAAAGTGCGGCAAACCCACAAGCAACTGCTGTAAATATGTATAAAAAAATTACGCCGGGACCACCATCGAAACAGGCTTTGCCAATGCTGCTAAAAATACCGGCGCCAATTACTGCAGCTATTCCAAAGGCAGTGAGATCTTTTACCCCCAATACCCGCTTTAAGGCTCCATGACCTTCGCCATCGTGGTAGCCGGCCTCCGCATCTCTCAGAATAGCAGTAATAGTTTTCTTTCGTAGTAAAGACATAAGGTTAGGTTTAAGGCAATCAAAATAAAGGATTTTGCTAAGTAAATCATAAATCCAATATTTTTTGCCTGAAAAGAAAACTCGGGGACTTATTGGAGACGATATGTGAGCAATGGGGGTATATAGTAATGATATTGGAAAAAAGTACAAACTTTACAACTTAACTATTGTTTTTCAAAATGCAACTTTCGGGTTATTACCTATCAGTTTTAAGCTTTTACTTATTTACACCTCCCGGTCAATCAAAAATTCCGCAAGCTCCTGCAAAGGTGCTTTTCGGTACGATACGACTGCTATAGCCTCCAGGTGCGTAAGTGCATCCTGGTAATATTTATTTTTGAGATGCATTGCCCATTCATCAACGTTGTACTTTTTGTACAACTGGAGCATAATGTCTACTTTATCGAAACTATCCGATTTCAATAACGCTGCTATCTTTTGTTTGTCCGTCTCTTCAGCCATTTGCAGTGCATACAGCAGCAAAAAAGTTTTTTTATTTGCCATAATATCACCACCTACCTGTTTGCCAAACTTCATCGGATCTCCAAAAGCATCTAAATAATCATCCTGCACCTGAAAAGCGATACCCAAATTTTTGCCGAACTCATACAAATGCCCTGCATTTGCCTGGCTTCCGCCACCGATGATAGCTCCCATTTGTAAGCTGGCCGCTAATAATACTGAGGTCTTCAAAGTAATCATGTTCAGGTAATCATCAATGGAAACAGAATCCTGATGTTCAAAATCCATATCAAGCTGTTGCCCCTCGCACACCAACCTGGCCGCCTGGTTAAACATTTTAATGAGGCGTTGCAAGTAGGCGCCTGTCGTTTTGTTTAAATAATCGTAAGCCTGTACCAGCATTACATCACCTGCCAGCAATGCAGTGGGTGTACCGTACTTTTCATGTACCGTTTCCATACCCCGCCGCAAGGGCGCTTTGTCCATAATATCGTCATGTATCAGGGTAAAATTGTGGAAGAGTTCTATAGCAGTAGCAGTATTCCAGGCATCCGGATGAACGTCACCGAAAAGTTCGTTACCCATTAGTACGCAAACCGGCCTGATCCGCTTTCCGCCTAATTGTAGAAAATAGCGGTTCGGATCATACAAAGTGGGTGTTGTAGCCGGAAAATGTTCTACAGCAAAATATTGTTGAAACTGATCGCCGAGTTGCTGAAAGGATTGCATAACAGTATTCATTTACCGAAACTAATACAATCCTGATTGAAGGTCAGCAACTGTATTTATGCTTTCCGGAACTAACCTACTATATATCGAGGAAAGCTTAAGAATGCCGGTGTTTATACTGGCCGGTATTTTAAGACAATATAGCCGTATTCTTAAAATAATCCGAAAGCCGGATAATTTTTATATCCGCATTAAAAGTAATGTCTGTTATGACCTTGTTTTTGTAAGTTGTGCCACTGTTAAATGTAGCATTTGCCTCATGAAAAATGAGAAATCGGTTGGGTTCAATCTCAAAAATTTCATTTACAGTCCAGTCGATAGCGGCATAGCGGCGAAATATAGCCCTAAACATAGCCATAATACGGGTGAAGCCAAAAACAGGTCCGCCAGGTGGAACCCAAATTGAACTTTCATCTGTAAACCAGTTGCCTAAAGCATGCATATCTTTAGCGTTCATGTCCCGCATAAATCGGAGGCAATCATTTTTGGTTCCGGCACGAATCGCTGTCAGCATTTTTAAAAAATATACGAAATAAATTCCGGCTTTAGTTTTATGATAAAGGAAAGGAAATCATTGGGATTTTTGATTAGAAGGGTGGCAGGCTGAAATTTTCTTTGGGTAACAATAAGTCCAAATTTTTCTGCGGGTACAACCGGCAAAATATGCATTTTAAAATTCCGTTTATTTATTCTTATCAGGGTATCCGGTACAATAAGGTTTGGTGGTGTTACTCAACAATTACCTTGTAAAGTTATGCAATTGATCACAAAAAGGGATTGCTGATTAGCCGGATGTAGAAATGCTTTAACACGATAGTTTATCATAAAAAAAGAGGCTATACCCAATTGAGATATAGCCTCCTTACAATAAGTAAGTCTATAAAATACTAATATATGAAACCATTTATGATTGCTAACACCTCTGTTGACGTTAATGGCTCATCGAATGCTTCAGTGGCTGCGTTTGCAGAAATTACCTGTCCGCCAATATTTGTAATTGCCACACCAGCCTGGGTTGTTGTACTTTCAGGAGTTGCACCTGCATAGCTTAAAGCGATAGCTGCATCAGTATTGGCAACACCTGTAGTAATACCTGATTGGCTTTGAGTGATCCATGGCTTTACAGTTTGACCGGCAGGGATAGTACCTGCACCAACACTACTGCGCATATATCGGATATGTGCAGCATGACGGGCCTCAACTGAGTGAATTTGTAATGCGGCAGTTAAGTAGGCTCCCCCTTTTGTAATTTCTTTGGCACGGCCTTTATAGGCACGTACGCCTGTATCTTCAAAAGTTTGTGCTACGGCCAGGTATGTTAAATAACCATTAGCTTGATAAGCAGCTGCAAACGGACCTGTACCTGCTGCACTTTTGCCCCCGGTTAAATCTATGTTTGGAGAAGCAACTTCTGCGGGAGTAGCTGCAAAAGCAGTAGTCAGCGCAGTTTTCAAAAAATTGACATGTGCATTTTCATCATCCCGGATCTTGGTAATAGCTGTAAGCGCTGTACCTGTAATACCGATTGTTGCTGCGCTCGCAACCCCTTTATTATAAAATGCAGCCTCGATGTATTCAAGGGTCAACGCATATTGCAGGATGCTTTTTACAGTAGCAGTAGCAGGCTGACCATATGCCTTTTTAAACATAGATCCGATTGCTAGGGGTATGGCAGATAAAGCGATACGGCCACCTACACGTGTAAAACGCTTCATAGCATGGCGACGTGTATCTAATCTATCATAAACTTCAGGATCTACCTGTTCGATAGCACCTAATATATTTTGCAAATTCATAGTAATATGTTTTTAGCTGGTTGGTAAATTATTTGCATTAATTTTAGTATTTATATAAGCACCTGCAATAGCCAATACCTGTGGGGGAGTGCGGGCAGGGTCCAAGCCGTTTGAATCGGTCGTATTGGCAAAAGTATTCAGGGCTACCAAATCCCTGATCAATGAAGCGTGGCGGGCTTCAACAGATACTATTTTTCCTGCAATTACCAGATAGTCTCCATTTATCAGTAAAGTTCCGGCGCCATTGTAAGCAGAAACGCCTAAATCTTCAAATGCCATAGCAGTATTTAATACACTCGTACGATCCGCAAAATTGATAGAACTGAAATTAACATCTAAACCGGGAATAGGAGTTGCACCAGCAGCTGTAATTGCTGCCTTAAAAAATTCGCGGTGAGAAACTTCATGATCACGAATGTCAGTTAAATAAGAAGTTTCGGTAGCGGTAATACCACTATAAGGTGATGTAACGACCCTTACATAAAATGCAGCTTCCAGTTGTTCCAAAGCATAAGCATAATTTAAAATGCCTACATCACCACTACCGAGGTCTACCCCGGTATCATTACTATTGTTATCGTGGCAGGAGGCAATGGCAAGGGCACCTGTTGCAGTGCCTGCAACGCCCAAAAACTTTCTGCGGGACACATTCGCCAAGACCGGCAAAATACCGCCGTCTGTAGCATGTGTTTTTGAGAAAAACGTTCTAAACATAAAAGGTTTTGTTTGATTGTAAATAAAATATTAATTAATGTATACGAATTGAGTTGATTAAAAAGAATTACGGACAGAATTCAAAAAAAGTTTCAGAATCAAAAAAAAATAATAATAGTAAAACTGTTAGTGCATTGAGAACTACCATAATACGCATAGAAATAAAATCTCACTAATGGTATTTACCATTAGTAAATTGCGCAATCTCCAAAATAAAATGAAGGGAAAAGGAATATTGTAATTTAGTTTGCTCCGGTGATTAATAATACATCACTCAATACAATAGCTGTGACAGCTTCAAGTACTGGAGGTACCCGTAGAGCAATGCACAGATCATGCCGGCCTTTAATTGAGAAGCGTTCTATTTCACGATTCTCAAAATTATAACTAACCTGTTCCTTTGGAGTAGATGCTGTTGGTTTAATAGCAATTCTAAATACAATCGTATTTCCATTTGATAAACCGCCGGTTATGCCACCTGCGTGATTAGAAGCAGTTTTACCTTCTTCATTAATAAATACGTCATTATGCATCGTACCGAACATACGGGCACTGTCAAAGCCTGTTCCAAATTCAATACCCCTCACGGCCGGTATGGCAAATACAATATGGCTTAATAAGGATTCCAACGAGTCGAAAAAGGGTTCGCCCAATGCAAGTGGCAAATCGGTAACCTGACATTCCACAATACCACCGACAGAATCTTTGGCATCAATTGCTTTTTGCAGTCCGGCTTCCAGATTGGTTTCACCGCCAATTTCTTTTACAAAGGCAGTTATAGCAGGTTTTAAATTAGATAAAGACGAGATATAACTGATCATTTTTTTTGCAATCACACCAGCGGCAACCAATCCAACAGTAAGTCTTCCGCTAAAGTGACCACCACCCCTGTAGTCTTCAAATCCTTTATATTTTTTTCCTGCAATAAAATCGGCATGACCGGGTCTTAGTATTGCCCGTTGCTTTTCATAGTCACCGGATCGGGTATTGTTATTTTCAAATATGATGGTAAGCGGTGAACCGGTGGTATGATAATTAAACAGGCCGCTCAAAAAAATCGGCTTGTCATCTTCCTTACGGGGCGTTGTTCCTTTTTGTGTTCCTCCTTTTCTTCTTTCCAGGTCCGGCATAAAATCTTCTTCCCGTAATGTAATGCCGGGTAAGCAACCATCAATTGTAACACCAACAGCGCTGCCATGGCTTTCTCCAAAAATTGTTACCCGAAAAATACGACCGAAAGAATTCATACGATTATTTATATATGTCAGGGAAACAGGCAGCTAATTATTGTAAATACTTACATCAACACCTAAATGCTGTAAATGAGCATAGAATTCAGGGTATGATTTATTAATTGCTTCTGCATCTTCGATGGTAACTGAATCAGTTGCGCCAAGTGCCGCCACAGCACAGGCCATAGCAATTCTATGGTCGTGGCATGAGTGCACTGTACTACCGTTGACAATACCATTACTTTCTATAATCATATCATCATTTTTTAATAGAATATGTACACCCAATTTTTCAAATTGTGTCTGCAAAGTAATAGCCCTGTTACTTTCCTTATGTTGAAGTCTGCTAATGCCTTTTATGATGGTTTGTCCTTTGCAATAGGCAGCTAATGCTACTAGCGGCGGAAATAAATCCGGGCAATCAGTTGCATCAAAGTGAAATGGAGTTAATGATTTCTTTTGTATCTTAATTTCAATGTCATTAATTAATATGGAAGCACCGCAATCCTGTAAGGCTTCCAATATCTTTTTATCGGCCTGCGTTGAGTTAGCATCCAGGCCTTCGATACAAATACCACCATGGACAGCTCCTGCAACTAATAAAAATGCACCGCCACTCCAGTCGCCCTCAACTTTATATGCTGTAGATGTTTTTACATCAGATTGAATTCTCCGGGGAAAATAAAAGCGTTGATAATCTTCGTTCAATGGTACCGGCATACCAAACGACCGCATGACAGTTAAAGTCAAATCAATATATGGTTTACTTTTTAAATCTGTTACTTCTATTGTTACGTCACTGGCATTTGCAGCAGCATAAGCCATGAGTATGCCTGTAAGAAATTGGGAACTTAATGAGCCGTCAATAACAATGTTTGCCGGCTGTAACGGTCCCTGAATTTGCAAAGGAATGTGGCCGTTTTGAGATGTTATTTGAATACCAAGTTCAGGAAGAACCGTATCAAAAAAATTCATAGGACGTTTGCGAAGACTGCCGCTGCCAACAATACGCACAGGCCGTTTGCCTAACGCCGCTATTGGCGTAAACATGCGGATACTAAGGCCACTTTCGCCACAATCAATTTGTAAATCATCCGTAGCGCCTTCATTGTTGCAGGCAAGAAAATGGTTGCGGCTATCAATCGTTAATTCAGCTTCCTGCTTTGTAACAATCGCACCAAACTGCTCAATAATATTTAAGGCAGCTTCATCATCGTTACTGATACCCGGATTTTGCAAAGTGGTTATTCCACCTGTAAGCAACGCTGCTGCACAGGCCCGCTGCATCGCACTTTTGGATGGAGGCGCTGCCAACTTTCCTTTTACTGTTGAAGGTTGTATAATTACTTTCAATCAATTAATTTATAAAGATTTTGCAATGCTATCTTTTCAATCTTCGCTTTGCCGATTTTTTCCAGTAAAATAAAATTCACGTAGCCGTTGCCGGCCTTTTTATCTTTTTGTAATACCCGAAAAACCTTTTCATGATCTGCTTTGATATTTGTGGGAAGGCCATACTTTTCAATTATTTCTTTCAATGGGTTTACCTGTTTGAAATGAAGTAGTTTTTCAGAAAGTTTCGCCGCTATATTCATACCAATAGCAACCGCTTGGCCATGTGTAAGATGATATTGTGTTTCAATTGCATGGCCATAGGTATGCCCGAAATTCAACAATTTACGGTCGCCTTGTTCAAATTCATCCTGCTGCACTACCCTGGTTTTCAATAAAGCATTTTGCTGTGTCAACCGGCAAAGCTCCTTTTTCTTTTTCTGGTAATAATTAAGATCATGCATCTGCAATTCCTTAAACATGGATGCACTTTTAATACACGCATGTTTAATTATTTCTGCGAAACCGTCCTGCCATTCCTGCTGGGGAAGGCTATTTACAAAAAGCATATCATGCAATACAAAAGCCGGCTGCCGGATGGTGCCCACCATGTTCTTGTAAACTCCTGCATCAATTCCGTTTTTGCCGCCTATCGATGCGTCAACCAATGCCAGTATGGTGGTTGGCACAAAACCAAAGCGGATGCCCCGCATATATATTGATGCAACATAACCTGTAATGTCTGTGACTACTCCTCCCCCAACCCCTACAATCGTACTGCTTCTGTTAATTCCTGATTCAATTAATTGAAAAATAATAGCATCAACCGTTGCCTGCGTTTTATAATCTTCACCGCTTTTAATGATAATGGTTTTCCAGCCACTGAATTTTTTTGGATAAATGGCCAGCACATTTTCATCTATCAGCAACACAGTATTTTTTTTATCAGCCAGATTTTTCAACGTTGCAATACCACTTGCCAAATGGTATTCAACCACAGCATCTCCAATACGAAACTTTTTTAGCGGCATCAGCTATTGAAAATTTTATTCTGGTGGTTGATGCTTTCCATGTGAACGGCATCAAAATAACTGGTTATAAATTCTTTACTTAGTCCAAGCTTATCCCCTTTTTTGTAAGCCCGTTCTAATATTTCGTTCCAGCGGTTTGTTTGCAAAATGGTCACATTATTATTCTTCTTATATTCACCAATACTTTCGGCTACCTTCATTCGTTGCCCGATGATTTGTAAAAGCTCGTCATCCAATTGATTGATTTGCTGCCGTAATTTTTCCATTATACCGTGAAATGCATCAGAAGAAACATCTTCCTTACGCCATATTAAAGAGGATAGCATTTCGGACAACACTTCCGGTGTAATTTGTTGTTTGGCATCACTCCAGGCATTATCAGGATCAATATGACTTTCAATCATCAGCCCGTCATAATCAAGGTCAATTGCTATTTGAGATATCGAAGCCAGTGTGTCACGCCGGCCACAAATATGCGATGGGTCGTTAATAATCATACGACCAGGGTTACGCCGTTTCATTTCAATTGCCAAATGCCACATCGGTGCATTCCGAAATTCCGTATTGCCATACGAGGAAAATCCACGATGAATCAGGCCAATTTCTTTAATTCCTGCACGTTCCACCCTTTCTACCGCACCACTCCACAATTCCAGATCAGGATTGATGGGATTTTTTACGAGTATCGGAATGTCAACGCCTCTTAGAGCATCTGCTACTTCCTGCACACTAAAAGGATTTACAGTGGTTCTGGCACCAATCCAAAGCACATCCACGTCAAAGTGCAATGCGTCTTCTACCTGTTTTGCCGTAGCCACTTCAATACAAATTGGTAAACCGGTAATGTTTTTAGCTTTTTGCAGCCAGGGCAATCCTTTGGTACCAATACCTTCAAACATACCAGGGCGGGTACGGGGTTTCCAGATGCCGGCACGTAGCATATCTACTTTACCTGTATGAGCTAACCGCGTAGCTGTATCTATCACCTGCTCTTCGGTTTCGGCACTACAAGGTCCGCTAATAATAAGCGGCCGTTTTTGCCAGGTTTGAAGAATGGATTTTTTTTCTGTTTGGATTGCAGTCATAGTAAAGTTTTTGAATGTCGTTAACTGGGATTAATGGAATTTTAAGATAACATATTAGGGTGAATACAATGCTGTACTGGTTTTACTTTTAGATCATCACGGGGAGTATTTTTTAAGAATTACTTTGAAACAGAAGTTTCTGCTGCTATATCGCTGTAGGGGCGTCCCACTCTTGTACACCATATCGTTAATGAGCTGTCTGAATGTTAATTTCGTAAATAAATCAGGTCATCGTTTATTGTTGAACCGGACAATCACAAAACTTTACTTTAAAATCCGCTTAATTCCATTTGCGTCTTCAATCAATTCTTTCAGATAATCCCAGTTTTCTTTTTCCAGGCTGCTTTTAAATTTTCGAAGTTGGGTGATGTGTTCATTTAAAACGTCTAACACATTTTCCTTATTTTGCTTAAAGATAGGCACCCACATGGCCGGATTACTTTTGGCTAACCGGACGGTACTTGCAAAACCAGCACTTGCCAACTCAAAAATGGTGTTTTCCTCCCTTTCTTTTTGTAAAACCGTATTGGCCAATGCAAAGGAGGTGATGTGTGAAATATGACTCACATAAGCTGCGTGCAGATCATGGGCCACTGCATCCATGTACAAGAGGTGCATGCCCAATGCTCGGTACAAACTTTCTGTACATTGCAATGCGTCAGCAGCACTTTGTTCCCGGTTGCAAATAACCACTGCTCTATTGGTAAAAGCGTCTACTTCTGCTGCTTCAGGGCCGCTAAATTCCGTACCCCACATGGGGTGTGTAGCTATATACCTGCAACGATTTGGATGATTGTGTACTGCTTCACAAATAGCCTGTTTAGCAGATCCTGCATCTAAAATAGTCTGGTTACTGTTAGTAATATTTAATATTTGTGGCAACAAACTTACCGCATGATCTACAGGTATAGCCAGGATAATGCAATCCGCTTTGGCCATTCCCTGTTCAATCGTAACTGCTTCATCAATCAGTCTCAGTTCTATAGCTTTTGCAGTATGTGTTGTACTTACATCATAACCAATCACACGGTCCGCCCATCCTTTTTGTTTAAGGGAAAGTGCCATTGAGCCGCCAATTAATCCTATACCAATAATGAATACGGTCATGATAATTGATGTATTTCAGCAGGCCAAAACCCGATTTTGATTCTTTGAAGTGCTTCATTTAATTTTTCTCCCGTACTGCATAAGCTTAACCGCATGTACTGATTGCCTGCATTGCCAAAAATACCACCGGGCGTTATAAACACGTTTGTTTGATGTAGTATTTTATCGCTTAGTTCAAAACCTGATAAATGCTTATTCCATGCTTTATCAATTTTGCCCCACAAAAAAAGACCTGCCTGTTTGTGATGATAGGTACACCCGATAGCATCCATAATTTCATAAGCTATGAGCTTTCTTTGCTGGTAAACGGCATTTACATGCTCGTACCAATCCGATGAAAGGTTGAGTGCAGTAGCAGCCGCCAGTTGAACCGGCAAAAACATACCACTATCCATATTACTTTTAAATCGTAACACTTCCTCAATCCGTTCTTTAGCGCCACACAGCATCCCAACCCGCCAGCCGGCCATGTTGTGACTTTTGCTAAGTGAATTTAACTCAATGGCACAGTCCTTGGCACCCGGCACCTCTAAAATACTTTGCGGTTTGCCACTTTGTATAAAGCTATAAGGATTATCGTGGCAAATAAGAATGTTATGTTTTCTTCCAAATGCAATTAGTTTTTCAAAAGTACCTGCGGCGGGTAACTGCCCGGAAGGCATGTGCGGATAATTAACCCACATCAGTTTTACATCATCTAAATTTTGGTTTTCTAATTTCTCAAAATTTGGTTGCCAGTCAAATTCACCATTTAAATCATATGCTTCCGGCTGCCCGCCAGCCAGCATCACTGCACTTCTATAAGTTGGATACCCCGGATTAGGAACCAATGCTTTATCACCTTTGTTTAGATAAGTCATGCAAATGTGCATAATCCCTTCCTTTGAGCCAATTAGTGGTAGCACTTCTGTTTGTGGATCTAACAACACATTATAATATTGATGATACCAAGATGTAATTGCCTCCCTTAAAACAGGGCTGCCTTTGTAACTCTGGTAAGCATGATTGACCGGTTCGGAGGCTGCCTTAGATAAGGCAGCGATCACATCCGGGTGAGGTGGCAAATCAGGGCTGCCAATCCCTAAGTTTATTACATCCCTGCCGGATTTGTTTAATCCTTCAATTTCCCGCAGTTTTTGTGAGAAATAGTATTCTCCAATGCCATCAAGCCTGTTTGCAGTTGCGGTTTGTAAAATCATGGAAAACTATTTTCGTTGATTACCGTTTTTATAGGTGCCTAATATTTTTAATGATTTGGTTTTACTTCGCATCTGGTCTGTTACTTTTTCAAATTGTGAAAATGTTTCAAACTCCATATCGGCATAAAATATATATTGCCAGGCACTATCAGGTATAGGGATACTTTGCAGTTTACTTAAATTGATGTCATTCTCAGCAATCACAGCAAGTACTTTAGCAAGGCTCCCTTTTGAATGATCGGTGCGAAATGTAACTGATGCTTTATTTGCATTATTATTTGCCGTCTGCCCATTTTTAGGCTGGAGTATTAAAAACCGGGTATAATTATCTTTTTGCGTTTGGATATCCGGAGCAATTATATCTAAATGATACAATTCTGCGGCAAGCTTACCTGCAATGGCAGCCATGTGGCGGCTATGGTGCTGATGTACATGTTTAGCACTTAGGGCCGTATCTTCTGTTTCAACCAGTTTCCAATTATATTGCTCTAAAAAATCAATACACTGCAATAATGCCATGGGATGGCTATGCACTTCCCGGATTTCATCAAGAATTATGCCCTTGTTCACCAACAAATTCTGACTAATATGCAGGTATATCTCCCCTACAATCAGCAGATCGGAATGCTGTAGTAAATTATAATTTGGCAGGATGCTGCCGGCAATAGAATTTTCAATGGCCATAACACCTCCATGTGCCTTGGAAGAATCGCCAGCCAGTTTAATCACTTCCCTAAATGTAGCACAAGGCAAAATACGTACGTCTTTCCCAAAATATTGTCGGGCAGCCATCTGGTGAAAGCTGCCTTCGTATCCTTGTATTGAAACGGTTTTATTCACACATTTTTAGTTTACGCTGGAAGCAATACACCTACACTTTCCAGATTGGATATTTTCATAAAGGCTAACAATCACAATTTAAAATAGTGATGTGGGTCATATTCTTTCAGAATTAAACGAATGAGTGTGATGGGCCAAAAAAAATCCCGACCTGTTAGGCCGGGATTACTATGTGTTGTTATAAATTGTTTCCTTTATTTCAACAAAAGCCCGGTCCGCAACTGCGGATAAAATAAAAGAAGTAATAAAACTTACTATTGACTTTTGCTGCTTTCATTGAAACCCGAAAATAAGGGTTATCTATTACTAATCAAAATTATTCTGCATAGACTTTTTTCCGGTCACCGGTTTGAGCGTCATTCATTCGTATTTTACGACCGCGGTACATTTTTCCATCCACCGCCTGAATCATTTTTTGAGTAGCCGAACTATCTATTTCTATCCAACTGCTCATTTCTTTCATGTCTATCCGGCCCAGTACATCCTTACTCAGGTCACTCATATCTAAAATGAACTGAAGGAAACTGGCTTTATAAAAGCCATCTTTAGTACCGAGGTTCACAAACAACCGGTCAAAACTACCGTTATGTTGCTGCCGGTTAAAACTGCGTCCTTGTGTATCAGTAAAACGCTCACGACCGGAACTACTAGTTGTAGAAATACGACGTTCTACCCGCCGGTCATCTGAACGGGCATTCAGGTCGGCTGCGTTTTCATAATATTTCAAAAACCGATCGAATTCCATACCGGCAACCCGCTGTAAAATTTCTTCTTTACTAACATCGGCAAACTTTTCATTCAGCAGCGGTACATACGTTTCGTATTCGCCGTGGCTTATATCGGTCTGCATTAGCTTATCCATAAAATGGAAAAATTGCTTGCGGCATACATCTTTTCCACTAGGTATATCCAGTTTATGAAAACGGGCATTAATTAAACGTTCAATCTGGCGGATCCTTCCAACTTCTCTATTGGTGATGATGGAAAGACAAATACCTTGATTACCAGCCCTGCCTGTACGGCCACTACGGTGGGTATATACTTCCATATCATCAGGGAGCTCATAATTGATTACGTGCGTCATTTCTTTTACATCAATTCCACGTGCAGCTACGTCGGTAGCAATAATTAGCTGTAGATTTTTTTCGCGGAAGCGGCTCATCACTTTATCACGTTGCTGCTGGGTCAAATCACCATGTAGGGCATCAATATCATAGCCTTCCCTTACCAGTGCTTCGGTAATGCTTTGTGCATCAGCCTTGGTACGTGTAAAAACAATACCGTACATACCAGGATTAAAATCAATGATACGTTTTAAAGTTTCATAGCGATGCATACCGGGGGCCACTAAATACTGGTGATCGATATTTACGTTGGCTGCATTTATTTTACCAATCGTAACTTCAGCAGGGCTTTTCATAAACCTGCGACTGATTTGCCGTACTTCAGGTGGCATGGTAGCACTAAATAGCCAGGTACTTTCCCGTTCCGGTGTGAATTGTAATACGTGTTCAATATCGTCCCGGAAGCCCATGTTCAGCATTTCATCGGCTTCATCTAAAACAACGTACTTAATTTTTGACAAATCAATGGCTTTACGTTCAATCAGGTCAATTAAACGGCCGGGGGTAGCCACAACTATTTGCGAACCTTTTTTCAAATCACGTATCTGCATGGAAATAGAAGTGCCACCATAAACAGCAATTACATTAGCGCCTACAGAATGCGTTTTAAACTTTTTTATATCCTCTGTTATTTGCATACACAACTCACGGGTTGGGCAAATAATTAACGCTTGCGGATATTTTTGATCCCGGTCGATCAGTTGCAAAAGAGGAAGACCAAAAGCAGCGGTTTTGCCAGTCCCTGTGGATGCCAGGCCGATAAAATCTTTAGTTCCGGAGAGTAAAACAGGAATTGCCTGTTGTTGTATGGGCGTAGGTTCAGTAAAACCTAATGCGGTAACGGCTTGAAGCAGCCCAGCTTCAATGCCTAAGGATTCAAATGTGTTCACGGGAAAAAATGGTCCCGCAAACTGATCCTGCGGGCAGGATTTGATAATAAAAATGAGCTGAATGCTCAGTACAAAGTTGTAGCAAAAGATTGATAAACTGTGCCAATGCTATGCGAAAACATCGCCAGAACTGGTAGTTGCAAACCTGTATATAAAAAAGAAGCCCTCCCTAAGAATAGGGACGGCTTAACGATTGCTTGCCATATGAAAAAATCGTCGAATTATTTATGAGATGAATCACTCATCATAGTTGAACCTGAATCAGACATCATTTTAGAAGAATCACCCATCATAGGAGTAGTTGTACCCATTGAATCGCTACCCATTGTTGATGGAGTTTGGTTAGCTTTTGCAGCTGAATCAGCCATACGTGCTGAATCTTCAGGAGTAACAGTAGTTGAAGTATCGTTACAAGCTACCAGAGAACCAGCGGCTAAGATGGCTACGAAAAGAAACTTTTTCATTTTGAAATGCTTTGTTTTTGTGATGAATTTGATGTTTATACTACACCGGCAAACAAGGTAACCCAGCTTTTTAAAAATTAATTTATTTTCTATTTTTTGACTACTATCCATGTCTAAAATGTGTTTGGAAAATCTTTATGCCTTTGGTTATCGTAACACTTAAAAGACTACATTCTCATTAAAAATAACCACACTAACATGTTCACTTTACCAAAGTCTGATTTGCCGTCACACTACAATTTATTCCTAAATTTTAGCTTTTGGCGAATTTTGTATCTTTTATTGAGTTATTATTATAGGTAAATCCAGTGTCAAAACAATTTACAAACAATCGTTAGCATTTTATAGATTATTTATTCTGAAGCACTTTAATAAAGGGGTTACTATTTTTAGCTTTTTGAATTAACACCACCTGAATGGCAAAAGCGGAAAGCTATACCCAAAAAGAATTACTGGAGGGCCTTGCCAACAACGATACAAAGGCTGTTGAGCACTTATACAAAGATCATTTTGGGATGATACAATCTTTCATCCTTCAAAATAACGGTACATACGATGATGCGAGGGATGTTTTTCAGGACGCAATGATGGTGCTTTATAAGAAGGCACAGGATCCAAGTTTCGAACTTACGGCTCAGATCAAGACATACATATATTCTATTTGCAGGAGGTTGTGGCTAAAGAAATTACAATACCAGCAGAAGTATGGCACTCCTGTGGAAAGCCTTCAGGAAACAATACCTGTGGAGGAGGAGGTGGAACAAAAGGAAAAATTAGATACAGATTTTGATATGATGGATGTTTCGATGAAAAGCCTCGGCGAACCTTGTAAAAGCCTGCTGGAAGCTTACTATATAAAGAAGAAGCACATGACGGAGATAGCAGACGAGTTTGGCTATACAAATGCCGACAATGCTAAAAACCAAAAGTATAAGTGCCTGATGCGGTTAAAAAAATTATTCTTTTCTCAATACAATAATCAGTAATGGAAGAAATTGTTCTATTAGATGCCGTTGAACGCTACCTGAACGGAGAAATGACCGCCCAGGAAAAAAATTTTTTTGAAGAATTACGCCGAACGAATTCGGAAGTTGACCAAATGGTAGTGGAACATCAGCTTTTTCTTAGTCAGATGGATAGTTACGCCAACCAAAAAGAGTTCAAAGCGCTCCTGCATGAAACACATAGCCGGTTGCTGGAGGAAGGTAGTATTGTGCAAAACCAGCCTGCCGGTGGCAGGGTTATACGCCTCTGGAACAAGCACAGGCGTACCATTGCTGTAGCGGCTTCTATTGCCTGCGTTACAGCACTTACAATTAGTGGTATGCTAAGTTATTTTTCCCCAAAAAATTCTGCCTCTAAAGATTATCAATTACTTAGTCGTGAGATTAATCAACTTAAGGAAAAGCAAAAGGAGCAGTCTATTTTAATAAGCAGAATTGATGGTAAAATAGTAAAGAAACCTGCCGACTCTACATTAACTCAAAAGAGCGCAGGTAGCAGTTTCTTAATTGATTCCAAAGGATATTTAGTAACAAACAGTCATGTAATTAATAATGCGACAGCATTGGTAGTGAGCAACAACGGAAGGGATTACTACGCTACCACTGTTTATAATGATCCCCTTCAGGATCTGGCCATTCTAAAAATTCAGGATCAGGATTTTATAGCACCAGCCATTTTACCATATAGTATCCGTAAGTCGGGCGCTAAGTTGGGTGAGGAAATATTTACTTTAGGTTACCCTCGTAATGAGATTGTGTATGGTAAAGGGTATTTGAGCGCACAGAGTGGTTTTCATGATGATACACTAAGCGTTCAGATAACCGTATCAGCTAATCCGGGAAATAGTGGTGGCCCTGTGTTTGATAAAAACGGCGATGTAATTGGTGTACTGAATAGCCGGGAAGTAAATGCGGATGGTGTGGTATTCGCTAATAAAGCCGTTAATATTGTTAAGTTACTGGAAAACATGAAAGATGCCGATACCACTTTCCGTAATGTAAAATTGCCATTGAAAAATATGCTGAAAGGAAAGGAAACAACACAGCAGGTAGAGCAACTGAAAAACTGTGTTTTTATGGTAAAAGTATTTACCAAATAAAATTAAGATTTAAAAAAGTAAAAGCGCCCCGGTTCTGCCAGGGCGCTTTTGCTTTGCGGTTATATACAGCTTTGCTTTACTACTGTTCTATTTATTTATTACTTCCATATCTTCCAGATCATAGTTGCCGGAGGACAACGTAAAGTTGAATTCCTCAAAAAACTGTAGCAATTCTCTTACGGAAATATGTTCCAACTTAAATTTTTTAACCGGTAACTTTTCCTTACTAGTGCTGTTTTCCTGGCGGGTTTTATCCAACGCATAGATCGTTACAATGGTTTCCTTACCGGCAAACAGGCGTATAGCTACGGCTTCAAAGCGGTCGGGATTGTAGTCATCAATGTATTGGGTGCACAAATCATCCAGCGTTTGGCCTTCGGATAAAGTTACGTGAATGCCACCTGAAATGCCATGATGGTCAAAAGGAACATCCTGATTCATAAAGTTTGGTTTTAAAAAGTTATATGAAAAATCCTGCCATAAAAATGTAACCAGAGAAAATGAAAAGTGATTTTAGTAAGAACTGCTCAAACATAAAAAATGTTTTCACATCCTGCACGTATTTTGCTAGCTCACAAACCATTAAATGAAAACACATGCATAAAGTATGGCTGATTACCGGTTGTTCAACCGGTTTTGGAAGAGAGCTGGCAAAATATACAATTGAGCAAGGTAACCAGGTGGCTGTTGGTAGCCGTAATGTGGCAGATGTGCAGGATATTGTTTTAGATAATGAAGGCCGTGCTATTGCAGTAGAATTGGATGTAACAAAGCCGGAACAGATAAAAACAGCCGTAAAACAAACAATAGACAGATTTGGCCGCATTGATGTCTTAGTAAATAACGCTGGCATTGGATACTTTGGAGCCATTGAAGAAAGTGAAGATGATCAGGTACGCCGCATGTTCGAAATAAATGTATTTGGCCTGGCAAAAATGACGCAAGAAGTGTTGCCCTTTATGCGTGCCCGGCGTAGCGGACATATTGTAAACATTGCTTCCATTGGCGGATTGGTTAGCTTTCCGGCAGTTGGCTTTTACAACGCCACGAAATATGCTGTAGATGGTTTATCAGAATCATTGGCTAAAGAAACAGCACCTCTGGGTATAAAAGTAACCATCGTAGCCCCCAGCGGTTTTCGTACCGATTGGGCTGGTCGCAGTGCTAATGACAGTAAAATTAAAATCGATGATTATCACAATACTGCAGGTGCCAATCAGCAGGCTATCCGCGGCTATAGTGGCAACCAACCCGGCGATCCGGTTCGGGCAGCTAAAGCAATTGTAAAGGCGGTGGAATCAGAAAATCCGCCACTGCGCTTATTGCTGGGACAGGCAGCTTTAAAAGGAGCACGCAATAAATTGGAGCAGTTAAAAAAAGATTTTGACACCTGGGAAGACACAACTGTTGGTGCAGATTTTCCACCTCAGCCATAACTTCTTTTTCACAGTTGGACAAGCCTATAAGATTTTAGTGACTAATGGCAATCAGTACGTTTAAGCTTTATGAGCGGTAATCACCACGACCGAGGATGTTGTAGCTTCTCAATTACGTTATACCTATTAAATATAGGTGTCTTTGTTTGCGAGTGCCTATCTGTATTGATAAGTTAGGGAGATTAATAAAAAGATGATAAACAATAATTTATAATAATGCTTCCAAAAACCAACTAACCCAAATAATGTCTACCCTTCTCTCTCCCATCACTATTAAAAATGTTACCCTTCGCAACCGAATTACCATTTCACCGATGTGCCAATACTCATCGGTAGACGGCTTTGCAAACGATTGGCATTTGGTACACTTGGGTAGCCGTGCAGTGGGCGGGGCAGGATTAGTAATACAGGAAGCCACCGCCGTAAGTCCCGAAGGCCGGATAACGCCCGACGATATGGGTCTATGGAAGGATGAACACATTGAAAAGCTACGACAAATAACTTCGTTTATTCATCGGCAAGGTGCGGTAGCCGGCATCCAACTGGCACATGCAGGGCGCAAGGCCAGCCATACTTCTCCCTGGAAAGGTGGTAAGCAAATAAAAACGGAAGATGTTGGCTGGGAAACAGTTGCACCTAACGCAATACCATTTCATCACACAGAAACCGCACCCGCAGCATTGGATGAAGCTGGCATTCAACAGGTAGTCACTGATTTTAAATCGGCAACGAAGCGGGCTGTTGATGCCGGGTTTAAAGTGGTAGAAATCCATGCAGCTCATGGTTACCTCATACACCAGTTTTTATCACCCCTCAGTAACCAGCGTACCGATGCTTATGGAGGTAATTTTAATAACCGGATACTTTTATTGCTGGAAATAACAGAAGCCGTGCAAACAGTTTGGCCAAACAATTTGCCATTATTTGTTCGTATCAGCGCTACTGATTGGGCAGATGATGGCTGGAACATCGACGAATCAGTAAAGCTTAGTGCTATTCTAAAAAAGAAAGGCGTTGACCTGATAGATTGTTCAAGTGGTGGCGCCATACCAGGCGTAAAAATACCCGTTGGGCCAGGTTACCAGGTGCCCTTTGCCGAACGCATCAAAAAGGAAACCGGCATCCTAACCGGGGCTGTTGGTATTATAAACGGTGCAGCGCAAGCTGAAGAAATTCTATCATTCGGTAAAGCAGACCTGGTGCTGATAGCCCGGGAATCTTTGCGTAATCCTTATTTTCCGTTAACTGCATCACATGAGCTTGAAGATGAGATGATCTGGCCGGTTCAATATGAACGGGCAAAACTCTAAAATATGTCAGTTCTAATTTTAATTATTGATTTCTTCCGCTTGCCATAAATACCGCATTGGTAAAAAGCAGTTTTCCATTTTGCCAAAAGCTGCGAAACAGCGGATCATCAGCAAAAAATATAACTGAACCGCGGCCTAAGGGGAATTGCCCGATCAGCACCCCATCCTGGAGTTTTTGTTTTGCTTTTACACCGGTGAACCCGGCCACTTGACTACCCTTTTTAATAAAACCTATATTCCAGCCGTTCTCTAAAAATTCATACACATTATTATCTTGTTTGAGCGTAAAATAATAGTTTGGATAGCCAAAAGCAAGCGGATGTGTGTTATCCAGTTCCATTTTAAAAATACTGCCGGGATTACTTTCAGCTAAACCATCTCTTTCCGCATTGGCATATTTTCTCAGGTTGGCATATACATTAGGTTTACCTGAATCTTCGGGTGCTTTTTTTGCCTTCAAGCCCCAGTCATTATTTGCTATTGCACTCACTGCATTTTCCAACGCAATTAATGTACCGCCTTGCTGTACATATTGCCTGATGGCACTTTCTTTAATTAAGAGATTCTGATACGAACCACTGGGCAAGATCAATACATCGAACTTATTCAGATTGGTACTGCCAGCGTCTTCCGCATTTATCATTGTAAGCGGGTAATGTAATTCCTGCTCAAATGTAAACCAGACCTCACCTGCTGCATTCGGATATACTCCAGGGCCGGTTAAGCACGCTACTTTCGGCGGCTTTAGACCTTGTACATCGGGGCTGCCAAAGTCAGATCCTTTGTCCATAAAACCAGTACTTAATGGTAATGGATTCAGGTTATACTTTTTTGCAACCCCGGCAATGATATTCTCAAACCCGGTAATATTATTATTAGCGCCTCTTAATAATAACAATGTACCTGGTGCAAATTTTTCTTTCCCGCTTTCAAATGGTTTAGCGGCGACCCGAAACTTCAGTTTCTTCTGTAATAATTCTGCCAACAACTGTGCACTCTCAATACTATTCCAGCGAATGGCATACCCGTACGCTTTCGCATTATAAGCCGGTAAGGAATCAACGTCAGTGATGGCACTGGAAGCAGGTATTTTTTCTTTCACGCCATATGCATGCAGGCCATAGGCATAAGGTATGCTCCAGGCGGTTATATCATAAGTAGCACTGTCATTTAATTTGGAACTCGGCTCAAACAGTACTTTTACCAATGCCCCTTTTGGCTGTGCAGTGCTGATGATCAAATCGCCTTTTTGCAAAGTAAAATTTTCAGTTTTCCCCGTTACATAATTGAACCCGCTGGCAGTACCGCCGCTGGCATATTGATACCGGACCATGTTACGGTCGAGCAATAGTTTGATACCAGATAGCCGTGGCTGATTACTGCTATAGGGAATTACAAATGTTTTGTAATCGCCCACTCCATTACGAATGGCGTCGTCAAAATAAGCCTTAAAATTTTTAACCAGCTTTTCCGCATTGGCAGATGCTGCCTGAATGGTACTGATGCCGGTAGTATAATGGTGCAAAACCCGGTCATGCAGTGTCAGTGTATCACCATCATCCGTAAGTACCGCCAGCCCACCTCGGGGCCCACCCCCTTGTTCATACGTCATGCCGATAGAGCCATTGTACAAGGGCCAGGTATCCCCATAGCTGGGATAGAACAAATCAAAACGCTCTTTGGTAAAATAAAGCCAGCCGTTCGCATCAAAATATCCGGCATGGTTGCGGCCAATAATATTTTGGAACTCCCGTTGCCAGGGTGTAATGACCTCATGAAAAGGCTCGGCAGCCGGCGCAAAATAATAAGGTGTATTAAAGCCCTGTTCGTGATAATCGCAGTGTATCTGCGGCATCCATTTTTGATAGGCTGCCATGCGTTGCTGTGTTTCAATCTGCGTTTGCCAGGCCCAATCACGGTTCAGGTCGTAATTATAAAAATTAACCCGGCCGCCTGGCCAGGGTTCGTCATGCTCCCTGCTTTGCGGATCGGGGTTTGGGATAGCACCGGCCACACCATTAAACCAGGCTACATACCGGTCACGGCCATCCGGATTAATACAAGGATCCATAATCACAACGGTATTTTTCAACCAATCCTTAGCATTCGTTTTAGATGGATTAAGTAACTCGTATAACGTCATCATTGCGGCTTCACTGCTACTTGGTTCATTGCCATGTACATTATAGCTGAGCCATACAATCGCTTTCGGCGAAGTAAGATCAGGCTTCCCATTTTCCAGACCGGTAAGGCGTAGGTTGTTCAGGCGGATGGCTTCAAGGTTACTCATGTTCTCCGGTGAAGAAATAACGGCCATTAATAAAGGCCGTCCACCGGTAGTAATACCGTATTGCTCCAGCTTCATGACGGCAGGAGATGCCTGGGCAGCGGCTTTAAAATAGTCAACGATTTTATAATGGGGTGTAAAATGGGTTCCTAATTCATACCCTAAGAAACTGGCCGGGGACGACACCTGTGCATTAAGGGCAAAATGCAACAACAACAAGAATGCGACAACGAATGATTTCATTGAAAAATTTAAAAGTAATTGATACAAACGAAGATAGCAGTTGAAACCTAAAAGGAATTGTATGTCAATTGAATAGCAAAATAACTTGAGCAATTAATTTCTTTACGGATGGAGCATTAATGGAATTCCATTTAAAAGAACTTTTCTGACCAATATTTGAATGGGCCGGCCTATCATCAACCTGTGAAAATGAAGCCTTATTACGACGTTGTAATTGTGATAGGTGTTGGCCCAAACAGTTCGCCTGCATTTATTATAGATAGCATGGACAGTTATGTCTTTCACACAAAGAGCACCTATCTCTTTATTTTAGCAGACGACTCGCATCAGGGACTTGGTAAAAAAGTACAAAATAAGCACCCGGATGCTATTGTGCTGCTTACCGATATACCAATGGGCGGCTGGGCCGGCCTTTATGTGAACCTGGCCCGTTCGTTTGCATATGCATTAGACCATTATGAATTTGAAATACTGCTAAAGCCGGATACAGATGCTTTAATTATTGGACTAACACCCGAAGCTGAGGCAATCAAATTATTTGACAGTGATAAAATAGTGGGTATTGCAGGCCAATATCCGAATGATTATTATAGAAAGCCGTGGGATCTTAGCTGGCCCCGTGACAGGGTGTACAATGGAACTCAAACCTGGAAGTTTGTAGGAAGACCGCTCTCAAATCTTGAGTTAACTCCATTAGCCAGAAAAGCCCGGGCAAATGGTTACCGGAATAGGGAAAACGTTTTTGGTGGTGCTTACTTTATGGGTATCAGGTATCTGCAGGCAATATATAACGCCGGTCATTTACCCAATAACCGCCTCCGAAAGCTAAATATGGGCGAAGATCATATTTTTGGCCTGCTTACAAAAGCCATTGGTTTTACCTATGGCAGTTTATCCGGTCCGGAGCAGTCATTTGGCCGGGCCTGGAAAGGATTACCGGATCGCCGGAACAACTGATTAGAGATGAGAAAAAGATAACGCACTCAGTAAGGTATTGGGAAGATGTGGACGATGCAGCTATCCGGCAATGGTTCCGGGAAAAACGAGTGACATAAAAATTTACTGCATTACCGGTCAGTTGGGATTGCAATTAGCATCGTAAGTAGTGTCGGGTGGTTGCCGTATGGAAAAAAGCATCCACTAATTTTCAATTACATGAACAAAAAAATTTTGCGCTGGAATTTCATTTTTCAGTATGGTTGGATAATTACCAACGTGTTTAATTCTATTCTGCTTTTTCCGATTTACTTAAAACATATTGATAAGGATACATTAGGATTATGGGTAGCTACCAGCAGCATCATAAGCTGGATAACGCTTGTGTATCCTGGGGTAGGCGAAGTGCTGCAGCAAAAGATCGCAGAAATGCGTGGCCGTACGCAAAAGGTATTACCAGGCGATTTGTTGACTAAAGATTCAAGTACTAATACGCTTGCCATTACTAATGAACAATTGGAAATCGGAAAATCGATTGGCTCGGGTTTTATTGCTTCGGCTATCATCCTGCTGCTTTCAGTGATTATAGGATTGATTTTTTTTCTGTGGGTACGTTGATTAATAAAAATTTATCACAGTACGAGCATTTGTCACTGGCTTTGCTGATTACAATTATTGCTACCGGAATGCAATTGGTTTCGTTTACGGTTTCGGGTATTAACCAGGGCATGCACAACTCGGCCCACGTAGCTATTTCGTCTCTTAGCGCTAATTTTTTATTCCTGATTGTAAATCTTATCTTTTTGTACCTTGGTTATGGAGTAATGTCCATCGCATTAGCGAACGTATTCCGTGCAGTATATATCAACATTTTCAATTTTGCTTCCCTTCTGAAATTATTAAAACGGGAACACTTGCCTATTCTTTACGAGATCGCCCATTTCAGGAAGTTCGTACGTATATTTTCATTTACCTCGGCGGCTAAGATTATTTCGGGACTGTCCGGCGGTATTGATATGTTGGTATTAGCCCGGTTTATCCCACCTTCGATGATTGCACTGTATGAGTTGAACAAACGGCCTATTAATCAATCCAACGCACTTATTGGCCGGCAATCTGTAGCCCTGATGCCGCTGATTTCCCATGCAAAAGGCACGGGTGATAAGCACTTCATCATCAACCTGATTCATAAGCAGTTTAAAATCTACATGTATATTACTTTGTTTGCCGGATTTATGTTTGTAATTACCTACCAGGATCTGCTGATACTCCGGGCAGGTAAGGATACATTTTTAGGATATCCTGTTCTGCTATTACTGTCAATATATTCTATAACAGGTTTAGTGGCTTATTTTATGAGCAATATCGGGTATGCCTTAGGAGATATAAAGATGAACAGCCAGTTTTACATTGTAAAAAACCTGTTATATGGCATACTTGTTTTTTTTTGCTGCCAAAAACTACGGTATTATTGGTGCGCTTATCATTACATTGACTATGAGTGTATTCGGTGATTTTCTTTTCTTTGGGTGCCGCAACTATAAGATGGGTTACATTAATAAAAAACTTATGCAGCAATCACTCATTAGCTGGTCGATCGTTGTTGTACTTTGTTCTTTTTTTACCTGGGGTTGTTTGTTTTTTATTCATAAAACAATACCGGAGCAACTGTACCTCAGCAAACTGGTTATTGGGGCATTCTTGTTTACCCTTTTTTATTTAACATTGATGTTTGCTCTTGATAACGAAATGCTGGGCATGATTATCAGTTTAAAGAACAAGCTGATCTATAATCCTTTTACTCAAAAATTAAAAGCGGTAATGATAAAAAAGCCTGCCTGATCAACGACGTATAACATGTTAAAAGGCAAAACGTTGTATATGGAAATCTTACTAAGCGAAAGAGAAGCATTTATTTTTAAAAAAATTGCCCGTGCTGCTGAAGCAATAGGGGCGCCTGCATTTGTGATCGGGGGTTTTGTACGAGACAAGTTTTTAAACCGCCAGACAAAGGACGCTGACATTGTTTGCCTGGGTGACGGAATTGCATTGGCACACCAGGTGGCAAAAAGTTTTGAACCGCAACCATCTGTTTCTTTTTTTAAAACATATGGCACGGCACAGGTAAAATTACCAGACTTAGAGCTTGAATTTGTTGGTGCACGTAAAGAAAGTTATAACAGCGACAGCCGAAACCCTACCGTAGCACCCGGCACATTGGAAGACGATCAGAACCGCCGTGATTTCACCATTAACGCAATGGCCATCAGCCTCAATCAGGCGGACTACGGAAGTTTGATAGATCCGTTTAATGGTATTCAGGATTTAGAAAATAAGTTATTGCAAACCCCTTTAGCACCGGAACAAACTTTTAGCGACGATCCGTTGCGGATGATGCGGGCCATCCGCTTTGCGAGCCAGTTAGGATTTGCCATTTCCGATAAGACATTTGTGGCTATCCGGCAGGAAAAAGACCGCATAAAAATTATCACCGGCGAGCGGATAGCCGACGAACTGAATAAAATTATACTGAGCAAAAAACCTTCGGTGGGCTTTGACCTGCTGTACCGCAGCGGGCTGCTAAAAATTATTTTCCCGCAAATGACGGCCTTGGCAGGTGCGGAATTTGTGGATGGCCACGGTCATAAAGATAATTTTTACCATACGCTCCAGGTGCTGGATAATATCAGCTATTACACAAAAGACTTATGGCTTCGCTGGGCTGCTATTTTGCATGATATTGGCAAGCCTGTCACCAAACGTTTTGAAGCTGGCCATGGCTGGACCTTTCACGGACATGAGGTAGTGGGGGGGCGTATGGTACCCAAAATTTTTTCGCAGTTAAAACTACCATTACACGATAAAATGAAATATGTGCGTAAACTGGTGGAACTGCATATGCGGCCGACCTCCCTTACCAAGGAAGAAATAACAGATAGCGCTATTCGCAGGCTATTATTTGATGCAGCCGATGATTTTTACGACCTGATCACCTTATGCAAGGCAGACATTACTTCCAAAAACCAGCAAAAAGTAAAGCGCTATTTAGAAAATTTTGAGCTGGTACAGCAGCGTTGTGAAATAGTAGAAGAGAAAGACCGCATCCGTAACTGGCAGCCACCCATTGATGGTGATGAGATTATGCGGATTTTCGGTTTATCGCCGAGCCGGGAAGTTGGTATTTTAAAAAATGCATTGAAAGAAGCCATGTTGGACGGGGAAATTCAAAATACATATGAACAGGCTTTTACTTTTCTACTCAGAAAAGGAGCGGAATTGCATCTTTCCCCCCAGGTATAACACACGTTTGAGCATTTTCATGTAAAAGATCTCACTCACACATAGAAGATATGAGATACGAGATATAAGAGATGAGTTGCTGTAATACTCAGTTTGCTAAGTTTGTCATCACGGGTGGCATTATTTGATCTGGTTTTTATGGGCCGGGCAATTGTACAGGCATTGAACTGTATTGGCGATGGCACCATTCAAATTAGTACTGCTATTAAACTATTTGCCAGTTCGGTAACGCAGGTCAGACTACTCACGCCTACATAAAACACTAAGCATGAATAACCACAATTGAAAGGTGTGAGGCAGTTCCTTTGAGGATGAAAAACACAGGGAGTGAAATACATAGGGACGAATGGAAAAAATCGGCACTTTTGCAACAAATAGAAAAGCGACCATGGCCATATTGAAGTTTAGAGTGTATTACGAAGAGGACGACAGCGTGTACCGGGATGTTGTAATACGTCATAACCAGCATTTTTTTGACCTACACACGATCATACTGAAAGCGTACGAATTTGATACGAAACACCAGGCAACTTTTTATCGGAGCAACGACCATTGGCAACGGGGCCGGGAAATTTCATTGGAAAAGTATGACAAGCGTTATCAGGCCGAACCGTTGCTGATGCAGGACACGGTAATCAGTTCAGAAATAAAACAACCCAATCAACGCTTCATTTACGTGTATGATTTTGTGAAAAACTGGGGCTTTCAGGTGGAATTAATTAACGTGTCAAAAGAAGAAAGCAGCAAAATTACTTATCCATCCGTAACCCGGAAGGAAGGAATTGCACCGCAACAATATGGTACCCGTGGCATGCTGGGGCCTAAGTTTGCCGAAATGGAAGAAAAGTATGATCTGAAAGAAGCAGCAGAAGGATTTACAGAAGAAGGAGAAGCTGGTGTTGAAACGGAAGTGGATGCTGATACAGATGTTACAGAAGAAACGGGAAGCGAAGAAGAATAAGACTTTTAATTATTTATAAGGCATCCTACTTTTCAGGTTCATGTGACCATAAAACCAACCATCATCATTGTAGCAGGGCCAACGGCCGTTGGTAAAACAACAATGGCTATCCGGCTGGCCCAATATTTCAATACCTGCATTATTTCGGCAGATAGCCGCCAGTGCTACCAGGAGCTAAACATTGGCGTAGCTAAACCTACCATCGCCGAATTACAGACAGTACCTCATTACTTTATTAATTCCCATACCATTCATGAAAAAGTGGATGCCTCCTTATTTGAAGAATATGCATTAGCAACGGCGGAAATGCTTTTTGAAACACACAAAGTCATTATTATGACCGGTGGAACCGGCATGTATATTAAAGCTTTTTGCGAAGGTTTGGATGCCATTCCGCAAGTACCTGATGAAATACAACAGGATGTAAGAAATGCATTTATCCAACATGGCATGGCATGGCTGCAGGCTGCTGTAGCAAACGAAGACCCTGCCTATTTTACTACGGGTGAAATCCAAAACCCGCAACGCCTGATGCGGGCCCTGGAGGTGAAACGTAGCACAGGCCATTCTATCCGGGACTACCAAAACAAGCCAACTATTAAACGTCCTTTCCGGATCATCAAAATTGGTCTTCAATTACCACGAGAATTATTAAATGAACGGATTGATGAGCGGGTATATAAAATGGTAACAGACGGCTTGCTTGACGAAGCAAAACAGTTGTTACCCTATCAAAACCTGAATGCCTTACAAACGGTAGGCTACCAGGAACTGTTTAATTATTTTGCAGCTGAGTTCACATTAGCGCAGGCTGTTGAACGCATAAAAATTCATACCCGGCAATATGCCAAGCGTCAGGTGACCTGGTTTAAAAAAGATGTGGAAATAGAATGGTTTGAGAGTGGGGATTGGGAAGGGATAATGAGATTTATAAAGGTATTCTTATCAATTCCTCCTGATTGTAAAATGTAATAATTTATTTTACGTAACTACGGTATCAGTTTAAAAATTTGCTCTAATTCTTCATCGGTAATAGATTCCCTCTCCGATTTATCATAGATGGAAGAAAGATAAACTAATGTTGTTGTTATTTTAATATAAGTGATAACCCTGGCTCCTCCTGATTTTCCCTGCCCTTTGGATGATATTGACATACGGATTTTAAAAAAGTTGTTACCAAGCGCAACACCCTGCAAAGGTTCGAGTTCAGGGCTTTTGATTAAAGCAGCTAAATCTTGTTTTAACGAAGGATTTTTTTTGCAAGGCACTTTACCTGCTTATCGAACAAGGTAATAGATAATACACTATAACTCATCTAATAATTTTGTAGCAGGCCTGGCCTTTAATTTTCCTTCTTCAATTAATTTTAATTCTATTACTGCTTCCTTTAATTCCTGCAAAAGCATTTCTTTAGTCGGCTCCTGGTATTCTAATTCTTCTAATTCTGTATATTTTTTTTTAATTCCCGCCATTCATTAATAGGAATATAAACGCCTGTTGCGTTTCCTACTGTGTCTTCTATTATTTGTAATCTCATTTTTTTATTTTCTTACAGCAAGATACAAATATCCCCTTTGAATTTTTTAAAAGTACTGATTTTTTAAAGGTCCGATTCCAATATCAAACCTATTGATATTTATCCACAAGTAGTTCTGCACTGCCAGTTATGCCCGGTTTAAATTGGTTGTAAACAGAGGATGGCATCGTTTAAAGCGATACCATCCTTCTAACAAATTTATTTAGCCGGATCCTGGTTTTCGGGCCGTAAACTGCGTACCGTTTTACCGGCCTGCCACATTTCGCTTTCCCGCAGTTCGGTTAGTTCAGCTTCCAGTTTTATGCGGTAATCGGGTTGGCTATTGCTGTCAATAGAGCGCTGGCTTTCTTTACCGGCGGCAACGCTTTCATATAATTCTGTAAACACTGGTAGTGTCGCATCTTTAAAGCGTTTCCACCAGTCCAATGCGCCACGTTGGGCAGTGGTGCTACAATTAGCATACATCCAGTCCATTCCATTTTCTGCTACCAGCGGCATCAGGCTTTGGGTGAGTTCTTCTACGGTTTCGTTAAAAGCTTCAGACGGTGTATGGCCTTTGCTGCGCAACACTTCATATTGGGCAGCAAATATTCCTTGAATGGCACCCATCAGCGTACCACGCTCACCGGTAAGGTCGCTATATACTTCTTTTCTAAAATCAGTCTGGAATAAATAACCAGAGCCAATGGCAATGCCTAATGCAATGACCCGGTCGTATGCTTTGCCGGTAGCATCCTGGTAAATAGCAAAGCTGCTGTTGAGGCCGCGACCCTGTAAAAACATGCGGCGCAAGGAGGTGCCGGAACCTTTTGGCGCCACCAGAAAAACATCTACATCCGGTGGTGGTATAATACCTGTCTGCTCGTTGAAGGTAATGCCAAACCCATGCGAAAAATATAATGCTTTGCCCGGCGTTAAATGTTTTTTTACGGTGGGCCACAAGCCAATTTGTGCCGCATCACTTAGCAGGTAGCAAATAATGGTACCGCGTTGCAACGCTTCTTCAATTTCGAAAAGGGTTTCGCCGGGTACAAAGCCATCCCGGATCGCCTTATCCCATGTTTTGGAATCTTTGCGCTGGCCTACAATAATGTTGACGCCATTTTCCTTTTGATTCAGCGCCTGACCGGGGCCCTGCACACCGTAGCCGATAATCGCTACTGTTTCGTCTTTTAATACTTCCTGCGCTTTGCTAAGCGGGAACTCTTCACGGGTGATGACGGTTTCTTCCGTACCCCCAAAGTTTAGTGTAGCCATAGTTTGTAGTAGCCTCTCCTCTCATTCTCCTCTCCAACGGAGAGGAGATGCCCCTGTGAAGCTTTATTTATTTTTGAAACAGCGGATTGTTGAGGTTTTGTTTTCGAAATAGAGTTTATAGATGATAAAAAGCCCCCTCCTATCCTCCCCAACAGGGGAGGCAAATGGAGAAGTAGATATAAAGATTTGCATGAATAATTACGCAAAGATTGAAATGTTACGGTTTTGCTCCTTCCCCGTTGGGGGAGGGTGGGTGGGGGCTGGAGGGGTTGGGTGGGGCCTTACATCGCAAATACATTTTCCTGCTGATTGAGGAATTCGTTTTCCACCATATCCGGTGCTTTCTCATTTAGTTCAAAGTCTTTGATCTTTTCGTGAAAGCCTTTGTTTTCTTTGATGATGGCAATACGGGCACTGCGTACAAATTCAATCAGGCCATAGGGTGCTAATGCATCAATGAGTGCATCGGTTTCTTCGCGGTGGCCGGTGGTTTCAAACACGGTGTAGTCTTTACGGATCACAACGGCACGGGCTCCAAATTTGTGCAGCAGCCTTTCCACCTGCATTTTTTCGGTAACGGCATCGGTAGGCACCTTGTACAAAGCCATTTCCTGCCAAACGATTTCCGCATTGGTATTGTAATACACTTTCAATACACCCACCTGCTTTTCAATCTGCCGGCTTAATTTACGTACGACCTCTTCCGCTTCGCTCAACACGATAGTAAAGCGATGAATGTTTTGCACTTCAGATGGCGAACTATTGATACTGTCGATATTCAGTTTACGCCGGGTAAAAATAATGGCAATGCGATTGAGCAAGCCAACCTGGTTTTCAGTGTAAATGGTAATGGTGAATTCTTGTTTCATATCAAAGTAAAAAGTAAAAAGTAAAAAGTAAAAATCCTTTTGCAACCATTGCTTTGTCTTTCAGCGTGAAATTAATTTGAAGGTTGCCAGCAAAACGCACTGTAAATAGTACGGTTCAATTTTGATTTTTTACTTTTTACTTTTTACTTATTTTAGAGTTAATAATAATGGCAGCAATGATTTTTGATAATTCATTTGCTTCGTTAATAAGGCTTTGCATTTTAGTTTTATCACATTCAAATGTGTCTCTAATCAGACAAAGCCAGTATTTTGTTTCGTTGGCAGACTTTAGCGCAATAGTGTCGAAATTGATGAAGTCCCTTTTGGAAGCACCTGCAACTCCTTCCACTAAATTAGCGCCAATAGAAGTTGCTGCATTTACCAATTGCTCATACATACCCATAAAAGGCCGTGAGATTTTCTGTTCTTTTATAAACAGAAAGACCTCTTTCGAAAAGTAATAAGCCCGATGCCGAATGTTATAAACACCAGCACTCTCCTCAACAATAAACAATGATTAGTCTTCATCCATTTTTACTTTTTATTTTTTACTTTTTACTTATATCTCTTCTTTTGAAAGCACTACTTCCGAAACGCCCCTGCCCTGTGGCACCATGGGAAATACATTGTTTTCCTTACCTACCATTACTTCCAGCAGGTAAGCGCCGTTGTGGTTCAGCATTTCCGCCAGAGCTGATTTCAGGGTTTCCCGCTTTGTCACTTTTTGTCCGGAAATGCTGTATCCTTTGGCAACCATAATATAATCCGGGCTGGTGATATTTACAAATGAATATCTTTTTTCATGAAACAATTGCTGCCATTGCCGCACCATTCCGAGAAACTCATTATTTAAAATCACAATCTTTACCGGTGCGCCAAACTGCATAATGGTTCCCAGTTCCTGTATGGTCATTTGGATGCCACCATCACCGATGATCGCTACAACAGTGCGGCTTGGGTCGCCGTAGGTAGCGCCGATAGCAGCAGGTAAAGCAAAACCCATCGTACCCAATCCGCCGCTGGTGATATTGCTTTTGGTTTGATTGAATTTGGCATAGCGGCAGGCCACCATCTGATGCTGTCCCACATCGGTTACAATAATGGCGTTCCCTCCGGTTAATTCATTTAACGCATCAATTACCTCGGCCATGCTCATTATTTCATCCTGCGGGTGCATCTCCGGCTGAATTACTTTTAATTGCTCTTTGGCATCGCAATCCCGGAAACGCTGTAACCAGTCACTATGTTCTTTTTGCTGAACCAGGCCCGTCAGTAGGGGCAACGTTTCTTTACAGTCGCCCCATACCGGTACGGTGGTTTTTACATTTTTATCAATTTCAGCCGGGTCAATATCCAGATGGATAATTTTTGCCTGGCGGGCATATTTATCAAGCCGCCCGGTAACCCGGTCGTCGAAACGCATGCCGATTGCAATTAATACATCACATTCGTTCGTAAGCAGGTTAGGCCCATAATTGCCATGCATACCCAACATGCCCACATTCAATGGATGCGAAGTTGGAATAGCACTGGCACCCAAGATAGTCCAGGCAGCCGGAATGCCGCTTTTCTCAATGAAAGCTTTGAATTCCATTTCTGCTTTCCCTAAAATAACACCTTGTCCCCAAATCACAAATGGTCGTTCGGCAGCATTGATTAATTGGGCTGCTTCTTCAATAAAGCTTTTACGTACAATGGGTTTGGGGCGGTAGCTACGGATGTGCTGGCATTTGGTATAACCCTTATAGTTGAACTTTTGCAGTTGTGCATTTTTGGTAATATCAATGAGTACAGGCCCGGGTCTGCCACTGCCTGCTATGTAAAAAGCCTGTGCCAATATACCCGGAATTTCTTCGGCATCGGTAACCTGGTAATTCCATTTGGTAACCGGCGTTGTGATATTGATAACGTCGGTTTCCTGGAAAGCATCGGTACCCAGCAAATGTGCAAACACCTGCCCGGTAATACAAACCAACGGCGTACTATCAATCATAGCATCAGCCAAACCGGTAACTAAGTTGGTGGCACCGGGGCCGCTCGTGGCAAACACAACGCCCGTTTTTCCGCTGGTACGGGCAAAACCCTGCGCTGCATGAATAGCCCCTTGCTCATGCCTCACCAATAT
>CBDFGC010000035.1:0-17705 GCA_965246935.1 Chitinophagaceae bacterium | reverse complement strand
TAAAATGGTGTTTGGTCGTGGGCAGGCATTACCGTTATCATCGTAATTGCGGAACAGCTCCAGCCGGCCGTTATTCAATACCGATGTGCCATCCTCATTTTGCCGGATGAAGCCTGAAATAAAATCGTACACCAATTTAGAGGTAGCCGTGTTGTTGCACACAACAATAAAGCAAGGCGGCACCTTTAAACCAGCCGATTGCCACAACCTGAATGTTTTTTCATAATGACCATACAACGCTTGCAAAGCCGTTTGTAGCGGTGGAGGAATGCTTAATGGATCAAGGTTGCCGCCTTTGACCCGCCCTTTTTTAGGCATTCCACCGTAATTTTTTATATGTTCCCATAGATTACGATACATGGGCATTTCGTTACCGGGAATATTATCTGCTACTGGTACACGGGGCAGTTTTACAATACCGCACTCAATCGCATCCATCAGCGAAAAATCGCTCATCGTCCAGGTAAATAAAGTACCTTCAGGATAACCGGAACCTTTTAAAAAGAAAGGCGTTGCTGACAAATCAATTACTCTGGTAATACCTAAATTTCTTTGTACAGCTTCCAACCCTGAAATCCAAAGACGGGCAGCTTCCCTATTTGCTTTTACTTCTTCTTTATCTTCTCCTTTCAATTCATTTTCCTCCTCCTGCGCCTCAGCCGGTTTTTCCCGGTAGCAATGGTGGGCCTCGTCATTTATCACCATAATGTTTTTCAGCCCCATCAGTTCGGGCATTACCCGCTGTATCATTTGACCTTCTGTTTCCAATGTATCCAATGCTTCACCCCTGCCTTGTAGTAACGCCCGGCCACCTTTAGATAATTCAATCCGCTCTCTTAATTTAAAGCTGTGGTAATTAGTGATGATAATTTTAGCCCGCTGCACCTCATCCAGCATATCCGGCGGAACTAATTCCCGGTTAGAGTAATAACTGTCGGGATCGTTTGGCTGCAATACCCGTAGGCGATCTTTAATCGTTAATCCGGGAGCAACGATCAGGAATCCACGGGTAAAACGTTTGCTCTGCGGACGGCGGACTGCATTAATTGTTTGCCAGGCAATCAGCATAGCCATTACCGTTGTTTTACCAGCACCAGTTGCCAGTTTCAAAGCCAGGCGAAAAATTTCGGGATTAGCATCCAGATTGGCATTCGTTAAGTGCTCAATAAAACTGTTACCAATTCTGCCGGCATTGGGCGCTACCTCAATTAGCCATATTGCTGTTTCAACTGCTTCTACCTGACAAAAAAAAGGGCGGACACCACTGAATTTATAATTCCGCCAATGTTGCAATAGCTTAGCAGTTTCAGGTGTTACATTCCATTGGTTTGGGTTGGGAATGTTCCGCCACTTAGTAACTTCTTCCCGAAGTCTGTTAATGATGGAAGTAGGATCGTATTGTTGTTTTCCTGTTGATAAGCCTTTTCCTTCGTCAAAAATTAATTGTTGCTGGTTTGCGTCACCTTTTCTCTTTCTAGGCTTTGGAATAGGTGTAATAAATTCTGCAGGCCTCCTCTTGCTGATTACTTTTTGTGTTGGCTGGCCTTGTTCATCCAGTTCCCAATGTTTGTTTGGGTATTCATAAGGTGAGTTAAGTATAGGACGTTCAAAAAAGGGGTTAGTCATAATTATGGTTGAATGGCAAAGTATATAAGTTTTAATTCATATGACTTCAATAAAGCCATATGGGCTTTATCAATAAGCAAAATGTAATCTCCGGCTAATAACCGTTTGATATTTTATAACTGCAAGGCTGATTTGAGTGCTCAGATTTATTTTGGTTGAATGACATCTACCAATCTGCTACGATGAGCATATGGTCTGTTTTATCGCAGACAAGTTGTTCAGAGTTTTGATTCATTTGATATTTGAGGTTGGTAAGGTGCAGCAATATACAGATTGGAAAAGCTTATTTATTGAAAAGCTTTTTACTTGTACACAAGTAGCAATCAGTTATGTGCAAGTTGCAAGGCCTTTAGTATTTAAAATACTGTAAATCAATAATTTACTTGCAAATCACTTAGTCACTACTTAGTCATTACTTAGTCATTTCCTGTCGGTATTTTGTATACACGCCTATTAACCTGCTATTAATCTACCCTTTTCGGTAGTAATATATTTCTGCATAGGGCTATTTGGCTCATCCGGGTTTGTAAAAGCCAGTAAACCTCTTTGTAGCAAAGGCATAATGTACCGGCGGTAGGTTGTAGTGTGGTTAACTAACCCTATTTTCTTAAAAATTTCAGATCGTTTACGAGGTTGTTTGCAAAAACGTAATACCTGTAACTCCTGTTCATTAACTGTTTCTCTTCCCTGCGGCCCCAATTCCGGTTCAACTTGTTTTTCTGTACTATTTACAAACAGCTTATGCACCGGCAGCACCGCTAAGAAATAGCTGTACGCATCATCCGTTTCAAAAACGGCTTCCGGCGAACCATTGCGCTGCATGGCTGCCCTTGTTTTAGGGAAACCACTGGCCCTGCCTTCTGTTATTTTCAGTTCTTTCAAAAAATCACCTACCCGTCGGTTGCGGTAGTTGCGGGCTACTATCCTTTCTTTTTTCAAAGCAGCTTTGTCTACAGGCGGTAGCGGGCCGGGGAAACTCAGCACTTCTATCCTGGTTGGAAAACAGTTTATTTCTATGGGGTTGGGTAGTTCGTAGCTGCGATGATAAAAAGCATTGGCTACCACTTCTTCCAGCGCCACCAGCGGAAAGTTGAACGCTCTGTCAGCTTCCAGTTTTACTTCCCGCCGCTTCACCACTTTTTCCTGAATGATGTTGGTATCAATATAAGCCAGTACAGCCCTGATTTGTATATGAACCGGTCCGGTAAAAATCTTTTCGGTAAAGGCCGTGCCCGATTCATCCCGGTAAAAAATTACTTCGGTTCTGGCACCGGGAAAATACTGATGAGGTGCTTCCGAAAAGAATAGCAGCCCAATGTTTAGTGGCAGGATAGCTTCCGGTGGCCCGGCTGCTATGCGCATTTGCAGGGCTAAATCGGGTAAGGAAGCTTTGGCAATTTCCTTTTCCAGGTCGCTTTTCACTTCGGATAGGTAAGCCCTAATCAGGCCAAAGCTCAAATCATCCACTTTCCCATGATGGTTCACCCGGTCATCAAAAGGAATACGCTTGGCCATTTCCAGCAGTAGTTGTTCCTCCTTTTCATTAGCAGCTACGGAAAAAGAACCTCTGCGCACATAATATTTCTTTTGGCCTTTTTCGCCCAGGGTTAATGGAGCTTTATAAGGCCGGTTATCGCCACCTGGCACCCATATAGTCAATATGTATTTGCCATCAATAACATAAAGCTGTGTAACCGGGGCATAATAGGGATTTACCTGGTGGCTGAGGGCTACTATATCTTTCTGTATTTTATCTAAAGCATTTTTTGCCAGCCCTGCCGGGGGAAGCACTGCAACGCCCTCATTTTCCGCAACGCCAATAAAAATGTATCCACCGCCCCAGTTGTTGATGTCATTGGCAAACGCACAAATGGTATGGATTACCGCTTCCGGATTCCACCCTTCTTTCAGCTCAATACGATCCCATTCAACCGTTTCCCCGTTGAGCAATTCGTGTATGTTGACCGGTAAACCCATTACTGAATCTTTTTTTTATCATACCATCTGTTTCCCACTCCGGTTCCAAAATTTACCTGCGTATTTCATCCAGGCTACGCAAAGGCATAGCAGGCCTGCTTGTAGTGGCTTCGCAGCAAATCTGCAATGCTCCAAATAAGGTTGGCTTTTTCTCTAAAATTGGTCATTTACTGTTGCTGTTATGGCTGCAATATAATTTTTCGTTTGCACAAACTAATTTCTTTGAGGCACCTAATACACTGCAACATAAATAAATTAAACTCCCGAATTCCGGCATGTGAGGACACAAGCCGGGGCGACTTCTAAAATAATTTATATTACCGTGTACTTAAGCAATATCGTTTAACCTTTGAGAATTGCTGTTGCTGTAGTAATTTTTACGAGGTAAATGGATGATTTTAAAATACGTTCTTTAGTGATACGAAACTTTCTATCCGTTTTGATAAAAAGGATGCGGAATAGAAATGATCGTTTCTAACTGTGAGAAAAAATCACTCGCAACTTTGTCAATTTTATTTGGAACGAAACAATTTATACAATGATCTTATACTTTGACGGGTTCAGGCAGATGTTTTCAATGCCTTACCTTCATCGGCTTTTCTTAGTTACCATGTCTTTTCTGCCACTTGAAAATAATTTTCAAAAGTAAAATTCCCGCTTCCGGTTGTAAATACATTATAACATTTTTGTATGGAAAAACACCAACTATTAGACATCGCCAAAGGATACGCAGTCAACTACCTGGATGGGTTGCCAGGCAAACGGGTATTCCCTGCGCCAGAAGCATTGGAGGAACTGGCACGTTTATCCTTCCCATTGCCGGATGCGGCTACCCATCCGGAAGAAGTGCTCCGGACGCTGCATACCATTGGCGCTGCAAATACGGTAGCAAGCAGCGGCGCCAGGTATTTTGGATTTGTATTTGGCGGTACGCTGCCTGCTGCCTTAGCGGCTAACTGGCTGGCCGGTACCTGGGATCAGAATGCCGCATTAAAGGTGTCTTCTCCTATTTCTGCACAAGTAGAAAAAGTGGCCGGTAACTGGCTCTTGAACCTGTTACAATTGCCGGAGCAATCAGCATTGGGGTTTGTAACCGGAACTACCATGGCCAATTTCTGTGGTGTACTGGCCGCCCGGCACAGCCTCCTCGAACGCAAAGGCTGGAACAGTAAGGCAAAAGGCATCAATGGCGCCCCACCTATCCGTATTGTAGTGGGCGAAGAAGTTCATGTAAGCATGCTGCGGGCTTTAAATTTTGCAGGCTTCGGAGCCGACAATCTTATAAAAGTTCCGACCGATGAGCAAGGAAGAATCATTCCTGAACAGATGCCCGAATTAGATGATTCAACCCTGGTTTGTTTACAGGCAGGTAATGTAAACACAGGCGCCATTGATCCGTTTAAAAACATTTGCGGGTTGGCACAAGATAAAGGAGCCTGGGTACATATCGATGGGGCTTTTGGCTTGTGGGCAAGGGTTTCGCCCACAAGACGGGAGTTGGCAGATGGTTGTGAACTCGCAGATTCGTGGGCGGTTGATTTGCATAAATGGTTAAATGTACCATATGATAGCGGCTTAATTATTTGTAAGGATCCAAAAAAATTGCAGGAAGCTCTTTCAGTAAGCGCTGCTTATCTGCCTGATTCCGTTGAGGCGGAACCTTATTTTTATACGCCGGAAATATCAAGAAAAGCAAGGGGTATTGAAACCTGGGCCGCTTTGTATTCTTTGGGGCAAAGGGGTGTAATTGATCTGATAGATCGCTGTTGTACGTATGCTGTATTATTTGCCGCCAACCTGCAGCAGGCGGGGTTTCATATATTAAATTCCGTAACGCTTAACCAGGTGCTCGTTTCCTTTGGTGATAAGGAACTGACAAACCGCATCATTAAGAAAATTCAGGACGATGGAACCTGCTGGTGCGGTGGCACAGTATGGAAGGGAATAACTGCTATGCGGATTAGTGTATCCTCCTGGATGACAACAGAAGAAGACATTAAAATAAGTTCGGCCACAATTATTAAAATTGCGAACGAGGAAATTTCCGGTAACAAAGAAGCACAATAATAAAAACAGGACAGGCCCTTTCTCATTTATATTCGTGGAAAACACGGTATGAGATTACCCAAATATGAGTACGTCACCGAAGGCGAAGCGAATTTTTTTAAATTTACAAGTGAAGGGCCAAAAGGTAGGATCAGGAAATTAATAGTTTATACACAAATACTCGAAGACGATATTTACAATCTTGCTTTTGGTGATTATGACAAGAAAAATGACTCAATTGATGATACAGTTATTACAAATAATAATGACAGTCAAAAAGTATTAACAACTGTTGCTTCAACTTTATATGTTTTCTCAGATAAGTACCCAAATTCCTGGATATATGCTACAGGCAGCAGCACTGCAAGAACCCGACTTTATAGAATGGGTATTACTGCAAATCTTGAAGAAATTCTGGCAGACTTTGATGTATTTGGATTAAGTGATGAAAGCTGACAGGAATTCGAAAAAGGAAAAGAATATGAGGCATTTTTGGTTAAACGAAAATTTCACTAAATTTATACCATGACAAGAATTGAAAAATTAAATAAAAGCAAAGCACCGATTGTAAAAATTGATAAATCACTTGAGCGCTTAAGAGGTAAAAATTTATTTCCTGAGAAACTTGCAAAAGCAAATGAGGTAATAGCAAGGGTCGGGTTACCTAAAAGATAGAACGAACCTACTTCAACTAAATAAGTAGTATTTCCCCCATTCTCAAAAAGACGCAACCTGATAGTTTACATTTTGTTATCGGCATAAGCCAACATCTCCCGGTTCATGCGGCCATTAAAGATTAATATTAATGAACCCGTATCTATAACAAGAATTGCAACCAGTCCCAGTTAGCTCCTTATCCTAACGTACCCACGGCTTTCTCTTTTTTCCGTTCCCCGATCTGCTGGCGCCACATGGCATAATATAATCCTTTTTCATTCAGCAGCGCATCATGGCTGCCGGTTTCTACTATGTTCCCTTTTTCTAATACATAAATGCGGTCGGCATGCATAATGGTACTTAGCCGGTGGGCAATTAAAATAGTGATCTGCTCTTTTTCGGTAGATACTTTTTTAATGGTGTTCGTAATCTCTTCTTCGGTCAATGAGTCCAGCGATGAAGTAGCTTCATCGAATATCAGCAGGTGCGGGTGCCGCAGCAGCGAACGGGCAATAGACAGCCGCTGCTTTTCCCCACCCGAAATTTTAATACCGCCTTCACCAATTAATGAATGGATGCCATTGTCGGCACGGGAAAGCAAGGAGTAGCAGGCAGCTTTATTTAATGCTTCAACAATTTCATCATCCGTAGCCGTTGGATTTACAAACAGCATATTCTCCCGGATGGTACCGGCAAACAATTGGGTATCCTGTGTTACAAAACCGATCTGCGTACGCAGTTTATCAAAATCAATTTCGTTGCTGTTAATGCCGTTGTACAAAATATTGCCGGTTTGCGGCAGGTACAGGCCAACCAGCAACTTTACCAGTGTGGTTTTGCCACTGCCGCTCGGGCCTACAAATGCAAGGGTTTCGCCCTCCTTTACGCTAAATGTAATATTGTTCAATGCAGGTTGCTGCGCCGATTGGTGTTTGAAAGATACCTGCTGAAATGCCAGCCGGTGTATATCGCCAAAATCCTTGGGTGAGGCGGGTTTTTGTTCCGGTTTTCGCTTCATCAGTTTTTCAAAATTTTCCAGCGATGCTTCTGCTTCCCGGTAAGTAATAATGATGTTACCAATCTCCTGCAACGGGCCAAATATGAAGAAAGAATAAAATACCATGGTCAGGTATTGGCCGGGCGTAAGCTTCCCTTTAAAAATAAGAAACAACAGGGTAAATACAATGATCTGCCGCAGCATGTTTACGAATGTGCCCTGTACAAAGCTGAGCATCCGTATGCTTTTTACTTTTTTTAATTCGAGTCCTAAAATTTTATAGGTATTGCTGTTCAGCCGTTTTATTTCCTGGTCAGTAAGGCCCAGGCTTTTCACCAGCTCAATATTTCGGAGGCTTTCGGTAGTAGTACCAGCAAGGGCGGTTGTTTCTTTGACAATATTCTTTTGGATGCCTTTTATTTTACGGCTAAGGATGCTGGTAAGCCAGCTAAGCGTTAAAGCACCGGCAAGGTATACGACCACAATACTCCAGTGCAGGGTAAAGGCATAAATGGTTACAAATACAATTCCCACGATTAATCCAAAAACCACATTGACGAATGCGGTGATAAACCGTTCTGTGTCCGTACGCACTTTCGTAAGGATACTTAAAGTTTCACCGCTACGCTGGTCTTCAAAATCGCTGTAAGGCAATTGCATGCTATGCCGCAGGCCGGTAGTAAATATGCTGGCGCCAAATTTTTGAATCACTACACTGCTGAAATAATCCTGAAATGCTTTAGCGATACGGCTCACCATAGCCACGCCTACCAAAATACCCAGGTAGGTTAATACGCCCCATACAAACTGACTTTGGCTGCGGGGAATTTTACCGGCTTTATCAAAGCTTTTGGGGTGAGTAGCAAACAGGTCAATCAGTTTACCGGCATAGTATGGGTCTAACAATGAAAAACATTGGTTGATGGCCGCCAGCAACAACGCCAGGGCTACCATCCATTTATAAGGCTTTAGATATTGTATCAGAATTTTCATGCGTAATTTGATGTTTGGCCGTTAAAAGTAAGAAAGAAGAAAAGACCGGAAGACAGAAAAGTCCGGATGTCCGGAAGATACACATAGAGGCACCCTGCCGGCGGGTTAAAAAACCTGCACAAATTAATTTACCGCCTTTGTTAAACCACGTTAATGATCCATCGTCTGTCGCTTACATTTTAAAACATGATTATGAAAAGAAACCTTCGGTTCACGGGAATCCTTGCTGCTGCACTGCTTACTGCTTTTTTATTTTTTACTGCCTGCCAAAAAGACAATTCACCGGTTGCTAACGATCCGGTGTCGGATGCCGAGACACAGTTGGCAACAGAAGATGATGCCGAGGCTGACATGACTTACGATGACGTTTTTGTGAGTGTCATGGGAACAGATGATGAGGTAGGGATTGGTACCGGCATTGGGGTGTTTGGCCGTACCGCTGGTGATACTGATCCGGGCAGTACGAATAGGATCGATTCTGCCGGTAATCATTGTTTTACCGTAACCCGTGTACCTGCCGCACCAGGTGTATTTCCTAAAACAGTGACTATTGATTTTGGCACCGGCTGTACCGGACCCGATGGCCACACCCGCCGTGGAAAAATTATTACCGTTTACAGCGGGCGCCTGATTGTTCCGGGCAGCGAAGCCGTTACTACGTTTGATAATTATTACATTGACAGTGTGCATGTGGAAGGCAGGCACAAAGTAGCCAACAATAGTACCAGTGCGGTTCGTGTTTTTACCCGTACGGTGATTAACGGAAAGCTTACCAAACCCAGTGGTAATTACGTAAAATGGGATGCTACCCATACTAGTGCACAAACAGCCGGCTTAGGCACCCCCCTGTTCCCGTTGGATGATGAGTTTGATGTAACCGGTGGTGGAACCGGGCAATACTTCCGCAACGGTAATACCCGCACCTGGAGCCGGGTGATTATTACGCCACTGCATAAAAAATTCACTTGTAACTGGATTGAAAGCGGTATTGTAAAAATTGACCGTAATGGAACGGATGCCCGGCTGAATTTTGGCAATGGCAACTGCGATAACCAGGCAGTGCTTACCATTGGCGGCAATCATTACAATATAACCCTACATTAATACCAGAAACAAACAGGCAATTAGCAAAAGGCAGGGAGCAAATTCAATATAGCGGCCTAAGCAATTTCCTCAGTCAATTTTAATCTGGTATAATATTCTAAAACACTTTTATAAAAAATCCCTTTTCAGAAATTGAAAAGGGATTTTTTATTAAGATTATCTGTAATAATTAGTGAAGGCAGCTAAGCTGTTTGTATCGCCAAAGCTGTTTGTTGTATTATTGCCGTTAGCTTTAGGCCAATGTCATTAAGTTAGGAATTGTAGTAGCAGCTATGCGCCGTAGGTGCAACCTGTTTGTAGAAAACAGACATCAATGATGTTGGTACATGCCACATAGTGGCTACCTAATCAGAGAAGAGGGGTAGCCACTACGTGGCAATGATTCCCTTTGTTTCTTTGTTTTCTACAAACAGAAAGCCCCGATGGGGCTTAAATTAATGACATTGCCCTAAACCTGCCTGCGGTAGGCGGGGCCAATGGCAATGGATGGATAACCTTTGTCTTAATGGCATTGGCCGATAGGATTAGGAGCCTACAAGGGCTGAACATCAATAAATTTCGAGTTTTAAAAACGCCGTTACTCCTGCAATGCCTTTACTTTTTCATGCCACTCCGCACTTAAAGGCACCAGCGGAAGGCGCAATACATTTTCGATGAGGTGCATTTCGGCCATAAAAGCTTTTACACCGGCTGGGTTATTTTCCGCAAACAGCAGGTCCAGAATATCCAGCGTTTTATAGTGAATTTTACGGGCTGTTTTAAAATCACCTTCCATTGCCCGGTGTACCATTTGGGTAAAGGTGGAGGCTATACAATTGGCAGCTACACTAATAACGCCATCAAAACCACAGGCAATCAGCGGCAATGTCAAATGATCGTCGCCGCTGAGTAATAAAAAGTTTTCAGGCCGCTCTTTTACCAGCCGCATACACTGCACCATATTGCCGCTGGCTTCTTTGGTGCCGATAATAGTCGGGAAATCACGGGCAAGCCGTAAGGTAGTATCGGCGCTGATATTGCTGCTGGTACGGCCCGGCACGTTGTATAAAAGAATATTCTTATCCGTACTTTTTGCGATGGCTGCATAATGCTGGTAAATGCCTTCCTGCGAAGGCTTGCTATAATAGGGATTCACACTTAGTATAGCAGCTGCTTTGTCCAACGGCCAGCGCTTGATGGTATCAATAATGGATTGCGTATTATTTCCGCCGATACCTACTACAACCGGAACCCGGTTGCCCGCTTTTTCGTACGCACAATTAATGATTGTCAGTTTTTCTTCCTCTGTAAGCGTGGCCGATTCGCCGGTAGTGCCAAGCACCACTAAGTAATTTACCTGTCCTTTTGTAACATAATCAATTACTCTTTCCAGTGCATCACAATCCACACTTCCATCCTTTTTAAACGGCGTAACCAGTGCTACGCCTACGCCTTTCAATTGGATCATTATTAATAAAGATTAAAATATAAAAACGATTACTGGTGTTTATTATTAAAATAGATATTTTTTTAATATAATTAGTGAAATTATAAATTATCAGGTTCACCCGCTCAGTATTTTAAACAATAAAATAGAATTTAATTAAGCTAAATATCATGTATCCAAAAACCAACTCCATTACGTTTACCGGAGACCCAAACACTTATTCCATTTCCACTTCTTCCCAATGACCCATCCGGCTGAACTTTTCGATGCGCTGGTTGATCCGCTCTTCAGCCGGTATTGTTTTTAATTCCGCCACCAGCGGAACCAACACTTCCTTCAGACTATTTGCTGCTTCATTGTAATCCCAATGTGCGCCACCAAGTGGTTCAGGTACAATTTTATCTACCAGCCCAAAGCCCAGCATTTTTTCGGAAGTAAGCCGCAACTGGTCGGCTGCAATTTCTTTTTGTGCCCAACTACGCCATAAAATCGTACTACAGTTCTCCGGCGAAATTACTGAGTACCAACTGTTCTCCAGCATCAATACCCGGTCGCCTACACCAATACCCAATGCACCACCACTGGCCCCCTCACCTATGATGACACAAATAACCGGTATCTGCAGCCGGATCATTTCATAAATGTTACGGGCAATGGCTTCTCCCTGTCCGCGTTCTTCCGCCTCAATACCCGGGAAAGCACCGGGTGTATCTATTAGCGTAATTACCGGCTTGTTAAACTTTTCTGCCAGTTTCATTAGCCGCAATGCTTTGCGGTAACCTTCCGGGTTAGCCATGCCAAAATTCCGTTCCTGTCGTTGCTTGGTATTCATGCCTTTTTGCTGCCCGATCATCATGACTGTTTCATCTCCCAGCTTTGCAAAACCGCCCACCATTGCTTTATCATCTCCATAGCGGCGGTCACCATGTAGCTCAACAAATTCGGTGCACATTTTATCAATGTACTTTAGGGTATAAGGCCTGTCCGGGTGGCGGCTTAGCTGTACTTTTTGCCAACTGGTGAGCTTTTGAGTAATGTCCCGCCGCCGGTCAATTACGCTTTGCTGCAGTTGGGTCATTACCTGCGTATAATCAACTTTTGGGTTGCGTTCCGACAGTTTTTTAGTGGACTCAATTTGTTCCAGCAGTTCACGTATGGGTGTCTCAAAATCTAAAAACTGCCTTTTTATATTCTCCGGCATATAGTAGTTTAAAATTAGAAGCGATAAAAGTAAGGGATGAGATAAGTAAAAAGTAATAAGTGATCAGTAAAAAGAAGTTGCTTGGGTAAAGATTGTCCGGTTTTCCGGCGTAGGCAACCTTAAAATGTAGCAAAAGTATCAGTCGATGATGAACGTTGCAGGTACGTTAGGGATAGAAACGAAAATCCTTTTTGCCGGTTTTTGCAAAAAGATTGCAGTGGATAGCCCGGCCCCGCTCTGTATTTTGGCGGGGCAACGCCCAAAGCATTTTCCCTGGTGCTATCAAAGGTTGCCAACTTTTGGAAAGTTGGCAACCTTAGCCTATTGAGAATTAAAAATTAAATACTGTTTTCAGGCTGATATTACGGCCCATATCGTAAATGCCGGAGCGGCCATTGGGGGAGGAAGTATAATCTTCAAAGTACTTCAGCCGGTTGAGGTGCGACTGATAGGTAATATTAAAAATATTTTCTGCATTGATGCTTATTGTTGCCAATGCATTGTTTTGCCTGTTAATCGTACAACCGATACCTGCATTGATTAACTGATAGGCAGGTGTGCCTGTTTCCGTTTGCTGCACGGCATAATATTTTTTCTGAACGGCATACCTGTCGGCTTCCATCCGAATATAAGGCGATTTAATCAATACTGATTTAGAAGGGCAGGTTACCTGTACTGTTCCCTGCATTCGCAGCGGCGAAATAAGGGGCAGGTACTTTGCATCGCTGCCAAATTGCTTGAGCGATGCCGCATCTTTGTTAATGCCGGTTACCGACGAAATAAGGCCACTGATGCAGAGCCATTTTGCAGCGGAAGGTTTATATTTCACTGTGCCATCAAAGCCATACAACCTTGCCCTGCCCTGCTGATAACCATACGTGCTGTTGCCAGGAATTATTTCAACAGGCTGCCCGGCTGCATCCAGCAGCTTTTGCTGAAAAATATAATTGCTGATGGTGTTGTTATATATTTCCAAACCAAACTCCAGCCCCTGCATATTGAAAAAAACGCCAATATCCTGCTGCCAGTTACATTCCGGCAAAAACGACCGGTTGCCAATATAGTAAATATGCGCACCGGGATCGAAACCGTTGGCGCCCACCTCGGTGATATTGGGCGACCGGTAGCCCCGTGCAATATTGGCCTTGATAAATAAACGGGGGCTGATGGTGTACGTAAAACCAAGGCTTGCGCTAATGCCCCGGAAATGATGGCTGTACTGATCAAAGGCAAGGGTTGTATTGGCCGTATCAGCCGTATTGATTATATGGTAATCAAAACCGGTTGCAGGGTTGGTACGGATATAAAAGTTATTCCAGCGAAGCTGCCGGTGATCGGATCGTATGCCACCGCTAATGGAAAAATTCTTCCATTCCTTTTCGAGCAGGAGGAAAATGCCGGCATCGGACATGGCATAATCCGGTATCGGAAAATCAGTGCCGTTTTTGCTGGTACTGGTTTGGTACATAGCATTTATGCCGGTAGTGAGATGAATATCGTTTTTAAATGCTGTGTTATAAGTAGTGCTAAACTGATAAGTATTTAGCACCAGGTACAGGCCTGCCTGTTGTGGAAATGTTGGATGGTTGTATTCCTGCCGGATGTTTTTGGTAAAACTCAGAATGTTATTGATGGTATTGGCTCCCCACTTTACCGATGTTTTATTATAAGCCCGGTAATGCCGGATGTGCTGGTGCAGGGGATCGATGCGATAACTGCTGAGCCTGGATGTACTGACACGGGGGCGGTGGTTGATGTCGTCCTTTGTCGCTTCATACACCTGCCGGGTAAATGCTCTCGATGTAGAATCCCTGCTACCATCCGGAATTTCCTGCTGATCGTTAAAGGAGGTAAGGACAATATAGGATTGTCCCCAGCTTTTTTTAAGCCCGGCTGATGCACTCCCATTCCACTCTCTAAACCCGGTATTATACACCCGGCCATCTACCGGATTTCGATAATCCTTAGCCGTTTTAGCCGAGCCTCGTGCCACCCAAAAAACATCGCCTTTAAACTGGTGCAGGCCTGCGGAAAAGGCTGCCATATTATTGTTGGTATGGTATTCCAGCAACACATCGCCTTTTACGGTTTTGGTTTGTTGTGTTGGCACAAATGGAATCAGGTTGATGACGCCTGCCACTGCATCAGAGCCATACGAAATGCTGGCCGGTCCTTTAATTACTTCGGCCCGTGAAATATTATACTGGTCGGCTTCAATGCCATGTTCATCAGCCCATTGCTGGCCTTCCTGCCGCACCCCATCAAACAGGGTAAGTACCCGGTTATAGCCCAACCCACGAATAGAGGGCTTGGAAACATTAGGCCCGGTAGTTACCGATTGCAGGCCGGGAATGTTACGGGCAATGGCATCGATGGCATTGCCATTGGCATGGTAGCTAAACTCCTTTGCGGTAACTACGGAAATAGCAATGGGCGTACTCCTGATTTTTGCAGTTGTGCCAACGCCGGTTACGACTACCTCTTCTAACTGGCCTATTGCTTCTTCCAGGTAAATAACCAGGCTGGTATCGGGTGGATATACTGTTAACCGTACCGGGTAAAATCCGGTAACTGTTATGATTAATTTCATGGCAGCACTGTCTTGCATTATTAGCCGGAAATTACCGGCCGAATCCGAAATCAAAGGTTTTTGTTTGTCACCGAATTCAATGCTGGTATAAGACAGGGGTGTACCGGTTTTCTTATGTAATACCTTGCCGGTAATAGTTTGGGAAAGCGAACTTTGGAGAAACGATATAAAAAGTAAGCAGCAGTACAGCTTTGCCATGAACGAAGAATTTTCGGTAAAAGAAAACAATAATTTAGACTTGTCTAAAAATATATTTAAGTTAGTTTCAAAATCTCTGCCAAAGCGTTTCTTAAAAAAACCGACTTTTAGCAGGTATAATACTAAATTCAAATGGGCAATGAACAATTAGCAATAAACAAATCAGTATAAACCAGTCAAGTATTTTCCGCAACCTGTTTTAATGCAGTACAAAATAAAAAGATCGTTATTTGAAGCCCACACTACATTAGCCCGTTACCGCAGATAACACATAAATCAGATCAAATTGAAGAACATCATTATTACAGGAAGTACCGGGATGATTGGCAGACTGGTGCTGGAAGCCTGCCTGAAAACAGAAGATGTGCAACAAGTTACCACTATTTCGAGGCGTACTGCTGGCATAACGCACCCTAAACTAATTGAAGTTACTCATCCTGATTTTTTGAACTATACAACTGTGGAGCACCACTTTAAAAACCAGGATGTTTGCTTTTACTGTGTCGGGGTGTACACCGGCCAGGTACCAGCTGCGGAATTCAGGAAAATAACGGTGGATTATACGAAGGCTTTTGCAGACACATTAAAGCAAAACAGCCCGGATTGCAACTTTTGTTTTTTGAGTGGCCAAGGAGCCGACACATCTGAAAAAAGCCGTATATTGTTTGCCAGAGAAAAAGGCATCGCAGAAAATTATTTATTAAGCCTACAATTTGGACGAACACATCTGTTCAGGCCCGGATACATTTACCCGGATACGCCGAGAAAGGAACCCAATGCTTTTTATTCAATCATGCGAATGTTATACAAACCAGTGGCCGCTATTTACCCTAACATTGGGGTATCTTCCCTGCAACTGGCCCATAAGATGGTAGAGGCAGGGCTGGAAGGTGGAGCAAAAACAATTTATGAAAACAGGGATATCAGGGCCTGATCCTTCAGCCAACTAAAAATGCTATTGTATGACCATCTCTGCTACTACTTACCGGATTATCTTCCGGACAGTGATTGTATTAATTGCAGCCGCTTTTCATTTTGCCGGGAAACGGAAGGGGCAAAAAAAGTCTGAAAAGCATAGCGGTCATTTTGCCAATCATTCTTATCGTTGTTAATAAATAGATATTTCCTAATGTGTATGTAGTATTGCAATGTGGATCCGTTTCAAAAGAAATACTGGTTTTCCCAAAAACCACTACCGGCAATGTACCGCTAAACCCTGGAAAACATTGTTACCTGGTGAACAACAGCAGTACATCGCTTTATGTAGAAACCATTGTGTATGGAAATGTAAATACGGAAAAATCATCTGAAAAGATGATTGATGAAACAGTACCTGCCATGTCAGTAAAGCAATTTAATACCATATCACTGGATTATTTTTTTGAGGCACAGGATAAAACGATACAAACCAAACTGGATGGCGAGTTGAAATACAAGGTAAGCTGCGCAAAATAAAATTACTACTGCTTTTAACTATGAACAAGACACTATTTATTATTAATGGCAATGCAATAACCGTGTGTCCAAATGTAATGTGGAAGAAGGTGGGCTACCTGCTATTAATTATCTTCCCCTGCCTTTGCTTTACCTTTTTTGCTGCATTTGATCTGCTGGAAATAAAACCGGTGATAATCATACTGGTTACGATTCTTATATCTGTGCTTCCGTTTTTTTATATAGGCAGCAGGCGGGTGATATTGGATGGCAACACACAGACAGTATATTACAAATCATTGTTTGGCACCGGGAAATCTTTTAGTTTTCATGAGATAGAGAATGTTGCCCTTGTAAATCAGTTGAGCTACGGCGCCATTACAGGTGGCTATTACCGGCTCACCCTTAAGAAGAACCCATATGGCAAAGGCATTCAACTGAGTATGGGCCATCAAAAAACAGCAAAGCCGTTTATTGATTTCGAACAAAAAGCTGTTCCATTTATACAAAAACTATTGGTAGCACATCAGCCAGATACGGAAACGGATAACAGGCGCAACGCCATTGAAACAGCAGCGGCCGGTTTCATAATGTTTCGGCAAAAAGATGGCATGTTCGTATCAAAACCCATTAAAACAATCAACCTGGTTCTTGCAATTGCTTTATTTGGTTTCGGGTGTTATATTATGATTGGCATGGTGAATACAAATCAGTTTAAAAAAGAATATTACGGACTATTTGCATTCATAGCCGGCATCGCTAACCTTGGTATTTGGGGCGAACGTGTTCTGCTAAATCCTTTTCAGCATACAATCGGGAAATCTTACTTAGGCTTATTCAGGAAAACGTTTATGTATAAACGCATAATTGGATTTAACACATTACGGCGTGTAAACGGTCTTGACAATCCAACTGATATACGGATTGAGATTGATAACGGAACATCCATTCAGCAGGTAACATTATTTAGCAAAATTGGCAAAGCGAAAAAAGTTCAGGTGTTAATGGATGAGTTAAAACGGATACTGACTGCCTGATTCTAACTTTTCAGAAAGACGTTACATAATATTTTCGCTAACTCCCCATCCAGGCCTTAAATAAATTCGCCTTTTCTGTACTTACAATTACCTCTTCTGCCGATACAGGTTTCAGCATTAGTTTCAATTTTCCTTTAAACCAGGCATGCACCACTTCCACACTGCGGTGACTGATAATAAATTGCCGGTTGGCCCGGTACATTTTTTTGGGATCCAGTTGCGGTTCCAGCTTATCCAGGCTTTCGTCCCAGATAAATTTGCGACCGTCGTGCAGTATCGTAAATACTCTTTTATCTTCTGCAAAAAAGTAAGCAATATCCTCCAGGTTCACGGGAATGAATTTCTGACCTGTCTTCATCAAAAACTTTTCCCGGAACTGTTGTTGCGGCTGCAGCATTTTCATCAGGCTGACCATATCG
>CBDFGC010000034.1:0-23660 GCA_965246935.1 Chitinophagaceae bacterium | reverse complement strand
ATGAAGCTGCCTGGAAATATATTATGCCGGAGTTTGTAAAGGAGATGTTGAATTAAAGATGTGAGGAATGAGTACCCATTAGGGTAATGCCATGATGAATGGGATGTTTAGATCAGTCTAAAAAGCCGTACATTATAAATCAATTGATAGGACGTTTTGCCTGTATTAAATACTGATTTTCAATAAGATGATTTTCAACTATTTTTGTCAGGGTATACTTATTAGCGAGTTGTACAATATACTCAAGCAATGTTGTGACGATATCATTTGACCTTGACAATACACTAATACCAGGAATAAAGAAATTCGACACAAGGCGGAAAAGTATACTGCACAAAAATTTTGGGTTAGAAACATTTCGCATTGGTACGGTAGAATTAATGAAAGACTTACAGGCAGACGGACACAAAATCTACATTTACACGACCTCGTTTCGTTCAACAACTAAAATTTGGTGGACATTCTTCTTATATGGTGTAAAACCGGACAAAATTATTAATCAGAAAATCCATGACAGAACTTTAAGAGAAAAGGCAAAAAGTTATTCAAAATACCTACCAATTTTCAATATTGACATTCATGTTGATGATTCAAAAGGTGTAAAAATAGAAGGGCAACGACACAATTTCAAAACCATTATTGTGACCGAAACAGATTCGGCATGGATAAACACCGTAATGACAAGAATTGCACAGCTTCAATCAGATTGAGAATTGCTAACCGGGACATACTTTGCACAACATACGGTTTTGCATGATGGCGGCTGGCGCAAGCCACTTAGCATTTATAATTCTGATTATCGTTGGTTCAATGTTTCGGCTGACGTTTCTCAAAACTTTAGCAATATATTTTCAATCATCAGCTATTGCGGGCAAACGGAACGCTATTTTACCTATCTGCACAAAGCCCTGATCATTATACGTAACCTATGATAGCCTGCTCTTAACTAACAGAACATGTATTCAAAAAAAATTATTATTCTACTGATCACCTTAACTATTGGACAGATAGGGTTTACACAGGAGAAAAAAATTAAGTTATCGGAAGTAATGAAGACATATCATAACTATAATATGTTTGATGGGGCAGTATTGGTTGCTGAAAATGGGAAAATTATTTATAAGGATGCCTTTGGCTTCGCCAATAGGGAATGGAATATCCCTAACAATACAGATACAAAGTTTATGATTGGCTCTATTTCAAAACCTTTTACTGCAACATTGACGCTGATACAAGTTCAAAAGGGATTAATTGATTTAGACAGTACTATTGAAAATTATTTACCTGAATTTAAAAATAAGCCTGCTGCAAGAGTAACAATCAGGCAATTGCTTACCCATACCTCCGGCATACCAAATTATGATATTATAAAATACTTTTTTCCAAGAATAAGTCGTCAAAATTTTACCAGGGAAAATTATATAAAAATATTTATAGACTCAGCTCTTGCTTTTGCACCGGGCACTAGTTATGCCTATAGTAGCTGGGGGTATTTTACTTTGGGCTATATAATGGAAAGGGTAACAAAAAAAACGTATGCTCAACTCATGTCTGATGATATTTTTAAAAAACTAAAAATGAATAATTCAGGTTGTTATTATCACACACAAATTATACCCAACAGAGCAACTGGTTATGATTACAGTTTTGGTGGTTACACTTCATCGGATTTCAGAGACCAGTCAAATACGATGGGTACCGGCGATATCTATTCAACGGTAGAAGACCTTTTTAAATTTCATATGGCTTTAGCAGATAACACGTTACTTAATAAAGAGTTGACTGCTGAAATGCTCAAACCCGGTATAGGCCCTGCGCAGTATGGGTACGGATGGTTCAATAAACAATTTAAATATACAAATACGGATAGTATTGCTTCCAATTTTCACTTAGGAATGACCGATGGATTTATTTCTTTTATCCGAAGAATTCCTTCAACAAAAAGTTTAGTGGTAATACTCTGTAATAGTTCGCCAACCGATTTTTTTGGTATAACAGCCAATTTATACAAAGTATTGTATAACAAGCCTGTTACCTTGAAACAACCTGTGCATAAAAAAATGGAAACTTATATTGAACAAGTAGGTGTTGAAAAAGCTATTGCTGAATATAGAAAAATGAAAACTGATTCGGCACATTACTATATTGATTGGATTTCTATGAATTTTATTGCAGAGCAACTACTAACACTGAAAAGATATGAGGATGCAAAGGTGATTTCGGAAAACAACGTTCATGAGTTTCCTGACAAGGATTTAATACTGGTTACAATGGGCAATATTTACCTTGCACTGAACAAAAAGGAAGACGCTATTACGTTTTATAAAAAAGCACTTCAAATAACCCCGATGTATGAAGAAGCGAAGAATAGACTAAAGGAGTTAGAGGGTAAATAATGTAGAGACTCCGTAAAACATTGGGTCTTGTGCAATTGGGTTTGACGGAAATATAATCAATAACACAAAGCCCTGAATTTAGGTGAAATCATCAAAATGACTGTTATTTAACGATGCTACATAGAAACTTAATTCTATTAAGACTGCTGCTATTGACGGTAAGTCAACCCTTTTCACGAAACACACAACTTTACAAAAAAGCAGGGAGTTTGAAAATAGTCTTACACCGGCGCACCGGCTCATGTCTTACGAACCGGAATGACCATTTTTGATTTAGATACAATTCATTAGGCATTACACATATCAATGCCTGCACTATTCAGGTTTTACTTCTTAAATGTAGTATTTATTTAATCCGATTATTCCGGTTCCTGGAGACACGAACCGGTGCGTAAAACCGGCAGAACAATTTCTAATCTGGCAGCAATATGAACGAGCAAAATAATGTAGTAAAACCCCAGGTTATCATTGTAGGTGCTGGCCCAACAGGGTTGAGCATGGCTTCTCAGTTGCTGCGCTACAAAATTGATTTTATCATCATTGAAAAAAATGAAGGAACTACGCCGCTGTCAAAGGCAGTTGTGGTACAGGCAAGGACGCTTGAAATTTTTCAGGAATTAGGCATTGCCGAACAGGCAATACAGGAAGGCCGAGTCACTACTGCTTTGAATTTATTTTATAAGGGGAAACAAAAAGCTGCCGTTAACCTTTCCGGTTTGGGCGAAGGATTAAGCCCCTTTCCGTATGCCCTTTCTTTAGAGCAAAGCAAAACAGAGAAAATATTGGTTGATTATCTGTCTATTAACGGAAAAGAAATTCAATGGAAATGTAGTTTTAGTCATTTTGAGCAGGATGATAATGGTGTAACCGTTTACTATAAAGATGGCAATGGACAAGATCAAAAAGTAGAAGGGTTATACCTGGTAGGTTGCGATGGTGCAAGCAGCTTAATGCGGCATCAACTGGGTTTATCTTTTGAAGGCGATACCGTTCCCAAAATATTTTATGTGGCGGATGTGCAATTAAAAAGTCCTGTTATCAATACGAATGCGTTGTCTATGTTCATGATAAAAAAAGGATTTATTCTTTTCTTTCCGATGGAAGGTGCCGGGCATTATCGCATTGTAGGCATTTTACCGGAGGCTACAAACGTACCTGAACAGTTCAAATTTGTCGACATTGAAGACACCATTAAACAACAGGTAATTGTGCCCGTAGATTTTTCAGCAGTATTATGGTTTTCCAGCTACAAAGTGCATAGCCGCAAAGCCAATTCGTTTGAAAACAACAGATGTTTTATAGCGGGTGATGCCGCTCATATTCATACACCTGCCGGTGGGCAAGGAATGAATACAGGCATACAGGACGCTTACAATTTAGCCTGGAAAATTGCCTGTACAATAAAGGGAGAAGTAAATACGCAGGTTTTAAAAACGTATAATCCTGAAAGAAGTGAAAATGCAAAACACCTGTTGCAAACAACGGATAGGATGTTTGATATGATGGCAGGCAGAAATGCATTTTGGAATTTTATCCGGTTACATTTTTTTGCAAGAATCATTGGCTGGGTTGTTAAAAACCCATTTGTAAAAAAGCAGATTTTTCCATTAATCTCTCAAACGGGAATCAGGTATTCTGATAGTTGTTTAATTATTTCCAGTTCTATTGGCAAGATCAAGGCTGGAGTAAGAATGCCCTTTTTTATTTTTTCTGATGGCAAACCGGTATTTGATTACTTATCCGAACCTTGTTTCAAAATTTTATTTTTTGGCGGTGATGAAACAAACAAAAGCCAGCAATTGGATGATATAAAAATAAATATAAAAAAATATATTTTCAAAGAAATCCCTGCCACTGTATTTGAGAACGAAACAAATTTTTATATACTGCTACGCCCCGATAATCATATTTCATATATCGGGAAAGAGTTACCTAAATGCAGAGAACTGCTACAAAAAATAGCATGTAATTAAAAGTAGTATGAACACACAGCATCAGTTTTTATACGGATGGTTTAAACGGATACCTTACTTCCTTTGTAGGGTATTTATGCAAATGTGAAAACTAATCATACCTTTTATGAGCAATAGTATAATTTTACATGAATACCCTGCATAAGCCTTTTCAAACTTTAAGACGGAATATTATTATTGTTGAGGCTGTAAATTTTGCAATGCAGTGTTCAGCTTTTCAAATTTTAAATATAAGACAGATATTACCGGAATAGCGTCCTGATCCCAGGTTTTAGAATTTCCGTTAATCCTGCGTTGAGCGGTTTTAAAACTTGATGTTATTTCTTTACAAAGCTCTGTAATTTGTAGATCGGTAACTCCTAAAACATCGGGTAACTTTTCATACTGAACTGATTTTTCTAAAACGAAGCCTGTAAATTCATTTGCCAACGGAATGCTTTGACCATTCATTAGTTTCTTGAAATGATCATCCAAAAAAATTAAGTCCTTTTTTACTACTTCTTTTTGATATTGAAAGTATTCATTGTAATATGCATCCATTTTTTGAATAGATCCTTCAATTTCTTTGCGCTTATGACTTTCCGGATTCTGCTGAATAAATTTTGAATAATAGGTTGATGCTAGTTTATACCGGTCTGTTGCTTCACTCATTTGGGCATAATTATACATTCCGGCAGAATCATCAGGATAGGTTCCGGTAAACCTTTTAAAAACGGAAAAGGCTGTATCATAATTTCTTGATTTGATTAGATCAATACCTGCTTTAAATTTTAATTTATCTACAGGTGAAACCATAGTGCTGGATTGCATAGTTTCAATGGGCACAAAAACCCTGCTGATCTTTTCAAACGCTCTTTTCAGTTCTGTTAGGTTATCAGCATGGAAGTATCTTCCACCGTGGGTTGATGATAAATACTGGAGATCCTTTTCAGCATCTGAACCAGGCGGAATATCGAAACCTATGGTTTGATAACGTAATTGGAGGCCTGTGCTATTAGTTTGGCAGGATGTGTAAACTTTGGAATTAATGGATAAACTGTAAGTACCTGGTGGCCTGATGGCTCCGCAGGAACTCTGGCCATCGGTAAGTATAATAAGGTCTCCCTCACATTGGTTATTTTGCTGAAGCTGGATTTTTAAATAGGCTTCAGCGTTTTGAATGGCTTGCGGCGTAGGCGTACCTCCATTAGGTGCTGGCAAGTTATTATTGATAGCATTTTTTATGGTGCTTTTATCGCTTGAAAAATCAAGTAACTTACTGGTGGGATTGTCAACACACCCGCCAGAATAAGACATCAATGCAATAGAAGGTGTTTTATTATTTTTACTAGCTTCATCAAATATTTGATCTAATGTGGAAGTAGCAGCCTGCTTGGCATTTGCCCATTTATTGTTTTCACTCATACTGCCGGAGACATCAAAAAGGAAAAGGGAAGAACTAATTTTTTTACATTTCAAGGTGTTTATCAATTCCTGATCGACCGCATTCCAAACACCCGGGGCTTTGCTTTTATTTAACTCACTGTATCTCCCACTACCATCTCCCATTGTAACAACAAAAATATCATCTCCTCTTCTAATAATTGTTCGTTGAACTTTGCCGGGATGTAGGAAATGTCCTGTGTTATTATAAAACTTCCTATAAATTTTGACTGTATAATTGACTATTGAAAATTGATTGTCGTGTACAGTGGTTATAATTGGATTATATGGATTTATAATTGAAGTATAAGGTATATTAACTAGTGTAGTACCGCAATTATCTACTGGTTCGGTTTCATCAGTAGGAGCTATAAATTTTTTACTGGATAACATTAGTTGAAAGATATATTTTTCATTGCATTCTTTACAATCATTAATGTTACAAATTTTATTTTCTACATAATAACAGTGGTATGTAGATGAATTGACATCAACAATATCCCCGAACTCAATTTTTGTTATATTTTCCGAATTGATAACTGGTGGAATGAATTTACATGTATTCACTTGAGCATCGTTAATCCATTTGATTTTAGAAATATTGCAATCCAAAACTTGCTGAGCTTGTACATAGGAACACAAACATACTAATGGGATAATTTTCTTTATCATTTTATGAAAAAGTATATCACTGACACTTGTTACTATAATCCACTCATTTGATTTTTATACTCATCTTCTCCAATTTTCATGGAAATATAATCTTTAGTCTTATAGGTAGATGTTAAAAGCTGATTGATATTTTTAAGCCTGTTTTGGCTTATAGGATGGGATGAATACACCGATTTAAAAATGTTGTTCACTAACATTGTTGAGGAGCTGTTTAAGAGCTGAGATTTTGTATCGGAACCTAAGCCTAAATTATTCAGTGGATTTTGAATAAGCGCTTTTGCCCCGTCAGCCATATTGCTTAAAAATGTTGGATCGTCATTCTTTTCTATCATCCTTATCCAGAATTTAGGCACTTCCCGGATATCATAGCCGGCCAGTTGGGTATAGTATAGACCTACTCTATCTGCCTGATTTTCCTGGTCTTTTCCAAATAAACCTGAAAGTGCATCTGGTGTTATCTTTTCTGCCGCTTTATTTAAAGCGACTGTCAATAATTTATCTGATTGACTTACTTTAGCAGTTACACTACTACCTGTACCTCCTAAACCAAATACTTTTTGCATCATAGCATAATATTCATACTCACCTTTTCCAGTGGAAGTTGCAGAAGTTTGATTTTTTGGTTTATTACCCCAAAGTGTTGGTAACTTAATTCCCCCAGTTAAGATTGATCCGGCTTTTTCTATGGCACCTTTACCATAGCCAACGAGATCTTTTATTTTTTCGCTCTTTTCATATCTGGCACTCCCATGTTCGTAGAGCACATGGGAAATCTCGTGAGATAACACAAAAGCAAGTTGAGCTTCATTTTTGATTATTTTCAACAGTCCAGTATGAATAAATACCATCCCATTTGGCCAGGCATAAGCATTTGGAATGTCATCCTGAACAACATAAAATCTAAAATCAATCTTCTGATTTTCCTTTTGCCAGGCTGGACTACTTGTGTATTCAGGTATAAGCTTATACCCGATTTCGTTGATATAGCCTTGCAGCTTTATATCGTTGGTAAGTTTATAGGTTACATTTCCAACAACAACATTTGCATTTTGCAGATTGCTGGTTGCGGCAAGCATCCCGCCGGAAATTTGTAATTGATTAAGCCCATCACCTCTAAATCCTTTGTTTACAAGCTCAATAATTTCTTCATCACTTTTAGTTGCCGTATTTTTTCTAACAATGATTTCATCGGCATGTATAATACCATCAGACTGTAAATTGCCTTTAACATTCATGTAATAACCTTTTTTTAAAAGGTCATCCTTGAATCCTATAAAATCAATGTTGATTTTTCCTTCTCCTTTTTTTTCTCCTTTAAAGGTTGCTCCCTTATTAAGTTGTACCTGTTTACCATCAATAAAGGCTACATTTCCATCATATCCTTCAAAAAGGCCGGTGAATTTTTTCCTTCCTATTTCTGGTTCAGTAAGGAGTTTAATTTCTATAGCTACTCGTTTCTCATCTCTTATTTCCCAGACAATTGAAACTTCCTGCCCTTCCTGTAATTCGGAAGCTTTAATGTCATCCCCTTTTTTACTTTTTATCGCAATAAGTGTATCTACCAGAAAAGTTACATCCTCGCCAATATCAGCACTATTGATTATGAGGAATTCATAAGGCTCATCAAAATCTACAATTGTAGCAGATTTGATTTCTTTTGACTGAGCAAACAAAAAGCCGTTAAAAAGTAAGCATACGCTGATTATTAAAGATAGTTTATGATACATTAGATGGGATTTATTAGGTTTAGCTGAGGCTATATAATAGTGATTCGATAACTATATCATACTTGCTTAACAGATTTAAGTGTGAAGAACCTTGACAAAGGTGTATAGTACGAACTGAAGAATATTTAACTACGAGTATAGTAAAGGGTGCTATAAATGGGAATGTGTAAATATATATATTTATTCAATTTTTTTGAAAACAAATTTTATTTCAAAATAGATTACTTTTTTACGATTTCGAGTGTTTAGTTCAAACCCTGTAGGTTACGCCTTCTACTGAAGCGGTTGTATTGGGAAATACTTCCTTCGCTTCTTCCATCAGTTCATCCGTTGTTTCGTACTGGCTGCTATAATGGCCAATCAACAATCGCTTTACCCCTGCCTGCTGTGCAATCATTCCTGCCTGCCGGGCCGTAGCATGGAAACGCTGGCCGGCCTTTACGTGTAGTTCATGTAAATAAGTAGCTTCGTGATACAGCAGATCGGCGCCCTGAAAATATTGCGTAATGGAAGGCTCATACATGGTATCAGCTGTGTAGGCGTAACTTCTTGCTTTCGGATTCGGCACGGTCAGCTCAGCATTGGATATCCTGTTTCCGTCCGGATATATATAATCTCTTCCCGCCTGCAAGTTGGCAAATTCCGATGTGGGAATAGCGTACTGCTGCACTTTTACCATGTTTATTTTGCGGGGTTTTCGCAACTCTTTACATAAAAATCCGGTACAGGGAATGCGGTGCCTCACCGGGAAACAACTTATCTCAATCCTGCCATCGCTGAACAAAACGCCGGCGCTATCAGGGTGTACATGAAAATGTAATTCATACGGAAGATAGGCTGATGCCACGGATAATTGCAGCCGGATAATTTGCTCCAGGCCTTCCGGGGCGTACACATGCAACGGCTGATGGCGGCCCGTAAGGCCCATACTGGTAATCAATCCAACCAGTCCAAAATAATGGTCGCCATGCAGGTGAGAGATAAAAATGTGATTAATATGGCTGCGGCGCACTTTATACCGGGCAATCTGAAATTGGGTGCCTTCACCACAATCAATCAAAAAAATTTGTCCATCGTACGTAAGGGCCTGTGCAGTCGGGTGCCGGTTGAAAGCCGGCAGCGCTGAGTTATTTCCTAATATGGTTACGCCAAACATAGTTGCTAATGTGCTAATTTGCCAATGTGCTAATAAATGATGCGAGTGAAATAATGCAAATAAGTGATCATAGTAGTCAATGATGGGTAAGTAATTGAGGAAGAATGGTTTGTGTAAAAGGCATCTGCCTGTTCATCTGCAAGTGCTACATTTATTAGCACATCAGCACATTGTCGCATTGGCAAATTATTCCAGAAACTCTCTTTCAATTTCCTCCATCTGTACCATATCCCAGGCTTCACTAAGGGTAGGTACCGCATTTAACGTTTCCAAAAGGGCGAGATCATCCAACAGGGTTTCCAGTTCCGGTGTCAGTTCACAAATAATAAAAGAAAGGTTCTGTTCATAAAAACGCTGTTGCAGCAGTACCAGCTTTTCAGCAGCAGCTGGTGCTGCATCTGTCACTGCTATTAATTGCAGGATAATGTTTTTCACCGGCCCCTGCTGCAAATCTGTACAGGTGGTTTCCAGGTCTGCTGCCACATTTGCAGACAACTGATGTTCCAACACCTGTATTTCATGAAATTTCTCTTTGGTACTGATTTTGAACGCCATAAATGTTCCGTAATTTTAAAGCTTTCTGTGAAGAAAGTAAAAATCAGCTTTCCCATCCATTTTTCAGCAGTTTCTTTTTATCCGGTATTTTAAAATATATTTCTGATACCTGCTGTTCGTTTTTGGAAAATGTCCGATACTTTTATAACGGCGGCTTTGATGAACGTAGACAGCATTCATCCTGAACAGTGCACACAACTTAATGCTATGCCCACACGTATTTTATATTAACCACATAATAACACGGAGACTAACCATGGACAATAATTTTTCAGCTCACGTAAAAGAAATCATTTCTTACAGCCGGGAGGAAGCGCTTCGGCTGGGTAACGATTTCATCGGAACAGAACATCTCTTATTGGGCCTGATAAGAGATGGCGAAAACACAGCCATTAAAGTGCTGAAGCAGTTTAATGTAGATCTGTATGAACTTCGTAAAGAAGTAGAACTGGCCGTAAAAGATAAAACAGGGAAGAACATTGCTAACATCAACAGCCTGCCGCTTACCAAACAGGCCGAAAAGGTAATCCGTGTAACGGTGCTGGAAGCTAAAGCGCTGAAAAGCCCGTTGGTGGAAAGCGAACACCTGATGCTCAGCATTTTGAAGAACAAAGAAAATGTAGCTACCCAGATTTTATTGCAGTATGATGTTGATTACGACTCCTTCCGGAATGACCTGGGAATGGTGCGTAGCGGCGAAGGCCCGACAACCAAGTCAGAGTACTCCGGCGATGATGATGATGATTTTGACGAAGAACGGAAGGGTAATTATGGCGCCGGGCAAAAAGGCAGCAGGCAGCAGGCGGCTAATGTAAAAAGCAAGACGCCGGTGCTGGATAATTTTGGCAGAGATATCACCAAGCTTGCCGAAAGTGGTAGCCTGGATCCGATTGTAGGCCGTGAAATGGAAATTGAAAGGGTGAGCCAGATACTGAGCCGTCGCAAGAAAAACAATCCGATCTTAATTGGTGAGCCAGGCGTTGGTAAAACGGCCATTGTGGAAGGGTTGGCCCTGCGGATTGTGCAGCGCAAAGTAAGCCGGGTATTATTCGACAAACGGGTTATCAGCCTCGACCTGGCAGCACTGGTAGCAGGCACCAAGTACCGTGGCCAGTTTGAAGAAAGAATGAAGGCCATTATGAACGAACTGGAAAAGAACCGGGACGTCATTTTGTTCATAGATGAAATTCACACCATTGTTGGTGCCGGCGGCGCCAGTGGTTCTTTAGATGCCAGTAATATTTTTAAACCGGCCCTTAGCCGTGGTGAACTGCAATGTATTGGCGCCAGCACACTGGATGAATATCGTATGTATATTGAGAAGGATGGCGCCCTGGATCGTCGTTTTCAAAAGGTAATGATTGAGCAGCCCAGTGTGGAAGAAACCATCCAGATACTGACGAATATAAAAAGCAAATACGAAGATTACCACAACGTAACGTATAGTGATGAAGCCATTGATGCTTGTGTAAAGCTGAGTGATCGTTATATGACTGACCGTTTGCTGCCGGATAAAGCTATCGATGTATTGGATGAAGTAGGTGCACGGGTTCATCTGAAAAACATCAATGTACCGCAAAACATCCTTGATCTGGAAAAGAAGATTGAGGATGTAAAGCTGGAAAAGAACAAAGTAGTAAAGAGCCAGCGGTTTGAAGAAGCTGCATCATTACGGGATACGGAAAAGCGCCTGGCTGAAGACCTGGAAAGTGCTAAGCACGTATGGGAAGAAGAAAGCAAAAACAAACGCTATCCCATTGATGATGAAGCCATTGCCGAAGTGGTAAGTATGATGACCGGCATACCGGTGAAACGGATGGTACAGGCCGAAACGGAAAAACTTCGCCGTATGGGCGATGATATGAAGGACATGGTAATTGGTCAGGAAGATGCGATCAGCAAAGTAACAAAAGCTATTCAACGCAATCGGGTTGGTTTGAAAGATCCGAAAAAACCAATTGGTACCTTTATTTTCTTAGGCCCGACTGGTGTTGGTAAAACCGAACTGGCCCGTAGTCTGGCCCGCTACATGTTCGATAGCGAGGATTCCCTGATACGGATTGACATGAGTGAGTACATGGAAAAATTTAGTGTCAGCCGTTTAATTGGCGCCCCTCCCGGATATGTGGGTTATGAAGAAGGTGGACAGCTCACTGAAAAAGTACGTCGTAAACCTTACTGTGTCATTCTGCTGGACGAAATTGAAAAAGCACATCCGGATGTATATAATATATTGTTGCAGGTGCTGGATGATGGTCAGTTGACAGATGGATTGGGCCGCAAGGTGAACTTCAAAAATACCATGATCATCATGACGTCCAATATTGGCGCCCGCCAGTTGAAAGACTTTGGAGATGGTGTAGGTTTCGCTACGGCCACCCGCCAGCAAAATGCTGATGAGAATAACAAGGCAGTAATTGAAAAAGCACTAAAACGTACGTTTAGCCCTGAGTTTTTGAATCGTATTGATGACGTAATCATCTTCAATAACCTGACGAAAGAAAACATTTTCGACATTATTGACATCCTGATGAAGAACGTGCTGAAACGCATGAACACATTAGGGTTCAACCTGGAGATGACCCCGGAAGCAAAAGAGTTTCTTGCAGATAAAGGCTATGATAGTCAGTTTGGCGCCAGGCCATTGCACCGGGCTATTCAAAAATACCTGGAAGATCCTTTAGCGGAAGAAATACTGAACATGACTATTAAGAATGGCGATGTGTTAATTGCGGATCTGGATAAGGATAATCAGAAAATCAAATTCACGTTGAAAGAAGTAGAACAGGAAAAAACAGTAGAGATGTAATCGCTACTTTCATTAAGGTATAGTTGCATGAATGTAAGTTGCCAACTCTCACGGGGTTGGCAACTTTTTTATAAGAATTTTTTCGTAGCAACCTGCTGAAAGCATGTACAGCAAGTTCAATTGTGTGATTAACTAATTTGTTTGCGGTATTATTCAAAAGTTGCCAACTCAGGGAGCGTTGGCAACTTTAGCTACAGGCTGCTGTTTTTTATTTTTATTTGCAGCTATTCCTTCTCATGAAAAAGATCATCATTACTATCGACGGTTTTTCATCCTGCGGCAAAAGCACCCTGGCCAAACAATTGGCTAAAGAACTGAATTATGTGTATATTGATAGTGGCGCTATGTACCGGGCTATCACGTTGTTTTTTTTACGCAACCATATCGACTGGACGGAGAAAGCAGAAGTGGAGGATGCCCTGCAGGACGTTCATCTGCAGTTTATTTACAACCCGCACAGCCGCCAAAGTGAAATGCACTTAAATGGTGAAAATGTAGAATATGTGATCCGCGACCTGGTCGTAGCCGAAAAGGTTAGTGAGATTTCTTCTATAAAAGAAGTACGGGAATTTGCCGTAGCAGCACAGCGTAATATGGGAGAGGGAAAAGGTATCGTAATGGATGGCCGGGATATTGGCACCACTGTTTTTCCGGATGCAGAGCTAAAGATTTTTATGAAAGCAGATAGTACAGTGCGGGTAGAACGCCGGTTTAAAGAGATGTATGCCAAAAACCCAAACGTTAGTATTGACGAAGTGAAAAATAACCTGGAAATGCGGGACTATATTGATAGTAACCGGGAGATCAGCCCCTTACGAAAAGCTGAAGATGCAATAGAACTTGACAATACAGATCTGACGGAAGAACAACAGCTACAATTTGCGCTGGACGAAGCTTCGAGACTAAAGTTGAATACGCAATAAACTTGGTATCCTGTAAACTAAATAACTTTAGAAATTGCCCTGGTTTGTGTCCTCACAAACCGGAATCAGGAGTTAAAAATATTTAGCTTATAGGTATTTAATAATAGCAAACTTTACCGAATGAAGCTTCGTAGCTTAGGAATTCGTTAACTATTTTTAACAAATTTTCTAATCAACGTAATTGCTTCCTATGAAACAAAACTACTTTAGTAAGCTCCTGTTGGCAGGGGCTGTTTTTATGTCCGGCAGTTTGTATGCACAAAAAACGGAGGTGCAAAAAGAAGCTATCCTGCAAAGGATAAGAGCCGACCACCGGGTGGCCGATGTACAACTCTCTGCCGACCGGGAAACACCTGCGCTTATTAAGTTTGGTAATGGTGGTGTGGTTTCCCGAAGCCAGGCCTTACCACAATTGATACAATATTTATCGCTAAAGCCCGGGGTAGATGAATTGCGGAATAGTAAAGTTACAAATCCTTCGCCGCATGTGCAGGTGCAGGAGTGGCAGCAGTATTTTAAGGGTATTCCGGTAGAATATGGCACCTATAAAGCCATTATACAAGATGAAAACGCGGTGTTGATGACAGGTTCGTATTATGAAGTTCCTGCATCATTGAATGTACGTGCCGCTCTTACCGAACAGCAGGCACTTACGGTGGCATTGCAGCGGATTAATGCAAGAAAATATGCCTGGCAACAGGTACAGGAAATGATGAACAGGGTTACGAATAGCGGTGCCCGTCAGCAACTGCAACAGGAACTAAATGAATACCTGCCAAAAGGCCGGTTGGTAATTGTAAAAGATTTCACCAAGTCCGGTATTGCTGAACTTCATCTTGCTTACAAATTTAATATTTATGCTGCCGAACCGCTTAGCCGTGACTGGATTTATGTAGAAGCCCAGACCGGTAAAATCATTTTACGGGACCCGATTATTCATCATGCTTCGGTAAACACAACGGTAGCTACCCGTTATGCCGGTAACCGTGTTATTAAGGTAAAACAGATTAGTGGCAACGATCCTAATTCCGGTTTACCGTTAATCAGTAGTCATCCAACCACCGAGCCTACCTATATTCCTGGTTCGGCTACTTATGTTTTATTGGATGATACCCGTGGCGGTGGTATAGAAACCTACGACCTGAATGGGGTAGGTGGTGCACCCGTTTCGTTGCCGGGCGTTTACACCCAGGCAAAATCATTTACTGATGTGGATAATAACTGGACACTTGCCGAACACAAACGGGGTATGGGTGAAGGTGGGGCACAGGAAGCAGAAAACGATGATATTGCCTGGGATGCCCATTGGGGTGCGGAGCAGGTATATGATTATTGGCTAAAAAAACACGGACGTCTGAGCTATGATAATAAAAATACATCTATACGCAGTTTCATTCACTATGGGCCGGCTTACGACAACGCCTTTTGGAACGGCAGCGTGATGACATACGGTGACGGTTCCGGCAATGCAGCCACCGGGTTCAAAGCGCTTACTTCGCTGGATGTGTGTGGCCATGAGATCGGCCATGGTGTATGCAGCAGCACCAGTAACCTGGCTTATGAAAAAGAATCCGGTGCTATGAATGAAGCGCTGAGCGATATATGGGCTTCCTGTATTGAAAACTTTGCGATTGATTCGGTGGATAACTCACTGGGATTAATATATAAACCCTTTCTTTATAGGTGAGCAGATTGGCTTTGGCGCCCCGCTGCGGTATATGGATAATCCCAAAGGCGCCAGTAATCCGGATACCTATGGTGGCCAATACTGGACAAATGTGAATTGTACGCCTACCCTTGCCAATGATGAGTGCGGTGTGCATAATAATAGTGGTGTATTAAATAAATGGTTTTACCTGCTTACCTGCGGTAGTGGCGCCGGCAGCGGACCCGATGCTGCGCTGGTACGTGTAGGCGGCGATGATGGCATTAATGACAATAACCAGGTATACAATGTTAATGGTGTCGGTTTTCAGGTGTCGGAAAATGTAACCTATCTAATGGAAATGATGCTTACAGCGACAGCAACCTACGCCGAGGCCCGTAGCGTATCAATAGCTATAGCAACAGCTATTAGCGGCAATCCCTGTAGCAGCCTGGTGCAGTCGGTTACCAATGCCTGGTATGCTGTAGGTGTAGGTGCACAGTTTGTATCTCCCTGCGTTACCACTTTTGGTTTTGTGATGCAGCCATCAACTACAGTTAGCGAAGGGGCAGCTACAGGTATTGGTTGTGTATCGCAAAAAATGATTTACCTGCCTGTTCTGATTCCGGCAACCGGAACGGCAAATGTGGTATTAGGTGGCACTGCCACTTTAGGAGAAGACTATACTATTACTTCCACTTCCTTTACCAATACCGGTGCAACTATTAAAGTTGATACCGTACGTATTAGTATTAAAAACGATGCAATCGTGGAAAGTGCTGAAACAATTACCGTTAACGCTTACGGTTTCCAATACAGGTATTAATCCTGTTAATACAGCCTACACCATCAACATTACTGATGATGATGTGCTTCCGGTGATTGGCAGCAGCCCTGTAACCTTATTAAATTCAACGTTTACAGCTCCGGATGGCTTTACTGATCCGCCTGGCTTCACAGAAACATTAGAAATACCGGAAGGCGTATTTAACGCCGTTACTAACCAAACACCAAACGGTAAAAATCAATGGGCTATCAGCAATAATCAGCTTGCTATTACTGGTAAATTGTTTACAACCAATCTGGCATTGCCTGGTGGAACCTATAATAATTTAAGTGCCAGCCAAACCCGTATTGCTACCAATACACCTTTAGATGCCAGAGGGTTAAGCAACTTGCGGATTGCATTTAATTACACCGTTCAGGGTGAAGTAGATCCTGCTGCGCTGAATGTAAATGATCCTGAGAATTTTCCAAAGCTGGATTACGTAGCGCTGGCTTATTCGCTGGACGGCGTAAACTATACAGAATTAGCAACCGATAGTGTTCAGCGTCTGGCTTCCGCGGCCCCGGCTACCGGTGTCATCAATGCACCACTTCCCGGCTTACTCAATAATCAGCAATTTTACCTGGCTTTCCGCTGGAGCAATGATGCCAATGCAGGAGGGCCGGTAAGTGTACTGATTGATAATCTTACCGTAACCGGTCTGCCAAAGAAGATCGAAACAACACTTGGCAGCAGCATTTCAGAAAACCTGGTTGCTACAAAAGATGCCTATTTCTACAGCCAGCAGGATGGAGATGTTATAGCCCGTATTAATAAATCGGGAGCATTTAATTATGGTTGTGTAAGCGCCTCGCTTGAAAAAGCAGGCAATACTGCTTTTAATCTTTACCAGGAGGGTAGCAGCTTTAACCGGGTGGGCGATAAGATCGTACGGATTACGCCAACAACTAATAACTTAAGTGGTACGAATACGGTTTCCCTTTATTTTACCGAACCCGAAATTGCAGGTATCGAAAATTCTTCCAATGTAAACCGTTCTGCATTCTTTATGTATAAAACGTCGGCAGCGTCTTACACCGGCGCAACTGCAGCAAATACTGAAAAACTACCTGCTACCTACACAGCCATTATGGCAAGTGGTAACACGGTTGGCGGTGTATTTACCGCCACTTTTAACAGTGGTTTTTCTGCCTTTGCAGTAGGTGCATCAACGGCTTTGATATTACCGGTGGTCTGTACCAACTTTACGGCCACGCAAAAAGCAGGTCAGGTGGATATGCAATGGAAAGTGGCTTCCGAAATAAATAATAAATATTTTGAAATTGAACGCAGCACGGATGGTACTAACTTTAATGTAATCAACACCGTACCAGCCAACACCCAAAACGGGGGTATCTACAATATGACTGACAATAAAATAAACGGGTTGACGAATGCCTATTACCGCATTCGCCAGTACGACGTGGATGGCCGCAGTACCTACATCTGCCAAACAGTTAATGTCCGTTTCGGCAAAGCCGGCAACATCAGCATCAGTGCCCTGTATCCAAACCCGGTTAGTAGTAATGGTTTTGTAAAAATCCGCACCGGTAAAGCGTTGCGCTTGCAAGCCGATTTTATAAACGTTGCAGGCCAAACCATCCGCACAGCAACCCATTATGTAGCTGCCGGCGATAACAACCTGCAGGTGTTACAAACAAAACTGCCTGCCGGAACTTACCTCTTACGCTTTACTGACAATGAAACAGGTACAATCATAAAGACGCAAACCTTTGTACAGCAATAGTTAACTATGATTTTATCAGCATAAAAAAGCCGGCCTCATTATTTGAGGCCGGCTTTTTTATCGTTATGCTTTTAACGGTAAAGAAAAAGACCAACGTATCGAGGAAGATGATTATGATTTTGGAGCGAGAATCTATGATGCAAAAATCGGAAGAATATTTAGTTCAGATCCTAAAGAAAGAGAATACCCCCTTGGCAAAGCACCTACGTGTATTACACTAATTCTCCTTACGTATCATATGTTTTTAACTTATAATAAAACATATGAAAACACTGCAACAATCAATACAGTCGAAAACTATAAAGGGGGAACTAAAGTCCTTAAAAATAAAAGCTGCTTGAGTAAAGCTTATTTCTTAGCAGTTTTTTTTACTCCTATGATTTTCAACTGCTTCGCACAAGAGTTTAAATATGAAAACCTAAAAACGGATTCTATTTATTTTAAAACACAATTTATAGACTTGAATAAGCAAGGGTTTTATGCTGACAAACTACGAGCGTTTGGAGCGACTATTGAGAAGAAGGCAAAGATTATTAAAGTATTAATTGATACTATGCCTTTGATTTATCACTATTTAAATGATTCTGTACAAGAATTAAGTAAAAATATTAGAGAAGAATTTGTAGGCTGCTATAATAAAAAAATAAACCTAAGCAGGTTATTGGTTAATAATTCTAATAGTGTTACGAATCATTATAAAGTTCTTGTTACGTTTACAGGCCGTTTCGATCATTTTAACTTCCACAACAGGGAATTTGTTATTGCACATGCAGAGGAAAGCTATGCACCAGGGCCGTAGGTAGCACCAATAATGGCATCCGGCATTTTCATGCGCCGTGCCGTGCGCAGTGCAATGGTCTGCACCACAATATCATCAGAAAGCGACAGCACAGTAGCTACTTGCACAAATGCCGCCATCTTAGCCATCTCCGCCGCACCGCCATTAAAACCCAGCACTTCTATTTTGGTAATTACAGAAATCACCAGGGCACTATCCACGATCGTATCGAGGCGCTGCAACTGTTGCTGTGAAAAGCGTTCGGCCACATAATCAATCAGCACATTGCTTTCTAAAAGGTATCCCATTCATTACGGCTTTGCGTTACATGCTGCTGCATAACTTCAGCAGTAGCAGCACTTAAAAATCCCCTCATCTGTGAGGGCTTCTCTTTACTCTCAGCAACCGGTTGGTTTACCGGTTCCTCTTCCAAGGCAAAAGCAATTACCTCCAATTTACGCCCTACCAGACTGTCAGGTATAGTAGAAGAAAGAGTATTGTTTTGCGGGGTTATAATCGTCCGTACCATCGTTTAAAAGTTTTAAGAGGCATAAGCCCTTTGTGTTTTAGCAGCCTGGATCATGGCGTTGACAAGGAAAAAGTTTATCAGTGCATCATATAGCTTACAAGCTGTTCAATCTCATTCATACCAATGTATTTACAACTTCCTCCGCCGTTTTCGCCTCGGGGTAAAATTCCAATATGCGGTTAATAATTTCTTCTACCACTGCATCCGGGCAACTGGCGCCACTGGTCATCAATATTTGTAAGGGTTGTTTCGGAGGTAAAAAGTTTTCTGTTACCAATTCTTCTTTTGTACGCCAGTTGTAATGAGAGATAAGATTTTTTGATAATATTTTACTGGCTGCATCAATGTAATAGCTTGGCAGTTTTTCTTCACATAACTCTGCCAGATGGCTGGTATTGCTGCTGTTATAGCCACCGGCAACAATGGCCATATCGGCAGTAGTTTGTAACAGACCATTTACCGCTGCCTGGTTTTCGCTGGTAGCATAGCAAAGGGTATCTCTGGTATCGGCAAAATGCTCATGCAGGTTTTCATCCGTCAAACCATAATAATCTGTTACAGTTTGCTTTAAATAGTCAGCAATATCCTGCGTATCAGTAGCCAGTTGGGTTGTTTGGTTAATCACTCCTAAGCGGCGCAGGTGTATGGAGGCATCAAAGCCATCACTGTAGCGGCCTGCAAATTCCTGGTAAAAATCCGTCGCCGGTTTTTCGCCGGTGATGTATTTAGCTAACGCCATTGTTTCCTTCAGGTCATTCACTACCACCGTTGGCGCTATGGCAGCGCTGTGGCTAAAGGTAGCCCGTGTTTCTTCATGCTTTGGCTTGCCGTGGATAATGATGGTATAACCTTTTTCGCCAATATCATCTCCTTTATTCCACACCTTTTTTACAAACGGGCAGGTGGTATTGTAGGTAGTTGGTTCAATGCCGGCATTGCGTAGTTGTGCCTCCATTTTTAACGTAGTACCAAAGGCCGGAATAATGACTACGTCGTTTGGGGTTAAAGATTCAAGCGGAATCAATTGTTTGCCACCGGTATCCTGTAAAAAGCGGATACCTTTATTGGTTAGATCGGCATTCACCTGCGGGTTGTGGATCATTTCGCTTAATAAAAAAATACGTTTGCCCGGGTTTTCGTCCACGCAACGAAATGCAATCTCAATGGCATTTTCCACACCATAACAAAATCCGAAATGGCGGGCCAGGTAAATTTGTACCGGTCCGAAATCCAGCAGGGTAGGTGACAGGTCTTTTTTCATTTTATCCTGCGCTTTCCTAAACTTCTTCACTGCCGAAATCAACGGGCTACGATATGCCACCGGAACGTTGAACTGCTTCATGCTGCAAAGATAAGAGTGCTTGAAAGACTACTAAATGAGCAATAAAACTTTGTGTTTTTAGTTACCCCAACTATTTTATTACGATATCGGGAGATTTATTGATGAATAAATACAGTTTGCTATGGTACAATTTATCTTCGCTGTTTATGAATGAACAGTTTGAAGCGGTAGCGACGGCCATCCGCCAGCGGCGCACTATTAAAGCCGCTCAAATGAACGGGCAAAAAATTCCGGATGAGATGATTCAGCAATTATTGGAACTGGCCGACTGGGCACCTACCCATGGGCGTACGGAACCATGGCGTTTTTTCGTGTATTCCGATGATGGCGTATCGGCCTTTTGCCAACAACACGCTAATATGTACCAGCAAAATGCAGGGGATAATTACCAGCAAGCCACCTTCGACAATCTGGCAAATATGGGTAACCAGGTATCGCATATTATCGTAGCGGCTATGCGCCGTGGCGACCTGCCGAAAATTCCGCCGGTGGAAGAAATAGCTGCTGTTAGTTGTGCTATTGAAAACATATTAGTAGCAGCCACAGCAGCGGGTATTGCTACTTTTTGGAGTACCGGTGAGCAAACCCTGCAACCAGCTATGAAAAACTTTTTAAACCTGCGGGAAGAAGACCATGTATTAGGGATATTATATGTAGGATATGCAGACACACAACCACCTGCAAAACGCAATACGCCGTTACAGGAAAAGATAAGGTGGAGCAGAGAATAGTAAACAGGAAAAATACGATACTGCCATAATACAATCACAGGTCGATAACTACAGGTGTTCGAAACCTGTTGAAAAGTTTGTTTTTATTATGGTTTTTGTAGCAACGTGCCTTGCGGCACGTTCAGCAGGAAGGCAGGTTACATAAAAAAATTATGCCTTTCCCAAATGCAGAACACGCAGTAAGGCGTGCTCCTACAAATACATTTGATCGCTATAAAGGTTTCGGACGCCTGTGCTTGATGACCATTCAATTTCTATTTTCATCTTTATAAATTAATATGATGTGGACCCGGTTCCCAGGTCTGCTCCAATGCTTCCAGAATAAGATTCAGATCATTCGTATTGGATAAAAAATCAGTATGAGAAGTATTGATAATAAGCGTTGTCAAATTGCTTTGCCGGATGTATTGGGAATACATTTCAGAAAGATCGCTTAAATATTTGGCCGGAATTTTTTGCTCGTAGCTACGGTTGCGCTTTTTGATGTTTTGCTGTAGTTTTTCCATGGGCGCCTGCAGGTAAATAACAATATCGGGTTGTAACAATTGTGGCTGCATGATGTCATACAATTTCTGGTACAGCCGGAACTCCTCTTCCGGCAAATTAACCTTGGCAAACAACAGGCACTTGGCAAAAAGATAATCGGAGATAGTAATACTCTGAAACATGTCCTTTGTGTGCAGCACATCTTTTAGTTGCTTATACCGCTCTGCCATAAAAAACAGCTCCAGGGGAAAAGCATATTGCTTCGGGCTTTCGTAAAATTTTTCCAGAAAAGGATTATCGGCAAACTGCTCCAGCAGCAGGCGTGCATTCAGGCGTTTGCTCAGCAGGTGCGTCAACGTGGTTTTGCCGGCGCCAATATTTCCTTCGATCGCTATAAAATGATAATTCATGCAGGTGGGTGCAAAGCAAAAACCGCCCCGAAAAGCAATTCTTCTGCCCTTCAAATGTGAGGTTTTGCATCTACAGCACCGCAGAAAACTTTTTCACAGCTAACGGATCGGGACAATCTTTCAACAACGCTGCCACCGTTTTTTTCATGATGGGATGAACAAAGTGGGGTGCTATTTCATTTAATGGTTCCAGTACAAAGCGGCGCAGGTGCATCAGCGGATGCGGTATGGTAAGCCTCTCCGATTTCATCACCAGGTCGTCATAAAAAATAATATCCAAATCAATAATGCGGGGATCGTTTTTTTGAAATCGCCGGCGGCCCATTTGTATTTCGATAGCCAGCAATTCCGTTAGTAATACTTCGGGAGGTAGTGTCGTTTTCAAATGTAGGGCCTGATTCAAAAAATCGGGCTGGTCGGTTTTTCCCCAGGCCGCTGTTTGATATAGCGATGAAGCGGTCATTATTTCTCCCAATCCCTGCTTCACCATTGCATCCGCTGCCTGTTGCAACATAGCCGCCGGGTTCCCCATATTGCTACCGATAAGTAGGTAAACAGAATGCATCGTGAATAGTGAATGTCGTGAATTGCCACACCCTTCAGTTAATGCTGAAAGTATCTGGCCCACATTTTTTAAGAGTTTGAATGGCGAATATCGTGAATCGTCAATCATGCATGAGAACCGTGAACGGTCAATGGTGAATAATGAATGATTGCCTCGCTGTCTGTCGTCTGTGGTCTATAGTCTTCCGGACTTTTCATCTTTCTAACTCTCCGTCTTTCGGTCTTCCTGACTTTCTAACTTTCGGACTTGTAGTTGGGAGCAAGGCTTTACTTTTGGGCACAAACCATTTTACGGCTACCGATCAAATGCAAGAAAAAAAATACAGCCAGGTAAAGGCGATGTTGGCAATCACAAAAGGTGCACTCAAGGCCATTTTCCGAAGTCCGTCGGCCGTGGTGTTCAGCCTGGCATTTCCCCTGATATTTATTTTAGTTTTTGGCTTTATTGGTGGTAATGGCGGTGTGCCGGTGTATAAAATTGCCATTGATAAAAACAGTGATACAACCAATGCATTTTTTGATTCTATAAAAACCAGTAACCGTATTCGAATTGTACGGTATAAAACAGACGCAGAGATTTCAGAGAATAAGGAAAAGGGAAGAATTGCCGGCGTATTACTCATTAAAAAAAACACAGACTCTATACCTGCACTGCGTTATACCCTTAGTAGCAGCACGGCAGGTAGTGATAAATGGCCACAACTCAGGCCTATTCTGAAAGCCATTTCCGATACCATCAGTAACCTGAAATATGCAAACCGCCCCACCTACGCCAAAGAAGATTTTGTGTACCAGCGTGATATTGCACAGGTACGGGATTTTAAAACCATTGATTTTATATTACCGGGGCAATTAGGATTTTCGCTGCTGAGTGCCGGTGTTTTTGGGGTTGCTTTTTTATTTTTTAGCCTGCGGCAAACGCTGGTGCTGAAACGGTTTTATGCTACCCCTATCAAGCGTACCTATATT
>CBDFGC010000033.1:0-120092 GCA_965246935.1 Chitinophagaceae bacterium | reverse complement strand
CGTTTCCTTCGACAATAAGTTTCGTTTGCTGATTGATGAGCAGGCCGATGAAGTACGGGAAGACATGCACTCCACCATTGCACCGGAAATAAGCAGTGATATCCAGCACAAAATGCTGCTGCAGCAATGCAGGGATGTACACTACCTGCTGAAGCTAAAACGGTACATTCTTGATTTTTATGTAGATAAAATCTTTGTTGATAAAAATATCCAGGCAAAAAGTTATCCCAATACGACTACGTACACCACGCTGCGGGGCGAACGGGTGAAATCGAAATCGGAACGGGATATTGCCGATTGGTTGTACCGGCACAACCTGAAATATGAATATGAGCCATCCGTCAATTTTAAAGATTTCAATTTTCGTCCTGACTTTTTTATACCACAGGCTGATTTATACCTGGAACATGTAAGCAATAAAAGTTATGCCTTACAAAATAAAGAAGAGCAGTTTCAATTAGCCGGGCGGGCCTGTGTAAAAACATTTGAAACCATGACACAGGATTCAACGCTGTTCAACCTGGCAATGGACCGGATTGTGATGGGGAAAGTTACGGATACCATTTCGCAGTTAGCGGCACTCAGTTACGAAGAGGAATTCAGAACCTATGGCGACAAAATCAAAGATTTCCTGCGCACCGTGGGCCGGGTGCTGTCCATGCTAAAGGCGGATGGAATTCTTCCCAAAGATGTATTACAAAAAGCAGCCACGCACCAGCACGAACGGGTACGCCTGTTTTACGAACTGGCTTTGCCACTGATGAATGCCTACCAGGCGTATTGCATCAATAAATCGTATCTCGATTTCGATGACCTGGTAATACAGGCAATTCATCTACTGGTTAATAATCCCGAAATCCGGCAGTCTTACCAACAGCGCTATAGCTATGTGTTGGTAGATGAGTTTCAGGATGTGAACAGCCTGCAGGTGAAACTGCTGGACCTGCTGCTGACACCAGCTACGCAACTGTTTTGTGTAGGCGACGACTGGCAAAGCATTTATGGCTTCCGCGGCTCGGAGGTAGATTATATTGTGAACTTTGAGCAGCACTTTCCGGGCGCCCGTGTGATGATGCTGGATGTAAATTACCGCAGTACACAAACCATTGTAGGCGCCAGCAACGAAGTAATCCGCAAAAACAAGTTTCAGATTGATAAGCAAATCAGGGCCTATAAACAAACACCCAGCAAAATACAGATTTACCGGGCTAAAGAAGCGGGTGCTGATGGGGTGGATTATATGATAGAAAAAGTAAGAAACCTGCTGGATGGCGGCACACCGCCGGAAGAAATATTGGTGTTGTATCGCCGCAGTAAAATGTTCTGGCCATACCGGGATGCTTTGCGGATGAATAATTTAAAAGTGACCGCCAAAACCATCCATGCCGCCAAAGGGTTGGAAGCGAGTGTGGTATTCATTATTGGCCTTACTGATGGCAGCGGCGGCTTCCCCGATATATGGCTGGATGATGTGGTATTCCGGGTAGTAAAAGATGTAAAACTAGACAGGCTGATGGAGGAGGAGCGCCGCCTGTTTTATGTAGCCCTTACCCGTGCCAAAGATGAACTATACCTGATTACAGAACTGGGTAGCGAAAGCCGTTTTATTGATGAAATTCCCAAAGAATTTTATGCCATCAATAAAACAGAATTTAAGAATATCATCGCACCGGTAACCGTATGTACCAGATGTGGCACAGAATTAAAAGCGTTTTATAAATTTTGCCCGGGCTGTGGCGCCGAAGTGTAGCGTTGTAAAGATTGCTTTTTCAGTATGCTCATGCCAAATTCAAATGGGCAATGTGCCTGCCTGCCGCCAAATTAGAAACCTGCTTGTCGCAGGTAAGTAAGTAGATAATGCGAGTTAGGGGTTGAGGGATATTTCAGTTAACTAACCTTGTAGTTGCATTTATTGGGCATAGCTCAATCCTGTTGGTAGCTTAGGATGAGCAAAAGTGATGGGATTAGTTGGGCAGCGCCCAACCCCTTCTACGACAGATCTTCCTCTATGTTATTGGGCGCTGCCCAATAACATATCTACATTGCCTGCTAATACTACCGACAGAATTGGGCGCTGCCCAATAATACCCAGGAATGTCAACTCTTGATTCGCATGATAAGCAAATCAGTATCAGTATAGGTATTTTCCGCCGCCTGTTTTAAGGTTATATTACAACGTAATTAAAGCCAAGACTAAACAAAACAGACGGAAAACTACCGAAGCCGTTTTTTCCGTTTCACTGGTTTTGTGAGTGGCCCCGGCTATCGCATCGTAACCGTTGATTTTTACGGATAGCGCCCTCACCTCAAATACGGATTGCTCCCTTTCTCTGCCCCAACCGTAGTTGCCGGCCCGTGCCCGGGGTAAACAATTGTTTCGTCCGGCAGCGTAAGCAGTTCGCTTTTGATGCGTTCAATTAGGGTATCGTGGTTGCCACCCGGCAAATCGGTACGGCCAATGCTACCTGCAAACAGGGTATCGCCGGCAATTACAAAATGTTGGGCCTGGCTGTAAAAGCATACATGCCCCGGCGAATGGCCAGGTACAAATAACACTTTTAGTCCGTCATCACCCAGGGTTACCAGTTGCCCTTCCTGCAGAAAATGAAATGGCCCGGTATAGCTGGTAAAAGGCACACCCCACATTTGCCCGGACGATTCGGCAAACTTCATTACAAACTGCTCATTGGTATGGATGGCTGGCACTAAGTTCCAGGTTTCGGCTGCCCATTTTTCGCCAAACACATGGTCCAGGTGGCAGTGCGTATTTAACAGTAGTTTAGGTGAAAGCTGGTGTTTTTCTATAAAGGCTTTTAATGCTGATTTTTCGTAGGTATGATAGCATCCGGGGTCTATAATAACAGCCTCCCGTTTTACGTTCCATAACAGGTAAGTATTTTCGGCAAGCGGGCTAAAAGTAAAAGATTGCAGTTGCCACATGGTTTTAAAGTTTAAAGTTCAAAGTTTAAGGTTTAAAGTTTTTCAATCGAACTTCATCATAAAATCAATCAACTTTAAATCTTGTACTTTTTTAAAACGAAAATGCATTTAACTATTTAAATTCCTGAAAATAGCTGATTTGATTTACCGGCTTATAAATTCAGAACCCTAAACTTTAAACCTTGAACTTTAAACTTGCTTCCCCGCCCTGGTTAAAAAAATCAGAACTTTAAACTTTGAACTTTAAACTTTAAACTTTCTCGTCCAAAAACACTTATTTTTAAAAGCAGAAATATTAAATTAATAACTCAAATTGCATTTTTTTAAGAAACGATTGTCCAGACTAAAACAGAAAGCGCAAATCACTATGAACGTACCCACCAGGCGAAAACCCGTTGCCCTCTTTTTGGTAGCAGGTCTTCTTTTTTCTTTTTTCCAACCCGTACAGGCACAAGTCAATTCCGTTATTTTCGGTAAAAACCGGATTCAGTATCATAAGTTTGACTGGCGGTTTTACCAGTCTGAAAATTTTAATATTTACCATACCCAAAACGGGCTGGAACTGGCCAAATATGTATTACAGGTAGCCGAAGAAGAGTTGCCCTCCATCGAAAACTTTACCGAAATGAGCCTGCAGCGAAGTTGCAACATCATTCTGTATAACAGTTACGATGATCTGCAGGCCACCAATGTAGGGCTGGGCAACAATATTCAGGATGTGGGGGGCCTCACCCGCCTGGTGAATAACAAAATGGTTATTTACTTTAATGGCAACCATGCCGATCTGCGCCGCCAGATACGGGAAGGGATAGCCCGCATATTGGTAGATAACCGGCTGTTTGGCGATGATATTGGCGAAGTGGCCGGTAATGCCGCCCTGCTGGATTTACCTAAGTGGCTTACGGATGGCTATGTAAGCTACGCAGCCGAAAACTGGAGCCCTGCCTGGGACGATGCCTTGCGCAATGCCATGCTTAGCGGCAAATACAATAACTTTTACCAGTTTGCTTTTGAAGAACCGGACGTGGCTGGTCATGCTTTCTGGCAGTATATCGCTACACAGTACAAAAAAGAGAATGTCACTTATTTTATGTACCTCTCTATTTTGTATAAAAATACCAATGCTGCCAGCCAGCGGATTGCCAAAAAGAAATTTAAGGAGGTATTGAGGGATTTTATGCAGTACGAAGGCGATCTGTATTATAAAGACATCCGGGGCCGCCGGGCTTACCCCAAAGGCCGGATTGCTGTAACCGAAGAGGTTGATAAAAACACCGATTATTATCGCTTTGTACCTAACCCCAACCGGCGGCTATATACCTGGGCAGTGGCCGAATATAAAAAAGGCCGCTATAACCTGGTGCTTGTTCAGAATTACGTGAACCGTAAAGTATTAGTGGCAAATGGTACCCGTGTTTATAAGCACCAAAAAAATCCAAACTATCCCATTATGGGCTGGGATGGCAAGGGCAGCCGCCTGGCATACGTATATTGGAAAGATGATAAAATCTGGCTTGAAGTGTTCGATGTTGTAGCCAATGCCCGCAGGGTAAAGCAGGATCTGAGCCGCTTTTTCGACCAGGTACAGGATGTACAGTACATGCTGGACGCCAATACATTAATCATCAGCGCTGTAAAAAATGGTCATACCGATCTGTTCATCTACAAAATAGATAAGGAAACGGTGGATCAGTTAACGGATGATGTATGGGATGATCTGGATGGTTCCTTTGTTTCCTTTCCCAATAAATACGGAATCATTTTCGCCAGTAACAGGCCGGGGGTTAATGTAAAAAGTGGTGATACGTCGCTGCCCTCTAAAAATCAGTACAACGTTTTTCTGGTAGATGCAGTGAAAAAGGGTGGGTTCCGCCAGATAACACAGCTTACGAATATGAAGTTTGGCGATGTTCGCTATCCCACCCAATACAATACCAATCACTTTACGTTTGTAAGCACGGAAAATGGTATTGGTAACCGGTATGCAGGCTTTTTTACCACCAAAGCCGAAGGGGTGGATACCCTGATGATAATAGGAGATGAAATATTGCGGAATCCGGAACCTAAGGAACTGGACAGTACCCTGCGGGCCTGGAACCGTAGTGAGCCTGATAGTATCGGTTATGTAGCTATTACCTCCGATTCAACATATACCTTCCCGATAACCAACTACCAAAGCAGCCTGCTGGAAACCCGTATAGCCGGCGATATTGGCCAGGTGAGCGAAGTAACCCGCCAGGGCGATATTAAGTTTTTATACCAGATACGGGTGGATAGCGTTGCACTGCGCAACCGGAAAATAAATGCGAGGCCCACGCCCTACATGAAAACCATACTGAACAATGCAAAAATAGCTGCAGGGAAAGCTAACATGTACCAGAAAAAAGATACTGCTAAAGCGGCAACCAACATTTTCCAAAGCGAATTTGAAAATGAAAAGCCGGACAGTACAGCCATGATGCGTAAGCAGGGAGCCGGATCAACGATGGCAGAAACACAGTTAAGCCAGGCCCATCTATACAAATACCGGTTGAAGTTTTCAGTTGACCAGGTACTGGCCGGGGTAACCAATAGTGTGTTGGTAACCCGTTACCAGCCCTATGCCGGTGGACAGGGACCCATAAAGCTTAACAATGGCAACAATCTGAGTTTTGCATTTAATGCCACTATTAGCGATGTGATGGAAGATTACCGCTTTTCGGGCGGTGTAAAACCAGGCGGTAACTTTAAGGATAACGAATATTATTTCGCCTACGAAAATTTTCGGAAACGGATTGATTGGGGTGCTATCTACTACCGGGCAGCACAAAGTGATCTGCTCGTTAATAATCAGTATCCTGCCAAACAATTTACTAATTTATACCAGGCAAATGTTTCCTATCCGTTTGATGTGGTCAGGAGCCTGAGATTGTTTGCGGGCTACCGGGTAGACAGGCTGGTATTCATTCCTATCAGTGCCGGTGGCCGCTATACCTCTATTGCCGACATTCCGCAACGGTACGTAAATCTGCGCATGGAATATGTATATGATAACAGCCTGGTAGCTGCTCAGAATATCTGGCATGGCTTGCGCTACAAGGCCTATATCGAAAGTATTGCACAGGTGAATAAAGACAATGGCCAAAAGCGCCAGTTTACTTTCAACGGTGGGTTCGATGCCCGGCACTACCTACCGCTATACCGCAACCTGATATGGGCCGTACGTGCGGCAGGCGACTTTAGCTGGGGGAATCAAAAGCTGATCTATTACCTTGGCGGAACAGATGGCTGGATTAGTCCTAAGTTCAACGATGCCAACCGCCCCGACCCAACGAAGAATTATTTGTACCAGACGCTGGCGGTAAATATGCGGGGCTTTCAGCAAAATGTGGCCAATGGAAATAATGCACTGGTAATAAACAGTGAGTTCAGAGTACCTGTGTTTGCTACCTTCTTCAATAAGCCTATTAACAATGCCTTCGTTCGTAACTTTCAGCTTACGCAGTTTGTTGACTTAGGCAGTGCCTGGGAAGGCACCTTCAATTTCAAAGACATAAAGCGACCAACCGCTATTTACCAGGCCAATGCCAGCAGCCCGGTTACTATTCAGAAAAAAGCGGGTGGTATCGGCCCGTTTGCCGGCGGTTACGGTTTCGGTGCCCGCAGCTTGCTGGTTGGTTATTTTGTAAAAGTGGATGCCGCCTGGCAAATGGATGGTATTTTTAAAGGCAAGCCCATGTGGTATTTTTCGCTGGGACTGGATTTTTAAAAAAGGATTATTTTATAGCAAAAAGCTCCGGGGCAACAGGCTTCGGAGCTTTTGTATTAATATGCCTTTAACTGTAAAGAAAAGATATTGATATAGGAGAGGATGATTACGATTATGGAGCGAGGATTTATGACGCAAGCAAACCTTCATGTTGTAGGGTAGGACCTTAATCCCTATATTCATTTTGCTAATACACTGTAAACTAAATTACTTTAGAGGATGTCCTGGTTTGTGTCCTCACCAATACTGATCGGAAGATGTACATGGTACGGTTTTCTGCCCTTCGGGGCAACTTATCTGTAGTAGTCTAATGTCCTATTCGCTAAGATTTTCTGCTCCGGCTGGAGCAACCCTGGTATTTGCGAATTTATAACCATTATAGGGTTGCTCCATCCGGAGCAAAGCCTTATCTAAGATTCCCCTATTTCTACAAATAGGCTGCCTCGCCGGGGTTAGAATTCCATTATAATGTATTCTTCCAAACAATTATGGTGTCCTCACAAACCGGAATTTAAAAGTTTAAGTAATTTAGTTTACAGTGTACTAATCCTATTCGGTTTAAATGAAAAGACGGCATTTCCGAAGAATCGGAACAGGCGGCCTAATGAACGTAAAGTTTTGATATTCGTAACCGGGTGTATCCCCTAAATTGTCGTCAAGGTATCGTGCCCCGATGGGTAGGGTGTCCAAAAGGATAAGAAGTGAATTCAATATAGTAGCTTTAACTACTATAAAGTGAATCAGTTATGAGCACAAAACCAACCATTTCAAAATCGGCAAAACAGGTTAAAGCAATGAGCGAACTGCGTAAAGAAAATCGAAAATTACGAAGCCAAGTCAACCAGCTACAATCCGGCAAAGCAACCTTGCGGGAGAAGTTGGATGCCTTTACAACTACATTCGCTGAGCAGAAGCATCTGGCAGTTGTAAGGCTGCTATCCTCTGAAAATATCCCGTGGCATCAATACAGTGAGTTGCTCATATCGATGAGTGTAAATATGTATGTGCAAGGCGGTTGCGGCCTTCGCGGCGTTACCCGCTTGCTTTCTTATTTTGATACAAGGCTACAATGGGGCTTTATTGAACTGCCTTCTAAAAGCTCGGTGGAGAACTGGGTGCTAAAAGCAGGCTATCATCTTTATGAAACCGTAGCAGAGCGGAGCGGTGAGCAGGATTACGGGATCATTGTGGATGAGTGCATGATAGTAGGCCAGGAAAGGATGTTAGCTGCTGTAAGCATACCGGCAGAAAAGGTGGGCAGCGAAGCATTGCGCTTGCAGGATGTAGAATTACTGCACCTGCAAGTAAAACCCTCCTGGGATGGGGATGCTATAAAGGAAGAGGTAGCTGCACTGACTGAAAAGATGGGCAGGCCGCCTGCTTATGTAATAAGTGATGGCAACTGTAATTTACGAAGTGGCTTTGAGAAAGGGGAAGTGAAGCGGGTAGCCGATGTTGGGCATCAATTGGCGCTGTTTGTGGAGCAGATATATAAAGAAGTTCCTGAATTTATTTCTTTTACTAAGGAGATGGCTCAATGCAGGTTTAAGGAAGTGATGAAGCCAACTGCTTATTTATTACCGCCCAAACAACGGGTGATGGCCCGCTTCATGAATTTGTCAGGGGTGGTGAAGTGGGCAGAAAAAATGCCGGGCATTCACCCTTATTTAAGCTTGGAGGAGCAGCAGGTATACGGCTTCGTAAAGCAACATCGCTGTATGATTGCAGAGTTAAGCACTGTATTTATCATCGTCAATGAGGTGCTTGAGGTGTTGAAGCAAAAGGGGTTGTCTTATAGCACAATAGCAACCTGCCTGGCAAAATGCAGGGCATATAAAAACAAAGGGGTGTGCCGGGTAAAGGAGTTAATGAATAAAGTAAAAGCATATCTGAGGGAGAAGAAAACAAAATTGCCGGATCGTCATACGGTATGGCATAACTCTTCTGATATCATCGAATCGTTGTTTGGTTTTTATAAAAGCAGGAAGGCCACCAATGCGCTGCATGATGTTACAGCATTTGTATTATCGCTGTCCTTACTTACCAAATCAGACACAGACAAAATGAATATCAATTTTAAAGCAGCACTTCCATCAGTTTATATGAAAAATTTAAAGCAATGAAACATTAATAATCTTATTCAAAATCAGGTCGTTAAGCGAAAGAACACTTTCAAAAGCGATAACCCCATTTCCTGACTTTTGGACACCCTACCTTATATGTTTGTTTTTTAAATTTAGGGGGCATAAAAAATCAAAAAGAAGCGTGTCTTAATCAACTTTGAGGCAAGGAAGAAAAAGCCCATGGTAATGAATACCGGCTTTCAGTTTTTTCTCCTTCAAGTTGCGCCTGTGGTATAACCTGGCAATCAATGCCGCATATTTATAAGGCAAGGCGATGCTTGATTTTTTATAACGCTATTTAAATGAAATTACATTGACAACAAAGGGGTATCTGGGAATTGATGTAAGTAAGGGCTATGCAGATTTTATGCTGCTGGACAGGGACTGCCAGGTGCAGGAAGAACTGTTCCAGTTAAGCGATACGGCAGCCGGCCACCGGGAACTAAAAAAAATAATTGACCTATGGCAAAAACAGGGGTTGGCAGAACTGTATTGTGGCGTGGAAAGCACCGGTGGTTATGAGAACAACTGGCATTCGATGCTCAAAGGTATTGAAAGCAGCAGTGGCAGCGGCTTGTGGGTAGCCCGGCTCAATGCCAGAGCAGTAAAGGCAGGCGGGGATGCCTTATTGCGCAGAACGATAACGGATGGCGTCAGCGCTGTTACGATTGCTTCCTACCTGGCTAAATATCCTGAAAAAGTGGACTATGGTAAGAGGGCTAAACCAACCGATGAACAACACCAGGCGGGCCGTCAGTTTATCACTGGCATCCGCATGTGGACCAAACAAAAAGTACAGCTTAGCAATCAGTTAGAGAAGCTGTTGTATCAAAATCTGTCGCCGCTGTTGGTGTATTGCCGAAACGGCCTGCCGGGCTGGTTGTTACGGATGCTGGTAAAATATAGTTCTGCCGAGGCCATTGTGCATGCCGGGGCGGCTAAACTGGAAAAGATAAAGGGCATCAGTGCGGAAAAATCAGCGGCCATTATGAAGAAGTTCACAGACCATCAGCCGGTGCAACCACCGGCCAAAGCACTGACACATCTCATTAGCATAACAGCCACAGAAGTACTGCACCAGCAATCCCTTATCGATACCGGTAAAGATTATCTGGGTGAGCTATATCAGCAGGATGCAGGTGTAAAACTGCTGGTAGCTATAAAGGGTATCGGGCTGGACAGTGCGGTAGCCATTATACTGCAAATAGAGGATGTGGCTCGTTTTGAGAGTGCCAAAAAGTTAGCATCTTATTTTGGGGTTCATCCCTGCTTTAAACAAAGCGGCGACGGGATGTGGGGCAATCACATCAGCAAACAAGGCAGAGGAGATTTACGGGCCGTGTTATATATGGTGGGCATGTCAGCGGTAAGATATAACCCGATGTTTACTACGCTATACGCCCGTTTCAGAGCCAAAGGCATGAAACATAAGCAAGCCATGGGAGTGGTGATGCATAAGCTGCTGCAGGTGATTTATGGGGTACTGAAATCGGGTAAGCCTTTTGATGAACAAACGGAAGAAAAACACCGGCAGCAGGCTGCACAAAAACAGGCAGTTAAAAAAGAAGAAACGCAAAAAGCGAAACAAACCGCAGAACAAAAGAAACACCGTTTTGAGACAATTACAGAGACTGCACCGGTGTCCGGCAGAAACCTGAAGGCAAGAAAAAAACAGTTGGCGTCCCAAACTTCCATAGAAGCAAATGCGGGCTTACCAACTGGGAAAGCAAACATATAAAAATGTTTGCAACTTAATTTGGAATTGAACGGTATAACTGAAAGGGCGATATAACCGCTAATGTTATTACGCCCTTTCAGGACTTTTTCATTTCTACAATAACCTCCTGACGCGGGGCTCACACCCCTGGCTAAATTATTACCGCCCTTTCAGGGCTATGCAACGAGCCTTTTAATGATTCTTAAGCCTGCTGGCTCCGGCTTTCGTATCTATATTCCGTAGCCTTCAGCTACTTCTTACAAATGAAAAGTACAGTTTGTCATCCACTCAACTAAGAAAAGTTATCAAAATAACTTGGACATTTCATCAATCTGGCCTGGTCGCCTCCAAACCTCCCGACCTATCGGTACGGAACAGGCTCTAAAGGGGGCTTTTGGACACTTTCAAACTTCATAGGAACTTCAAAATACTCGTAGTTATCACTAATTTTTCAGGTAAAAACGAGTTCCCCTTTAGGGCAATGTGATTAAGTTAAGGATTGTAGTATCAGTTATGCGCCGTAGGTGCAACCTGTTTGTAGAAGATAAACATCCTTGATGTTGGTGCATGCCACTTAGTGGCTACCTGATCAGAGAAGGGGTAGCCACTGCGTGGCAATGATTCCCTTTGCCTCTTTGTTTGCTACAAACAGAAAGCCCCGATGGGGCTTATCTTAATGACATTGCCCTAAAGGGGTTAGGGGCAACCAACGCCGAATAAAATCCTGCTTCAATTGTACAAGTTATTTTGACCACTCAACTAAGGCTGTTTGCTTCATCCTTCGGCCTATTTATGTAGCTTTGAGAAACAAATAATTCAGCTACCATTTATGGCTTTTATTCATCCGGATACACCAGCATTCCATCACCCGGAAATAACCTGGCTGTACGAAGAAGGGCTGCGCATAGAAGCGACAAAACTACAAACCATATTGAGCCTGCCCCGGCCTACGCTGGTACAGGATCTGGAAGGGATACTGGCTGATACCCGGGAGCATGCTACTTATTACGAAAATTTACGGGATGAAGAACTGGAGGATGCATTTCAGGATGCGCCCCTTCATGCCATTATGCTGTTGGGCGAACTGCAATCGAAAGCATCGCTACCTGCTATACTGGACTGGCTAAGCCAGCCCGATGATGTGGTTGAGTTTTGGCTGGGCGAACATAAAACCGAAACCGCCTGGGAGGCATTCTATAACCTGCTTCCCAATGATATGCAGGTCATCGACTTGTTTCTTAGAAACCCTTCTGTGGACATGTCTACAAAAACCACCTTTACAGATGCTTTTACGCAACTGGCATTGCACCAGCCCCAACACCGCAACGAGGTAGTTAAAATGTATGCAGATTTATTTAATCATTATAAAGGAACTAAAAATGAGGATGACAAAGAGTTTTTAAGTTTTGCAGTAGGCAGTGCCCTTGAAATGAAGGCAACAGAACTGATTCCCCAAATTATGGCTTTATTTGATGCTGGTGTTGTGTATGAATACGTCAATGGAAATAAAGAAGATGCGTTGAAAATCCTGTCCAAAGATGAAAAAGATTACACACGGGCAATATTACCGATAGCAGACCGCTACCAGGAAATTATTACTACCTGGGCCGGTTATAGAGAGGAAGATGAATGGGATAATGAAGAACCGGAGGATAAAATGGAAGAAGATGATGATGCAGAATGGGCACCGGTATCCCGTAACACGGATAAGGATGAATCCAAATTATTACCCATACGTACAGAAGCTAAAATTGGCCGTAATGACCCCTGCCCCTGCGGCAGCGGGAAGAAGTATAAGAAATGCTGTATGAATGCGTAGAAGATCGAATAGGCATTTTAATTATATAAGTTCGAGCTATTAGCAATGATAACAGACAATATAGAATGTAAATCACTTACCTGCTTGGATGGGTAGTACAAGTGGGTGAACATGAAAATAGAAAATGATGAAAAGCAATCGGTATCCAATTAGAGAGGAAATAGCTTATGTATTAGCTGTATTAGCAGGTGATAAAACAACCAACCGGAAGAAATAAAGAAACCGGACAATTTAAAGCAGATGCAGTTGTATATTAGCTTCTTCGGAAATTAATTTTTAATCAACTAATAATTATATATATAGAAATGTAAAATTGCTCTTTTTCGAAGAGGTCTATTATATGACTGTGGTAATTTTATTATTATTCCGATACCGGAAATTGCAGGCCTTATCTCGGAAAAGATGTGGCTTTTTTGTTTTTGATAATGTATGATATACTCTGTTTTTGTTTGCCAGCTTTAAAAACTATTTATAAAGTGCTGATTGGTAATACGAGTAGAGTGGAAAAACAGAAAAAAAGTGTGAAAAGACGGGTTGACTTGATTGTAAAGTAGTGGATTTTTGAATTGCTAAATTGATTTCCGATCATACTTAATCCTAAAAAATGAACCAGAAATTTTACTTGCTGTTGCTGGCAACTTTATGTTTATGCAATTTTGCGCAGCCTCAAACCATCAAATTTGAAAAGGCAACATTAAAAGCAAAAGAGCCCTATAAAAAGGACGTACCAGATGAGAATGAAGATTTCGTTGTACATGTAAAAGCAGCTGATTTACCAGTATCGCCGGCCCCTGCTATTTCAGCTACTGTTGAGCTATCAACTACTTCTACTTACAGCGCTGCGAGATACAGTTTAAAAACACCTTCTCCGATTTCACTGATTGCTGACAACCAGATAACCATAAATGTCAAGACGGATTTATTTAGTGATGAGGATAAAAACATCATTATCAAGCTAAGCTATAAAGATGCAAAAGGGGAAACACAATTAATACAGGATACCTTAATTGTTGCCAACACTTATCCGTTTAAAAGCGCAGAACCAAAGGATTACACAGACTGGAACGATGGTAAAAGTGCGGAGATATTTGTTGGAACAAATTTCGATTTCAACGGAGCTCTTGATGCTACAGATTGGTATGGTGGGTTAAGGGTATTTTTGCCAGGAGTTACTGACTTCAAGTATTCTGAGGCGAAGAATAAAACCAAGGGACGCTTTGGATTTTCAGGAAGTATTTATCATAGCCGCTCCTTTTCTAATTTTGGAAACCTGACGCCTGAAAACTTCAGCGGGGTTTATAATAAAGTAAAAAGAATATACAGTGATACGGTAAGTGGCGTAGTAACGCCAATGGCTGAGGTACAGTTTGACACGCTAACTGCAAAACCAAAAAGTGAAATTAACAATTGGGGAGTATACGGTGGTATCATGTATCAATGGAGCCGGTTTGAAACGGATAATTTTGTGACTAATATTTTTATCGGCGGCTATGCAGAAGTCATCCGGCGGAATATATTGCTGAGCTACACTTTCGATACAAGTGGAACCAGCACAAAAGCAATGAAATACAGTGACATCAGAACATTACGTTTTCCACCAAAAAATACGAGAAGTGTTTATTATGATGCCTATTTTGGTGTCAACTTTCCAATACAATTTTTGTGGAAGGATATTCTTGACCTTAAGGTAGTCCCCTGTTTTGGATTTGGCCCGGCAGAATACAGAAGGGATGGCTCGAAGAAAGTACCATGGTTTTACCTAGTGCAGTTTGATTTACTGGCAAGGCTTGGTGGCGTGAAACTTAACTTAGGTGGAGAGGTACGAGGTTACTTTCCACAAAACCCTCCTATTTTTTCAGCATATCTCGGCGGCTCTTTTTCGATAACCAAACTAACTGAATTCCTATCAAAAAAATAACTCAGGTAATTAAATTGCTGCTGTTTTCTATATAGTGCTGCTTCATCCGCTGCCATGCTACTTTCATTTTACCGCTAAGTGCCCGTATTTTTCATATATAGTCATGTGTTCTTCGTTTTTGCATCCAGCCTAGCGGACAGCCGCATCTTCACTATCCTCCAGCCGCTTTATAATCATCTAAATCAAAGGGTGCAAATTTAGTATAAGGAGATAGCAAAGCTTCTCAATACCCATACTTTTCCTTCCATCGTTCCCGTAAAAACTTTCGCAGTTCTTCTTCCCGTGCGTTTTTGCCGGGTTCGTAAAACACCGTACCGATCAGCTTTTCGGGCAGGTATTCCTGCTCAATAAAATTGCCCTGGCCCATATGGCTATATTGGTAGTTTTTTCCATAATCCTGGTCTTTCATCAGGCGGGTAGGGGCGTTGCGCAGGTGTAGCGGCACGGGCAGGTCGCCGTGCTTGCGTACGGCATCCAAGGCTTCATTAATGGCTACATAACTGGCGTTGCTTTTGGGTGATGCTGCCAGATACGTAACACATTGGCTTAATATGATTCTTGCTTCGGGATAGCCGATTTTGTTCACTGCTTCAAAGCAGGCATTGGCCATTACAATAGCCGTAGGGTTGGCATTGCTAATGTCTTCACTGGCAAAAATTACCATGCGGCGGGCAATGAACTTTACATCTTCGCCGCCTTCTATCATGCGGGCCAGCCAATACACGGCGCCGTTGGGATCACTGCCCCGCATACTTTTAATAAACGCACTGATAATATCATAATGCTGCTCGCCCCCTTTATCATATAAAGCAATGCGCTGCTGTGCCGTTTTAGTAACCAGCTCATCGGTAATTACTACGGGCTTGTTTCCGGGAGCCGGGCCGGCCGTAATAACCAGTTCAAGTAAATTCAGCAGTTTACGGGCATCGCCGCCGCTTAACCTGATCAAGGCTTCTGATTCTTCCAACTCAATATCCAGCTTTTGTAAATATTCATCCTGCTCAATAGCAGTATGCAACAGCTTAATTAAATCTTCCTTGCTAAGCGGTTTTAGCACAAAAACCTGGCAGCGGCTTAGCAAAGCACTGTTTACTTCAAAACTGGGGTTTTCGGTAGTGGCGCCAATGAGTGTAATAATTCCCTTTTCTACTGCACCCAACAGTGCATCCTGCTGCCCTTTATTGAACCGGTGTATTTCATCAATAAATAATACGGTGCCGGAGGATGCGGATTGTCGGGCTTGTTCAATTACTTCCCGGATCTCTTTTACGCCGCTACTGATGGCACTAAGTGTATAAAAGGGTTTGTTTAACTGGTGGGCAATCACGCCTGCCAGTGTGGTTTTACCAACGCCGGGCGGACCCCATAATATCATGGATGGAATGGTGCCTTTTGCTAATGCCGATTGTAAAATGCTGCCTTGCCCGGTAAGGTGTTCCTGCCCTGCCATATCGGCCAGTGTTGTTGGCCGCATCCGCTCTGCTAATGGTTCCATACCGTCAAAAATAGCTTAGTTAGGGAACAATAGGATACAGATGGCTAATGGGTGGCTACGAACGCGTAACTGCCTGACATTACCGGCCCGCTAACGCAGCCGGGAATTAATACCAACTTCAAATAGTTACAAAGAAACCATACATTGGCGCAGGGCTCCTGCCCTGGGGTGCATCCCAAAATGTCGTTGAGAGCATACTGCCCCAGCGGGGCTACCTGTTTGTAGAAAATTCTGAACGCATGTTGTTTTGCCCCGCCGGGGCTACCTGTGCTTATATACTAAAACTACTAACTGTAATGCAAACAGGTAGTGCCTACGGTACAGATAGGACAAAAACGAGTTCCTCATAACCCAACGACATTTTGGTATGCCCTCGCCCCACCCATTGTTACTTTTCTGCAAAAAACAACTATACAGAGATAAGTAGTTGTAATGCGCAACTGGTCCCGGACCCTAAGCAGGGATATCCGGAAACCTACGCAAGACATGATATTAATGGCCAAGAAAGCATTACACCGCTCATCTTCATCCCTGACAATAATGGATTTAATGATTTTGCATTCCTGAACTTCAAATTTCTAAAGACAGTTTATGTAGCAAACATTGCTGTGCATGATGCTACAGGCATGCCCGTATAAGCATTGCAACGAAATGCCAACACTGTCGTAAAAGGCAGTTTTCGCTGGGATGAGCTGAATAACAAGCAGCAAAAAGTACCCGTGGGCATTTACATAATTATTACCAGAATTTTTAATCTGAGAGACCAGAAAAATGTGTTTCAAAACACGGTAGTTGTAGCAGAAAATTTTTAAAACTTTAGCCTTGCTATCTGTTTTACCTGGCTATAACTTACCCACAGTATAGCAGCAAACAGTACCGTTACACCCCAGGTACGCAGGTGTTGCCAAGGCATTAGTAACCGCTTTACTATTACCAATGCCAGCCCCACAGGGTTTTGCAGTACATCCCAGCTATTAAACCGCATGACCCGGCCCAGGTAAATACCAAAACCACTCAACAGCAACACAGGTATAACAAATAGTGCCGGGCTGATTTTTGGAAAACGCAATATCCAGACTTTCTCCATTTGTAGCAGCGACAGGCAGCCAATCCACAAACCGGTTAGCGCAGCGATAAACAGCAAAGCCGCATCATACCAAACCGGTATCCCATGCCGCAGCGACAGATGGGTGATATCGGTGATAATGTACGGAGCATTTGGAAAAAACAGCAGCCAGGCTATGAATAGCAGCCACCAACTTGCTATAAACAAAGGATGGCGGTGGCAGGCCATTGCGCATTTCTGTGCTTGCAGGTACAGTAAATAGCTGCTAATGCCGAATGGGATAAGTGCAAGAAAAAGATTCCACAATAAAAAGCCATAGTACAGGCTACCGGAGAAAAATACCCGGCATAGCCATAGCAGTGCTACCAGGCCGGTGTTGCTGATAAAACAAATAAAAATTTTACGCTGATGTGCCATATTGAAAAATAAATAAAATGGAAAAAATTAATACAATCAATTACATCTTTCTATCGTTTGCCTGTCAGCATCACTTAAATACTGCCTGGCTATTCTATCTTCAGGTTTTTTGTCGAAAGTATAGAGTGTCAGCAGGAAGAGTAATTCCAGTGGTTTCATTAAAAAGTAAATAGCATCCGAAATCAACCTGATATTGAAGATGATGTAATACCTGTGAATAAAATGCCCGGCTTTATTATATTGTTTCCTGATAATGGTATGAATAACCGGGCACCTTTCCTGAAGAATTTCTTCAAAGGCATTTGCAATAAGGAGTTGACGATTACATACAATTTTCCCTCCATTCCTTACACCAAACCTTTGTGGCTTAACCACTTTTTTATGCCCCTTTGCTGCCACAGAACATAAGTAATGCCCGCCACATTGTACATTGTCACATTTATAATCCCACTGCGAAAGTCCATGTTTGTAAGTATCCGTAAATGCCCTGATGATGGAGTCGGCCTTTTGCCCGAATATTAAAAGTATGGCAGTAATAATAACTAACACAGGTAAGCAAAGGATAAGGATCACCGGGATTTTTACAAAGGGCTTTAAATGGAGTATTTGCCAGGCAATACGTTCCAACTTATTTATTGGGATTAATTTTAAATTATCCGCATGTACCATAAAAAGTTGCTGGTTCTTTACGAGTACCAGCACGGCTAAGATGATAACGGGAACATTGCCACCAATTGCAAGCCAGCTTTCTTTTGTATGGATAGCAATGAACACGTTTAATATAATTCCGGTAAGCGGTAACGCGTTTACTATTATTTCAATAATAGGGCTTGCAATCGTTTTTCGGTAGCCCGAATAAAAGTAGGCAATGATGCAAACGAAAATGACAACTCCTATTGTTAACTGATGACCGGGCGAAAATACGGCTGTATCCAGGTTGTCTGCACAACAGTCATTAGTTTTCCCAAAGTTGCCATACAATAATGGCAGGATAATCATTGCGCCAATTTCTGTAATTAATAATAGCCAATACTTAATTATACGCTTACCGGTAAATAAAAAAGCAAGCAAATCAATAATGGTTATCAACGCAGGAAACCATAATAAAATAATAACCGGCATGAGAAACTTGTATGTAAAAAGAAATTATTCGATTGGCGAAATAGAAAAATTCAGCAGGTATGCAAATTCCACCAGCTTACATATTACGCTACATGCACCGGTTGCCGTTGCACTTTGAAATGCTGGATATTACGCCTGAACTTGAGCGACATTTTATGCATAAATTTCTTGAACGTGTTGCCTCCTGCTTTAAACACTTTACGGTGTGCCAGCCACACCACCGTTGCAGTAGAAAAATAAAAGAATTGATAGCCATATAAAAAAATGCCTTGCAGGGTTGTGCTTCTTCCTTCGTGCAGGATTCGCAGCCGCTCCCGCTGAAATTCAATATGTGCCACTTCATCAATCAATATATCCGTGCATATTTGCTTTAATAACTGGCAGCCGGTGGTGTCCTTTAATGACTGGTAGAATATTTGTGCAGTACTTTCCACCGTTAACACCGTAAGCGTCCAAATTTCCATACTGTTATTCAGGTAACGGAATTTACGAAACAGTGAATCACCCCAATTACTGCTGATCCTTTTTTCGCCGATACGGTCAAGATATCGGCCTAAATTTTCACTGTGCTTTTGTTCTTCCTTAATAAATAGTTTCACGGCTTTTACGTAAGCCGGGTCATTGGTTTTGGCCGCATATTTTCCGGTTGCTTCCAGCAGGTTGCGGCCATCAGAGGTTTCTCCTAATTGCCAGGCCTGCAGCCCTGCTAAAACTGTTTTTCTTTCCGTGATCGTGATGTGTGGCCGCAGGTTCCAGTCAATCCGTTCAATGGCCAGGTTGGTCTTAAAATAGTCAAACCATTCAGCTGAATTTTTCATATTACCTGTTTTTAGAAATGAAAAAAATGTTTGCCGGATTTTTGAAATGGTGTGGCGTGGCCGGCCTTTGCCGGCCACGGTGTTAGTAGTGAGTGTTAGTGGTGGGTGTTGGTGCAGTAACATGCCTGTAGGTGTGTTCAACAATGCTGGCCTGCTTAATTAATAGCAGCCGGCTAATTAAAACCTGAGTGTGAGTTAGCCTACGATGTCTGGTATACTTCCATTGGTGGTTGGTTGTGCCATATCAAAGCCTTGCTGTAAGTTCTTCTCTTCATCCCTAACTACGCAGGCTTTTTTAATATTGGCGTAACCGGCATAAATAGCAATTACACCAGATAGCGGAGCCGCTATTACAAGCCCCATTGTTTCGCTATCCATAAACCGAAAAGAACCTGTAAAAAAAGCCCATGCGGCGATGGCCATGCCTATACCGGCCACCAGTAACCATTTTAAAATATAGGATGCATTTCTGCCCCCTTTTAAAAGGCTGTACACCATTACCCATAATACTAAAAAGATGGGTACTGAAAACAGGCTGCTAAACAACGCAATCAGGAAAAAAACCGCTACAGCATCTCCGGAAAGACGATCCAGTAAAAGCGTGTCGGCTATTGTATTCATCAGCACAGCGATGATCCAGATTTTGAACGCAATACCCAGAGCGGTAACAGTAAACAATTTCATAATAAGTATAAAAGAGAATGAATAGAATTTTATAAACAGTTTGACAGGGTTATACCGGATTAAATGGAGTTGCGGACTTTATTTCAGATGTCCAAACATGATTTGCTTATTGCTAATTGTCCATTGCCTGTTTGAATCTGGTATTATTTCGTTGCCTGAAGCGGATTTTTTTGCAGTAGTCTCCCTTTTGCTTTTGCATCGGCCAGGTTCCAGCTAAGCCAGGTGTATGTTTTGGGAGGATATAAAAAATCTTCAATTCGTTTTTCCAATTGTGCAGCCGGCTTCCCGGTATCATAATCCAAATAATACTGTCTTTGAAGCGTTGTCTGCGGTCTGTTGAAAAAATCTTTGTATTGCTGCAATTCCGGTAGCGCATGATCGCTTAGTGAAAGCAGGAAGGCAACATCAACCGGTATTACCTCTTTATGTTCCAGGTTATATCTGGCAATCACCACGTCCCATTGTACACATGCGGAAAGGATCAGCACGGCAAACGCAACAGATGCATTCAGCTTAATGAGATAGTAGCTTGTTTTTACATACCTGATTTTCAGAAATACAGAAAGCAAGCCCGCAAACACCAGCAACGCAAACACAAACAAACCAATGCGTTTATAGGCAATACCCATGTGCGTGATATAATAATAATTACGGATGCATACCGAAACTGCCAGGAAAGCATTTTGTGCCAGCCAGATATAAGCAACTTGTTGCAATCTTTTTTTACCGGAGAAAAAATTAAGATTTCCCCTGAAAAAGAACAATACAACCAGCATGGCCAATAATATGGAAAACACCAGTATTTCAGCACCCTGATGCACATAAGCCGCCCATTCAAACCCCGGTTTATATTGGGTGCCCGACCATAAGTACACGATATCCGTACCATTTACAACAAGTAGCAAAACATTCAGAATCACCAGGCTTAGCATACCAGCTTTGTACTCATACTTCAACGCTATGTTGCTGCCGGAATGATGGCCGATAAACAAACCGGTAATGCCTTGCCAGATGCTCCAATCATTCGGACGAAGGCGTTTTTTAGTTCGTAGTAACCGATCTGTTTGCGTAGCTTCACGTTGCTCAAAAAAAGTAGAAAAGCAGCGGTACAGCAGTCCTCCCGTGATAAAAAATCCTACTACTAAAAATAATAAACGTTGCGGTTCTATCCAGCTAAAAAGCGGCTGCATCCACCGGTCAAATTTTTCTGCCAGCACGGTTGCTACATCGGCAAGCACTTTATTGGCCAGCAGGTACATAACGAAAAAGAGCAGCGCTAATAACAGGGGTAATATAACAAACCGAAACTTTTTAAATGCAACTCTTACCATTTTCTGCTGAGAAAAAAACGGGCCTATATTTTTTGCCAGTTGTGGTAAAAAACTCCAATACGTTTGCAGCACACTGCCCGACGCATACACCAGGCTCCGGTGCCGGTATTTTGAATAAGCCATCAGCAATAGGATAGCCATAATAGCGGCTACACAACTGATTGCCGAATTGTAAATCACTACCATGATTAAGGAACAAACCGCTGCGAGCAGCAACCATTTAGCCCTTTCATTTTTAAATACGGATGGATAGAGCAGCAGGTTAGCGGCAATCGTAAAAACACCAAACAGTAGAAAATTAACAGCCAGTTTTTCGTGCCAGAATACCGCATTGAACAATATAGCGCCGGCTATTACCAGCAGGATTACTTTTTTAAAATACTTATAGGTTGCAATCGGCTGAATCATATTGAACTTTATTTACAGGGGTTTTAGAAAAGGGTACAGCCTGGCCGGTCGCAGTTTGAAATTTTTCCAGCCGGTTAATTAATTTGAGGCAAATGCTTAATGGAATAATGCCGATAACGCCAAAGCTGCAATCAATAAGGCGCCACCATATCGGCAGGCCCCGGTAAGCCCCGGCCAGTAGCGCAAATGGAATAACCAGCCAGCAGGCAATCTGCCCGAACTGGATGACCCATTTATTACGCACCGGGTCACGCAGAGGGCCGATAAATATAACGGCAATAACGATATGTGCAAACGCAAGCCAGTCGAACCCATAAGCGATAAAAGGGTAGTGCTGATTGGTATCTTTTAAAGCCGTATACACTTTCCAGAGCCAGCCACCAATAGCCGTGTTTTCTGCGGGAAATATGGCTGATAAATAATATAGCTGTGTTTCCACACCTAATGCGGTAAGCCCGCTGGCTACCAGTGCAATCATAAATAAGGCAATCCAAATGCGGATGCGGCGTTGCAGTTTTTGTTGCTTGTTATAAGCGATACTGATATTCATAACCAAATTTTATTCTATGATAAATGCTTCAAAGGCTTTGATGGGATGCAGATAAAACCAAATGCTTTTTCGGGAAATAAGAATAGATGCAATGCAGAACAATAATGGTATCCGGAAGAAATAGCCGAACGCATCTTTAAAGCTTGCACCGAACAGGTACAGTACAAAATCCACCAGGCTAACGGCTATCGAGGCTGCTATTATCAGGAAGACGATACCACTTTTGTAGCTCATGTTAGTCCTCTTCACTAAATGTAAACTCATTGCATACAGAAGGATGGCCGGCGAGCTAATTATTGAAGCAACAACAACCACTGCTATTGTATCAACAATAACTATTGTCAGGCCTTCACAGAGTACTGGAAAGTCACTGCCATTGAACATGCTGCAAGACCCTACCATTATGCAGCCAATAGCAAAAATTCCTAACCCTTTCAACCAAACAGAAAAGGCAATTTTCCAATTCATAAAAGTGCTTTGAATTTCAAAGTATTTAATCAAAAAAAAGGTTATTTGCCGGGTGTGTTTTTAATCATTTGCTCCAGGGCTTCCAGGTGCTGCCGGAATGCTTTTTCACCGGCTTTGGTTACAGAATATAAGGTGTTGGTTTTGCGGCCTATAAATCCTTTCTGCACTTTTACAAAGCCGTTTTCTTCCAGCCCTTTCATATGGCTGGCTAAGTTGCCATCCGTTACCTGCAATAACTCTTTCAGTTCATTATAGCTTATTTCTGTATTCACCATCAGGGCGCTCATAATGCCCAGCCGTATCCGGCTGTCAAATACTTTATTCAGGTTTTCTATGTTAACGGGTAGTGGCAAAATACAAGGTTCAAAGTTTAAAGTCTAAAGTTCTGCGGATGTAGCTCTTTCCATTACAGCTAATTAGTCATCAGTTGTTTATTGTCTGATTGTATGCTGTATTCATTGTCATATTTGCTAATTGTCACATTTGCTAATTTGCTCCCTTCTCATATTTCCACCACATTACCAGGCCATATACAATGTGCATAATACCAAAACCGGCAGCCCAGAAGTAAAGCCCATAGCCAACAAACCACAGGTTGATAATACCCAATATAATTTGTGCCAGCCCTAACCAGCGTATTTCACCCAATGTATATTTTGAACCATTGATAAGTGCCAGTCCATAAAAAATAAGGCAACCCGGTCCTATTAATCCTGCCGTACCCTCAAAGTAAATCATGCGAAATAAAAATATACCACCGGCAATCATCGGTATCATTACGTTTATCATCAGGCGGCGGGAAGCATTGCCCCAAATGGGCAGGCCTTGTTTTTTTGTTTTCATCCAGGTAAATAAAAATGCACTTGCCAATGCAGCTACGAATGTGCCAACTGCAATCCAGAATACCCAGGTGTTTAGTAGTATAAAATAGTCGCCTGCCGACAACTGTAATAAGCCTAAGTTCTGGTTAATGAACAACCCTTTTCCGCCATGAATATACGGATAAGCCAATGCTGCTCCTATCAAAGCACAGCTGCCTGCCGCTACCCCACTCCAGCCACTCAGGCTAATGAAACGGCTACTGCGTTCCATCATTTTTTTTATATCCTGGATGGCTTCCAGGGGCCGCTGATCAGTAGTCATAAAAAGCACTTTGAAATACAAAGTAAACGGGTTAATCCTTCACTACCAAATTATTTTAAATTATCTTGCTGATTGCTTTGTACCCGCAACAATTAGTAGGTAGGTTTACCCAAACATCATACAGTATGAGAACCGTTTTATCTATCTTTCTGCTGATTCGTTTCTCAATTATTGGTTATGCCCAAACCGATACCGAATTTCCAAAGGAGTTTATCCTGCACGCCAAACTGCACAATGGCATGGTTACCGGTTTTCATCAGCTTCCCGACCTGTATGTAGCTGGCATTCAACTGGTACCTCAATACACCTTCATTACCCACAAGCTGCGGGGCGGTATCATTGGCGATGTGTATTACACCGGCAAAAAAGTGCAGGCCGCTGTTGGCCCTACCATTTCTTTTAAGTTGAAGACTTTTAAGATTCCCATGTTTGGAAGTGCCGGCAACCTGCACCTGAACGTCGATCATTTGTGGGGTACCAACAAGGAGCGGCTGCTGGGTGGCGGCATTAATGCCGATCTGGGCAATAAATTAATCATTTCACTTACTGCACACCGGGACTATAACCGGAATACCTGGTGGTTGCAAAATTCCATTGGCATACGGATCAGTAAACTTCCAAAGCCGAAAGACATTAACGATTAAAAAAATATTTATATGAAACGGGCACTGGTCGTTAGCGGCGGTGGGTCTAAAGGCGCTTTTGCCGTAGGCGTATTGAAAAGATTATTTAATCGTTTTCCTAATCTGAAATTTGATATGCTGGTTGGTAGCAGCACCGGGTCACTGATAGTGCCACTGGCAGCTATTGGCGAAATGCAAATGCTGGAAGATTTATATACCAGGCAAAAAACGGAAAATATTGTGCTGCAGGGGCGCCTGGGCGCCCGCATTAACACCGTAAGTATTTTTGATGCAAGCCCGTTAAAGGCACTGATACAAAAAACATACACCCAGCAGAAGTACGATGCGATTAAAACATCCGGCGTCAACGTTTTTGTAACCACTACCTGTCTTCAAACGGAGCAACTTGTTGTTTTCACAACAGATTCTCAGCCTGCTGCAAGTAACAAATACGGCGTAAGAACCTGTATCAATGCAGATCATTTTCAGCGGGCTATTCTGGCATCCGCCTGCCAGCCGGTATTTATGCAGCCTATTATGGTTAATAAAAATGTGCCCGGTGAAGTCAACCCCGGGTTTCAGTTTGTCGATGGAAGTATACGGGAATATGCAGGTATTCAAATGGCTATTGACAACGGCGCCACCGAAATATTTACCATCCTGCTATCCGCTAAAGAGCAGCCTGTAGATACCGCAGAACTGAAAGATTTGTTTGGAATATTGCAGCGAACTGTTGACATTTTTACGGAAGATGTTGGCAAAAACGATGTGATTATACCGCAGCAATATAACGAAGCCCTTACCTACATTGACGCTGTAAAACAGAAAATGGTTCGCAACGGTATTGATCCGGCCAGGGTAAAAGAATTTTTTACTATCCAAGGCCGTGTAAGTCCGTTCGAAGAAAAAGTTCCCTTACAGCTATTTTTCATACAGCCCTCCAAACCCCTCAATGGCGGCCCCGGCGGACTTACTTTTGACCCTGCTGCCATGAAAGATATGGTTGTACAAGGCACACAGGTTGCTGATAATTTTGTTGCCTCGCTAAAGCCTGGGGACATTACCTGGGCGTAAGAAAAGAAACAACAGGCAATAAAACAAAAGTCAATAAAAACAATCGAAACACATTACGCAAAGTTGGCAAGCCTGCAAAAAAAATCCCGCCTCTACGGCGTAGAGGCAGGATTTCAATTCAATGTGATAAAAAGAATTACACTTTCGTTTTCTTAACTTCTTTGTCTTTTTTAGCGGTAGTCGTTTCTTTTTTGTCTTTGCAGCAGTCATGGCCACTGCAGCTTTTTTTGCCTTTGGTGGCAAAAGCAGCACCGCTAACCAACAAAGCTGCTGTAGCAAATACCAGTACTTTTTTCATGGATGAAATTTTTTTGATGTTGTGAAATTATCGGTATTTTAAATTGAACGGGCAAAATTTATTTGTTAAAACAGAAAGAAGGTATAACAGGCAATTGGCAATAAGCAAACAGGCAATATGTATTAGCATTAAAATTTTGTCAGTGGACAGGCAGAATCTATCTGTTAATTTACCATGGATTTTTGCTTATTGCCCACTGCCTGTCGCTCATTTTTGCCTTCTACCATTCCGCAATGGTGGTAACCCCGCCCTGTACCATTTGACCCAGGCTCACTTCTATTTTGGCATTTGTTGGCAGCAACAGGTCTACCCGGCTGCCAAATTTAATAAAGCCCATTTCAGCCGCCTGCTGTACGGCCATGCCCGGCTTTAAATAGTTCACAATGCGTTTGGCCAATGCGCCGGCTATTTGCTTTACCAGAATTTCCCGGCCATTGGTGCGGTACACCACGCTATGCCGCTCGTTCTCGGTACTTGATTTAGGATGCCAGGCCACCAGGTATTTACCTTTATGGTATTGGCTGTACACCACTTCGCCGCCTACGGCATTGCGGTTCTGGTGCACATTCAGCGGGCTCATAAATATGCTAACCTGAATACGGCGGTCTTTAAAATATTCCGTATCAGTAATCTCTTCAATGGTTACCACTTTACCATCTGCCGGGGCTACTACTTTTTCTGAGCCAATGGTGTAATCCCTGGCCGGTACCCTAAAAAACCATAGCACAATAAACCAACAAACTACAATGGCGGCGATCATCAGCCACGCAATTACAGGTACAAACGGATATACCAGCCATACCGAAACGGCAATTACCAGCGCAGTAATGAATGTGGCAATAATAATAGACGCATAGCCTTCTTTATGAATTGTCATGATATTTATAAATAACGAGTTAAGGGGCTGGCAAAAGTAAGTGGGTTGCCATTAACTAAATCCCATTGAAAAGTGAATGCACCAATATGTATGTGGTCACAGAGGCATTTCAATCCGGGCTACATACCTGGTGGCCGGATAGTTATTGTTACGGGGGTGCTTCTATGAGTACCTGCTGCGTTTCCGATCTGCCGGGTTCGGTGCAGGCACAGTACAACAGAATTTTTATGCAGGCTTACCTTTTCGGCGCTGCCTGCTAACAAACAGATAACCCAACATTAAGGTAATGGGTTTAACGTATCAAGGTTGGTCCTTATACCAATAATAAATTCTAAACCTGTCATCATCCCGGTAATACCCTTCTTCAAAAGCAAGCCTTGATTGAGGATCTGTTACGCTGGTGATTTTCTCAATCAGTTTCCCTGTTTCATCTTTGGTAACCTGTTCTTTTTTATGAGCGCTGTAGGTAAAGTAAATCTGCTCGGCTAACTCGTAATAAGGTTTGCTATTAGTAGTAGGGTGCTCGTCATCGTCGTAATTTTCATACCATGCTTTGTAGTGTTTTATCAAAGCTGGTTTTTTCGCACCGTCATACGTAAATACATATTTATTCCAGGCACTATGTCCGCCGGTTTCACAGATTAAAGAGTCAAATGTTTCGTATGTAGCTTTTCCTTTTGCTTCTGAAATAATGTAATGATCAATAAATTCGCTTGTTACCGGAAGGGTATCATAAAATTGACCTTCCTTTTTCAGCAGTGAATCTTTCAAAAACCATTGTCTGCAAACAAGTGTACTATCTGTGTAGGTGCTATCATAGCTATAAATCAAAATACTTTTATCAACAGCAAGCGTATCGGGTATGTTTGACCTTACTGAATTCGTGGTTACTATTTTATTTTCTGATGACGAGTCGTTAGCACAACTGTTTAAAAGTATTACCGTAATGAATACCAGGTAGTAGATGGATTTCATGAAAGTAAAATTAATGCTCATCGCCAATGCATCATCATCTCCACATACAGCCACACAAAAGGCGTAGCCAGCAGCAGGCTGTCGAACCGATCCATAAAGCCACCATGGCCGGGCATCATGGCACCACTGTCTTTCACACCGGCCATGCGTTTGAGCTTGCTTTCAAGTAAATCGCCGGCTGTGCCGATGATGGCGGCGATAGCACTAATGACAATCAGCGGTAGCACTTTTACATCAAAGCTATAGTGGCCAATGAGGGTTATAACAAGCACACACAAAATGGCACCACCTACCGTGCCCTCCCAGGTTTTCTTAGGTGATATTTTGGAGAAAGGCGTTTTGCCAATAAAGGAACCAACAATGTAGGCCATCGTATCGTTTATCCAGATGGAACTAATAAGAATTATTGGCCATATAAAACCTATATCTAAATCATCTTGACCTTTATCAAAATAAGCATTACCTATCTGTCGCAATCCCAACATCATCCCCCAACATAAAGAAATATATAACCATCCCAAAGCTGCTGCACCAAAGGCTTTCAGGTTAAAAATGTTTTTTTGAAATATGCCGATGACCAGTAAAAGAAAACCAGCTAATGAAAACGGCAAGCATAAATTTTGGCGCAGTCCAAATCCATGAATGGTGAATGCCTTTCCGCAAAAGGAAAGCATCAGTCCAAAGCCTATCAGCATCATACCCCAGCGCAAATAGCGGTGAAAGCTAACCCGGTAAATTTTCTCAACCAGGTTCAGGTACTCCTGCCAGCAGCCAAAATGAATAATGGTAAACAGCACCAGAAAACTCCACACATTCCACAGCAGCCCGGCCAGCATAATAATGACAAATACCACAGCGCTGATGGCACGGGTTTGAAATACTTGTTTATTGAGTGGCAAGGTGGAAGTTTAAGGTTTAGGCATCCCGCAAATTTAAACAACGGGTTGAAACCCGTTGCTACAAAATGGGCCGCCTCTACGAGGCATTGAGTGGAAAGATAACATAAAGTGCCGTAGGCACGATTCATATTGTAGCCAGGGATTTCAATCCCTGGAACCGTAGGCACGATTCATATTGTAGCCCAGGGTTTTAACCCTGGGTCCGGGGGGGAAATAAATGCCCCAATAGTTTCATAGCAGCACAACTTTTCAACGGTGCTAACGCCACTAAAGTTTCATAGTAGCACTTGCCTATGGCCCATAAAAATCACTTCAAATAATGCTACCTGTGATGACTAACTAACGAATGCCGGAATCGCAGCCATCATTCACCATTGACCATTCACGACCATCAGTTTTTCAACGCATCATTCATTACGGCTACGGCCAGCTCCCGCAAATGTACCGGTACATACAGCTCAATTTCGCCGAACACCAGGTACATGCTGTCCTGCTTGTTTAGTACTTGCACGGGTATTCCGTTTTCCTGTAGTTTTCCTTCTACCAGTGCCGCTTCCACATATTGCCGGGTTACGCAAAGCAGGCTCCACTGGTACGCCTTTTTTTCTATTAAAGCCGTTTTTACAGGCCGGAAGGGTTTTAGTAATTTATTCCACATCGTTGGCAAAAGGGTTATGCTTGTCAAAAACAATTTCGGGTTGTAATGGTTGCGGCTTTGGGCTGCTGCGGATAAACCAGGTGAGTAAGGCAGCCACCAGCACCAACCCGATACCGGCTACCCAAAGCGGAAAATGGTCATCGGCACTTACATCTATTTTTTGCCCTTGCCGCGTAAGTATAAAAAGTTGGGTTACAATAATCGCATTGTTCATAAAATGCGCAAGTATGTTCAGCCAGATGCTTTGCCCGTAGTAAAACAGCATACCCAGCACTACGCCAAGCGCAAAGCGAGGTATAAAATTATACCAGCTCAGATGAACAGCGCTGAATAAAACCGAAGTAATCATAATTGCTATCCAGGGACCTTTAAACCAGCGGATCAGTAAATTTTGCAGCGCACCCCGGAATAATGTTTCCTCAATAATAGCCGGCATAACCGCTATGATAAATAAAGAAGTAAAGTACTGGCCCCATGTTTTTACCTGCGCTATCTGGCTCACAGATTCAGCATACGATTTTTCCGCATTATCGAACCGTAGCTTCAAGTTGGGCGGCAATGGTATGGCTTTGTTCAGTTCGCCAAGGCCGCCTATTACCGGCAAAACGCAAATAGCTATTAACAGTACGCTCAGCAATTGCCGGTTATTTATTGTACCGTCAAATCCTAAGTACGTCCAGCCCCTGCGGTAGCAGATAAATGCAAATAATACGGCTGGCAGAAAAAAGATGAGTAACGTAGATACGGTTTGAAGTACCAAAACAGCGTTCAGATTTTGTGGTTTCAGCATATCTTTTTCCATTGTAGCGATGGAGCCATGAGTCATTATTTTCCAAAGAATAAAGCTGACAATACTTCCTACGATCAGGCATCCCCCTATCAATCCAATCAATATTCCAAACTGCCCCCATTTACTAATTCCCTTATTGTATGCCTCTTTCATTATAAAAAAGTGATTTGCGTTATTTTTGTGCCTGCAAAGAAAAGGTAAATTAGTCGGCAGTCAGCAGCCAGCTGCCAGCAGCCGGCTGCAAGAAAAAACAGAAAACAGCGGGTAGAAGGCAAATGGCAGCAAATACAAGTTTTCAACTGGCTGACTACCCTAAAAATGTAATCACTACAAAGAAATGAACGGATTAATTGAAAATAGGAAGGAAATCCACGCAGAGGCACCCTTCTCAAACACAATTGCATCTAATTCCCTTCTCCTTTTGGAGAAGGTGCCGAAGGCGGATGAGGCTGGAGAGAGCCTGTCCCGTACTGCCGCAGTCGGGAGGACGGGGGTGAGGTGGAGTGGGAACAATCTTCTTCGGCACCTTTCTCTTCCCGAATTCCCACTGCTTCTGGCACCCATGGAAGATGTGAGCGACCCGCCCTTCCGGCTGGTATGCAAGGATGCCGGCGCCGACCTCATGTACACGGAATTCATCAGCAGTGAAGGCCTGATACGGGATGCCATTAAAAGCCGCCGCAAGCTGGATATTTTTGAGGAAGAGCGGCCTGTGGGCATCCAGATATTTGGGGGCGATGAGGAAAGCCTGAGCATGGCCGCCAAAATTGCCGAAGTTACTAACCCCGATCTGCTGGATATTAATTTTGGCTGCCCGGTAAAAAAAGTAGCCTGCCGGGGCGCCGGCGCCGGTGTACTGAAAGATGTGCCGTTGATGATTCGCCTCACGAAAGCCGTAGTAGATGCCGTAAAAATTCCGGTAACGGTAAAAACCCGCCTGGGCTGGGACGACGATACGAAGAATATTGAAGAAGTAGCTGAACGCCTGCAGGATGTGGGCATACAGGCATTGGCCATACATGGCCGTACCCGCTGCCAGATGTATAAGGGCGTAGCCGACTGGACGCTGATTGAAAAAGTAAAAAACAATCCCCGCATCCACATCCCTATATTCGGCAATGGCGATATTGACAGCCCCCAAAAAGCACTGGAATACAAGAACCGCTACGGCATTGATGGCATCATGATTGGCCGGGCTGCTATTGGCTACCCGTGGATTTTCCGGGAAATAAAACACTACCTGCACACCGGCGAACTGCTGGCCCCGCCCACCGTGCCGGAACGGGTAGAGGTTTGCAAAAAGCACCTGCGACACAGTCTTAGCTGGAAAGGCCCGGTGGTGGGTATTTTCGAAATGCGCCGTCACTACAGCAATTATCTCAAGGGCCTGCCCGGCATTAAAGACTACCGCAACCGCCTGGTAACCCTAAAAACCGCTGAAGAAATAGAAGCCGTGCTGGACGAAATTGAACTGAAATATGATGGATACGAAGTAGAGCATTTCCCTATCGAGCTGATTAATTACCATGAAAAATGCCCGGTATAAAACCAATATGCTAATGTGCAAATATGACAATATGCAAATGGAATACAAATGATGCTAAGGTCGGCATCGCTGATTTCGTTGATACACCTGTATGAAAGACCAAGCGATGCCGACCTTAATTTTGAAATTAAGCTAATAGGCTACTTGGTTTGCTCTTGGTAAAATGCTGAATACATACAAACAGATTAGGGCGTGTCCCCTAATCCGCCGCGGACTGCTCTATCCCTCACGTAAATACAGCATTCGTTTATATTCTTTGAAAAGCCTTTGTCCTATCAGTTTTAAATGGTGGTACCAATTAAGTAGAAGTGAATCCGATAAATGGATTTACAATAGCCGGTAAGTTGTTTATTATCTGATAGTGCTGTATATCTTCTGTGTACAAAGCAGTGCAGCCAGACTCCGTTGTACCATCGAAAGCAAAACTGCACCCTGCTTTCATTCCGTAACTAACCCCACCCGATTATCTTATTTTTGCTGCCTTTCAGTTTAAAGCTCGCCATGCCGGAAATTACCTCTCAAAAGATACGAATTGTAACTGCTGCTGCCTTATTCGACGGCCACGATGCCGCCATTAATATTATGCGCCGCATACTACAATCCAAAGGCGCCGAAATCATTCACCTGGGCCACAACCGCAGCGTACTCGAAATAGTGGAATGTGCCATAGAAGAAGATGCCCATGCGATTGCCCTTACCAGTTACCAGGGCGGCCACGTCGAGTTTTTTAAGTACATGAAAGACCTGCTGGACGAAAATGATTGTAGCCACATCAAAATATTCGGCGGTGGCGGCGGCACCATTTTACCGGAGGAAATAGAAGAATTGCACCGCCTATGGAATTGCCCGTATTTACAGCCCCGACGATGGTCGTCAGATGGGTTTGGAAGGCATGATTGAAGATGTGCTGACAAAAGCCTCCCCAACCCTTCCAAAGGAGGGGCTCCTGTGCTGCAGAAGCTCAAACGAATAGTAAACAGATCATTAATCAAACTGATCCAACTTCAAATACAACCATTCATAATAGCGAAGCTTCGGAAGCCCGGATCTGAGCCCCTCCTTTGGAGGGGTTGGGGAGGCTTTTGCTTTAGGTAAGTGGAAGGATATTATCAGTATCGCAAAAGCAATAACTGCGAAGCTGAGAATGCCTCCATCTCAAGCCTTTTCGACTTCTGCCAAACCCCTCCAAAGGAGAACAATCCTTAATGCAGAGTCACGAACAAATATGTTGAGCCATCTAATAAATCAATCGTCGCAGCTAACATCGAATACTAACCATTCATAATACCGAAGCTGCCCAGCCCGGTCCTGAGCCCCTCCTTTGGAGGGAGTTAGAGGAGGCCCCTGTCCTCGGCATTACGGGCACCGGCGGCGCAGGCAAATCATCCGTAACTGACGAACTGGTACGCCGCTTTCTGCACAACTACCCACAGGAAACCGTCGCCATTATTTCCGTAGATCCCTCCCGCAAAAAAACCGGTGGTGCATTATTGGGCGACCGCATCCGCATGAATGCCATCAGTAGTCCCCGGGCGTATATGCGTAGCCTGGCCACCCGGGAAGATAACAGTGCCATGAGTGGTGCCGCTGCTGCGGCCATTGCTATTTGTAAAAAAGCCGGGTTCAGCCTTATTATTTTAGAAAGCGCCGGCACCGGGCAAAGTGATGTAAGCATTGTAGAAAATTGTGATGTAAGCCTGTACGTAATGACTCCGGAATATGGCGCTGCCAGCCAGTTGGAAAAAATAAACATGCTGGATTATGCCGATGTAATCTGTGTAAACAAGGCCGACAAAGCCGGAGGGCTGGATGCCCTGGCAGATGTAAAAAAACAGTACCGCCGCAACCATGGTTTATGGACGGCAAAAGACGAAGATTTACCTGTCGTCAGCAGCATTGCCTCACAGTTCAATGATGCAGGCATTAACCACCTTTTCACTTTACTGATAGAAAGGATAAAGGCCCCCACCTATCCTCCCCCAACGGGGGAGGGAAACTTGGAAGATAAACATGAGGAAACGACTACAAAGGATAAGCAAAAGCCGGATGCTTACGGTTCTAAAGTCTCCCCCGTTGGGGGAGATTTAGTGGGGGCTCCTCCTTCCGTTATGCCACCCTCCCGTGTCCGTTATTTAAGTGAGATCACCCATGAAGTGCGGCAACTATAACCAGCTATCGAAAGAACAGGCAGCAGTAGCTTCCAAATTGTATAAACTACATGGTGCTGTAGCACAATTACAGGAAAACTTTACTAAAAATAAATCATCAGTTGAAATAGAAACCGGAGCAGAAATAGCAATTGGTTATTTAGAAGGCGAAATAGAGAAACTAAACAGGCAATTATTTCCCGTTTGCAAAAAATTAGTTGATGAGTGGCCTGAAACCAAGGCCCGGTATTGTAAAGAATTTTTTGAATATGATGTACGGGGAAAGATCATCCGGCAGCCCCTGTTTACCGAAAGCCTCAGCCATACAAAAATCCCGAAAATTGCGGTACCCCGGTTCAGTGACTGGGGTGATATTCTGTGGTGGCGGGTGCAGGAAAATTTTCCCGGAAAGTTTCCCTATACGGCCGGGGTTTTCCCGCTTGAAAAGAGAGGGCGAAGACCCTACCCGTATGTTTGCCGGCGAAGGCGGGCCGGAGCGTACCAACCGCCGCTTTCATTATGTAAGCCAGGGTCAGCCGGCTATTCGGTTATCTACTGCGTTTGACAGTGTAACCCTCTATGGCGAAGACCCCGCCGTGCGGCCCGACATCTACGGCAAAGTAGGTAACAGCGGCGTAAGCATTGCTACAATAGATGACGCAAAAAAATTATACAGTGGTTTCGATTTGTGCGATCCCAAAACATCGGTCAGCATGACGATTAACGGCCCGGCGCCCATGATTCTTGCATTTTTCCTGAATGCTGCGATTGACCAGCAATGCGAAAAGTACATTTTGGAAAATAGTTTACGGGAAGAAGTCAACCGCATTATCGAAGACAAATACAACCCGTCAGCATTGCCCCGTTATACCGGCGTAGATGGCACTTCTGTATTGCCGCAAAAGGGTGAATTGATTGGCATGTTGCCGCAGGGAAACAATGGCCTGGGCCTGCGGTTGCTGGGCATTAGCGGCGATGAAGTATTACCGGCAGCGATTTATCAGAAAATAAAAGCCCATGCCCTGCAAAATGTACGTGGCACTGTGCAGGCCGATATTTTAAAAGAAGACCAGGCACAAAACACCTGCATCTTCTCTACTGAATTTGCACTGAAATTAATGGGCGATGTGCAGCAGTATTTTATTGATGAAAAGGTGCGGAATTTTTACAGTGTTAGCATTAGCGGTTATCATATTGCAGAGGCCGGCGCCAACCCGGTTACGCAGCTTGCCTTTACATTGGCAAACGCTTTTACCTATGTGGAATATTACTTGAGCCGGGGCATGCAAATAGATGATTTTGCACCCTAATCTTTCTTTCTTTTTCAGCAATGGAATGGATGCGGAATACAGCGTCATTGGCCGGGTGGCCCGCCGCATCTGGGCCAAAGCCATCAAGCATAAATACAATGGCGACAGCCGCAGCCAGAAATTAAAGTATCATATACAAACCAGCGGCCGCAGCCTGCATGCACAGGAAATTGATTTTAACGACATCCGCACTACACTACAGGCCCTGTATGCTATTTACGATAATTGCAACAGCCTGCACACCAATGCTTATGATGAAGCAATTACTACCCCTACCGAAGAAAGCGTTCGCCGGGCCATGGCTATTCAGCTAATTATTAATAAAGAAGCCGGCAGCACCAAAACAGAAAATTTCATACAAGGATCTTTTATCATAGAAGAACTGACCAACCTGGTGGAGGAAGCCGTGCTTACTGAATTCGACCGCCTTACCGAACGGGGTGGTGTGCTGGGTGCCATGGAACGCATGTACCAGCGAAATAAAATTCAGGAAGAAAGTATGCACTACGAAATGCAGAAGCACACCGGCGAACTGCCGTTAATTGGTGTCAACACATTCCTGAGCAAAAAGGGCAGCCCTACCATATCGGTAAAAGAAGTAATCCGCAGCACGACCGCAGAAAAAGATTTACAGATAGAAACCCTGAAAGCCTTTCAGGAACGAAACAAAAAGGATAGTGATGCCATGCTGCAACAATTGCAACAAACAGCTACGGCCGGTGGTAATTTATTTGCCGAATTAATGGAAACGGTGAAGCATTGCAGCCTCGGCCAGATTACCCATGCTTTATATGAAGTGGGTGGGCAGTACCGGCGGAATATGTAACCTCATTAAACACCCGAGTGATGAGTAAGATTAACAACATAAACCTATACAAAATAATGATATATTTTCATCCGGTAACAAATCAGCCCGTCAATTTGAAATGGTATAGAGGTGCTAACCGTTTCACAATAATGGCGCAACGAGATATGGACGAAAGTATCAATTTACACACGCATTCAGTATACATCAAATAGTTAGCAGGACAGTATTGCTAAACTTATATCAAAATTTACCAGTTAGTGCTATGCAGGTGCAAATCTGCTGGAACAGCAGGCTGCCGTAGAATAATGAACTGATGGCAAGGCTTTTATGCTATGACGTATAATGAAGTAAAGGTGCTGTTAATATGGAACGCATTCGGCATGTGAAAAGCTTTCACGGAAATAGCTGGATGCTTACCGTTGTGGGTAGATCCCATGGATAAAGAAGTGGATAATGGAACCGCAGGCAACCCATGAACCTTTCCGTGGAGCACCTTTGTGAATTACATTTCTGTGATGAAGTAGAAAAGGAGAAGTGGATAGAAAATGAGAGCAAAACAAGGAGGTAGTTTGAATGGTAAATTGCATTACCAGGGAAGTATGGGTGCATTAATAGGTTCCGGTGCGATAGAATCAGCCCATCGAACAGGAAGCTTTCCGGGCAGAGATGGACGAAGAAGGGGGCACAACATATGCCGCTTGAGTGCAAATGGGACAATGTTGTAAAGCTCAATCGCTGACAATTTGCTTGCACCCGGTAACAAATCAGCCCGTCAATCTGAAATGGTATAGAGGTGCTTTGCTGGGTGCTTAAAACATTGTATTTTGTTGGCACGGAACGAAGCCGCTTTACAGGCAGCCATTGTGCAACTGGCTACTCCTATGAACCAGCAGCACCAATATGCTATAGCCGATTTTACAGACACCGTTTCTGTAAACCAGGCTATTGAAACTATTGTCGCAAAGCAGCCTGTTCACATTCTCATTAACAATACCGGCGGACCGGCGGCAGGCCCCATTACCGAAGCTGCGGAGCAATCTTTTATCAACGCTTTTCAGCAGCACCTTATTTGCAATCATATACTAACCAAAGCCGTTGTACCCGGCATGAAAAGCAGTGGCTATGGCCGCATTATTAATATCATTTCTACCTCTGTAAAAATTCCGCTGCCTAACTTAGGCGTAAGCAATACCATCCGGGGTGCAGTAGCATCCTGGGCCAAAACAATGGCAAATGAATTAGCACCATTTGGCATTACCGTAAACAATATATTGCCCGGTGCTACCCGCACCCAACGGCTGGATGCAATCCTGCAAAACACAGCTACCAAAAAAGGCATTCATGTGGAAGAAGCCGAAGCTGCTATGATGGAAGAAATACCCATGAAACGTTTTGCGGATGCAGCAGAATTAGCGGCAGTAGCGGCTTTCCTGGCATCGCCTGCCGCATCGTACGTTACTGGTGTTAGTATTCCGGTAGATGGCGGCAAAACAGGAAGCATTTAGTCAATTAATAATTGATAATGTATAAGTAATAGTTATTTTATGTTCTCTCCCATTTGCATAACTGTAAAACTAAAATACCTCGGCTTGTATCGGTATAAGAACCGGGGCAACGAATCAAACATTTAATTTTCTATTATAGCAGATTCCGTGTAGTTGTGGATTTTATTTTAGCAGGTTGCATCTAATTTGCATATTGCCTGTTGCCCATTGCTTATTTTGATTTCGGACTATAGCACATCCAACATGCTGGTTTGAAAGCGATGACTCTCCCGAAGTATGTATCTGCTTTTTATGGCAGCGGCCTGACTTATTTCCAGTCATTATTATGCCTGAATTTTCTTTAGCTGTAAGCAGGTATTAAAAAAGCTGCTCTCAAAACGGGAGCAGCTTTTACAGACACAAAAAAATAAAGGCAGACAGTTTTTCCATCAGGCACATCAATCCAATTTTTTCGGCCATGTATATCCTTCCATCCATTCATAAAAAGCCACTGTTTCCGTTGAATTGGCTGCCAGCCAGTCATTTGCTTCTTTGTTGTTAGCCGAACGAAAACAGAGGTAGCAAAACGTTTCCACAAAATTACGCCGTTTCATTTCTGCATAAAACGGAACATAAAATTTCCAGGCAAATCCCTTTTTCTTTTCATTCCCGGTTGTCTCAATTATTATCGCCATCGTCGATCTCAACTTTTCCACATCGGTTCTTTTCCCAATACTGTCAAGTGCTTTTTCAATACCCAATGCACCGCTTAGGCTGAGACCCATATTGGCCGTGCTAAAATCATCTTCTTTCTTTTTCGTCAGCACAGACAAAGTAATGTTTACATTTTTACCGCTGCTATCGGCACAGGCATTGCCTTTCAACAGTTTTTGCATGGCTGAAAACGCATCTGTTGTCCGGCTGCTATTTTGCTCCAGCAGCAAAAAAACGCCATACGCCATTACAGCGGGAACGAGGTTATTATCGTTCTCATACATCCGGGCTATGAATAAATGAGATGATGTATGAACTGGCCGCAGCAACAGGTCTTTCTGAAAATTTTGGGCAGCTTCTTCTCCCTTATTCAGCCGTGCCAGTGATAAGCCTTTGTTATAATAAAATAAATTAAACTGCGGAAAACGCTTAATGCCTTCATCATAAATTTTTAGTGCCTCATCGCTGCGGTTCAGGTCGTCCAGCGCATTGCCGGCCATAATGTACACATTGGCAATGTCGTCATAATCAGGATGCTCTTTCAGTATTTGTTTTGCTATTTCCAGGGCTTCGGCATTTTGCTTCAGCGAGGTAAGGGAGTACGCTTTTTCGTACATGGCGGCTACCAGTTTTGGTTCTGCTATCAGTGCCTCCTCGTATTTGGCAATGGCTTCCCTGTATTTACCGGCATCATGCAGAGCCACTCCTTGTTTTACTAAATCTTCTGCGCTTTGTGCCTGTGCAAAATGGCAACAGGTTATGGTAAACAGCAGCGTAACAATTAATTGTTTCATAAGCAGGGTTTTATTTTCTTAAAAGATCACCGGCAAAGTGTTTTTGCACATTGTTATACCCGGTAAAAATGGTTTGTATTTTATTTCTACCTAATTTCCTTTTCTAAACAAAAAGCCCGGATATGAAAACACTGTCAGAAACCTGGTTTGCCGAAGGCTATATTGACTTTGAGCTGAAAAAATACACCTTACTGGCCTACCTGCAAAAAGTAAACGATTGCTTTCAGGAAAAGAAGTTGTACCCACCTCTTGCCGACGCTATTTTTCATTACAATAACCTGTTGCATTTTAAAACCAATAAGGAGTATTTGCAGCAACAATTTCCCAAGCGGCTTACCCAGGCCGATATGCAACGACTGGAATTATTATATGAAGCGATGATTGAAGATAGTGACGTAATGCAGGAACTGGAAGACATTCTGCAGTACTCTTTAAAAACGATGAAGCAAACCATTGAAGGCGGCACCGCTCTTTATGAATATGTAGACAATAAAATAAATATTGCACCTGTAGGTCTGGTACCGCTGGATTGCAACGAAGGTTATTTTATGCTGGCCGATGGCACCTACACCGGTACGAAAGTATACTACTATCGTCTTAGCATGTTCGAAAAGCACGACGAACGTTACCGCAGCATTAAAACAAGTTATATAGATGGATGGCAGCGTACCATGAGCAACACCTACGAAAATATTAAAAGCGAACTGATCCGCAACCGCAAAGACCTGCCTAACCCGGCTGTTTATAGTATTGAAACCAGCCTGAAATACCCGGTAGAAGAAACATTGCTGCCGGTGGCTAAGCGACGCCTGGTTAAGTTTTTAGCAGGGCAGCAGTAAAAACAAATTAGCAAATATGCAAATGAATCTGTAGAGATGCAATGCTTGTGTCTCCTGGCGGGCAATAAAAAGAAGGCAATGATAGCTGGAAAATGAGACGCCAGCATGGGAGACGCCAGCATGGCGTCTCTACAAGATTGTATTCATCCCATTCCTATCCCAATCATCCTACCCTATCCCGGTTCAAGACGTTTCCATCCTTCACTTAATCCTTGTACGATATCCATTGCGTTCATGCCATACATGGATTTTGCAACGGCTGCCTCATCTCCGGCAAGCCCATGCAGGTACACTCCCAGCAGGCAGGCATGGAGTGGTGAATAACCTTGTGCCAGCAGCCCGGTAAGCAATCCGGTAAGTACATCGCCACTGCCACCTTTGGCCATACCGGGATTGCCGGTACTATTAAAATACCCTGTTCCCTGCGGTGTGGCAATAAATGTATAAGCACCTTTCAATATAATATAAATATTTAATGAAACAGCTTTATCCAATGCGGTTTGCAGCCGGGCAAAGCTATCTGTATGTTCACCAAACAGCCGGTCGAACTCACCGGGGTGCGGCGTAATAACCGCATTGGGAGGGATCGTATTTTCCCATCCTTTTTTAAACGTAAATTGTGCTAACCCCGAGGCATCTACTACCAGCAATCCTTTCCAGAGTGCAGTAATCGCTGCGGCCACTTTTTTATGTGCTGCAGTATCGCCCCAGCCCGGCCCTATGCCAATGGCGCTGTATTTTTTCCAGTTATTGGTATCTGTCCAATGGTCTTCTGTAATGCACATGGCCTGCGGATTAGCCGTTTGCATCAGGTTATACCCGGCTTCTGTAGTAGCTACGGTAAGCAGGCCTGCACCGCTGCGCAGGCAGGCAGCAGCACTCATTATAGCGGCCCCCATCATACCATGGCTGCCTGCATATAGCAATGCATGGCCTAACTTGTTTTTATAGGTATGTTTTTTTAATGGATGAACAATTGCTTTGACCTGTTTTTCTTCCAGCCATTGAAAGATAGTTGTGTTACCAGTTGTAAAACCCGGGTGTAAGCCAATATCCAGCACTTCCCATTTTCCGGTAAACAACTCATTTTCTGCCAGTAAAAAAGCAAGCTTCGGGGCCTGAAAAGTCAGCGTGTAGCCGGCTTCGATAATGGTATTGCCTGCCGATGGCCGGTCGGTGTACAAGCCGCTTGGAACGTCGATACTGACAATCGTTCCGGGGTGGCGGTTGATGTGTTGCACCAGGGCTGCAGTTACATCCTCCAGTGGCCGGTTCAGCCCGCTGCCGAAGAGCGCATCTATTACAATTGCTTTATCCGGAACTATGGGGAAATCTTCACCACTCTCAATCTCAAGAATTGGCACATTGAGTAGTTGCAAACGCTTTACATTCTGTGCACAATCTGCTGTGGCATTTTTTTTATTAAGCAGATAAACGGTTACGTTTTTTTTAATTTCATACAGCATCCGGGCTATCGCCAGGCCATCGCCGCCATTATTGCCGCTGCCGCAAAAAATCCGGTAAGTAGCCGCTGCTGAAAAATGCTGTTGCAACCAGTTAAAGCATTTGCCGGCAGCCCTTTCCATCAAATCAACGGAATGAATCGGTTCATGCTCAACTGTATAAGCATCCCATTGTTTGATCTGCGCAGCTGAAAAAATTTGCATACGAAGAATTTTTCGTGAATAGAATAGGATGAATATAAAAATCCGTTGCTAAACGGTCGGGTTCATAAAATCAAAGATCGGTCATCAGTTGTCAGACAGCAGTTGTTGATTTAGCAATTATCAGTTATCAGTTAGCAATTGTCAGTTGTCAGCGGTCTGTTGTCCATTTTATTTTGATATTCAGTGAGCATTTGAGCCATTGAGCCGGTTGCACATTTTGTTGTTGCCTATTTTCTTTTTTTCTTTACTTGGTTCTTGCTTACTTGTTTCCTATCTCTTGTTGTGTCTTCCTTCTGCACGGATGGATCCTCGTTTTCCGGCACTTCCTTTTCCACCCGTTTTTCATAATACGTTCTGAAAAAGTTAGCCAGTCTGCCTAATGAATATATTCTGCTGTTAAATACATTACCGGTAGCAATAATTACAGCCGTATCCTGGTACACCCGCTGAAAAACGGAATTATTGCCATGCCACCAGCCGTTATGGTATACAATTTTGTTTCCATTTCCCCATTTTTTTATTCGCCACCCTAATCCGTAATATTCAATTGTATCCCGGTAGTGCGAATCTGAACTAATAGGTTGCCAGGCACTATCATACAATTCCTGCGGCAGCAGTACATGGTTGCGGATGGCACTGTCGTAGCTCCGAAGGTCACGGCAGGTAGTATATACATTTTTATCGCCATAAATAGCATCTAAATATTCAAAGTTGTACATATTGCCATTTGCTTTCCACGATGGCATATACCGCTCTTTGTTACGAACACTCAAAATATAGCTATGCTGCATGCCGCAACGCTGAAAAATGTTTTGCTGTACGTAATCAGGAAAAGGGAGCTTACTTACTTCCTCTACAATCAGCGCCAGTAATGAGAAATTAGTATTGCTGTATTTAAAGGCGGTGCCTGTTATAAATTCCAATGGCGGCTTGCTGGTAATCAATATATCCAGCACATCCCGGTTGGTAGCTGTTATTTTTTTATCCCATTTAGCCAACGGAAAAAAATAAGCATAATTACGCAGGCCACTGGTATGGGTAAGCAGGTGCCGCACCGTAATGGGTTTATATGGAAATGCCGGAAAGAACTTCGTCACCGGGTCATCCAAATGTATTTTGCCTTGCGCCACCAGTTGCAGTATGGCAGTAGAAGTAAAGGTTTTTGAAGTAGATGCCACATGAAAAGGGGTGGTATCGGTAATGGGTTGTTGTTTAGCGGCATCGGCAAAACCCATGTAACGTTCATATAAAGTTGTTCCGTTTTTTACAACCAGAATGCCACCGGAAAAGTGCTGACCTGGTAAAAAAGTATCCAGGTAGCTGGCAAAAGAATCGGCCAGGGATGGCAGCGGTTTAGTTACAGCCGTATCGCTTATCTGTGCAGGCGATGGGTTTTTACAGGAAAAAAGAATAATAATCAGTAGCCAGCACACCATCAGTTTATTTTTCAATCCGATAGAAAAAGACGAACAAAGCATGGCTGCAAAATAAGTGAAAAACCTTACCCCCGTTCCCTCTTCAGTTGATCGGCTGGAGAAGGGTGCCTCTGTACAACTTTCATCACAAAATGTAATAACGGGTTCAAAAGAATCAACCTTTAAAACAGTTTGATAAGTTCGGGCAGCAATAACCCACCGCCCAAAAGTAATCAGTAGTGATTGAATAGCGTGAAGTCACTGACCGAAAGCAGTCACATAAGTCTCAGAGAGGCACCTCCTCTCCGTTGGAGAGGAGGACGGGTGGTGAGGCTGTATTATATTCGCACCATGGCAGAAAAAACCACCAGTTATCCAAAGGAAAAAATCAATATTTTATTGCTGGAAAACATCAGCGAAACCGCTATCCGCAATATTGAAAACCATGGCTACGTAAGCGTTAAAAAATACAGTGGCGCCCTAAGTGAAGCACAATTGTTAGAAGAAATAAAAGAGGTGCACCTGTTAGGTATCCGTAGTAAAACGCAGGTAACACCAAAAGTGCTGGCAGCAGCATCCCGGCTGCAGGCAATCGGCTGCTTTTGTATTGGCGTAAATCAGGTAGCCCTGCAATCGGCAGCACAGCACGGGGTAGCCGTTTTTAATGCGCCGTACAGCAATACCCGCAGCGTAGCCGAACTGGTTATTGGGGCTTCGATTATGCTCATCCGCCGCATCCCCGATAAAAACCTGGCCGCTCACAATGGCAAATGGATGAAAGATGCCAAGGGTAGCTTTGAGTTGCGGGGTAAAACGCTGGGTATCATCGGCTATGGTAATATTGGTAGCCAGCTAAGTGTGCTGGCCGAAGGGCTGGGTATGAAAGTGATGTTTTACGACGTGCTGACCAAACTACCACTGGGCAATGCGATGGCATGCCAGAGCATTAAAGAACTGGTAAGCCAAAGTGATATTGTAAGCCTGCACGTACCGGAAACAGAAGCCACTAAAAACCTGGTGAATAAACAGGTAATCAAGCAATTAAAAAAGGATAGCATCCTGATTAATTATGCCCGTGGCGAAGTAGTGGATTTAGAGGCATTGTCTGCTGCCATACAGGCCGGCGATATAGCAGGGGCTGCTATTGACGTATATCCGGTGGAGCCTGAAAAAAACGGAGACCCATTTAGTACACCGCTGCAGGGTTTGCCCAACGTGCTGCTTACACCGCATATTGGTGGCAGCACAAAGGAAGCGCAGGAAAACATAGGCGTAGATGTGAGTAGTAAACTGGTGGCATTTCTGGAAAAAGGGATTACATATGGTAGTCACAGCATTCCGCCTATCAACCTTCCACTGCTGGCCGGCGCCCACCGCATCCTGCACATTCACCGCAATGTGCCGGGTGTGCTCAGCGAAATCAATACAACACTGGCTACTGCCAAAATAAATATCCTGGGCCAATACCTGGCGACGAACGAAGAAATTGGTTATGTAGTGCTGGACGTAAATAAGCAACTGAGCAAGCAGGCGCTTGATTTGTTGAAGCAGGTGAAAGAAACGATTAAAGTAAGAATATTGTATTAAACCAGTCTGAAATGCAGGGAGACCGGACGACCGGAAAATAAGGGTAGTATATAATCTATTGGAGCGTTATCAAACGCTCCAATAGATTAATTCGGGAAGCGCTGTTATTTCACTTCCCGTAATAAACGGGTTGTGTATTTTAATGTAAATGAAAACCGATGAACCACACCGGATTATTCATTGTAAAAATTTACACTACCGGTTTCTACATCATACAGGCCGCCTACAATTTTAATTTTCTCTTCCCTTTCCAGGGTTGCAATTATCTCACTCTCTTTTCTGATCCGTTCCAGCGCTAAGTGAATATTTATCTCCGTTACACGATGCACAAAAGTGGCATTCGTTCCATCCCTTTGATCAACCGTTTCTTTCTCATGTTCAATTGCTGGTTCAATCTTTTGCAACAGGGTTGTTAGGTTGCCCATTTTTACGTGATTGCAGGCGCCTGTAATAGCGCCACATTTAGTATGGCCAAGCACCATAATCAGTTTGGTGCCTGCTACCTGTGTGGCAAACTCCATGCTTCCCAAAATATCCTCATTCAAAATATTCCCGGCAATGCGTATGCTTAAAATATCGCCAAGGCCCTGGTCAAATATCAGCTCTGCCGATGTGCGGGAATCAATGCAGCTCAGAATCGTAGCAAAAGGGAACTGTCCGTCTGCTGTTTCGTTTACCTGTTGCAGCAGGTTGCGGTTCGCTTTCAGGTTATTAACAAAACGTTCGTTACCTTCTTTCAGAATCTGTACGGCCATATCCGGCGTTAAGCTGCTTTGGGTTTCTTTCGAATGCGTACGCATGAGCTTTTATTTTCAGGTGTTAGGGCCACAGACCGTAATAGCGGTAAGTAGTAAGGTGTCCGTAATAAAGAAGTTTACAGAAAAATAAGCGCCCGGTATCAGGTCAAAATTAGTATCGGGTATTTCACCGGAACAAAAAATTACCATTAACTTGTATGCTATTGTAATATGCCAAACCATTACCGTATTTCAGCGGCGGTGTCGGTTGCTTTTTACTTAGGCCGATAACATAAACTTCCGCAGCAGATTCAGTGTATTTACTGCCGTTAGTTCAATATTACGCTGGCGGTCGAACCGGAAATGAAAACGTTGCGTTTCAATTTTGTTGGCATTACCCACAGCTACCCAAACAGTGCCAACCGGTTTGTTATCTGTTCCGCCGCCCGGCCCCATAATACCACTCACCGCAATAGCATATGTGGACTCAAATTTTGCTAATGCACCGCTCACCATTTCTGTAACGATCTCCTCTGATACGGCGCCCTTTATTTGAAGCAAATGGTTATTTACACCGAGCAGTTTTTCTTTGGCTTCGTATGAGTAAGCTACTACACTCCCTTTAAAATAGTCAGAAGCGCCGGGCTGAGCCGTTATCAAATGGGCAATATAACCTCCGGTACAGCTTTCGGCTGTGCTTAGGGTAGCCGCCTGTTGCTGTAATAAATTAGTAACTACTTTTTGCATTGGTTCATCTTCAGCCGTTACCAGGTATTCTTTTACCAATGTTTGCAGTTGCTCAAACTGCAGCGCCATTGCTGTTTCAAGTTCTGCTTTATCAGGTCCTTTACCGGTGAGGCGCAGGCGTACCATACCATAGTTAGGCAGGTAAGCCAGTTTTAAATGGGGGGGAAGGGCAGTTTCCCATTCTTCTATTAAATCGGCCAGAAAAGATTCGCCTACCCCTGCCGTAAGCAACGTACGGTGGAGGATGCTTTGCTGTGGTAAACGCAGTTGTAGTTGTGGCAGCACATAAGTTTCCATCATGCCCTTCATTTCGTTTGGTACGCCAGGCATGCTTATAAATAGTACGCCGGCCTTTTCGAACCACATGCCCGGTGCGGTGCCACGCTTATTTTGAATAACCGTGCAGGTATCCGGAACTTCGGCCTGCTTCCGGTTACGTTCAATCATCGGGCGGTTTAACTTTCTGAAAATGGCTGTTACATTGTCCAGCGCACCCTGATCCACTACCATTTTACCCTCAAAGTATTCGCAGAGCAGTGGCTTTGTAATATCGTCGGCGGTAGGGCCGAGGCCACCGGTAATGAGAATGACAGATGCCTGTTTTGCTTCGGCATCCAGCGCCTGCCAGATGTCATCCCAATTATCGCCTACGGCAAGCCGGTGCTTTACCGGTACACCAATCTTGTTTAATTCCTGCGCCATCCAGGCACTGTTGGTATCAATTACCTGGCCTATCAGCAGTTCATCGCCAATGGTGATAATACTTGCAACTGTTTCTTGCATAGGTCAAAGTAAAGGGATTAAAAGAAAAGGACGGCATCGCTTCGAATGAAAATCGGATTTGAACAAAGCAACAGCGATGCCGTCCTTGTTATTGCTTTGCGATGCCACGGTTTGATGTATTCAAAATAAAGACGGCATCGCTTAACGTTCGTGAATGGTTATCATTCATATTAAGCGATGCCGTCGTCCTGTGTATATTCTTTAATTCTTAAAGCTGGGGCAGCGTACGTCCCGCAGGCCATTATTATCAACATAACTGCCATATTTAACCGCAGAGAACTCTGCAGCACCCCGGCCGGCATTGTAATCTTTAAGAGACGATACCGTAGCATCATACGTAAACGTTACCCTGATCCCTTTTAGTTCCAAACCGATCATGGCAATAGCTGCATCTCCGTTGCGGTAATAAGCGCCGCCGAGCAATTGAGTTTCACCATCGCCACTCAGGTTGTACTGTGCCATCAGCCCACCCACTATTTCGCTGGCCCCCGTCTGGTTACTGTAATAAGCATTTGGGTTGATGATCCATTGGTCGTTTAGCTTAACAGAGGCATTGGCAAATGCGGTATAACGCATCGGAATTTTATTATTACTTTCTTCAACACTAAAAAAACTCTCTCTGGGCTGATTCAGGTGCATCAGGCTTACACCTCCGTTCAGGTATAAGTTATTGTTAGCAAAATAGGCGTAGTTAAGGCCTGCCTGCAAGTCAATGTAGCCAACCTGGCTATATGCAAATTTTTCTCCTGTAGGAAAGCCGGCGTCAAAAAACTTACCTGTCCACTGGCTTTCAAAATGGTACTTCGTAAGGTCAATACTTTTGGATGCATAGCCAATATTGAAGCCGGCAGTAATCAGGCTCTTGTATCCTAATTCCTGGTGATAAGCTACGCTGCCATACACTTTGGTAGAAGTAAGATTGCCGGACCCGGCTACATCCCGCAGCAGTACGCCACCTACACCCAGCCAGCCATTTTCAAAACGATCCCGGAGAACCTGCCAGTCGCCCCAAATGCTCATGGTTTTATAAGGTATTGGTATGCTTGCCCACTGATTGCGGTAGCTGGCGCCAATGCGGTAATCATAATCCGGGTTGAAGCCAGTATTAGCGGGATTGGTTAACAAAGGATTATTCATAAACTGGCTGAAGTGCAGATCCTGCGCCTGAAGCCGGTTGGCTGAAAACAGTATAACGATCATGGCTACAAAGGCTGACGGCCTTATGCCAAATTTGGTTGATGAATATGCACTCATTTTCTTTCGCTTCTTTTCTTTTGATTATCTATAATTCCTCAATCATCAGCAGTTTTGGTTAGCAGGTTGGAAGCCGTTTAAAGTTCAAGGTTCAAAGTTTAAAGTTCTTAAATCTCACCTTTCAAGATGAACTTTTTGGACTCATTATTACCCTTTTTTCATAGGGCGTTGCCCTATGTTGGAGTAGTGCTGCCCTTACAGGGCGAAATACAATTGGTCATTTGTATTCAATTTAAATTTATTGCTTACTTGCTTATTGCACATTGCCTATTTGTATTCATTAGCACATTATCTTATCAGCGTAATATCTCCCTGCTTTCGTTCCTTTTTACCGTCAAAATATTCAGCATCCAGGGTATAGGCATATACTTCCATGGGCTGTGGTTTGCCATTAAACCTTCCATCCCATCCCTGTTTCCGGTCATTGGTTTCAAATACCAACTGACCCCAGCGATTATAAATCCGGAAGGTCATCCGGGTAATGCCAAAACCAATTACAACAGCCTTATCATTCACACCATCCCCGTTTGGTGTAAAGGCATTTGGTACATCTAATAACGACGAAACAATGGCATCCAGGTTTTGGCAGGATGTATCCCGGCAACCAAACTGGTTAATAGCTACTAAACATGGCTGAAATTGCTGGGATGCATTGTATAAGTGCCTCACCGTTGTATCTTGTCGGAATGTGTAAAGGCTGTCGCCATCACCAAAATACCAGCGGAAGCGTACTGCACCTGTTGAATTGTTGGTAAATATGCTAATGGTATTCTGCTGTGGCGGGTTGGGGTTATAACTGAATGCAGCAGTAGGGCTTCCACTTACCGTAATGTTATAAAAAGCAGTATCGATGCCATTACAGGTGCCTGAATCAATAGCAGTTAATTTTACCCGGTAAATGCCCGGCGTAGGATAAAGGTGAACAGGGTTGATTTCCTGGCTGAAAGTTCCATCACCAAAATCCCAGAAGAAATTAGTACCACCTAAAGAAGTATTTGTGAATAATGCGTTGTAAGGTGCACAACCGCTTAACGGGGTAGTAGTGGAAGCTCTTACATTAGGCGAAACACGTATGGTCAATAGAAAGCTATCCGGTGCATTACAGTAATTTGTATCCTCCAAAACCAGTTTTGCATTATATGTACCAATGCCGGGATAAGTGTGATTTACAGGTGCTGGCCCGGTAATTACATCTGCTGTTCCATCACCCCATATCCAGCGGAATGAATTTGCCTTAAAAGGTTTACCGGTATAAGGATTGGAAAGATTATCAAACCGATAAGTAGTGGACTGGCAGGGCGGCAACTTGGCTGCACGGGCATTTAGATTTGCATAATCTTCCCGTATATGAATATTTACATACGAGGTATCACGGGGAAAACATTTGGAACTGTCGATGGCAATAAGCCTGACGGTGTAAACGCCTACTGCAGTATAGGTATGCGAAGTAGTAGCAGTAAGGGTTGTTACAGAAGGAGAACCATCACCGAAACTCCATTCAAATGATTTGCCCAAAGCCACTGTATCTCTGAATGATACGGTTACCGGTACGCAGCCACTGGTATCACCTTCTACGGTACCAATAGAACTTTTTACACCTGAATTAATACCTGCCAGGTTAAATTCAATTTTTACAATGGCCTCATTACATTGGCTGGCCCCGTTGTTAGCTGCCCATACGCCTGGCGTAGTAGGAAAAGGAACATCCCTGCCACAATTGGCACAGATGGCCTGGTAAATGACCCCATTCTCATCAAACCGGCTGGTGCCACCATCCACATGGTCGGTAAACCCGCTGCCATTGGTACTTGTCTGGCCAAAAAAGCTTCCATACAATTGGGCAACAGCATCCCGTTGTAATACAAAAAAGTAAAAATCCCTGCCGTCAGTCGTACTTTTAACGGCGTCTGGTGTTACACTCATCCCTAATGTACCGGAATTGAAAAACGATGGCTGAACATTTGAAACAGCACCGCCCCAGCCGGATATATATACGTTTTCACAACGGTCAACCAGGAAAGCGATAGGTGAAATATTTGGAGAAGATCCGCCACTGCCGAATACCGTAGCGTAAACATAACCACTCAGGTCTTTTTTAAGTTTGATAATAAACTGCTTTCCATTGCTTTGGCTGAAGGCGGCATTTTGTACCGGGAAATTTCCCAAAGAAGTACCCATGATATATGGAAAACCAAAGCGGTCGAACTTAAGACCATATATCTGATCTATAGATGGGGTGCCTATAAAGGTAGACCGGATAAGCGTAGTTCCCGAAGGAGAAAACTCGGCAACAAAGCCATCTATGTCACCGTTTCCACCGTGCAGAACCGGGCCTGAAACGCCGGTTTTATCGCCTGGGAAATTGGTGCTTTCCGTGCCTCCGCCTACATATATATTCCCGGTTTCGGGACTGATGCTCAATACATATGCTGCATCATTTCCATCTCCTCCTATAAATGTGCCATAGGTAAGGGTGGTAAGATTAGGATCAAACTTTAATAGCAGTGCATCCTGTTGTTTGGATTTCGACAGTTGTGCAGCATTAGCTGTTACCGGAAAGGTAGTATCCTGTGTACAGGAAGCAAGCAGGATATTACCAGCGCCGTCCAGTATTACTTCACTACGGCTGTCATCCCCATAATTCTGCATCAGGCTTTCCCGGTGAGGTCCGGAACCAAAATACTTGTTGCGGATATTTACGCCATCATCTTTAGAGCCTCCTAACCGTAAGGAACCGATCAGGGTATTACCGGCTGCACTTAATTTAAAAATCACAATATCCCATCCACCACCGGTACCAAGTACACCCGTACCTCGTACAGGAAAATTACCCGACTTGGTACGGCCTGCAACAATGAGGTTACCCTGGGCATCAACGATCATACTGTGCGGAGCTTCGTTGCTGCTGCCGCCAACATAGGTTGCATATAAACGCTGTGAGCCGCTGGCGCTTAGTTTAATGATGCCTATGTCATAACCTGATTGCTCACCCGTGCTATTATCACCTCCGCCGAATGTAGTTTGAAAAGCACCCAGGCTTACGGGGTAGCCTGTACCAAATACAATACCGCCACCATAAGCCACACCGCCAGGCCCATATGTAGCTGTGTAGCCCCAGTTATCGCTGCTGCTGCCGGTAAAGGTTGAAAATATTAAAGTTGGATCTATTATTAAAACAGAAGAACGGTTATAACTGCCTAACTGAAACCGTAAAGTATTACCTGTTACTTTATACCTGCACTCAACCGGTGTACGCATACCATCCTGTAATTGATAGCTATAAGGGTATTGCTCTTCTATGTCGCCTACCGAAGTTTTGATATGCAGATTACCATCTTTTACTTCCAGCCCGTCAACACCCGTGTATTGCAAAGCCAGCTTCGATATATCGGCATTAGGCTGGATAATAATATCATATTTAAGCCTGCCATTGCTGCTATAGTAGCGTACATCAATACCGGGGTACACATTTTTATAAGTGGCTGCATTATAGATTTTACAACCCGTTGCCCATTTGGAAGGGTCGTTACCGGTAAAGTAATTATTATAGCCCGGCTGAGGTTTCTCCATCATAATTTGCGGAGCCGCATTGCTGCCGCTAAACAGTACCTCGTAAGCATGTGAACGGAGCGTAATAACGTCCTCTTCTCCGGGGTTTCCTCCTTTCACGTATTTAGCTGCAGACCCGTTTGCATCATCCGTACTGCCATGGCTAAAAGTATAGATGGTTTTTAAATCTGCTTCGTTATGCTGAACCACCCTGTATCCCTGTGCCTGCAGGAAAAAAGCACCATTGTTCATAGCGCCCTTTAGTTTTATATGTTCATCCCACTGGCCCTTATTTTCTACCAGTTCCAGGTTTTGCGCAAAGCTGCTCCCGGTAGCTATTGAAAGCAGCAACAGAAACCAAAATTTATATCTGATCATTCAGGAAGTGTAATTACAAAATCATTGAAAACAGAAAGGATGGAAATGCGGCAGATGAACCGGGGCTACCGTAAGGTATCAGTTTTTCATATAGCAATTCCTATTCCATACCCATAGCGGCGCCAAAACATAAACATACGCAAAAAAAAATAATAATTCACCAGATTCCGGCAATTATCCAAAGCTGTAAAGAGAAAGAGGTTTGTACTGTAAAATATACATAACTTATTACGAAATCTTACTCCATATTGTTTTGCCCTTCTGTGTTAAAATATAGTTTTTTAAGGCTTCGTTCGCTGATTTTTCCAGTTCCGGGTCGGCTTCTACCAGTACTTCTGCGGCCTTACGGGCTATGGCAATCAGTTCCCGGTCATTGATGATACTTGCCAATTTAAAATTCAGCGTTCCGCTTTGGCGGGTACCTTCAATATCGCCGGGGCCACGCAGTTCCAGATCCTTTTCCGCTATTTTAAAACCATCCGTTGTTTCGCACATTGTTTTCAGCCGGGTACGTGCGTCCTGCCCTAATTTTTCACCGGTCATTAAAATACAGTAGCTTTTTTCCCTGCCCCGGCCTACCCGCCCCCGCAACTGGTGCAGTTGGCTAAGGCCAAACTTTTCGGCACTTTCAATCATCATTACGGTTGCATTTGGCACATTTACACCTACTTCTATAACGGTGGTGCCTACTAAAATATGCGTATCGCCTGTTACAAACCGCCGCATGTTGATCTCTTTTTCTTCGGCCGTCATTTTGCCGTGTACCATGCTAATCCAGTAAGTTGGCTCCGGAAAAAAGGCTTTAATATTTTCGTAGCCCCGCATCAGGTTTTCGTAGGCCAGTTTTTCGCTTTCTTCAATCAGCGGGAAAACAACGTAAGCCTGCCTGCCCCCCTTTATTTCTTCCCTTATAAATTCCAGCACATTGGCTCTCGTACTCTCCTTACGGTGAACGGTAAGAATAGGTTGCCTGCCCGGAGGCAATTCGTCCATAATACTGTAATCCAGGTCGCCATACGCCGTCATGGCCAGTGTACGGGGTATGGGTGTTGCTGTCATTACCAGTACATGGGGCGGGGTCGCATTTTTTTTCCAGAGGCTGGCCCGTTGCTCCACCCCAAAGCGGTGCTGCTCGTCCACTACGGCAAATCCCAGGTTGGCAAATTGTACCGAATCTTCAATTAAGGCATGGGTACCGATTAAAATATTCAAAGAGCCATCCAGTGCTGCTTTTAAAATCGCTTTTCGTTCCCGTGCCGGGGTGCTACCGGTAAGCAGGCGAACGGTTAGCGGCATCTCTTTCAGCAATTCGCTCAGGCCGTTAAAATGCTGGCGGGATAAAATTTCTGTTGGCGCCATCAGGCAACTTTGGAAGCCATTGTCGGCGGCCAGTAGCATGCTTAAGAGGGCAACGACCGTCTTGCCGCTGCCTACATCACCCTGTAAAAGACGGTTCATCTGACGGCCACCACCACAATCGGTACGTATTTCCCGCAGTACCCGCTTTTGAGCGCCGGTAAGTTGAAAAGGTAAATGGAAATTGTAAAATGTATTGAACAACGGACCTACGGTTGAAAACAGGTTGCCCTTGCTACTGCGGTGGCGTTTGATGCGTACCAGGTTCAGCCGGGTTTGCACTACAAATAGTTCCTCAAACTTTAAGCGGTACAGGGCATCATCGTACTGCTGCTGTGTTTTAGGAAAATGAATATTGAGGTATGCCTCGTAGCGGGGCATTAACTTTTGCTCATCCAGAATGGCCTGCGGCAAAAATTCCGGAAGATCAGTTGGATGAACCAGGGGTAATAAAGCGGCGGTCAGTTTGCCGATGGCACGCCCGGTAATAAAGCGTTGCTTTAATTTTTCGGTAGTAGGATATACCGGCTCCAGGAAATTTTTGCCGGCATTGCTATCCTCGGTAGCCGATTCAATTTCAGGATGGGTGATTTGTGGCCGGCCGGCAAACCAGACTACTTTGCCAAACACTACATATTCGTTGCCGGGCACAATGATGTTTTTGATGCGCTGGATACCCTGAAACCAGGTGAGTTCCAACTCTCCGGTTCCATCCCGCAGGGCAGCAACCAGGCGGCGGCTACGCCCTTCGCCGGCTTCTTCCAGCATACTGATACGGCCCCGTACCTGAATGGTTTCTGTTTGCAGGTTGATGGCGCCAATCGGGAATACTTTGGTTTTATCAATATGCCGGTACGGGAAGAAATTGAGCAGGTCGGCAAAGGTGAAAATGCTGAGTTCTTTTTTCAGCAGGTCAGCCCTTTGCGGGCCAACGCCTTTCAAAAATTCAATAGGAGAAGATAATATAGAAGCCGTAGTACTGATGATAAATTTTTACGGCAAAATACGGGATTCGGGTCAGAGCTTGCGTAGCCGGCCTGTTTAGAAAAACGATTTGGATAAGACGGCTTAAGGAATTATTTTTTACAGGGTTTCAATTTCTTCAACTGACAGACCTGTAAACTTTGAAATTTGCACAACAGGCATTTTGTCCTTTTTCATTTCTTTAGCTACTGTTATAGCTTTTGCATGTTCTCCTTCCTGCCTTCCTTCCTGCCTTCCTTCCTGCCTTCCTTCCTGAATTCCTTGTGCTTTTCCTTCCTGAATTCCTTGTTCTCTACCTTTTAATTTTGCGTGTTCCATTACACTGTAATCATCCCATTTACGCTTTAGGCTGCTGTCATATTTCATAGTTTCCTCCTTTGTCATATTACTGTATTCTGCAATAGCGAATAGTTTTCTAAAAATAGGTTTCCGAAGGAAAGCTGGCAGCTTTTTCATAGTGCTGAGGTGTTTGAGTACGTACAGCCATTTGTCCAGTTCTGTTTCCAGATCCTCTTCCTTCTTTGTAAAATTATACAATTCGATATAGGTAAAACCTAGCTTGTCGTAAAAAATTTTTCCAGTTTCCTTATTGCACAGTGCTATATCATGCAAAAAAGGGCCTCCCCGATTGCCATCCAACGTAAAACCGTCTAACAAGGCAATGAAATAAACTTCTTTTAATTGGTAAGCCCACTTTCTACGGTTGCCTTTTGGAGCTTGGCCGCTAATTAAACAGCTGGTATAAAATAAGGCACGTTCCGTAAAGAACACTTGGCTTCCACGTTGCACTTCAATAATAAACTGTTCGCCGGTATCACCGGTACACATCAGGTCAAAAATGGCTCCACCCTGTTTAGCGCTATCACCGGGATATTCTGTTTTCCCGTAAGTCAGGTCTGCAATACGTTTTCGGCCACGGAATACTTCATTCAGGAAGTCAATCAGCAAATCTTTGTTTGGCTCGGAACCAAAGATTTTCTTAAAAGCAAAATCAACCAGCGGGTCAATGTATTTACCAATGGCAGGAGGGTTCTTAGCAGGCATGAATACGATTACATATATGTTTATTAATTCGCGTTATGATAGCTGTTTACTTACGTTCTATCGCTCCCGGCGTTGGTAACTTGTAAATGCAATGTTTCCCATTTCATCCCCCAACAAATCCTAATTCCTCCAAACTCCTGCTGATGCCTAACTCCAAACCCCGCAATTCGGCCAGGCCACGCAGGCGACCAATGGCGCTGTAGCCGGGGTAGGTTTTCTTTTTCAGATCATCCAGCATCTGGTGGCCATGGTCGGGCCGCATGGGGATACTAATGCTGCGGCGCTCCATCAGTATTACAATTTCTTTTACTACTTCATACATGTCTACATCGCCTTCCAGGTGGTCGGCTTCAAAAAAATTGCCTTCTTCGTTTCTTTTGGTGCTGCGCAAATGCAGGAAATGAATATGGTTTCCCAGGCGGCGTACCATGCCGGGCAAATCATTATCCGGCCGCACGCCATAACTACCAGTGCAAAAGCACAATCCGTTTGCCGGCGATGGTGCTGCATCCAGTAATTCCTGCGCATCCTGTTCGGTGCTTACAATGCGTGGCAGCCCTAAAATAGGGAAAGGTGGGTCATCGGGGTGAATGGCCATTTGCAGACCCAGTTCTTCGGCTACCGGTACCACCTGCTGCAAAAAGTAAAACAGGTGTTGTTTTAGTTTTTGCGCATCAATGCCGTCGTACGTTTTAAGCGCAGCTAATATTTGTTCTTCGGTAAACCGTTCCTCGCTGCCGGGTAATCCTAATAACGCATTATTGAAAAGGGTTTCTTTTTCTGCATCAGTCATGGTGCCGAGGCGCTGCTTTGCTTTCTCCGTTTCTTCCGGCGTGTAATCCTTTTCTGCACCGGGCCGTTTCAGCAAAAACAAATCAAAGGCAACAAATGCGCTTTTTTCAAAATACAATGCCTTGCTGCCATCGGGCAGGGTGTAGGATATATCGGTACGCATCCAGTCGAGGATGGGCATAAAGTTATAGGTAACTACTTTTAGTCCGCAGGAACCTACATTACGCAGGCTTTGTTTATAATTGTCAATCCACTGTTCGTACTTACCAGTTTGTTTTTTAATGTCTTCGTGCACGGGCAGGCTTTCAATCACCGTCCAAGAGAGTCCGGCAGCGGCAGCTTCGTTAATCCGTTTTTGAATTTCTTCCACCGGCCACACTTCGCCTACAGGTATGTGGTGCAGGGCACTTACGATGCCGGTACAGCCGGCCTGCCGGATGTCCCACAAACTTACCGGGTCGTTTGGGCCATACCAACGCATGGTTTGTTCCATTAACATAATAGCAAGATTTTATACAAGGATAAGAATTTATTGTCTTAAACTGGGATTTGTGGGATGATTGGGATAAGAATGGAATGAATACAATTTATGTAGAGATGCTATGCTGGGTGTTCCGTCCCAGGATGGTTCCAGGAATTTGTGGGATGATTGAGTTAGCAATAGGATAAATACGGCAGAAATTGAAATGGGTACTGCCTTTGCATCTTTGGCCTGTAAAGCCTGCCTGTTTGTAGATAATTTATCCGCCAATGTCAATTTGCGCCAGCAGGGCTACCCGTTTTGTATGGCTGCTTTCAGATAGCCACTATGTGGCATATCAGCTTTACTGTCACATAAAATGGCTACAAACAGGTAGTGCCGATGGCACATGATGGCACATTTATACAAAGAGATTATTTAACCAGTAATTATCCGTTGCCCCTGATCTATTGTCCGCCTGCCTGCCGGCAAAGGCAGGTCGTCTGTATTGTATAAAACACCGCAAGTTTCGGGTAGGCAGCCGGTAACCACTATTCTATTTTTACAGCATTAAATTTAGTAAAATGAAAGTACAGGAGCAAACTGATTTCAGCCGGATTGTAACGGCTATCCGCTACATTAGCGACCATTTTAAAACACAACCAGGCCTGGATGACATAGCTGAAAAACTGAACCTCAGTCCGTTTCATTTTCAGCGGATGTTTACTGATTGGGCCGGGGTAAGCCCAAAGAAATTTCTGCAATACATCAGCGTGGAATATGCCAAAAATTTGTTGAAGCATAAACGGGCCACTTTGTTTGATGCGGCATTTGAAACCGGCCTTTCCGGCACCAGCCGGCTGCACGATTTATTTGTAAACATTGAAGGCATGACACCGGGTGAATATAAAAATGGTGGCGAAAACCTGCTGATCAACTACAGCTACGCCGAGAGCCCGTTTGGCAATATATTGGTAGCCTCCACCTCAAAAGGTATTTGCCATATTGCATTTACGACTAATGAACCGGAAGCATTACAGGATTTACAAAGCAAATTCCCCCATGCACAATACCGGCAAATGGTGGATCTGATTCAGCAAAATGCCCTGTACATTTTTACGCATAACTGGCGTAGGCTCAGTCAAATAAAACTGCATTTGAAAGGAACGGCTTTTCAATTAAAGGTTTGGGAAACATTGCTCAAAATTCCCATGGGTGGTTTATCAACCTATGGCAGTATTGCCAAACAGGTAAATAGCCCCGGTGCATCGAGGGCAGTAGGTTCCGCTATTGGCAGCAACCCGGTTGCTTTTTTAATTCCATGCCACCGGGTAATACAAAGCAGTGGCAGCTTTGGCGGCTATATGTGGGGGCCTGATCGGAAAACAGCGATGATTGGCTGGGAAGCTGCAAGAGCAGGATATGAACTGTAGAGACGCCATGCTGGCGTCTCAAATATGCTGGCGTCTCAAAACAGGTAATTCGACCTCCATAACGCAGTTTCATTTTTGCGGTAATACAAGACGCCAGCATGGCGTCTCTACGATTTTATTATGCCTGCTTGTTCTTAAACCTTGCACTTTTGCCGCTTCTATCATGACCCGAAAAAAAATTATCAACTGGTTGCTGTTCATTATCCTTTCTCTTACCTGGGGCAGTTCGTTTATTTTAATGAAAGAAGGCAGCCGCCAACTAAACGGCTTGCAGATTGGTTCGGTGCGGGTATTAGCTGCTGCACTGGCACTGCTACCACTTGCCATTGTCAATATCCGTAAGCTGCCCAGGCGCAAATTGCCGCTACTACTGCTGAGCGGAACCATCGGCATTCTGCTGCCTGCCTTTCTGTTTGCAGTAGCAATTACCTATATCAATAGTTCGCTGGAGGGCATTCTTAATTCATTAACGCCGTTGTTTGTGATTGTACTGGGCGTTCTGTTTTTTAAACTGCAGGTAAAGCCCCGTAAAATAGTGGGGGTGCTCATTGGCTTCGCCGGGCTGCTGTTATTAGGTTTCAGCGGTGGTGCTATTGATATAAGCAATATAAAATATGCCCTGTTGATACTGCTGGCTACTATTATGTACGGCCTCAACGTGAACCTGGTGAGCCGGTATTTGCAAGGTTTCAACCCCCTGCATACGGCATCGGTAACGCTGTTGTTTATTGCTGTTCCGGCGGCTTTGGTGGCCTGGCAGCAAGGTGTGTTTTCTTTAATCGGAAATAAGGAAGCCACCTGGCCGCTTGCTGCTTCGGCTTTATTAGGTGTTTGCGGTACAGCAGCAGCTACCATTGTATTTTATATTCTAATTAAAAGGGCCGGTGCTTTGTTTTCTTCATTGGTTACCTACGGAATTCCCATTGTTGCTATTGGGTGGGGCCTGCTGGACGGCGAATCTATTTCACTGGTACAGTCAGGTTGTTTGGGAATGATTTTATGCGGTGTATTTGTAGCAGGACGGTAGCAAAATGTAACAATAGACGACGGACAATAGACGAGTTGCGGTGCCATGTGGATATACGCCTGTAGTTTGTCGTCTGTGGTCTGTTGTCCGTCGTCAATACTTATTTTTGTCTGCACTTTATTTTTGTTGCATGGAGCCTGAACAATCTCTTTTTTTTGATGCCTGTCGCCGTGGCGATCTGACTGCGGTGCAGGAGCTGTACCATGCCAATAACTCTTTGGTAAATATGACCGATGCCCGTGGCTTTACGCCGCTGATTATTGCGGTGTACAACAATGAAATAACTATATCTGAATTTTTACTGGGCAACGGTGCCGCCGTTGATACACCTGATGCCAGTGGCAATACAGCATTAATGGGCACTGCTTTTAAGGGCTATATTGAACTGGTAAAAAAACTATTGGATGCAGGCGCCGATGTAAACCAACGCAACGTTCAGGGAGCTACAGCGCTTACGTTTGCGGCTACCTTCGGCCAGTTGGAAATAGCAAAACTACTGCTACAGCATGGTGCTGATCTGCATGTGCAGGATGTACGTGGTAAAAGCCCGCTGGCACATGCAGTCATCCAGGAGAATATAGCCATGATTAAATTGCTGGAGGGGTTCCAGGCAGCCCCCTCCCGAACTTCGTTCCCAACTTTCGATGCCTCGGTTGCCCGCAACGGGGGAGGAAACAGAGAAGATTGATACGAAGAAAGTTAGGAAGGGTGGCTACCGATACACTTGGCTTTAACCTTGGCTGATATTCAAATAATTTATCAGAAGAACCGCCACAAATATTTGAGAGGTCAATACGCCAATCCGATATTTAATAACGATGGGCAAAAATCAGTATATGACGGTGTGCAAACTAAAAAGTAAATACCTGCTTATCGGGCTAGTATTGTTATTGCAATCCTGTGCTGAGTTAATGCCCGGCCCTAATGACAGGGTAAGGGTATTAGAAGACTCCATGCGGCTTAATAGCGACAGTGTAATATACCGCTATACTTATGTTGATGGAATAGGTTATATATGCATAGGCAATAACATTAAGGATGTATACGATACCAATAAAGTTGTAGCTGAACAACGTGTTATATTATTAGATAGCGTAAGAGGTAATAAAATTTATGTTTTTAGCAAGTCTGATTTACAATTTCACCGACAGCCAAAGGATTTTATAATAATAACTAATAAGAAATTCTTAGCAGACAGGCAGTATCATAAATATTGGTATGTAGTACTTAAAGACTCGGTGACTGGTAATTATTATTTAAAAGACCCCTGAGAGCAAACTAGCAGAAAAGCCGTTCTATGAGCTATTTTACTGTCGCAAATTGCCCCATCGTATTCCTGCTGCTGAAGGGCTGCGGGATGGCCAAATGTAGCCCACGCCTGGTTTTCGGCGTGGCTACTGCAGGCCAGCCCGAACTGAAGCCGAATGAGGGTATTGGTTCACAGCCCCAAATTGTATATTAGTTCCGGTACCGGAATGTGGATGTCCCGAACTAAACTTTTGGAGAGATTTGGGAACTCTCCAAAAGTTGCGGTCAGGTTGAAATTTTAGGGCTTGTTGTTCTACGAACGCTTTAATTGATTTTCTAATTGCGCCTTCCAGCCTTCGTACAATTCGTTGTACAGCGCTGCATTTTGCGGGTGTACGGTGCTTAATTTCTTTTGGTGATGGAAGGCTTCTTCCGGGGTGGCAAAAATACCTGCACCGATGCCTGCGCCCAATGCTGCACCAATACTGCCATCACTTTCGTACAACTCTACGGTAACACCGGTGGCATCGGCAAAAGCCTGTGCAAACACCGGGCTCAGGAACATATTGGCCCTGCCCGCCCGTACCAGTTGCGGCGTCATGCCGTTGTGATGCATAATGTCTAATCCATATCTGAAAGCAAATGCAATGCCTTCCTGCGCTGCCCGGTATAAGTGGGCCGTTGTATGCTGATTAAAATCGAGGTTATGAATATGGGCACCGGTAATTTTATTATTCAGCATTCGCTCGGCACCGTTGCCAAAAGGCAGCATTTGAAGGCCATTGCTGCCGGGTGCTACGGTGGCAGCCAATCCGTTTATTTGCGGATAGGTTGCCGTACTGCCGGTAATTTGCCTCACCCATTTATTAAGAATACCGGTGCCATTGATGCACAGCAGTACGCCAATGCGTTCTGTTGCGGCACTGTGGTTTACATGAGCAAAACTATTAATGCGGCTTTGCTCATCGTGGATGCGCTGGCCGGCCACGCCGTAAATAACGCCGCTGGTGCCTGCTGTGGCGGCTACTTCGCCGGGGTTCAATACATTTAATGCTAAGGCATTATTCGGCTGGTCGCCGGCTTTGTACGCCACAGGAATGCCGGGCGTAAATCCGAATGCTTCGGCTACCGCTGCGGTCACCTGTCCGTGTTCTGAGAACACCGGTTTGATGTCGGGGATCATGCTGCGGTCGAAACCAAAGGTATTGAGTACATCTTCCGAAACATCGTTTGTTGAAAAATCCCAGAAGATGCCTTCGCTTAACGCAGAAGGCGAAGTGGTAATGGTACCGGTAAGCCGCTGGGCTATAAAATCGCCGGGTAGCATGGCTTTGTAAATGCGTTCGTACACCTGCGGCTCCTTGTCCTTTACCCAGGCTAATTTGGCAGCAGTAAAGTTGCCGGGTGAGTTGAGTAAATTTTGTAATGCTTTATCTGCACCAATCGTTTCAAAGGCTTTATCGCCGTAGGGTACAGCCCGGCTATCGCACCAGATAATACTGTTGCGGAGTACAGCGCCTTCTTTGCCCAGCAGTACCAGTCCGTGCATCTGGTACGCAATACCAATAGCAGCAATATCTTTTGGGTTGAAACTACCCGTAGCTTTTGCTTTTTGAAATGCCTGCTGTGCAAACTGCCACCAGGTGTCGGGATCCTGCTCGGCCCAGCCGGGTTGCAGGCTAATGATTGCTGCTTCAGTTTCGGGGTATTGGGCTGCGGCTATGGCCTGCTGAGTAGCTGCATCTACAATGGAAACTTTAATAGAGGAGGTGCCGACGTCGATGCCTAATAAAAGCATTGTGATTTGTAATTTAAGATTTGCGATTTAATTTGCTTGCACCGACCTCTGTGCGGTTCATTACTGTTACTTTTTTACAACATTCAGAATTTTCGAAGATAAGTAACAAACAGTCACAGGGCAGGAGCCCTGCGCCAGTTAAGGATTTGCACTGTTATTAATTGCAATATGGGTTTGATGAAGTTTTTAAACTTTAAATAACATAGAGCTACGGAGTCAGAGACTCCGTAGAGCGTAGGCTTGTTATGTACTAGCGTTCATACATTGTAATTTCAACCTGCTTACATTTTCTCAACAATAAATAATTGATCAATAGTGTACTAATCATAGGTAACAATAAAATCGTAAAGAAAAGAAAGTAAGAGTCTGTTTTGAATGGGCCTGGCTGAGCTGGTAAAAATAATCCGTTGCCAATTGGCCCTTCGGAAAAAAGAAAGATGTGGGTGAAATTCCAGCCAAAGTGAATGGCAATGGGTATGTACAGGGAAAGGGTTTTTGCATAGCCATAAGCTAATACCAAACCCATGGCTCCTGTTATGAAAAAAATAATTGCCATTTGGCTGATGTTGCCTATAATGCCGTAGGAGAACCAATGGTAAATTCCAAAGCCAATGGCCGAAATAATAACTGCTTTTGAGATGCCCAACTTTTTAATCAGGATGTATAAAATGGCGCCCCGGAAAATAAGTTCTTCAAACAGTACCGATTTAATATTCCACCACGTGCCATCCAATAACAGCTTGCCTGTAAAGGCCGGATTAATTTTCCACTGCTGATGAGCAAGAAAAATTTTCATTAAAAATTCAGTGGAACAACAGAAGGCTGTAACTATAAAGAATAATGCAAAATTTATGAGCCTTCTTTTGGTGGGAAAAAAACCTAAAACCCTTAAGTCATTTTTTTGAAACAACCAAATGAGGAGCCAGGAAATGATGAGTTGAACGAGGAGGCCAAGCATGTATTACCAAAGGTTTAAAAGTTCAGTATTTGAGTAAAATTAGATTAGGTTAATCAAGGGTCATTGCGAGGGTTCTTGCCCGTGGCAATCCCCAAAAAAATCGGGGAGATTGCTTCGTTGGGCACGAACCCAATCTCGCAATGACCGCAAGTTTAATCTAATGTAATTGTGAATGACTACTTCAATAATTATATTTGAGTAAAATGCAAAAGTTGTAAATATGAATTTTTAGATTTCATTATGCGGACTGCTTTAAACTTTTCCTTAGCCAATTATCGATAAAAGGTATAATCAAAGCTATTGCAATAGTTGCCGGAACATACCCAAGGAATTCAGAAATAAAATTTTGTTTGATTTGGTACAATAATGAACCTTTTAGACCATCTGCAAATAGAACATCTGCAATTGCCCAAATTATCAGCCCAAAAAGAAAACTAATTGTAAGTGTTACAGATTGACGTAGCAGGCTAATGATACTGTCAGTTTGGGATGTTATGCTTTTTAAAAATCGAAACAGCATAACACCAATCAGAGTTGGTATTAAAATATTTGCAAATACAAATATTGCTAAAATTCCAGTATTTGAATCGCCCATGATAGCAAAAATCAAAACTGTAATCAATAAACCAAAAAGATCAGCAATAATGGTAGTTACGAAAATATTTATTGCTTTTGTCATTATGGTAAATATACTTCTTAATAGTAAGTATACAAAAACTGCGGAGCCAAGTGGTCCGCAGTTTTCTTCTAATTAGTGTCTGTCCGAAAACGCAATCAAACTAAGGATCAGTTTGTAAAATAAAGTTTTTATGAGCAACTATATTTATCCAATTAACTGTTTGGCTATTGTACCTGCTTTTATTTCTTTTTTTTAGCGGATTTATTCAAGGTTTTTATAAGCTTTCCGCACACGTTGCCCTGCAAGCTTACACGTACCCCCGTTTTCTATGCTCTTTTTTTAGGCTGCCTGCTTTTTGTTGAGGTAGCGTATTTTGTCTGCTACACTTTTTTCCTCTTTTTGTTTTTGTTGCCGTATTAAATGATTGCCTATTATATGCAGGTTATAGGATAAAACACTTAACCCAACATTTCTTTTATAAGCTGCTAACCCTCTATCTACACAACGGTTTAGACCATGATGCTCCAGCATATTGATGTTGCTTTCAACAGCCGAATGTGCCCGCCGCAATTGCTTAAATGATTTTGAGCTTTCCCTTTCCTTGTCTTCTTTATTGGGCCTGCCTTTTTTAGGCAGCACGGCCTGCACTGTATAGGCCTGTTGCAAGCTATCGAGGTTCACCTGGCTGTAAAATCCTTTGTCAAAACTATGACTGCTAATTTTCTTGCCCGCATAGTTCTGTTGTATCCTTTTTGTAAGTGGCGCTATTTGCGCTGCATCTTTTTCTCCCTGCATTATTTTATAATCCACGATCAACTGGTGTTGATCGGTCGTCATCAGCAGTAAATGTCCCAACTCCACTTTTTTATTCAACTTGCCTTTTGTTATCCATTCGGTATGTTCCTCAAATATGGAATAGATCTTTTCGGATGCAGGGATGACTTCTTTTTTTATTAACCGGCGCTCTATCTGATCGGTAAACTTCTTTGCATAATCCCGATACGTCTGTAAGGCTACTATACACAACAGGATGCGTTTTACATTCGTGCCAACGGGTGGAGCAGCTATCAGTTCCTCAAAGCGCTCCTGTAACATGTTTGATTGCTGTAAATAAGTTTTAACTGCCCTTGTTTTTTGCTGCTCATTTTTACCATTGCTACGGAACACTTGTTGGGACGCCTGGCGGAAAAGGCTTTTCGTGCTGCTGTGTAGCTGTTTTATTTTCCGCCAGCCTTTCAGGCGCTTATCGGCGGCGCTTAGCTTCATCAGCTTTTCAACCACATCAAGCCCCTTGCGCAAACTATCCCACAGCAGGTTCAGATCGGTAGGGAAATGCACATTGGTTTCTAAAACGTAACTGTCGGTTTTAAGCTGAAGGCTTCTTTCTTCTTCTTTTTTTTTAAGCAGGTGATGCCCCTCTTCTACTACCATCAGGTTGATCTGGTGCAGCAGTTCCTCATCTATCAGTGATACGTTGTCAACAATGGTCTGGTAGGCAAACACGGTTTCTTCTATACCGAATTTTTCAACATGGATGCCTAACATTTTTCTAAGCAATGTATCATAATTGGCAATATGTTCGAGCCTGTCCCAGTTCGTATCAAGGGTATGTCTTACTACGGCCAGCACCAGTATATGCCACAGATCCATGCCTTTGCGGCCTGTTTTCTTTTTACCCCCTACCACTTTTGTTTCAAGTAAGGCAAACACCTTTTCGTTTAATACAGGCGTGAGGAAAATGTGCTGCAATGCTTTTAATACCGGTGGCAGTTCATCTCTGCTTCGTAGTGGAAATTTCACCTCGCTGATCGGGGTGATGCCTAAAGTGGTTTGCTGTTCAAAATGTTGCCGCATTTTTCACTGATTTTATAACCAATCAGCTCGCAATGATCGTCCCAAATTCAACCCCATTCACATACTGTGCATAATATTCAGTAGCTCTCTTATCTCCTAACCCTTTACTGCATTGAATTGTAGCGTTCTCCGACAAACACTATTTAAATATACCGGTTAATAATATTTTCCAGCCACTCCTGCCTTCCACTTCTTGTTTCCGGCTCGCCATTTTTTACGGCTATATCCCGCAAACTTTCCAGGGTAAGATTACCGCTTTCAAAGGCAGCACCTTCACCACTATCGAAGCTGGCATAACGCTCCTGCCGGAACTTTTTGTATTCTGATTTTTGCAAAATGTTATCGGCTGTAATCAGGGCACGGGCAAACGTATCCATACCGCCCACGTGTGCATAAAACAGATCGGCCTGGTCTGTACTGTTGCGCCGGATTTTTGCATCGAAGTTCACGCCGCCGCCCTGCATACCGCCACCTTCCAAAAAGATGAGCATGGCTTCGGTTAGTTCATTCAAATCGTTCGGAAACTGGTCGGTATCCCAGCCGTTCTGGTAATCGCCACGGTTGGCATCAATACTGCCCAATACGCCAGCATCAACGCTGGTTTGCAGCTCATGTGTAAACGTGTGGCCAGCCAATGTTGCATGGTTTACCTCAATGTTTATTTTGAAATCGCCGATCAGACCATAGTTGCGCAGAAAGCCGATGACTGTAGCACAATCATAATCGTACTGGTGCTTACTGGGTTCAGCTGGTTTGGGCTCAATAAAAAACGTGCCGGTGAAACCGTTTTTGCGGGCATAATCTTTTGCCAGGTGCAGGAAGCGGGCCAGATGTTCCTGTTCTCTTTTCATGTTGGTGTTCAGCAGGCTCATATAGCCTTCGCGGCCACCCCAGAACACATAGTTTTCACCGCCTAATGCAATGGTAGCATCCAGTGCCGCTTTTACCTGTGCCCCACCATGGGCCACCACCGCAAAATCGGGATTAGTGCTGGCGCCGTTCATATAACGCTTATGAGAGAATAGGTTAGCGGTACCCCATAATAACTTTACCCCACTGTCACCTTGTTTTTGTTTGGCATATTCCACCAGCGTTTGCAGGCGTTTTTCATTATCCGCTACATCATCTGTATAGTCCACTACATCCACATCATGAAAGCAGTAGTAAGGGATACTCATTTTAGTAATGAATTCAAAAGCGGCATCCATTTTATCCTTTGCTCTTTCCACTGCATCGCTTTTTTCATCCCAGGGAAACAGGTGTGTAGCCCCGCCAAAAGGGTCGCCGCCATTGTTGTTGAAGGAATGCCAGTAGGCACAGGCAAACTTGAAATGGTCTTTCAGCGTTTTGCCGGCTACCATCCTGTTTTCGTCGTACCAGCGAAAGGCTAACGGGTTATCACTTTCCAGCCCTTCAAACCTGATCCGGGGGATACCTTTAAAGAACTCTTTATCTCCTGTAAGAATGCTCATTGTATTAAAATTAAGAAGTGACAATATTATAAAATTACCGAAGTGTAGCTTATGAAAGTATAAGTACATACTACCGGCAGGCAGCTATGGAAAATAGCAAGCAAATATAAGTGACAAGAACATACCGTGCAACCGATTGCACGTCTGATAGTTTTTTATTTTAATTCAAAGTTTAAATGTCCGGTTTTACGGGTAGTATAATGAATAGCACCCCCAAAAAATAAATGTAGAAAAAAAGGTTAGATATAGTATAAATAACACAGGCAGAAAACTTTGTTTCCTGCCTGTGCATTCTTTTATGTTACCTGTTTTATAATCGGATTTTCACGGATAAATGCTATTGCAATTTTAATAAAAATTACTGTCCTTTTAATGCCTGCAACACAGCAGCATATGCTGGTTTCTTCGAAAAATTTGCATTGAATAAAACAGGGTAATCGTTACCATTTTTATACAACCAACTGGTAGGATCATCTACACCCCAGATGGTAATGCCAAAACGTTGTGCAGCAGGAACATTTCTCAGGAACGATTTCATCACATATTTATACATCTCTGCCTGGTAGGATGCCGTTGTTGGCGTTAGCATATACCCTACTTTATCACCCGGGTTTATCCGGACATCCAGTTCAGATATACGTACCATTAAACCAGTAGCTGCCAGTTTCTGAAACATCACATCAATGGCATTGTAAGAGGTGTTTATACTCATGTGCATCTGGGTACCAACACCATCTACTTTGGCACCTTTTGCTTTCAATTCACCTACAAAGGCAACAAACGAATCTAATTTGGCAGTACTCGACTCTAAGTTATAATCATTAATAAAAAGCTTTGCATTCGGATCAGCAGCTTTTGCATAATTAAATGCTTTTAAGGCATAATCTCTGCCTAAATATTCTGACCATACAAATACATCAGCAGGAGGAACAGCAGGAAGTGTATTTAAATTATTACGTATGGTGCCGCTTTCCGTAAATAGTTCATTGATTACATCCCATGCTTTTATTTTACCTGCATAACGGGTTACAATAGTCGTTATCCAGGTTTTTAAAACGGTATCAACTTTAGCTGCTACCTGTGCACCACTGGGAGCCTGCACCACTTCTTTTATACTTACATCATCTATGTAATATGTATTAGCCACCAGTCCCATATCAAATAAAAAGGTTGTAGACGAAAGTGTTGCTGTGATTGTAAATGTTACCTGTTGAAAAGTGGTGCCAATTGTTTGATCACCCTGGTATTGGGCAGCAGTAGGACCAGTAGAAAGCCTGATAGAACCACCTGCAGATGCAGCTTTTACCCAATAGCTGATAGCATATTGTTTACCAGGTGTAGTGGGAAAGGCAGAACTGGAAACCTGAACCAGGTATTGTGCACCAGGATGCGGAGTAGGGTTAACTACCTTCATAGATCCGTTGCCGGTTCTTACTTCGGCAGCACCACTACCTGCGGTAATGGTAGCGCCCGAAGAATTAAAAGTCGACCATCCTGTTAAGCCTGATTCAAATCCGCCATTGTTGCTAAGCTCTGCAGCAGCAGTTACGGTAATACCAGCAAAATTTTTGATATAAGCTGCACTTTGTTGTTGGTGCCAACCTAACACATGGCCGAATACATCAATCCCGGCAGCACTAACTGTATTATATAAAGCATCTGCCGTCGTAAAATTATAAGTGCCATTTCCGCCAAGTATAGAACTCTGTTTCATTTCATTGCCGAAAGTAACAGAACTCACTTCTTTGTTCACCGTAGCCCGGTATGCGGCATTGTTCATGTACAGATTATTTTCAATAGCAAAGCCTATTGGAAAACTGGCAGCACTTTTAAGCGGGCCGGTTGTATCGCCATAATTACCGGTATTCAATATGCCAATATTGTCTATATCCTTTTTACAGGATACCATTGCTGATACCGCAAATGCAGCAGACAAAACATACTTAGTTATATTTTTCATTTATTATAATTTAAAGGTAAGAACCCTGTAAAACGGCACTTACTGTTTTGAAATATTTTTAATACCCCGGGTTTTGAAATTGAGCCTTATTATCAATGGCCGTATTTTCCAACTGAGATCTGGGTATAGGGCGCAATTCATGTTTGTTTTCTTTAATATTCGGAGCACCATCCGAATTAAATGCTCTTACCCTTTCTATTAATTTATTTCTTCTGGCAAGGTCAGGCCAGCGAATGCTTTCGCCGCAAAGTTCCCTGGTACGTTCATCCAGAATAAAGTCAATATTCATTTGTGATGAGGCAACAGTAATCGCAGCTCTTCTTGCAGTTAACTGGGCAGCCGTCAATCCCGGCCTGTATGCAGCACGGTTCCGCAATACGTTAATTAAAGTGGCTGCCTCATTAACACCGCCACCTGCTCCTTGAATGGCAGCTTCTGCAGCCAGCAAATACAATTCAGATAACTTAGCTGCAACAAAGGGCCGTCCGCCCGGATCATTTGGAATGGCTTTTTTGCTATCTTCATATTTTTTAAGTGCAGGATAAATATTATTTGTAAGCGTTCCACCAATTAAATAAAACTCCCTTGGGGCTATCACCCTGTATAGTTTAGGAATAGCATTCATGGAATCGGCCTGCGCATTGGTTTTAGCAAGTATAAATGCGGTATCTCCTACTGCAAAAGGACCTGAGGCGATGGTTGTCAGCCATACAGTCCTGAATGTATTATCATACCGGCTATCATTTGTTTTATCTGCAAAAGCTGTATTGAACAACCAGGCGGTAGGGCAAAAACGCCTGATGGGGCGGCCATACAGGGAGGTACGCATGTTCATAGGCGTAAAGGTGGAACCTGCTGTGGGCGACCTTACTGTCGTGTAATCCGGGTTAAAATCATTAGCCGCATCTACGCCTTTACCACCGCCTATTGCTCCGGATATAGCTTCATTGCTATTGATATCTCCCGGCACCCTTTCAACAGAATATAAAATTTCACTGTTATAATCATTATTTTCTTTATGTACATCACCATAATCCTGTAATAAAGCAACGCCATACTTTGTTTGATTATTGATTACTTCCATTGAAGCTGCATAAGCCTTGGCAAAATCATTTGCGTCTTTAGCAGCTGAGTAAGCACGGTAGGTGTACGTTCTTGCCAACATTAAAAATGCTGCTGCCTTTGATAATTTAAAAGCATTAACCGGTCTTTTATCAGGCAAATTTTGCGTAGCATAGGTGAAATCATCAATCATTGCCTGGTAGTTTTTTACCAGCAACTGATCTGTGGGCAGCCTGTTGAATCCCTGAAAAGGATTCTGATTAAATTTCAGATCACCCGTACCAAGATCTAAGGGGACAGCACCAAACTGCTGTACCAGACCAAGATAATATAAGGCACGCAGAAAACGGGCTTCCGCCACCAGTACCGTTTTTGATGCAGCATCAAGCGGTATATCAGGGGCAAAACCAACGACCGCATTTGCCAGGTTAATGTTATTAAAGCTCCGGTTCCAGGGAGTTAGAATGGCTCCGTTGGCAGCGTCTAATGTGTAATTACAAATGGTTAGCAAATCACCTGCTGCACCAGTACGGGTCTGGTCGGCAGCAGTAAATTCGTCTGTGCCCGCTTGTGCTACTGCTACTGCTCCTTCAGGGCCGTAAATCCATCTCATGCCTGAATACAATGCATTTACCGCATTTTGAGAGCCGGAAATTGTTTTAAAATATTCAGGCGTAAATGTAGTGAATGGCTTTTCTTCCAGTTTTTTAGCGCAACTCTGAAACAATAACACAGCCACCAGTAAAGCAGCGCTTATTGCAGATGTTTTAAATCCTGATTTCATTATGTAAATAATTAAAAATTAAAAATTGATGTTTGCGCCGATGATAAAATTCCTTCTCTGTGGTACAGAAGCACTAATGGTTATTACACCATTGTTGCCACTACGGATATTTCCCGGATTTACTACACCCCCGGCCCCTGTTTGTGATCCTTCCGGATCAATACCCGTCTGATCTTTATAAGGTGAGAATAAGGTAGCCACATTATCCACACTGGCATATAACCTGATAGACTGAGCGCTTAATCTCTTTAATTGAGCCGTATTGAAAGTATAACCCAGGTTAATGCTTCTGATTTTAACGAACGACGCATCGTAATAACCTAAAGCCGTCCATGCGTTCGATTGCGGGCTGATAGATGCAGATGGCATCGGGAACCAATTGGTAGGGTTCGTTGGCGTCCAGTAATCTACTTTAACACCACTTCTTACACCATTTAAGATCGTGAGATAGGAAGAAAGCGGTTGATGTATCTGGCTAATAAGCAATCCACCAAAACGAGCATAAGCAACCACAGAAAGATCCCAGTTTTTATAAGCAAACCTATTGGTCATACCACCCTGTAGTTTAGCATCGCTGTTTCCAATTACATACCGGTCATTATCATCTATTTTACCATCTGGTTTGCCTGTTTGTTTGCCATCTGTTCCAACACCATTTACATCAGCAAATTTTATCTGGCCTGGTACAGCACCATATTTTGCTGCTTCTGATGCTTCATTCAACTGCCAGATACCTAACTTTTTGAAATCATAAATAGAAGTCATGGAATAGCCTACAAATAACTGGCTGCCTACATTTCTGTCAATATTGCCGCTTAATTGCAATAGCTTATTGTTGTTAAAGAAAAGATTCAAATCTGTAGTCCAGTTAAAGCCTTTAGCTGAGCGGATATTTTGGCTGGAAAGTGATATTTCAACGCCATAATTCTCCATTTTACCTACGTTGGTAATATAAGCACCTGCTACACCTGATGTAACGGGTAAGTTGATGCCATATAGAATTTTATCTGTTTGTGACTTATAATAATCAACCGCACCTGTTATCCTGCTTTTAAGAACGCCGAAATCAAGCCCGATGTTCACTGTTTTTGTGTACTCCCAATCCAGGTTGGCATTGGGAAGCGTAACCACATTATATCCCTGAACAATAGTAGGACCGTAGTTATAACGGATAACGTTAGCAGGAGAAGCTACGCCGTTAGAATTACTAACCAACCCTAAAGAACCATAAGGGGCAACAGATTGGTTAGATGTTTGTCCGTAACCTGCACGAAGTTTCAGGTTATCTACTACTTTTAACCGGTTCATAAAACTTTCATTCGTAATATTCCATCCGGCTGAAACCGCCGGGTAATTATGCCACTTGTTTCCCGGCGCTAACCTGGATGATCCATCTGCCCTGCCTGTAATGGTTAATAGGAAACGATCATCAAAAGCATAATTTATTCTTGCCATGTAGGACAGAAGGCTTGACCTCGATTCCCCTCCATTTATCACAGCTGTCGGGTTCGGATCTGATTGCCCTAAATTATACCACTGAATAAAGTTTTCTGTAATGTTTTGTTTAGTAACAGAAGTATTAAAGGACTGGCCTTCCTGAATAGAATACAGGCCTACAAAGTTGAACCGGTGTTTTCCAAAAGCCTTATCGTAGGTAAGCAGGTTCTCAATGGTATAACCCCATTCTTCCCCATTATTTACAGTAGCTGTATTGCCCTGCAGCGGACGGAAATAACTCGGAGCCTTTAGAGGATCATCAGACGCCTGAAATTGTGCTGCTTGTTGTTGTGCATAACTTAAACCCAGGTTGGCTCTGTATTTTAAACCTTCTATTATTTGAAATTCGGCATATACGCTGTTAAAGGTACGCAACCTGCGTATCCTGTCCGACCAACTGTTGTTGTTATTCTTTAATAGTAAAGGACTGTATTGTGTTAATTTGTCATCATTATTACCTACCGGCGCCAGCACAATATTACCGGCACTGTCGTAAGGCGACATTAACGGGCTTAAAGATAAAATAGGAAATAGTGGATATACGAACTGAGAGCCATTTGTAATCTGTAGCGTATTCAACGTATTTAATCCAATTCTCAAACGTTTACCCACTCTTGTATCAATGGTAGCTCTTAAAGAAAAACGGGTAAAATCCTGGCCCGGAAGTACCGAGGTTTCTTTATAATAACCGCCGCCTAAAGAAAAATTATTACCATTACTACCGCCGGACACACTGATATTATGATCTGTCTTTAAGGAGTTTTCATACATCAGATCCTGCCAGTCAGTATTGGTGCCTTTAGCAATGCCAGCCAATTCACCTGGCTGGTAGCCTTGTGCAAACGTAGATATATCCCGCATAGCTCTGTATTCCTGTGCATTAAAAACAGGGTATTTATAAGCTACTTTACCTAAACCATAATAACCGTTGTAGGCAATTTTTGCTTCTCCTGATCTGCCCCTTTTTGTAGTAAGGATAATAACACCATTAGCACCTCTGGAACCATAAATAGCAGTAGCAGATGCGTCTTTTAATACATCTACGGAAGCAATATCATTTGGATTAATGTCGTTCAGGCTGCCGTCGTAAGGAATGCCGTCCAATACAAGTAACGGATCGTTAGAGCCACTGATGGAACGGATACCTCTTATTCTTATTTGGGCGCCTGCACCCGGATTCTGACCGACGGTTTGTACCTCCAGCCCGGCAGCCCGGCCTTGTAAAGCTCCTTGTATATTAGCTACCGGAACTTCACGTAAAGCGGTTTCACTTACCGATACCACAGAACCAGTAACGTCTCTTTTCTTTTGCGTACCATACCCTACCACTACCACCTGGTCAAGATTGGTAGCCGTAGTAGTTAAACTAATATTTATGGTTGTTTTGTTGGCAACATTAACTTCCTGGGCAGTTAACCCGGTAGCCGTAAATATCAGTATACCATTGGAGGCAACCGAGATGGTAAAATCACCGGTAGCTGTTGTACTGGTACCTATATTGGTGTTCTTTACCGTAACAGAGGCCCCTGCAATAGGGCCACCTTTATCATCCGTAATTTTCCCTTTTACGGTAACAGTGCCCTGTGCAAACAAGGATTGGGAAAATAAAGCCGACAGCATCAGTGCCAGCATCAGTGCCATGCCATTTCGTATCAGCGGCTGCAGGCGGCCTTTCTTTTTGTAGTTGTTTTGATTCATGGTCATTTGTATATTAAGCAGTTTTATAGTTACCTGTCGGGAGTTTACGTAATGGGATTAATTCCGTTTTGGAAGTAGCAGCCCACAGGGAAAAGTATGTTTCGCACAAAAGCAGAATAAAGTAACAAAAGCAATCGATTTCATACACAAGCAGTGTTGTCTAAGCAGGATTAATAGAACCGGGTGAAATTGAGCTACTTATAAGTTAATTCCGGATAGTGATAGTTCTAAAGCAGGATATACCAAAGCTTTTGAAAACATGCCACTGCTAAAGATTTTGAGTAAAGCATTATTCAATGGCGTAAGGCAATCATACCAGGCAAAAAAGCAAGAGACCTACTCTTCCGGGAACAAATATAATTACAGACAATGACTTATTGCAATCGGTTGCATGAAAAATCATTTATTTTTTTAATTATTTTTTTGTCTCCATTTTTTCATGATAAAACTGTGAGTAAGACAGCCTGTTTTATATGAAATATACCGGTTGGTTCTGCCTGAAGTCCAATGGCTTTGGCGGACACTTTTTCCATTCTATATTTTGCTGCCGGCAACAAGGTCTGAAAGACTTCCCACCCGTTGGCAAGAAAAAGACCTATGTATTCCGGGCTTATAAGAAATCAGGTTTTGATATACTCTAATATTTGGCTATACCTATACTCATTTTATCTTAACCAGGCAGCATTCTTTCAATAGCTTTTGATATCGATACTGGTAGTCTTTAAACCGGGCGATGATGCTGTAATTTTTATGGTACCACGCTTCCCTTTTTCAGAACGTACAATGGCTAATACCAATCCGGAATAGGCTTCTTTTTCTTTTGCTGTAAATGAAACCAAACTGGCAGGGTCGCCATTATCTGTTGCCACCAATTCTCCGGGGCCTTCCAGGTTAAACCTCACCTTATTATTTGCATCAGGTACGGTTATTCCATTTTTACCTGCTATGCTTACTGTTATAAATGCCAGGTCAATATTACCGGCGTTAATCCTATGCCGATCGGCACTAATTATCAATTGCTCGGCACTACCTGTTGTTCGAACTACTGCTGATGCCCACTTCTGTCCGTGCTTATAAGTAATTACCCTGAGTTCACCAGGCTCATATTTTACTTCATCCCAACGTATCCGGTATTCAAATTCTCCTTTCTTCTTTTCCCCAATGAACGCCCGTTTAAAAAAAGTTCGGCTTCGTCGCCTGAAGTAAAAACATGCACGGGTGTTACCTGCCCCATTCGATCAGGCCAGTTCCAGTGCGGAAGTATGTGTAACATCGGAAGGTCAGGGCGCCAACGGGATTGGTACAGGTAAAAACGGTCTTTTTTAAAGCCGGCTAAATCAATAATGCCAGAATAGGAACTCCGTGCTGAATAGTAAGGGGTAGGCTCGCCCAGGTAATCCCATCCCGACCAAACAAATTCACCTGCCACATACGGATGATGATCTTGTGAAGCAAAGACCTTATCCGGTGATGCACCAAATTGAGCGGTATACAATTCGTATGCACTTACTGCACTTCTTTTCGGATCTCCGCCGGTACTATCGCTAACAGGTGCACTTGTGCCGCTAACTACCGGAAATATATAGGTGCCGCGGGTGCTAAGGGCCGATGCCGTTTCGCTGCTTACAATCAGTCTATCAGGGAATCGTTTTTGAAATGCCGGATATAACGGTGACGTTCTGATTCCTTTCAGATGAGCATATGCAGGTGCGTCCCGGATACCTTCGCCCTGGTAGTTTAAACTTAAAACATCCAGTTGCTGCGGAAAGGGCATATCCGGTTTGGCATAATTCATAGAGGCTGTGGAAGGTCTTGTACTGTCTTCTTCCCGAACAATATCATGCAGTTTTTTAGCTATTTCAGCACCAGCTTTATCGGTATATTGCTCACCTACTTCATTGCCAAAACTCCAGGCCATGATGGCTGGATGATTTCGGTCTCTTCTTATAAAAGACCTGGTATCAGGCTCATACCAGTCAGAAAAAATAAGATGAAAATCGAGTGGCGTTTTTCCCTTTTCCCAGCAGTCGAATATTTCATCAATAACCAGAAAACCCATGCGGTCTGTTAGCTCCAATAATTCCGGCGCCGGTGGGTTGTGTGCCAGGCGAATGGCATTACAGCCCATCTCCTGTAATATTTCCAGTTGCCGCTCCGCAGCCCTCGTATTAAATGCTGCACCCAGTGCACCCAAATCGTGGTGCTGGTTTACGCCTTGCACACGTACCGGTTTACCATTCACTAATATGCCTTTTAAAGGATCAAACCGTATAGAGCGAACTCCAAAATGGGTTTCGTATTTATCCATTAGTTTTCCATTTTTATACAAACGGGTTATGGCAACGTAGCGGTTTGGTTTGCCCGGCGGTGGCCCCCACAATAATGGATTTTTAATAATAACTGAATTTTCAACCGTTTGTTTTATTCCTGCGGGTACCGTAATTGTTGATGCTGGGAAAGTGGCAACCGCTTTCCCGGTGGATTCTGGTTTATTTGTTAGTTCATATACGTCGGTTACGAAATGTACACTTTCATTCATATTGGACTTGTTCTCGATCTGTACCGTTAAATCAACAGTTGCCGCTGAAGCAGAAACATTTTTGTACGGATAAACGTACCCCATTGTGCCACATGCACCGGCGCTAATTTTGTAAGCCATACATTCCGGTAAAGCCCTCCTCCTGTGTACCAACGTGATGACTGGTTCGGGTTATCTAATCGAATAGCTAACTGGTTATCACCGCCAAATTTTAGATAGGGCGTCAGGTCTAAACGGAATGAATTATAGCCATACGGCCAGCCACCCACCAGGTTACCGTTTAGCCATACCATGGCATACGACATGGCACCATCTATATCCAGATAAATGGATTTGCCTTTATCTGTCTCAGTCATCGTTAGTTTTCGCCGGTACCACGCTACTCCCTGGCCGGGAAGCCTGCCCATACCACCGCCTACTTCCGGTTTGGGGCCTTCATAAAACGGACCTTTAATCGCCCAGTCATGCGGTAAACTAACTTGCTCCCACGCTTCATCATTGAAACTATTTTGTACAAAGGGAAAATCATTACCCGGATTACCAGCAGGGCGTTGATGGTGCCTGGCCGTGTCGTTTATAAAATCATTGGCAGTGGGTAATATCCACTTTTTTAAGACACTGTCTGAAGAATGTGCCAGGTCGGATTCTGAAGGCCGGGTATCTGCCACTTTATTATCATTCCCTTCTGTAACCACAGGCCGTTCATCATACATCAATTTGTCAGGTTCACCGGCATACCGCATAAACTTCCAGCCTTCATTAATGCTGATCCGCTCTCTGGTGATAGTATCATATCCTGCCTTTTAGGCTTGTGCATTGAGTACTGCATTAGATACAATATTAAATACAATAAGAAAACAAATACTTGAAGTTAAACGATAAAATAACGGAGACACTATAGACATACCGGAAAATTTTTGAGAGCAATTTATTAAAAAGCAAACAGGAGAGTGGAATCATCTCTCCTGTTTGCTTTACAGTTATAAAAGAAGTACTTACAATTAGAAGCGGTAACTTCTTACAATTAATAGCCGGGGTTTTGCTCCGGATTTCCGGTCCTGTTTTGTTCAATTTCATTAGCAGGTATCGGCCAAAGATTGTAATAATCTGTATTTGTGTTCCATAAAATGCATTGAACCACTTTACTCTATTCACCCATTTACCCAAACGCATTACGGTCAATATTCTTTTTTCTTCCACACCAAATTTTCTCAGTCTTTCGTCTAATACATAATTAAGTGTAACCGGGCCTGTTGTTACCAGCGTAGCGTTTGGATCTTGTCCTTACTCTACTAATATCTGCTGCAGCGGCAGTTAAATTATTTAATCCCGGATAGGCCTCTGCTCTGGTTGAATAGGTTTCAGACAGTCTGAACATTTACTGGTCTATATATACGTTCCGCCAGCGCCGGCTGTTATATAATGTCTTTTTCGAGCGGGTTCTACACTGCGGATAAAAAGGAAATAAGCAGGTAAAGCAACATTTTAGTGGCTTGCATATGCTAACGTTCAAAATTCATAATAATTTCTCAAAACAAGCTTAGAAAAGTTATCAAAATAACTTGAACATTTCATCAATCTGGCCTGGTCGCCTCCAAACCTCCCGACCTATCGGTACGGGACAGGCTCTAAAGGGGGCTTTTGGACACCTTCAAACTTCATAGGAACTTCAAAATACTCGTAGTTATCACTAATTTTTCAGGTAAAAACGAGTTCCCCTTTAGGGCAATGTCATTAAGATAAGAATTGTAGTATCAGTTATGCGCCGTAGGTGCAACCTGTTTGTAGCAAACAGACATCATTGATGTTGGTGCATGCCACGTAGTGGCTACCTGATCAGAGAAGGGGTAGCCACTACGTGGCAATGATTCCCTTTGCCTCTTTGTTTGCTACAAACAGAAAGCCCCGATGGGGCTTATCTTAATGACATTGCCCTAAAGGGGTTAGGGGCAACCAACGCTGAATAAAATTCTGCTTCAATTGTACAAGTTATTTTGACCACTTTACTTAGCTAAAAAGCAAACCGTGCATAAGGGATAATCGCTTATCCTCTACAGACGATTTTCTTTATGGTGTTTATATTACAACCTCAATTAGATGGAATTTTCATACAGCATCTATTTGTGGCAATCGGTATTTAAAAAAGATTGTAAATTGAACTGAAGAGTACTCAAACCTCACTGCCAATTACAGCAGTATTTGATAATGTAACCGATTGCAATTTTTTATAGTTGTTTGGTTCAAAAATGATATCAAACAAGGAGAAACCAGTATAACGAGTTAACCGTCAGGGTTCAGGGCTATCCAACAATTTCATTATACCCGCAGTTAAAATTTCATAGGAACTGTTGTAATACCTATTTCATAAGCCAAAACCGAAACGGGTAATTGTGTGGCCATAATTGATAACCTGGTTATGTGTCGGCTCGTTTATCTTACCAGACCAGGTAAAGCAGGTACATTTTTATCTTGATGGCTGAAATTAAATCCGGTGACGGGGAATGATTATAAATTGCTAAAAACAGGAGGATAGCGGAACTGGAGTGATAAGAAAAGCAAATTGTGCAATCGGTTAACAAATGTGAGAATAATGTTTGAAAAAACAACCGATTGCATAAAATTTAAAAATTTTTATTTTTTACCTTGCAAACACTTAAAAATTTTACGATGCCGGAGGATAAAGAGATAACAATATATGATTTGGCTAAGGAATTAAATATTTCAGCTGCAACGGTGAGCCGTGGTTTGCAGAACTACTCCTCTATTAGTAAGGCTACCAAAAAACGGATACACGACCTGGCGCTTACCAAAGGATTCCGGTTGAACAACTTTGCCAGCAGCCTCCGGAAAAATAAAACGTATACGATTGGTGTCATTGTTCATGAACTGAATACCGGCTTTATGGTATCGGTACTATCCGGTATTGAAAACATACTGGGACAAACAGCGTACGACATCCTGATTGCTCATTCGGCAGAGTCCGGGCAAAAGGAAATTATGAATGCCCGCAACCTGTTTCATAAAAGAGTAGATGGTTTAATAGCTTCGCTGGCCTTTGATACGCCTGACCTGCAGCATTTTGACCAGTTTATTGCTAAAAAAATACCGGTCGTGTTTTTTGACCGGGTGGAAGAAAATACCGGTGCTGCCAAGGTAATTATTGATAACTACAAAGGCGGTTATGATATTACACAACACATGATTAAACAGGGCTGTCGCCGCATTGCGCACCTCACCGGCAACCTTACCCGTAATGTGTACCTGAAAAGGTTTGAAGGCTACAAAGCAGCGCTGAAAGAGAACGGTATCCCCTATGACAAAGACCTGCTGTTTGTAACAAGCCTCGACAAAACCGACAGCCTGGCAGCGGCTAAAAAGATAATGAAGATGCAACAGATACCGGATGGCTTGTTTGCCGCCGGTGATTTTCCGGCAGCTATATGTATCCAGGCATTTAAGGAGGCAGGCCTGAAAGTGCCGGATGATATTGCTGTGGCAGGCTTCAATAATGATGCAGTCAGCACTATTATTGATCCGCACCTGACTACGGTTAACTATTCAGGCTTTCACATGGGCGAGATTGCTGCTAAGTTGTTGCTGGATCACCTGACCGGCGAAGCGGATATACAGCTTACCAATACCATTATGATGAACGCTGAATTGATTATCAGGGCCTCAACCCAAAAAAGTAGCAAGTAAAAAATTACATGGCTCTTTGTGAGGACAGATTGTTTGATAAAAAATGGAATCAAATTATTAGTTTGCAACCGATTACATGGGTCCATGCAATTCGATTACTTTTTTAATACCAATTGTTAATTATGGGTAATGAAGAAAAAGAGATAACCATTTATGACCTTGCCAGAGAATTAGCTATTTCGGCAGCCACGGTAAGCCGCGGATTACAAGGCCATTCTACGGTAAGTAAAAAAACCCGTAAGCGGATAAACGATCTGGCCATCTTAAAAGGCTATCGCTCCAATCATTTTGCCAGTAACCTTCGCCGTCAGCGTACACATACCATTGGCGTAATTGTGCCGAGGCTCAACAGCAATTTTATGTCGGCCGTTATTTCCGGTATGGAAAATGTGGCCACTAAAGCCGGCTTTAACCTGATTATCAGCCAGTCATCGGAAAACGTCACTAAAGAAAAAGCAAATGCAATTACCATGTTTAATAACCGGGTAGACGGGCTGCTGGTTTCTTTGGCATATGATGCCGATGAAAGCCGGCATTTTGATATCTTTTTGCAAAAGAAAATTCCGGTTATCTTTTTTGACCGGGTACCGGATAGTGAGCATTTTACTAAAATCTTAATCGACAACCGGAAAGCTGCCAGAGAAGCTACCAGCCATTTGCTGGAACAAGGCTGTAAAAGAATTGTACATATTACGGCCATATCAAAAAGAAATGTATATGCCGACAGGATACAGGGATACAAAGATGCTTTAAGTGAGGCAGGCATTGCTTTTAATAAGGATTTGATTGTGTATAACAACCTTAGCTACGATGCCGGCTATGAAGCTGCCGACATGATCCGGAAATTGAAACCGATACCGGATGGTGTGTTTGTGGCAAACGACAACTGTGCCGTAAGTTGTATGATAGGGCTTAAAGAAGCTGGTATACGTATACCCCATGATATTGCGTTTGCAGGCTTCAACAACGATCCCGTTTCCAAAGTAATTGAGCCAAACCTGACGACGATTAATTACCCCGGCCATGAAATGGGGGAACTGGCGATGCGTAATCTCATCAACCACCTGAACAGTGATTCCACTACCACGGCTACCAATACCATTACAATGCGGTCAGAACTGATTATCAGGGCTTCATCGCAGCGGAAAAATTAACCTGTGTAAAAATTCCGGTTTGATTCACTACGCTGTAACTTAATTATTTCAGAAGACGCACCGGCTTGTGTCCTCACATACCGGAATTTGGGAGTTAAACTTATTTAAGTTTCAATATATTCACTACGCTTTTAAATAAATACTGTTTACTATATGAAAAACACCATCTCAGGCGTTTCTTTTGTTATTGGCGCCCTCTTCTTTTGTAGTTGCCAAAACGGAGATTCCGGTAACACCAGTAGGGGCAAAGATTCTTCCGGAAACACTAAGAAGCCATCCCAAATCAGCTATTTATCGCAGCCATTAATTAAAGAAATTTATACGGCCGATCCTTCTGCCCATGTATTTGGAGGTAAAATTTATATTTATCCATCCCATGATATTGATGCCGGTATTTCTGAAGATGATGAGGGTGCTCACTTTGCCATGCGGGATTACCACATCCTGAGTATGGACAGCATAAATGGAAAAGTAACAGATAATGGCGTAGCGCTGGATATAAAGGACATTCCCTGGGCAGGCCGGCAATTGTGGGCGCCGGATGTGGCTGTAAAAAACGGTATGTATTATTTGTATTTTCCGGTAAAAGATAAAAGCGATGTATTCCACATTGGCGTTGCCACCAGCCAATCGCCTGCCGGCCCTTTTAAAGCCGAAGCCGAACCAATGAAAGGTAGCTTTAGCATCGACCCGGCCGTATTTACCGATACAGATGGAAAAACGTACATGTATTTTGGTGGTATCTGGGGCGGGCAGCTACAACGCTGGAATGGCGGAAAATATGACTCTGCCGGATCAAAAACCGATTTGAAAAAAGATAAGGAACCGGCTATCAGTGCTAAGATGGCTAAACTAAGCGGAGATATGCTACAGTTTGCCGAACCCGTAAAAGAGGTACAAATTGTGGATAGTACCGGCAAACCATTGTTGGGTGGCGATCATGACCGCCGCTATTTTGAAGGCCCATGGATGCACAGGTTCAATGGCAAGTATTATTTCACGTATTCCACCGGCGATACGCATTACCTGGTTTATGCCATTGGTAGTAGTCCGTACGGCCCCTTCACGTACAAGGGAGCATTCATGAATCCGGTGCAGGGCTGGACAACGCATCATTCCATTGTTGAAATAAAAGGCAAGTGGTATATTTTTTATCACGATACACAGCTAAGCGGTAAAACACATTTGCGTAATGTAAAAGTGACGGAACTAAACCACCGCCCCGACGGAACGATTGAAATGATTGATACGTATAAGAAGTAAAGGCTGGCACTATATAATTAGCTAAGTTGTGCAAACTTAATCAGCAGGGTAAAAGCATGAAAGCATGGTTTGCGGCTTTTTTACTAATGTCAATCCTTGGTTGCGACCCGAAAACTACGGTAAAGAAATCTCAGGTTGACCTGAGGCCAAAACATGTTTCTAGCGATAGTAAGTTTGATTTTCAGATTGCTAAAGGTAAGTTTCCTAAAAAAGGACAAGTAGGTTTTAATATACCTTTTTTGCTGGTGAATACGTCATTAGATACGCTTCACCTTGCATCAACCACTTGTTACGGACCAAGTCCTTTCTTGGAGACTGATACAACTCAATTGCAGTTTTCTACGCTAACAGAATGTCTAGGAAATTCAATGATAATAGAAAGGATTCTGCCAAAAGATACGCTGCGCTTTACCCAATGCATTTATAACAAAAATGCGACAGACTCAATAAAAATAGGGTTTCGTTTTGTTGACGCACATGGAATAAATTTACAATATTTCCCGCTTTTGGGTAGAGAGGCAAACAGCATAGTTATCTGGAAAACAATGAAGATATGATAGACAATTTTGCATAATCCGTGCAGGGAATAGGCGCAGGACTCCGCCCTGTGTCTATCCGTTACTTATTTTACCGCCGGAACAAAATCTGATTACACAATGCAACTGCCGGCATAGGCAGGCATTTACCATATAACCTGTAACAAGTATAAATTTTAATCAAAAGTAACGTATAGACACAGGACGGAGTCCTGCGCCTATTGATGGAACCTATTCAAATCCCAAATGAACCGTACAAGTAGGTAGCATAAAATCCAATACAGTAATGAAAGCATTTCCAAAACATACTTTAACAGGTTAACTTATTTGTATATGGGTTATGAATAAATTCTTATTAAAAGAACAGAAAATGCACTGCAATAATTACCGGAATAATAAAAATGCAACCGATTGCATAGATGTTGTAAAAAGCATTAATTTAGCTGCCTGCTTTGCGACATACTCCCGGGCAGAAATAATTTATCGGAGTGGTTCGTGGTATTAACGGTATTGCTGTTATGAAAAAACTGTTGCTGTTTATAAGTATAGCCTGTCTTGCTCTTACTGCTAAGGCAGAAGATGGGTATGACCTTTGGTTAAGATATAATAAAGTGGATGATAATGCTTTATTAAGTCAATACCGCAATAGTCTTACATCTATTTATTTTCCAGGTGAATCGCCAACAATTTCAGCCGCTAAAAAAGAATTGCAAAATGGCTTGCAAGGTTTGTTAGGCAAATCGGTCGTTTTTTCTAATACTGTTATTAATAGTGATTTAATAATAGGCCCTCTTGCAGCAATTTCTAGTGGAAGAGAATTATCATCTGCCTTGGAAAGTACAGGCAACGAAGGATTTATAATTAAATCTTTAAGCAATGGCAAAAAAAGCAGCCTGATTATTACTGCTAACTCAGACATCGGTATATTATATGGCATTTTTCATTTTCTAAGATTACTGCAAACGCATCAAAGTATCCAAAACCTGTCAATCTTTAGCAAGCCCAAAATTCAGTTACGTATCCTGAACCACTGGGACAATCTGAACCGGACAGTAGAACGGGGTTATGCCGGTTTTTCAATCTGGAACTGGCATACCCTGCCCGGCTATATCGATCAGCGCTATATCGATTATGCAAGGGCCAATGCCAGCATCGGTATCAATGGCACCGTACTGACCAATGTAAATGCCAATGCACTGATGTTAACGGCAACTTACCTGGAAAAAGTAGCCGCCCTGACCAATGCCTTCCGGCCTTACGGGTTAAAAGTTTACCTCACAGCCCGTTTCAGTGCCCCTATTGAAATCGGTAAACTAAAAACCGCCGATCCGCTGGATCCTCAGGTACAGCAGTGGTGGAAAAATAAAATTGATTCCATTTATCAACTGATTCCGGACTTTGGCGGCTTTCTGGTGAAAGCGAATAGTGAAGGGCAACCCGGCCCGCAGAATTACGGACGTAGCCATGCCGATGGTGCAAACATGTTTGCCGATGCACTGGCGCCGCATGGTGGTATTGTAATGTGGCGGGCATTTGTGTACAGCAACGAAACACCGGATGACCGCTTTAAACAAGCCTACAATGAGTTTCAACCGTTGGATGGAAAATTTAGGAATAATGTTTTGGTACAGGTGAAAAACGGCCCTATTGATTTTCAGCCACGGGAACCTTTTCATCCGCTGTTTGGCGCCATGCCCAAAACACCGCTGATGATGGAGTACCAGATTACCCAGGAGTACTTAGGGCAGGGAACGCAGTTAATGTACGAAGCCCCTCTGTTTAAAGAAGTGCAGGATGCTGATACCTATGCTAAAGGAAAAGGCTCCGCTGTTGCTACCATTGTAGACGGCACATTGGAAGGTCATACATATTCGGGTATGGCCGGCGTAAGCAATATTGGCAACGACCGTAACTGGACCGGCCACCCGTTTGCACAAGCCAATTGGTACGCCTTTGGCCGCCTGGCCTGGAACCATACCCTTAGTGCTGCCACCATTGCGGATGAATGGATCAGGCAGACGTTTACCAACAATTCCTTTTTTGTGAGCAATGTAAAAAACCTGATGCTGAAATCGAGGCAAATAATGGTTGATTACATGACACCGCTGGGCCTGCATCATATTATGGGAAATGGTCATCATTATGGCCCTGCACCGTGGAGCAACCACGCAGCCCGTGCCGACTGGAACCCGGTGTATTACCACAAAGCGGATAGTATTGGAATTGGATTTGACAGAACAGTTACCGGCAGCAATGCACTGGCCCAATACAAGCCGGAAGTAAGAAAGCTATATGAAAGCATGCAGGCCTGCCCTGATACATTCCTGCTTTGGTTTCACCATGTACCCTGGACGTATAAAATGCGGAGTGGCCGCACCCTATGGAACGAACTATGCTATCAGTATTACAGCGGCGTAGATTCCGCCAGGTGGATGCAACAGCAGTGGAATGCACAGAAAGGGAAAATTGATGATGAACGTTTTGAGCAGGTGAAAATGTTGCTGGCCATCCAGGAACAGGAAGCGGTGTGGTGGCGCAATGCCTGCCTGTTATATTTCCAGACGTATGCTAAAATGCCTATCCCGGCGAACTACGAAAAACCGGATCATACATTGGAATACTATCAGGCATTACGGTTTCCATATGCACCTGGGAATTAAAAAAATTTGGCGCAGGACTCTGTCCTGTGCCGAAGCGTTACTTTTTATCAAAACCCGTAAAGCTACATAAGCAATTCATAAGGCCGGATTTTTTACAATTAAGAATTGGAATTATAGCAGTGTTAAGATAAGTAACGAATAGACACAGGACAGAGTCCTGCGCCTATTAAAGAATGAGACAGGTATGAGGCATATACGGGAACAGTGAATTCAAATATCCGGATGGAAAAATCAAAATTGAAACAACAGATACCATGAAAATATACAATAAAACGGAGCCCCAAAATAATCGGGGTAAACTGTCGCCAATGTCGCTGCTTTATAAAATACAACTGCTGGTCTCCAAGAAAAAAGAACTGAATTGTAGCCTTTTACTAATTCCATAAGCCGCTTAATATTTGCAGATAATCATTAGAAAAAATTAAAAAACTATGAAGACAGCAATTGTTACAGGTGGCGGATCGGGTATTGGATTAGCTATTACAGAGAAATTTGTTACTGCAGGAATTAAAACAATCATTATTGGAAGAGATGAAGAAAAACTAAACAAAGCTAAAGAAAGCATAGGTGAATTATGTATTCCGGTGACAGGCGATTTAAGCAATCTCAGCAGTATTCCCGGCCTTATTGAAAGCATTATTCAGGAGCACGGCATAATTGATACACTGGTAAACAATGCCGGCATCAATATGAAAAAAGAATTCCTGGATGTGACGGACGAAGACTTTCAGAAAATTATATTGACGAACCTGACAGCGGTGTTTGTTTTGTCAAGAGAAGTAGTGAAACACATGGTAGCTACCGGCAGCGGGTCTGTCATCAACATCAGTTCCATGGCATCGCAGTACGGCATTCCTAAAGTAATTGCCTATACAGCTTCTAAATCGGCTATCGAAGGCATGACCCGGGCGATGGCAACAGAACTTTCTCCAAAGGGTATCCGTATCAACTGTATTGCGCCCGGATTTATTGCTACCGCCATGAGCGCCAAAGCCCTGAACAACGACCCTGAACGCAAAGGGAAAGCCCTTGGCTGCACACCGATGGGCTACCTGGGCCAGCCTGCAGATATTGGTGATGCAGCCCTATTCCTGGCATCGGATGCAGCTAAATATATTACAGGAGTGGTACTGCCTGTAGATGGCGGTAATTCCATTGGATTTTAACCTTACCCCCTTCCCCTTTCCGGCCTTTGGCCAGAGAGGGGTGCCTCTTTGCAACATCCATCACTACATGTGTCTATGGATTCAAAAGAGATAAAAATTCAAAATAGCTTGCAAAATTGATTATTATAAACCCGTACTCCAAAAGCAACAAGCAAAGCCAAAACAGCAGAATGCCGCTGTTCGAAAATAGTTCTGTAAGCTATACAGAGGCATCCTTCTCCAAACGCAATTGCATCCTTCCCCCTTCTCCTTGTAGAGAAGGTGCCGCAAAGGGCGGATGAGGCAGGAGAAGGGGCAGAGATGAGGTGGCAATGAGGCCTAAAAAATGTTATATGAAAAGAAAATTACTGATATTATTTCTGACCGCTTATACCGGGCTTTCTGCACAAACAATTATTGTAGATAAAAGCAGTGCTGCCACCTACCCGCTGATTAGTGCTTCGCAAACAACTGCCATTTATACCGATGAAGCAGATGACTGGCTGGTGCAAAAATCGGCAGCACTACTACAGCAGGATCTTGAAAAGGTGACCGGTATAATGCCGGCTATCATTCACCAGCTAACAACACCTGTAAAGAACGTCATTATTATTGGAACCATTGGTCATTCGTCTGCATTGGCTGATATGATCACTGTAAAAAAGATCAGGGATACCATCAAAGGGAAATGGGATGCGTATCAGATTCAGACGGTTCAAAATCCAATGAAGGGAGTGGAAAATGCACTGGTAATTTGCGGTAGTAATAAACGGGGTGCTGCCTACGGTGTGTTTGAAATAGCCAGGCAGGCCGGCGTTTCGCCCTGGTACTGGTGGGGCGATGTGCCGGTAAAAAAGAAAATTGCTTTATATATAAATAAAACATCTGCTGTATCCGGGTCCCCTACTGTAAAATACCGGGGTATTTTCATTAATGATGAAGCACCTGCATTCTCAGGATGGACGAAAGAAAAGTTCGGTGGCGTTAATCACACCATGTACGAGCACATGTTTGAATTGCTGCTGCGACTGAAAGGCAATTACCTGTGGCCGGCTATGTGGGGCAATGCCTTTAATGATGATGATACCCTAAACCCGGTGATGGCAGATAAGTGGGGCATTGTAATGGGTACTTCGCACCACGAACCGATGCTACGGGCACAACAGGAATGGAAGCGATATGGCAAAGGCGCCTGGGACTACACTAAAAACGACACTACGCTACGCAACTTCTGGCGCAAGGGCATTCAAAATATGGGAATGCACGAAAGCCTTGTAACGGTTGGCATGCGGGGCGACGGCGATATGCCCATGACACAAGGTACGGCTACCGAATTACTGGAAAGAATTGTGGCCGATCAGCGAAAAATTATTACTGAAGTAACGGGTAAGCCGGCGGAGCAAACCCCGCAAATGTGGGCGCTGTACAAAGAAGTGCAGGATTATTACGATAAGGGAATGCGTGTGCCGGATGATGTTACGCTGTTGCTATGCGACGATAACTGGGGAAACATTCGGAAATTACCTAAACTAACAGACAAGCCCCGTAGTGGTGGCTACGGCATCTATTATCATTTTGATTATGTGGGCGGCCCAAGAAATTACAAGTGGATTAATACCAACAATATTGCCCGTGTATGGGAGCAAATGCACCTGGCTTATGAGTATGGTGTAGACAAAGTATGGGTGGTAAATGTGGGTGATTTGAAACCCATGGAATTTCCGATTTCCTTTTTCCTGGATTATGCCTGGGATACAAAAAAATGGAATGAAGATAATTTGAAAACTTATTACCCCATGTGGGCCACTACCCAATTCGGAGATAAATATGCTAAAGAGATTGGAGATATCTTGTGTAAATATTCGCAATATGCAGCAAGAGTAAAACCAGAATTATTATCGGCGGAAACATATAGCCTTACGAACTACAACGAATTAGACATAGTGGTAAAGGATTTTCAGCAGTTGCTGACAGATGCAGAAAAAGTAGCTGCACAATTATCTGCTGAATATAAAGATGCTTATTATGAACTGGTACTGCACCCCGTGAAAGCAACAGCTAACCTTTATGAAATGTATCGTGCAGTTGCTTTAAATAAATCCTTAGCCGCACAAAAAAGCTTAGATGCTAACAAGTATGCAGATACAGTGAAAGAATTATATCAAAAAGACTCCCTGATTTCTGTAGAATACAACGGGATAGCTGGCGGTAAATGGAACCATATGATGGACCAAACGCATATTGGGTACACCTATTGGCAGCAACCGACCTTTAACCGGATGCCGGCAGTGAAATATGTTTCGGAAGATTCGGCGCAGTTAAATGCATACGGAGTACAGGAAGCAGATGTAAGAGTAAGCAGTCTGGCTTCAAGATCTGCCATTCCGAAGCTATTTCATGAAAGAGATGGTTATGTCTCTATGCAAGCCGCTAACTATACCAAGGCGGTGAATGGCGCAGGCATACAGTGGAAAACAATACCGGATATTGGTAAGGATGGAGATGGTGTTTCTTCCTTTCCGGTAACGGCATCGGCACAACCTGCATCCGCCAATAGCCCGCAACTGCAATACGAAATTTACACGTACGACACTGGTATTGCAAAGCTGGAATTGTATTTTTCCCCTACCCTGCCTTTTAACAATGTTGGCCTCAAATACGCTGTTTCTGTGGATGATGAAAAACCGCAAATCATTAACCTGCACGAAGGATTTAATGACCGGATATGGAATAAATGGGTAGCCGATAATATCATCATTCAAACTTCTGAACATCGGATTAGTAAGCCGGGTAAGCACACCGTAAAATACTGGCTGGTTGATCCGGCAATTGTATTACAAAAACTGATAATTGATTTTGGTGGTGTAAAACCAAGTTATCTCGGTCCGCCGGAAACAGCTAAGAAATAAGGTGGAAAATACATGAACAAAATTAAATTAACTACAAGTCATTGCGTCCGCCTAGGCGGATGCCCGTGGCAATCTCCAACAAAACCGGGGAGATTGCTTTGTTGGGCACGAACCCAATCTCGCAATGACCGCAAGTTTAATCTAATGTAATTGTGTATCACTGTTTATAAGTAAAAGGGAAATTATAGTCCTTGTTTATGAATAAAAATTTTTCTGTAGTAGTTTTTTTTACGGCATTGCTTGTATGGCAATGTAGTTCTTCTAATAAAGTGCAGAGCGGTAGCAATTTAATCGACAGCACAAAAGGCATAAAGGATTATTACAGTAATTATTTCCCGATAGGTGCAGCCGTAACACCCAACGATTTAAAGAATGATGAAGCGCCATTTATTATACAGCAATTCAATAGTATGACGCCGGAGAATGCCATGAAGATGGGACCAATTCATCCGGAAGAGAACCGCTATTACTGGAACGATGCTGATTCTATTATGGCTTTTGCGGAGCATAACCATATTCGGGTAAGAGGTCATAATTTGTGCTGGCATAATCAAACACCCCGCTGGCTGTTCAGGGATTCAGCAACGCATACGAATGTTACCAAAGAAGTTTTATTACAGCGGTTAAAAGATCATATTAACGCAGTAGTAACCCGCTACAAAGGGAAAATATACGCCTGGGATGTAGTAAACGAAGTGATTGCAGATGATAGTGCAACCAATTTTCGTAACTCCCAATGGTACCAGGTATGCGGAGAGGATTTTGTAGCAAAAGCTTTTGAATATTCACATGAAGCTGATCCGAAAGCTATTTTATTTTACAATGATTACAATACCGAGCAACCGGTGAAAAGAAAGAAGATTTACCGGATGCTGAAGAAAATGCTGAATGCCGGTGTCCCTGTTCAAGGAATGGGTTTGCAGGCACACTGGTCCATCAATACACCGCCGCAGGAAGAGCTCGAAAAATCAATTCAACTGTTTTCTTCACTCGGCCTGCAAATTCAAATAACAGAACTGGATATCTCAGTATATGCAGGCCGGCAGGGCGGACAAATTATTCAGGGGCAAAGGCCGCAACTACAACAACCGGCTGTATTTACACCCGAAATGGAACAGCAGCAATTGGAGAAGTACAAGATGGTATTTGATGTATTTCGCAAGTACAAAAAGCAAATCACCGGTATTACTTTCTGGAATATTTCCGACCGGTATAGCTGGCTGGATAGCAGGGGCAGAAAAAACTTCCCCCTGCTCTTTGATGCCAATCTGAAACCAAAGAAAGCTTTTTGGGAAGTAACGAATTTTTAAAACAAACAGAAGACCACTATTTAATCCTAAATTTATTTTTCTAAACAATCATTAGTCAATAAATAACCCGGATGTTTGGCAGCCGATTATTATACAACCTGGTAACTGCATTTTTTACGTTGTTTATTTTCAACGTGAAGGTTATAAGTCAATGCCCCCCTAACATAGGATTTGAAGATGGGAGCTTTACAAACTGGCAATGTTTTTCCGGTAGCGTAGATAGTATCGGTACAGATCATGTTCTTCCCGTTTCGCCTATTACCAATAAGCATGTTATTCTTCAAAATACCTATCCGCAGGCACATGATTTTTATGGTGGGTTTCCGGTTAATTGTCCAAACGGCAGTGCCTTTTCTATTAAGCTTGGAAACGATCAGATAAATTCGGAGGCAGACCGGATAAGTTACACATTTACCATTCCTGCAGGGCAAAATATATACAGTATTATTTACAATTATGCTGTTGTTCTTCAAACCCCTAATCATAAACCAGAGCAGCAACCCCGGTTTACTGCAAAAGTATTTGATGTTGTTTCCAATCAATACATTACCTGTTCATCGTTTGATTACTCTGCTTCATCCAACTTGCCCGGCTTTAAACAATCAGTTGTAAGGCCGGATGTGTATTATAAAACATGGTCACCTGTTACCATTAAGTTACTTGGCTATGGCGGCAAAACAGTAAGGGTTGAATTTACTGCGCATGATTGTACACTAGGCGGCCATTTCGGCTATGCTTATTTAGACATTAATGAAGACTGCACAACACCTGTCAAGGGAAATGTTTTTTGCTTGGGTGCACAGTCTGCCAAATTACAGGCGCCTTATGGCTTTAAAGAATACCATTGGTATAATTCAAACTTTAGTACTTTACTGGGTAGCAGCAGTATCCTTAATTTTAATCCGCCCCCTGCTGCGGGTACCGTTTTTGCACTGGAAGTAATTCCTTATCCGGGCTCTGGCTGTACAGATACGCTGTATACAACTGTCCGTTATGCTCCGGTACCATTTACTTTAAAAGTCAGTGATTCAATAGGAACCTGTGCCCCGCTGTTTCCAGACCTTACACTCCCTTTTATAAAATCAGGGAGTACGCCGGGTCTTACCTATTCCTATTATGAAGATTCTGAATTAGTAGAGTATGCACCCACACCACAGATTATCGACAAAGAGGGCATCTATTATATAAAAGCGGTGAATAGTATAGGTTGCATTGATGCGAAGCCTGTAAAAGTGGTAATAAGCGGACAGCCTGACATCACATTTATATCCCCCCCCGTTGCTTATTATCCTGATAAAATTAACATAACAAACCCGGCGCTCATCTTAAACACAGGTGGGGCACTTATCTATACTTATTGGAGAGATGCTGCAGCCACTATCAACCTGCCAAATCCTGAAGCTATACAAGCAGCCGGTACTTATTTTATTAAGTCAACTAATGCTTTTGGATGTAGTATCGTAAAGCCAATCACGGTACTTATTGTGCCACCGCCTCCGCCCAATGCCATTTCGCCTAACGGAGATGGCATTAACGATGTTTGGCGGATAACCGGTATAGAAAATTATTTACAGTGTAAGGTGGACATATTTAACCGGTATGGGCAGATCGTTTTTCATTCAACAGGATATTCCAAACCATGGGATGGCAAAGAAAATGGAAAGCCGCTACCCATCGGTACCTACTATTACATCATTCAGTTTTCAGATCAGATTAAACCTGTGATGGGTAGTGTTACCATCATCAGATAATCTTTTAATATGAAAAATCTATTCATCTGTTTATTACTTGCAGGGCTATGTGAGGTATCGTATTCACAAAAGATTGCCGCTTTTGAAATGAAAATGTTACAACCTGATTTATTGAGCACACCAGCCAGTATGAACCTGGATGAAATTACTTTTTTGCCTGATTCAGTCCTAAGTCTTGTAGAAGTGGATGGAAATAAAAAAACACCGGTTGCTTGTCAAATTGATCATACTGCCGGGCCTCGTATGCTCCATTGGATGGTAGAACCGGGGAGAGAAAAACAAACGTATGAATTGCTTAACAGCGCTACAACCGTTAATGCTAATACTATCAGGGCAGAGAAAGACACAGGGACATTGATATTTAAAAGTAATAATAAAAACCTGCTTAGTTATTATTACATAAACCGTGTATCCGCCGGCAGGTATTGATACTAATTATAAACGAAGTGGTTTTATTCATCCGCTATGGACACCGCACGGGCAGGAACTTACCCGTATTCAGGCGCCGGACCACTATCACCATTATGGTATCTGGAATCCCTGGACACATGTGTACTTTGAAAAAGACACCGTTGATTTCTGGAACCTGAAAGACCATAAAGGAACCGTTCGTTTTGCAAAATTTATTGCTGTTACGGATGGTCCGGTGTTCTCCGAATCCGAAGCTTTACATGAGCATGTGGTTTTTAAAAAAGATGGGTCGGAAAAAGTAGCACTGAATGAATTGCAGACGATAAGGGTATACAAGCCGGAAAGTAATAGTGATTATTATATTGTTGACATTACTTCCCAAATGAATTGTGCCTCCGAAAGTCCTTTTTTAATTGTGGCTTACCGGTATGCAGGCATGGGCTGGCGTACAACAGAATACTGGGATAATAACAATTGTGAAGTACTCACTTCCGAAGGTAAAACCAGGAAGAACACAGATGGCAGCAAAGCAAAATGGTGCATTGTACAGGGCGCTTTGCCCGGCAATGATTTTGGTGGTGTCGCTTTTCTTTCCTATCCCGCTAATTACAACCATCCCGAACCCATGCGGATATGGGCAGAAAACACCAATGGCCGGGGTGATATGTTCTTCAGTTTTGCGCCTACAAAAGATAAGAACTGGTTGCTGGAGCCTGGGAAAACATATACATTGAAATACAGATTGGTGGTATTTAACGGAAAGTTTGATGCAGCAAAAGCAGAAAGTGCCTGGCAATATTTTGCAACACCGCCGAAGGTGAAAGTAGGGAAGTGAGGCCTCACCCTCCGGCTCCCTCTTCCCGATACGCTTCGCTATCGGGAAGAAGGGCCGGGGATGAGGCGTTTGAAGAATGGAGATATGCAACTATTAATTAATAACTTTTGTAAAAGATAGCTGCCATGAAAATATACAAAAGAATGGAACCCCGAAATTATTGGGGTTAAACTGTCGCCAATGTCGCCGCCTTGTGAAATACAATTGCCGGTTACCAAAAGAAAACACATCCACTTCCATGCTGCTATGAATAAGAATACATTCTAAAAATTGCCATTATGAAAAATAAAAAGGACGATCAGCAACGATCAGCTATCAGCCGCAGAAAATTTCTCAGCAATAGCATTAAAACCGCAGCAGGTACCGCTATTATAGCAGGCTTTCCCATCCATTGTGCCTTCCAGCGTATTTGGGAAAAATGCGCCCGGTAATCGTATTAATATTGGCGCCATTGGTACAGGTCGTATATCCCGTATTCATGACCTGCCCGGTGTATGGCAATACGATTTTGCACAGGTAATAGCCGTGTGTGACCTGGACACCAAAAGAGCAGCAGAGGGCAAACAACTGGTAAATGAATTTTATACGAAGAGAGACGGAAAGCCATATGATGGCGTAGCCGTATATCACGATTATAAAGAACTATTGCAGAATAAGGATATTGATGCCGTTATCATCAGTACGCCGGATCATTGGCATGCACCTATTGGTGTGGATGCGGCACGGGCAAAGAAGCATATTTATATGCAAAAGCCCGCATCGCTTACCATAGCAGAAGGCCGCCTGATGAGCGACATTATCGGAAGCAGCGGTATAAAATTTCAGATAGGCAGCCAGCAGCGTTCAACTGAACAATTCCGGTATGCAGCCGAACTGGTACGTAACGGGCGGATTGGTAAATTGCAAACCGTATATGTAGGATTGCCAGGCGATCCGCCAGGTGGCGAAACAAAGGAAATGCCGGTACCGGCTAACCTGAACTATGAGATGTGGCTTGGATCTACACCCCTGGTTTACTATACGGAAGACAGGGTGCATCCACAGGAAGGTTATGGCCGGCCAGGCTGGCTGCGTTGTGAACAATATGGGGCCGGTATGATTACCGGGTGGGGCGCACATCATGTTGACTCTGCACATTGGGCCATGGGTATGGAGCGGAGCGGCCCGGTGGAAATAGGAGGCCATGCCGATTTTCCAAAAGCAGGGTTATGGAATGTGCACGGTATTTTTAAAACCGAAGCTTTGTATGATAACGGCGTGAAAATGGTAGTGAGCAATGAAATATCAAATGGGATAAAGTTTGAAGGAAGTGAAGGGTGGATATTTGTTTCCAGGGGCGATTACCAGGCTACCACCAGCGATCCGGGCGGTGGAACTATGCAGGCAAAAAAATTAGATGCCAGCGATCCAAAGATGATGCAATCGGTAATTGGGCCAAATGAATTTCATTTGCCGGTAAGCAAAGAGCATCATGGCAACTGGTTGGAAGCGATACGGGATGACAAAAATCCGATTGCGCCGGTAGAAGAAGCACATCGTTCCTGCTCTGCCTGCCTGCTCCATCATATTGCTATGAAATTAAATCGTAAAGTATATTGGGATCCGAAGAAGGAGAAATTTAAAAATGATGAGGAAGCCAATGCGATGCTTAGCCGTCCGCAAAGAACTGCATACGCTATTAAAAAATAAATGATGAAAAAAACTATTGCTATTTTTTGCCTTGTATTGCCGCTGTTATTGACGGCACAGAAGGATTCGATTATATCCGGTGTGTATCACTGGAAAGTGCCGGCAGAAAAAAGTGTTACCGGCGCCGCTGTTGTATTATTTGAAGGACAGGCCCATGATATGGAATGGCTGCAGGTGAGCAGTAACATCATCCAGTTTTCAAAGGATCTAAAGTGGTACAGCCGTAAAATGCCGGTAAATAAAGAGGAATTGATCATCGTTAAATCGGGGACGATGAATATAAGTATTGACGATACTGCTTATTTACTTGGTTCAGGAAGCATGATGGTACTGATGCCAGGTCAAAAGTTTTTAATCCGAAATTTCAAAACTGCTCCGTGCAGCTATTACACGATACAATACAGGAGTAAACAACCGGCGGATGCCGAAAGGGGCAAAACTACCGGTGGTTCTATTGCAATAAACTGGGATACGGTTACATTTAAACCAGGTGAAAAAGGAGGTCGCCGTGATTTTTTAAATCGCCCTACCACCATGAGCAAGCGGGTAGAAATACATGCCTCTACATTAAAGCCAGGTCTCAAAAGCCATGACCCGCATACACATATCGCCCCGGAAATGGTAATTGTAATGGAAGGCCAGACCGAGATGCAGATTGGTACTCAGTTTTATAAGGGAGGTCCGGGCAGTGTTTATTTTTTAGCCTCTACTGTATTGCATGCCATACAAAATAAAGACAACGGAAATTGTACCTATTTCGCTATTCAACTGGAATAAAGCAAAAGTATAGCCCCTAACCCCTAAAGGGGGATCTGAGTTTGACCTGCGTTACAGTTTACGTAGTCCGTACTACTTGTTGTTACTATTGCTTTAGAAAATTAACTAAAGCTCTCCGCCGCGGTGGATTGGGGCAACCAACAGCGAATAAAACGCTCACAATAATTATCAACGAATTGAAAAAATCAGTTTTATACTATTTGTCATTTTTTTTAATGCAATCAAGCCACAGCCAATCTTCAGCTCCCAAACCGGTGCAATTGGTAACGCTCGACCCCGGTCATTTTCACGCAGCACTGGTACAAAAAACCATGTATGAAGATGTAGATTCAATCGTACAGGTGTATGCACCTCCGGGTAAAGATTTGCAATTGCATATAGATAAAATAAATACGTACAATAGCCGCAATGAAAGCCCTACGCACTGGAAAGAAGAAGTATACGCCGGAAGTGATTTCTTCAAAAAAATGATGACAGAAAAAAAGGGAAATGTAGTGGTGCTGAGCGGTAACAATCAAAAGAAATCCGACTACATTTTACAATCGCTGCAAAATGGTTTTCATGTACTGGCAGATAAGCCAATGGCCATCAACAGCAAAGATTTTGAAACACTGAAACAGGCTTTTGTAACAGCAGGGCAAAAGAAGCTGACACTATACGACATCATGACCGAACGTTTTGAAATTGCCACTATTCTGCAGCGGGAACTTTCGATGACACCGGAAATATTCGGGACATTAGAAAAAGGAACGGCAGCAAATCCGGCAGTGGTAAAAGAAAGTGTTCATTACTTTTATAAGTACGTTTCCGGCAGTGTGCTTACCCGCCCGGCCTGGTTTTTCGATGCAGCACAGCAGGGCGAGGCTATTGCAGATGTAGCTACGCATTTAGTAGACCTGGTACAATGGGAATGTTTTCCGGAGCAAACGATAGATTATAAAAAAGATATACAGGTAAATACAGCCCGGCACTGGCCATCTACTATCAGCCTCAGCCAGTTTCAAACGCTCACCGGGCTAATCCGTTTTCCGGATTACTTAAAGCAATATCAAACAAACGATACAGCTATAAAAATTTTGTACAATGGTGCAATCGGTTACACGCTGAAAGGTATTCATGCACAGGTAACGGCTAAATGGGATTATGCAGCTGCTCCGGGTTCTGGAGATACTTATTACTCATTAATGCGGGGCACCAAAGCAAGCCTCGTTATCCGGCAAATGGCTGAGCAACAATACAAGCCTACGTTGTACATCGAACCGGTTATTGATGATTCCACTCATCGAAAGGACATTCAATACCAATTTGACCTCTTTAAGGCGAAACATACACCCGGTATCGGATTGAAAGAATCTACATACGGATGGGAAGTTACTATTCCTGATAAATATAAAGAAAGCCACGAAGAACATTTTGCAAGAGTTACCCAATATTTTCTGGAATACCTGAAACATAAAAATATGCCTGCCTGGGAAGTGCCAAATATGCTGGCAAAATATTATGTCACTACAAAGGCTTTAGCAATAGCGATAAATACAAAGCAATGAAAAAAATACTCATCCTGCTTTTGGCAATTATTTCCACAAGTAGCTATGCACAATATCCGGCTGTTACCATTCCAGGCTCGCAGGTACGAAAGATTAATTCTGCTATCGTTGCCGGGCAGGAGTATGAATTGCAAATCATGCTACCAGCGGGTTATGAAAGCAGTAACGAGAAATACCCGGTCGTGTACCTGATGGATTCGCAGTGGGATTTTCCTTTACTCACGTCTTTGTATGGGCAGCAATATTTTGACGGCTTTATTCCAAAAATAATTATTGTTGGCGTCACCTGGGGCGGTAATCATCCGAACCCGGATAGCCTGCGGTCAAGAGATTATACGCCCACCAATGAAAAGAGATTAATGCAAAGCGGGGGTGCCCAACAATTTCTTTCATTCATGAAGCAGGAATTATTCCCTTTTATTGAAAAGGCATACAAAGCCGATGCAAAAGACAGAACGCTGATAGGTTGTTCCTTAGGTGGATTGTTCACTATGTATTCGCTATTTACACAACCCGGATTATTTCAGCGGTACGTAGCTGCCAGCCCCGCTTTTGGGTGGGATAAGGAAGTATTGTACCAGTACGAAAAAAGCTATGCCGAAAGTAAATCAAACCCGCCGGCAAAATTATTTATGTGTATAGGCGGTGTGGAAAGAGGTGTGCCGGGCTTCGAAAAACTGACGAAGCATCTGGCAAGCAGAAATTATAAAAATCTGCAAATACAATCGAGGGTATTGGAAAACACCGGGCATTCCGGTACAAAGGGTGAGGGTTATGCCCGTGGTTTGCAATATGTATTTGCCAGGCCATTACTACACCCGGCTGCTACGGAATTGAACTTGTATGTTGGCAGATACCAGTTAGCCGACAGCAGCAGGTTCGAAATAAAAATGGAATCGGCTCACCTGGTGCTTTACTTATCTCCTGACAACAAATTCATTTTACAGTCAGCAGGTCATGACCTCTTTTACACAACATCAGAATTCCTGAATATTAATTTCATCAATATACAAGGTATAGTCACCGGCCTTCAGATACAAGGCTATGGTAATACCCGATTAGCAGGTAAGGTAAAATAACAGGAGAAAACATTAACTATAAAAATAATTTGTTATATGCTTGTATTGTGTCGCCAGTTATTTTTTTCTGGTGTATGCAGTAAATGATTTGTTGAATTCTAAATAGAAGAAGTAAAATGAAACTGTACTTTAAACTAGTCTTATTTTTTATTGTAATCCTTCAAATTGCATCCGGGCAGGTAAGACTGCCCCGGCTGGTAAGAGACAGCATGGTATTGGAGCGGGATGCTAAAATAAATATTTGGGGATGGGCAGCCGGCGGTGAAAAAGTAACCGTAAAATTCAATGGAAAAACAGCTAAAGCAACCACTGGTGCAGATGGCAAATGGTCGGTGCAATTAGCACCTATGAAAGCCGGTGGTCCTTATACCATGAATATAGATGCCAGCAATCATATAGTGCTCAAAGACATTTTGATTGGTGATGTGTGGATTTGTTCCGGCCAGAGCAATATGGTGCACCAGATGGAACTACACAGCGTACGGTATGCCAATGAGATAGCGCAGGCTAACTATCCGCAGATACGACATTTCTGGATTCCAACAATGACCGACATGCAAAAGCCACATGATGATTTACCATCCGGTAGTTGGAAATCGGCCAACCCGCAGGACGTATTGCAGTTTTCAGCCGTAGCGTATTTTTTTGCGAAAGACCTGTATGATAAGTACCATGTACCAATTGGATTAATCAATGCCAGCGTTGGTGGTACGCCAATCGAAGCCTGGATAAGTGAAACTGGATTTAATGAATTCCCTACGATTACTGCTACCATTCAAAAAAATAAGGATACGGCTTATATCAATGGTTTAAACAGAAGAGCTTTTAGTGGTGTGCGGCCACCCCGCCCGCAGGACAAAGGAATGACTGACACAACTCCCTGGTACGATGTCAATTACATACCGAAGAACTGGCACAATATCAATATTCCCGGTTACTGGGAAGACCAGGGAATTAAAGATTTAGACGGTAGTGTTTGGTATCGCAGAGAAATAGACATTCCGGCTACTATGACCAACGTGCCGGCAAAGCTATTTATGGGGAGGATAGTGGATGCAGATGTAGTGTATATAAATGGCAAGCAGATTGGCAATACAACCTATCAGTATCCGCAACGTAGATATACGCTACCGGAGGGAATTTTACAGTCAGGCAAAAACATATTTGTTATCCGCGTAACAAATAGTTTCGGTAAGGGCGGTTTTGTACCGGACAAACCTTACTATATAGTTGCTGCCAATGATACAGTTGATTTAAAAGGAACGTGGCAATACAAAGTGGGCGAAGTGTATGTGCCGCAGCGGGGCTTTGGTGGAGGCAGTGACATTTCTGCACAAAATCAGCCTGTAGCCTTGTATAATGCAATGGTAGCGCCACTGATCAATTACACAGCTAAAGGTTTTGTTTGGTATCAGGGCGAGGCTAATTCCGGACGTGCAGAGGAGTATGCAAAGTTGCTACCGGCGCTTATTCAGGATTGGCGCACCTTATGGAAAGAGGGTGATTTGCCATTCCTGTACGTGCAGCTTCCCGGCTTTATGGAAATGAGTTATCTGCCCTCCGAAAGTCAATGGGCTGCTTTGCGGGAATCGCAGATGAAAACATTGTCTGTTCCTAATACGGCCATGGCTGTAGCTATTGATTTGGGCGAATGGAACGACATCCACCCGGACCGGAAAAAAGAAGTAGGCGACCGGCTGGCATTAGCTGCTGAGAAAATTGCTTACGGCGAAAAAGATATTGTTTACGCTGGGCCGTTATATCAATCTGCAAAGGTGGAAGGCAATAAAATTATCGTTTCATTTACCAATACCGGTAGCGGCCTTATAACCAATGATGGTGAAGAACTGGCCCGGTTTGCTATTGCCGGTGCCGACAAAAAATTTGTTTGGACAAAAGCAAGGATTGAAGGTAATACTGTTATTGTTTCGGGTGATGATATTCAAAATCCTATGTATGTACGATATGCCTGGTCCGATAATCCCGATGGTGCTAATTTATTCAATAAAGAAGGCTTACCGGCATCACCGTTCAGAACGGATAAATAAGGGGAAAGGGGAAATTGAAAAACAAAAAATTACAGGAGAAGAACGAGAATTAAGATACAAGCAACAAGGAGCCGGAAACAATAATGAAAAGCTGTAACTCAGGTAAACAAAGCAACACAGAGGAATGGACGGGCTACAGCAAAACATAGCCTTGATTTGCATGGCGTTCGGTGGCCCATAAAATTAAAATCAGAAAGGTAAAGTGCTGGGAGATACACTGTTCACAAATGGGCCAGCGAACAGGCCTGCAATTCAAAAGGCTATGTGGTTCTGCCCAGCATAAACATGAAACAAAAGCAAACTAACGGGCGGAATTTGCCTTAGCCCGTCCTTGGATTTCTTTGGTCACTTTTTTTTTCAAGAAAAGAAAGTGACAAACTAAGAATAGAAGAAAGCTAAAGCAATAGTGTATGTCAACATTCATCAAGCTTTTTAAAATCAAAATATTAAGCATATTATTATCAATTCATATTATGAAATATAAATTTTTGTTTTTGCTTATTGCCACACTTACTTTTTGCATAGCAAATGCGCAAACCAGCACCACCTGGAATGGCAAAAGCTGCGCTGTAGTACTAACCTACGACGATGGCTTAAACGTTGATTTAACCACCGTTATTCCGGCACTGGATTCCTTTGGCCTAAAAGGCACGTTTTACATATCAGATTATTTTTATGGCCTGAAAGATCAGCTTTTTAAATGGCGTACCGCTGCCACCAAGGGCCACGAATTGGCTAATCATACCGTGTATCACCCCTGCCTGGGCAATCTGCCGGGCCGAAGTTTTGTAAAGCTGGATTACGACATGAATAATTACACCATCCGCCGCATAACGGACGAAATGAAAACGATGAATACTATCCTGAAAGCCATTGATGGTAAAACCCAAAGAACGTTTGCCTACCCTTGCGGCGATACCAAAATCCATGATACGGCTTATATCGATGGCATGAAGAATGATTTTGTGGCTGCCCGTGGTGTACGGTCAGAAATGTTGCCAATTGATAAGATTGATTTATATAATATTGGCTGCTATGCGATTAACGGACAATCCGGCAATCAGTTAATTGAACTGGTGAAAAAGGCAGAGGACAGCCATACATTACTGGTATTTCTGTTTCATGGCGTAGGCGGAGAGCATTCACTAAATGTCGATAAAGCGGCACACAGCCAGCTACTCCATTATCTAAAACAGAACCAAAAAGAAATTTGGGTGGCACCTATGCTAAACGTAGCAGAATATATTAAGGAAAATCAAGCTAAAATAAAACAATTATGACGAATAAAATAGCCTGTCTCTGTGTAGGCGCACTACTGACTACCTTATTTAGTTTTGCTCAAAAAACGCCGGTTGATAGCTTGCGTCAGGATAGCCTCCGCCGCAGCCGGCTTGCTGCACAACAGGTTATGCAGCAAGCCACCTCGCAGGATTATAAAACGATGCTGGCACAACTGCATATTGATGCTACACGACCCGGCCCGTCCGGCAATCCGCAGGCGCCTAATGGTGCCAATTCCGATGAATCAAAAGCTTCGCCTTACACCTCACTACCTGATCCGTTAGTTTTGAAAAACGGGAAAAAAGTGACCGATGCTACAATCTGGTGGCAACAACGCCGACCCGAAATTGTAGAAGATTTTGATAGAGAAATATATGGCAGGGTACCGAAAAACTTACCCAGAGTAAATTGGGAAGTAGTTAGCACCACCAGGGAAATGAATGGCAGTTTCGCTGTCATCACCAAAAAACTGATCGGCCATGTTGATAACACCGCTTACCCATCCATTAGTGTTTATATTGATTTGACACTTACTACACCAGCTACTGTTACCAGCCCGGTGCCAGTTATTATGGAATTTGGTTTTATATTTCCGCCCGGGTTTAGAATGCCTGCACCACCAACCGATTCCACGAAGAAGCCAGAACCTACCTGGCAGCAGCAGTTATTGGCAAAAGGCTGGGGTTATGCTATTATTGTTCCAACCAGCTACCAGGCAGATAATGGTGCAGGACTAATGCAGGGCATTATTGGCCTGGTAAATAAGGGGCAACCCCGCAAGCCTGACGATTGGGGTGCTTTGCGGGCATGGGCCTGGGGCGCCAGCCGTGCTGTAGATTATTTCGAAACCGATAAGGCGGTTGATGCCAAACGCATTGGAATTGAGGGGCTATCCCGATACGGCAAGGCAACTGTGGTTACCATGGCTTATGAGCCACGGTTTGCCATTGCTTTTATCGGCTCATCGGGTGCAGGCGGCACCAAACTATTGCGTCGGGTATTTGGTGAGCAGGTCGAAAATTTGGCGTCCTCCGGCGAATATCATTGGTTTGCCGGTAATTTCATCAAATATGCCGGGCCGCTTACACCTGATAACTTACCTGTAGATGCACATGAATTAGTTGCTTTGTGTGCACCGCGGCCAGTGTTCATCAGTTCCGGTTCGCCCAAGGTTGAGGGGCAGTGGGTAGATGCAAAAGGTATGTTTTTAGGCGGCGTATATGCAGGCCCTGTGTACCGGCTGCTCGGTAAAAAAGATTTAGGTACTATGGAATTTCCATCTCTTGAAACCAATCTATCCAATGGCGATATTGCCTGGCGGCAACACAGCGGCGGGCATACAACCGTTCCTAACTGGCCCACGTTTATTGAATTTGCCAGCCGGTATTTTAAGTAATGTAATAAGGCCGGCAGATAAAGAGCTTTTTATAAGGCAACAACCTGCTTTTAAATCTTGAAATTAGAGTCAGCATATGAATAACAAACTAAGAAGCGCTGATTGGTTTGGCAAATCCGATAAAATGGGATTTGTGCATCGTTCGTGGTTACGCAACCAGGGCTACCCGGATGATTATTTCAGGGGCAAACCTGTGATTGGAATTTGTAATACCTGGAGTGAATTAACGCCCTGCAATGGCCACCTGCGTGACTTTGCAGAAATCGTAAAACGGGGTGTGGCAGAAGCCGGTGGTTTTCCGCTGGAATTTCCGGTTACCTCTTTAGGCGAAACCATTATGCGTCCCACCACTATGCTGTTCCGTAACCTGGCCAGTATGGACGTGGAAGAAACCATCCGGGCTAATCCATTGGATGGGGTAGTGCTGCTTACAGGTTGTGACAAAACCACGCCATCAACGGTAATGGGCGCCTGCAGTGTTGATCTTCCTACCATTGTTGTTCCGGGTGGGCCTATGCTGAACGGTCGCTTTAAAGGGGAGTGCCTGGGTTCCGGTTCGTTCAACTGGATGGTGAAGGAAAAACTGTTAGTGGAAAAATATACGGATGAAGATATACTGGAAGCAGAGATCGGCGTAGCCCGTAGCCAGGGCCATTGCATGACGATGGGAACCGCATCAACTATGGCTTGCATGGTAGAAGCATTAGGCCTCACCTTGCCTGGTGCAGCCGCTATTCCGGCGGTGGATTCCAGAAAAAAAGTGATGGCACAATTATCCGGCAGAAGGATTGTCGAAATGGTAAAAGAAGATCTGAAAATTTCTACCATCCTTACCCGTCAGGCATTTGAGAATGCCATTGTGGTGAATGCAGGTGTTGGTGGTTCTACTAATTTCATTATTCACCTGTTGGCCATTGCCGGAAGGATAGGAATAGCATTAAAGCTGGAAGATTTTGATGCCATCGGCAGCCATATTCCGCTATTGGTTAATTTGAAACCTTCCGGAAAATATTTAATGGAAGACTTTTATTATGCCGGCGGCTTGCCGGTAGTAATTAAAGAATTACAACAATACCTGCACAACGATGCGATTACTATTAATGGAAAAAGTATTGGAGAAAATAATACGAAACCGGTTTGTTATAACCCCGATGTGATTGCGACTATTGATAACCCGTTGCTGCGGCAGGCAGGTATTGCCATATTAAAAGGAAATTTATGTGAGCAGGGCGCTGTCATTAAACCATCAGCAGCAACGCCGGAATTAATGAAACACCGTGGGCGGGCGGTCGTATTTGAAAGTATGGAAGATTATCATCACCGCATTGATGACCCTGACCTGGACATAGATGAAAACTGTGTGATTGTTTTAAAAAGTGTTGGCCCGGTAGGTTATCCCGGCATGCCGGAAGTTGGCAATGTGGATCTGCCCGAAAAACTATTGAGAAAAGGAGTAAAGGATATGGTTAGAATTTCTGACGGCAGAATGAGTGGTACGGCGGCAGGAACAGTGGTGTTGCATGTGTCGCCGGAGTCGGCTGTTGGTGGTACATTAGCATTGGTAAAAGAAGGTGATATGATTGAACTGGATGTGGAAAAAAGATTACTCCACTTAGATGTGAATGAGGAAGAATTACAAAGGCGGAGAGCCGTATGGGTAGCCCCGGTACCAATGGCAACAAGAGGCTATGTAAAATTTTATATCGATCATGTGCAGCAGGCACACCTCGGCGCCGACCTGGATATTTTACAAGGTGGTTCCGGAAGCGAAGTGACAAGAGATTTACATTAGGCCCCCTGTCCCCAAAGGGCGAACTTAGATCAGGCATCACTATTAAATGGAATTTCATATAAGGTTAATTCAAAATGAAAATTTATAGAACCACTACAGGAATTGTAATAGAAGAAGGAGTTGATTTTTATTTATTAGATGATGATTGGGACACCTTCATCAATGATGATGATCTTTTTCAAGAAGTTCAAAGGAGAATTGCCTCACTGCTTCCGGGCAATAGTAAGTTAATTAACGATGTATTAGCCCCGGTTGGTAACCAGGAATTATGGGCTTGCGGCGTTACGTATCTGCGAAGCAAAATAGGCAGGCAGGAGGAATCGAAAGATGCAGGCGGCGGCGATTTTTATGCAAAAGTGTATGAAGCAAAAAGACCGGAAGTATTTTTTAAAGCCACACCACATCGCATCGTTGGGCATGGCGGCAAAGTAAATATAAGGAAGGACTCCACCTGGGATGTACCGGAACCCGAACTCACTTTAGTTGTTACATCGTCCGGTAAAATAGTGGGCTATACCATTGGCAACGATATGAGCAGCCGCAGTATTGAAGGGGAAAACCCTTTGTATCTGCCGCAGGCAAAAACCTATGATGGCTGTGCTGCATTAGGCCCGTGTATTTATGTAACAGAGCAACCGCTTAATCGCAATACAAAAATTCATCTGGAGATCAACAGAAATAAGGAAACAGTTTTCAGCGGAAGCATTGGTATTAACCAAATGAAAAGGACACCGGATGAATTGGTTTCTTTCGTATACCAGGAATGTAGTTTTCCGCACGGATGCCTGATTATGACGGGAACAGGCATTGTACCGGAAAATGATTTCACACTACATTCCGGCGATGAAATCAGCATTTCAATAGATGGAATCGGGACACTAGTTAATACAGTACGGTAAAACACATGATAAAAATTAACGGGCTGTAATAATAATATACTGAATGTAAAAACCAGGCTTTTCAAAACCGGAACTTATAAAATCAAATGAATGCCTCTGCTCATCCTGCTATTTGTAATTCTTCTACAAGTGTTTTTAACAGCTAAAAAAGTCAGCCCTTTTTTATCACTGTTAATCGTTGCTATCCTGGCAGGGCTTCTGTTGGGGATGCCACCGTCCGCGGTATTAACCTCCGTTGAAAAAGGTGTGGGCAGTACATTAGGTGGTCTTACGTTAATCATTTGCCTGGGCGCTATCCTCGGTAAAATTTTAGAAGTCAGCGGGGCTGCAGAGCAGATAGCTGTCACCCTGATTAAAAGCTTTGGTGAGAAGAATATTCAATGGGCAATTCTTTTAACGGGTTTCCTGATTGGTATTCCATTGTATTATAATGCAGGCTTTATCATTCTGGTACCGTTGGTATTTAGCGTTGCCCGCAAAGCAAAGCTACCGCTACTTTATATTGCTATTCCAATGGCTGCCGCTTTATCTACCACACACTGCTTTTTACCGCCTCACCCTGGACCGGTAATATTGGTAAATGCATTCAAAGCGAATACGGGTAAAACGCTACTGTATGGATTGCTGATGGCTGTGCCAACGGTAATTATTGCCGGCCCCCTGCTGGGTAGCCTATTGAAAAAAATAAAGGGAATCACTACTGGCTCAACTGTAGCAGACGATGCAACAACCGCAAGAATATTACCACCTGTTTTACCTAGTTTTTTAATTGCATTGTTGCCGGTATTATTTATCACAACAGCAGTAGCTGTCAATCATTTTATGCGGGATGATATTTTTTTAAAAAACTGGTTTTATTCATGGGTGATTCAACGATTGCGCTGCTGCTGACCGTGCTGCTGGCAGGCTGGTATTTTGGTTTAAGGGCAGGCTATTCCATGCCAACAGTGATGCAGTGGGTAAGCAATGGGGTATCCGGTATTGCCATGATCTTACTGATCATTACAGCAGGCGGCGTTTTAAGGCAGGTATTAACAGACAGTGGTACCGGCGCCTATATCGCTTCATTTAGCAGCAAATGGCAAATGCCACCTCTGTTATTCGGATGGATTGTTACAGCGCTATTAAGAGTAACCATTGGCTCTGCCACTGTTGCCGGCATCACCGCAGCAGGTATCGTAGCGCCCTTAGTAGTGGCAGGCAATGTTTCGCCGGAATTAATGGTATTGTCTGTGGGCGCCGGCAGTGTTTTTGGTTCGCACGTTAATGATTCAGGATTCTGGATGTTTAAGGAATTTTTTGGGTTGTCGCTTAAGCAAACATTTTTATCCTGGTCCGTTATGGAAACCATTATTTCTGTGCTGGGGTTGTTGGCGGTTCTTTTGATTAACACAGTTATTAAATAAAAAATTAATTAAAAATTCATCACTATCTATTATTTGCACCAGTTAAATACATTTTAAAATGCCACCCGATACTACAATAACGGAGATTGATGAAGCACTCCAAAAAGCGTGGAAAGCCTTTCATCTATATAGAAAATTATCGCTGAAGCAGCGGGCCGGTTTTATGAGGGCCATTGCGACTGAACTGGAAAACTGCGGCCCTGAGATAATTGAAACGGCTATGCAGGAAACCAACCTGCCTGAACCAAGATTGAAAAATGAAAAAGCCAGAACCGTTTTTCAGTTAAACAGCTATGCTGCTTATTGTGAACAGGGTGATTGGCTGGAAGTAAGAATTGATACCGCAATTGCTGATAAAAATCCACCAAAACCGGACATCCGCAAAATGCTCGTACCGCTTGGCCCCGTTGTAGTGTTTGGTTCCAGTAATTTTCCTTTTGCTTATTCCACTGCCGGTGGCGATACAGCCTGTGCTTTTGCAGCAGGTTGCCCTGTAATTGTGAAAGGGCATCCTGCCCATATACAAACATCTTTGCTGGTTGCAGCATTAATTGATAGCGCAGCTAAAAATTGCAATATGCCGGAAGGAATATTTTCGCATGTATCCGGTGCCTCTTTTGAGGTAGGTGAAGCATTGGTGAAACATCCCCTTACCAGTGCAGTTGGATTTACAGGTTCGTTCACTGGCGGTAAACAATTATTTGATTGGGGCAATCAACGTAAAAAACCAATACCTGTTTTTGCCGAAATGGGTAGTACAAACCCTGTTTTTTTATTACCCCAAAAATTGAAAGAATCGGTTGCTGATATTGCAAAAATGTTTGCCGGATCTGTAACACTGGGCGTTGGGCAATTTTGCACAAACCCGGGTTTGTTGATCGGTATGGAGGGAATTGATTTAGAAGAATTTGCTACTGTACTTGGTAATGAAATAAAAAATGTGACGCCGGGTAAAATGCTGCACCCCGGTATTGCAAAACAGTATGCCGAAAGAAAAAAGCATGCCCTGGCACAACCGGAAGTAACCGTAGTTGCAGCATCAGAATTACCGGCTGGTGAGTTTAGTGGTGTGGCAACAATAGCTACTACAACCGCACAGGTATTTTTAAGCAATCCTGTACTTCAGGAAGAAGTGTTCGGCCCTTATTCATTAATTATCCGTTGTAAAGATGTGGGTGAAATAACAGAAGTGGCAAAGCATTTACCGGGGCAATTAACCTGCACCCTGATGGCTACCGAAAGCGAATTAGCCTTACAGGAAGAATTAGTAGAAGCGATAAAAAATCTCTGTGGCAGGCTTATTCTTAACGGTGTTCCAACCGGTGTGGAAGTTTGCCTGAGTATGCAGCACGGCGGGCCTTTTCCGGCAACTACTGATGCCAGATTTACTTCTGTTGGTGCAGATGGAATTAAACGCTTTGCCCGGCCGGTTGCCTTTCAAAACTGGGTGAATGATTTATTACCGGATGAATTAAAAAATGAAAACCCGTTAGGCATTTACCGGACTGTGAATAATGAATTGACAAATGGGATTGTTAGTATGTAAACAGATCATTCACTGATGAACTAATCATGCAGGGGTTTGAAAAGATAAAGAACAAGAGATTAATTGAAAAGATAAAACAGCAGGTACCCACTGTCGCAAACTATTAATAAAACTTCATAGGGGCACCCCTCTCTACCCAAAGGGTGGAGAGGGGCCGGGGGTGAGGGCTGTAAAAAATGAATTGAGTAAAGAGAAATTATAAAACAATAACGAATGCAACATCGATTTTCAGCCGCTGTTTTACTCATAGCCTTTGCCATGATACTAAGCCATTGTAAAAATACAGCCCATCTACAAGGTGGGCAACCATTAGCAGGCAACGACAGTACCATGGGTTTGAAAGATTATTACCAGGATTATTTTCCGATAGGTGTGGCCGTATCGCCCTGGGCGTTAAAAACAGATGATGGCAACCTGGTGCTGAAAAATTTCAATAGCCTGACGCCGGAGAACGACATGAAAATGGGGTCGATTCATCCAAAGGAAAACGAGTATAACTGGAGAGCTGCTGATTCTATTATGGCGTTTGCGGAGCGCAATGGCTTACAGGTAAGAGGTCATAATTTGTGCTGGCACAACCAAACGCCGGCCTGGATATTTAAAGATGGCGACAAAACAGTTAGTAAAAAAGTTCTATTACAACGGCTGAAAGATCATATTAAGACTGTTGTTGATCGGCACGGCTTTCTTATAAAAAATTAATACTAGCCATCCACTTAATAAGGAGGTCAAAATTATCTGCAAAATCTTCGAGTTTTGCCTTGATATTTTTGAGTTTCAATTTATTTAAAAACGTCAATGCCAGCGTCCTGCAACAAGCCATAACTTTAGAAATGACGGGCTCTTTTGTTTGTAAATGATCTTCCCTGAAAGTAACGTCCCTTATATGGTTATTGGTTTCAACAGCCCAATGCCCACGTACTGCCCCGAAAAGCTCCTTCGAATTGCCCTGTCTTACCACCTCATTTGACACGTAGTAAGATACCTCTTTACTTTCCGCTTTTGTTTTGCATTGAAACGTTTCTCTTTTCACTTCTACCAACGTCTGAAAGTTAGCACCCGCCCATCTTTCATCAAAAAATTCATCCCTAATATCATAGCTTTTATACGTTCTCTTGTCTATTCGCCCATGCCCTTTTTCAAGCGTTTGGCGCTCACCTGTCGGCCGGTAGTTTTGGCTTACCTTAACCATATCGTCGTATAGTTGCTTTTGATTCTCCTTTAGCCCTACCAGGTAGATGCCCTGGTTGTAAGCTATTTGTTTGATGGTTTCAGGAATAAAATGCAGGGCATCCAGGGTGATTTTTTGATTGCCTAATCCTACCTCCAATACTTGTTGAATACAGGGGCGCTCACTTTCTTTCTGACCATTGTAAAAGCCCTGCCCATACACCTGTCGGCTGGCATGGTTAACAACTTGCACGACTGCCTCACCCCGCTTTTCACCTTTGGCAATCGTGCCCCTCAACTCTTTACCATCGGCAGCAAACCACTGTTTTTCCTGCTCACTTAACACCATTCCTGCAAAATCAAAGAGCAGCTTAGCAAAAAGGTGCGGATCTATCTTTTTTAGTAGAATAGGCAGTTGTGCTCTTGAAATGGGCGTAGTGTTTTCTATACCTAAATAGTGGCACAAAGGGGCATGGGTATTTGTAAGAGAGCGGTGAATGCCGGACAAAACCCCGTCGCGGTTACGATACAAGCCGATGATAACCCCCATCAGCACTAAGCCCACACAATGCACTTTTCCACGATTATCCCGCAAATCCACTTGCTCACAGTTTTTTAGTGCTTCATATAATGTATTACTTTGCACCGGCAGTAGCGTCTCCATAACAGCTTTTTTGTTCCTCAGAAACTCAAAAATATTTGTTATTCAAACGCTACTGCTTTTTTATAAGAAAGCCCTGTTTTGATCGGTATAAAGGCAGAATTTATGCATGGGATGTAGTAAATGAGGCAGTTTCTGATAAACCGGATGAATATTTACGTCCGTCGGAATGGCTGAAAATATGTGGTGAGGAATACATAGCCAAAGCATTCCAATATGCACATGAAGCTGATCCAAACGCTGTCTTATTCTACAATGATTACAATGAAATAAGCCCGGTGAAAAGAGAGAAAATATACAAGCTGGTAAAAGGGTTGAAAGATGCCGGCGTACCGGTTGGTGGTGTAGGGCTTCAGGCACATTGGGCGGTAAATGAGCCAAGCGAAGGCCAACTGGACAGCACCATCAAACGGTTTGCAGATGTAGGGTTGAAAGTGCAGATAACGGAGTTGGATATTTCTGTTTATCCAAAAGAACATGTGGGCCGGGAAAGGCGACCTGAAGATGCCCTCGCTGACTTTACACCCGAGCGTGAACAGCAGCAATTAGAAAAATATAAAATGGCTTTTAAGCTCTTCAGAAAGTACCGGAAAGTTATATCCGGTGTCACCTTCTGGAATATTTCTGACCGGAATAGCTGGCTGGATAATTTCCCGGTAAAAGGCAGAAAAGACTACCCGTTGCTGTTTGATAAAAACGGTCAGCCAAAGAAGGCCTATTGGGAAGTAGTGAAGTGGTAAAAGCCTCACCCTCCCCCTCCCTCACCCCTCGTTCCCCTCTTCACAGGTGGAGAGGGGATGCCTCTGTGTAGCTTTGCGGATTTCCTATTTCAAACTTTCGGCACTGTTTGCATCAAAAAAACTTTGAAATTTAATATTAAAAATGGTAGATAAATAGATAAGAAAGCAAGAAATAAGTAGCAAACATCAACATTAAGAGAAGCAAAGCAACACAGAGGAATGGCTGGGTTACAGCGCAAGCATAGTCATGATTGGCACGGCGTTATCCGGCCCATGGAAAAGCAATAGACAAGGGGCAATAAGCAAAATAAAACAATAAACAAACGGGCCGGAGAACAGGCCTGCCATTCAAATGGCTATGCGGTGCCGACACAACACGCATCTTCAACATGTAGCACAATGTAATTACCGGGCGGCATGCGCCTTAGACCCGGCCTTGAATTTTCTTTGGTTACTTTCTTTTTTTCAGGAAAAAGAAAGTGACAGTAAAACATAGGAGAAAGGTAAACAACAACGGTTTTAAAAGTGGATATGATAATAAAATAAAATAAATTATATGAAAATTTCCTGTCGCCATGCGCTGTTATTTGTAGCCATTGTATTATTTTATACTAATGCCATTAGCCAAAATACTACAGCTAAATTTCCTTTTCAAAACACTGCCTTGTCATTTGACCTACGGGTAAATGATTTGGTAAGCCGCCTGACACTGGAAGAAAAAGTAGCACAGATGTTAGACGCTACGCCCGCTGTTGAGCGGCTCGGCATCCCCAGGTACGATTGGTGGAACGAGGTACTGCATGGAGTTGCCCGCACATCGTATAAGGTAACGGTGTACCCGCAGGCCATTGCGATGGCAGCCACCTGGGACACAAATTCCCTTCAAAAAATGGCAGATTACTCGGCGCTGGAAGGCCGGGCCATTTATAATAAATCCATTGCAGATGGTAAGCAGGGAACACGTTATACCGGACTTACTTACTGGACGCCGAATATTAATATTTTTCGGGACCCACGCTGGGGCCGCGGACAGGAAACCTACGGCGAAGACCCGTTCCTGACAGCCATGATGGGCAAAGCTTTTGTGCATGGCCTTCAGGGAGACGATCCTGCCTATTTAAAAGCTGCCGCCTGTGCCAAGCACTTTGCGGTTCACAGCGGGCCGGAACCGAGCCGCCATGTGTTTGATGTAGATCCAACAGATTACGATTTATGGAATACGTATTTACCTGCGTTTAAAGAGCTGGTAACCAAGGCAGATGTAGCCGGTGTAATGTGTTCCTACAATGCTTTTAAGAAACAACCTTGCTGCGGCAGCGATGAACTAATGGTAGACATTTTGCGCAGGCGCTGGAACTTTACCGGTTACGTTACTTCCGATTGTGGTGCATTAGATGACTTTTTTAATTATCATAAAACACATCCCAATGCGGTGAGCGCTGCTACGGACGCACTGATGCATGGTACAGATGTAGACTGCGGAAATGTGACCTATAAAACGCTGGTACAGGCAGTAAAGGAAGGCAAACTTACCGAACAACAAATTGACGTATCGCTGAAAAGATTATTTATGATACGCTTCCGGTTGGGCTTGTTTGATCCGCCTGCCATGGTGAAGTGGGCACAAACACCGGCCAGCGAACTGGAAAGCCCGGCACATGCCGCTCATTCTCTTAAGATGGCACAACAATCCATTGTGCTGTTACGAAATGAAAACAATACGTTGCCACTGCGCAAGTCTGTTAAAAAAATTGTAGTGCTGGGCCCCAATGCCGATAATAAAATTGCGGTGCTGGGTAACTACAATGGTACGCCGTCGCAGATTGTTACAGCATTACAGGGCATCAAAAACAAACTGGGCAGCGGTACGGAAGTGATGTACGAAAAGGCATTGAATTTTACCAATGATACCCTGCTGGCATACACCGATTTACGCAGGCAATACAGTTATGATAACCAACCCGGCTGGAAGGCAGAATATTTTGACAATGAAAAGCTGGAAGGCAGCCCCATTCTTAGCCGTATGGAAGACGATGTGGCCCATCAGTGGATGGAAAGAGAAATAATTACAGGCAGTAAAAAAGCCACTCATTTTTCGGCCCGATACATTACAAATTTTTTGGCTACCAATACCGGTAACATGATGTTCGAAATGGAAGGAGATGACGGCTACCGCTTGTTTGTAAATGGTAAACAGGTACTGGATGCCTGGAACCGCAACCGCTGGGGCGTTAGAACGTACGCTTTGGCTATGGAAGCCGGCAAAAGTTATGAGTTAAAAGTAGAGTATTACCAAAATGATTGGGATGCCATTATAAAAGTGCGGGCCGGCACTTTTGCCAAAACGGATTTTACAGCGCTGGCCAACCGGTTGAAAGATGCCGATGCAATCGTATATGTTGGTGGTATTTCGCCGCAACTGGAAGGGGAAGAAATGCCCGTAAATGCTCCTGGATTTAATGGTGGCGATCGTACCTCTATTATGTTGCCGGCTGTGCAAACAGAACTGATAAAAGCCTTACAAAACACGGGCAAGCCGGTGGTATTTGTAATGATGACGGGCAGTGCTGTGGCTATTCCCTGGGAGGCCGAACACGTGCCGGCTATTGTGAATGCCTGGTATGGCGGGCAGTCTGCAGGCACAGCCCTTGCCGATGTGCTGTTTGGTGATTACAACCCCGCGGGCCGGTTGCCGGTTACATTTTATAAAAGCGATAATGACCTGCCGGATTTCAACAATTACAGTATGGCCAACCGTACCTACCGCTATTTTAAAGGGCAGCCATTGTACGGCTTCGGTTATGGATTAAGCTATACCAACTTTACTTACAGCCCACTGAAATTACCGGCAACTACCAGCCCTGGTAAAAACATTACAGTTAGCACTACCGTTACCAATACCGGCAGCAGAGACGGTGAAGAAGTAATACAGCTATATGTTTCAGGCGATAATAAAACAACCCCGGCACCAATAAGAATGCTGAAAGGTTTCAAACGGATATTATTAAAAAAGGGCGAAAGCAAGGCTGTATCATTTACGCTAACACCGGAAGATATATCCCTGATGGACGACCAGGGAAAGCCCCAACAACTTAATGGCAAAATTACCATTAGCGTAGGCGGCTGCCAGCCGGATGCACAAACAGTAGCAGCGAAAAAAACAATGAGTAGCGTTATAACAATGAAATAAATATGACAAAATTTCCGGTGCTGTAACAGAAAGTGGCCGGTGTATATTTCATGTATTAATTTAGGCTAAAACAGACTATCATGCAAATTATTCAATCCATTCAGAATCGTATTTACGAAATTCGTGGTGAGCGGGTAATGTTGGACAAAGATTTAGCTGGTTTATATGAAACCGAAACGAAACGTCTAACTGAAGTTGTAAAGCGAAATATGAAACGCTTTCCACCTGATTTTATGTTTCAACTTACACCCGAAGAATGGGAAAGTATGCGGTCACAAATTGTGACCACGGAAAATGTTCGTCAATCTTTAAGGCCGCAAAATGCGACCTTAAAGATTGGAGGCCGGGGCCAGCACTCTAAATATCTTCCCTATGCATTTACCGAACAAGGGGTAGCTATGCTTAGCGGCCTGCTCAATTCTGATATTGCCATTAACATGAACATTGCCATTATGCGGGCATTTGTAGGAATACACCGGATTGTATTACAACAAAGCGATTTGAAAATGGGGTTAAAGGAGATAAAGCAGCACCTGGGTGACCATGATGCACAGCTTAACCAGATTTATGATGCGATGGAAAACCTGCTGGATGAAAAAGCAGCACAGCGGAAATGGGATGAAAGGGATAGAATTGGGTTTGGAAACAGATAAATTTTAGCAGGCTTAGAAAACCGGAAACCCTGCGGTGAAGTCATAGTACATTTTTCTTCCATGCCGGATCTCTTGTCTTATAGCCCGGCAGTTAGCTACCATCAAAATACTGGCCTTTATTCAAGAGAAAATATAAGCAAATCCGCAGGGTTAAAATACAAAGAAACCTTCCTGTGAAGAAATTTCTTCCAAGCAATCTCCATCCCAATTGTTTGAATTTTACAAGTATCCGTTTGACCGGAGCAAACAGCAACCCTTAATACCAACTCACCTTTGTGCTAACAAAAAATAAATAATGAGCACAAAAAAAGTATGGTACATCACCGGCGCATCCAAGGGTTTAGGGTTAGCGTTAGCAAAAAAATTATTAAGTGAGGGCTATAATGTAGCGGCTACTTCCCGTAATGTGGATGAATTGAAAAAAGCAATAAACAATGATAGCGATTCATTTCTGCCATTGGCCCTGAACATCACGGATGAGGCTGATGTGCAACAATCTATTGAAGCAACGGTTGCCCGCTTTGGCAGCATTGATGTAGTCGTAAACAATGCCGGCTACGGTATAGTCGGGGCGTTGGAAGAACTGACTGATACCGAAGCCAGGGCGAACTTCGACATCAATGTATTTGGTTCGCTTAACGTGATCCGGCAAGTGCTTTCTCATATGCGCCACCAGCAATCCGGCCACATTTTCAACATTTCTTCTATCGGTGGGTTTACCGGCGGTTTCCCGGGCTTTGGTATTTACTGCGCCACTAAGTTTGCCGTACATGGCTTTACCGAATCGCTGGCCGCCGAAGTAAAATCTTTTGGCATTCATGTTACGCTGGTAATGCCGGGTTATTTCAGAACGAATTTTTTGAGCGGTAGTTCGTTGAATACACCTAAAAATGAATTGAGCGAATACAAAAGTGTACGGGAAGTACAGGCAGCACATCAACACAGCATTAATGCTAACCAGCCCGGTGATCCGGATAAAGCTGCTAATGTATTTATAGCCATTACACAACAGGAAGAACCGCCTGTGCACTTGTTCCTGGGCGAAGATGCTTACCATCTTGCCACACAAAAAATTGAATTGGTACAGCAGGAGATGAAAGCACAGTATACTTTAGCAACCGCTACAGCATTTTAAGTAGGCGGATTAAATTAGGCAAACATCATCTCTCCGTCATTGCGAGGTTCTTGCCGAAGCAATCTCATTAGCGCAAAGCCATCAAACTATTATTCACTCCGTGAAATTGCTTTATTGGAGATTGCCACGTCGGGCAAGAACCCGATCTCGCAATGACGGAGTAACCTATTTATATTCGTGAATTAAAATCAATCACGACCTCATACTTAATAAATTTAAAAAATAATATGAGCACAAAGAAAATATGGTATGTCACCGGGGCCTCTAAAGGCTTAGGACTATCACTTGTAAAAAAACTATTACGTGAAGGCTACCGGGTAGCCGCTACTTCACGCAACGAAAACAACCTTAAAGCAGCAGTTGGCAGTTACAATGAAAAGCAATTTTTACCACTGGAAGCCGACCTTACCAATGAAGCATCCATCACCCAATCTGTTCAGCAGGCACAACAGTTCTTTGGCAGGTTAGATGTAATTGTCAACAATGCCGGTTATGGCATTGGTGGTGCTGTGGAAGAACTAAACAACGCAGATATTCACCAGTGCTTTGATGTAAATGTATTTGCTACCATTAGCGTAATGCAGGCGGCTATGCCTTACCTGCGGGCACAACAATCCGGCCATATCATTAATATTTCTTCTATTGGAGGCTTTGCACCGGCAATCGGATGGGGCATTTACGCTTCTACCAAATACGCTATTATGGGCCTTACCGAAGTAATGGCCGAAGATGTGAAAGAGTTCGGCATTAAAGTAACGGTTGTTGCACCAGGTGGTTTTCGTACCCAATTCTTAAGCGATGAATCGGTGGTGTTTGCCGATCAGAAAATGGATGCGTATGGAGCTATCCGAAATTCACATGCCCGGTATGCCGGCATGGATGGTAAGCAGTTGGGCGACCCCGATAAAGCAGCAGCCGCTTTTATTACAGTAGCAGAAAATCCGGACCCACCGGTTCGTTTGTTCCTGGGCAGCGATGCGTATGATCGGGCAAAGGCAAAGATTGATTTGCTTACACAGGAGTTGGAGCAATGGAAAGACCTTTCTTTTTCAACGGATTTTACGAAATGATTTTCGTAGTAATTGTTTACTACAACTTGTTATGCCAATCAGTAAAGGGCAGGTAGTGGTAAATAATTGTTTTAATTTAGCAACATGCCGCAAATAGAAACACTGGAAGATTTTTACCAGCATAAGTTTAATTGGATGCCCGAAAACCTGAAAAAGGACATCGGGCATTTTAATGTTTTCAGCCTGCAGGACTGGACGCTTCAATGCAATGCACAGGTGCAATACAACCGCCGTGATTTTTACAAGATCTCTTTAATGCGGGGCAGGCATATTTATCACTATGCCGATAAATCCTTGGAAGTGGAGGGCACTGCCTTACTATTTTTCAACCCCGGCGTACCTTACAAATACGAACGTATTACAGAAGATCCTACCGGCTATTTCTGCATTTTTAAAGAAGCATTTTTCAGCGAGTACATCCGTGGTGATTTGAAAGAACTTCCGATGTTTAAACCAGGTGCTAAACCTGCCTACCTGCTCAATGAATCACAGGATCAATATATCACCGGCATCTTTGCTAAAATGAAAGAAGAGATTGGTTCTGACTACGTTTTCAGGTACGATCTGATCCGGAATTATATTATGGAAATTGTACACGCAGCGCTAAAGATGAACCCTTCGGAAACACTGTACCAACATGCCGATGCAAATGCAAGAATTACCGCCATTTTTACAGAATTGCTGGAGCGCCAGTTTCCGATAGAAACACCTTCGCAACAGTTTACGATGCGTTTTGCCAAAGACTTTGCCGATCAGTTACATGTGCATACCAATCACCTGAACCGGGCCATCCGCCTTACCACCGGTAAAACCACTACTGAGCATATTGCTGAACGGCTGACGGCAGAAGCCAAAGCACTATTAAAACATACTAATTGGAACATTTCCGAAATTAGTTACAGCCTGGGATTTGAAGAACCGGCACATTTTAATCATTTCTTCAAAAAGCAAACGAGTGCTACGCCAGGCGCATTCAGAAACTAACAAAACCGGCAGTCACTTGCAGCATTCCAATCTTATTGCCGCTGCTGAAGTGATACCATTCTTTTGTTATAATCAAATCTCAATGGCACTACTGCTCATTCAACAGCACCACAACTTTTAACCAAAGAGCTTGTTGTAGTAGGCATCTTCTAAAAAAACATATGAACATTTCAGGAAATACCATTTTAATTACCGGCGGCACATCGGGCATCGGGCCGGAAATGACCAGGCAGTTGGTAGCAGCAGGTAATAAAGTATTGATCTGTGGCAGACGGATAGAACGGTTGCAGGAAATAAAAAAAGAGTACCCGCCGGTAGAAATCAGTGAATGTGATGTAGCTGTTGCTTCTGATCGGGAAGCCCTGTTTAGCTGGGTGGCGGAACATTTCCCGGAGGTAAACATACTGGTGAATAACGCTGGTGTGCAACTACATACCAACCTGACACAACCGGTAGATGTAAAACAAATAGCACTGGAAACAGAAACCAATTTTATAGCACCGGTTCACCTGGCTTCGCTTTTTGCCCAACACTTAAGCAGCAAGCCACAGGCAGCTATCATCAATGTTCCATCGGGGCTGGCCTTTGCGCCGTTGGCTTTTATGCCCGTGTATTGCGCTACCAAAGCGGCTATTCATTCGCTCAGTTTATCACTACGGCACCAGTTAAAAAATACGTCGGTAAAAGTGTTTGAGGTAATACCGCCTTCCGTAGATACGGAGTTAGGTCACCATAACCGGGAAGATAAAACCCAATCGCATGGCGGTAAGCCGGTAGCAGAATTTGTAACGGCTGCAATAGATGCAATTGCCAATGATGTGTACTAAGCGGCAGCGGGTCAATCGGTAGGGCTGCGGGCAAAAAGGGAGGAACTATTTGCGATGATGAACAGGTAGCGAAGTAGTAAATGGCTATATACTATTATGCTTGTTGTATGAATAATTGCCTTGAACTTTTATGCTCATCTTCTATTTATTTATCAGGTAAGCTTTGCATTTTTCATATTGTTCAATTTGACCCCGGAATGAAGGTAAAAATGTTATTAATTCTT
>CBDFGC010000032.1:0-30757 GCA_965246935.1 Chitinophagaceae bacterium | reverse complement strand
TAGAAAATCAGGGTATTGCCTATCGAAAATCAGAAAATTCTGAGCAAACTCGGCTCATCTTCGAACTCGACCGAGATATTGATGTGACAATGCTGTGTGAAACATTTGAGGGCTGTGAGGCCATTATTTCTGGAGTTATCGTGTGAACGGCCGGACGGCTGGACATACTGACCGATTTTAGAGTGCACTCATTCTTCGTTTTGAGTACACAAAAACGAGTGCAAAATTGTTCGCGGCTAGGTTCTGAAGTTTTTCTCATTTTCTCATCGAACTGTAGAACGAATCAAATAGGAAACTATTCAGTTGGATAGAGAATTGAATGCTCTATCCAACCATGTATAAACCAGAACCAAAGAACGTCTTCTAGAAATGTGGTGAAGCTAACCAACTCCAGTAAAAGTAGGTGAATCATGCTGTAGTGTAACGATGTTTTATTCCGTTGTCTTCGATTTATTTATTGAAATAGGGACTACAATCTCCAAATGATTCCCAGTAAATCTAATAAGTCACCAAAAACTTTTTTCAAATATGTATTTATTACAATAGTTTTCACTTGTTTATTTACCTACTTACTTTTAAAGAATATTTCGAAAGATATGCGAATTGGCAAACACAAGACTCAAACAAGGATGAACGCATTTGTTGTATCTATGAATTGCAGTTCAGCCCGATTTAACTTCACGAAAGAAAATATAAATCGAGTATTTCCAAATTATTTCCATATTTACTGTTTCAAACCAATATCGATAAATGATTCTCGTATTGATAAATCATTGTCACTGCTAGATAAGAAAACTAGCTTCTAACCTGATATCATTTGTTACTCTATGGACATACGAAATCACAAAATTTGCGTCCAAGGACGACCTAGAATGGTCATTTATATTTGAAGATGATGTTGATTTCGTGGAACCATCGAAGTTTTCACTGCCAAATTATATAAATGCATTACAAGAGTTAATGCAAAATCCCGAAATTCGACTTAAGCATGGGTTGTTCTATCTGGGTATATGTGGACCGACATTCGCGGATGATAATCATTCGTTGATAATTCCGTTTTTCAAATAATAGTCTATTGAGTCATAAAGGTTGCGGTAGATGTGCTCACGGAATGGGATTAACAACGAAGCGTGCAAGAGATTTTTGGCTAGAAATTTCTTTATATTGCCCAATTCCTAATGGACCCACAGATGTATACATTCACAATTATTGTGCAAAAAACGAGAACTATTACATACTAGGTTCAAACTTACATTGGCCACCCAGTTCAGAACATTATGGTATAGCATTTCAGGATCGGCAACGTTTTCGTTCTGAAGTCTGGTAAACGATCTATTTCACTTAGCACGATTGGAAATGAGTGTTATAACATTTGGGGAGAAAATTTAACCTTCCAACTTTAATCCTTCGCAAATGTGTTGAGGTCCGAGTGGACCCACTTCATAGCATTTCGTTTAGCATTAACTGAATATTCCTTGTTTCAGATCAGTCTCCTTTTGTGATCTCTTGCCTAGCAGAGATGTGTAATATACCAGCAAGAAATAAGGAATAGATTGCAGCAGCGAAGATATAGCTAGGGGTCCGTGTGAACCCAAAGATAGCTTCCGTTTTATAAGTAACTTATAATAAAGGAGTGGTCGTTAAGAAGCGAATTGGTCGCCTTTTTTTTCAAAGAGAAAGCCAAGTAGAGTGGAAAGTACGCGTTTTTCGTCTGCAACGGACGAGTGTTTAGTCTTAAATCTGATCGGTGGTGGAAATCGAAAAAAACACATAGATGTGTCTGTCAAAATCAACCTTCAGACAGAATTAAACTTTCCCGATGAAAATTATTGGCGAATAATTGCGATTCAAATCTGCTCAGGCAGAATTTATTGCTGGAAAACTCGTGTTCATTCGATTTCATTTACTCTGAGTTTTCAGTATTATTCTGTGCTGGCAAAATTTCTCTTCTGCAGAGAGTTGTACAGTTGGCTACTGTTCTCAAGCACAATCTCTCTTCGATCTACGAAGTTGCATAGCTCGACGCTGTTCTTAATATTCATTAGTTTTGTTGTAAGAACAGTGAAGTCTTGGATAAGAGTTTGAGTGAAAACGTTACCATCAAGTCTGCTCTCGTCGGAAAGTCGACGGGACAGCTTGATTGAGGTTGGTTGGGCTAACGATGTCGATAAGAGTAGGGTCGAACAAAACCTTAATCGGTAGTAGAGGTGTGACAGAAGCCGCAAACGTTATGTTAACTCGTCCCAAAGATCTTCTATCGACATAATTTTCATCACCATATGAATTCGGCGAAAAAAGTCTGTTGAGACAATGAGAATGAAATGCCAACAACGAAGTGATGTTTTTCCTCGACAAGTTCGATAAGTGTTCAGGGCTCTGTGGATTCTTTTGAATGATAAAGGAACTTATTCTAAGGGATAAGCACAATCGATTGCACCTCCACCATCATATCAGAGACGATCTCTGGGATCGAACAGACCCTGTCGACGCCACACATTAATTTCACAGCGACTGCATGGAGATGGTTAGATTTCGATTGAGTGAATTCGACCTAGGTAAAATTAGATAAAGTTGAGCGCCTAACAGAAGAAATCAATTTTGTCTAAGATTCACTTTTGCCTGGACATTTACATCACTTTCTGTGTGCTATTTCTCGCAAGTTGGACCTCGTGTTAATCGAAAACATGTGTGCATATCGAATGATGATCAGAGCAAAAATGGCAATACGTCAATTGTCGAGGAAGATCAATCGTGCGACACCATGGAGTGGCAAATCTCAAACTGTATCCAGTTCTTAGGAAATATCTGATAGCTGACATCTACTTTTTCGTGTCAAAATCAGTTATTTACTTTGGTGTAGTTATAATTCGAAATCGCTACCAGATAATCAGATATCAGATATTTACTTATATGAATTTGGATGAGTATGTGAGAGTGAGGTTGAGGGCGGGGGTGAGGGTGAGGGTGAGAGTGAGGGTAAAAGGCAAGGGTTGGCGGTAGGAGTAGTTGAACACAATTCTGTTCAGCATCCTCCACTCTCAGTGAAAGTTATATTCCAAGAAAATATCTGATATCTGATAACTGCTTATCTAGTGTCAGGTCTGATCTATAGATGCCCGTGAGTGTACTATATACGTGTGCATTACCCGTTGCTAACAGTTTTCGAGTTTAACCGCAAAGTAAATATCTGTTATCTGCTTATCTGGTGCTAATTTTGATCTATAGAGGTGAGTATAAAAACTGATTTCGACAGCAGAAATCAGATATCAACAACCAGTCATTTCGTTAAAACTGGTAACATTTTGTGATTTGCCACGACCTCTGCAAGGCGAACACCAAAACAGACAAAAATTGAAAACCGCGTTTAAAACATGATGAATATCGAGAATGTGCTTGACTAACCTATGTCGCGAAAGTCTTGGTACAAACTTATTTCTCATTTTTCTCCTTCATATTGTGACGTGTATTGTCGATATTTCTTTCTATTGGTGGACGATATCTGGGTCTTCCATTTTATGGGTATTCACCCTTTCTATTTGCTCCTTGATAAAAATGACTCGCTCTGACAGAGAACATCTCGTGAACCGCATCGTTCAACAGCACACTACGATCGCGAACCGAAGAAAATCACGACCGTAAATCACTTTATGGGTGAAAACGTTCCTTGCCAAACCATTTACAATATCGTCCATAAATACGATACGCCCGATTTCGCCGGGACTGAATCTAGGACCCAAGCAGCTAGTGGCGCCGCCAGGGGTGGGCGAGGGTGGGCTCAGCCCACCCAAAAATTGTTTGAGCTCACCCAGAATTTTTGACAGTTGGGAAAATGCGTTTCAATTTTTGAGAACAAATAGAGAGTTCTCAGACACGCCTTCTCGGATCCATCGGTCGTTTTACAGAATTCCCTACAATAAGCTAGCGCCAATCTTCGCCCCGCTTTGTAATTGGCCCTCTATCGCGAACTAGATCGCATGTATAAGGTGAAAGATTTGGATCCGAATCTGAAGAGATGCAGCCTGAAAAACGGAAAGCCATCGAATCGTTTTTCCGATCGTTCAGAAGGAAAGCTGGTGACGATAAAAGGGCAGAACAGAACAGTGCTAATCCTCAATCGTCGCACTCAACGGACTCGTGTCCTCAGATTGAGAAACAACTTGAATCTAACATCAACTCGTCCAGTTTATCCTCATCGATCTCTGTCGCAGCCTCTTCCACTAGTGATTTCCGATCGGCTGCCATTTCTGACGACATCAGCAAGTCATCTGATGAACCTCCTAGTCAACCGAAACTCAGAAACTATCCCATCAATGATCAAAAGCGCAGTTTTCAATCCGTGTGGTTCAAGGATCGACCCTGGTTTTGAGTATTCTGGTCTTTGTAAAATAATAAAAACAAGTATCTTTTTTAAACGGATCGTTGGTGACGCTCTCTCACAAAAGTCAAGTAGAACTTCAACAACGGTGCAAAATAAAATTAAAAAATTTAATCAGTTTGTCTCTTAATGAAGTACTATATTTAGTACATCCTTATATCAACAAACTAAATTTTTATGAAGGTATCTCCTCTAACCAACAGAAGACATGCTATTGTGTTAGGTGGAAGTTTTGCCGGTCTTATGACGGCTAAGGTACTTAGCCAGCACTACAGGAAAGTAACTATTATTGAAAAGGATACGGTGCATCGCTATCCTGAATCCAGAAAAGGGCAATCTCATACAAAACATCTTCATGGTTTCCTTCCCTGTGCACTGGATATTCTTTTCAATTATTTTCCCGGTTTGTTAAAAGAAATAGCAGACAATGGTGGCGTTCTCAATGATTTTGGTACTTCTATGAACTGGTTCACTCATGGTGGATTTAAAAAAAATGTTTTTTTAGACATTCAGGGAGTATCTCTGTCTCGTCCCTTGCTCGAACACCTGGTAAGGGAACACGTTTTGGCAGTACCCAATATAACGATCCTTGATAATAGGACAGCAAAAGCATTACTGTCGTCCGATGACCAGCAAAAAGTAACAGGTGTTATGGTTGAAGATAAAAGTGATGGCTCATTAACCAGGCTTGATGCAGATTTAGTAGTTGATTGCACGGGCCGTGGCTCCCGGACATCGGAATGGCTTAAAGAAATGGGGTATGCTGAAGTACCGGTAAGCAAAGTGAAAATTAATGTTACCTATACGACCCGACTTTATAAAAGAGATCCAAATGATGCCCGTACAGGTTCTTGGATGGCATGTACACCTGAGGCACCAAAAGAACGACGCAACGGAGCCGCTTTTCCGATAGAAGGAAACAAATGGATCATTTCTGTTGGAGGATGGCATGGTGAGCAGGCTGCTACAGAGGAAAAGAACTTCCTGGAGTTTCTAAAAACATTACCCAACCCTAATATTTATGATATTGCCAGCACCTGTGAACCTCTTAGTGACATCATACAGTATAAGTATCCTGTGAGTGTTCGAAGAAACTATGAAAAGATGTTTCGCTTTCCTACAGGACTTCTTTTGTTAGGAGATTCTGTTTCAAGTTTCAACCCGGTATATGGACAAGGTATCTCATCTGCCTGTCTGCAGGCAGTTGAATTAGATAAATTAATGAGCGAAAATATAGATGAAAAAAAGCTGGCTAAAACTTACTTCAAGCGAACTTTAAAAATAAAGAATAAACTATGGCAGATGTCAACAAATGAGGATTTCCGTTTTCCTGAAACTACAGGAACGAGGCCTTTCGGAATTTTTTTGGTTAACAAATATGTGTCCCTGGTACATAAGGCGACCATTAAAGATGAAGTGGTTTGCAAAACCTTCTTAAAAGTAATGGGACTAATAGACTCACCTGCCAATTTACTACGTCCTCGAATTGTATGGAGAATATTGAGAGCAAAATAGCTTTTATAATGATTACTAACGGGTTATGTAATCTATGAAGTGACGATATCCATCGTTATTTCGACTTAACGCTTGTACCAAATTTAGAAGAAGATGTTTTTTTGATCCTGTTTAATAACAAAATGTCTGCGACGAGGCTTATTGCAGCAATTTACGGTATCAAGATATGTTTTAACCCCTTCTATACTTATGACGTTATTTTCAAACACTGCGTCATCATGTCCGGGGTTCCTACAAGAGCGCAGATAGGTAGAGTCTTTCCGGTACTGCTGCTTTTTCCAACCCGGATGAAGCAAGCACCACTAATAAAAATAGTTTTAGACCCGCCTTTATTTTAGAAAATAAATGTCGATAGCAGCCCTGCAAGCCTGAATGGTAAATGTGTGTTTTCCCTGTAGCAATAGCAGTTTGAAACACATAGGCTGTATTCCAAATGCCAAATGAGGCACACCGCATTTTACACGAAACCTGCCGGAAGCCAACTATGGAAAATATATCCGCCGTACGGTGTTAGGTTTGACTTATCACTCTTAAAAGGTATAAACAGTCTTTAACACTTACTGTTTCAGTACCATAGAAGGTGGAAGTACTACTGAATGAGCCACACAAGTTTGTATAATAAAGTAATGACAAATCATACTGTCCAAAATGGAAATGAAACCGGCAAAACAAATGAGGAATGAAATACCAATTGCAGGTTGTTAAAACTGTATAAAACCAATGAAAAACAATAAGACTGACCGTGCGGAAAATGAGGTTTTAAAAAAAGCCGGGGCGAAATCGCCATTCGACTGGTGGTTATTTTCCTTCATAACAATTGTCATTATATTGCTGGTAGTATTGCTAAGCTACAAATGACTATAAAAAAAACAGTACATACTTGGATAATTATTGGCTGCACCTTACTGCAGCACTCGTGGCTGACGGCACAACCGTTCAATTTTACTGTATACAGGGAGGCAGATGGCCTGCCGAGTGGCTACATTCAAAAAGCATTTGAAGACAGCAGGGGATACTTATGGCTTTGTACTTTTGGCGGCCTCAGCCGGTTTGACGGACGGAACTTTAAAAATTACGATATCAAAGATGGGCTGCCCGATAACTTTTGCGATGATATTTGCGAAGATGCAACCGGTAATTTATGGATTGCTACCCGGCAAGGCCTGTGTTATTTTGACGGACAAAATTTTACCCGTTTCTCTCCCCCGGATACTACCAGAACTTCGTATTTCGGCAATTGTTCCATTGATAAACATAATCAGCTTAATTGTGTGCTGAACCGGCAAAATGCAGTAATCATCAATGGTAAACTACAATATATACAACTGATAAAAAATATATCGGGCCTTCCGGTAAATAATTATGTAGCCGCAACTTTATCCAATGGTACAAAAATTTTAAATACCGATCGTGGTATTTATTCCATACCCAACGGTACGCAGGCTCGTCTGATCTTTCCTTATGACAATTTTGTTACTTACCTTTATGTAGAGCCTTCTGAAAAGGACGCTTTTTATTTTTTTAACGAAAAAGGTGTATATCACTGGCAATCCGGTAGATTAACAAGTCTTAGTACAATTGATTTTAGCAACCAGATTACAACTGCCTTATTTGTAGATAATAAAAAAAGAGTATGGGTAACAGTAGAAAATAAGGGTGTATGGATTATTGACGGCGGCAAAACTACCTTTATTGACAAGAGCGAATTACCCGGTTATTTGGTTCCGTCATTTTACCAGGATAAAAGGGGTGTCATGTGGATCTGCACCTTCCGGGGTTTAGTAAAACTGACAGACAAATTTGTAACCCACTATACCCGTGCTAATGGTCTGGGCAATGACGATATTCGTTTTTCACATATAGCTGGGGATGGCGATATCTGTATGCAAACCAACCTGATCAAAAATGGCATCCCTTGCCCATTGCCAGGAAATTTATCAATTCTGCTGCAGTACAATCGTTTTGGGAATTACATTCGGGACCTGCAAGCAGACAATACAAATGGATGGTGGGTTTTGAGCTTTGGTGGAAATATATATCACTGGCAAAATGGTACATTAGAAAATTATAGCCCACAGGTTGATTCTGCTACAACGTTGAATAGTTTATATGATGCTAAAAACGGAATGCTATGGTTTGGAAAGAATAGTACGATACATATTATCAAAGATGGTAAACCTTTCAAAACAATTACAACACTTGCAGATGGAACGCTGCTTAACAGAATTGTATCTTTCAATCAGGATTATTTTGGCAATGTATGGGTTAGCGAAAGAAAAAGGCTGCTTTTATATACCCACAATGGGCTGATTGATTTTACACCAAATTTACAATTGCGCCAAAAAGTATTTGCCGGTATTGCCTGTAGCAACGCTGGCGGGGTATGGATTAAAACGCTCGGTTTAGGCGCTTTTCATTTTGTTTTAGTCAACGGGAAATGGGTGAAAGATAAAACCATCAATACAGACAATGGGCTACCTAACAATTATGTACATGATATTGAAATTGACAGCAAACAAAATATATGGATTGCTACCTTAAACGGACTTTACCGGTTTTCAGAAAACAAGCATAACCCAAACACCTACAACATACGTATTTTTACAAAAGCCGACGGTATTGATGTACCGAACTGGAACCTGGCTTTTTTGGAAAAGGACAACCTGAATAATATATGGCTGGGAGTAGGAAATGGCATTTTTAAAATAAATACGACAGCTATTATTGAATCCGCTGTGCCTCCTGCCGTACTAATAGATAGGGTTGCCATTTTAAATTATTCAGATAACACCATTTCATCTGCTGATGGGTTTAAAGCTATTTCAAACAACACTTCATTTTCTTACAATCAAAGCGATATTGCTTTTTACTTCAATGGGATCAATCTGAATAATAATTTTATCCGTTATACTTACCTGCTTGAGGGGATAGATAAGAACTGGCTCACAGATAAGAAAAATAATGAAGCTGTTTATTATAATTTGTCTCCTGGTACTTATACATTCATGTTGAAAGCGGTAAATGATGCCGGCTTAGAAAGCAGTGCGGCAACCTATCGGTTTGAAATCATGCCACCTTTTTGGCAGCGGATTTGGTTCCGGCTACTGGTAACCCTACTGGCAATTGCCAGTATTTACTGGTTTATCCGGCGGCGTGATGCACAAAAAGAAAAGGAGGGTGCAGTAGCGCTGCAAATGAGCAATTTAAAACTCACGGCCTTGCAAAGCCAGATGAATCCTCATTTTATTTTTAATTCGCTTAATAGTATTCAGAATTATATATTGCAACAAAAGCCAATTGATGCAGCCCGGTATTTAAGTAAATTTAGTAAGCTGATGAGGCGGATACTCGATCAAAGTTTCACGAACCTGATTCCATTGAATGATATTGTAGAAACCTTGAAGATGTATATGGAACTGGAGGCATTCCGGTTCAGCAATGAGTTTAGCTGGGAAGTAAAAGTAACAGATGCCGAAAGCATCAGCGATGTAAAACTCCCACCACTATTACTGCAGCCGTATGTCGAAAATGCTATCATACACGGATTAATGCCAAAACAAGGCGAAAAAAAATTACTCATTCACCTGTACCGGCAAAACGGGGAACTTCATTGTGTAATTGATGATAATGGAATTGGCAGGGGAAATAAACTCGCAGCAACCGACGGCCATATTAGCCATGGACAAAAACTTACGGTAGATATGCTGGCTACGATGAAACAATTATTACATACAGAAGCAAAAATTACAATTGCCGACAAAAAGGATGATCAGGATAATGCTGCAGGTACAAGGGTGGACCTGGTAATACCTTTAAAATTTTAAATTTTTCTAACTCCGAAAATTTTATTTTATGAAATGTGTAATAACAGATGATGAGCAAAACAGCAGGGAAACTTTACGCCATTTACTGGCTGCAGTTGCTCCTGATGTAATTGTATTGGCAGAAGCAACAAATACAGAGCAGGCCAAACATTTTATTGATAAGCTGCAACCCGACTTGTTGTTTCTCGATATAAACATGCCCGGTCAAACCGGTATTGAATTTTTGGAAGAGGCCGGGCCACTTAATTGCCAGGTAATTTTTACCACCGCTTACAATGAGTACGCCGTGAAAGCGTTCCGGTTGAATGCCATTGACTTTTTACTAAAGCCTATTGATCCGGATGATCTGGAAGCGGCTGTAAATAAAGCAAAACAGCAAAAGCAAACGCTGAATAAAGAACAGATAGATGGTGCCAAAAATTATTTACATCAGCAGGGAAACGATCAGTTACAACGCCTTGCCCTTCCAACATCGGAGGGCATTTACTTTATTGATATAAAAGATATTGTGTGGATAGAAGCCCTGGGAAGCTATACCAAATTCTTTATCGCTGGTCAAAAACCGGTTATTGTTTCCAGGGTATTAAAGGATTATGAAGATCTGTTGACCGGTTATGATTTTATCAGGCCTCACCAGAGTAATATGGTGAATATGCATCATATAAAAAAATATGTAAAAGGAGATGGAGGACAGCTTTGGATGACCGATGGAACGGAAATAGAAGTGAGCCGCAGAAAAAAAGACGAACTGGTACAGGCACTACGAAAAATAGCACTGAAATAGGGTTAGCATAACAAACAGGAGCGGATGTTAGATGTAAAAAGTGACTTTTCAGCCCTTTCTCGGCAACACTACTTGAAATAGTCTTTCTATGCGTTTCATTAGCTTAAAGTTATTCAGTCAATTGCAGGTACCTATCATTCAAAAAGTTTTTTGAAGTAACAGCCCGGCCGGCAAATCTATATCGAATAGGTGGAGCAATTACTCATGACAGAGCAGAACAGATGCCTGCACATACATTGTAGCTTTGTTAAGATTTCTATTTGTTTTCAACGATTGCTACCTATGAAAAAAAAGCTATTTTATTTCTTCCTTTCTCTGCTTCTTTGCCTTCAACTACATGTCGTCGCACAACGTGAATGGCAAAATATACAAATGCCAACTGTTGCACAAGTCAAAGCTTCGTTTAAGCAAACACCTCATCCTTATGCCCATTCCGTAACCTGGGGATGGAATGGACCTATGAATCAGCAAACAATCAGTGCTGATTTAGACAGTTTATACAAATTAGGTTTTCGGGTAGTAACGATTGAAGCAGGCTACCGCATGCCGGCAGCCTATCTTTCACCGGAGTGGTTTCAACTGGTGAAAACCGCTGTAGCTGAAATAAAAAAACGGGGTATGCACGTATGGATAATTGACGAGGGCAAATACCCCAGTGGCTTTGCCGGCGGAAAATTCAGTAAGGAACGTCCGGATCTGCGGATGCAGGCTTTGGTGGTGTATGAGCGCATCCATGCAAAAGAAGGTGAAATGGTTTCCAGGAATATAGCAAATGAAAATAGCAGTGCCGTAGCCCTGAACACGTTGGATAGCAGTAGCCAGCAAATAACCATCGCATCCGGTAAATTGCAATGGACAGCGCCAAAAGGTGACTGGCAAATACTATTAGTACAGCCACAGTTTAAAACCTCTGTTACCCGTGCTGCCAATAATCCTACCGGTGGTAAGGACACCACCAATTCCTTATGCGATTACCTCAGCCCTATTGCGGTGAAACAATTTCTTGATTTTACCCATGAGGGATATAAGAAATATATAGGTGATGAGTTTGGCAAGACCATATTAGGCTTCCGGGGCGATGAACCCGACTTTGCTTACCTGCCCTGGACTCCGGAAATGCTTGTGGAATTTAAGAAGCGTAAAGGATATGACATTAAGCCCTGGTTAGCATCTTTTTTTCTGCGTGGATTGTCTGAAGAACAGCAACGGGCAAAAGCGGATTATTGGGATGTCTGGTCGGATTTGTTTAGTGGGAATTTTTTTAAACTACAGGCAGATTGGTGTGCAGCCAATAACCTGGAGTACATGGTGCATCTGAACCATGATGACGCCATGATTGGACTGGTAAGGTCCGAAGGCGATTTTTATAAAGATTTCCGGTCGGTACAAATTCCGGGTATCGATGTGATCTGGAATCAGGTATGGCCCACCGGTAAATCAGTGACCTTTCCAAAATTTGCTTCGTCGGCAGCACATATTTTTGGCAGGCCACGGGCATTCAGTGAAAGCTTTGCCGCTTTTACGCCACCACCTAATATCGCACAGGCACGCTGGATTGTTAACCAGCAATTTGTACAGGGTATTAACCTGTTCGAGATGATGTTTTTCAGCTCCATGTCCGAAGGCAAGGGTGGTGCAAGAAGTTACATGGCTGATCCGGATTTTCCATCTTTTATGCAGTATAGTAACAGGACTGGTTACTTACTGGCACTTGGGCAGCCTGCTACACAGATAGCTGTTTATTTCCCTACTAGTAGTTTATGGCTGGGGCATAACCAGTCGGAGCAAAGCACGATAGACCTTGCGAAACAGCTATTGGAATCGCAACATGATTTTGACTTTATTGACGATTATGCACTTACATCACTGACAACCCTTTCTAATGGTAAAATGATTTCAAAAAGTGGCAACAGTTATTCAGTAATTATAATTCCCGACATTGCAACACTTTCTCTGAAGGTTTACAACCGGTTGCAGAAATTTGCCAAAAATGGGGGACAGGTCATTGTTAACGGAACGCCGCCAATACTGGTGTATGACCAGAATTTTCTATATGCAAAAGCAGCGACTGTACCTGCATGGGTAACTCAGGCATCCCCGGGTAATTTCTTTACTAGTTTGCCTGCTGATGTAACCCTGAATAAATCAGATACAGCTTTACGATACAATCACCGCAAATGGAGAGATGCGGAGCTATATTTCTTTTTTAATGAAAGCAACCAGCCGTTCAGTCGTATAGTAAGCATAGCAGGAACGGGTGCAGCACAGGAGTGGAACGCCACTAATGGCACTATTAATCCATTTAAAACAGCAACTACTGGCAAAGAGGGGTACACAAATCTGCAACTGGATATGCAGCCTTATGAAACGAAGCTTATTACGATTGGGAAAAGATGAGTATAAAGACAGCGTTACTAATAGGTATTAAAAGAGACCTTTCTGCGTTGCCTGAGCTGAATTCAAAGAAAAGTATTACCATACAAATATTATATTTTATGTATTTATTTACTTTCTAAATTTTATTGAAAAAAGAACTGTATAATGGATAGTACCATCAAAACCGATCCCCGGTTAATTTCCTATCAAACCCTGCGGCGGGCAGTAGGCTGGCTGGGTATTAGTTTACCTTTTGTTGTAATAATTGGTAATTATTTGTTTGGCCATTGTACCTGTATACAAGAGTCGATCAGTCATTATTATTATACTGTTACAGGTAGTTTGTTTGTTGGAATTTTATGTTCTGATGCCATGTTTCTAATAGCATATAAAGGATACCCTGATGATAGGCGGGATAACAGGTGGACAAATTGGGCTGGTATATTTGCGTTGGTCATTGCTTTTTTTCCTACGAACGATAATAGTGCTGATAGCTGTGCTATCTTTCATTTTGCTGAAAGCAAACTCCGGAGCACCATTCATTATGGCAGTGCGGCCCTGTTTTTTATACTCTTAGCCTGTACATCTTTGTTTTTATTCACGAAAAGTAAAGGTGAAAAAACAAGAGAGAAAATAATCAGAAACAAAATATACCGAATCTGCGGAATTGTAATGCTGATTTCAATTTCATTAATTGCGCTATACGGAATCTTTGGGAACGACGGCAGCCGTTTAAGTAAACTAAAGCCCGTATTCTGGCTTGAGACAGTTGCTTTGCTTGCATTTGGTACATCTTGGCTGGTAAAAGGAGAATTGATATTACAGGATAAAAAAAACTTTTAGTTGTTAGTCATGTTTGTTGCAGTTATCACATTAAAAACTACTATTCTTAAATTCTCCCGAATGGCTTGTTCCCAAACGATAATTTTAGTTTTTTTCATTTTAAAAATAATTAATCAATCCTTACTTGTCACTAATCTTCTTAAATCCGCCATCTACAAAATTGATTTTCTGCTCCCGGTATAGTTTGCCCAACGTCATTTTAAACGTTTTTTTACTCATTCCAAAAATCTGGTAAATTGTGTCAGGGTCCGTTTTATCGTGATAGGGTAGGTACCCATTCTTTTCCTGTAATAGCCGCAATATTTTTTCGCTTTCGCCTTCCACCCGCTGATAGCCGGGTTTGCCGGCGGCTACATCTATCCGGTGCTTATCATTTGCATCATCCAATGAATATATTTTTTTGATAAAGCCAGGAAACGTATCACCTACACCAATACTTCGATAAATTTCGTTGTGGTGCAATACACCGGTATGCTGTTTGTTGATAATGACCACATAGCCAATATCGGAACGGCGCAGCACAATTAAATTCACTTGTTCCAATTCTTTTACAGTGAGGTGTACATTTTGTAAATCCTGTTCTATCCGTTCGGTGGCTGCTAAGCGGCCGGTTAGTTCATCTAAATAAATCTTTACCAGGTACTCTCCATTCGGTCGCATCGGTTGTAGCTGCTGACTTTTAGGAACAAATAAATCTTTCATCAGGCCCCAATCCATAAAAGCGCCCTGAGGTGTTACGCTCAAAGTCTTTAGTTTTACAATGTCGCCTATCGTACCAAAGGGTTGTTGTGTAGTAGCAATCAACCTGTCTTCGCCATCATGATAAATAAATACGTTAATGGTATCACCTACTTTTGCAGTGGCAGGGGCAAACCTTTTAGGCAATAGGATACCTTCTCTACCATCGTCCAGGTATATCCCGAAATCAACCTGCCGCAATACTTTTAATGCATTATAAGCACCAACTTTTATCATAGTATTTTTGTTAAGCTAAACAAAGGTAGTTTAAACAGGCTGCCTTTACAGGACATCCATAAGGTAGAATTAATAGCCAGGATGGAGAGAATTGCCATTTTCTTACAACATAAATTATTGATGCCAGGTACACTTTTTTACTATGTTTCAATTTTCTTAACGGCAATGAATTCACATAAGGTGTTGTTGTAACGGGTGATATGGACGACATGCAATGCAGCAAACTATGGCTTGAGCCTACAGTTATCATTAACTTTAGAGGTAATCTTTTTGGAACTACAGGAAAAGAGTTAAGGTCTTAAGCATGTGTAATAACGACAGGTGCAAACCAAGTTTTAATAAGCTTTCCTACTGATGTACTGTTTCGACTTAGTTAGCTTTTAGCAGAATCTTCCTGAAAAAGAATATCCGAAAACGATTTCTATAGTTGCAAACAATGTTTTGGTTGAAATAGATGTATTGTTTTTAAAACATTTTAAGGTGACAGGTAAATCGTTTTTTATCCGCAAACAACGTGGTGTCTCTTTAGCGAGGATAAAGAGATAATAATGCGTACAAATTTATCCGTTTAAAAATGGTATATTACATCCGGTCTATCGTCTTATTTATTATTAAATAAATTTGTTTATCACATAAAGTTACTTGAATTTTTGTTGTATAATCATTTCCCACCATCTGTTTGATGAGTAGAAATTTCCTCACCCACATTGAGTTTTTTAGATAAAATAGGCACAAAATACCTGTTTAAGGCTGGCACATAAATGGCTATATAGCAAATAACTATGCAAATTGATACACTGCACTTACAATATACTGTACTTTTTAAAAATGACATTTTATGCTTTTCGCATCTGCGTTGGGCATTTGTTTATCAGCGCCCGCAACATTTGCTAAGCCGGTTTGCTAAACACACCAGGGTATTCTATATTGAAGAGCCTTCATACTATGATGGTAATCCTACATTAAACATTACTATTCAGGATAATGTATATATTGTAGTTCCGTATCTGCAGCATGGCACACAGGGTAAAGCTATTCAACTTCAGCAGGAATTGTTAAACAACCTTCTTGTTTCTCAACAAATTGAATATTATATAAATTGGTACTATACGCCAATGGCACTTCCTTTTACCCAACAGTTACAGCCTGCGCTTATGGTGTATGATTGTATGGATGAACTATCAGCGTTTAAATTTGCACCGATAGAATTATTAGCATACGAAAGTGAATTACTTCAAAAAGCAGATGTAGTATTTACAGGCGGCCATACCATCTATCAGTTTAAAAAACACCGGCACCATAATATTCATCCTTTCCCCAGCAGCATAGACAAAGCTCATTTTATGAAAGGCCGCTTAAAAGGCCCTGAGGCTCCTATAGAACCGGAGGATCAGAAAAATATCCCTCATCCCCGTCTCGGTTTTTATGGCGTAATAGACGAGCGGTTTGATATTGAGCTAATCCGGCAGGTAGCTGATGCACGTCCACAGTGGCATTTTGTATTGATTGGTCCAATTGTTAAAATTGACCCCGCTACGCTACCGAAAAATGCGAATATTCACTATCCTGGTGGAAAAAAGTATGATGAATTGCCACAGTACTTATCCGGCTGGGATATAGCCCTGATACCTTTTGCCATCAACGAATCCACAAAATTCATCAGCCCTACTAAAACACCGGAATATCTTGCCGCCGGCAAGCCGGTCATTTCTACCCCCATCACTGATGTTATTAATCCTTATGGTGAGGAAAACCTGGTACATATAGCTGCCACTGCCAAAGAATTTATTGCAGCAGCCGAAAAAATCCTTGCACAAACCGACCGCAGCGAATGGCTACATCGCTCCGATGCTTTTTTGGCCGATATAAGCTGGGATAAAACCTGGGTCGATATGGCTGGCATCCTACATACTGCTTTACAACAACCATCCGAAACAACAACTGAAAAAAAGGAGAAACTATCGTATGTTTAATTACATCATCGTTGGCGCCGGATTTGCCGGAGCCGTATTGGCCGAAAGACTAGCATCGCAGCAAAACAAAAAAGTGCTGATAATTGACAAGCGGGATCACATTGGTGGTAATGCCTATGATTATTACAATAAAGACGGCATTCTGGTGCATAAATATGGACCTCATATTTTTCATACCAACTCAAAAGATGTGTATGAATACCTCAGTCAGTTTACACCATGGCGTACCTACTACCATAAAGTATTAGCCAGTGTTGATGGTCAGTTGGTGCCGATGCCTATCAATCTCAACACCATTAACCAACTTTATGGCCTCAACCTCAGCAGCGATGAACTTGACCTGTTTTTTCAGGCCCGTGCCCAAAAAATTGATCGGATAAAGACCTCGGAGGATGTGGTATTGAACAAAGTAGGAAAGGAACTTTACGAAAAGTTTTTTAAAGGCTATACCAAAAAGATGTGGGACCTGGATCCTTCTGAACTAGATGCATCTGTTACAGCCCGTGTGCCTACCCGTAATAACCGGGATGATCGCTACTTTACTGATACTTACCAGGTAATGCCGCTGCATGGATATACTAAAATGTTCCAACGCATGTTAGACCATCCGAACATTAAAATCATGTTGAATACGGACTATAAAGAAATCATCGACATGATTCCACACGAGAAACTAATCTACACCGGGCCTATTGACAGCTACTTTAATTTTTGCTTCGGCAAGTTGCCTTACCGGTCCCTTGAGTTTAAAATGGAAACGATTGATTCGGAATATCACCAGCCAACCGGTACGATCAACTATCCAAACGAGCAGGCTTTTACCCGTATTACTGATTTTAAATACCTGACCGGGCAACAACATGCCAAAACAACCATTATGTACGAGTTTCCAAAAGCGGAAGGTGACCCGTATTATCCCATCCCCCGTCCTGAAAATGCCGAAACGTATAAAAAGTACCAACAGTTGGCTGCATCTATGACAAATACCTATTTTACTGGTCGGCTGGCTACGTATAAGTATTATAACATGGATCAGGTAGTGGCCCAATCGCTTACACTGTTCAAAAAACTTACCCAGCCTTTGATTGATGTATCAGATATAGCAGATGAAAAAGTGAAACCTGTAGAAGTGGATGTACTGGAAAGCCTGAACTTAAATGGAAGCCTAAAGCATGTTGACGGCCACACCCATAATGGGCACAACACATACAATGCAACAAATGGAAATAGCCATAGCACCCATTCGCATAACGGCCACTTGAACGGGTCATCTGCCGGTAGTAATGGAAAGGAAAATCATGGATCCCATGGAAATAATTTTCTGAATAGTACAAAATAAATTAGTTGCTTTCACTGGGTATATTGTAAACTAAATAACTTTAGAAATTGCATTGGTTTGTGTCCTCACAAATCGGAATCCGAAAATTAAAATATTTAGCTTGCATTGTACTGAGCCCGTCACCAAACTAATGGTGACGGGCTTTTTCGTAAGATGCAGACTTATTAAATGGTTCTGCACTTATTGATTACCGCAATATTTTACTATTATCACTCTTTTAGGCTGCTACATGTGCACAAACTAGTTTCTACTGCTATTTACAATGACACATATGTTGATATAGGTTAACTAATATTGCGAGGCAATCATTTTCCCGTTCTGTATAAAAGAATTTTTATGGTATGTGGATAATTTCCGCTTACTAAAATACATTCGCAATCTCAGGCACGCTGGAAACAGGTGCTATCATTCTCTAAAATTTTTTGTATGGAATTACCTGTTTACCAAGGTGTACACCCTGATGATTTTAAACATTATGATACCCAAACGATCCGCCAGCGTTTTTTACTGGAAAGTTTAGTGCAGGATGATGATATCCGTTTTGCTTATACGCACTATGAACGTATGATATGCGGAGTGGCAAAGCCCGTAACACAAACGCTGGAGCTATCTGCTTACGAAAACCTGCGGGCCGATTATTTTTTGGAACGAAGGGAAATAGGCATGATTAACGTCGGTGGCGAAGGAACAATAACAGCGGATGGCCAAACGTATCAACTGAAGAAGCTGGATTGCCTGTATGCCGGTAAAGGTACCAAATCAGTTTCGTTTTCAGCTCTTGACCAAGCTGATCCGCCAATATTTTACCTGTTAAGTACGCCTGCGCACACGACCTATCCGGTAACCTTAATGGAAAGTCATGGTGCCATGCCAGCGACGATCGGCAGCAGTGAAACAGCCAATCATCGTACCGTTTATAAATATATTCACCTGGAGGGTATCAAAAGCTGTCAGTTAGTGATGGGTCTTACCGTGTTGCATACGGGTAGCATCTGGAATACCATGCCTGCACATATTCATGACCGTCGTAGCGAAATTTATTTCTACTTTGATGTACCGGATGGCCATGTTGTATTTCATTATATGGGCCAGCCACAGGAAACCCGGCATATGACGGTTCGGAACCACCAGGCTATTCTTTCACCACCATGGAGCATCCACAGCGGTAGTGGTACGGCCTCTTACAGCTTCATTTGGGGCATGGGCGGCGAGAACCTGGTATATTCCGATATGGACGTAGCTCCGGCTGTTACGATACGCTAATTGCAATTATTATTGTATCATTCCATAATATGAACACAAAAAAAATTGACCGTAATTTTTTCGATCTGGTCCAGGTTTTACAGGATAATGAAAGGGTACACCTACTATCCTGCACATATCCTGATCAAATTGACCCGGCATCTCAGGAGGCAATAGAAGAAAAAACACTGCCGGATAGCCTGGTGAAATTTCTGCAATCGTTGAATGGCCTGCAATTGCAATGGGAGAACAGGATACAGGATACCACTTTGATAGCCGGTAGTCTCAAAATTTTACCTGGAAAAGAGATTGTAAAAAACTGGAATGAACTAATTTATTTTGACGATCACACAAGTGCCGGGCAAACACATTTTTACCCGGTAGATTTTTTTGCAGAAGAAGCCTGCTGTGGTGTATTTGCCGGAGGCAATAACGATAGCCTGCATTACTATGCTTTTAGTAGCGGTGAGGAACCCTACAATTTACACGTTGATATTTACAATTATGTAAGCTTGGCTATTGAAGTAAAATGCTACCGATACTGGCCGTTAATTGTAAAGCTGATCACCGAAAAAATCAGCAGTTCTACGATTCAAAAATTTGGTGATGATATGGCAGTGCTATTTCCTGCGTTTAGCGTGGAAAAGTTTATGAAGATGTATAAGGAGGTAAAAAGATAAAAGCCTGTCAATTTAATATTTACCTACCGGTAACAGAATGAAAATGTAACTTAGTACAAACAAAAGCTAATGAGCCACTCCGAAATATTGAATTCATTGGTAAATCAACCGGACGCTATTAAAATTATTGAAGCTGCCCAGTCGCTTTTTGAAAAAGAAAAAGAGGCACGCTATAACTTTCATGAATTAGTGCATGAGAATATGAAAGCAGAATTTATAAATGGCGAAGTAGTCATGCATTCTCCTGTAAAATTTGAGCATTGGGATGCGTCCGCCAATCTATCTGCTTCGCTCATAGACTATGTTAAGCAAAATGACTTAGGTAAGGTAGGTGTAGAAAAAGTGATGGTGCATCTTACCCGCAATGATTATGAGCCGGATATCTGCTTTTTTGGTAAACAGAAGGTAACACAGTTTCGCCCCGGGCAGTTGCTGTTCCCGGCACCTGATTTTATTGTAGAAATCCTTTCGCCAACTACTGAAACCATTGACCGTACCCTGAAAATGACAGATTATGCATCACATGGGGTGATGGAATATTGGATCATAGACCCAATATTACAATCCATTGAGCAATACTTTTTAGACAAAGGGAATTTTGTACTTCACGTAAAGCTGGTAAAAGAAGGAAAGATTCATGCAAAAGCTATTGAGGGTTACTCGGTTAAGCTGGAAGATATTTTTTAAATTTGTATGTTAACCCTGGATTATTCAAACCTTGAGTTGGAATTTGTTTATTGATTGTATTCATTTACCATATTTAAAGATTGTTGCCTGATTTTCATTATACACTAAAGCTTTTGCTTATCAAAAGCACTTTACAAGTCATCTAAAAAAATAGCCCCTGTATTTCTACAAGGGCTATTCATTATATACGATCTATTACTTATTTTACTTCTTCGTACTCTGCGTCGGTTACTTCTGCTTCATTCGGTTGGCTGTTGCCATTGTTACCGGATGGGTCGCCCTGTGGGCCTGCGCCATCACCGGTACCAGGTTGGTTACCGGCATTATAAATATCCTGGCTGGCAGCTGTCCAGGCTGCATTTACTGCTTCGGTAGCTTTGTCAATAGCGGCTATATCCTGTAATTTATGTGCTTCTTTCAACTGGCTGATGCTGCTTTCAATAGCGCCTTTTTTGTCGGCTGGTATTTTATCACCGTATTCTTTCAGTTGTTTTTCGGTCTGGAAAATCAGGCTATCGGCACCATTGATTTTTTCGATCTTTTCTTTTTCTGCTTTATCAGATGCTTCGTTTGCCTTTGCATCATTCTTCATTCTTTCAATCTCTTCTTTGCTTAAGCCACTACCAGCTTCAATGCGAATTTTTTGTTCTTTACCGGTGCCTTTGTCTTTAGCACTTACATGCAGCAGGCCGTTGGCATCAATATCAAAGGTTACTTCAATCTGCGGTACACCACGAGGTGCCGGTGGAATATCGGCCAGGTTAAAACGACCAAGGCTCTTATTATCAACCGCTTTGGTACGTTCGCCCTGCAACACATGGATTTCCACACCCGGTTGATTATCGGCAGCCGTGCTGAACGTTTCCATTTTCTTAGTTGGGATCGTTGTGTTGCTTGGAATCATTGGCGTTAATACACCGCCTAATGTTTCGATACCCAATGTTAGCGGAGTCACATCCAGCAGCAACACATCTTTTACTTCACCGGTCAATACACCACCCTGAATAGCAGCGCCAATTGCAACTACTTCGTCAGGATTAACACTGCGGTTCGGTTTTTTACCAAAGAATTTTTCTACTATTTCCTGCACTTTAGGAATGCGGGTACTACCACCTACCAGTATTACTTCGTCAATTTGAGAGGTACTATAACCTGCATCTTTTAGTGCCAGTTCACAAGGCTTTAGGCAACGTTCAAATAGTCTGTCTGCCAGTTTTTCAAAAGTTGCACGGCTTAGTTTTTTAACCAGGTGTTTCGGTACACCGTCAACAGCAGTGATATAAGGTAGGTTAATTTCTGTTTCACTGGAAGAGCTTAATTCAACCTTTGCCTTTTCGGAAGCTTCTTTCAGGCGTTGCAAAGCCATCGGATCTTTGCGCAGGTCAATGGCTTCTTCGGTTTTGAAGCTATCAGCCAGCCAATCCATAATTACTTTGTCAAAGTCATCACCACCTAAGTGCGTATCACCATTCGTGCTTTTTACTTCAAATACACCATCACCCAGGTCCAGCACGGAGATATCGAATGTACCACCACCTAAGTCAAACACGGCAATCTTCTGATCTGCCTGCTTTTTATCCAGGCCATAAGCTAAGGCAGCTGCGGTAGGTTCGTTTACAATACGTTTTACGGTAAGGCCTGCAATTTCGCCGGCTTCTTTAGTTGCCTGGCGCTGTGCATCGTTAAAATACGCTGGTACAGTAATTACCGCATCCGTTACTTCCGTACCCAAATAATCTTCAGCCGTTTTTTTCATTTTCTGCAGCACCATTGCACTAATTTCCTGTGGTGTGTACTGGCGGCCATCTATATCTATTCTTACGGTATTGTTGTCACCTTTTACTACGGTATAACCCCAGTGAGTCAGCTCTTCCGTTACTTCATCAAAGCGGCGACCCATAAAACGTTTTACACTGGTAATTGTGTTTTTAGGGTTAGTAATAGCCTGGCGTTTTGCCGGATCACCTACTTTACGCTCACCATTCTTTAAAAACGCAACAATAGAAGGCGTTGTACGGCGACCTTCGTCGTTGGCAATTACCACCGGCTCGTTGCCTTCCATTACGGAAACGCAACTATTGGTTGTTCCGAGGTCAATTCCTATTATTTTTCCCATGATCTAATGATTTCAGTTTTTGTTTACAATCAAACCTTTGTCAATCATTATGCCAACGGGATTAGGGTGAAAAAATGGCAGATTGGTGAATAGTCAATAGTCAATAGCGGATAATGAGTAAGGCTTTATTTCTTATATATTAATATTATTTTACTATGTGCCACCTGGATTATGATTGATAAGGCATTCCCTTATGCCAAGCATCATTACTATACCAACCTCCGGTCCTGAACGAATGTTGTTGGGAAAGTATCAATTATGAAAGTTTGCTGCCGGTAGGTAGGTGCGGATATCTGCAAGAACAGCTTAATGCCTTATAAAAGATTATTTTATGTGCTATGTTGCTTCTTTTACCAAAGCGTCCAGACTCCTGATCCCAATCATTTTTTCAGAGATATAACCCTCAGCGTATGGCACACCGATCATTTTACCCAACATTTTAGCCCGGTAAATAATACTATCCAGAAAATCAGGCTTTGAAATATAGGTATGCAGCTCATTTGGGTCGGCAACGTTAAATTGGGTGGCGTATGCCTTTATGGCTTCTATCTTTTGATCCATGACCGGCGTAATGTCGTACACAAAGTTGGGTTGCAGAAAGCGATCCTGTAAATAGTGCAACACATATTTAGGCCGCCAGGCTGTTTGCAACTGGCCGTCATCCTCTGTTTCTACTTTCATCAGGCCAGCTAAAAAAGAAGCCTCTTCCAGCAGGCGGCTGGCCCGGCCATGGTCAGGATGGCGGTCGGCAGGAGCATTGCACAACACAATATCCGGCTGGTATTTGCGGATAGCACGGACAACTGCTAACTGGTAAGGTTTGGTGTTTTCAAAAAAACCATCCGGCAGATCCAGGTTTTCACGAATGTCCAATGCAAGAATAGCAGCGGCGGCGGCGGCTTCTGCTTTACGGGTTTCAGCAGTGCCACGGGTTCCCAGTTCGCCCCTGGTCATGTCGATAACACCAATGGTTTTACCACTTCTTTTTTCCATTAACAAGGTACCGGCACAGCTAAGTTCAATGTCATCCGGATGAGAGCCAAAAGCTAAAACATCAATTTTCATAAAGTGCAAAATAAGGAAAACCTTAGTCAGCAGTCAGAAGTCAGAAGTCAGAAGTCAGAAGTCAGAAAATGTTAATCAGGAAAGATAGATTGTTTTGATCCATTCATGATTCACCACTACGACTGTCGACTTTTATCCCCTGTATAGTTTCTCCACATCTTTTACAATGCTTTCAATTTCTGCATCTTCGCCGGTGGGGTCGTAGGATTGTTTCAGATTGCTGCCAAAGAAGAAAGCTACTGTTTGGTAGAGGCGGGCATCGAATCCACCTTTGTATTCCTTTAAAATATCGTAGCAGTTATTGCCGGTTTCCCGGTTGATTAGTTTCATCAGAACTCTTCCCTGGTATACACTCAGGTTCATCAACTTGCTGGCAAACGTGCTTCGAAGATCTTTCTCTCTTTCTTTAATTACTTTTTTCCGGGTTTTTTCATCCGTTACGCCGGCCAACTTTGCATTAATTTCATTAATTACTTTACCGGCTTCTTTGGCATACGGGTAAGTAACATATACCGCATTTCGCAGGCGGGTCCATTCCTTCATTTTATCCCGCATCCACCTGGGCATTTTACCGTTGCAAAACACATCCGGCAGTACGCTGGTCGGCACCAGGCTGCCATCAGCCATGCGGGTTACATACACTTCTATGGTATCGTTTATACCCAACCGTTGTTGCTGCGCCTTTGCCTGAAGGCAATAGCCGGAGAGCAGTAGTATAATGAAGGCAAAACGCGTTCTTTTCATGAAGTGCATAAAATTACGGAATGCAGGGTAAAAGGTGAAACGGAGATTGTGAAAGAATTGTTGGAAAGATTGGTAATGAAGCAATGCTTTGCTGCACGATTGCTGAAATGTACGGTAATAATAAAAAACCGGAAGACCAGAAGCAGTGACGACCGAAAGTCGGTAAGGCCGGATGGCCACAGATTAAGGAGGATTACATGCCGGCAGGATATGCAAACTAAGCTATATCAGATGGACGGGCATAGCGGCTTTTCTAGTTTAGAGATGAGCACTGCCCTTCGTCATCATTCTTCTATCTCATCCGGCTCCGGGTCAATTTCCACATAATCCAAATCTTTTCCAAAAGTTTCTTTTGTGTTAATAAGCGCTGTAATAGCAATTGCCATAATAATAATGCCGCCCATCCAGGCACCGGTTACGTAATCGGTTTTACTGCGCAAAAAATTGCAGAGTAATATCATGAGTGGCAACATACCCCGCACAAAATTAGGAACCGTAGTAGCGGCTGTAGCCCGTAGGTTGGTGCCAAACTGCTCGGCACCCATAGTTACAAATATGGCCCAGAAACCGGTAGAAAATCCCATTGCTGCACATAACCAATATAAACCTGTTGCCGAACCACCACCTTTCGTGGTAAAAAATAAAGTAATAAATAAGATGGTGAGTCCATAAAAAACCGCCATTGCTTTTTTGCGGCTTCGCAAAGCTTGGCTGGTAAGTCCGGCCAGCACATCGGCTATGCTGATGCCTACATAGGCAACCATAATTGCTTTGCCGCTATCAAAAGCTCCAGTAATTCCAAAATGCGTGGCAAATACCGGTGAAAAGGTGATGAGCACACCAATGACGTACCAGGTAGGCAGGCCTACAAAAATAGCACACAGGTACTTTTTCAGCCGTTCGCCTTTTTGAAAAAACATCAAAATGTTGCCTTTGGAAACTGCCTGTTGCTGCACAGCTCTAAACATGCCGCTTTCAAACACGCTTACCCGCAGCAGCAATAGCAGCAGGCCCAGCCCCCCCCCAATAAAATAGCAAATGCGCCAGTCGAAATTGAGTTTGATAAAGTAAGCAGCCACAGCCCCGGTAAGCCCGATGCCGGCAACTAATGAAGTAGCAACTCCCCGTTTTTCTTTGGAAACACTTTCGCTGACCAGCGTAATGCCGGCTCCCAATTCCCCTGCCAGGCCTACACCTGCAATAAACCGCACAAGGGCATACTGCGTTTCGTTTTGCACCAGGCCGTTTGCAATATTGGCGATGGAATAAATAATGATAGACCCGAAAAGCACACTTAGTCTTCCTTTTTTATCACCCAGCATACCCCACAAAATACCGCCAATCAGTAGCCCGATCATCTGGATGCTGATAATATTTTCGCCTACATGCGGCAGGGCCTCTTGTGCTACGCCCAAATTTGTAAGGCTGGGCTTCCAGATGATGCTGAACATCAGCAGATCATAAATATCAACGAAGTATCCGAGGGCTGCCACCAGTACAGGCAGCGTAAATACAGCAGTGTTTTTAGGGGCAGGCAGATCGGTCGGCGGTTTAAGGTTCAAAGGTTAAAGTTTAAAGTTCAGAATTTTGAAGGCTTAAATAAATTCCAAATTATCGCTGCTTAAAAACGTATTCAGTAAAAATTATTGAAGATCAAAATACCAAATAACGATCAGCAATCCCCAATAGCACAACTTTAAACTTTGGACTTTAAACTTTGAACTTCTTCCGGCTCTTTCTTTCTCCCGGTAAATAATTTAATAAGTACCGGAGCCGTGGTTACCAGCACAATGCCCAGTACAATTAGTTCCAGGTGTTCTTTTAAATCGAACTGAAACCAATCCCAAATCCATTTTTGCAGGAAGAAGCCGCCGAATATCATCGTAAATACCCAAGCCATGCTACCGATAACATTGAACAACATGAACTTCTTTTTTTCCATACCCACAATGCCGGCTATGATGGGCGCAAATGTGCGGATGATGGGTAGAAAGCGGGCAACAACGATAGTGCCTCCGCCATTCTTATCGTAAAATGCTTTTGCCTGAAACAGGTATTTTTTGCGGAAGAAAAAAGTATCCTTCCGGTGGAAAAGAAATGGGCCGCTTTTTTTGCCAAACCAATAACCCGCCATATTTCCCAGTATACCGGCCGCCGAAATCAGCAGCCAAAGCAGTATAAGATCGAACCAAACGCCGCTTAACCCCTGTGCACCAAAGAGTTTTAAAAACTGATAGGCCAGCCCCGGCACGCCGGGTTTAATTTCATGGGCATAAATACCTGCCACAAATAGTAACGAATCGCCGGGAAGGAAGAAACCTGCCATCAGGCCCGTCTCCGCAAATATGACAAACAAAATGAGCCAAAGGCCGCCATTCTCAATATAAAATTGCGGTTGCAAAAGCTGCGTCCAGTGGAAATTGAGTAAAATTTTAGCGAAGAAGTGTTTCATAAGGGAAAGCCAGGTTTTAGGGATGTAATGTTGCCTCCAAAAGAAGGGCAATTTAAAGACTATAATTTTTAACCGGTTTAACTGGTAGCTATTGTCATTTCTTTAGGATTTTCCAGTTCGCCTTCCCACTTGCTTACTACGCTGGTGGCAAGCGCATTACCCACCACGTTGGTAGCTGTTCGGAACATATCGCAAAAGTGATCGATGGGTAAAATAAGTGCTACACCTGCCTCCGGTATATGGAACTGGCTACAGGTGGCCAATACTACCACCAGGCTGGCCCGTGGTACACCGGCAATGCCTTTACTGGTAAGCATCAGCACCAACAGCATTGTAAGTTGGGTGGGTAAATCAAGGTGTACTTTGTATGCCTGCGCTATGGCCAGGCTGGCAAAGGTCATGTACATCATGCTGCCATCTAAATTGAAAGAGTAACCAAGCGGCAGTACAAATGCTACAATTTTATCCTTACAACCAAAGCGTTCCAGCTCTTCGGTAAGTTTTGGAAAAACGGCCTCGCTGCTGGTAGTGCCAAAAGCAACTAATAGCGGGCTGCTGATGCGTTTTAACAAAAGGGATGTACGGCTGCCCAAAATAAGATAGCCTACTCCAATTAACACTACCCACAACAGTGCAATGCCTAATAGAAAATAGCTAAAGTAACGAACGTAAAAACTGAAGATGCCCAATCCTTTCACCGCTACTACAGCCGCTAATGCGCCAAATACACCCAGTGGCGCTGCATTCATTACATAACCTACAATTTTAAGAATGATATGACTGGCTGTGTCCAACGCTTTAATGAAAGGTTTTGCTTTTTCGCCCAATGCAGCAGCGGCAACGCCAAAAAAAACGGAGAATACAACGATTTGCAAAATTTCGTTGGCAGCCATTGCTTCAAATACGCTTTTGGGAATGATGTGCTCCACAAAATTTTGTAATGAAAACCCTTGTTGCTTACTCACCAGGTCTTTGAGGGATTCATTATCGGCCTGGCTTAAGTTGATGTATTGGCCCGGCTTAAAAAGATTGACCAGCAACAAGCCCAGCAGCAGTGATGTAAGAGAAGCACTTACAAACCATAAAATAGCTTTACCACCTACCCGGCCAACGGCTTTCAGATCACCCAACTTAGCAATGCCTACCACCAGCGTGGTAAATACCAACGGTGCAATAATCATTTGCACCAGCCGGATAAACAGTGTGCCTAATAATTTAATTTTGTCAGCAAAAGTCTTAGCCGTGTCAGGAGCAGCCGTTTGATACACGGCAAAGCCAACGCCAATACCTAACACCATGGCTAGGCCAATGAATAGAGTAAGCCGGTTGTTTTTCATAAGCAGAATTCCTAAATAGATGCCTTTGGCATGATGCAGCAAAATAGTACTTTTCGGCTTATGGTGTTGGAAAGGTAATAGCAGGGTAGTAGCCGGTCAATAAAATAGCAGTCAAAAAAAATTGACTGCTTTTGATGACCGGCTATTTTATTTTGAGGAGTTTTAATAATGCTTGCAACCTTTTGCCGTACTGCCTCACTCTTTCAATCAGGGTTTGTTTTTAAAATTGTGTCGGGTCGGCCAGGGGGCTGGTGTTCTGCTTCCGTCTATATAATTTCAGCAGCAATACCTTTATTATACATTGTAAGACAGCGGGCACAAAGTGAATGACGCACTCACAGGAATATATGCAGAAGGCCGCCGATATTTAATCGTACCTGGAAACTGATCTGTATTTTACAGTAAAAAAACATTACAAACCATGTCAAAGACTTTCAGGCAGGGAGCGATCGGAGCATTGCTGGATGAATATGAACGGGCTATTTATGATTTAAAAACAGTAATCGAACAAATTCCTGATACGGCTTTGACCATTCTAATAGACCTACAAACGAAAGATGAAAACTGCAAAACGATCCAGGCTATTTTATCGCATGTAGTACACGCCGGGTATGGATATGCAACCAGTATCCATAACCTGAAAGTGAATAACCTGGAACGGCCGGCTAAAACATTTCACCTAACCGTTCAGGAATATCTACAGGATTTAACCAGCCTTTTCTCATTTACAGAGCAGATATTTAAGGGCATTACAGATCATGAATTAGAACAATCAGACAATTTAAAAAAGATAAAAACGAGCTGGGGGCAGTCGTACGACATTGAGCAATTGACCGAACATGCCATTGTACATATTCTCCGGCACAGGCGGCAAATTGAAAAAATTAAAATGGATGAATCAAAATAGAGGAATTGCTGGTTTGTGTAATTTTAGCGTAATAATTATGAAAATAAAAAACAGCTGTGAATAGTACATACTATATCGTACATATTGCTTATTGCAGAATAGGTAATGTAAATGAAATACGTAAAATAAAAAAGCCCCGCAAAATTGCGAGGCTCTGAAAGCTCCCCCTCCCCGACTTGAACGGGGGACCCTCTGATTAACAGTCAGATGCTCTAACCAACTGAGCTAAGGAGGAGTGTGTTCCTTTTTAAAGGGCTGCAAAAATAGCCGTATAAAAATTTCAACCAAACTTTTTTTAGCTTACCAGCCAAATATTCCGGTATCAATGCCCATATAAATTCCATCCGGCCGCTCTTCTACCGGGTATGTTTTTAAAAAATAGCCTTCACCACTGGTATTGCGGCCCTTTCTCTAAACTGAATTTGTAACGGTGCAGCGGGCAAACAATATTTCCCTGGGCATCTATATAGCCATCCGTACATTACGGTGCGCCTGCATGAGGGCATTTTTGGGCACAACCATAGAGTTTATCCTTATACCGGGCCAGGCAAATACTTTTTCCGCCTGCCGAAATATTAATGGCATCCTGCTTCAGCAATACCTGTATCAGCAAGGCTTTCCGCAATTTTATAACCACTGGTATCTTCTAAGCATGCCTGTCTGTTTGTATTTATTAAACCCCCGCCTCATTAGGTGCAAAGTGCGCAGGCTAAAATACACCTAAGATAAATCTACGTGACTAATCTTAGCGCACCTTATCTGCTTCTTTGCGGTTAAAAAACTCAGGAATAAAAATTGGTTTTATACGGATACCGGATGGCATACAATTCTTTTACTTTATCCAGAACAGTTTGCCAGAGGCCATCAATATTTTGTCTTTTCCGTAGCGGATACAAATATGGCGTTGTAGTTTGTTTCCCTGTTCCAGCGGTCCTGCAAGTCCTTCATCATTTGCGCTTTTACAGACGGTTCCAGCCAGTCATCAAAGGTTTTTTCTTCATACAAATCCATTTTATTAAACACGGTGATGATTGGTTTTTCAAATGCACCCAACTCCTGCAGTGTTTTATTTACCACACCCATCTGATCTTCGATATTGCGGATGGCTTATATCTACCACATGCAGCAGTATATCGGCTTCCCGCACTTCATCAAGTGTACTTTTAAAACTTTCAACAAGATGGTGTGGTAGTTTGCGAATAAACCCAACCGTATCGCTCAGCAGGAAAGGAGTAGCATCAAACACTACTTTGCGGGTAGTAGTGTCCAGAGTGGCAAACAACTTATTTTCGGCAAAAACATCGCTCTTTACTTAGCAAAGTCATAATTGTGCTTTTACCAACATTGGTATAACCTACTAATGCTACCCTTATAAATTCGCCACGTTCCTGGCGCTGGGTACTGGCCTGCTTATCAATCTCTGCCAGTTTTTTGCGCAGCACCGAAATTTTATCTTTAACAATACGACGGTCTGTTTCTATTTCCGTTTCGCCCGGTCCACGACTACCAATGCCACCGCCCTG
>CBDFGC010000031.1:0-32371 GCA_965246935.1 Chitinophagaceae bacterium | reverse complement strand
TATGCTGCCACATCTGTTGTCTTATGTCCTTTGTTTCTAAGAAAGGTATTCTGTCTTTTATACTCCAAATAAAGTGGATGTATGCTTTAATAAAGGGCATCTCATTTTTTACGAAAGTCACTGTTCAACAACTTCACCGAGCAAAACACTTTCATATAACTTTTCATACTGTGGCACAATGGTGCTGATATCAAAAGTGGCTGCATGGTCATAAGCCTGTTGCTTGAAGCGGTTCAGCGTATCATCATCCTGTAAAATAGAAATCGCTTTTGCAGCCATGTTTTCTACGTCTCCGATATGAGCCGTGTACCCTGTTTCCCCATCTACATTTACCTCGGGCAAACCGCCTGCGTTGGTGCTGATAACCGGTACATGGGCCGCCATGGCTTCCAGCGCACTTAAACCAAAACTTTCATACTCCGAAGGCAGTAAAAATAAATCGCTGATCACCAATATCTCCTCCATCTGCTCCTGTTTCCCCACAAAACGAACCTGGTCGCAGATTCCCAGTTCCCGGCATAAAGCTTCAGCCGGTGGCCGCTCCGGCCCGTCACCTACCATCATCAGGCGGCTGGGGATTACCTCGTTTACTTTATGAAAAATGCGGATGACGTCATTCACCCGTTTTATTTTCCGGAAATTGGAAGCATGGACCAGTACCCGTTCCCCATTGGGTGCCAATGTTTTTTTGAATGCATCAATCGGCTTTTTAGAGAACCGGCTCACATCCACAAAATTGTAAATGACACTTATTTCTTTCTGAATGTCGAATGATTTGTAGGTTTCTTCCCGCAGGTTATTGGATACAGCCGTAATGGCATCGCTTTCATTTATACTAAAAGTAACAACCGGTTCATAGGTTTTATCCCGTCCAACCAACGTAATATCGGTACCGTGCAGGGTTGTAATTACCGGAATAATGCGCCCTGTTTTTTTAAATAGAATTTGCTTGGCCATATACGCTGCAGAAGCATGTGGTATGGCATAATGCACATGCAATAAATCCAGCCGTTGGTTTTCAGCCACATCTACCATGGTACTTGCCAGAGCCGTTTCGTAAGGTGGATAATCGAACAAAGGATACGTAGGTACCCGCACTTCATGGTAAAATATGTTCGTGTTGAACTCACTAAGCCGCACCGGCTGTTGATACGTAATAAAATGAACAAAATGGCCTTTATCGGCGAGTGCCTTACCCAATTCGGTTGCTAAAACACCGCTGCCGCCGTAGGTGGGGTAGCAAACTATTCCGATACGCATAAAGGAGGGTTATGATTTCAGAAATCAAATAACGGCAAAAGAAGTTCAAAGTTCATCCACCGGGGCGGATAAAATTACAAGGGTGGAGCATTGGTAACATATCATTTACATTATGCCAGACTCTATTTATAATAAACGCCGGGTAAAAAATTGTTTTTGAGTGGATCAGGCAGGTATTTGCAGATTTGCATACCTGCCTGCCGGTAGACTGGCTGGCTAATTTGCTCAATTGGTAGTTCTGGTACGGAATTTAATAACGCTGCTATTGAAAGCCAAATGCTTACTTTCGACAAAAATGACTTTACCATGAAAAAATTTGGAATTATTACCACGTTAGTGGTGGTTGTAATATTAGTTATTATTATCTGGTACCGCTATTATTTTCCATTTGGCGACGATAGCGTGAAGGATGGGTATCTAAATAAAATTGAACACAAAGGTTATATTTTTAAAACCTGGGAAGGAACTTTAATACAGGGTGGTCTTAAAAGCAATGCAGGTGGCATGCAAAGCCCTACGTTTGAATTTAGCGTAGCCACCGAAAGAGTTGCCAAACAATTGCAACTAAACAGTGGTAAATACTTTGTATTGCATTATAAGGAATACAAAGGTGCTTTGCCATGGCGGGGGCATAGTAATTACATTGTTGACAGTATTGTATCAATGAGTGCAGGTAACCAGGAAAGCAGGCCAGGATTTTAATAGGCAATGGTGAATAATTGCCGCTGCCTGAAATAGGTTGACGAATTTTAATACATAGGAAATAGTTACAACTGGTTTTATTTTGTTGTGGGTGTATTGTTTTAGTGGCGTAAACGGGCATCTTGTTCCTTTTGTTTTTTGTTATATTTTCCCACTCCTCTACTATTGCAGACACAGGCAATAACTTTTGGTTTCTGAACCAATTCTTATCCTGGCAGTTCTGCGAAATGTCAACTATTTACATTCACCATCCACCAAATGAACGTTATCATTACCGGTGCCTCCAAAGGAATTGGCTTTGCCATAGCAGAGATATTTGCAGCCCATGGCCATACGCTTTTTTTGTGTGCCCGAAGCGAAACTGAATTACATACGGCTGCCCAACAATTACAACAGGCATATCCAAAAGCAACCGTACAATACGCAGGTGGCCGATGTAACCGACAGTCACCAGCGGAAAGTATTTGCCGTGTGGGTATTACGGCAGGCCAAAACCGTTGATGTGCTGATAAATAATGCCGGAAAATTTATACCGGGTAGTGTGCACAGCGAAGAAGCAGGCACGTTGGAAGACATGATCAACACTAATTTATATAGTGCTTATCATCTTACCCGCCTGTTCATTAACCAGATGATGGAGCAGCATAGCGGACATGTTTTTAATATCTGCTCCATTGCATCGCTTCAGGCATACGATAATGGTGGCAGCTACAGCATCAGCAAGTTTGCGATGCTGGGCTTTAGTAAAAACCTGCGGGAAGAAATGAAACCTTACAGTGTAAAGGTTACGGCCGTATTACCCGGTGCTACGATGAGTGCGAGCTGGGATGGTTTTAATATAGAGCCAAACCGCATTATGGAATCTACCGATATTGCAAAAATGGTGTATGCTGCATCGCAACTATCGCCGCAGGCCGTAGTAGAAGATATTATTTTAAGGCCGCAGAAAGGCGATTTGTAGACTGCCTCTCCCTTGAAGGGTTCTTAAATCCCTTCAAGGGCTAAATACAAAGTAGCCAGCAATTGAGCACCCTTGAAGGGTTCCCAAATTTCTTCAAGGGTTAGGTACAAATCCTGAAGGGCTCCCAAATTCTTTCAAGTGGTTGCACCAATCCGGACAGATGATCTATCCCATTTACGTATTGCATAGTAGCAGTAAATAAAACTTAGTAAACCTAATCCCGGCAATTGTAAACGTAAACGCTTAAAAGGATTTGAGAACCCTTCAAGCGTATTCGATTTTTTGAGACGCTCTGTGAAACGCCACCTTAAAAATAACTACATTGCGTTGTATCTTCAACCCTGCCCGTCATCATTCTATTACTTAATTGATCTGATAGCATGGTAAAGAAGTATTTTTTTCTGCTCCTTATCATCACCTTTTTTCTGCACGGTACAAAGGCACAAAACCGGTTTGTTGATAGCATGATCGACTGGGGAAATAAACACCCTGCCGTAGATTCTGCTTACCTCACAAATCTGCACCGCATCAGCTATCGGCTTAGCGAAAAAGATGTAAAGAAATCTTTCTATTATTACGAACGGGTTTCCTATTTAAGCGATAGTATTAATTATGCCTACGGCAAAGCGTTGGCGCAAATCAACCTGGCCTTGCTGCTGTACAATTCGGCCAATTTTGATGCCAGTAACCAGGCCTATTTTAAAGCCCTGGATTATGCAGAAAAAAACAGGTATATCCGGCTGGAAGCAATAGCCCTCAATAACATCGGTGAAAATTTTAAAACACTTGAAGATCCTGACAAGGCCAGGGAATACACCCGCAAGGCAATATTCCTGAACAGGCAAATAAAAAGCGGGAAGGGTATGGCAGTTAATTACGAACTGCTGTACCAATGCGATATGGATGAAAAAAAATATGTGGATGCAGCAGCTGATTTACGGGCCGGTATTGATTCTGCCGAAGCCTCCCATGACAGCTATGTGATTTCGCAATACTATGTGGGTTTTGGCCGGCTTCATGCTATTCACAACCGGATAGATTCAGCTACTTATTATTTTGACAAAGCGCTGACACAGGCACAGTTGCAAAGCGATGTACGCAACGAATATTTCGTTTATCTGAACCGGGCTACGACTTTAAAAAACCGATCTGTAAAAGACCGGAGTACCGATTTGTATAAGGCGCTGGCTATTGCCCGGCGGACAGATTACCTGAAAGGAACTGCAGATGCAGCTGAACAATTATCTAACCTGTACGATGAAGAAGCCAGTAAAGACTCCAGCTTTCATTATTTCCGCATTTACCGCCGGGCATCCGATTCGCTGTTTTCTGAAAACAACAAACGCAACATCATTATTAAAGAATCGGAATGGGTGTTGCACAAAAAGGACATCGAGAACAACCAGCTAAAGGACATAACAACCATTCAAAAAAAAGAGATCGTTACCAAAAACAGTTTACTGGTTGGAGGTGCTGTGATGCTGGCGCTGATTATTGCCACCGGTGTGCTGGCAGCCGTATCAATCCGTTCGAAGAACAAACGGCTGGCACTAAAGAAAAAACAACAGGAAGCCGAACTGCGGAGCCAGATTACAGATATGGAATTTAAAGCATTTAAAGCGCAGTTGAATCCGCATTTTATTTTTAATTATCTCAATTCTATATCCGGCTACATTTTGCTGAGCCAGCCACAAAAGGCATCGGATATGGTAAAGCGATTTAGCAAAATGCTTCGCAACGTGCTGCAAAACAGTGAGCTGAATGAAGTGCCGCTTGCCGACGATATGAAAACCATTGAGCAATACCTGGAACTGATGCATGAAATAGCTACGCCGCCATTTACCTATACTATCCAGGCTTCGGATGAGCTTCGCCGGCTACAGCAGCCTGTGCCTCCGTTATTTATACAGCCGTATGTGGAAAATGCCGTTGTGCATGGGTTAAAACACGCAGAAGGCGATGATCATTTTGTAGAAATAATTTATCAGCAAAGAGGGGGTACGCTGGAAGTAACGATCACTGATAACGGTACAGGCTTCAATCCCAAAATGTTACGCCTGCAACCGGTAAATGATAACGAAGTGCACTTGGGATTATCCGTTACCGAAAAACGCATCCATGTTTTTGCAGAGAAAAATGGATACCGGGCCAATGTTAATTTCACCACGCCTTTCTCCGGTACGGCACAACCCGGCACAAGGGTACAGGTAGTGATTGAAAACTTTTTTGATAGAAAACAGCCGGGACGTACGGAAGTGGAAAAGACCGGCAGCATTCAGTCGTTTAGTATTCCGAAATGCTGAATGCGTCAGATTTTAGTTTGCTACTGCACTGGTTCGTGTCTCACAAACCGGTATTGTGCAGCATATTCGGATCAACACGTCATAAAAATAGAGTTCAAATTATTTTGCAAATCATGATGATCGATTATTCCGGTTCGTGAGACACGAACCGGTGCTGCGGTAATTTTATCAATTTTTCGTTGTATTAAAACCCTCATAATCTTTATGTACAGTACCGGTCCATATCTCACAAACCGGTATTGCTCAATCATCATATTTTAAATCAATACAACAAGCACATACAGTTTAAATTATTTTCTGACTCATATTGAAAGTGATCATAGTTTTTTATGGGGTAAAAATCATACTCAATTTAATAAGAATTTGAAAATGTTAATTTTACATATTTAAATCGTATTTTATTAAAATTTATTTTTAGAACTACCCCTGGAAAAAACCATTACGAGTGTACCCACCTTACTACCATCGAGTATCATAAAAAAAAAGCTACTGAGGTATTGATCTTAATTAAATATTTAAAAATTAAATAGAATTACTTTCTCTTAAAATAGCCCATTATGGTGACGAAAGAAATGATACTTGTCAAAATTGCTGAAATAGTTACCCATAGATGTTCTTCGAATAAGTAAGAAAGAAGTTTACGAATGGAATTAGATTTTTTTGACTCATAATCTACATTTGGGTATTCAAAATAAAATCGTCGAAAAGGAGCACTTTTAAAAGTGTCAATATATGCATGATTAAATTCATAAGTAACATCATTGTCGGAGATAGAAAAAATGTCAACCAATGTATCATTTTTCGATGGAATGGCCATTAAGCCACCCTCTTTGGTTGAAAAAGTAAAGCGAGAGTTTGCAATAAATACTTCTGCATTAACCTTCATTCTTAAATGAAAGGTACTATCAGATTTATAAAAATTTGCTTCAACACAATTTGAGCACCAGCCACGGTCGAGACCATTGCTGATGTTTGAAATCAGATTGTTGATATCGGTAAATCTTTCACTATCAAGACTAAAATTTATGGTAGTATCATTAATAATATCAACGTGCTGCTGTATGTTATTTTTTTTGCATACTGATTTAAACCAGGGCATATTGCCTATAAAATAATAATTAACATCAACCTTTGAGCCTTGAATTGAGCCTTCAATTTTTACCTTCTCTTTTTGGGTACTTATTTTCAGTTCCTTAATAGAAACGTTGCAAGATGCAAGACCCATTATAAGTAATATCCATAATGCGAGATTATGATTCAAGGTTTATTATTTATTAAAGTATTATAATTTTAATTCGATTTTAAAATGGCTAAATTCGATTTTCGAAAAAATTAATGTAATAAAACACATTCTAACAGTTAACGTTTGGCATTTTCGACGGTAGGGCATTGATCAACGTCCACCCGAACCGAAGTAAATTGAAAGACTGATGTAAAAAGAAATAATTCATAGCTCAATAGTTTCTGTCAAACTTGGTACTATAGCCTAATTAATGATTTGCTGCCGATTGACCTTCCATCAAGCCCTACTATTTCAAATATTTTTGTCAGCAGCAGTGAATTTTCAAAATGCCTAACGTTCTTTTTTTGCAATGTCCTTTAAATGATTAATTGCTTTATTTAATCATTGTTCTAAATCTTTTCAGCGTCACATCAAATACAAACCAAATTGCTGCATTATTACTTCTAATTTCTGCTGGAGAAAATTTATTTTTTGTTTTTATCACTTTTCTTCTCAATCATAAATCCTTTCTACGGCATCTTTATATTTTTCCATAATCACCTTACGCTTTAAAACTCATTTTAGGTGTCATTTCACCGGTATCAATACTCCATTCCTGCGGTAGTAATTCAAACTTTTTTACCTGCTCCACATGGTTGAAAAACGCATTAAAGCTTTCTACCAAATCCCGGTAAAATTTAAGCACCTCGGGTTGGCGCAGGGCATTATCAACGGTTGTGAAAGCAATGCTCTTTCCTTTCATCCATTCTTTCAGGTTGGGCATGGATGGTACAATCAGTGCACCTACAAACTTCCGTTCAGCGCCTACAATCATAGCCTGCTCTATATAAGGCGATTCCTTTAGTTTGTTTTCAATGGGCTGGGGTGCTACGTACTTACCACCACTGGTTTTAAATAATTCTTTTTTACGATCTGTTATTTTCAGAAATTTATCTTCCACCCACATGCCAATGTCTCCGGTTTTCAGCCAGCCGTCTTCCGTCATGGTTTCGGCAGTAAGGTCGGGACGTTTATAGTAGCCCGCCATTACGCTGGGGCCCTTCACCATTATTTCGCCATCCTCCGCCAGCTTTACCTCCTGCCCTGTTACCGGCGGACCTACAGTACCAATGCGCATACCATCATTTGATTTACGGTTTACACAAATAACCGGGCTGTTTTCCGTAGGGCCATACCCCTCGTACACCGGCACACGGGCTGCATTAAAAATACGCAGCAGCCTTACCTGGCAGGCAGCACCGCCGGTAATAATAAACTGCACCTGCTTACCCAGGGCTTCCCGCCATTTGCTGAAGATCAATTTATTGGCTAGCGCCAATTGGGTGTTGTACCACCAGCCCTGGTTTTTTGAATTATCGTATTCCATTCCTAAATCCACCGCCCAGTAAAAAAGTTTTCGTTTAACGCCGGTAAGCTTACTGCCGGCACTCATAATTTTTTCGTACACTTTTTCCAGCAGACGTGGCACCGTGGTAAAACCATTGGGGCAAACTTCTTTCATGTTATCGCCGATGGTTTCCAGGCTTTCGGCATACCAGATGCTGATGCCGCTATATAGATAAATATACGAACAGGTTTTTTCGAAGATATGATTGAGGGGTAAAAAGCTTAATACCTTCCAGTCCGCACGGTCGTCAAAAGGGAAACTCTCCTTACTGTTCATTACATTGCTTACAATATTGCCATGTGTTAGCATTACGCCTTTCGGTGTGCCCGTAGTGCCCGATGTATAAATAATGGTAGCCAGGTGCGATGGCTGAATGGTGCTTTTAATCGTATTTACCTGGCTTCGCAAATGGTCTGTTGCCATAGCAGTTACGGTGCTCCAATGCGTGCCGCCTGCTACTTGGTCGAAGGTAAATATTTGTTGCAGAGATGGTATTTTGCCCCGGATGCTCTCAATCTTTTCCAGCAAATCACCGGTGCTTACAAAAATGTATTTAATCGCAGCGTCATTAAAAATAAAGGCCAGTTCCAGTGGGTTGGTGGTAGGATACACCGGGCACAGCGGCAGGCCCAACTGCTGGCAGGCCATATCGGTAAAGAGCCATTCCGGGCGGTTATTGCTGATGATGCCAACTTTATCAGTGCCTTCGGGGGAGCCATCGTTATAGCTCAAGCCTAACGCCAGCAAGCCGGCACTCAGATCATCTATAATGGATTTTGATTCTGCTGTACTGTATTTGCGCCAGGCGCCGTCCTCCTTTGCAGCCAGCATTACTTCCTTTGGAAAATGCTGTAACTGGTGATCAATACAATCGAATAACCGTGTAGGTTTCATGGGGCAATCGGTAAGTTTAGGGTAAAGAAAGCTGTTTGCAACAAAAGATGCAATACCAGTTAGCAAATGGCAGGGTTGACTTGTTTAAAGGGGCTGTTGCTGCCTTTTTAATTTTTCGTACTCCTGTTCTACAGCCGACTGTTTATCAGCAGGGCCATAAGCATCAAAATACTGGAAAGCAATACCCAGGCCCCAGCCCAGCATAGGCCAGATGGGCCATACACCCGCCCACACATGAAAGCCGGTAAACCGTCCCTGTGTTACCCACCAGATAGCCCAAAAGAAAAGGTTTATGATCAGGTAAGTAGTAAGATGCCTTTTAAAACCAGCTCTTTTTTTGGCTATCTGCCAAAGCCGGTCATCCGTATTCGTTTCCATGAAAACAATTTTAGGTTGAATGAAAGGTAAATGGTATTTGGGTGAGCCAAAATAAGCAAAACCGTTTTGATAAAGGAGAAAATTTGCTACACCATTAGCAATAGGCAATATGCAACGGGCAAATGGGCAACAGTCAATTAGCAACAGGCAAAAAATCAATTAATTTTATATATTGTACAGAGGCAATTTCAAAATGACAATAGTGTTCCTTTAAAAACAGGCATTTAGGGCTGCTTTCTGTTACCGATTTGCTTATCACCTGTTGTTTGTTGCATTTTGGCCATTATTCTGCATTCATTAAGCTATTGAGACATTTTCACATTTGCCAGTTGCTAAATGCCTGTTGCTTATTGTCTTATTTTCACCGTTTCAAATTTCCTGGTGTATGAAGCTGCAACCTGTTGACATGGTGGAAAACATTGACAGCGCTGTTTTTAAGGAGAGGTATTATCAGCCCTTAAAACCAGTGGTAATAAAAGGGTTAAGCAGGCAGTGGCCTGCTATGCAAAAGTGGAACTGGGATTATTTCAAACAAGTAGTAGGTAATCAGAAAGTAGGGCTGTACAATAATGTTAAAAGTGATGCCTACACGCCTATCAACACGGCCGATGATTATAAAACTTTTGGCGAGTATATTGATATGATTTGTAAAGGGCCGGCGGCCTGGCGAATTTTTCTGTTCAATATTTTTGACCATGCCCCGGAATTAACGCAGGATTTCACCTGGCCGGAAAACCTGATGAAAGGTTTTGTAAAAAAATACCCGATGCTGTTTGTAGGCGGCCAAACGTCTATTACACATATTCATTTTGATATTGACCTGAGCCATATTTTACATACGCAGTTTATGGGCCGCAAGCGGGTACTGCTGTTTCCGCACCAGGAGCAGCATAAGCTTTACCGCAAACCTTTTGAAGTATTGAGCCTGGCCGATTTCAGCTATTACTACGACCCCCTTACCAGTAAACTGGACGTACACAAATTTCCGGCAACCCAATTAGCAAAAGGCTATGAAGTGATTCTGGAACATGGTGATACGCTGTTTATGCCGGCAGGTTACTGGCACCATATGGAATACCTGGAGAGTGGCTTTGCCATGAGCCTGCGGGCATTGCAACCCAGCCTCGCCGGCAAACTCCTGGGTGTATGGAATTTGTTTGGAATGCGCAGCATTGATACGCTGATGAAAAAAACATTACCCAAACCCTGGTATAAGTATAAGCAGCAAAAAATACAGGCCAATGCGGAAAAGGAACTTAGCCGGAAGCATTAGCCGGCAGTCCATTAGTCAGCAGCCGAGCAACTCAGAAAGTACCTGGTAAAATGCTGATTAATCTGTATTTGAGCATCTGCTGTGTTGTATTCGGCTATTGACTGATAACTGCCGGCTACCGAATTTTGCTGTTGACTACCAACTTATTATATTGACATGTATTCCCTGCTGAATAAGTGTATTTGACTGCCGACTAATGACTAAATTGTATTTGACTGCTGACTGCCGGACTAAGTGTATTTGACTGCCGACTAATGACTTGTTTTCAAATCCGCAATTATCGGCAGGTGATCGCTAAAGCGCTGTGAGCCGGTTGTGAACTGTTCTACTTTCAGGCGGTTATCACATAAAATATAATCAATGCGAAGCCAGGGCGCCAGCGATATAAAAGTGCGGCTTACCCCATTGCCTCTTTCAATAAAAGCATCCCGCCGGCTGCCGCGTATATGCCAGTAGGTATAACTGTTTGGCACATCATTAAAATCGCCGCATATAATTTCGGGGTACATGCAGCTATCCAGCAAAGGGCGTATCTGCCGGGCCTGCAATCCCCGCAACTGAATAGCAGTACGCATTTTAACCAATATATTTTTGTTAGCCGGATTCGTGATGTCGCCCCGCTTTTTAATCCATTCCATATTGCGGTAATCGGCTTTGCTGAATTTAAAAGATTGCAGGTGCGTTGTAAAAATGCGCAGGGTGTCCCGGTTATGTACTACATCAGCATATATAATACTTTCCCGGGTAGCGGTAAAGGCTACTTTCTGCGGATGCAGCAATGGCGTTTTTGAAAAGATGGCTACCCCGCTTCGGTAATCAACAGAAGCTTTCTCATAATCAGTTGAAAAAAAATAATATGGATAGCCGGCTTGCTGCATGATTTCTAAATGGTTCCTTTGCATGCCCATACTATCGTACTGGCTAAACTCCTGAAGGCATACCACATCGGCATCAGCACTTTTGATGGCCGAAACAATGCCTGCACTGGCAGCAGGGCCGTCCCCTTGCCGGAGCCCTTCAAAAATCTTTACATTCCAGCTAAGGATGCGCAGCGCTGAATCGGTACGGGTATAGTTAAACGCTGTCCGGTTCAGCCGGAAAATAACGGTTATCTGTTTCCAGCAAAGCAGCAGCACCAACAGCGAAAGAATGCTGTATTTCGGTTTTAGAATCAGCCAAAAAAGAAGAAAGAAAAGCATTACAAAAAACAGGTAAGGAAAAAGCAGTCCTAATAAATTAAGCCACCACCAATTTTGCGGATCGGCATACGGTGTAAGGCCTGATGCCCCAAACAGGAGGGCTACCACCACATTACTGATGAGCAGGGTACGTTTGACTAATTTTTTTAAACTGAAAGACAAAAGACGATTTGTAATTTAGGATTTGTGATTTGTGATTTCCGTGAATCGTCAATCGTGAATATTGATGTAGATCATAAAGTCTCCCATAAAATTGTTTTTCGTTAGCGCTATCGTGATAAATCAGAATGCTGTTCCCGGTTGATTTATATGATGCACCTATGCATTCACGAATATTACCACTTCACATCCATCAGGTTGGGATAATGATCAGACAGATGTACTGTATCATTGAGGTACTGCATAATTTTTATACCAGCCGATGCCATTAAATAATCAATACGCAATGTAGGCGAAATAGTAGTGTAGGTACGTCCCAGCCCGCTGCCTTTTACCAGAAAGGCATCCTGCAAACTGCCTTTTATTTTGTAGTAACACCAGGAAGATGGTACTTCATTCATATCCGCCGAAAAGATAACCGGCCAGGGACTTTCGTCAATTGTTTTTTTAACCAGTATTGCCTGCTGTGCATGATAGGGTAAATAAAAAGCCAGTTTGCTGAGCGTCGTGCCGCTTTCATTAATGGTACTGTCTTCATCTGTTATTTTCCCGGGGTAGGATAATACATGCAAATTATTGTACAGGTGCATACTTTGTAAATGGGTCATAATCACCCTATATGTTTTCTCATTGATCGTAATATCAGCGGTGAGAATACTTTCTGGTCTGTTTTTTCCTCCATATAAAATATGCTTTGAGTTTTGCAGCGGGTATCGGGAAAACATGCCAATACCACTGTACATCGGACCCCAGGGAGAAAATTCCTTATAGTCATCTGAAGTAATATAGTAAGGGTAATGAAGCGAATCGGCCAGCATTTTAATATTTGACGGAAGTAACGGATGGTGATACTCCACAAAGTCCTGCAGGCATAAAATATCCGGTTGCTGCTGTTGTATATAGCGGAATAGCCGGTGGCGGATAGAATTAAATGAATCGAGATAATTGTCATGGCTATTGAAACCCTGAACATTCCAACCCATAATGCGTACTGTACCAGTGGGCTTTGTAATAATGAACTTTCCGGAATGAAAGCCAAAAAGATGAAGTATGTGCCAGGAGCCGCAGACAAATAGCAGTAAAAATACCCAGGCTGTTTTTTTGCGGATAAAAAACCAAACAAGTGCCAGTAGCAACAGCAATACAAGCAGTACCGGAAAAGCCAATCCCAGAAAGCCCATGACTACCCAGTCTACCGCTGAAATGAAAGGCGTTAAACATGCCAAACCATACGCCAGTATCAATAAAATAGTAAAAAAAACAAAAACAATCCGCAATAGAAAAAATTGTGGTTAGCAGGTGAATTATGATTTTTGATTTGCTGAATACCCACTCGACGAATCAAAATACAGGAACGAAATTTACTGAATCAGGGTTAAGTATCTAAATGAAAAACCACAAATCTAAAATCACAAATCATAAATCCTTACTCGCTCTTTTCAAATAATCTTTTTCTTCATCCGTCAGGAAATGATATCCCTCTTTCCCGATTTTGTCCAATATTTCATCAATTTTTTGCTGGGTAATATTCGGTGTTTTACGAAAAGGCTGTTGCCCTTTGGTATCATAAAACACCTCGCTCTTTATTTTTTGAACCGGTATTTTTTCTTTTTTCTTCGGTTCAAATATCGTAAAAATCCAGTGGTATAACTGTTGCATCCATTCGCCTATATCTTTACCGGCACGTAGCCTTCTCACATATACTAACCCCATACCAGCCGCCGCCAGGTGGGCAATAGAAAGGGCAGCGCCGCCATTGGCAGCACCGCCGGCATTAATGGTAGCAAAATCAATCAGTACATATACCAGCGTAAGCACCCACAACGGAATACCACCATTTATTAATGGGAAAATACGATAATCGGGTGACAAGGCAGTAGTAGCTACTGCTATAGCCATAATAGCCGGGCCGGCTCCTAATAACGGGCCGATGTTAGCTAACTGGCTGTGCAGCACCGGAAATAGATTGGCAGCCAGCAGAAAAAAGACAGCTCCGGCTAAACCGCCGTAAATGTATACCGGCCCTAATTTGCGGTTACCGGTCAGATCCTGCAAAATGTAGCCAAAAGCCCAAAGCCATATCATATTGGCAATTAAAGAAAAAGGGCGTTCCTCAATAAACATATAGGTTAGCAACGACCAGGGGCGGGTAAAAAACTTTTCAGCGGCCGGGGGCACTATAAACCAGTTTAGAATGTTTTGCCCGTACTTAGCCATTTGCAATCCGGTGACAGAGTAAATAATTTCAATAAACTTAAACATCACAAACATCACTGCATTTACTGTTATCAGCATAATGAGGGCATTTCCATCCTGCCCAAGCGTTAAGCCTTTTCGCCCCTTATTTTGCTCCCGTACGCTCATTGTATAATTTAATTTACGCTGTACAAATTACGATGTCTAATTTAAATGGTACTATTTTATTGCCACATTATTTTTTATTCCTACTCATCATTCATATGCCAGCATGGCGTTTCTACGAATAATATTTTTTTTTCCTGGAACGGTTCCAGAAAAATACCAGCAGAAAACCGACCAGTGCACCCCCCAAATGTGCCCATCGGGCTATACCGCCGGCACTATGACGCAATGCCATCATCAGCTCAAAACCAATATAAATCAGTACAAACCATTTTGCTTTAATGGGTATAAGATAAATATAAATAAGATACGTATTAGGAAACAAATACCCAAAAGCAGCCAGGCAACCAAATACAGCACCGGAAGCACCAAGCGTAGGTATCTGCAATCATTTGTTGAATAATTCCTGAGCTTCGTCTAATGCTGCTGATGCGAAAGCTCCTTGCCTGTATAGGATCATCAGGCCAGTTACGGGTTATCTCCAAAATTTGATGTTTATCAGCCCCTCCAAAAGCACCATTAGCCATTAAGTCTTTAAAATTATCCTGTGAAGGATTATTTTTAAAAGTCATAAAATCATTGATTAAACTATGATACTCCCAGCTAAGTGATCCTAAATGAAAAGCTGCTGCTCCAACACCGCATACCATGTAAAAAATCAAAAATCGCTTAGGTCCCCAAACATTCTCCAGCGCACTTCCAATAACCACAAAACAAACATATTACCAAAAATATGCATAAATCACCATGCATAAACATGTGTGTAATAATTTGCCAGGGCCGGAACAGTGGGCTTTCAATACTGTGTAAAGCAAAAGTATTAGTAAGGTTTCCTATATTAGGAGCTAAATCGCCACCGCCCACACCGTCGTACACAAGTTGTGCTACAAACACCAGCACATTTATAATCAGCAGGTTTTTTATAACAGTTGGCAAAATCTGGAAACTGCCCGGCCGGAATTCATTCGTCATTGTTTATAATCTCTGAGTTCTTATTGGTTAACCATTTATAATGGCAGCTACGATTGTAATGTTTGAAGGCTTCCGCTTTTCAGCACAAGCTTAACAACATTTTCTATATGGTGTGTGTGGGGAAACATATCTACCGGTTGCACTGTTACTACCTGGTACTTTTCGTCCAGTAATTTTAAATCCCTTGCCTGTGTAGCCGGGTTACAGCTTACATACACTACTACCGGTGCATTCATTTGCAGTATCTGCCTTATCAATTTTTCGGCCATACCGGCACGTGGCGGATCGGTTATAATGACGTCGGGCCGGCCATGCTGCGCAAAAAAAGTTTCATTACAGATGGCAGCCACATCTCCTTCAAAAAAAAGGGCGTGTTGCACGCCGTTCAACAGTGCATTTTCCCTGGCATCGGCCACAGCAGCACCAACCATTTCTACCCCAATTATTTTTTTGGCGCCGCTACTTACAAAAATACCGATGCTGCCTGTGCCGCAATATAAATCATACACGGTTTGGGTGCCATCCAACCCGGCAAAATCACGGGTTACCTGGTATAGCTTTTCGGCCTGCCGGGTATTGGTCTGGAAAAAAGAAAGCGGCCCTATTTTAAAAGTAAAATCTTCGCCGGCATATCCGGTAGACAGTTTTTCCAATACGTAGCCAGGGCCGGAGTAAACCTGCGGCTGCTGGTCGTGCAGGCTATCGTTCCATTTTTGGTTGATGGTGTACAGAAGCGTGGTTATTTCCGGCACTTCTGCCAGGAGGTAGTCCAGCAGTGGTTTGTGCCAACCGGGCTTATCGTAGGCAAATACCACATTTACCATTAGCCCTCCGGTGGTGCAAAGCCTTACCTGCACATTGCGCATGTAGCCGGTATGCTCCTTAATATCGTAAAACGGGTAATGGTGCCGGGTGGCAAAATTGCGGACTACTTTACGGATACGATTGGTAGGCTCATGCTGCAGGTGGCAAATATCGAGATCAACAATTTTATCAAAAATGCCCTGCACATGAAAGCCGGCTACATCCTGATAAGGCGAAATTTCCTCCTGTTTTATTTCATCCGTACTTAAATACCGCTTGTTGGCAAACGTGTATTCCAGTTTGTTGCGGTAGCGCCGTTGCTCCGGAGCCCCGGCAATAGGCAGTATTTCCGGTAATATAATCTGTCCGATGCGGCTTAGCTGGCTGGCTACCTGCTGCTGTTTGTACTGCAATTGTTTTTCGTAGGGCAGCATTTGCCACTTACAACCCCCGCACACTCCAAAATGGCTGCAAAAAGGCGCTACCCGCTCTGTAGCATATTCATGAAAAAACACTGGTGTTCCTTCAGCCCAGTCCTTTTTACTTTTCGTAATGCGTACATCGACGACGTCACCCGGCACTGCTTTTTCAATAAAAATAACCTTACCCTCGTGGTGTGCTATGCTTTTACCCTCGGCGGCATAATCTTCCACCAATATTTTCTGAAGGGTAATTCTTTGTTTTTTTCGCACGGCGGCGAAGATAAGCACCGGAAAAGGTTTCGCACAGAGGACACGGAGAAAAGGAGGAATACAAACATTAGCTTTGGCATGATGGAGGTCGGTATCGCTTCTGACGTTTTCCAAATAAGATGAATGCTTGGGTGATGCCAACCTTGGTTTTAGATTTCAATGATTATCATTGATTTCATACCGTGTAGGTTTACCAAAAGCAGTCAATACCTTCAAAACTAAGGATGGCATCGCCCGAGCAGTTATCCGGTTTATCATTGCTACCTCAGCGATGCCATCCTCCAATCATTATCTGTACTCCTCCTTTTCTCTGTGCCCTCTGTGCGAACAATGCTTTTCAACATTCACAAATCTTATAACAACCCATACTCATCTTTAAAGGCGGATGACTTATTTTTACGGCTTCACTGAAATAACAGCATGAAGCGATTCCTTTTTTCTTTTTATCTGATACTATGCGTAACCGGGCTTTGGGCGCAAACAGGTGGTTACCAGATTAATATACAGGTAAAGCCTTTAAAAAAAACCTGGGTGTATATGGGCTATTATTACGGTAAAATAATGCCGGTAAGCGACAGCGCTTTTCTGGATGAAAATGGTAGCGGCGTTTTTAAAGGAGCCAAAACCGCTGCCGCAGGGTATTTACATTATTGCTGCTACTAAAAGCCGCATTCTTACCGAAATGCTGGTAGGTAAAAAACAACAGTTCGGCATTGTTTCCGATACCACCGATCCGGAGAAGCTAACCCGGTTTATTGGCAGCCCGGAAAACGACCAGTTCAAGGCTTACACTGCCTATATTGCTACCCGTGCCAGGGCAGTGGAAGAGGCCCGGCAGGCACAGCAAACGGCTGCCACCGCCGACGAAAAGGCCCGTTTGCAGACAGTGATTACTAAAAATGTGGGCGAAATGGAAGCATACCGCAAAACGGTTATTAAACAGCAGCCAAGCAGCTTACTGGCTGTAATTTTCGGTGCTATGCAGGAGCCGGATCTGGCAGCTAAATACAAACTGGCTAAAACAAATAAGGATTCGGTAAATGCCTATTACAATGCCCGGCAGCATTATTGGGATGGCGTAAATTTTATGGATGGCCGTATTATCCGTACACCGGTATTTGAGAAAAAAATGGAGACGTATTTTAACGGATATGTGTACCCTGAAGCCGATAGTATTATCCATGAATCCAACTGGATGCTGGCGTTGGGCCGCAATGATCCGGAAATGTTCAAATACCTGATTAACTATTTTGTAGACAATTATTACAATCCCCGCATTATGGGGCAGGACAAAGTGTTCCTGAATATTTACGAAAAATATTTTAGCACCAACCAGGTGAACTGGCTGAGCGAAAACCAGATGAAACAAATAAGCGACCGGGCTTATATGCTGATGGCTAACCAACTTGGCATTCAGGCGGCTGAGCTGAACCTGGTGGATACAAACAATGCAGTGAAAAGCCTGTACACACTACCGGCTCCTTATACCGTGGTAGCTTTTTACGATGTAAACTGCGGCCATTGCAAAGTTGAAATCCCCCGCATGGATTCCTTATACAAAGCACAGTGGAAAAAAGAACAGGTGCAGGTATATGCTGTGATGGTTGCTGAAAGTAGTATAACCGACTGGAAACCTTTTATCCGAAAATACGGCGATGGATGGGTACATGTGCATCAAACACCGGAAATGAAAGCCGAAGAAGAGAAAAATAAGCAGCCTAATTATCACCAGTTGTACGATGTACGTACTACGCCTACCCTATTTTTGCTGGATAAGGATAAACGCATCATTGCCAAAAACCTGAGCCTGGACGACCTGGACAAAGTGCTGCAACAAAAAATAAAACAAACGGCGACGGCGGCGAAGTAAGGCAAATTTGCAAATGTGACAATTTGCAAATCTGCAAATTGCTCAATGCTCAATGAATACAAACATGCAATGGTTATAGGCAATGGGCAATAAGCAAATAAGCAATAAATACAAATTGAATACAAATGAATACAAGGCAAATTTGTATTTCGCCCTGAAAGGGCGGCCATATTCCAGCATAGGGCAACGCCCTATGAAATATGCGGGCAACGCCCGATATGCGGGCAATGCCCGAAACATTACGGCAATCAAACATGCCGATTAGTAGAACACACCATTCATCTTCACAACTTAGAGAACAATTCACTATTGACCATTCACTATTCATAAAAAGGTGTGGGCCAGATGCTTTCAGCATTAACTGTAGGGTGTGGCAATTCACCATTCACCATTGACCATTCACGACATTCACTTATGAAGAAACTAACGCTAAGCATCCTGTTGCTGGCCGGGCTACATGCCTATTCGCAGCCCCTGTTTACATATGGCACTAAAACCGTATCTAAAGAAGAGTTCCTTCGGCAGTTCAACCGCAACCTGAACCCTGAAGAAGATAAAAACAAAGCATTGCAGGAGTACCTGCCGCTGTATATTAATTACAAATTAAAAGTGCAGGATGCATATGATCGGAAACTGGATACAGAGTATACACAACTGTCTGAATTAGCAGAGTTCAGACGGCAGATAGAAGACAATTATTTTAGCCAGGAAGCCAACCAGGCCGACCTGGTAAACGAAGCGTTTGCCCGCAGCCAGAAAGATATTCAATTGCAGGATGTATATATCGGTTTCAACAGCGCCGATCCAAAATCAATGGACGATGCGGCCACAGCTGCTGATAATGCCTATAAAAAATTAGGAGCCGGCACACCGTTCGAAAAAGTAGTAGCAGAGTTTGGCAATGACGCCGACCTGAAAGCAGCCAATGGAAATTTAGGATGGATAACAGTTTTTTCCCTGCCCTACCGCATCGAAAATGAGGTATATAAATTAGCGGCAAGTAGCTATACCCAGCCCCTGCGCACCCGTAATGCCTACCATATTTTTAAGAAAGTGGCCGAACGTAAAGCGCTGGGAAAAGTAAGAGTGGCACAAATACTTTTTGCGTACCCGCCTGGCGCAGCACCCGAAGTAAAAATAGCATTGCAAAAAGCAGCTGATAGTGTGTACCGCCTGTTACAGAGCGGGGCTGCGTTTGAAAGGTTGGCGGCACAGTTCAGCAACGATAAAACCAGTTATCAAAACGGCGGGCAGTTGCCGGAGTTTGGCATTGGTACGTATGAAAAACCCTTTGAGGAGGCTGCGTTTGCACTTCGGAAAAAAGGTGATTTCACCAGGCCATTCACCAGCACGTATGGCGTGCATATTTTAAAACTCATCGAAAGTTTACCGGTTGCTACTGACAATAGTGATGCAACCGCATTGTCATTATTGCGCCAGCGGGTGGCCTCGGACAACCGGATGGAGGGAGCCAAATTAAACCTGGTAAAAAGCCTGCTGCCCAAAATTGGCTATCAGGCTAATAAACTGCTGAATAAGGATGCACTATGGCGATATACCGATAGTGGAATTACCGATCGTAACATCATTATAACAGCGGTAAATGATAAAACAGAGATTTTTCATTTTGCCAAACAATCCATCAAGGCGGCCGACTGGCTGAAATTTGTAAAAGCGATGCGTATTGGCAACGGTCAGGCAGGCAAAAGCTATACTGACCTGATGGATCAATATGTGAATGCCACAGCCGCTGAATATTACAAAGCGCACCTGGAAGATTATAATGCAGAATTTAAAAACCAGGTCAAGGAATTTAAAGATGCCAATCTCAACTTTGAGGTTACCCAAAAAATGGTATGGGACAAAGCCGCTTCCGATAGTACTGGCCTTCAGAAGTATTACACGGCCAACATAGCGAAGTATCAATGGGGGCCCAGTGTAAATGCGATTATTATAACAGGAACCGACGCAGTAACTACCGATACAGCCCGCCGGCAAATGGAAAATAATTGGGGCAGTTGGCGACAGATTGCAGCCGGTATGGATACCCGGATGCTGGCTGATAGCAACCGTTTTGAGCAGGGGCAGATTCCTGTTCCGCCGAATGCAAAGCTGAAGCTGTTGCCAAACACGTTTACGCCGGTGGTTGTAAATCCGCAGGATAGCAGCCAGACTTTTTGCTATATTGTAAATGTAATAGACCAGCCCGGCCAGCGCAGCTTTGAGGAAGCCCGTGGCTTTGTAATAAACGATTACCAGCAGGTGTTGGAAACAGCGTGGCTGACAGCACTTAAGAAAAAGTATCCGGTAAAAGTAAACCCCGCAATCTGGGGCAGCATGGTGAAAAAGTAAAAGTTATACTTATATAAAAAGACCGCCTGCTAAAAAGCAGGCGGTCTTTTTATATAGCTGTTTAAAGGGATAAATCTTTCGAAACCTACATGTTATTATACAGTATAAATACCAGATTCAAACAGGGAATAGACAATAGGCAATAGGCAAATGTGGGTCTAAACAGTTAGAGGAAGTCCACAACCAAATTGAATCTGTTACTATTCCGGCTCTACTTCAAAATCGCCTGTTCTTACTGGTCCGGTTCCATAGGCAATTCGGTTGCCATTATTATCATGAACAGCAAAACCAACGACATCGGGTGTTCCGTCCTGAGCCGCTTTTTTATTACCGGCAATCATCACCCAAAAGCGGCATCCCTTTGCATCCGGTTGTATATCATCATTACACCTGCCGGTAATATAAACCGTAGGAGTAATTCTGCCGTATGAATTAATTAACTCAATTGATGTGGCAGTAAAAGCCCCCTTGGCGCCATCGTTGAGATCCGTTTTAATGAATAAAGTGCCAATGGGATAAAGATCAGCAGCAGGGTCGAATTTTACATCGAGCCGTAAGGTGAATACACCTGATGAAGCAGCATCTTTTCTGCTTTGGATAAAAACATCGCCAACGCCTTGTACTTTGCTCTTGTCCGATACATGAAAGGCCGGAATACTTAAAGTGCTCATGATAAAAATTTTTTTTATTAAAAAGACATAAAATATATAAAGGCAAATATGCGATGAGTGTAATCAAATAATTTGTACGATTGAGCAATGATCGTATGAGGATGAGCAAACATGCCATACAGGTTCCCAAAAGCACTACGACTGCTATGAACCTTTATGTGCCGGCAGGAAAAGCAACTTGTTGACACTACAGGTATTTTCTATAAAACCAAATAATTGGTTTTGAGAACATACTATGTTTGAAGGAAGCTGGATTTTCAGAATGATATACCAACGGCAACTGAAAACGGGGTGAAATGCTTATTGTTCAAAAATTAATTGCCAGGCATACGTACTACCCCGGGGCAGTTGCAATCTGGGGCTGGACTCACACTTGCGCCGGACTCTGTGCGGTGCATACCTGTTACTTATCTTCAAAAAGCAATAAAGTGGCAAAAAACAGGTGAAGTTCACACCCCATAGCTCCTTAAAACTAAGGTGAGATAAGTAACATTTCGGCACCGGACAGAGTCCGGCGCCAGAATTCAACAGCCCTGCGTACTACCCTATCTACCCATTATTTCTCTTATTGACATTGACAAATAGTTACATTACTTTCACCCCTCCCCATCCAACTACCAAAATCATCATTAACTACTGTTATGAAAAAACTGCTACCCGTAATACTTTTCCTGTTAGTATGTGCTTTCGTGCATGCTCAGAATCCCGCTAAGCTATCTGTAAAAACGTATCGTACCGATCTGGCATTTAACTGCATAACGGTGGACTCTGCCAATGATATATGGGCGGGTACAACCGGTAACGGATTGATAAAAATGTCGGGGGATTTACCAATACCGGTTCTGCTGAACGGCGATAATTTCAAAAATGTAATCATCAAAGGGCTGGCGGCTGATGGTCTCAGCGGTATCTGGGTTGCCCATGAAGGACAAAACGGTTCTTCATCAGTGGCTACCTTCGGCGGGGTAGATTTTATTAACCGGGCTAATCCGGCCCAGCGTACGCACTATGGTAACGTGACCCTGACATCACACGCTATTCCCCATGGCCTGCCTACCCGGCGAACAGAAGGTATTGCGATTGATAAGAACGGTAAAGTATGGACCTGCCACAGATATCATGACCTTACAGTGGCCGGAGGCAATCCTTCTTACATAGTGTATCCCGGAGGTGTAGGATTTAAAACACCGGCCATGTCAACCTTCGATACCATACCTAACGGCCTGCAGCCATATCCTGCTTATACGGTTAATACACCCATTAGCCAATCAGCCGGAACAAGGCTATGCCCAGGTATTGGCATAGGCAATGCCCAAAACCAGGTATGGGTGGGTGTGGCATCGTATAATGCCTTTCCATTTCAGAATTCCCGTATCTGCCGCTGGTCGCTGGATGGCACTTATCTTGGTGAGATCAACGAAACCAATTCACCATTACCACTGGGGGCAGCCAATAACAATGCACAGGCTATGGCTATTCATTTTGATAAGAAGGGCCGGGTATGGGTTGGTTTTAACCAGGGTAAAGGCATTGGTGTTAAGGTAGATACCGGTTGGGTTTATGCAGGCCGGCCAACAATTCTACCCGCAGGTTCCGCTGTTAATCAAAATGCCATTGCTTCCAATAACATGGGCGAAGTATTTATCGGCACCAATAACGGGCTACTGATTTATAAAGGGGAAGGTGCTTTTAGCAGTGATGCTTCTTACCGGTTTTATACTATGAGCCAGGGCCTGCCCAGCAATAATATTACCGGTGTAGTGGTGGACAAAGGCGGTGCTGTTTGGGTAAGTACCAGTGCAGGCATCGCAAAACTGATAGAAAGCGATATGAATGTATATAATATGATACATCCCGTAAAAGACAACGAATTAACTGCCAAACGCATTTTGCTGGCCTGCGCCACTGTAGATAATTATGACAAAGACTGTAATGGCGACCCGCTGGAGATAAGCGTAGCAGCAGATAGCAGCCGGTCCACTTTATTTGTATATACCGGCAATGATCCGCAAAACAAAGTGCTGTACATAACTTCAGCAACAGTAGCCAACGATCATTTTACCGACCAGTACGGGCAATTTGAATTATTAAAGCCACGTAACCAGATAACAGACAGCCTTATTTATGTGTACCGGGCACCGGCTTACGTGTATCAGGGCGACAATGAAAAAAAAGTGACCTATACAATGTATCTGAAAGACACGGTTACCAATACCATTATTTTTAAATACATACTAAATATTGTGCATCCGCCGGTACTGATGGTGCATGGCGTATGGTCAAGCGTACAATCATTTCAGAACATGGAAGAATATTTAAAAAACACATCCGGTAATTATGAGCCTTACCAGTTGTTGCGCATCTGGTACACTACTGCCAATCATAAAGAACCTGCTACAGCTACTTATGACTACCGCACAGAAGTGCCTAAAGGAATTGATAAGCTGCTGGAAAATTGTGCCCGTAATAAAATATCTGCCGGTAAAGTGAATATATTAGGGCATAGCCGCGGTGGTATTTTTTCAAGAATCTATCTCCAAAGTACGTATCCGGATATACCCTATCGCAATGATGTAAATAAGCTGATTACCCTTAATACGCCTCACTCCGGTTCGCAAACGGCTAACCTGATAACCGACCAGCGGGTAATTTATGTGGGGTATAAAAAGGTAGGTATTCCTATAAAATTTGGCTCATTGATGGCTAAACTATCACTTAGCGATGAAGAGGGTGGAACTAAATACAACTCAAGCATAGAAGCTGCTAATGAACTACGGGTGGATGATCCTGCTATCCGGTCTGTGCTCAACGGGCCAAACCGATTGAATGATAAGGTTCCCAAACACGCCATTATCACCAGGTATCAGTTTAACACCCTCCGGTCTCAATTACTGGTGCCGTTGGTAAGTAACGGCCTTTTACTTATTCCGGGATTGAGAGAAGTTATTTTACGGCTGCGTATACAAATGCTGGCAATGGGGACCTTGTGCCTGGAAGGCCCGCTCAACAATTGTATCAGGGAAATTTACAGCGGAGAAGAAAATGATTTCGTCGTGCCGTTAAACAGTCAGCGGGGCGGTCTTTCCTATACTGCGGTTAGTAATTTTCCTGCACTTTATCCCAATGTGAACATTTCGCACAGTAAACAAAAATTTACTCCTATTTCGGAAGACGGTATTGCCGTAGTTGACCATCCGCTGGTAATGCCGGAAGTAACAGCGCTGCTGCGGCAAAACCCGACTAATTTATCTGCATTTACAAAAGCACCGTTCGATCCGCCGACGTTACAATACACTTTTCTGCCCAACCTGCAGCGTACAACTGCTTCTCATGCGGAAGCCGACACCTCGTTTATCACCATTGACTCTGCATTAACCGGTATTACAAAAAAATATGGTGACACGGTAATAGTGAATATAACCGGTAGCCGCAATATTAAAAACGTACTGGTTGCTTATGAATCACCTTCGTTAGCCGAACCGCTTAATGATATCCGGAGCAGCAATAACGGGCAGTTCCTGCTGCCGGTACCAAAGCAGGCATTGGGGCAAATGCGAATTTCTGCTATTGGATTCAGCGATAACGGCGCCGTAGCAGTTGATACTTTGTATATGAACGTCGGGCTGAGTACAACTGCTTTGCTGGACAGCATTCGCATTCAAAATAAAACGGAATTAAAAGTAGTAAAGCCGGATAGCCTTTTTGTGCAGGTATTGGGTTATTACCGGGATACCGTCAGAGATATTAGTTTTATACCGGGCCTTACCTATAGTAGTTTTACGGAAGGAAATGCAGCCGCAGCTACTTATGGTTTTAAAGGCATTAATGTAGGTTACGATATGATAGTGGCTTCCTATAACGGCAAAGTGGATACAGCCTATGTAGAAGTAACTGCCCCCATCACCCCGTTGCTGCCGCTCCCTGTAAAACTGCTGAGTTTTTCCGGCGCCTACACCGGCAACAGCATACGTCTGAACTGGTCTACCACACAGGAAATAAACCATGCTTATTTTGACATTACTGCCAGCCGGGATGGTACAAATTTTACTACTATTGGCCGGGTGGCAGGAAACGGCATTACCGGTGCCGGCAACAGCTATTCGTTTGATGATCTCAATTATAAGGATGGCAAAAATTTCTATCGTTTGGTTCAGGTAGATAAGGATGGCAAAACAACCACCTCGGATATTGTGCTGGTACTGGTTAATAAAAATGGCAGCACCATCAGCATCTATCCCAACCCTGCCAAAGATTTTATCAGGCTTACGTTCTCCGGACGTATGGTACCAACCTACCGGCTTGCGATTGCAAATGCAGCAGGTGTACCCGTTTTTATAAAACAAATCATTGGTAACAGCGGCACTTCCACCGTTCCATTGCCCCAATTGCCTGCCGGTTTGTATACGATAACTATATTTAATACAGATGGGAAAAATCTAACAAGCGAAAAGCTGGTTATTTACCGGTAGAATAGATGCACCGGTTTTAATTACCCTTTTAGATAACTGTTGAATATAACAGTGCATATCTATACTATATTGTAACATAAATAAGTGTAGCTCTCAAATTCCGAACTGAGGAAACAGGCCGGGGTGACTTCTAAAATAATTTATATTACGGTGTGCTAAGTGATGAATAGTTAGTTGATACGATATGTGGTTATTACCTAAATTGAGGATATTTTTTCTTAAACCCGCAGGCCGATTTCGTTATGCCCTTACAAGTGGACACCCCTTCTCCACCGGTGGAGAAGGGGCCGGGGGTTGAGGTCTGCTTTTTGCAAACAGCCGTTTATGATGAATGAAAAAAAGAACACCTGCCCCAGAATACTCATTATTGGTGGCGGGTTTGCAGGCCTTGAACTGGCCAAACATCTGGAAGATAAACCGGTAGAAGTAGTGCTGATTGACCGGCATAACTACCATACGTTTCAGCCTTTGCTATACCAGGTAGCAACCGGTGCACTGGAAGCTGAAACGGTTGCTTTTCCGATCCGCCGGATTTTTCAGCGCCATCAGAATCTATACTTCCACCTGGCCGATGTATTGAAAATAAACCCCGAAAAAAATACGGTCGATACAACCATCGGGGAATTTACGTACGATTATTTAGTGCTGGCTACGGGCGCCGCTACCAATTTTTTTGGCGATAAAGTGCTGGAGCATAATTGCATGGGCATGAAAACAGTACCGGAAGCGATGAACCTGCGAAGCATGATTTTGCAGAGCCTGGAATGTGCCGTTACTGAAAAAGACCCGGTAGAAAAAGAAGAAATGATGACGTTCGTAATTGTGGGCGGCGGCCCTACCGGTGTGGAGTTGGCCGGCGCCATGGCCGAATTTAAAAATCATATTCTTGTGAAAGACTATCCAACCTTACAGCCGGCGGACATGCGGGTATTTTTGGTGGAAAGCAAACCAGAAGTGTTGGCTGTAATGAGCGAAGAGGCTTCGGCAAAAGCGAAGCAATACCTGGAGGAATTTGGTGTAGTGCTGCACAACGGAGTACGGGTAAAAAGCTTTGATGGTGAAACGCTTACCATTAACGACGGTACTATCATTAAAACCCGTAATGTATTGTGGGCAGCCGGTGTGGCAGGCGATTTTCCCGAAGGCATTACGGCAGATGCCGTCGTAAGCGGCCACCGCCTGCAAACAGACGAGTATAACCGGGTGAAAGGCTACGAAAACATTTTTGCCGTTGGCGATGTGGCAGCCGTAGTCACTACAGAAACACCAAACGGCCATCCGGGTGTAGCACAGGTAGCGATACAGCAGGGAAGGACTTTAGCCAAAAATCTGCTGGCCCTGTTATCTCAAAAAGAAATGACCCCCTTTAAGTACAACGACAAAGGCAGTATGGCAACGATTGGCCGCAACAAAGCCGTAGCAGACATTGGACGCTTCAAAACCCAAGGCTTCCGGGCATGGATACTGTGGTGCTTTGTACACTTATTTTCACTGGTTGGTGTTCGCAACAGGATTACCGTATTCATCGGCTGGCTGGGTAAATATTTTTCTTACAATACTTCTTCACGGTTAATTATAAGGCCATTTAACCGGGAGATTATGAGAGAGGATACGAGTAAGAAATAGGAGTCGACGTTTCGAATTTGCGCATTATAATTAACGGCTTCTTACACTGAATTTAGACAGGTAAAGAATCCATACTTTGCAGAAACGATATGGAAATTATTGTAAGCCAGCCGGATGTTTTCAACGTCCTGTTTCTACGTAGCTTATATTTAAATGACAACAGCAAGTTTTAACTTAGATCAATTATTCAAAAAGGCAAATCAATATCCGGATCTTCTTTATTCATCCCCGGATTGTTTTCCTGCAGCTCATCAGCCGGCAGGTCGGTTATATCATCCGGATCATTTTCCGTGGACCTGTTCCGTATTTTCAGGCAGGGGCAATACTCTTTAAAGATGCAATCCGGTGCATGGCCCGTACAGTAGTCAAAACTCATCATGCCGCAGCTTAAAATTGCTGTTTTCTCGTTTAATGTATTTACCCGAAAGCTATATTTAAGGTGCCCAGGAAATTTTTCAGGCAGGTCTATCGATAAATTCCAGGAATACATCATCCGGTCGAATGCTTTACACACCGTAATCATGTCTTCAATGCTTAGCTGCTCTGATGGCGGGAATCCGGATGCTTCCAGGCCACACCAATGTCCGAATGTATTCGGCGCCTTCTCCCCGGCTATCCATCTTTCAATTTCTTCCATTTCTTCTTCAAACGTTTGCCAGGAAGTCGTTTCTCTGAGTACATCTGTTTCAGGCCGGTGAGCGGCGGCAATATCGGCCAGCAGATGGGGAATATATGGATGCATAGATCTATTAGATTAGATTTCGTTTGCAACGAGTCCCAAATTTATACAAGATTTTTTAAAACAGCAAATGCACAACTTAGGTTTGGTATACCCTTCCACCCACATGATCCAATATCTTTTCAATTTGCAAACGTTTTCTTTATCCATTCAAAACGTTCACTATATCCTTCTACTGAGTGGGGAACTTTCCACCTTATTACAACGCCACCTATGGACTGCTTCACAATATCGCAATCCTTCAGGTCAAAATACCGCAACTGGCTTTTTAACAGACCGGTATGCGGCGTAGCTTCTTTGGCAACCATCAATTTTTGCTGAAGTGTATCCGCATCTATACCTTCTTTAAAGTAATACGCACAATGGAAATTTATAGTAGGTATTTTGCCACTAATTTGCGAATGAGAGCGCACACCCAACACAAAGGGAATCTTTTTACCCCCGTATATCAGTTCATTTTTGTACGCATAATAGTTGTTGGTTCCAATAACTGTATCATTAAACAAAGCTTTTACAAAAGGCACATCTGCGCTTCGAAATCCATTTGCTGCAAACCAGTTCTGTATTGACTTCTCTCTAACTTTCCGGGATTGAATAATAACAATAAAGATCCCTACGATAGCCAGTACCACATCTATCAGCATGTATTTTTCCAACGGCTTAATAAAACCAATTCCTACGCTTACGGCAACAATTGCCAGTAATATCCAGGCATGTTTAGGACTGTTTTTATAGGTAAGATAAAAGAAGCCCAGGATCAATATAGAAAAAGGAATGTATGCGAACATGTGTAAATTATTTTCTTATGATGATGTCAATTTCAACCGGGGTTGTTGCAAATGCCGTTGCGCAATTTTTCCTGTGCTGCCTGCATCAGCCATCGCATTCCCGTAGCTACTTATCCATTTATTTACATTAATTTTTATATCAAAATAAAACAAGGCAATTGTCGATATTGTACAGCCCCGGCGATTACTAAAACAACTATTTCTAACCGTAACCGGTTAATCTCCTTTTAGATTCTACCGCACCTGCCCATTGCCCCGCAATACCCACTTTTCTGTAACCAGTTTTTCCAATGCAAACGGGCCACGGGCATGCAGTTTTTGGGTGCTGATACCAATTTCAGCGCCGAGGCCAAACGCCTCCCCATCCGTAAACCGGGTAGATGCGTTATGGTACACCGCAGCAGCATCAACCTGTTCCAGAAAGGTTTCGGCAGTTTCCTTATTTTCAGTTACAATAGCTTCCGAATGTTTGGTAGAATATTCGCTGATATGGTCCAGTGCTTCTGCTATATTAGCTACCACTTTAATCGCACATTTTAAATCCAGGAATTCCCGGCCAAAATCTGATGCAATAGCATGTTGTAAATAAGGATAGCTATTCAGTATTGTATAAGCAGTTGAATCGGCAAAAATCTCCACCGTGTATTTCTCAAAATCCGGCAGCAGCATCGGTAAAAAAGTGGGCGCAACAGCAGCATCTACCAATAACGTATCCATGGCATTGCATACGGACGGGCGGCTCACTTTTGCATTAACAACAATTGCTGAAGCCATTTCCAAATCTGCTTCCCGCTCTATGTACACATGGCAAACGCCGGCGCCGGTTTCTATTACCGGTACCCGGCTGTTTTCCCGCACATAACGTATCAGGGCGTCCGACCCGCGGGGAATAATCACATCCACATATTTGGTAGCCGTAAATAATTCCGCAACGCTTTCCCTGGCCGGAGGCAACAGGGTTACAATGGCAGCCGGCAAATCGTTTTGCAGCAGTACCTCGTGAATGATTTGTACCGCAGCCTTGTTTGTATATTCGGCTTCGCTACTACCCTTTAGCACACAGGCATTACTGCTGCGGATGCACAAGGCGGCAATATCAAAAGTTACATTCGGCCGGCTTTCGTATACGGCACCTACTACGCCCAGCGGCACCAGTTTCTTTTCTAAATAAAGCCCGTTTGCCAATTGGCGCTTTACCACTATTTGGTTAGCGGGGCTGGGTAGGCTGCTTACCTTGCGAATGCTATCGGCAATGTTTTTTATTCGTATAGAATCCAGTCGCAGCCGGTCGGTACGTGGGTTGACAGCATCTTGTTTGTCTACATCTTTTTTATTGGCCTGTAAAATAAGTTCTTGCTGTTGCTCCAACGCATCTGCCAGCAGCAGCAACGTTTTTTGCAATTGCGCATCCGTAGTTGCCCGCAATGCAGGTGCGGCCTGCCAGGCTTTTTTAATGAGCGGTAAAATGGATTCCATGTAACTATTTTTTCATTTATGTGTGTGAATTACTATGTTAATTGAGTAAAATTTCGGTTGTTCCTATAAACTTTTGGAAAGTTCTCAAACTTTCCAAAAGCTATAGCAGTGTTGAAGTTCGAAAGAGGAAATTTACAAAGCTTCACAGGGGCACCTTTCCTCCGTTGGAGGAGAGGACGGGTGAGGAGGCCTTAAAAAATAACAATATCATCCGTGTGTGCTGCGATCCCCTTTTTTTGCCCGGCCTGCGCCGCTATTTCCGTACTGCCAAGTTTGGTTTTTGCCACCCCGATAATGGTATCCGTTTCATCCAATAGCTGAACCACTTCGCCGGCAATAAAATAGCCACTACATTTTTTTATACCTACCGTTAGCAGGCTTTTGCGACTGTGCAGGGCTTTGCTGGCACCGGCATCCAGGTAAATACTGCTGATAGTAATGGAACCGCTTGCCAGCCATTTTTGCCGGGCTTTTAAGTTCGATGTTTTGGCCAGAAAGGTAGTGCCCGTCTTCCCATCCAATGCAAGCTGCAACGGTTGTGTGCCCCGGAGCCCACAGATAATTACTTTTATTCCCAGCGAATTGGCCAGCCTGGCAGAAGTAAGTTTAGATAACATGCCACCTAAGCCACCGCTGCTCCGCTCTTCGGTCACAAAATGCATCACTTTGGAATCGATGGCTTGAACCACTGGCACAATCTGCTTTTCGTTGTCCAGCAGCCCGCCAACGGAAGTGCAAAGCATCAGCGTTGCCGCATTAAAGCCGATGGCAATCAGGGTAGCCAGTTCATCGTTGTCCGAAAATTTTAATTCTACATTGCTTACCAAATCATTTTCGTTTACCACCGGTAAAATATTATTGCGCCAAAATTCCTCAAAGGTTTCTTTCAACTGGATAAATTGTTTGCGATTGCTGAAGTGATGTCTTTCGCAAAGGGCCTGCGCTACCGTAATACCATATGGCGAAAAGCATTTATGGTACTGTTGTATCAACATGGGGTTACCAACTGCTGCGGCAGCTTTGCGCTCGGTTAGCGTACCCCTGTATTTTTTAAAAAACAATTTTCCGCTACCTACCGCACCACTGGACACTAACACCACATGATGGGTAGCATTCAGTTCCGCGATTTGTGCAGCAACTTTTTTGATAATGCGATGGTCGATTTTACCCTCACTGTTGGTAATAACCGCTGTACCTAATTTTACGACTAATACTTTTTTTTGCATAGCGGCGATATATATATACATGAGGCAGCCGCTAAGATAGGCGTTGACGTAGATTTTAAAGATGGTTTGTACAAGGCCCGCCAGGCACATCGTTTCTGTTCAATCTGTTTACTAAACAATCGCAATCACCACATGACCATACAATACTGTTCCGACCTGCACCTGGAGTTTCCGGCTAATAAAGCCCGGCTGAAAGCAAATCCGATACAACCAGTGGGGGATCTACTAATCCTGGCAGGCGACATCGTTCCTTTTTCTGTGATGGACAAACATGCTGATTTCTTTAAGTACGTGGCCGATCATTTTGCATATACTTACTGGCTACCCGGTAACCACGAGTACTACCATACCGATGCGGCAAAACGTAGTGGTACCCGGCACGAAAAAATCCGCAACAATGTTTTTCTGGTGAACGATACAACGGTATACCACGGTAACACCCGGTTCATCTTATCTACCCTCTGGAGTAAAATAAACCCGGCACATAGCTGGGAAATTGAACGCAGTATGAGGGATTTTCAGGTAATCCGCTACAAGGGCTACCGCTTTACAACCGACCGGTTTAC